>NZ_JACHXU010000002.1:203346-574196 GCF_014192335.1 Aporhodopirellula rubra | reverse complement strand
TCGGAGAAGATCCTCGAGGATCCGCTGCTCCTGTTCGACGAGTTTTCGCGGCCCGCCCGGTCTGTCGTCATCGAAAAGGGCATCGACTCCTCCCTCGTTAAAACGCGAGATCCAGCTTGCCGCGGTGTCGCGATCAACACCGAAGATGTCCACCAGTTGACTGACTTTGTAGCCGGCGTCACTGAGGATGATCGCGTGTCCTCGCATTCGCGTGTAATGATTGGGATGTTGTTTCCAAAGTTCGATAAGACGATCTCGCTGTTGTTCACTGTTGATTTCCGCAAACAGAACTGCAGGCCGTGCCATGATACTCCTCCCGTTGAAGTTAGGAGGAAATGACGCTGTGGCGTCCGCCTGACCTTCAGGCGAAATGCTAGCAAAACCACGAGAGATTCCCATCGAATCAATGGTGCAATTCGCTTGCCAATTAAACACAATCAATCCTGTTCATGTGCTTAACCGTTCACTTGCTCGCGGTTGCCTTGCATTCCCTTTTCCATAAACGCGATGAGTGTTTTCGCGAAACAATTTTTTCGCCACTGCATCACGGTTGCGTTGGTGCTGGTCTGGGGGAACTCGTCTTTTCGCACGCGATGGTTCCATCCTCGTGCCAATAAGTGAGAAGATCGAAAGCAGGTGGCCGAAAGCAGTAGCCATTAGGAGGATAGGTTGAACGGAGGTTGACCAAACGCACTTCCTTAATGTGATTTCACTAAGATAATCCGTGAGACTGACGCACGATCGGCACATGTTTTAGAGAGTCGTGACTTCCCACGCACAGACGCTCGCGCCGAACAAAGTCGCGCGACAGTATTTCCCACCCATTGAAAGTTGCAATGAAATTCCAAGCCTTGCTCGTGTACTTGTTATTAGGCGTCGGCGCTGCGGTCGCTCAGGCTGATGATCGTCCAAATATCGTGGTCTTATATACGGACGATCATGGGTATGCCGATCTGGGATGCCAGGGCGTGTTGGACGACGTTAAGACGCCGCATGTGGATGCTCTTGCACGCAGCGGCGTTCTTGCTCGCAACGGTTACAGTACTGCTCCGCAGTGCGTTCCGTCGCGGGCTGGATTGTTGATCGGTAAGTTTCAGTCGCGGTTCGGTGTGGAAGCGAACGGTCAGTCGTTAGACGGTTTCAATCGTGAAACCACGATTGCCCAACGGTTGCAAGACGCGGGATACGTGACCGCTCAATTTGGGAAATGGCATCTCGGGCCGGGGCCTCGAATTATCGAGCATGGTTTTACTCATGCGTTTAATCAAAACTCGCAGCGGCCGTTCTCCTCGAATATCACACTCGAGGGGAAGGACCGCCAAATGTCGCAGTTTCCGCCAAAGCTTTATCATGTCGACGCGTGTAGCAAAGCGGCGTCGTCGCTGATCGAACGTTACAAAGATGAAGCGTTCTTTCTCTACGTGGCCTACCGGGCTCCCCATGTTCCGTTGGACGCGCCGCAAAAGTATCTCGATCGGTTTCCCGGCGACATGCCCGAGCGACGCCGGCAGGCGCTAGCGATGTTATCAGCGGTGGATGACGGTGTTGGGTTGATCACGGAGACGCTCGCGAAACACAATCTCACTGAAAAGACACTTGTCTTTTACATCGGTGACAATGGCGCGCCTTTGAAAATTCACAAACTCGATGCACCCGGTGGTGGGCCAGGTTGGGACGGTTCACTCAACGATCCGCTCAATGGCGAGAAAGGAATGCTCGCCGAAGGAGGGATGCATGTCCCCTTTGTCGTTTCATGGCCTGGGACGATTCCTGCAGGCAACGTCTACGACCATCCCGTCAGCGCTCTGGATGTTGCGGCAACGGCGGTGTCGGTGGCCGGATTGAAAGCGAACCCGGGTGACCTCGACGGGGTTGACCTGGTGCCGTATCTGTCTGGGAAATTAAGCGGTGCACCGCACGAATTTTTGGCGTGGCGATGGATCGCCCAATCGGCAATTCGAGAAGGAGACTGGAAGTTACTGCGAGGTGGCGATCGCGAGTATCTGTACCATCTCGGACGCGATATCGAAGAGAAGAACAACGTCTTAACGCAGAATCCCGAGGTCGCCGATCGGCTTCGCAAAAAATTGACTCAGTGGGCCAGTGAGTTGTCGCCACCGGGGCTGGCCATTGGTCCCATGTCCAACGCGGCAACAGGCTACTTCGACTTTTACCTCGACGGGAAAGACCCTGGTACGGCGGCAACGCCGCGAACGGACCGGGCGGGGCCAGCGCAGGAAACACGTGGGACCGCTAAAAAACGCAGGGCGGCAAAACGTCGTGAATCGGCACAGTGAAGTCCTCATTGCATCATGCCAGTTGACTTGAGGTGATGGTAAACATGGTGCGCAATTACACATGTGACGAAAAGACAGCGTGCAGTGCCCACGCGTTGGTCGTTTCGGACGGGCATATTGTCGTTTCGAGCCGGTGATCCGAGGCGTTTGCGTGTGTTATCGCCGGACCGCGAGAGGACACCGGTTTCGACTCAACGTGAGAACTGTTATTCTCGAAGAGGTTAACGGAATCGCTGTCGTGATTTGTTTCCGCGAATGGGTCTCGTTTCGTTTCAATTTGCTTTTCAAGTTTATCTAGTCGCAAGGAGACCACAATTTTTCTCGCCGGCCGAAAAAGGCGAACAGGCCCTTGCGAGTAAAATTTCGATATCGTTCGGATGCGTTTGCTTATCCCTCGTCTAACGATGGTGCTTCTTTGTCAGGCAGTGGCTTTCTCCAGCCACCATGCGTCTGGTTCCGCTCAAGGTCCGTCGGACGCCACGCCAATATCTGAACCCGTTGCGGCAGAATTGATCGCGACAGAACTGACCGCGGCAAAACCGGCCCCGACCGAGGCCGGTCCCGCCGAACGCGAAGCTGCGACCGAAACCGAGGCATCGGTTGAATCGAACCCGGGGAATGAAACCGGGCCGACTGTCGCGGAGATCGAGTTTGTTCAGACGCGTTTTGATCGCGTCCGCGAAGGTTATCAGTCGCTGCAATGGAATGAGATTGCGGGCGCCACGCGTTACCTGATTCTCGATTCCGAAGGCAATTCGTATTACGAAGGTGCCTTGCCGGAAGCGTTTATTTCGGGGCTGTCTGATGGCGAGCACTCTTTTATGGCCCAGGCGTTCTCCGCCGATAATCGTTTGGTCGGCGCCAGTGTTCAGTCAGCGGTTATGTTGGTCGATCACTGGCCGATGTCTCAGGCGTGGGCCTCGTTCGGGGTTGGGTTAATTGTTTTTCTTGCGATGATCGGTTTGATTGCGGCCGGCGCGTTGAGGGCATCCAAATTGACTGACGAGGCGAGGGCGGTTTCGTGATGCAGGATCTCTTTGCGATTCCGGTCGTGGCGACTGCGGTGCTGTCCCCGACGGCCGGCTATGTGATGTTGGCGTGTTTCAGCGTGCTGTGGATTTCATTGGGCATTTGGTGGGGGCGTCGGGCGACGTCGTATGATGGTTTCGCGGTTGCAGGCCGCAATGTCGGTTTGGCGTTGGGGACCGCGACGGCCGTTGCGACGTGGATCACGTCAAACACCACGATGCTGGCGCCCCAGTTTGCGTTGCAGTTGGGCGTGTGGGGGGCGGTCGCGTATTCGACAGCGAGTTTTGGGTTGTTCGCGTTCGCTCCCATGAGCGGTCGGATTCGGCAATTGATGCCAAAGGGGTACACCGCGGTTGAGTTTGTGCGACGACGTTATGGGAGTTTGGGATCGGTGCCGTTCCTGCTGATCTCGATCTTCTACGCGATCACGTGGCTCATTTCGATGTCGATGGCCGGCGGGAAATTGCTGGAAGTCCTTTCAGGGATTCCGTATCCGGTCGGCATGTCGGTGGTCGTCGCGGTGTGTGTGACGTACACGCTGTTCGGCGGAATGTACGCGGTGATCGGAACCGACTTTATCCAGAGTTTAATCATCTTAGTCGGATTGATCGTGGTCGCCGTCGCTGTTTTGACGCGGATTGATATCGCCGATGTGCACTCGAAATTGGAAACCAATCGACCGATGCTGTTGTCGGTGTTTTTTCCGGCGGCGTTGATGGCGTTGTTTAATAACATGCTGTTCGGTTTTGGAGAAATCTTCCACAGCAACGTTTGGTGGAGCCGTGCGTTCGCGATGCGAGAAGGTGTGGGGCCGAAGGCATACGCACTCGGCGGAGTGCTGTGGTTGCCGGTTCCGATCGTGGCTGGGTTCTTGGGGTTGGCGGCTCCGGCGCTGGGAATTGGTATCAGCCAACCGGACACGGTGGGGCCCTTGGTGGCGGCGACGTTGTTGGGCACCGGCGGCGCGTTGTTGGTGTTCGTCGTCGTGTTTTGTTCACTGGCGTCGAGCATTGATAGCCTATTAGCGGCGACGGCGGACCTTATCGTTAATGACATTGTTGAACCGATCGCGAAGTCGACACAGACCGGTTTAAAACCTGATGGCGGCGTGATGTCTGATTCGGCGAAGCGACGGGCATCAACGATTGCGATCATCTTTTTGGGAGCACTTTCCTGGGCGGTGGCGTATCCCAACGTGGGGACACTCGCGACGGTGCTGTTTTTCGCCGGTCCGATGGTGGGCAGTTGCATTTGGCCGATTGTCGGCGGACTGTATTTCAAACGTCCGAGCCCGCTCGCCGCGGGTGCCGCGATGGTGATCGGGACCGCGACGGGATTGTGGGCGTACTTTGCCATTGGATGGTTTGTCGCGTCATTGGTCGGGGCGGCCGTTTCCGGTGTCGTCTTCGGCTTGGCGACTTGGTTCGCGCCTGACGATTTCGATTTTTCGACTCTCGCTGACGAGGCAACGTGAGCAAGATGTTTCCACTTTGGTTTTTACAACTGTTAGTGATTGGTGCGTTGGCGCTGACGTGCGTTGGCGTGGTGGCACTGGTCGCGTTCCTGGTTATCGACTCTCGAGACCGACAAATCTGGTGAGTAGAACGGATATGAACACAAGCAATCACGATGCCTCGCCGTTAACCTCGGCAGCAACGAATTCGAAAGGTCGTCGGCTCTGTCCGATCGCGCTGTTGGATTATTGCGATGGCCAGATTGACCGGGAGGCGTTGCAAACGTTGGCAGGGCAATCCATTTTGCATCCGCGTCAATTCAATCGTCGGACCGTGGTTGCGATCGCGCAATTGGCAGCCCTGTTGGAATCTCGCAACGTCGAGATGGACAAACCGCTCGATGGGAAGATCGCGATCACTGCGTTCTTTGAGGCCAGCACGCGGACGCGGTTGTCGTTCGAGAGTGCAGTGTTGCGGTTGGACGGCAAGGTATTGTCGGTACCTGATGGCCAGGTAACGGGAATTGCGAAAGGCGAATCGCTCGCGGATATCGGCGAGATGTTTAACACGTATGGTGACGTTGTCATTATGCGGCACCCCGATACGAATTGCCTTGACGAGATCGGAAAGAACTTGCAACGTCCGCTGATCAATGCGGGCAACGGTTCGGGGCATCATCCGACGCAGGCATTGATTGATTGGTACGCGTTGTTGAAATGGCGTCCCGAATTGTGTCGCGCGGATTGCCCGCCGGAGAAACGCGTTCACCTGGGCATCATCGGCACACCCGGTTCGATGCGGGCGGTGAAGAGTTTTGTTCGTTTGGCGTTAATGTTTTCCGGTGCGGTCAAGAAGATCACGTTGATTTCGGAACTCGCCGATCCGGTCGGTTTGGATTTAACCGAGCCGATCGAGGAGTCGCCGATTGAGATCGAGATCATCAATGATGTCCAAGAGGTGTTGCCGGAGTTGGATGTCGTTTATGTCAACTCGATCGCGTTTCTGGGTGACAGTTATCGAAAACTGGATGCTCGATATAAGTTGGACGCCAGCAGTGATCTGAAATCGGGGGCTGTGATTCTGCATCCGTTGGCTCGCAACGACGAGGTGAGCGAAAATCTCGATGAGACGGAACACAATTTGTACTTCGCTCAGGCCGCGGGGGCTGTGTTCGTGAGGCAGTCTCTGTTGACCTCCGTGCTCGACCGGCTCGACCGAATTTCAGGATTGGGCGGCAGCTGATCTTCTTCGTCGCCGTGGTTTCGGGCTTTCTATTTCAAACTCAGAACTCTTGCATCCTTTATGTGTGGTATTACCGGTTTTTGGAATCCGTCGCGGACCAATGAACGCGACTTGCGATTCGCCCTCGATCCGATGCTCGATGTGCTCGATCATCGTGGTCCCGACGAACGTGGCAGCCGTTTGTTTCGTGAACACGGGGTCGCGTTAGGGCATACCCGGTTGTCAATTATCGGGCTCGACTGCGGGCATCAACCGATCGAAACCGATGACGGGGACTACGCCGTGACGGTTAACGGCGAGCTGTACGGATACAAACGCGTGCGCACGCAACTCGCGTGCGAGCAGTACACGTGCAATGGCAAGAGTGACAGTGCGATCACGTTGCCTCTGTATTTGAAGCACGGCTTGTCGTTCGTCGAGCAGCTCCGGGGCGAGTTTGCCATTGTGCTGTTCGATCAGCGAGAGAAGCGGTTGATCTTGATCCGTGATCGTTTCGGGGTGAAGCCTCTCTACTATCACGTCAGCGATTCGGGTTTGGTGTGGGGATCGGAGGTGAAGTCGATTCTGAAGCATCCTGATGTCACACCGCGACTTTGCCCCAAAGCGGCCGTGCATCAGATGATGCAGGTGATGGTGCCCGGTTCGACTTCGTTTGAAGGAGTCGATGCACTCAAGCCGGGACACATGTTGGTCGCGAGCCTGCGTGGCGACCGTTTGGAAGTCGAAACGAAACGTTGGTGGGATTTTGAGTTTCCGGAATCACACGAGTCGGGCGTCGATCCCGGCGAGTACGTGCAGGGCGTTCAGGATCGCTTGATCGATGCCGTCGCGACGCGTTTGGAAGCGGACGTTCCGGTGGGATGTTACTTGTCCGGCGGTATCGACAGTTGTTCGATCTTGGGGCTGGCGACGAACTTGCAGCAGTCGCCGATCAAGGCGTTCACGATTGCTTTCGATAGCGATGAGTACGACGAATCGAACATTGCACGCCGGATGGCGGAAAGCACGGGGGCAGAGCAAGAATTATTGAGGTTGACCGAAAAGGAACTGTACGGCCCGGCGTTCGAGAGGGCGACGTGGCACGCCGAGAGGACGTTTTACAACACGCTCGCCGTTGCCAAATGGCATATGAGTCGGCGCGTTCGGGCATGCAATTACAAGGCGGTGATTACGGGCGAAGGTTCCGACGAATTGTTCGGTGGCTATCCGTTTTTCAAGCGTGACTGGTTGGGCCGCGATAACGAGGCAGGCATTTTTGCTGGTGCGATTTTGGCGGAAGAGGACCAAACCCATCACGCGTGGCAGGACCTGTGCGGTTTTACTCCGTCGTGGATTCAGCCATGGATGATGGTGCTCGAGCGAGTCAAACCGTTGCTGAATTCCTCGATTCAGGACATGCTGACCACGTACGACCCGGTTGCCGAGGTGGCGGGGGCGATCGACCCGAGCATGGTTCGCGGAAGACATCGACTTGATATCTCGCAGTACACGTGGAGCAAGACGATGCTCGAAGGGCAAATCCTCACTTGGGGCGGTGATCGAATGGACATGGCCAATTCGATGGAAGCCCGGCCCGCGTTCTTGGATCATCATGTTGCCGAATACGCGACGACAATTCCTCCGGACGTGCGGATCCGCGACGGTGTCGAGAAGTGGGTGCTCCGTGAAGCGATGGTGAATGTGCTGCCACGCGAACTCTATGAACGAAAGAAATTCGCTTTCATGGCTCCGCCGGCCCACACCGATCCGGTCAAACGAGCGGCCGTACAGGAGATGATCGATCACTGGCTGACTCCGGAACGCGTGGCGCAGGTCGGTTTGTTTGACCACGCCCGTCTCTCGAAGTTTTTAACCGATGCGTGGAACGAAACCGATGGCACGATCGCACGTCGCAACGACATCGTCATGAACCACGCGTTGCAGCTTCATATGCTGCATGGACAATACGTCGAAGGGCTTCCGCTGCCGGCGGTTGATTGAACATGCCTCCACTTCCTGTCAATTTGCAAAGGATCAAATCGGATATTCTCGCACTCGCGGAGATCGGACGTGATCCCGTTGACCATGGGATCTATCGGATGGCGTTCACGGATGCCGACATGGAGGGTAAGCGTTGGCTGACTGATCAGATCGAAGCGGCGGGATTGACGCACTCCACCGATGGGGCGGCCAATATTTCGACGAAGATCGAAGGCGTCAGCGATGCCCCCGAGATATTGGTCGGCTCGCATATTGATACCGTCCCCTGCGCTGGTGCGCTGGATGGAACGCTCGGCGTGATCGTTGGGTTGGAGTGTCTACGCTGCATCCGAGAAGCCGGACTGTCGCTCGAACGGTCCATCGAATTAGTGGCGTTTAGTGATGAGGAGGGGCGATTCGGCGGGATGTTCGGTTCGCAGTCGGTGTGCGGCGAAGTGAATCCTGAAAAACTGGCTACGATGACGGACATGAATGGCGTCCGTCTCGAAGATGAGCTGCGACGCCATGGGCTCGATCCGATGGGCGCGTTGGATGCGGCTCGCAATCCGGAATCGATCGAAGGGTATTTGGAGCTGCACATCGAACAGGGACCGGTCCTCGACCGGATCGGCAAACCGGTCGGGATCGTCGACGAGATCACGGGGCTATTCACATGGTCGGTACGCTTCAAGGGTGAGGCCAATCATGCCGGGACGACGCCCATGGACATGCGAAACGACGCCTTCATGGGACTCGCCGATTTTGCCCACGAGATTCCTCGGATTCTGGACGAAAATGGCAGCGACCGGAGTCGTGCGACGATCGGGAAAGCTCAAATCTTGCCCGGGGCAACGAATACGGTTCCGGGGCTGGTGGAATTTTCGTTGGATGTGCGAGATACTTCGGAGAACGTTCTCGACGAGTTGTCGACCGCGTTTCGCAAAGCGTTGTCGGCGATCGCTCGTCGTCGACACCTGATGTTTGAGTTTCAGCAGAAAAGCTACATTGCTCCGGTGCAGTGCAGTGGCAAGATGATCGAGGTTCTTACCCGGCAAAGTCGTTTGCTCGGATTGGATTCGAACACCATGCCCAGTGGTGCTGCCCATGACGCCCAAATCATGGGGCGGATGGTCCCCGTCGGAATGATTTTTGTTCCCAGCAAAGGTGGGCAAAGTCACTCTCCATCGGAATGGACCGCGTGGAAGGACATCGAAGCGGGCGCGAACTTGATGCTAAATACTTTAATCCAATTGGCCAACTGATTTATGACCTACCGCGACGAAGGCTCCAATTCTCACGTCGATCCGCTACGCGACGCCTACCATGAATCGTTCATCGACAACCCCAAACACTTGGAGTTTTTGGCTGAACGGAACACGGCGTTGCTGTGCATCGATCTGCAATATCTCGACGCGGCACCGGGGTGCGGCGTGTTTGCCGATGCCGACGCCAGTGGAGTGGCGCCGGAGGCACAGGAGTACTATTTCGAGCGTTTGGAAAAATGCGTGCTGCCCGGTGTTCGGAAATTGCAAGACGCGTTTCGCCAACACGGTCTCGAAGTCATTCATACCCGAATTCAGTCACTGACGCAGAACGGTCGCGATCGAGGAAAGGGACACAAACGGTTGCAATTGTTGGCACCACCGGGATCACGCGAAGCGGACTTCCTGGAACAGGTCGCACCCGATCCCGCGTATGACGAGATCGTCATCAATAAAACCGCGAGTGGCGTTTTTTCATCGACCAACATTCACTACGTGTTGAAAAACTTGGGTATCGAATCGTTGTTCGTTGTCGGTGTCTACACAAATGAATGTGTTGAAACGACGATCCGAGATGCTTGCGATCTTGGGTATCTCGTCACCATGGTTGAGGACTGCTGTGCGACGGTGACTCCCGAGCTGCACGATGCGTCTCTGGCGACTCTACGAGATCGTTACGCACGCGTTCTCACGTTGAAAGAAACGCTGGGTGATGTCGATCAAAAAGTCCCGATGCTCGACTGATTGATGTCAACGCGTCGCCTCAGCGATGATGCGACGCATCAGCGTGACGGGGCTGCGTGACGTGTAAGCGAGAAAGACGACGACGGCATGAGGGATGCTCGTCAGCCGCCCGTGCAGCACTCCTGTCGTGATGGGATACTGGGCAGCTAATGCATTTTGGTTTTTGTTGTCGCGACATTGCCAGACGTTGGATCACGTTCTGGCGAACGTAACCACTTATGCCGAACTCATTTGCTGAGGAGCTCTAGCTTTGCGTCGGCGGATGGGGTGGTTCGCCCGTTGTGGACGATTCTACAGTGGGAGCTTTGAAGGCGATGTTGAAAACACGTGGGTCTCGCAGTCCCAACGCGACCCATGCAATGACGGCAAAGATGATCGGTGCGATGAATGGATCGCCGACGCGGACATGCGATGCGGTCGCTCCACCGAGGTAGGCTGATAGGAGGATCGCGGCGATGAACCCGGTTCGCGGGATGAGAAAGAGCACCGCGACGGCAACTTCAACGATCCCCACTTTGAACATCACTTCAGAGGTCCATCCCAAGTGGCCGAACATTTCGGCCTTTCCTTCCCATTGAGTGAATTTGCCGCTCGCACTGGCCAAGCAGAGAAAAGCACTGAGCAGGCCACTAAGAATCCATCCTGCGAGTTTGGAGCGAGACATTTTCATCATTTGCGAATTGGAAGAGGAGTGAAAAGCGTGAGCCACCGATCCTTCGGGGCGATCGAATCGGCGAATGGGGCACGGCGTTCGTCTTATCGTAGCCATTCAGGAAGTGCCTCGTAATCAGGATCTCGCCTGGCTTCCCATTTGGCGACACCGTAGTAGCCAACTGACTTGATCGACGTCGTTTGAACTGGCCTATTGGAATCTACTTTTGCGAGTGCAGACCGAAAACGTTGCCTTCAGTATCGACACCCAGCGAGATAAACCCGTACTGCCCGATCGGTGATTTGGGCATTTGGATCTTGCCTCCCGCGTCGGTAATTCGCGACGACTCGACGCCGCAGTCTTCACAACGGAAATAGACGATGGTGCCAGCCCCAGTGCCGCATTTCATCCCTTCCATTTTGCATAACGCGCCCGATGCACCGGGGGATTCCATCGAGGCGGGAAAGGCCATCATTTTCAGATGCTCGACGGGTGCGGGCAGTTCTTCGAGTTTGATATCAAGAACCGTTTCGTAGAAGGTGGTCGCGCGAGCTAAATCGTCGACATAGATTTCAAACCATACGATCGGGTTGCTGTTCATAAGTGTCTCTGTAAATGTCTGTTGAGTTGGAGTGAATGAGGAAATGATGGGTAGAGGGTGGCGTGTCGTTGGAATGTCAAATGCGTGTGTGCTTGCCGTGCATGAATTTGACCCACGCACCGTCGTCGTCCTGCATCTCGCTGATCATCAGCCATTCGTTGGCGTCGACAATTTCGATGGTGTCACGGTACAGGCACGTGCCTGCGCCACCGAATTTGGGGCCCTTGGAATCAAGCGGTAATCGTTTACCGGATTCGTCAACGGTTCCGCGGTAGTGCCAGATGTTGGCCATCATGGAACCGACAAATGTGCCGACGTATCGATTTTTTGTCGGATCAAAACCGAGGGTCATGATCGAGGACCATTTGTCTTCATCGCTGGTGCCACCGCTGCTCTCGCAGATCAGCCACAAACCTCCCATTGTCCGGCACGTCATTTTTCCTGACGATTGGCTGGATTCATTATCCGGCCCCATGCATTGGTGATCGAATGACCAGTCTCCGATCATTTGTTCGAGCCATTGGTGTTCGGCTTGCGATTTGGAAAACATCTTCAATCCTTTCGCTTCAAATAATCGCGGCGAAGTTGCGAGAGTACCCGATCATTGGCCTGAGAATCGGCCGTTTCAAAAGTAATCGAACGGTAGCGAATGGAATCGACAAGTCGCCAAAAAGTTTTTTTGGACGATTGTGTAGGCATCCTTAACCAATCGCTGCCGCTGGATTTTGAAATTCGATTTGGTTTGTGAGAAGCTCGTGCTGCCCGGTGTTGGGCATGGCTTCTAAGCAGTCAAACCACCGAATTTGTTTCGTCGGGGTGACGCGGCGAAAGCGGGCGTGCAAGTCACGCATAGCAAACAGCGCGTCGTCTGCGGCGCATTGGTCAAGGATGCGGGATCGCATTGAAAAAGAAGGTATGCCGGAACTCTTGACGAGTTCCGGCTACGTGGCGATTGCTGAATGATTAGACGGTTGAATTGTCGAGCTGGTTGAGGTTTCTCAAGCCGTCGATCCCCGTTGGTGGCTCGGGTTGCCATGGGACTAAGGCGAACCGTTTAGCGAGTTCCGATTGGACTTCGTCGATGAACGGCAATTCGTACCGTTGACGGTGACGCAACGTGGGGTCGGTGACGTCGAGCGGCAATAGACTTTGGTTGACAACCCAGGCGAACGGTTCGATCTCTGCACGTCGCAGGTCGTCCTGTAGCTTTGCCGCCTCATGGACCGGGGTGGCTTCGGGCAATGTCACCACCAAGACGCGTGTGAAATTAGGGTCTCGCAAACGGGGCAGAAGGTTTTCCACGGACTCAGTGATCTGGTTCGCTTGCCGGGAGACTTCACGGTGGTAGGCGAGTGCCGAATCGAGCAGCAAAATCGTGTGGCCGGTGGGCGCGGTGTCGAGTACGACGAAACGGTTTGAGCCTTCCGAGACGGCTCTGGCGAAGGCACGGAACACCGCGATTTCTTCGGTACACGGCGATCGCAGGTCTTCCTCGAGTAATGCTCGTCCCTCTTCATCGAGGTTCTCACCGGCTGTTGCAATAACCTCGGCGCGGTAGTCCTCGGTTTCCTTCGCTGGATCGATACGGCCGACGGTCAGACCGGGGAGTCGGTCGGCTGCTATGGTCGCCGCCACGTGGGCTGCCGGGTCAGTCGTCGACAGGTGCACGTCAAAACCACGGTCGGCCAATGCGACCGCGACGGCGGAAGCGACGGTCGTTTTCCCGACCCCACCTTTACCCATTGCAAGAATCACGCCATGACCGCCGCCAGACAACTCATCCACCAAACACCCCAGGCCTTCGGTAGAAATGTCGTGGTCGATGAAATCAATGGGAGTTTGTTCATCGGCATTCGTGGTTACGCCAACGCGACGCAGCGATTCGATCCCCATCAGTCCGCGAGCCGACAACGGGATCATGGTGCGCGGGAGCGTTCCGATCGAGGCCGGAATATTTTCTATGGCTTGGTCACCGCGTTGCTGCATCGCGGTGGCGATCGGATCGGTTTCCGTTTGGCTGCGAAAGACACCGTTGACGATCAGGTGCTGATTGCCGACACCGATCGATTTCAACTCATCGCTGGTGCGGTCGGCTTCTTGAAAAGCAGACGGTTCGGGGCGAGTGACCAAAATCAATGTTGTGGTCGTCGCGTCGCAAAGCGCGTTGACGGTTTGTTTGTAAACTTCCTGTTGAGCCTTCAACCCAGCGAGTGGACCGAGACACGAGGTGCCGGACGTGTTGTTTTCTATGAATCCGGTCCACGCCGAAGGCAGCGTTAGCAATCGCAACGTGTGACCTGTCGGCGCGGTGTCGAAGATGACGTGATCGAAGTTGCTCGTCGCTTCTTTATCACCGAGCAACCTCGCGAATTCATCGAACGCTGCAATTTCGAGAGTGCATGAACCCGAGAACTGTTCCTCCATGCTCGCGACGGCGGCGTCGGGAAGCACACCGCGATAAGGGCCAACCATACGTTCCCGGTACTCGCGCGCAGCGGTCTCGGGGTCGATGTTCATCGCAAACAGATTTGGGACCGACTCGACCGCAGTCGGTGAGCTGGCGAGGTGCGTCCCCAGGACTTCGTCGAGGTTGGACGCCGGGTCAGTCGAGACCAACAGCACGCGAAGACCTCGATCGGCTAATTGCACCGCGGTCGCACATGCCATGGAAGTTTTGCCGACGCCACCCTTGCCAGTGAAGAAGAGATTGCGAGTCGGTTGGTTAAGGAACTTCATCTGAAAGGTCTCGATTTTGAGGGGGGAAGTACGCGTCGAAGTCGAGCGTCGTTGACGCTTAACAGCATCCGCTGCTGCCACCGCAACAACCGCCCGTGTCGGCGGTGGGCAGTCCGGCGGTCGGCAAGGACGCCTTCGGTTTCAAACTGGTGCCGGTCCACAGGGCGAGATTTTCGCGAGAGGGATATTCGTTGCGGCTGACGACGTTGTCATCGACGATCACCAACGGCAGGCACTCGATGCCTTCGTCGGCCAGCAACTTTTTGACGCGGTCGTGTTTTGCGAACTCAGCCGCATCTTGGGCCAAGTTGAAACGCTGAACCGAATGTCCTTGTGCTTTCAACCAGTCCAGGTCGGCGGCAAAACGGGGCAGCACCGGATCGATTTGCGGTCCGCAAACACCGGTCGAACAGCACATCGCACGGTCATAGATTTGCACATTACTCATTCGTTTATCCATTAAGGGAATTCGTCTTACTGAACAGTATCGTTTATCGGCGATCGGCGATTGGTGGCGTTAAAAAAAAGCACTCAAAGTCCGTTCACGAAGGATTTGAGTTTTTCGAGTTGTTTCGGGTTGATGCAGTAACAGACTTTTGGCCCGTCGACTTCGCCTTGGATCAGACCTGACTCTTTGAGGATTTTCAGGTGTTGGGAAACGGTGGATTGAGCCAGAGGCAGGCAATTGACGATCTCGCCACACACGCAGGCTTCTCGGCCTATCAACAGTCGGACGATTTGCACCCGTGCGGGATGGGCAATCGCCCACGCAAGTTTGGCGAATTCTTCGGCCGTCGGGTCAGCGGTGAGCTTCGCCGGTTCGCTGGAGCACGTTTTCTTGGTACTGGATCGTTTTGCCATGAGTTTCCTTTATCGTTAATTTACGATAGGCGAGCGGGAGGCTGGAGTCAAGTGCATCTTCGAGGTTACATCTGTCGTGCCGATGCGGAGGATTGACGCGGTTTTCGTGCGGCATTTGAGCGGTATTGGGCGATCAAACTGCATTCGGCGCTGTAAAGTGATCGTTTTTGTGGGGATGTCTTTTGTACGACGTAAGGTTCGGTGTCAAAGGCACGTAAGGGGCAAAACTTGCGGTAGCTGACTCGACATAACCAACCACGTGGGGCACACCGTGAACGGCCAGCAAACACTCTCTGTACTCATTCTCGAAGACGACTCGACGGACGCGGCGATCGTGACACGACTGCTCGCTCGCAGTTGTGGAGAATACCGCATCCACACCGTGCGTTCGCTTGCTGAGGCCAAGCAAACCATTGGCGACTGTCACTATGACGTCGTCATTTCGGATCTCAACCTGCCCGATTCGGTCGGACTGGAGACCGTTCACTGCGTGCGTCAGGTCATCCCGACGGCGGCCATCATCGTTTTGTCGGGATCATCCGACGAGAGCAATTACGTCAGTGCGTTGCGTGCCGGGGCCGACGGATTTATCTGCAAACATGATGTGGACCAAAGGTTGTTGCACCGTTGCATTGAGCAGAGTTTGCACCGGATCCAACAGCAACTCAAGATTCTCGAACTCGTCCGCGAAGTCGACAAGCAGCAGTCCGAGTTGGCGCGGCACGCCAAGGAGCTCGAAAACAAGAATGCGAGCCTTCGTCGACTGTGTGAATCATCTCAGTCCTTCGTCAATCATGTTTCGCACGAGTTCCGTACGCCACTGTGTGTGGTCAAGCAATACGCAAATCTGATGGCTGATGGTTCTGCGGGTGCGGTGACGGAGCAGCAGGAGTATTTTCTTCGCGTCATCGAGGATCGGATTGACGGGCTCAATAACATTGTCGATGACATGCTCGACGTGAGCCGTCACGAGACGGGGCTTCTCGGCGCGAGTCGAAAGTGTTGCGTGATCGCGGACGTGTTCGATCGAGAAGTACCTTTGCTCCGGCAACGTGCCAATCTCCGCAAAATTGAAATCGTTTGTGACGACTACCATGGTTTGCCTGAGATCTTTTGCGATCAAGAGAAGCTCGGTCGAAGCCTAACGAATTTGGTCACTAACGCGATTAAGTTTTCGAAAGCGGGGTCGCAGATCGTTGTTTCGGTGGCTTGTTGTTTGATCGAACAAGAACTCCGTGTCTCGGTCAGAGACTTCGGCGAGGGAATCGATCCGGAGGAGTGTGAGAAGATTTTCAATCGTTTTCGTCAGGCGACCACCTCGATACAGTCGGGCGAGAAAGGTTTTGGATTGGGGTTGAGCATCACTCGAGAACTGGTGGAGTTGAATCTCGGTGATCTTTCGCTCGCCAGTGTTGTGGGTGAGGGCAGTACGTTTAGCTTCAGCGTGCCCCTCAATGACATCCGATCGCTCGTGACTCGTTACCTCGATCGGCTGCTGCGTCTGCAAACGTCTTACGACAAAGTCGTCACGGTGTTTGAAATCACGGCATCCAATGCACTGACCCCGCAATCACTGAGTGACTCGCAAGCATTATTGAACTTTGTCTTGCACGCTCGTGATTTGCTCGTGCCCGTCGATTCCGGACGTTGGATCCTGGTATTGAACACACACGCAGAGGGCGCTCGCGAATTTTGCACGCGTCTGACAAAGCAGACCGAAGAAACGAACCGAAATCGTCCGGTCGGAAAATTGCCCGGTTTTCAACTCGAAAATCGCGGCACCTATGACGTCGATGTGTTGCGTGAGGACGTGCAGTTGTGCATGCCAAGCTCATGTGACGTTTCCCCCCGCAACCCCTCAGAGGATCTGATCAATGTTTAATTCAAAGGGACGCGTCTTGGTCGTTGAAGATGACGAGGCGATCCGTCTCGGGCTTCAAATCCGATTGCAATCACATGGAATGTTGGTATTCACGGCGACTAACGGTCGTGAGGCTTTGTCCATGGTTTCATCGGTCCTTCCCGATGTCATTTTGATGGATATTCGTATGCCGTTGATGGATGGGTTGACCGCGCTTCGTGAATTGAAATTGAATCATGAGACGCAATCGATTCCGGTGATCATGTTGTCGGCCAGCCCTGGGGATCAAAATCTGGCACTGGACAGTGGTGCGGCGAGATTCATTCGAAAACCTTTCGTCAACGCCGAACTACTCGAAACGATCGACCTGTGTTTGCAGCAAGATTACCCTGTCACGGATGATTGCTCGAACATCCCATGCATCACGGAACTGCGTACGGATTCCGCCGAGACGCTCGTCGTTTCGCATTCCGAGCTCAATCCGGTCAAGTCCATGAAGATTTTGTTGATCGAAGATGACATCGCATTTGCGGATGTTGTCGATGTGAAATTGAAAGCGTGTGGTCATGAAGTGGTGGTCGCTCACAATTGGCTTTCGGTCATGCGTAAGTTGAAATCATTCCAGCCTGACCTCGTGCTTGCCGATATCGAGACACCGACCGGAAACGGATTGACCGCGTTTGAGTTTCTCAATTCGGATGAGTCCGTTCGTGCGATTCCGAAGGCGTTTGTCACCGGTCGAACGGATGACGAAACTCGCCGTCGATGTGAAATGATGGGCGCGAAGCACATCAGTAAATCGAATCGTGTGATGGAAGACATCACGGATCTAGTTAACGCCCATTGCGGCGGTTCTAACCTAAATCAAGTTGCCCCTGTTTGACCCACGTCGTTGGGTCAGGCCGCGTTGGAAATCTCTTTCGATGCGGTAAATCGTTTTTATCGTTCCATCCTCTGACTAGGGCGTCTTCCCATGTTTTCACATTTTCTCCACGATTCACACGACATCATTAGCTTGAACGATGATGCCGATTCCGCTGGCTGCGGTCTTGCCGACCCTGCCGAAAAGACCGAGGCCTCGGGCACGCGAAACGAAAGGCCGTTCGTTCTATGTATTGATGACGATGAGGACTTCTCGCACGGAGTAAAGCTCTGTCTGCAATCCCGTGGTTACGAGGTGGTGCGGGTTTCCAAGGGGATCGATGGCTATCGCCTCGCGTTTGAATTGGCGCCGATCGTCATTCTTCTCGATCTGCACATGCCGGGAGACAGCGGTGAAGAGATTCTCTCGCAATTGCGTTTTCATCCCGCGACGTCTCACATTCCGGTGATGATTGTCACGGGCATTCGTGATTCCAACCTGCGTGATCGGATGATCGCCAGCGGTGCGACGGAAGTTCTTCAAAAGCCACTGAACTACGATCAGCTCGCGAAGGAAGTCGCCAAGTTCTCGCCTTAGTTCTAGAGGTTCGGCGGGGCGGTTACTCAGTCGACCGTTCCGCTAGGTACGGTGGCTTTCGGACGTGAACGCTCCGACGCGATCAACCCGAACGTGAGCTGCGATAAGTGATCGAATCGCTGGCGAGTTCACGAACGGGTTATCAGCTTGGTGTGTTATGGATTCTCTTCAGTGAGCAAGTCAGTTGACGTGCATTGCCAGCGTTTCTCGAACCGCACTTGTATCTTGACTTGATAAGCGTCCTTGTTCATTGCCCAGACGCAGTCTATTTCAATAATTGATTCGCGACTTAGATTCGCGACTTAGAGCAATAGTGGATCCGGGTTTGGGAAGTTCCATCGATGAAGGTTGTTTTTGGGGTGGGCTTCCGTGCGGTGGATCGTCGCGACGTTTTTAGGAAATGCCGTGATTTACGTTGTTTTCGCTTTTGACGGTTCGGGGGAGTTTGTTTCGTCTGTGGTGAAGACGAGGTGAGGTGGCGCATAATCGAGTACTTCGAGGAAGGTGGTTCTCACTTTCCGCACTTGGAGAATTCGGTGATCTACGATGTTACCTTCATCGATCGATAGGACGCTTTCCGCAGCGGTCTTTGTCCTGGCGGTTTTTTTGTTGTTGAGTTTGTTTTTTACTCGCTCAACGCTGCCGATCGAAATGCGTCTGCCTGGAATGGATGGCACGCCTCAAGTGTTGGTGACCGCGAATCGGTTGCCTTATGAAGCGACGGTTGCCGGTGAACCGGTACGGGGCATGGGCGTGGCATCACAGATCCGAGGATCGTGGCCGGGTTTCCGTGGCCCGAATCGGGATGGTGTTTCGCCGAGTTCGACACCGTTGGCACGGCAGTGGCCTGAAAGCGGACCGCCCCGACAATGGGAAGTTGCGTTGTGCGAAGGGTACGCGAGTCCGGCGGTACGTGACGGACGTGTTTACGTGCTGGACTACGACGAAGAGGCCGGAGCAGACGTGCTGCGTTGTCTTTCTCTCGATGACGGACGCGAAATTTGGAGCAACGGATATCCCGTCGCGGTGACTCGCAATCACGGGATCACGCGGACTGTTCCAGTGTTATTTGAAGATTGCGTCATCACGATCGGACCGCAATGTCACGTCGCGTGTTGGGATGCGACGACGGGAGTGAACCGATGGTTGTTGGATTTGCGTGTCGAGTATCAAACCACGGTTCCGCGTTGGTATGCCGGGCAGTGTCCTTTGGTCGATCAGGGACGTTTGATCATCGCGCCCGGTGATGCATCGTTGATGGTCGCAATCGAACCGAAATCCGGTGAGGTCGTCTGGCGGACGGAGAATCCACGGGGTTGGGAGATGACGCACGGCAGCATCGCGGTGATGCAGCACGCGGGGAAACGCATGTACGTGTATTGCGGTAGCGGTGGCGTCGTCGGTGTGGATGCCGACGACGGTAGCGTGTTGTGGGACACGACGCAGTGGCCGGTCCAGTTCGCACATGCCCCCACTCCGGTTCCGCTACCCAATGGAAAAATTTGGGTGTGCAGTGGATATGGAAATGATACGGGAGCGTTGATGCTTCGTGTTGACGATAGCGCGACGCAGGTCAGCATCGAGAAGAAATACACTCCCAAAGAGTTCAATTCGGAACAGCAAACTCCGATCCTCTACGACGGGCATCTGTTCGGTATTCGAAAACGTGGTGGCGGTCCGATGGTTTGTATGGATCTCGATGGCAACGAGATTTGGAACAGCGGTCGAGATCGATTCGGTCATGGTCCGTATCTGATCTCGGACGGGTTGTTGTTCATGATGAGTAACTTTGGTGAGTTGACGATCGCGGATGCGGACGCATCGGGGTACCACCGTCGAGCGAGTCATCTGGTGTTCGAGGACGGGCACGATGCGTGGGGGCCGATGGCGATCGTGGACGGCTATCTATTGCTGCGAGACATGACCCGGTTGGTTTGTTTGAATGTTTCCGCGAATGCGTTTGTTGAGAGTGGGGGCTCGCTATGAATCGTCACCAAGGTTCGGTTTGGGCTCCGCTGTGGATC
The DNA here is from genome assembly GCF_014192335.1 of Aporhodopirellula rubra. Taxonomy (GTDB): domain Bacteria; phylum Planctomycetota; class Planctomycetia; order Pirellulales; family Pirellulaceae; genus Rhodopirellula; species Rhodopirellula rubra. The sequence continues at coordinate 554,015 of NZ_JACHXU010000002.1, read as the reverse complement.
ATGCTGACGGTGTTCGTTCTCGGCGGTGTGTCCGTCGTTGTGATGCGGATGGAGTCGTTGACGAGTTCGGGGAAACGTTTTGCGTTGGACGTGTCTCGGCAGACCGAAGTCGCTGAGTCGTTGCTGCAATACACCGAGGTGACACCGATTGGATTGCCAACGATGGAGGCGCATGCGTTGGCCGTCTCGCCGGATGGAACGTTGATTGTATGTGGCGAGCGAAAAGTTTGGGTGCTCGATACGAACGGAAATGTTTTGAAGACGATCACTCCGCAGGAAAAGCCACGCTGTGTCGCGGTGGCAGGAAGCGATCATCCACACGCGGGGCGTTTCTATGTCGGCTGCATGACATCGATTGAAGTGTTTTCGGCCGACGGTGAATCGATTGGGAGTTGGGCGGTCGATGCGAAGTATCCGTTGCTGACCGCGATTTCGTTGACTCGTGAAAATGTGTATGTCGCAGACGCGGGTAATCAAACCGTGATGGTGTTTGATCTCGATGGGGTTCGGATGGGTGAGATGGGCGGCGGTTATGTCGTACCGAGTGGCTATTTCGATTTAGCGGCGGAGGATAATGGGCTGGTGCACGTGGTCAATCCGGGCGCTCGACGGGTGGAAACGTATACCGCCGGTGGCGCGCGTGAATCGGTGTGGGGTCAGGCCGGATCGGCGATGAACAATTTCTTCGGGTGCTGCAATCCGGTTCATATTGCGATGTTGCCGGGAGGCCGATTTGTGACGTCGGAAAAGGGCATCCCGCGAATCAAAGTCTACGATGATTCGGGGAAACTGCAGAGTGTCGTTGCCGGTTCGGAGCAACTGTTGCGGCGCGAGAGTCGGGGAGACGAAGCCGTCATGAGCGGTGACGTTTTCGATATCGCGGTGGACGGTGAGGGCAGAGTGTTGGTGCTCGATCCGACCGCAGATCAGATCCGCGTTTTCATCCACACCCGCGAGAAAGGTGATTGAACAATGCGTATGAACCGAAGGCAGTGGATCGCCGCGAGTGCACGATGGTCGTTGGCATCGGTAATCGGTGTTGTCGGTTGGGTGCTGACTCGTCGGCGGTTGCAAGCCGGATGTTCTCATACGCTCAGTGCATGCCGCGATTGTGTTCAGGTGAGTCGCTGTGTTTTGCCCGCGGCGACGTTGGAGCGGGCGAAGTTGGCAAGAAAAGCCAATGAGCAGTCGGCAAGTTTGAGAGCGAAGGGTTTTACCGAGACAGGGGCAACTGCGACGAACGCTACGGCGGTTAGGGAGGGGCGAGATCGTGTCCGATAAGCGTGCCTCTTCCGCAACCCGTGTTTCTTTGCCGATCGCTGATCGACGAGAGTTTTTGTCGCGGGGGACGCGTGTAGCTGGTGCAATCGCCTTGGGGACTCTCGGCGGGTTTTTGGCCGGGCGCTATGGGAATGCGGGCGAAACCCGGTGGCAAATCGATCCGGACAAATGTGTCGGATGCAGTCATTGTTCGACTTACTGTGTGCTCGATGAATCTGCCGTGAAATGCGTGCAGTGTTTTGACATGTGCGGGTACTGTGACATTTGCACAGGGTATCTCGATACGAATTACGACGACGTCAGCACGGCTGCGGAGAACCAATTGTGTCCGACCGCCGCGGTGGTTCGAGAGTTCATCGAGGACAAGGCGGGGCAGCGATTCTATCAATACACGATCGATGAAGACGCGTGCATCGGTTGTGGGAAGTGCGTCAAAGGATGCGCGTTGATGAACGGATCGTTGTATCTGCAGGTCATGCATGACCGATGCGTGAATTGCAATGAGTGTGCGATCGCGCGGGTCTGTCCGACTCAGGCGTACACGCGTGTGCCGTCGGACAAACCTTATTTAATTAAGGAGCAAGCTCAGGCACTCTACGAGAGCAAGATTGGCGACGCATCGGGCGTGGATGACGATCCGGTTGAGAAATTGATGCGGATGGTGACGATGCGATGAACGCTCTGCACTCATTCAGTGGAAGATGTCCTAGCCAACGAACACGCCTCGTTCGGTGCGGTGGTTGGTTGCGATGGGGCGTGGTTGCGTTGTTGTTAGTGATGCCGTCGTTTGCTTCGGGCGAGTTGATTCCGACGCCGGATTTCAGCTCGCATCAAATTCCGACCACTGAGGTTCCCGCCGGTGGTGGTGTGGGTTGGGAATTTCTGGATGTGGCCTTATTGGTATTGGCGTTATCGTTGGCGAGTTATTTCGCGTTGGTCACACGATCCCGCAGGCATCTGTTTGCGTTGTCGTTTGCGTCGTTGGTGTGGTTCGGTTTTGTACGGCAGGGATGCGTGTGTAGTATCGGCGCGACTCAGAATGTGGCGTTGGCGTTGTTTGATGCCGGTTACGTGATCCCAGTCTCGGTGGTTGCGTTTTTTTTGCTGCCGTTGTTATTCACCTTGTTCTTTGGACGAACGTTTTGTGCGGCGGTCTGCCCACTTGGAGCGATTCAAGAGTTTGTGTCAATCAAGAACGTTCAGGTGCCGCGTTGGGTGGATCATTCGCTCGGATTGATGACATGGATTTATCTCGGTGCGGCGGTGATTTTTTCGGCAACGGGGACTGCGTTTCTGATTTGTCGTTATGACCCTTTTGTGGGTTTCTTCCGCCTCGGTGGTAACGCGAACATGATGATCGCGGGCGGCATGTTGTTGTTAATCGGAGTGTTTGTTGGCCGTCCTTATTGCCGGTTTCTATGTCCGTATGGTGCCGTTTTATCGGTGTTTTCACGGTTCTCGTGGTTTCATGTTCGCATTCCGGCGACGCAGTGCATTTCGTGCGGGTTGTGCACGGAGGCGTGTCCTTACGGGGCAATCGAATCGCCCGTCGCTCGAGCAACTCCCGGTGAAGCGTCGCGTGGACGTGCTCGTCTCGGTTGGATTTTGCTGGCCACTCCGCTGATCATCGTTGCCTTCACCGGCATGGGGGCATTGATGCGGGTGCCGTTGTCTCGGATGGACCCGGACGTGCAACTCGCCGAGCAATTGCGGAAAGAATCAATGGGTTTAGCCGTGACAACGACTGACGCCAGCGAAGCGTTTCGCAATGCACGGCGTGACGAACGTGCGTTGTATGAAAGTGTGATTACGAAGCAAGACCGGTTTCGCTGGCTCGGTGTGATGTTGGGGGCATGGATCGGTGTGGTGATCAGTTTCAAATTGGTTTCGTTGGGGATTCGTCGTCCTCACGCAGATTACCGAGCCGATACAAAGAACTGCGTCTCGTGCGGTCGCTGTTTTTGGTACTGCCCGGTCACCGAAGGTGGCACGTCGAATCCAGCTTCGGGATCGATTCCGAAAGAACCCTCTCAATTGGTGCAGATCACATGAGCCACCGGGAGCAGCCGTTTTGGGAATCACTGAGGTGTGATGATCGGACTTGGTTCCGAGTGTCGGCCATCGCGGTGTTGTTCTCGATCGTGGTCGCGGTAGCGATGTTAGCGAGTTTTGCTGGACGCGTCGTCGATCCGAGTGTGGCACCGGCATTCGTCGAGTTGAAAGGATCGTTGCGAGAGGCGACGGGTGACGAGTCGGCTCATGAGGCAATCACGAGCCAGATCAGAACGCTCGACGTGGAGTTGCGGACGGAGTATTTCGATCGGCGTGCTTTTATGGCGGTGGGCAGTTGGTTGTTGTTGGGGAGCGTCTTCGTTGCGATCGTGTCGGCAAAAATGGTTGCCAACATTCGCCGCCAGGCACCGGTCATCGAAGAGGCGGTTACCGATGGAGATGATCCGGATGCGATCGTGAGTGTGCAGTCGTTGTCGGCCGTTGGCGGATTCGCGGTGGGAGTGTTCCTGTTTTCGGGATGGCTGATTGTCTCGGATCGCAATGTATTGCCTACAAACGCAAAGGAAGTCGCGGCGTTGTTTCCCGAGCCGAATCAAGTGGCAATGAGTTCGGTGGATCATTCAACGCTGAGTGATGCAAAAACCGGGCAAGCAATGTTGGGTGAAGAAACTCAAAAACGCGGATTGCTGGAGGAAGCGTCTGACGTTGCTGCACCGGCGGAATTGCCGACACTTGAGGAGAAACGCAAACACTGGACGCGTTTTCGTGGTACCGACGGGATGGGGACTGCGGCGTCTGCGCCGATTCCGAAATCGTGGGACGCGGCGTCGGGTGAGGGAATCGCGTGGAAGTCGCCGGTGGAATTGCCGGGCACAAACTCTCCGATCGTTTGGGGCGAACACGTTTTCCTCAGTGGGGCGACATTGGAACGCCGTGCCGTATGTTGTTTTGACGCTGGTAGCGGCGAACTGATTTGGCAGACGGAGGTTCCCGTGTCTTCACCGGAAGCAGGTGATGGCGATGCCGTCGAAATGGAAGTGAACAATGATACGGGGTATGCGGCCCCGACGATGGCGACGGATGGTTTGCGTGTCTATGCGATGTTCGCACACGGCGACGTGGTCGCGATCGGGATGGATGGAGAGATCGTTTGGACTCGGTCGTTTGGGATCCCAGAAAATCCGTACGGGCACGCTTCCTCTTTGGTAGTCGAAGATGAACGCGTTTTGGTTCAATTGGACCAGGGAGCGGAAGACGAACCGCTATCGAAATTGATCGCACTTCATGGCGCGACGGGGGAAACCGTTTGGGAGACGTCTCGCGACGTCCCGGCGTCTTGGTCGACACCGTTGGTCATCGACTACGAAGGTGAGCGGCAGGTGATCACGTGCGCGAATCCGTGGGTGATTGCGTATCGTGCGAGCGATGGCGAAGAGATATGGCGATGCGACGCGCTCTATCAAGACGTTGGTCCTTCACCGATCGCGGCCGACGGTGTGTTGTATGTGTGCAACGAGGTGCCCGGTGGAGCGGCGATTCGATTGGGCGGAAGCGGCGACGTCACGGACACGCACATCATTTGGCAGGTTGATTTTGGGGCACCGGACACGACGAGTCCGTTATTGGTCGAAGACATGATCTTGATGTTGGCGTCGTTTGGCACGTTGACGAGTTACGACATTGGCGAGGGAGGCGATCCGATATGGGAACAGGATTTCGATGATGGGTTCAAGTCGTCACCGACCCTGATCGGTGATCGCGTTTTGTTGATCGGTGAATCCGGACTGTGTTGGTTGGTTGCGGCGAAGAGAGAGGCGTGTGAGACGATTTTTGAGGCGAATCTCGGTGAGAAATGTGTGACCAGCCCCGCGATTGTCGGCGGACGAATCTTTGTTCGCGGTGACAAACATCTTTTCTGTATCGGTGAATCATGAGTGCGGCGGTAGGGAATGACCGGAATGGCGTTGATGGCAACGTGATTGCTGCGGCCGATGCGATTGACCTGGCATTTGTGGATCAGGCGGTGGCGTCGCACGGTGGTGGTCCGGAGGCGGTGATTCCGATCTTGCAGGCGATCCAGACGCGGTATCGCTACCTGCCTGATGCGGCGCTGCAGCGGGTGTGCGAATTGACTGAGATCACGCCATCGACCATTACGGGTGTGTCGACGTTCTATACGCAGTTTCGCCATCGTCCGATGGGACGGCACGCGATCCAAGTTTGCCGTGGTACGGCGTGTCACGTCAAAGGAGCCGACTTGATCGAAGAAGCGATCGCACTGCACTTGGGGTTGGAGCCCGGTGAGGATACCGATCGCAAGGGGCAGTTTACGATCGAGCCGGTCGCGTGTTTGGGATGTTGCACGCTCGCTCCGGTCGTGCAGATTGACGATGCGACGTACGGTCGATTAACTCCGCAAAGTGTGCCAGGGACGGTGCGTGAGTTTTCGAGACGGAGTACGAGTGGGCCGTCCCCGCGTCGAGATTTGCGGAAACGTGATGTTACAGGCAGCGGTTCGGCGGCGGGTGAAATTCGCGTCGGACTCGGTTCGTGCTGCGTCGCCCAAGGCAGTGGTCACGTGTTCGACAAAGTTCAAGAGGTTGTCACGTCCATCGGCGCGGCGGCTGATGTCAAACGGGTCGGATGCGTGGGGATGTGCCACCAAACGCCATTGGTTGAAACGATCCGTAGCGACGGGACGAGCCGGTTGTATTGTCACGTGCAGGCGGAACAGGTTGAGCAGATTGTTTTGCAGAATTTTCAACCGACGGGAATCGCGTCGCGGTTGAAGACGTCGTGGTCGAAGTTGGTTGCCGATTTGTATGGACGCGAAAATGGAGCCGACTCCTGCGTTGAGGCCGTTTCTCCGCATGAGGGGCCGGTGTGTGAATTTTTGGGGCCGCAAAAGCGGATTGCGACCGAATCGTGTGGCGACATTGATCCGTTGGATCTCGGCGAATACCAACGGCACGAAGGCTTTGTCGCATTGAAGCGATGTTTGAATGAATTGTCAGGCGAGGCGGTGATCGATGAAGTCGAACGCAGCGGGTTGCGAGGGCGAGGGGGGGCTGGTTTTCCGTCGGCGATCAAATGGCGGACGGTGCGTGCGGCGGATGCGGCGACAAAGTATGTGATCTGCAACGGCGATGAAGGCGACCCCGGCGCGTTCATGGATCGCATGATCCTCGAGTCGTTTCCTTACCGAGTGATCGAGGGAATGGCGATCGCTGCGGTCGCGGCGGGGGCTCACGAAGGCTATTTCTACATTCGTGCAGAATACCCACTCGCGGTTCAACGCATTCGTCACGCGATCGCGGAGTGCGAAGCGGCCGGTTTGCTGGGCGAACGCATCATGGGCAGTTCGTACTCGCTCAAGTTCTCGGTCAAGGAAGGTGCGGGAGCGTTCATTTGCGGTGAAGAGACGGCGTTGATTCATTCGATCGAAGGGGGACGGGGAACGCCCAGGTTGCGGCCTCCGTTTCCGGCGGAATCAGGATTGTGGGAGAAGCCGACGCTGATCAACAACGTCGAGACGCTTTCGTTGGTACCGTGGATTTTGCGACACGGGGGCGAAGAGTTTGCCAAGTTCGGAACCGAGACGAGCAAGGGAACGAAAGTCTTCGCGCTAGCGGGAAAGATTCGGCGCGGCGGACTGATCGAAGTTCCGATGGGTGTCACCATTGCACAAATCGTGGATCAGATTGGTGGCGGGGTCCCGGACGGTCATCGGTTCAAAGCCGTTCAGATCGGAGGGCCTTCGGGAGGATGTGTGCCGGCGAGTTTGGCAGACACGCCGGTGGACTACGAAGCACTCAGCCGGGTTGGCGCGATCATGGGCAGCGGCGGGATGGTGGTCCTCGACGATACCGATTGCATGGTCGACATCGCCCGCTACTTCCTGCGATTCACGCAAGATCAATCGTGCGGGAAATGCACGTATTGTCGCGTTGGTACCAAACGGATGTTGGAGATTCTCGAACGGATTTGTGAGGGGAAAGCAAAGAAGGGCGACTTGGATCTGCTCGAGGATTTATGCCAGAGCGTGTCGAGCGGCAGTCTTTGCGGACTCGGTAAAACGGCACCCAATCCGGTGCTCTCGACGTTGAAATATTTTCGTGATGAGTACGAGGCGCATCTCAACGGGCATTGTCCGGCGGGCAAATGTAAGAATTTGATCGCGTATCACATCACCGACGCGTGCATCGGATGCACGTTATGTGCACAGCACTGTCCCGTCGACGCGATTCCGGCGGTCCCCTATGCCAAACATGTCGTTGATGTCGACAAATGCACGGCGTGCGACACGTGCCGAGTCGTCTGTCCCGAACACGCCGTCGAAATTGTGAGAAGATAAATGCCTGCGATCACGATTGACGATCAAACGATCGATGTTCCCGATGGATCGACTGTGTTGGACGCGGCCAATCAGTTGGGAATTGAGATTCCGACGTTGTGCTTTTTGAAGGGCTATTTGCCTTCCACATCGTGCCAGGTTTGTTTGGTCCGTGATCGGGCGAACGGAAAATTGGTGCCTTCGTGCGCGACCAAAATTGTGGATGGGATGCAAATCGACAGCGAAACAGCCGAGGTGCATGCAGCCCGGCGGACGGCGTTGGAGTTGTTGCTGAGTGATCACGTCGGCGATTGTTTGGCACCGTGTTTCTTTGCTTGTCCGGCGCATATGGATATCCCGCTGATGCTCAGGCAGTTAGGCGGACACGATTTGCATCATGCGATTGAAACGATCAAACGCGATATCGCGATCCCCGCCGTGTTGGGGCGTATCTGCACGAAGCCGTGTGAAAAGGGGTGTCGTCGTAGCTCGGCCGATGATCCCGTGTCAGTTTGTGAATTGAAGCGTTATGCCGCGGACCAGGATCTCGCGTCAGAACAAGCATATGCACCGGAGTGCGCCGCTGACTCAGGCAAGCGAGTTGCGATTATTGGTGCGGGCCCGACGGGATTGTCTGCGGCGTATTACCTTCGCCAACGCGGACATGCATGCCGTTTGATCGAGGCAACGAAACAACTCGGCGGAAGGTTGCGATCGGAGATTGATGAGGAGACGATGCCGGGCGAAATTTTGGATGCCGAAATAGCACAGATCGTTCGCCTTGACGTTGAGGTTGAAACGGAGACGCCGGTCGACTCACGCGAGGCGTTTGAAACGCTAGTGGAATCGTATGACGTGGTGTTGATCGCCGCGGGGATGGATGCGGTGAAGTTGGCGGACGAATGGTCCGTGGAGTCATCGCGTCGAGGGATCGATATCACTCGTGAGACCTACCAAACCAAACGAGGCAACGTTTTTGCCGCTGGGTCGGCGGTGCGTGGAAAGTGTTTGTTTGTGCGAAGTGCGGCAGATGGCAAGGAAGTTGCCGGGTGCATCGATCAATTTTTGTCAGGTGAGACGGTGACGGCACCCGCGAAGCCGTTCGCATCGCGGTTGGGGCGAGTGGCGACGGACGAGATGAAACAGTTCCTGGCCGGAGCGGCTTCGGTCCCGGTGCAAATTCTGACAAAGAAAGAAGAGTATTCGTCGGACCAGGTCGCCGATCAATCGGATCGATGTTTGTCGTGTGGGTGCGTCGCTCACGGCGATTGTCGGTTGGAAAACTATTCGGCTCGTTACGGGGCCGATCCTAACCGATTCGGGACGCGGCAGGGCAAGTACGAGGTGGTGGGACGTGGCGGCAAGGTTTTGTTTGAACCTGGTAAGTGCATCAAATGCGAGTTGTGCATTCAGATTGCTTCGGAATCCAAAAGCGCGTTGGGATTGTCGTTCGTCGGTCGCGGGTTTGATGTTCGTGTGAGCGTCCCGTTCGACGGAAGCTATGACGAGGGGATGGGAGATTTGGCCGCGCGGTGCATTGCGGCGTGTCCTACGGGGGCGTTGTATTTCGACCGAAAAACGGAATGAAAGTGGGCGGGATTCGGTGGGGCGTTTGCGGTTTCCGTGACGTTCGCCCTTGGGGTACCATTGCCTGGCGACGTTATCCCACATCAACCTCTGAGAACCGCGTTGATTTCCTCCCCGCCCCCCGCCGTGATGGTGAATGAGCTGCGTAAGAGCTACGCTCGTGGGGCAGGCGTATTGCCGTTTTGGAATGGCGACCGTCAACGGCACATGGCTCTCGATGGCGTTTCGTTTGAGCTGCGGCAGGGCGAGCGGCTTGCCTATCTCGGTCCCAACGGAGCGGGCAAAACGACGATGATCCGTTGCCTATCAGGACGCACGCGGCCGGATGCCGGAACGATCGAATTGATGGGCCAACCGGTCAATCGGGCATCCGCTCGTGATACGCTCGGTTTGGTGCCACAGGAAATCGCGTTGTATGGAGATTTAACCACGCGAGAAAACCTGTTTGCGTTCGGGCGGTTTCATGGGTTACGTGGTTCGGAACTGAAAAAGAGCGTCGATTGGGCGTTGCAGTGGACCGGGCTCGCTGATCGTGGCGACGATTTGGTTTCCACGTTCTCGGGCGGGATGAAGCGTCGCATTAACCTCGCGTGTGGTGTCTTGCACCAACCCGAAGTGTTGCTGTTGGATGAACCCAGCGTCGGTGTGGACCCACAGAGCCGCCAGCGGATTTTTACGATGCTCGATCAATTGAGCGAACGCGATACCTCGATCCTGTTGACGACTCATCATCTCGACGAAGCCGAAACGCAGTGCGACCGGATCGTGATCGTCGATCGCGGACGCGTGGTGGCGACCGGGACGTTCGATGAATTGCTGCGGCAAACGATCGGCAGTGATCGCAACGTGACCGTGCGACTGGATCGGGTTCTGCGGGGCGCCGGCAATGAACCGCTGGCGACGTGCGGGTTGACGATGACAGTCAAGCCAGGCGAGCAATCGGTTTCGGCAAAGTTGCCCGAGATCGCCGTGGGGCTGCCTCGATTGATCGATGCGGTCGGAGCGGCCGGTTATGGAGTTGTCGACGTGGAGGTGCAAAGCCCGTCGCTGCATCACGTGTTTCTACATTTGACCGGCCACGAACTGCGAGACTGAACGGACGTGATTTGGAAAGTCATCGAGATCCATTTGCGTCGCCTTCGCCACAACCGTGTCGAGTGGTTATTGACGTTTGTGGTGCCGATCGCGTTCTTCAGCATCTTCGCGTTGATCTTTACGCGTGGCGTCGGTTCAACGCCGCGAGTCAAAGTCGCGTTGGTGAACGGTGCGGCGGAGTCGGCAGATAATCCGGACGCGGCCAACCGGTGCCAAAAAGTGTTGGACAACTTGGGGCAAAACGAGGGTCTGAAAGTGATCCGTGGTTCGTCCGATGCGGATACCGTCGATCGAAAGACGGCGGAGACCATGGTTCGGCGGGGAACGGCCACGATCGCGGTGGTGATCGATCAACAGGGAGAACAGATTTCGGCGGAACTGCTCAACGACGCGTCCGACCAAGTCGCCAGCCAAGTCGTCAGCGCGTTGGTGACTCGTGAAATTATGATCGGCACCGCTCCGATGTCGGGCATCCCGGGGCAGGCACCGGCGGCGGATGATGAACTCAGTGCCGAGCAGGCTCAGTTCGCGGAGTTCGTACAGAACGTTGCGTCGAAACCGGATGCTAGCTCTGATGCGGGAACGTCTTCGACGACGGGCGAGGCTTTCTCGCCACAATCGTTTGCGCCGCCAAAGATTGAAGTCGTGAATATCATCGGTCAGGGAAAAACGAATCCGGTGATCAGTGTTTATGCCGCTGGGATTGCCGTCATGTTTTTGTTGTTTGGTGCGACGACGGGTGGGGGTGTGTTGTTAGAGGAACGTGAGAACCAGACTCTCGAACGGTTGCTCGCGACACAGATGACGATGGATCATTTGTTGTTGGGGAAATGGTTTTACCTAACCCTCTTGGGCTGCGTTCAGGTCACGGTGATGTTCCTGTGGGCTCAACTCGTGTTTGGTTTAAATTTGTTCGAGCATTTCGACGGGTTTGCCATGATGACGCTGGCGACGGCGTCGGCGGCCGCCTCGTTTGGTCTGTTTTTGGCAACGTTGTGTCGAACACGTGGGCAGTTAGGCGGATTGTCAGTCGTTGCGGTGTTGACGATGAGTGCTCTGGGTGGCTCGATGGTGCCGCGTTATGTGATGAGCGAACCGCTGCAGCGTGCCGGTTTGTGGACATTCAACGCGTGGGCGTTGGACGGTTACGACAAGGTGTTTTGGCGGGAACTGCCGCCGAGCGAACTGGGGCCACAACTCGGCGTGTTGATGGCGACCGCGTTCGTGCTGCTGTTGGCGGCGCGGTTGCTCGCCATCCGCTGGGAAGTGACGTGAAGCACGGGCGAGCGTCCACGGTCGGCAGTTGCGGCGACGTAGTCGACTCTTGATTTGCCGAGTTTCCCGTTTTTACGTAGCCCGTTTTTACGTAGCCACCGTCACCAGACGGTGGGCCACATTCGGGCCAGTGCCGCGAACACTTGAATCCCACGAGTGGACCACCCTGCGATCGCGATCATCGTCGCGAGCCGATTGCGGTGGTCTGGGGATCGTGCGGGCGGAAGTGGATGAGACTGTCCACTTCGATGGTTGTTCGAATTTTCCGTCCGATTGAAAATAGTGTTCAACCGGATGCGGAGGATCGAGACAGCTAGGTTAGCCCGAGAACTTTTCCAGCAGTTTTGCGACCGCGGCAGGATCGTCGGCTTCCCGAAGAGCCTCGATTTGCGGTTCGGGGACGCCAATCTTTTCCAAATGGCTGGCCAACCGTTTCCAGACGGTGGCGCGTTTTTTCCCTTCGCTGAGGTACAGGTCCGTGACCGCTTCGGAGGCCTTTTGCAGGCCGATCACATCGCGATTTTGGTAGTAATTGCGAATGATCTTTTCTTGGTGCGGCGTTCGGTTCATCGCTGATTCAATTTTTCTTCGGCTTTGGCTGCGCGGAGAGCAGCCGCCTCACGTGGCAGCTTGAACTCAGGCCCGGCAGGGAAATACTGGACATCGTCCTGTAGATAATACGGGCTTGGCAGCGTTTGACCATTGAGCGAGACCTGGCAACCGGTGGTTGCGGTCAGCAGAGTGAGCAATGTAGTCGCAGCCACGAAAGTGGTGACGGTCGTTCGTAGATTCATCGTGTTTGTCATCGTGGTACGCCTCTCGTGCGATTCGAGTCCAGCCAATCGGTGGCACAATCGTTATCGACGTTACAGGCGTTATAACTTCACTGGTTTCGTGGAAAAACGTGCGTTTCTCGATCTGGCGAACTCCTGCTATCCTGGATCGTGCCGGATCGCTCCCGAAATGACGTCATTTTCCCAATTAGGGTCCATTATGAATCTCTCACCGTTCGACCGCCGTCAATTCCTCCGGGGTCTCGCTGTCGGAGGCGGTGTTGCGGCAATGGTGGGGGGGCTGCCCAGACGGGCGGATGCGGCGATCCCTAAACCGAAATGGCAGGAGGCGATCAATCGCGGCCTGGAATGGCTGAGCAGCAAGCAATCCTCGCGGGGGCAGTGGAACACGACGGTTTATCCGACGGCGATGGCGGCACTCTCGGGAACGGCGTTAATCGCCAGCGGCAGTACGACGACGCAGGGGCCCTACGCTCGCCAAATTGCCAGGGCGGCTGACTTTTTGATCAGTAAATCTCGTGGCAACGGCCTGATCGGCGACCCACAGACGGACTCGCGATACACGTACGGGCACGGGTTTTCGATGCTGTTTCTGTCGCAAGTGCTCGGTGAGGAAGGGCTGCTCGACCGCCGCGAGGAGTTGGTCGATGTGCTCAGCCGGGCGGTGCAGTTCAGCGGAAACGCCCAGACGGCGGCGGGCGGTTGGGGATACGTTTCGGCCAAAGAGGGCAATGATTTCGATGAAGGCAGCACGACGATCACGCAAGTCCAAGGGCTTCGCGGATGTCGCAACGCCGGCATCCCGGTCAGCAGCGAGGTGATCGAGAAAGCGAAAGAGTACATCTACCGCTGCAAGAATCCCGACGGCGGAATCAGTTACAGCAGTCGGCAGACGGGCAGCAGTCGTCCCGCGATCACCGCGGCAGCACTCGCGGCGCTTTACAACGCGGGCGATTACGACAGCGAGCACGTGCCCGAAATGCTTGCGTACAGCAAAGAGTCGCTGCACGACATCGGACAGGCGGGGCAGTCATTCGGCCATTGGCACTACACGTACCTTTACTACAGCCAAGTCGTTTATCGACAGGGCGACGAATTGTGGTTCCCGTTTCGCGACCGGCTCTACGATCGCATCTCTGCTGAACAGCAGGCCGATGGATCGTGGGAAGGGCAAATTCACCCGGTGTACGTGACGGCGTGCAACCTGACGATGCTGCAAATCGACCGCGGTTTCCTGCCGATCTATCAACGTTGATTTGGCTGCGAGCTTAAGCCACTCCAGTCACAGATCGTCATCCTGGGCAGCATGAGTCTTGGCGGCAACATCATCCCGGTGCAAAATCTTGCCGAGTCACTCCAAGTCGCCTTCGACGCTGGAGCCAAACGCATCCTGCTTCGAATGGCCAGCGTCAGCGACATCCCAACCATCCCCGGCGAACTATTCGCAAAATTCCAAACCAGCTTCTATTCCGACCCATCAGACGCGGCGTTCAAAGCGTTAGGAGTGGAGTGAAATATGACCGACACGAATAACCAGCCGGGTAGACGCCGCCGCTCACCTATACACGCGGACATACTCAATAGTCCCGTTTTGCAATTGCAGCGATCTCTCGCTGCTCAACAAGCGTTGCTGAAGCCGGTGGCGACGATTCCTGACTTGTCCGCCGCACTCACGCCGGCATCAGTCAAGATTTTCCAAGACGTGCAGAAGATGGTCGCTGTTCAGAAAACTATCAGGTCAGAGCTTGCTGATACAGCCTTTGCACTGCGGACAGCACAAAACCGTGTCCTTGCCGAAGTCCAAACGATGGCAGCTGCAAACGCTGCAATCTCAAGACATTTTCGTGAGACAGTTGAAGCAACGTCAATGGTTCGGCAAGCTCTCTCAGGAAACATCCTGTCAGAAATACGTTCGGCACTTGCCGTCAGAGCGTCGTTCGCATCCCAAGTACGTGACACTCTAAAGGCTGCAACCGAAGCAAGGAAGTTGGTCCGTGATAATGTGCTATCAAGTGTTCGTGCTGCCATAGCCGCGAGAGACTCTATCTCTCGGCAAGTGCGGGAAACAGTTGAAGCGGCTTCCACCTTTCGCACTCAGGTATTACCGACGTTGCAGGCGGTGACAACTCGCCTGAATACCTTGCGGCTGGATAAGCTTATTCAGATGGCAGAGGACTTGCCGGCAGGTGATGCTCTTCCCGTTGAATGGTCGGAGGGGCAAAGCGATGCACTTGCCGCACAGCTTGAGTCGGACATCGCGGCACATCCCGATGCTGATGAATGGACCGTCGAGGAGCAGATTAACTATTTGATCGACTGGACGCAGCGTCAAGACAATGCACAGTCCAGACAGCACATGATTTCACTGCTCATCAATTTAATCGCATCAACTATCTTTTGGTTGAGCATCAATGTCGTCCCCAACTTGCTGTCCCACTCGCACGAGAATAGCCCAAGAATCCAAATCATTATTAGAGATGTACGAGAACACATCGAGCAGCAACCGCTTCCGACCAACGACCGAGCAGAATTGCGGATAGTCTCAAGACGCTCTGCCCCAGTTAAAGCAACTCGCCGCCGTCGTTCAATGAGAATTGCCAATCTTGTCGCTGGGGACGTGGTTCGCGTTTGCGAGAAAAGAGGCAAGTCGGTTCATGTCGAGTGGACCGACCTCGAAAGTGGGTTATCCCGTGAAGGCTGGATGATGTCAAAGCACTTAGTCCCAATGAAGAAGCATCGGTAGCATGGCAGTGAATAGATCGTGGACTAGCCATGAATAAACGGCTAATCGACTTCTGCAAATCTGATTCATCGCGATCGCATCCTTGATACAGGAACGAGAGGTCCGAGTAATGATTGAAACAACACCAACCGATGCCGCGAAATACTGGAAGATGCAACTCCATCCGGGCGTTAATAGCGAGGCTTCGACTCAATTTGCTTGCCGAATGCTCAGTCAGAATTGCATTGGTCTTGATGACCGGGGCCTCGACTGCAACATGATTGACGAACGCGAGAAGGCGGAAAAAGTTCTGGCAAAGAGCAACCATACGAACTATCTGAAATTTGCTCACGAAATAAACATTGGCGATTACGTGCTGATCGCTCCGCACAGTGCCCCGCTCGCATTGTGCGTCGTAGCAAGCGATTACATTTACGACAGACTGGCAAAAGGTCGTGAAGGAATCGTGTTCCGTCATTTCCGATTTGTTAAGTCGCTTACATTTTTCGCCGATGTCTTCAGCCGCAAGGAGTGGCCGGACTGGAACCTCAGCGGACAAGGCACAATCGGTCAGATCAATGAGAGGAATCAAGCATTCGAGCTGATCGAGAAGTGGCGAAAGAAGCGTAAAGAAATCTACAAGTGAGAAGCAACCAGCGAAAACCAGCCTTTGCTTACGTTTAAAAACTACCGTATTGAACAGAATGACAAGTCAGTATGACCAGTGCCCAACAATCCGAAAAACGTGCTTGGATTTTCCAGGCGGTTCCAGCGTATTTCGATCTAACGAACGCTCTGAATCATCTTCGCATATTTCGCTGGGAGATTAACCAGTTCAAAAACGATATTCGAGCCGGTGACGATGTTTACCTGTGGCTTACCGGCACTGACGGAGGACTTGTCGCTCACGGAACGGTAATCACCGATCCGCAAATTATGGGAGGGGCACCCGAAGAACTGCCCTTCGTCGTCGAACTGAATGAAGAGGAAGACAGGCTTCGTGCTGCCATTGAAATCGACACCGTTTTCGATCATCCCGTTTCGCGAGCAACGCTTCAAAACAATCCTGAATTATCTTCCGCCAAGATTTTAAAACAAACGCGAGGAACGAATTTTCCACTGACAAAGAGTGAGGCCGATTCGCTAGAGGCAATCTGTCCACGGACTGCAACGCATGGCGTTTCACTTGCCGAAGCGTTTTCTTTGTTTCACAAGTCTCCGATTGAACAATTACGAGTTAGACTCCGACGTGAGCGTGCTGCTCAACTTCGAGAGGTTCTGGCTGACTGGAACGACGTAACTCTCGATGAATTTAATCGTGAAGTCTGGGTATTGGAATCGGAAACGCTTCTTGGCGGCGAAGACATTCGAGGCAAGCTATTTGACTCCGGCCTCCTTGATAAAGATTTCGCAGAACAGGTTGCCGCCGCACTGGATGCAGGCACATTGGAGTTGCATGGGAATTATGTTTGGCGACCTGGATCGACGATTTACGGTTCCCCGCTTCAAACTGCAACTGATGAAGAGAAGCTGAATCATGTACGAAACGCTCTCAGAATTCTGAACGCTTCAACACTATCACCATTTGATAAGGCCACGCAGATTGCGTCCGTTCCCGGATTCGGCTTCCCCACCGCTACCGGCCTCGTCATCCTTCTGCATCCAGAAGCGATAGCGATCATGAACAAGCAGACGGAGGGAGCATTCAAGAAACTTCACGTCAGCTATAAAGGTTTCGCGGAATTCCAATCAGCCGCGAAAAACCTCAAGTCCGAACTTGGTGCAGATGACTTTCTCGAAATGGATTGGTTACTATATCAAATCAATCAAGGGATCATCGAAATAGCGGATCGAGAGCAGCAGGAAAAGATGCTCCGCGACATCGAGGATCAAATCGAAGCCGCCATCAGCAATTCAACGACGGTGACGCAAACTGAGAAAGAGCAACTGGTCAAGTCGAGAATCGGACAGGGAAAGTTTCGCCAAAACATCCAGCAGCTTGAGAGTGCTTGTCGAATTTCTGGCGTTGATGATGCCCGGTTTCTGATTGCCAGTCACATCAAACCGTGGGCAGCTTGCAATAACGTCGAGCGACTGGACAGTGCGAATGGATTGTTTCTGTCACCGAACATCGACCGATTGTTTGACCGAGGCTATATTTCTTTCAACGATGATGGCACGCTGATGATTTCAACCCTTGTGGATACTGAAACGCTGCACTCGCTTGGTGTGTCGTGCTTCAATGAAAACTGCGGCTCCTTTTCAATAAGCCAACAGAAATATCTCGCTTATCACAGACAGCACATTTTCGTCGGCTAACAGATACTCTATGCAAGAACTTCGGTGCTAGGCTCACGGGAGTTTCTGACCGAGTTCGGGAGAACTGAATGCGTTGTCGAATCCACAGAGGCTGTCATGAGATTGGTGGCAACTGTGTAGAAATCGAAGCTGATGGAAAGCGAATGGTTCTCGACATCGGCTTACCGCTAACGGAAGACAGGCAAATTGAATTGCCTGACATTGCCGGGCTTCGCACATTCGATCCGAGCCTGCTTGGAGTTTTCATTTCCCATCCACACCCTGACCACTATGGCCGAGTGTGTGAGATTGGACACACGCGTCGCAAGATGCAAACTAAGGGGAATGACGAGATCGTCATGTTGACCAAGTCAGGTCTGAGCTACATCAGTCAAACAAAGGGAGGAAACCTTTCGACTAAGGTCTACGGGATGTGGCGTGAGTCGCTACTTCGGAGAGTTCTGAAACTTCAACCTACTTTCAGGATGTTGCCCCCGAAGAGCCTGCGGAAAACGAGCGGCAATGAAATCCGCGACATCGTTGATGGCGAAGTGATGGCGGTGTTCCGTGCACGAAACCAATCTGTGAAGACTGACAATCTGGCGGAAATCTACACGAATCGTCCGTTCCGAAAAGTATTCCAAGCGTTGGAGGAATATGAACGATGTTTGCAACCGCTATGGGATGCCGTTCCATGCCCATTCCCGACAAAGGTGATTTAGGTTTTGATAAGCCGACCCAGGAATTCGGGGGGCAGACAGAATCGCTTTTAAACAACTACGAAATTGATTCAACGAACGGCTTGAATCCAGTATCAGATTTCACAAATCGGATACACTTCCTCACCAAATCGGATACATCGGCGATACGGACGGTTTGTGAAAAACCGAGAATCGCTGTAAACCGAGCAAAAAGAAAGCCTTGCGACGAATCGCAAGGCTTTGAAAAGTGGAGGATAACGGACTTGAACCGATGACCTCCTGCATGCCATGCAGGCGCTCTCCCAACTGAGCTAATCCCCCGGGGGTGGTGTTCCGGTGAACGGAAAACCTTCACTTTGGGTGGTGAGGCGGGGAGTTTATCGAGAGGGGGCCGGGGGCGTCAAGGCCGCGGGCGGACATTTCTGCGGTGCTTTGGCGGTCGTTTCGCGGTGTTCAGCGGGGCTGAGGGCGGGCCCAACCCGGGAACTGGGGTGGAAACGATCGCCAGAAAATGCGTAACACAAGAAATCGACACCCTTCCGTCCATGCCGTGTTCCGCAATTTTGCCGCTCGTCCTATGAAACCGACGCCTTTGAACTCGCGTTCCATCGACCATTCGCCATTGGATTCTCGATCAGATCGCCCGCGATCGCGGCGATGGTTCGGTATTGTTGGGTTGGGCCTGGTGGTGGCGTGCGGGATGGTCACGCAAACGGGGTGTTTGGGGGTGGTTAGTAACCTGATGCACGCGGTCGGTGCGGATCAAATTCCTGCAGAGTGCGATGCGCTCAAAAATGCGAAAGTCGCGGTCGTGACGATGACCGACCAGAGCCAATACACCGACGACATCGCTGCCCGCCTGTTGACCCGCCGGGTACGCGACATTTTGTCGATGGAAGTCAAGGGAATGACGTTGGTCCACGAGGACGCGGTTCAGCAATGGCGTGATACACACGGGTGGGATAGCGTCGATTATCTCGATATCGGCAAGGGCATCAAAGCAGACAGGGTGCTCGCGATCGAATTGACGGACATGCGTCTGCGAGACGGCGCCACGCTGTATCGCGGGCGGGCCGGAGTGCAACTCATCGTCTATGACATCGAAGAGGAAAAGGTCGTCTTCCGGAAGGAAATCGACGAATTCATGTATCCCGTTAACGCGGGGCAATACACCAGCGAAACAACGGAGCCGAAGTTCCGAAAGTTGTTCTTGGGGATGCTCGCACAGCGGATCTCACGAGTGTTTCACTCGTATGACTTTGCAGACACGATTGCTCTCGACGGTGCTCTCGCTAGCGAATAATTCGCTAGCACGTTGTGATTGAGGGCCTTCGACCGCTGGGTTGCAGACATCGTCGGGCGGTGGGCAACTTTTTACGCGGGGCAGTGATTGATACGGGGCAGTGATTGATACGGGGCCGTTTTTCACGCTGGATATACCGTATCGAGCGGAGGCCCATGGATGCCCCTTTCTCTGCCTTCCTTTCTTTTGGCGTCTCTCTCTGGCCGGAATCAATGTTAGCGGTTTTCAGTGGACCGCTTTGGCGATCGATCGTGTGGATTGGGGTGGGCGGTAGGCTCCGATTTTTTGGCGGGAGGGCGATCGCGTCTTTGGCGGGAGGGCGAACGCGGAACCGATGGCCGAATCGGTGATGAAGCAATCTGCAGTGGAGTCGACAAGGGGTTGGTGATCCAGGACAATGTTCGCGAACTCACCCCCCTGCTCTCCAAAACTGAAAATCACTCGCATGACAAAAACGGCTCGCCACGAACTCGTCGTCTTGGGCGGCGGTCCCGCAGGTTACGTCGCCGCGATTCGGGCTGCTCAGCTCGGCATTGATGTTGCCTGCATTGACGATAACCCTCGCTTCGGAGGCACCTGCGTGCGAGTGGGCTGCATTCCCAGCAAAGCGTTGTTGGAATCGAGTCATCTCTACGAGGAAGCAAAGCATCGGTTCAGTGACCACGGGGTGGTCGTTGGAGACGTGGAGTTGAAGCTCGACGTGATGATGGCTCGCAAGAAAAAAATCGTCGACACGCTCACCGGCGGCATTGATCTCCTGTTCAAGAAACGGGGGGTGACGGCGTATCACGGGCGAGGGCGATTGCGAGATTCCGAGTCGATCGAGATCACCGCCAGCGAAGGTGCCGCGGACGATCAACCGCAAGTGGTTACGGCGGATCAAATTCTGCTCTGTCCCGGCAGCGTGCCGGCTCGGTTGCCATCGGTCGAAGAGGACGGCGATCGGATCGGCAACAGCACAACGGCGTTGTCGTTTCCGGAGGTCCCGGAAGTGTTGGTCGTGATCGGCGGTGGCTACATCGGATTGGAGCTTGGTAGCGTTTGGAATCGCTTGGGCAGCAAAGTGATCGTCTTGGAAGCATTCGACCGCATTTTGCCTGGCTTGGACAAAGAGCTCGGCAATTTGGCTCACCGTTCGCTAAAGAAACAGGGCATCGAATTTCGCACCGGTACGATGGTCGAATCGGCACGCGTGGACACGTCGCAGTCGAAGCCGTGCACGGTTGAGATCAAAGACGGTGATCCGATTTATTGTGATCGCGTGCTGTTGGCGACCGGTCGCACACCGGCAACCGACGATCTTGGGCTCGCGGCCGCGGGTGTGCAAACGGATCGGCGTGGGTTCATCGAAGTCAAAGACAACTTTGAGACCAGCGTCCCAGGAATCTATTCCGTGGGCGATTGCATCGGCGGTGCGATGTTGGCTCACAAGGCGATGGAAGAGGGCGTCGTTTGCGTCGAGCGGATGGCTGGAATTGCCAGCGAAATGAACTACGACGTGATTCCCGCGATCGTTTACACTCATCCTGAAATCGCAATGGTCGGGCAGACCGAAGAGCAGCTCATCGAAGCGGGGATTCCGTACAATAAGGGTGTGTGTCCCTTTGGTGCGAACGGGCGTGCCCGAACGCTCGGTGATACAGAAGGCCGTGTCAAAATTCTGGCGCACGCGGAAACCGATCGCGTTCTCGGCGTGCACATTATCGGTGTGCGGGCGGGTGATATGATTGCCGAAGCGGCTTCGGCGATGGAGTTCGGCTGCAGTAGCGAGGACATTGCGCGAACCTGTCACGCTCACCCGACGCTCGCCGAAGCGGTTCACGAAGCCGCGATGGACGTTGACGACCGAGCCATTCATACGGCATAGACGAGGTGATTGCACCTCATGATCGGTGGGCGGACGTTCAACTGCACCACCTCACTTCCTTCATTTAAGTTCGACGATATGGACGATCCCGAGAAGGACAATCCTCCCAACATCGAGACCGAGCCGATGTTCATCATCGGGTGGCGGGAGTGGGTTGGGTTGCCTGATTTGAACGTTCGCCAGATCAAGGCGAAGATTGATACCGGAGCGCGGTCCAGTTCGATTCATGCGTTCGACGTCGAAACGTATATGCAAGACGATATTGAGCGAGTTCGGTTTTCGATCCACCCGTTCCAGAATCGAGACGATGTCCACATTAATGCGGACGTGCCGATCCTCGAACGTCGGCACGTCCGAAGCAGCAACGGTGAGGTCGCCGAGCGGATCGTGATCCGAACACAGCTCGAGATCCTGCAGCGTCGCGCGTTCGTCGACTTGACCCTCGCGAACCGCGACGCGATGGGTTTTCGCATGTTGGTCGGGCGGGAAGCGATTCGAAATCATTTTCTCGTCGACCCAGCCGCATCGTTTCTCGCAGGCCGTCATCATCGTCGCAAAAAACGCCGTTGAGCGACAACGACGCGGCAGACCGAGAGTCAGTCGTCGCGTCGAAATATTCCACTAAGTCGAGCGAATCCGTAATACGGTCGATCGATATACACCCGGCGATTTGAATTCTACACGGCTGCTGAATATGCGTTACCGTAGTAGTGATTCAGCCGCACACTCCGTCTCATCCCAAAGAAGATACTCATGAAGTTAGCCATCCTGTCCTGCAGCCCTAAGTGCTATTCAACGCGACGATTGTTGGAAGCGGCCCAGCATCGTGGTGCGGAGGCGAAGGTGCTCAATACGCTGAAGTTTGCGATCGACCTCGAGCAGGGTGAGCCGGACTTGTATTACCGTAGCAAGCATTTGGGTGATTACGACGCCGTCCTGCCGCGTATCGGCGCGTCGATCACGTATTTCGGAACAGCTGTTGTTCGGCAGTTCGAGCAGATGGATACGTTCAGCGCGTGTTCGTCGGCTGGCATCAGCAACTCGCGAGACAAACTGCGCAGTTTGCAAATTCTCAGTCGTCATCAGATCGGTATCCCGCAGACAACGTTCGTGCGTGACCGCAAAGACATCTTGCCCGCGATCGAACGAGTCGGCGGCGCACCGGTCATCATCAAATTGCTCGAAGGCACCCAAGGCGTTGGTGTGATTTTGGCCGAGTCGGTGAAAGTCGCCGAAGCGATTATCGAGACGTTGCACAGCACGAAGCAGAATGTTCTGGTTCAGCGATTCGTTTCCGAGAGCAAGGGCCGCGATATTCGGGCGTTTGTCGTTGGGGATCGCGTGGTGGCGTCGATGCGGCGGGTTGCCGTTGGTACTGAGTTTCGCAGCAACGTGCACCGGGGCGGCGTGACGGAGTCGATCGAACTCGACCCGGTCTATGCCGAGACCGCGGTACGTGCGGCCCAGATCATGGGCCTGCGAGTGGCCGGGGTCGACATGCTCGAAGGCAATGATGGGCCGCAGGTGATGGAAATCAATTCGTCGCCAGGCCTCGAGGGAATTGAATCGTGCACGAAGTTGGACATCGCGGGTGCGATTATCGATTACATGATCGCTCAGGTGGACTTCCCCGAGGTCGACGTTCGGCAGCGATTGACGGTCAGTCGTGGTTACGGCGTGACGGAGATTCACATCCGGGACGGGTCTGAGGTCGTCGGTAAAACGATCGATGAGTCAGGGTTACCGGAACAGGATATCAACGTGTTGACGCTCTACCGAGGGACGACGGTGATCCCGAACCCGCGGTTGAAGCGAACGCTCGAACCCAACGATCGGTTGTTGTGTTTCGGCAAGCTTGAATCGATGCGAAGTATGGTTCCCGAGAAAGTTCGCAAGCGACGTCGGCCGAAGATCAAGCAGTTGCCTGCTTCGGCACAGCAGATCCAAGACGAAATTTCACACCAATAACGTGGTGTTGAAATTTTATTCGTGAAGTAGCCTGGTACGTCGGTTACTTCACTTTTGTGGCGGAGTAGGCGTCGAAGTGGGCGGCGGATTTGGTCGCATCGAACCCGCCGTCGTGCAGAATCATGCGGGCGTTCAACGTGAGTGTTTGTCCCTTTTTGATCTTCACGCCTTCGTAGTTCGCAGCGTTAGCACTTTTGTCGCCAAATTGGCGCCGCCCGAACGGGTTCGCGGCGAATAATCCGTAGGTGCGGACGTGCCAGTTGCAGGTCGGTAATTTGTTATCGGGGTGGTACATCATTGTGATGCCCGCTCGCGGCCACGATGCAGCGTTCTCCGCGTTGGTCTCGTCGGTATCGAGTGTCCAGTCGCTCGGGACAATCGGGCCGCTGTAATCAACCCAGTGAGAGGGTTTGCCCCATGCGGCAGCGTCTCGGAGGCCCTCGGCGTTGTGGATTTCGCCGCCGAGTTTAGCGTCTACCTTCATCGTTCCGGCAACACGAACTCCGAGTGTGCCTTCTTTTGTGTCGCCCATCATCACGTCGTCGTCTGCCGCGGTCAGTTCGATCGTGATGTCGATGACCGTGTCGCCGAGGTGTTCGCCAAAACGAAATTGCCGTCGGTCGGATAGCAGGCGTTTTTCGTCGGGGGTGAGCCAATCGTTCGTTGTTACGATCGTGCATGAACTGGAGGAGGTTTCCTCGCCATTGATCACGGAGGCCGTTTGGCGAACACGGACATCACCGCTGCGATGGACAACTCGCCCCGTTTCCGGCCCCGGATCGTCTAGCCAGAAGTCGTATTCGTTGACGATGCCGTGCGTGAACCACACCGAACGATGATGATCGTGATCAGAACGTTCGAAGCGCCGGGCGGCCTCTGTGTTGTCATTATTCGCAACAGCTGTTTGCATCGGAAAGTTTCGCGTCAGTGGCAATCCACGGGGTGATAGCAGAGGATACAAACCCGGCGTTCCTTTTAAGTTTGCGTGATATGTCGTGATTGCTTGGTCGCCACGGTAGATTTGCCAAACGGGAGATTTTGGATCATTCGACGACATTTCGGTGCGATAACCGAGGTGCGACGTGACGCCGGTGGCGGCGACCGCGTTGGCGACTGCGGTCGCTGCTGATGGGTTGGAATCGCTCGTTTCGCGTGGGAATCCGACGGCGGATGTTTGCGATTGTGCGCAAACGGTATCTCCAATTGTCGCTAGCAACAAAAAGAGGGTCAGGAACTTGAACAATACAGTCCGATCGTGGATGGTTTGATTGTGCGGTGCTGTGTTATCGGAAAATCGCATCAGGTTTTCTCAAATCGGACGGGACGGTAGATGATCGCAGATAGTGTAAATCAATCTGATGATCCACGCCGAGAAATGTGTTGCACCTCGACGTGCGAGCACCGGTCGGTAGGGGACTGGTTTTTTACCGATCATGGGTCACCATGCGAGATAGGTTGCGCCGTGGCGGCGAGCCTATTCCCCACAATCTTCAAACTGCTGTTCGTTTAAATTTACAGAATGGTCGCAAAGCGATATGAAATTTAGCATCGTTGGAATGGGGCGTGTCGGATCTGCCATTGCGTTTGCGGCGACGATGGAGCCGATCGTCAGTGAACTTTGGTTGTTGAATCGATCGATCGAAAAGGCCGAAGGCGACGCGATGGATTTGACCCACGCGAGCGTGTTGCGAAACAGCAACATGACGATCCAGGCGGGGACGGTCGAAGATTCGGCGGGATCGGATGTGATCGTTTTCACGCCATCGGTATCGCCGACGAGAGCCGATTGGAAACGCTCGGACCTCGCGCTCGGAAACCGTGGGATTCTCGAGGAGTGGTTGCCTCGCCTCGCGGAGTTGAGCCCTAACGCGGTGTTGATCATGGTGACCAATCCCGTCGACGTGATGACGTACGAGGCGATTCGTTTGACCGGGTTTCCGCCTGCTCGAGTGATCGGGACAGGAACGTTGGTGGACAGCATTCGCTATCGATCGCTGTTGTCGGCCGAACTGAAAATTCATGCCGACGATATTCGTGCGTACATTTTGGGGGAACACGGTGACGATCAGTTCGCGGCGTATTCGGTCGCAATGACCGGGGGCGAAAAGTTTTTTCCCAGTGAAATGACGCGTCGGTTGTTCCGCGAGACGGTGAACCTCGGATATGAAGTCTATAACCGAAAGGGTTACACGAACTACGGGATCGCCTTGGCGACGATGACGATTGTCGATTCGATCGTCTACGACCTCCGCCACACGATGCCGGTCAGCGTGCTGGTCGATGGATTTCTCGGCGTCAGCGACGTGTGCTTATCTTTGCCCGCAGTGATCGGTCGGGAGGGAGTCACACGAGTTCTGCATCCACCATTGTCCGAGGACGAGGCGGACTTGTTTCGCGCGTGTGCGGCAAAAGTGAGAGGAACGATCGATATGATGGCGGGGGTTAGGTGACAGGTTGCAGGCTGGTGCCTATTCCCTCCCCCCGTTTGCCAGCTTCACCGTCCTCTTGTTTCCCTGTTTCCCTGTGAAACTCGTCTTCGCGGGCTCAAATCTCTCTGGCGGTTGATGTTGGGGGGCTGATATGAATGACGGTCATGTTTTACGCGCACCGTCATTTAGATTTTCACCGCTGATATGAAGTCTTTCCGCCGAGTATTGCACCTAGCCGCGCAGCGACGTTTATCGATGCTAGGCATTGTCGTGACTTCGTTGATCATCGCAGCGATGTGGGGCGGCAATATCAGCATCTTGTACCCGATGACCGAGGTCGTTTTCGAAGGCGACGACCTCGGTGCGTACGTCCACACGCAGATTGGGACGACCGAAAAAGATCTTCAGGAAATCAATACAAAGTTAGCCGACGCGGATCTTCCGGCAGTCGAACGTTCCGAATTGGAATTTCGCCACAAAGCGGTCACGTATTCGTTGAGTTGGCTGCGATGGTGTGAACCTCTAGTCACCCGATATGCTCCTCCGGGGCCGTTCAACACTCTCTTGCTCGTTGTTGGGTTTCTGCTGGTGTGCACGGCGATCAAACTGGTTGCCTTGACGATTAACATGATGTTGGTGCAGTACATCGCGGAGGGGACCGTGATGGAGTTGCGTGAGAAATTTTTCCGCAAGGCGCTGAGCCTCGATCTCGATCATTTTGGCGAGAACGGTTCGGCAAATCTGACGAGTCGATTAACCAACGACGTTGCTCACGTGGGCGTGGGGTTGAGTACGCTGATTGGTCGATTGATCCGCGAACCTCTGAAGATGATCGTCTGTGTCGGGGCGGCGTTCATCGTTTGCCCTCGTTTGTTGTTATTAGTGATGGTGGTGACGCCGGTAGTTGCGTTCGTGACGCAGCGATTGAGCCGCGCGATTCGCCGAGCGAGTCGTCGTGTGATGGAAGAGATGAGCGGCCTCTACGGGATGCTCAATGACGCCTTCAACGGCATTCGTGTCGTGAAATCATTCAACACTCAATCGCGAGAGCGAGCGCGTTTTCGGACACACGCCGACGCGTATTTTCGTCGTTCGATGAAGGTCGCGTTCTACAACACATTTGCCCGTGGCACGAGCGAGATGCTCGGGCTGACGACGGTCGGTTTGGCGATTTTGGCGGGTGGCTATTTGGCGATCAATCAAGAAACTCATTTGCTCGGACTGCGAATGAGCGACAAACCGTTGGACGATTCTCAGGTACTGTTGTTTTTCGCCTTCTTGATCGGTGCTTCGGATCCAGCGAGAAAACTGACGGACGTCTGGAGTGCGTTGCAGCGTGGCATCGTCGCATCCGCTCGGATCTATGAAATCATTGACGCCCCGGTCCGCGTCACGGAGCCGGCTAACGCAATCAAACCGCCACGGCCTCACAATGACGTTCGGTTTGAAAATGTTCACTTTCAGTATCCGTCGGGACCGATGGTTCTGCAGGGGATCGACCTGAATATTTCGCATGGCGAAACGGTAGCATTGGTCGGCCCGAACGGTTGTGGCAAGAGTACGTTGATCAGTCTGTTGTGTCGGTTTGATGACCCGAACGAGGGCCAGATTTGTTTGGATGATTGTCCGATCAATCAGATGGCCACGCGGGACCTGCGGCGCCGGATCGCGTTGGTTTCGCAGCGAACGGTCTTGTTTGACGACACGATCGAAAACAACATTCGTTACGGCAGTCCGAGTGCCGACAGTCACGATGTCGTGCGGGCGGCTAAGCTCGCGTTTGCGGACGACTTCATTTTGCGAAAGACGCCGAAGGGATACCAAACGTATCTCGGTAGTGGCGGTGTGCGATTGTCGGGCGGACAGATGCAGCGGATCGCGTTGGCTCGCGCGTTTTTACGCAACCCCGATATTTTGATTCTCGACGAAGCGACGAGTCAGATCGATATCGAGAGCGAAATGTTGATCCACCGCGCCTTGGAAACTTTCTTGAAGGGGCGTACGGGAATCATGGTCACGCACCGAGCCAGCACGTTGGCGTTGGCGGACCGTGTCGCAGTTTTGGACCAAGGCAAGATCGCCTCAGTCGGAAACCACGAAAAGTTGATGGTGGAGAACAGTTTCTATCGCAACCTGTATGGCAGCGAAATCGCCGACGCGGCGTAGTGTTATTTGCGCCGAGCGACACAGTCGTTTTTGGCCCGTTGGCGTTTTTAGGCTGACGTGGATTACCGTTGCGGTTTGTATGTGTCCGGTCGCTCCGCGGTCGGAGGTGTTGTACCGACCTGGGAGCGTTCGGCCACTTTGGTTTGGCCACTTTGGTCGCTGGTTATTCGATGTCGGAGCTGGTTCGCGGGTCGACTTGGAGGCTCGCGAGATAGGCGACTAGGTCGCGAAGCTCACGCGGTGACATCAGATCAGTGAGACCGGCGGGCATGGAAGACTTGCCTTTCTTTCGCGCGACGATCAGTTCCTTTTCGATCACGTTTCGGGTTCCGTCGGCGGCGATGAGTTCCACGGTATCTTCGTTTTCCGTTGCCACGATGCCGGTGAAAACGCCACCGTCTTCATCCGCGATCACGGCGGTTTCAAACCCTTCGGCGATGCGAGCATCGGGGAGGCAGATTGATTCGAGCAGCGTGCGTCGGTCGCGTGTCTTGCCGATCACGGTCAGATTCGGGCCGACTTCGCCGCCCGCCCGATCGACTTTGTGGCAACGCACGCAGGAGAGTTCCGTTTTGCCGAGGAAGATCTTTTCGCCAGCCTCGGAATCTCCACCGTGAAGCGAGTCGATCCATTTCGCGAGTGGTTCGGTGCCCTGCAATTCGCTCCGATACGCGTCGATCTGTTCGGTTGCTGCGGGGGGTAATCGTTTCCGCACCGCTTCGGCGACATTCAATCGAACATCCGTGGGAAGCTCTCCGCTGAGGTATTGTTTCAAACCGAGTTGGAGATGCTCGATCGCGAGCGGTGATTCGTTTTCCGCGATGAGGTCCCATGCCAGGCCTCGGACGACTTGGCTGGAACTGCTCGTTGCGGCGATCAGCCGTTCGATCGATCCCGCCGAGTCATATTTGCCGAGAACCCGAAGACTCGCGAGCACAATTTGCACGGGCTGTTGCAGGTCGACTTCGCGGGCCAATTCAATTGCCAACGATTTTTGCAGTCGACCGAGTGCGGTTAGGGCGGACGCACGAGTCGAGGGGCGGAGTTCCTTGTTCGTGAACCGTTTGACGAGACTCGGAGCGATTTTTGCGATGCCCAGTTTCGAGCCGACGTCGATTGCTTTTTCGCGGACCGCGTCGGTGGCGAGCATCAATTCATCGATGCGGCTGGATAACGCCGTTTTGGCAACTGAGTCACCCGCGACGGGCGGTTTCGTGGTCGTGCCGGGTAACGGTGTTCGAGTCGGTTCGGGGCGTGGCGGCAACGGATCGTATTCGTTGGTGACCCGGCAGCGAGGGTCCGGTTTGGTCCAGTCGGCGAGCGAGTCGATCGCTTCGATTCGGGCCCATCGGGGCGAGCGGTCCGATGCGGCGAAACCGGCGATCGCGTTGGCGGCTTCCGTTGTTCCGATCCGGAAACCCGCGGACAGGACTCGGCGGAGTAGGGGCTCCGAATCGATCGGCAAATCGGGAGCGGAGATCAGTTCGGCGAGGGCCTCTTCGGCGACGGGGATCGGTTCGTCATGGATCGCCATCGCGGCTTCGGCCACTACGATGGTTTCGGGATCAGAGAGGAATTCGGCAACCTTTTCACTGCGTCGGCTTCGCAGGGCGGCGACTGCGGCGCGTCGCACGTCCACGCTCGGGTCGCTCTTGAGGTCGACGAGCGATTGGTCTTCGGCGGCTGTGGCAAGGAAGTGGATGGCCGCGTGACGCAGCGCCGGGTCTTTGTTCGCGTTGGTTTCGACGCGGCTGATCACGCTGGACAACATGGCGGCGGTCGCGGGCGATGGTGTGGTGTTGCGAGCGACTAGGTCGGACAGCGCCATCAATGCGTGGTAGGCAACGCGGGCGTTTTCGTCATTGATCAACGTGGCCATCTTTTCGACTGCGGCTGCATCCTTCTGGTCACCGGCGAGGTCGCACGCGGTGGCGCGGACGTATGGGTTCTCGTCATCGAGACAAGCCCGCGAAGCTTCGATCACATGGTCTCGTAGTTCGCCATGCAGTCGCACCGCGTGTTCGGCGCCCCAGAACCCGTGCAATCGGAATCTCGCATCGAGATCCGTGTTTGTGGCTGTTGCGATTAAAGCGTCGACTTCGCCTCGACGTGCGAGTTCCCACTGCGCGGCCAGTCGCACGCGGCGATCGGCGTGTTGCAGATTTTGGCTCAGCGAGTCGACATCGGAGGCCGCCCAATCCGACGCCAGCAATTTGCGGACTTCATCGACGAGCGAGGTTTCTTGTTCGGTCGGGTCGGTGATGCAATAGATCCGACCTTTGCCTAAACCCTCCCATCCGTCGACCCAGTCGCTGACGATGAGTTCACCGCCGGGGCCGAAGGCGAGGTCGGTAGCTAGCACATTCCAAATGGGTTGGTCGTTGTCCCCGAGGGAATAGAACGCGCCTTCGTTTTTCAGTTCGAACGATCGGATGCCGCTGTTGCTCGGTCCGCCGCGGAAATCACAAATCAGGAATCGGTCTTTCAGGCGTGATCCGAAACCTGTTCCGGGATAATAAGCGAATCCAGAGGGGCCGTCGGTCAGGTTCGCGATCGGTGGAACGAGGTGAGCGGGTTGATCGTTGCGATGGGGTTCCCACAATTTTTGACGACCGAACGGGCCACGGTCAGGGAGGTATTGGTAGTGCATTCGCCAACCGCTGTCGCCGTCTTCGAGCAATGCCACCACTCGAGCCTTGTCGCCACTGTCACTGTTGTTGTCGACTGTGAACCAGTCGCCGTAGTCGTTGAAAGCGAGCTCTTGAGGGTTTCGCAGGCCGTGCGCGAAAACTCGCAGATCGCTGCCATCGAGTTCGCAACGGAACACAGCACCTTCGGCCGGATTGGACAACACGCGTCCATCGGGAGTGGCGACGTGAAAGCCGCGGTCGCCGATGGAAAAGTACAGCCGTCCGTCGTAGCCCATCGTGAGGCCGTGGAGGTCGTGTCCACGGAAAGCGACTCGAACGCCGTAGCCGTCCGACATCACCGATTGTTCGTCAGCGATGCCGTCGTTGTTCGCATCCGTCATCCGCCACAGTTTGGGGATACAGGTGTAGTAAACGTGATCGCCGTGAGCCAGGATGCCGGCGCCGGTGCCTTCCTCAAGGGCGCTGAACCCGTCGGCGAAAATCGTGCTCTCGTCGGCCTTGCCGTCTCCATCGCGGTCGACGAGCCGGCGGATGCGATCTTCTTGCTGTGCGTAGGCGGCGGCGCCCTCGCCCAGCAAGCGTTTGTGATAATCGATTCGGTCTTGGACCGTGCGGGCAGCGAGATCGGCCAGCAACCAAGTTTCGTCGTGTCCCCGGTTATCGGTCACGCCACGGTCTTGCCGGAACGATTCGCAGACATAGACTCGCCCGTGGGAGTCGACGTCCAACGCCACAATGTTTGCCACGTCGGGTTCGGCGGCGAACAGTTCGATTTTCCAGTCCGGTTCGATGCGGATGACCGACATCGCCTCGTCCGGATTGTTGGTCGTCTCCGCATCTTCGGCGGGTTCCGTCACGGTTTGCTCGATTCCTAAATCGACGGCAAAGGCGAGCGAAAAGCAGAAGATTCCCGAGAGCACGCCCGCGAGGGCCGGAGCCCAACCGTTACGCCTGTAAACTCCATTCGATACGCGGCGCATTGAAGCGCGGAGAAGATGCTTCATAGGAAAAATCATTTTGGTTTCGCGAGAAGAGAGAGTCGGCGGCGTTGCGATGGTCACCCACGGCGAAACCAGACAATCCGGGCGACATTCTCTAGGATAGCCTCAGTTGGCAGAAATGAACAAGATTCCGGCCGCGTAAATCCATTAAACTGCAACTCATTAAGCCTTTGTGTCAAATTTGCGTTCCGCGGGAACGTGGCATCCGATCCCTTCGACGCACCATTCCATGACCGAACCTGTTCCCCCGAGCGAGCCGATTCCTCCGAATGAGCTGAGCGTTGTTTCTGCGGACGCAGTCCCGACGGATGTCTCCGGCGGTGACAAAGGAGATGACGCGTCCGGCGGCGGACCGGTTCGTCGTGGCAGCCCATTTGCCAAATCAACGTCTTCGGCGTCGGCAACCAGTGAGGCGGCATCCGGTGCGGGCAGCGGCGGAGATTGGGTGGTCACTCACGAGATGCTCGATCCCGAATGGGGCGTGCTCCGGGCGGCAAATTGGGCGTCCGCGTGGGTTGCGATCTTCGCGGCCGCCTGCGTGACCATGTTCCCAGGCGGTGGCGTGGTTGTCGCGGCGTTGGGGTGCGGGCTCGCCTCCGTGGGGCTGTTTTCCTCTCGCCAGTTCAGTGCCGCGGTATTGTTGGTTTTGCACGCATCGCTCTTTTTCGCGTGCTACCAACGCCTGTTGTGAACGAGGCCGGTTTCGTTTGCGGATGTCCGCGTGCTGAGGCCTCGCTGCGGTGCATGGAGTTGTTTCCATCCGGCGCCGCTGGCGATGGGGACACGGAATCCACTCGCGGGCGCGACCGGTTGGCGGCGTTCCGGCTCAGTCTTTCAGGCCGGTGATGGCGAAGCAGTCGAACTCGGTTTGGTTTGCCGAATCGAAGTCGTTGTCGTAGCACACCCACAGGGTTTGCCGTCCGTCTTCGAGTTTCGGCCCCCAGCACAAGCCTTCGGCTTTCTCTTTCGCCCGTTCGCCGCCGAGCCCGAAGCGAGGGTCGAGCAAGTCGATCAGGAGCGTTTTCTTCATCGCGACAACGCCTTGGGGCAATCCGGTCTCAGGCAACGATTCGATGTCGCAGACGTCGGTCGCGCCGCGCATGTCGGCCAGGTAGATTTTCTTTTCTTTGGCTTCCAAGCCCGCTTTGCCGTCGCGTTCGAGCACGAGGAAGCGGTCTTCGTCGATCGCGAGCACTTCGCTCAATCCGTTCCGTTTGCTGTCCATTTGGTAAACGATTTCACGGACGCATTCATGGTGAGCCCCGTACACGATGCAGCGGCAGTTCACACCGAGGCTCATGCCCTTGTATTCGACCGAGTCTTGAACCAACGGGCTTTGTGGCATCGTGAGTACGCGGTTTCCGCTCGGCGTGATCGCGATCCCTTCGAGGCCGCGGTTATAGGCGACGCCGCGAGTCCGGAATCCGCCTTCGGTGCGAGCACGACGGAGGAATTTCTCGGGGACCGGAAACTCTTCTTGCACTTTGCCCGACAAATCCGCAATCAACACATGTGGCCCGTATTCATCGCTGAGCAGCAGTTTGCCGTCGGGCAGTCGCCGGATGCCTTCCAGGTCGAGTGCCGTCCATTGGTGATTCGGATCTGTCGAGACGAGGTGGGCTTCATCGGCGACGGCTGATCCGACAATCGGTTCCCCGTTGGGGGCGGACAGCAACCGCGTGGCGACCAATTCGCATTTGATCGTGTGATGTTCCGGATCGACGGTCAGCTCGGCTTCGTGGTAACGGCATCGGTAGGTGACCTCTCCGTCGCCGGCTCCGCGATCGGCCAGCAACCAGAATCGGTTTCCTTCGCCGCTGTATTCCATCGCCGAAAGTCCGCCGAATTGGTCCGCGGCGGAGCCGTCTTCCAGTGTTCCCTGCTCGCCACTGAGGTCGTGGACGGATCCGTCCAGGGA
Source organism: Aporhodopirellula rubra (assembly GCF_014192335.1). GTDB lineage: Bacteria > Planctomycetota > Planctomycetia > Pirellulales > Pirellulaceae > Rhodopirellula > Rhodopirellula rubra. The sequence goes on along the minus strand of NZ_JACHXU010000002.1, from coordinate 520,613 downwards.
AACGGTCGCAACCAAATCGACCGAGATCGGATTGGCATCCGCGGTGGCCGTGAGCGTGGTGGGCTCAGCAGCTACGCCCAGGCGACAAACCAATAAAACGCAAAAACAAAGGTTTCCGACAACAATCGTCCGACGACTCATACCAATTCCGCCTCAGCGAACCGTGGTCAATCGCAGAGCGTTGGGAACGCTTCCCAGACTTCTGTCTCTGTATTCACCGCCACGAATTGTGTTGACTTTCGGAGAAATGAATATGGAAAAACGATGAAGATCCGATGAAGTCTTTACGCCATCTCGTTTTTGATCAGATTGATCAGGTCCTGCGTCTGCAGTCGGGCGGCCGCATCGGTACCGTCGAGCACGCCCGCGACGAGTTCGCGTTTGTCGGCGTGTAATTGCAGGATCTGTTCCTCGATCGTGCGTTCGGCGACGAGTCGGTAAACCGTGACAGGGCGTTCCTGGCCGATGCGGTGCGCACGGTCGGTGGCCTGGTCTTCCACGGCGGGGTTCCACCACGGGTCGAGGTGCAACACGTAATCGGCCGCGGTGAGGTTCAGTCCGGTGCCCCCGGCTTTGAGCGAAATCAGGAACAGGTCGCCTTCGCCGTTTTGGAACGCGTCGACACGACGTTGCCGTTCATGCGAAGGCGTCGCGCCGTCGAGGTATTGATACGGAATCCCGCGGCGGTCGAGCACTTCACGGACGACGTTGAGGTGTTTGACGAATTGGCTGAACACGAGTGCCCGGTGGTCGCCGTCACGCAGTTCATCGACGAGCGATAGCAGCAGTTCGAGTTTCGCCGAGGTGCCTTTCCAGGTCGGTTCGACGAGTGCGGGGTGACAGGCGAGTTGCCGGAGTCGGGTGAGCCACGACAGCGTTTGAATCCGTCGGCGGCCTTCGTGTGATTTGGCACCATCGGATGACGCGTGCGTCAATTCCGCGAGTGCGGCCAAACGAGCGTCTTCGTAAAGTTTGCGTTCGGCGTCGCTGAGTTCGGCGCGGAGAGTGATCTCCGTCCGTGGCGGCAATTCCTTGAGCACTTTGTCTTTGGTACGTCGCAAGATGAACGGGCGAACCAGACGCGCCAACGCTTCTCGGCGTTCGGCGTCGTTGTGCCGTTCGATCGGTTCGGCGAATCGGCTGCGGAACCGCTGCCACGACCCGAGCAATCCGGGGCTGAGCGTGCGGAACAAACTCCACAGTTCGCCGAGGTGATTCTCCAGCGGCGTGCCCGAAAGGCCGAGTCGCCAATCGGCTTCGAGCATTCGGATCGCTTGGGACGTTTTCGTTTGCGAGTTCTTGATGAACTGAGCTTCGTCGAGAACGAGTGTGCTCCAGGGACGCGTGGCGAATCGTTTCGCGTCTCGCTGCATCAATTGGTAGCTGACGATCAGGACATCGCCGGGGCCGGAGATCTTGATGATCTCGTCACGGTCACAGTCGCGGTATAGAACCGGTTTGAGTGAAGGTGCAAATTTGGCCGCTTCACGAACCCAGTTTTCCCCGACGCTCGTCGGTGCGATCACCAAGGCCGGGCCTTCGGAGGCGCGGTCGATCAGGATGCCCAGCGTTTGTACCGTCTTACCGAGACCCATGTCATCGGCGAGGACGCCGCCGACGCCCCATCGGCTCAAACGTGACAACCATCGATAGCCGTCGAGTTGGTAATCACGCAAGGTCGCGTCCAAACCATCGGGCCGATCCGGGTTCCAATTTGAAAGTGATTCGAGGCGTTCGATCGCTTGATGCCACGCGGCGGTGGCTTCCAGAACGACGTCATCGCTGAGGACTTCCTGAGCCATCGGGACCGCGGCACTAGGAAGTTTGAGTTGTCCCTTTTCGGCGACCAGTGTGTCGGCCAGTTGGGTCAAGCGGCGACGGAACGCTTCGCTGATTTTTGCAAATTTGCGATCGCCCACGCGAACGAGTTGACGGTCTTCGCGGACGGCGATCAACAGATCTTGCAGCGGCACTTCCACGCCGTCGATCGTCACCGACCCGGTCACACCGAACCAATCGGGGGAATCGTCGATTTGAACGCGAAGCGATTTCGGGGTGATCTCGCCGCGAACACGGAAGGTTTCGCCTTCGGGCCAAACGATCCGCGGTGCTTCTTCGCCCGCGTCGTGCAACCGGCCGAGCAGATCCAGGGCCGCGTGATCGCTGACGGCGACCCACTCGTGGTCTCCGTCGCTGGAAAGTTTGTTTAACCCGAAACGTTCGATGATTTTTTGCGAATCGGTTAACTCGTTGGTCAGGTTCCGTTGGACACGAACGGGCCCTTGGTCGCTGAGACAGGGGACGAGTTCGGGTGGTTGGCCGGGGACCGGATCGTTCCGGAAGCGTCCGTCGTGAACACGCAGTGCGACCTTCAAGCCCGCACCCGGACGTGGTCGCATTTGCAGGATCAGTTCGCATGTCGTCGGCTGGATCGGGCCTGCCAATTGAGGCGGCAACGAAACATGGATGAAGGGATCGATGGTTCCTGCCGAGAGCGCGAGTTTCGCCGCTGACTTCTCGTCGAGCATTGTGTCGCGGTAGTCATCACGCAGGAGGAATTGCACCAGACCGCTGGCGGCGGAATCGTTCAGCGTGCAAACCACCACCCGGTCGCTTTTGCGGTCGGCCAGGACAACGACCGGTTCGACGGGGCTCGTTTGACCAAAGATGACTTCGCAATCATGCACATCGATGTCGATGCCTTCGACGGAAAGCCGAGGGCGAAACTGCACCGCGATCGTTTCGCCCGGTGGCAGTGCGAGCACGTCGTTGGGCGTTCCGCTCGGGCCGTCGTTTGCGTTCTCGTCGGTTGGGTTTGCGACGGCGGTCAGTGTGGCTGTGCTGGTTTCGGACTCAGCAATGTCGCCGGCGGAGGAGTTGTCGGTGCCGACGAGTTCGCCGAGTGATTTCGAACGCGACGTTTTCTTCTTGGTGTTCTTTTTGACGGAAGACTTCGTGCCGGTTTTCGCCGTCGATTTTGATTGCGCCGGTTTGGCTTTGGCCGCCTGGTCCACTTCGACGGGCTGCAACGTCAGGCTCAATTGGCTGCTGAAGACTTCCACCGGCGATGCGTTTTGGTCGTCCCACATCACGTTCTCGTGACCGGCGAGCAAACGCAGGGCTTGGAACATTCCGAATTGATCTTCACGGAATCCGTGCGTCGGGATCGACGTCAACGACGCGACTTGGCTGTCGAGCGGATCGGTGAGTAGGTTTTGTTCGAGCAGGTCAAAGCTGCGAACCTCGCGGCCTTTGGTCCAACCCTTGCCGCCTTTGCGTTGGCGTTGTTCGAACGGTGTGATCGTCAGAGGCGTGGCTTGGGAGGCGATGTTGACGCGCAGGCGCCACTGCAAACGCGACGGTTCCTGGTCGGACGGTTCGGGGCGAGCGTTCTTGGCCCGCCGCAATAACTCGTCGACGAACTGCTTGCCCGCGGCGACCGCGTCAGCTTTTAGCCCACCGAGGAATTCGATCAGTTGGCCGTTGCCTCGTCGGCGAGCCATCTGTTCCTGCAACCACCATCCCGACGCCAGCGTGTGGGGACAGCGCAGGTCGCGTTGATGCGAAACGCATCCGCACTCGCAGTCGGCACGCAACTGCATCGCTTCCGCACCGGGATCGTCCTGATCGAACTGGGGATGAACGGTGATCACGACGCTTTGCAACCGTTGACGGTTACCTTGGACTTGGAATTCAAAGCGAACGCCGTCATCGCCCTGGGTCAGCGTTGGCGTTTTCACGCTCATCATGGCCGCCCGTTTGTCGAACTCTTGATCGTGAGAATCGACTAGTCGTTCGATCGCTTCGCCCAACAGCAGCCCGAGCGATCCGATTTGGTCCTCGGCGATCCAATCCATGCCGTCATCAATCCCATTGGTGGAAAAACAAGCGTTCCCTAAGTCGTCTCGCACCCGTGGTCCTGCCAAAGATGCCGTTTTAGGAAATTCGAGCGAACCAGGGTACACGTCAGGGGCCGAGAACGCGATGGCTGATAAGAATTCTTTCTGTGGCGGGGAGATTCAGGACACTAACGCCCCGGTCCGTCCCCCGCCGATGCGATTCGGCATGGAGTTTGCGTCCGCCATGATGCTGCGGAGCCGTGTTTTCCGCGATTCACGCACCGATCTGATCAGCCTATGGCGATTGATTTCGGATCGATCGAATCCGTCCAGTCGAGTTGCCTGAGTGGACGGTCCGAATCGGAATCGGTGTTCGAATCGGCTCGGCGAACGAATAACCAACCGACGAAATGACCCAACTGTGGTGCCAAAACATGTCTCAACGCCAAATGCGCATTCAATTGCTCTACCTCTTTCTCGCCATCGGCTGCGCCGCGGTTTTGACCGCGGGGTGTGACGCCCCGGTCGGTGACAGCGAAGTCGACTCGCTCGAAAACATCGACACCAGCTATTCGGATTCGATGTTCGATAACGGCACGTCGTTGGAGGAGTACGGTCTCGAAGGTGAAACGCCCGGAAAGACATGGGCGTCCCCGGATGGCGAACCGGATTCCGATGTGAAGCCGGATCAAGCATCAGACGCACCCGTCAAACCGACCTTCCAATCCAACGCGGGCACCGGCAGCAGCGACGAAAACCGTTAACGCTCCGTCGCGGCGTACCATTCCGGGCAGCGGATAAACATTCTGCAAGGTTACCGACGCGGCCATCACGCTCTATACAACACCCTCTGAAACCGCGTGCGATTGCGTAATCGTATGCGGTTTCGTTGTATGGGCGATGCGTGTTGCCGGTTTGGAAACCAGGCTGGTTTGTAAATCGCCAGAGGCTCAGTTCAACGGTTTGGCTTTGTTCGCTTTCGTTGCGGTTGAGCGTGGTTGGTGGTGGGGCGCAAATCCTACTACAATGCGATTTTTCAGCTGAAGAAACTCGCCTTCCCACCTTGGATGCCTCCCCGGCGGCACGGATTCACCATGCTTACCTCTCCACACTCCACACGTTCCCACCTCTCACCTTCAAACTCACCTTCTTCTCATCAGACGCCGCGCCGACGTTTCTCTTTCGGTCGTTCATGTGACGAGACACTCACGCGGTCGATCGGAAAAACTTCTCGGTTCGTGATCGCCTGTACCGTTTTCGTTGCGATGTGTGTTGTCATGGGGGCAACCGTTGCTCATGCGGATGAGGAACCGACGAAGGAGACCGTTGATGTCGTTGTGATCAAACGCATGGCGGTCGATGAAGACGGACGCGTTGTTAATTTCGTCCGCGACATCGCACCGATCTTTCGCGAACATTGCCTCGAATGTCACGGGCCGGACGAAGCCAAAAATGACTTTCGCATTGACGATCCTGATTTGGTGTTTGATTACGTCGAGGCCGAGGACGCGATGTCGAGCAGTCTGTTCACCGACTACATGACGACCGACGATGATGACATGTTGATGCCGCCACGAGGACACGGTGGACCGCTCAGTGCCGGTGAATTGGCGTTGGTGCGTTTGTGGATCGACGAGGGAGCAAATTGGCCCGAGGACGCGATGCTCGATGGGGCCGGTGCTCCGTTACCGACGGTTGAGGAAATGTCGGTCGAAGACATGGGGTTGGTGGCTCGCGTTTGGTCGTTCCAAGGTTTCTTGCATCCGGCAACGGTTCACTTTCCGATCGCGATGTTGGTGGTCGGCGCTTTGTTCGTCGTCCTGGGATGGAAGTGGCCCGCGGTCGGAACACAGATCCCGTTGGCGTGTCTGCTGATCGGTGCGGTCTCATCGATTGCTGCAACGATGATGGGATGGTCATTCAGCGTAGAGAAGGGTTACGGATCGTGGAACCGATTCGATTTCGATGCGGAAATTTTTTGGCACCGTTGGTCGGCGGTGATCGTCACGGTATCGGCGACCGTGTTTGCCGTGATCGCCCTGATGTCGCTGCGTAATCCTTCCCCACGGTTAACCTCGACTTGGAAGATCGGTTTGCTGCTGGTTGCGGGGTTGGTCGGCGCGGTGGGGCACCAGGGCGGCGAGTTAACGTACGGGAAGGGCTTTTATCCGAAAGCGTTCAGCATTCTGCTAGGCAAGCCACTCGAATCGGACGAGACGGAATTGATCGAAGTCGAGGCGGTCGAGATCGAGGAGTCGGATATTGAGGAAGTCGATGCGATCGATCAGCAACCACTCGCTGCGGCCGACTGAGTTGGGACTGGCTAAGTTGTCCGGCCAGCTGAATTGTCCGGCTGACCGTTTTCGCGCGATCGCCGGGGCGGTCGCTGTTTGGTGAGGTCCGCCGTCTGGTGGGCTCCACTGACTTTCGAGCTCCGCTCAGGCTTTTGAGGTTCGCTCAGGTGGGCGTGTCGGTGTGCCACCCGGACGGTATCCCGTTTGCCAACGTTGAAAACCAATCCTTGCCGAATCGATGCGAATCCGTTCGGCCGCCGCACGAATTGGCCACCGCAGAATGCCGTCCACGAGTGGTATCGGGAGGTTGGCTCTCGGTTGTTATGCTTTCGTGGCCGGGACTGCCGTCGCCGGGTTTCGGCCCGCCGAGTTTTCGTTCTGTCGTTTCACCTCCACTTCTATTGCGAGACTGTTTCGTTGTCACCGACCACGCCTGAAACTGCTGAACCACGTTACCTCAACCGAGAACTCGCGTGGCTCGAATTCAATTCGCGAGTGCTCGACCAAGCGGACGATCCCAAAATGCGGTTGCTCGAACGGGCGAAATTCCTCGCAATCACGGGATCCAACCTCGATGAATTCGTGATGGTCCGTGTCGGCAGTTTGAAATTACAGAGCAGCGGCGGGGGCGGTCGGCGTGACCCGGCCGGTTTAACGGCGACGGAACAATTGCTCGCCGTGGCGGTTCGGTGTCGTCGTCACGTCGCTCGGCAATACAAGATTTTGCTCGAAGACATCCAACCGGCGTTGGCCGAACGCAACATCACGCGGATCGATTTGAACGAATGCAGCGACCGCATCGAAGCGGCGGCGCGGCGACATTTTCAAGACGATGTGGTCGCGGTATTGTCACCGCAGGCGTTGCACGATCGACGGTTCCCGATGTTGCCGGGCCTCGGCATTCATTTGTGCGTCGAGCTTCGCGGTGTCGCGGAACTGGCACCGCAGAACACGCCGAAGATCAAACGGGCCGACGATGACGAGTCCGGGCAGGCGTCATCGAAGCAGCCCGAAGAACTCGAACCGCAGTTCGCAGTCATTCCGCTCGGACGCACCCTTCCGCGAATCGTGCCACTGCCATCAGACAAACATCACGGCGACAAGCACGGATCAGGCGAATCGAGCAGTTCACGCAGTGGATCGCATGAGAGCGGATTCAACTACGTCTTGCTCGAAGACTTGGTCACGCATTTCGTTGATGAATTTTTTCCCGGTCGCGAGGTCGTGCAGTGCAAACCGTTCCGAATCACCCGAAACGCGGACGTCGAGTTGCGTGAAGACGGCGCGGGCGATTTGCTCGGCGGCATGGAGGAGGTCCTCGAGAGTCGTCGGTTGTCCGATGTCGTTCGGTTGGAAATGGATTCCACCGCGAGCGACGCGATCCGCAACTACCTGATGGAGAGTTTTTATGTCGATCCGGACTACGTTTTCCAAACCAACGGTCCGTTGGATCTGACGTATCTCTTTGGGCTGCACTCGCTCAAAGGTTTTGATTCGCTCCGCGATGAATCCTGGCCTGCCCAACGCAGCCCTGCGATCGATCCGTCCGAACCGATGTTCGCGTCGATCGCGGCCGGCGACATCATGTTGATGCACCCGTACGAATCATTTGATCCGGTCGTGCGATTGATCGAAGAGGCGGCGACGGACCCCGACGTGCTCGCGGTCAAGCAAATTTTGTATCGGACGAGTCGTGACAGCCCGATCGTGGCGGCGCTCAAGCGGGCGGCCGAACGTGGGAAGTACGTCACCGCGATCGTGGAATTGAAAGCACGGTTCGACGAAGCCCGAAACATCGAATGGGCTCGCGAGATGGAACAGTCCGGCGTGCAGGTGATCTATGGCATCCGCGGATTGAAAACGCACGCCAAGGTTTGCATCATCGTCCGCCGCGAACCGCAGGGTCTCGTTCGCTACGTTCACTTCGGAACGGGTAACTACAACGAAGTCACCGCGAGCCTGTATGGGGACGTTTCGATTTTGACGAAAGACGAAACGCTCGGTACCGACGCGACCATGTTCTTCAACGCCGTCACCGGCGCCAGCCAACCGCAACCGTTGCAACAGCTCGCGATCGCTCCGCTGACCCTCCGCCGTACCGTCTTGGAGATGATCCGGGGTGAGACCGAGCGTTCGAAACAGGGACAGAAAGCAGAGATCATTGCGAAATTGAACGCGTTGGTGGACACCGAGGTGATCGACGCGTTGTACGAGGCCAGCCAGGCGGGCGTGAAGATCCGGTTAAACGTTCGCGGTGTTTGCTGTCTGCGTCCGGGGATTCCCGGGTTGAGCGAATCGATCCAGGTTGTCTCGATCGTAGATCGATTTTTGGAACACGCCCGCGTGCTGTATTTTCGGCACGGCGGCGACGCGTCAATCTTCATCAGCAGTGCGGACTGGATGCCTCGTAACCTCGACCGACGTGTCGAACTGTTGGTGCCGGTGATCGATCCCGCCATTCGTAAACGGTTACGCGAAACGTTGCAGTTGTATTTTCGCGACAATCAGAACGCGTGGGCGATGCAGCCCGATGGCAGCTACAAGCGGATTGTCGCGGGCAAGAAACAGAAACCGTTTCGTGTCCAGGAAACGCTTTATCGAAACACGATCGATTCGATTCGGCAGCTCAAGCAGAGTTCGCGGATGGTGTTTGAAGCCCACCGACCTTCGGACTGAGATTTCGTTTCTCGGTTGCACGTCGGCGTGACAGATTCGTTACACTCGTCGGTATGCCTAACGAATCGTCAACTTCACCGGATGTTCATCCGTCGTCCATGCAGCCGATCGTGCGGAGCCGTGTGCTGCCCCGGGTCTCGTTTCGTGCGATGATGGTTTGGACGGTGATTGCGGCCGTCATCGCGGCGGTCGCGAGGGCCGCCGGCGACGGGGCGACGTTCGCCAAAGCGGTCACTGCTGCGGTCGTCTCAATCGCGTTTTTCTTTCTGCTCGCCGGATTCGCATTTTTAATGTCATGGGCGACGGCCAAGCTCGTGATCGGTAAATTCGATAACTCACGCGAAGGCAACCCGTTTGCCAAAGATCAATTGCCCCCGCAACTGCTCAAGCCACGCGAACCGGAACTGTGATGGCGTTTCTCGATCGCTCGGATTGGAGGCTACGTTCGGCGTGCGTTGCCACCGCGTTGTTGTGCGTGCTCGCGGTGCCGGGGCGGTTGCACGCTCAGTCACGTGGAACGTCGTCAGTTGATGAGTCGTCGGAGCCCGCTCGGTTTTTAAACAAAACGACCTCCAATGCCGTCGTGTTCCCCACGTCCGCCAAGAACCGTTTGGGGTGGCGAATGGTCGTGCGGACTCCCTCGATATTGACCGCGGACACGATGCGGGTGGAAGTTGATTTCACAACAACAGGTGGCCCCACCACTGCGGATTTGAATCTGAACCTGTTGCTCACGCCCACACCCTTGGGACATGCCCCGCCGCAGTCAAGTCTGCGTGCTTCCCTGCCGCTTCGCATTCCCGAAGGCACCAGCCAGATTCGATTCGCCCGTCATCTTCCGAAGTCTTCATTCGGTAACTTTTACAACGTGCAGTTGCTCGAGGACGGGCGATCCGTTCCTGATTGCAAAGCGTCGATCGGCGATCAGGTCACTCGACGTGACTCGGCCATGTACATCAACCAAAGCCAACAAATGCAGTGGCGAGCTTTGTGGGTTCAGTCACCGATTGATGAATCCTCTCGCGTGGAATCGTTGAAACTGTGGTCGATGGTTAACGGTTCGTTTCCCTATTACACCGCCGCAACGCCCGAGGAATGGGAGCAGGGACTCCGTCGAGGTGATAGCGATGGCGACGCGGCAGTGGTCGCGTTGGTCCAACCGGAGGAACTGCCTCATGATTGGCGGGCGCTGCGTCCCTACGATGCACTGTTGATGCACGGCGATGATTGGCGGTCGATGTCCGACCTCGGAACGCCGGCCGCTGCGGCTCTTCGCCAATGGATCCAGGCCGGGGGAATCTTGATTCTCCGTGGAACGACTGCTCAGGATCATGAGTCATTGCCTGCGGACCGTTACCAAGTTGCATCACGAGAATCGCTGAACGAAGCGACGCAACGAATCTTGGCAATAGCGGGACAATACGAAACGCTCGCACAATCCAACAACGAAGGCTTTTCTCGCGAGATGAGTTACATCGTGACCACCGAGGAGGACATGCAGCTTTGGGAGGAGTGGTTGCCAAAGGCCGCACAGCAATTGCGTGAATCGCTGCGTAACTACACCACCTATTTCGCGAGCCAGAAAGCGGGGGTTCAAGCGAGAGACGAGTTGGCCGGGATGATCATTTTCCTGGGCGAGCGAACGCCGGAGAGTGGTCTCAACGTCAATCGTGACGATTCAAGTGCGAGTGAAGACGAGGAGGTTGATGGGCCGCCTGAATCGCCCTCGATCGAGGTCATGCAGTGGGCTGCCGCGTCGGAACTTGCTCAGTGGCGTCGGTCACGATTGATCCGCAGCGGCGTGGATCCGATCATCGGCAGCCAACGTTTTTTTCAGTGGGTCATCCCTGGCGTGTCGCAGCCACCCGTCTACACGTTCATGGGATTGTTGGGCGTCTTTGTTGTCCTCGTCGGGCCGGTTGCCTATCGCAAAACCGCGAAAGCCGGACGCAGCTATTTGATGTTCGCGATTGCCCCGGTTTTGGCGATCGCCACGACAGCCGCGATGCTCGGCTACGGCGTGATCGCGGACGGTTTTGAAACCCGTGCACGAATACGACAAATCACCTGGGTCGATGGGGAGAGCGGCGATGCCAGCACCCGGTTCCGCTCGACGTATTTTGCCGGCATTCGTCCGTCGGAGGGGTTGAGCTTTCCCGGCGACAGCGAAGTGACGCTGTATCCCGACAACCAATCACGAGGTTGGGAATCAAGAGTCGAAGATCGGTTCGAATCCCGCGGGCTCGTTGTGGCCACCGATGGCGAGTTGATGTTTAGTCGTGACTTCCTGCCCAGTCGTCAGCAGCGGCAATTCGTAGTCCATCGTCCTATGCCAGGGTGGGGACGCGTTCGGACGAGCGAGAATGTGTCTGATGCTCCACTGCCGGTAGTTGAATCTCTGTCGGAGAAAAACGTGTTGATGCCGACCGGTAGGGTCAGCGATGAGAAACCGCTCGAGGGCCCCGCGTCAATCATGGTCCACTGCGAAGGCCCCGTGCCTTTGAATGAAGTCATCGTTTGTGATTCCAAGCGGCGATACTATTTTGCTGAGCATGTTGATGCTGACGCCTCGGCGGTCGCCGTTCAGATCAGCAAGAAACACGCATCCGAACGGATGGGCGAGATGTACAAACGCCAATGGTTAATCAGTGCCGTCGTCGAACGTCGGAAAAGCAACTCGGCGTACCGGCAAGACTACGAAAACGAGATGAGCGATCTGCTGTCCGATCAACTCAATGCGTTTCAGAGCGTTGTCAAACCGACCGATGGAGTCTTTGAGTACGAACTTCAACAGCGAATGCAGTTGCAGTCGGATTTGCCGGCGAACAGTTTTCTCGCCCTCGCCGACCTGACCGAAGATTCGATCGCAATCCCGGGGGCAAACGTGACCGACAGCATCCACTACGTAATCGGGTCGCTGCCATGAGCGAAGAAACCACCATCGCCCGCGAACTCGAGAACGGAGCAGTGCCTCCCCAGACCTTGCTCTCTCCTGCCCCGGTTCACGCCAATGGCAGCGAATGTATCGAACTGCGGCGGTTGTATCGGTACTTCGGAAAGACGAAAGCCGTTCATGACATTTCGTTCTCGGTCGCGCGGGGGCATGTGTTCGGCTACATCGGGCCTAACGGAGCGGGCAAAACGACATCGATGCGGATCCTCTCGACGCTCGATTTGCCGAGCTATGGTGATGCGTTCGTGGACGGTTTTTCGGTCGTCAATGATCCTGAGTTGGTTCGACGGCGATTGGGTTTTATGCCTGATTCATTCGGTACCTATCGTGACGTGAACTGCGAAGAGTACCTCGATTTCTTCGCCCGCGCGTATGGCCTCGTCGGACGCCAGCGGACACAGCGTTTGAAGTGGGTGCTCGAGTTCACCGGCACCCTCGGTATGAAAGACAAGCCGATCCGTGGACTGTCTAAGGGAATGAAACAGCGGCTGTGTCTCGGCCGCGCCCTCGTTCACGATCCTGCCGTGATGATCCTCGACGAACCCGCCGCAGGTCTCGATCCGCGAGCCCGGATCCAGCTCCGCAAGATGATTCGCGAACTCGCCGATCGTGGGAAAACGATCCTCATCAGCAGCCACATCCTGACCGAACTCGCCGAGATGTGTGACGCCGTCGGGATCATCGAACAGGGGCAATTGCTTGCCACCGGCAGCGTTGACGAGATCCAACGACAACGCAACCAAACCCGCGAAATCACCCTCCGCATTCTCGAACGGGCCGACGAGGCCGCCGAACAGCTTTCCGCGATCCAGCAAGATCCCGACGCCGCGACTCATGTGCTCGGTGAGATCATCCTCGATGGCGAACTACTGCGATTTGGATTCGAGGGCGAATTGCGAGACCAAGCCGAATTGGTTGCGTGGTTGGTCGGTCAAGGTTACGCGGTCGCCGAAGTCACCTCCCACCGCAAGAGCCTCGAAGACGTCTTCTTGCAAGTCACTGAAGGCTTGGTTCAGTAGGCGGATTGCGAAGGGCGATTGTTGCGACCAGCCGAAGCGTATCTCTCGACGATGGAAATTCAAGTGCAACGCGTTCGCGTTCTGATTCGTCTTGGATTTTGAAGCACGAACGATTCGAACCACACGAAAACCAACACGTCCGACCGTTGTGTCTTGTGCGAGTCCCGATCCAGAAAGCCATCGTTCAACAAGCATTGGAACGTTTTCATGCATGCGTCTCAGTACTTTCGAATGTATCCGGGGCGATTCGGATTGCGGGAGCTCATTCAGATTTGCCGTCCAGTGAATCCGGTGTCGGTATTGATCGCGTGGAGCCTGGATCGATTGCGAATCATACCCATTCCGCCCAATGTGTTGCCACACCACGCCAATGTCTTGGATTGTCAAATCATGTGGGGAAACCTACCTGATGCGGTTCAGGACTATATGAAACCAAGGATTGAAGAAGTGCAAGCATTGGGTTTCGAAGAATTGCTTCTCGAGACTCAAGAGTGCGTCGATGGTAACAATTTAATGACAACCGGATACGGCGCAGTGTTGCGATCGCAGGATCAGCAATCGCTACTGAATATTGCATTTTCAGTTCACTAGTCCGGTGTGTCCCAGGGGTTGGTGTCGATCCTCAGTTGGACTTCTGAGTCGACGCTCATCGCAACGGTCAAAGGGAAGAAGAGCTTTGGCGGTCTTGGTTATAGCGACAACGTTTATCATCCCGATGCGGCGGTCTCGGAAATCGTTCAAATTCACAAGGAGCGACTCAAGTCCATTGGCGGTCCCGCACGACTGATCCGCTCGCGTGATGACCTCGTTGCTAGCTGCAACGATTGCAATCGGCTCTGGATTGAAGCATTGTCGAAAATGGGCGTTGTTGAGCCAGTCGAGTTTCAAGCCAAACGTGTCGACGATGCCGGCAACCCGTACGCTCCCCCGGAGATTCTTTTCTGAGTTGGATGAGGCAGTGGGTGTGCGAACTCGGTTTTCTTTGTGTTCTGTGATCTTTGGGATCTGTGTCGTACGTGTCCAGCGTCAGGCTTCTTCTGTTTCTTGCTGGATGGCACAGAGCCTGCGCCGACTACGAATTGGGATTGGGCGGTGTTTGAGTGCTTTGCTTTAGAACAGCTTCATCACTCCCGTTGTCATGCGCCACAGTCCGAGGGCACCGATCAGCGAGACGACGATCCAAGCTGCAATGAGTGAGGGCGTCGACATTTTGGTTTGATTGACGCGGGTTTGACGCTGAACTACTACCAGCATGATCACCGCGATCACGGGCAACAGTAAACCGTTAGCGACTTGCGCTGCCACAATTGTGGAGACGGGGCTTCCGTCCAGGAAGATCGCCGCCACGGTTCCGGTAAGCACCACCAAAATCGCAATGCCGCGGAATCTCGGCGAATCGGTTTGCGTGGACCAGCCCAAGCATCCGCATACGGCGTAGGCCGTCGCGAGTGGCGCCGTGATCGCGCTGGTCAATCCGGCGGCGAACAATCCCAAGGCGAACGTCACTCCGCTTAACGTGCCCAGCGTTGGACGAAGCTGCATCGCGATCTGGTCAGGCGAGTCCCATTTGGTTCCTTGGTCGTGGAACGCGCTACTGGCCGTCAACAAAATCGCTGCGGTCAACAGCCCACCGAGCGAGATGGCGAACACGGTATCGAGGCGTGATAAACGCAGTGCGGAATCTCGTGGCGTGTCCTTCCAAGTCGTCGCCGATCGGCTGGCATGCAGGAACAGGTTATACGGAACGATTGTTGTTCCAATTAGTGCGACGACCAGCGAGAGATTCGCCGTGGAAACTTTGGGAACGAACAATCCCTTCAAGATTCGAGACGGCGGTGGCAACGCGATCGCCGCGGTGATCAGGAAGGCAACGCTCAGGACGCAAACCAGGGTGATGAGAGTTCGTTGGAGCACGCGGTCTTTTCCGAACCCGATCAGTGCAATCACGATGGCGGCCAAGAACGCGAGCCAGAGTTTTGCTGAGCCGCCGAGCAACCCGGTCACTCCAACAACCGCACCGGTGAGATTTCCAGTTTGGTAGGCGGCGTTACCGAATCCGATTGCCAGAAGGATCAACACGAGCGTTGGCAATAACCACCTCGTTCCGAACAAGGTTGACCGGATGGCTTCGCTCAATCCGCTTCCTGTTTCGATACCGAGCCTCGCGGCAAGCGACTGAAGCAGGATGGTGCCGACACTGGCGAGCAGAATCGTCCACAGCAATTCGCATCCGAATTCGGTTCCCGCTCGACTCGCCGTGATGACCGTTCCCGGCCCAATAAACGCGGCCGTGACTAACAGGCCTGGACCGAAGGGTGTTTTGCGCGGCGACGAAACGGCACCCTGATCCGCGGTCACTGTTCCGTCCCGGTTGAGGCGGGGGACGCCGCTGAATCGGGTAATCCCGTCGAGCCATGAGAAAGACCAGGTTCGGTGATCGCGAAGAGTGCAAACGTGGCGAGCCAGTGGTCGCCCTCGTAGTGACCGCTGTTGACGTACTTCACGCCCGCTCGCAGGTGGCGGCGTGCACTGATCAAAAGAGGTTGTTTGAGTTCATGGTTGGCGGGCAACGCGTTCGCTACGGCACGCAGGCACCACGCACGATTCAGGTTCAGCCCTGCGAGGTGAACCAGTTTCCCATCGGTGACGTCCGGCACCTCGACCGGCTCGATGGTCCCGTCGGTCAATTGCGCTTTCGCGTTGGGGACAAATTTTCCCAGCCACTGTGCAAACTCATTGGCGGGCAAGACGCGTCGCATGAGATCCGCTTCATTCCAACATGACGAAAAGAAATCGTGTCCGGAGGGTTCGTAGTTAACCGGGTAGCTTTTGTCATCTAAGTAGAACTTTCGTGCGGTTTGCGTAACCACTGCCGCGAGATCAGGATGGTTGACTGCCTTGGAATAGTCGAGCAATTGACCCAGCGCAAAACCGGTGTCGGTATGTTGGCCAACTCGAATGGGATACGAGAGCAGCGGCAGGTACGCGTCGATGCGTTGACGCAGCACGCGTTCGAGCGGACGGAGGTTCTCACGCCATCGAAGTGCGTCGGGATCGTTCCAGTTTTCAAGTTCCATCGCCAGACGCAGGAACCAAGCCCATCCATACATGCGTTCGAAAGACTTGTGTTCGTCGCGACTGAAAAACGCAGCTTCCTTTTCCACGTTTTCTTGACTCAGGTGCACGTCAAGTGTTGCCCGAATTTGTGTTGCACTTGGTAAGTCGGGCATCGACCGTAGCAGGCGGACGAGAACCCAGTGTCCGTGAACGCTGCTGTGCCAATCGAAACAACCATAGAACGCCGGGAAATTCTGCTTTGGCGTTTTGAGTTGGCTGGCGTCGATATAGGTCAACGACATTTTGTTTGGAAATTCGATGTCGATGTTTTCCAGCACCAACTCCGCCCACGCGTCGGCGGTCTCGTTCGTGAGTCGATCGAAGTCGACTTGTACCGGCGACGTGCCCGACGACTGAGCGTGAACGCCACTGGGATAAACGCCATGGATTGCCGGTAAGAGCAGAGCGATGAGGCAACCGAGGCCAAAGTTTCGACGCGATCGTGGAGTCATCAAGCGGAGCCTTTTTGTCGAGATGGCGTGATTCAATCGGAGTTCTAAGGCTACCAGATTCACTCGCACCGGACATCCGTGTCGACCCACTGCGCGTCAGTGATACAGCGGCGTTGTGCCCTTCGTTGACGCGTTCACATCCCCGGATACTGCGGCCGATCGCGATCCGTCGACAGGGGGACAACCATCGGAATCTAGGTTCGCGAGTATTGATGAGGACGCAGTTCTCCGTGGTCTGCAGCAGTGTCGTTGCGCGGGACATTCCTCGCCCTTCGCGATGGCGTCGCCGCCTCGAAGGTACTTTGGTTGGGGGCCAGTTTCAGGGTGTGCTGATCTTTTGCAGACGGGGGTGCGGATCCGTGTTTGGGGAGGCGTGCGAACTTTGAGCCGCCGATAAGGGTGACTTTCTTTACTGAAAAACCAAATGAAGTGTTAAGAAATCCGGGTGGGACGCCATTGCGGGCGTGCTCGGTGTCTTTCTGTTCCCCTGTGACAGAAGGCCTTGTCTAGCAACACGATCGCATGCCCCGCTGGGGTGTGCCCAGTTCGTTGGTGACTGGGGGGCGGTTTGTGTTTGGACAGAATTGCCGAATCAGCCAACCCCCTAGAGCTAAACCCATTGGTTGACCAGCAGAGTGAACGAGACGAAATCGTGAATCGTTAAGGCGTTGATGGCGTTGAGTGGCCTACCGCGGTCACGCGACCGAAGTGCCTGTCCGCAAGGACGACATTTTCGTTTTCGTTCGTTGGATGCTGTTCGAGCCTGAGTCCCCACGGAAATCTAATGTCGAATCCCACTCATTGGGCTTCTGATCTGTTGTCACGCCGATCAGCATCACGTCGAGCAGTTTCAAAACGAGCGGTGCTAAAACGAGCAAGGCCGAATCGGCAACGTCACGTGGGCCGGCAGCGGCGGCTCCGATTGTTCGAGCAACTGGAGGCCCGCATCGTGTTGAGTGTCGCGAACAGTTTGGCGGAACTACGGTTGTTCGGCACGACGGTTAATAACGATACCGTAACGCTGAGTCCCACCGGCGGTGACCCGCACCCGGTGACGGGGATCGTGACACCGGGGGAGTATTGGATCAACGGCGACCACTATGCAGATCCGAGGAATTCAAAACCGATCTTTTTAGAACTCAGCGGAACGGGGAATACGTACGATTTCACCGGGACGACGCTTAGGCTCGATACTCGGAAGCTCGATGGTTTCGGGCGAGCGCTCGGCCACGACAGCGGCGTGGATGTGGTGCGGGTGTCCGGATCCGATAACCTCGTGCAGGAGCTGACCGTGATCGGGGAGGACATCGCGCTCGATACCGACCCTAACGCGCAGCGCTACGCGGATTGGGCGACGCAGTACGTCGAGTTATCCGGTGACAATAATACGATTGACGGCGTGCGTGTCGTGACCCGTGGTTCGCGGACGGACACCTACGGTCTCGGTGATGCGTTCGGCAAGGGCAGCGCAGGGAGTCTGTTCCCGTTCATCGCGCACCGGAAGGCGAGTGCGTTTCGAGTCGGCGAAGCGACCAATGCGGTCATCAATGACATGCATTTGGACGTCAATACGTTTGGGCATGGCTTCTTCGTGCAAGCGTCGACGAACACGACGTTGACGAATAGCACGATCACGGGAGAGCTGTTTTCTTCGCAAGGTGTCCTCGATCATCCCACCTACCAACAGTACGGGCATACCTACTGGGGCCGGCCGATTCCCGAGGACATCTACATCTCCGGGGCCGAGGGTGGCGTCCGGATGTATACGGGGGCGTCGGGGCTTACGGTCGAGAACGTGGTGGTCACGGGCATGCGAACCGGTTTCGCCGTGACGCTCGGTTCGGGCACGATCACGCTCGATAATGTGGAAGCCTACAAAACAGAAAACGCCTTCAATTTTAAGTCGAACACCACGATCACCAATGCGAAAGGAGACGCCGTCAACGGTCCATTGGTCGTGATCGACAAGGACAACTCCGCCAATTCATCCATCGACGTCGAGTTGGTGGGGGACGCGCCGCTTCAGCACGACGTGGCTCTTGCGTACGTCAGCGGCAATAATGTCGACGTCAACATCACCAGCGATCTGCCGGCGGAGTATTTCGAGGACGTTCACCTGTTCCGCGCGTCGCAATTTTATTGGAACAATTGGCGGGAGTTGGTTGACGTTACCGAGCCGGATCTCGCCGGCTACGACCACATCAACTCGGAGATCGTCAACGACACGAACATGATGTTGCTGCTCGGAGAGCAAGCGACGGGCAACACGGGGCGATCGATCGGATACGTCATCACCAACGGCAAAGAAAACCATTACGACGGGGTTTCACTGGTGCCCACCGGCAAACACACCGTGCTCGAGCATGTCGCCGGATTGGGCAACAACGGTACGGCGGCCGACGGAACATTGGCGTCGAATGCGTCCGTTGTTGCCGATGGTGGAACGTTGGAGCTTCTCGCGGGCATCCGGATCGCGAACGAGATGCTGACGATCACGGGCGACGGGGTCGATGGGAAGGGAGCGTTGTACACGGCCGGGGATGGCGCACGTTTCGGCTCCTCGAGCAATGGCGACGAAAGCACGGTCTTCCTCGACGGCGATGCTTCGATAGGCGTTGGTGGCGACGAAAACAATCAGCTCTTGGTCGGTCGCATCCAAGGAACGGGGGACCTCACGAAACGCGGAGAGGGCAAACTGTCCATTGAAAAATCCAGTACGTATGAGGGGGACTTGATCGTCGCCGAGGGCCATGTCACGGGCCGAACCGGCATTGTTCGGCATGGATTGACGGTTGCGGCCGGAGCGTCCATTTCGGGGATCAGCAACAACACGTTTAACACTGAGGACGATGTCGTTGTCGACGGTCAGTTGGATTTGAACAGCCGCACCAACGATAGCGTCCTGCCCGGTAAAGTCGGCCGGTTACTTGGAACCGGGCAGGTTGTTTCGAGCAACGCATCAGCGGCTGCGGGCGCCGATTTGGAGATTGCGTTTGACTCTAGTGAGGCGAATTTTTCGGGGGTGATTTCATCCTCGGTCTCGCTGGTCAAATCAGGCGAGGGGACGCAAGTTCTTTCGGGCAACAACACGTACACGGGGGCGACGACAGTTACCGGTGGGCTACTGCAAGTCGACGCGGCCCACACCGGTGGAGGTGACTACACCGTTAACGCCAACGCTAGGCTCGGCGGCAACGGAACCATTGAATCGGCGGTGATGGTGAACTCCGGCGGGCGGCTCTCTCCGGGGGCGAGCGTTGGAACCCTGTCGGTGGATGACTTGAGTTTCGCGTCGGGCGCGTTTTTCGATATCGAACTCGGTGGGGCTGCCGCGGGATCCGAATACGACCAGTTGTTGGCGGGCTCGGCGATGTTGGGCGGGGCTCTGAGCGTCTCGTTGCTTCAGGCAGGTGGAGAGACCTATCAACCCTCGCCGACGGACACGTTTGCGATCTTAGTCTCCGGCGCAAGCCCGTCGGGGATGTTTGAAAACGTCGCCAATGGACAGCGACTCGAGACGGTCGGGGGCGAAGGTTCGTTCCTGGTTACGTACGGCGGAGCGGACAATGCGGTGTTGCTATCGGACTATCTGCACTATGCGGTGACGGTTGACATCAACGCAGCCTCGATGAGTGAAAACGGCGGGATGACAACGGCTACCGTCACTCGGAACACTGACACGACTGACGCTCTGACCGTTGCTCTCGTTAGCAGCGATGCCGGCGAAGCGATCCTTCCTGCGACGGTGACCATTGCGGCCGGTCAGACAACATCGGACGCCTTCGCGATTTCGGGTGTGGACGATCTCATTGTCGACGGCACACAAACCGTTACAGTCACCGCGAGTGCGGCCGGGCACGCCGATGGCACCGATATGATTGAGGTCACCGATGACGATATCGCGACGCTTGTGGTTTCGATTGTTGCCGCAGAAATCTCGGAGAACGGTGGCAACACGACTGCCACGGTCAGTCGAAATACCGACACGGCTGGTACCATGACGGTTACGTTGACCAGTGACGATACGGGCGAAGCGATCGTTCCGCCGACAGTCACGATCGAGGCCGGGCAGACCACGTCGGCAGCTTTCTCTATCACGGCAGTGGATGATCTCGTCGTCGATGGCACACAAACGGTGACGCTCACGGCAACTCATGCTGACCATGTTGGCGGCAGCGATCAGGTCGAGGTCACTGACGATGACGTTCCCGCGTTGACGTTAGCGATTGATGAAGCCACGTTTTCCGAAGTTAGTGCCGGAACGATGGCGACGGTGAGCCGGAATACAGCGACGACGGCGGCGTTGACCGTGTCCCTCAGCACAAGTGATTCGGGAGAGGCGATGCCGCCCGTGACCGTAATCATCGATTCAGGGGAGATGACGTCGGCACCGTTCATGATATCGGCCGTCGATGATTTTGATCTGGATGGCACGCAAACCGTCAACATCACGGCGTCCGCCGACGGTCATCCCAATGAAATGACGGAGGTCTTCGTGACGGATAACGAAGTCCTCAATTTGCCGCCCGTTTTGGACAACGCGATCGCAGACCAAACCGCGACGGAAGACTCGCCCTATTCGTTTGTGATTCCACTCAACACGTTCAGCGATCCCAACGGTGATTCGCTCACGTATGCCGCGACTCTCGACGACGGTGCGGAACTGCCGAATTGGTTGTCGTTCGAACCCGGCAGTCGCACCTTCAGCGGCACTCCGTTGAACGCGGACGTAGGCGAGATTCACGTTCGAGTCGTCGCGAGCGATCCTGATGTCGAAACGGCAACCGATGAGTTTGTTTTGACTGTTGTCAATACGAACGACGTTCCGCTGCTGACAGGCGAAATAGCCGATCAAACCGCGGTGGAGGATTCCGAGTTCAATTTCGCGTTCGCGTCCGATCTGTTTGTCGACGTTGACGGTGACGATTTGACTTACACCGCGACGCTCGTTGGCGGGGCAGGGCTTCCGGGTTGGCTGACCTTCACTCCCGCGACTCGCAGATTCAGCGGGACGCCAACCAATGATGACGTGGTGGACATCGAGGTCGAAGTGACTGCGGCCGACCCAGACAATACTACCGCGACGGAGAGGTTCGGCATTGCTGTTGTCAATACAAACGACATCCCGCAACTGACGAACGAGATCGCTGACCAAGCGGCAACGCAAGACATCGAGTTCAACTTTGCCTTAGGCGATGCCACATTTGTCGATGTCGATGGTGACGAACTCGCCTATGTCGCAACGCTCGCGGGCGGAGGCGACCTCCCGGCATGGTTGAACTTCTCGCCGTCGACTCGCGTGTTCAGCGGAACGCCCGGAAATGACGACGTCGGGGTGGTCGATGTGGAGGTCACGGTCACGGATCCGAGCAATGCCACCGCGAAGGGTGAGTTCTCAATTGTCGTCGTAAATGCGAATGATGTGCCGCAACTGGTGAACGAGATCGTTGACCAAATGGCGACCGAAGACGCTGAGTTCGAATTCGCATTTAGCACCGACACCTTTGTTGACGTTGATGATGACGAGTTGTCGTATGCCGCAACGCAGGCCAATGGTTCGGCGCTTCCCGACTGGTTGACGTTCATTCCCGCGAGTCGTTCGTTCAACGGAATACCAAGCAATGAGGACGTGGGCTCGTTTGATGTGAAAGTGACCGCGACCGATCCGAGCAATGCGGTCGCCACGAGCGAGTTTTCGATTGTCGTAGTCAACACAAACGATGTTCCGGTCCTGGCGAGTGAGATTGCCGATCAAGCGGCAACTGAAGATGCTGAGTTTAGTTTTGCTTTTGACGCGGGCACGTTTGTTGACGTGGATGGTGACGAACTGACATTCGCCGCAACCCGCGCCGATGGTTCAGAGCTTCCCGCTTGGTTGACCTTCACTCCCGCAACTCGTTCGTTCAGTGGAATACCTGCCAACGAAGATGTGGGTTCGGTTACCGTCAAAGTGACTGCGACCGATCCGAGCAATGCGATTGCAGCGGATGAGTTCTCAATTGTCGTCAGTAATACCAACGACGCGCCGCAACTCGCCAGCGAGATCGCGGATCAAGTGGCGACCGAAGACGCTGAGTTCGAATTTGCGTTTGGCATCGACACCTTTGTCGACGTTGATGATGACGAGTTGTCGTATGCCGCAACGCAGGCCAATGGTTCGGCGCTCCCAGCCTGGTTGACGTTCACTCCTGCGAGTCGCTCGTTCAGCGGAATGCCGAGCAACGAGGATGTGGGATTCGTTGATGTAAAAGTGACGGCAACTGACCCGAGCAATGCGGTCGCCACGAGCGAGTTTTCGATTGTCGTTGTCAACACAAACGATGTTCCGGTCCTGGCGAGCGAGATTGCCGATCAAGCGGCAACTGAAGATGCTGAGTTTAGCTTTGCTTTTGACGCGGGCACGTTTGTTGACGTGGATGGTGACGAACTGACGTTCAGCGCAATGCAGACTGATGGATCGGAACTTCCCGCTTGGTTGACCTTCACTCCCGCAACTCGTTCGTTCAGCGGAACACCTGCCAACGAAGATGTGGGTTCGGTTACCGTCAAAGTGACTGCGACCGACCCGAGCAATGCGATCGCTGTGGATGAGTTCTTCATTGTCGTCAGTAATACCAACGACGCGCCGCAACTCGCCAGCGAGATCGCGGATCAAGTGGCGACCGAAGACGCTGAGTTCGAATTTGCGTTTGGCATCGACATCTTTGTCGACGTTGATGATGACGAGTTGGCGTATGCCGCAACGCAGGCCAATGGTTCGGCGCTTCCAGCCTGGTTGACGTTCACTCCTGCGAGTCGTTCGTTCAGCGGAACACCGAGCAATGATGATGTGGGATTCGTTGATGTGAAAGTGACGGCAACTGACCCGAGCAATGCGGTCGCCACGAGCGAGTTTTCGATTGTCGTTGTCAACAGAAACGATGTGCCGGTCCTGGCGAGCGAGATTGCTGATCAAGCGGCAACTGAAGATGCTGAGTTTCGTTTTGCATTTGACGCGGGCACGTTTGTTGACGTGGATGGTGACGAACTGACATTCGCCGCAACACGGGCCGATGGGTCGGAACTTCCCGCTTGGTTGACCTTCACTCCCGCAACTCGTTCGTTCAGTGGAACACCTGCCAACGACGATGTGGGTTCGGTTACCGTCAAAGTGACTGCGACCGACCCGAGCAATGCGATTACTGCGGATGTGTTCTCAATTGTTGTTGTCAATACGAATGACGCGCCGAAACTCGCCAGCGAGATCGCCGATCAAGTGGCGACCGAGGATGCTGGGTTTGAATTCGCATTCAGCGTCGACACGTTCTTTGACGTCGATGGTGATGAGTTGTCCTACACCGCTGCACTTGCCAATGGTTCGTCTCTCCCCGTCTGGTTAACGTTCTCGCCTGAGACCCGAACGTTCAGTGGTACACCTTTGAACAACGACGTAGGGGCAATCAATGTTGAGGTGACCGCGACCGATCCGAGCGATACGACTGGGACGGGGGCGTTCGCTATTTTGGTTCACAATACGAACGACGAACCGCAGCTTGTTAGCGAAATTGTCGATCAGCCGGCGTTGGAGGATTCCGGGTTCGAGTTTTTGATTGCGTCGGGGGTCTTTGTGGATGTCGATGGTGACGAGCTCGTTTACGCCGCAACGCTCGTCGACGGATCGCCTTTGCCCGAATGGCTGAGCTTTTCGCCAGCGACTCGGGTTTACAGTGGAACACCGACCAACGAAGACGTGGGGCATTTTGCGGTGAAGGTGACGGCGACCGATCCGAGTCAAGCCACCGCCACGGGTGAATTCACAATCGTCGTCCACGACACGAACGACAAACCACAGCTCGCCAACGAAATCGCCGATCAAACGGCATTGGAAGATTCTGAGTTCAGTTACACCTTTGCCGGCGATACGTTCGTTGACGTTGACGGCGAAGAGCTCACTTATTCCGCGTCGCTTTCTGATGGCTCGCCGCTTCCTGATTGGCTCGTTTTTACGCCCGCGACACGCTTTTTCAGCGGCACGCCTGGGATTGACGACGTCGGAACGGTTGGTGTGAAGGTGACGGCGGCCGATTTGATCAATACCAAAGTCACAGCTGAGTTCTCAATTCTTGTTCTCGGTAAAAATGACCCGCCACAACTCGAGAACGGGATCGCAGACCAAGCAGCTCTGGAGGATTCCGAATTCAGCTTCGTGTTTGACATCGACACGTTCAACGATGTTGACGGTGATGAATTGGACTACACCGCGACACTTGTCGATGGAGCGTCTTTGCCGGACTGGCTGATATTCACGTCCGCGACACGTGCGTTTAGCGGTACACCCGGGAATGATGACGTGGGAACGCTAGACGTGATGATTGTCGCAACAGACCCGAGCGATGCGTCGGCAACGGATGAGTTTTCGATTGTGGTTCACAACACGAACGATGTGCCGCAGCAGGTGATTGAGATCGCCGATCAAACGGCAAGCGAAGATTCTGAATTCAGTTTCATGTTTGCAGCCGACACGTTTGTCGATGTCGATGGTGACGAGATCAGCTATGCAGCGACGCTTGCCGACGGTTCGCCGCTTCCTGCTTGGTTGACGTTCGTGCCTGTGACTCGCACGTTCATGGGGACGCCGGGAAATGAAGACGTGGGAGCGCTGGACGTGAAGGTTGTTGCGACAGACCCGGGTGATACGTCGGCATCGGCTGAGTTTTCGATTTTGGTTCACAACACGAACGATGTGCCGCAGCGGATGTTTGAGATCGCCGATCAAACGGCAAGCGAAGATTCTGAATTTAGTTTCATGTTCGCAGCCGACACGTTTGTCGATGTCGACGGTGACGAGATCAGCTATGCCGCGACGCTTGCCGACGGTTCGCCGCTTCCTGCGTGGTTGACGTTCGTGCCTGTGACACGCGCGTTCGTGGGGACGCCGGCAAATGAAGACGTGGGAACGCTGGACGTGAAAGTTGTTGCGACAGACCCGATTGATACGTCGGCAACGGATGAGTTTTCGATTGTGGTTCACAATACGAACGATGTGCCACAGCGGGTGAGTGAGATCGCCGATCAAACGGCAAGCGAAGATTCTGAATTCAGTTTCATGTTCGCAGCCGACACGTTTGTCGATGTCGACGGTGACGAGATCAGCTATGCCGCGACGCTCGCCGACGGTTCGCCGCTTCCTGCTTGGTTGACGTTCGTGTCTGCAACACGCACGTTTGTTGGGACACCCGCAAATGATGACGTGGGAACGTTGGGGGTGAAGATTGTTGCATCGGATCCTAGCAACGCGACGGCGACGGATGAGTTTACGATCGCTGTCGAAAACACGAACGATTCGCCTCAACTAGTCAACGCAATCGAAGACCAAACGGCGACGGAAGATTTCGAGTTTCGTTTCACTGTTTCGCTTGAGACTTTCCTCGATGTTGATGGCGATGCGCTCGTTTACACTGTGACGCTCGCCAGTGGTGATGACCTTCCAACTTGGTTGACTTTCACGCCCGCGACGCGTGCCTTCGTTGGGACGCCAGCCGATGAGGACGTGGGGGCGATCGAGGTGCAGGTCGTGGCGACTGACCCCAGTAGCGCATCGGCCAACGCGGAGTTCTCGATCGTTGTCGGCAATACGAATGAGACGCCCGTCGCGGTAGCTGATTTGATTGCGGTCAATGTCGAAGGCAGCACGGTGATCGATCCGTTTGCAAATGACTTTGATGTTGATGGTGAAGTGGTCCCGTCGACCATCATTGTCGTGACACCGCCTCAGTTTGGGGAACTCGTCAGAGAGGATGGCGTTTTGACGTTCATGCCTTTCGCATCATTCACCGGTCAAGACTCGTTTGTCTATATCGTGATGGACAACGAGAATGCAGCGAGCGAACAGACCCCCGTTGGCTTGTTTGCGAGACCTTTTGGGGCAACGATTGTTGCCGGTACCTCGGTGGATCGAGATGTGACGGTCGATCTCGAATCCCATTTCGTTTCTCAGACGCCTTTGGATCTAACAACGATCACAATCCTGAGCGGGCCGATTCCAGGGACGAACCCGGCGGAATTCTATGGTCCTCACGGCGGATCGGTGGAAATCGTCGAGGGGCGGATCGTGTATACGCCGGATCCCGGGGCAGTCGCAGTGGACTCAATTACTGTCACCGTCGATGACCAAAATGGTATCAAGAGTTTGCCGACGCAGATCTCGGTCAATACGGTGCGCAGCCGCCTCGAAAACCCTCGCAACCGATACGACGTTAACGCGAGCGGTCTGGTCACTTCGCTCGATGCGTTGAACATCATCAACCTCTTGAACTCCGCGGGCGCCAACGCCAGTTCGATACCGGTCGATCCTACCAACGACTTCGGTATAGGAACCAATGGCGGGATTGATGAGAAATACTATTTCGACGTCAGTGGCGACGAACGGGTGACCGCGTTGGATGCTCTGATGGTTATTAATCATTTGGTGTTCGAGCAGGGCCCGTCGCCCGACGCGGAAGGCGAGTCGTTTGGCAATCGTGCGGACGACGACCATCATGAGATCGCGACCGCATCGGTCGGCTTTGATGACCCACGCACGATACATGAGCAGGCAAAATTCGTGGCTCGCGGTGGTAATACGACGGCGTCAACACGACCCGCGGCACGTTCGAGTGTCTCGAGCACGGATGGAAAAGCGAGCGATGAAGAATCGCCGTTCACGGCGGACTGGGACATCGCGATCGAAGAGTTGTTCGGATAGTGAGTTCGGGTGGCGATCATGAGTGCGATATCGGGCGGCGATATCGGGGCGACTGTGTTGAGTGAGCGTCCGAGTCGCCACGCGGATCTCAACGTGCCCGTTTTCGGTTAATGAGTGTTTTCATCGTGGAAGTATGGTGGGAGGCGGACGCTACCACGGTTGTTGTGGGAGCTTTCCTTCGGCGATGTCGCTTAGCTGATCGTCGTCGTAGGGTGAGGCGACGACGTCGGGCGAAAGGTGGCGAGTTCGGAACAGGTTGACGATGTAGCCCATGCGTTGATGCAGGTCGGTCCAGGCGTGTGCTTTGGTGTCGGTCAATTGATCACGGCCGACGTCCCATCCGTGGCTTCCGTGGAGGAACTCGCCCAGTTCGATCGATTGGATCTTCATCAGGGTGGGTGGAAACGTCGTCTCGTCCAATGGCGGGACGTCATCATGGACGGCGAGTTGTGTTTCGCCGACGCTGTAGGTCATCAAGCGTTGGGTAACACATCTGCTGATGAGAAACGGCAGTGACCGGGCGATGATCGGTTGGAGGCGGTAGTGTTCATGCAAGACCGCGAGGCAGTTTCCGAAGTACGTTTGCTCGTGTTTGGTTTTTGCGTCGTCGCTCGTGCGTGCTTGCTCGTAACAGGAGAACGCTCGGGCGAGCAGGTCTTGCCCGTCGTCTTCGCTTTTGCCCGGTCGTAGTGACGCACGCCATGATGCAAAGTCGGCTGTTTCGGCGGGTAACGATCGGGAACGAGAGAGGAAATTCAGATAGCTCGCCGTGACGCGTCCGATGTCATCGAGCACGATCCGGTTGCCTCGCAATATCAGCGAGGCGGCGCGAACGCGTGTGTAACGCGCCAGCAGCCAACCGCAAATGCCGCCGGTGATGGTTCCGATCGTGACCCAGGTCATGATGGAGGTTGGCAGGCTGATCGTTGATGTTCGAGCGACGGCCCATCCGACCACAACGCCAACGAGTCCACCGACGATGCCGGCAACAATTGTCGCGTCACGGGATGCCTGGTCTCGATCGGCTTGGCGGATCGTAACGCCGGCCTTGCGAGAACCCCAGACCGCCCACGAATGAAAATTGGCGCCGACGTCGTGGCCGAGTTCCTCGGACAAGGCGTTGGAAAGTAGCCAGTGCAGTCGCGTGATCTTGAAGTTTGATAGACGAGGATCGCTGGTTTGGATCGCGTCGTCGATTTCATGGCTCCAGTTCATCATGCTCTTCACGTCTTCTGCTATCGAACGGGAAACGGGTGTTCCCATTGTAAGCGATCGAGCGGGCGGATTGTTTGCGTGTGCGAAATCAAACCGAAGGGCTTTCTGGCTGGCGTTTTGCCGTCTGAACCCGATTAAACCATCGGCTTGGTGCGTCCGCATCGCCAGCAGTGATGGTAGCCACGGTCGACCGAGGAGCCGCATGCCGGGCAATCCCACGCGGTGTCATGGAGTCGCAATTCGACGAGCAATCGATGCCGGGCTTCATTGAACCGGGCCGACTCGACAACGACGCTGGAGAAATCCAGTGCGTCGAGATGCGGCGTCGTATCGCATCCTGCGGCTTGTTCGGTTGCCGCGTTCGCGAGTTGCCGTCGTGCGTTGCCTTCCCATGTGCCGCCGTGTGCACTGACCGCGGGCGTGGAAAGGTCGAGTTGGTGGTTGTGCGTGAAGCAACGGATGCCATGAAGTTGTAACAACGAGAGAATGTATTTCGATTCCGTTTCGCTGCGACAGATCGCGAGGGTGTCGAACATCGGATGTCCGGCTTGCATCGACGGTTCACGATCGGGGCGGACCAGGATCCCCGACGGATCGCACGGACCGCCGCTAATCACGTTGGGCGAGTTCTGCGATGCGGCGAGGAACAAGGCATCGACGGGGCCGAAGTCGTTCTCGGTGGTGTTGGTTTGCGACGTGATGTTGTCTTGCGACGTAGGGGTGGATGTGAATGCACGGCTTGCCGCCGGAACGCTGCGAATGGGATCGCTGATCGCGGCGAGTAACCGCCGCCACGTCTTCATTGGTGACAAGTGTAGGTCACGCATGTCGCTCAGCACGATATCGAAGCGGAAGTCGTCACGTAGTCGGATCTCGCTGGATGAATGCCGGATGTGGTTCCGCAGCATTCGTGAAAGCTCGCTCAGTCCGGCGCGGTACTTGCCGAGTTCGACGATTCGTTCTGCGTGAGCGACTGAGTCGGCGCGTTCGTTTTCGATCTCGGATTGCAGGCTTCGGATCCGTGCACAGATCTCATCATCGAGCGGTGATTCGGTGCACGCGGCATAAATCACGAGAGTGTCGGGTTCCGACGATTTGAGGAACTCGGTGTAGATCGACAGCGCACGTTCGTAGTACTTGCCGTTGATGTCTTCGGCCGATTGCAGGTCCGCTTCGAGAATGGATCGGTCCCAGGTGGCTTCGGTGCATTCACGTTCGAGCGATTCGACTTCCTCGGCGAGTTGGTCTCGCAGTCGCGTTTGTTCTTCGATGCCGTGTTGCTCGGCGGCACGGGTGCGAGCAGTTTCCAGAGCGACGAGCAGTTGTTTGTAGCGTGCTTGTTTCTTTCGAATCAGATCGCTGATCGATGCGGGGGCTTCGGTGAGGTATTCGTAGCTCGCGTTGGCTTTGTCGAAATTAATTAGCTTTGCGATCCAGCGGTCCCAGCGTCGTTCGAACCCGGTTTGGTGGTACTCCGGTGTACCGTAACGTTGCTCGCGCAGGTAGCGGAAGAGATCGCACTCTTCGAAGTCGGGCAGTTTTTGTTTGGCGTCGGCGGTGACCATTTCGAGCGACGTGATTCCGTATTGAACTTCGCGATCCACTTCGGTGATCGCGGCCGACAGTCGAGCGATCTCGGGATCTTCGCGGAGCGTCTTTTGAAAGCTGCCCGTTTTGGACATCAGGTCCCGCCGGGCTTTCTCGAACCGCTGGTTTGTTTCGTCGAGTTGGCGAGTGAGTTTTTCGCAGCGGGCGTCGAGCCGAGTCAGTTCCCACTGCAATTGTCGGCACGTGTCGGCCTGGGCGAGCATGACTTCGCGGATCCTGCCGTGGACTTCGTGCCAGGCGTCGGCGAGCGTCTGGCGCGAGAGATCGGGCAGGTAGTGTTTGGCCAATCGGACGAAGGCGTCGGTGCGTTTCTCGATTAATGCCGTCGTGCGATGGGCAGCGGCTCGGTTCGATTGGCGGATTGATTCGATCAATCCGCCCGCCGAAGCGATCTCGTCATCGATTTGGCGGAAAAGATCCTGGGCGGTGTGTGGCATGACGAACGTGGGGAAATTTCGTGGCAGGCGCAAAAGTCTTCGTGACCGACGCACAGTTCGATTGAGGGCACCGCATCAAACGACATGAGACGAGCACGAAGACGAGTGAGTCGTTCTTTAGCATACCCGCCCTGATAGGTGGCTCGCTGGCGAGGCGGCGTTTTTCTATGTTGTGGACGCCGACTCGGAGTTCACCTCGCCGCCGACCGGTGCGCGAGGTGTCGATCTCGGTGTGTGCCATCGGTCGCGTGTGACTCCTCGGTTCGGTGGCGGTTTCTCTTATGCATTATTACTTTTTGCCCAACCCACGATTGCCATGACCTTTTCCACGCGTATCAACGAAGCCATTACTCGAACCGGATCGGTCACCTGCGTAGGGCTGGACCCTCGCAAGGCACAATTGCCTGCTCCGATCCGTGACGCGGTGAGCAGCGACACGCCGGACGCTTGGGCAGCCGCGTACACACAGTTTTGCTGTGAAATCGTCGATGTCGTGAAAGAGATGGTGCCGTGCGTCAAACCACAAGCGGCTTTTTTCGAACAGCTCGGCCCGGCCGGGATGGTCTCGCTCGGCCAAGTCATCCGGTACGCCGCCGACGCGGGGCTGATCGTGATCACCGATGGCAAGCGGAATGACATCGGCAGCACGGCGACCGCCTACGCCGATGCGTATCTCGGCAGCACCGCCAGTGTCGCGGCCGCGGGTGGAGATCCGGCGACGGCCAGCCCCTGGGGCGGGGACGCGTTGACGGTCAGTCCCTATTTGGGACGTGACAGTTTGGAGCCGTTTGTGGAGGTTTGCGACCAGCGGGCGGCGGGGATCTTTGTCCTCGTGAAGACATCCAACCCCGGCGGCGGCTATCTCCAGGACCTGCAATGCGACGGGCGAACAGTCTATCGCAGCGTCGCAGATCTGGTCTCAGAGCTCAACGCGGGGCGACTTGACGCAGACGGTTATGGGCCGATCGGCGCGGTCGTCGGGGCAACCTACCCCGAACAGCTCGTAGAGCTGCGGGCGGCGATGCCACACAGCATCCTTTTGGTGCCCGGTTTCGGAGCCCAGGGGGGGGCGGCCAAGGACGTCAAAGCGGCTCTCGATGCGTCTGGCCGCGGGGCCGTGATTAACAGCTCGCGCGGGATCATTTTCGCACACGCCCGCAAGGAATTCGCGGGCACTTTCGGCGACGCTCGGTGGCAGGACGCCGTTCGCGCCGCGACGGCCGAAATGAACGAACAGTTACGAGCGTAGCGGTTCGTTTGTGTGGGATGAGTTTCCTGAATTTGGCGTTTTAGGGGGCTGGCGAGGCTTGGGAGGGGCGGTCTGTTTGTTTGCGGGGCAAACGGGCCGCAAGCGCCCTTTTCAGCCGCGACAATATGGACTCTCCTGTGCGACACAATGTCGCGGATCGAGCGCTGGCCTTGTCGCCGGAGTGGTCTGCGGCTGATAATCCCCGCCCTCAATCTTCGTTAGATGACAACTCTCTATTCTCTCGCTCGCAGGCAACGTCGTTGTTCCGCCGTGGAATGGGTGTTTTCAGGGGCGATTCCCCTGGAGCCCGGTTTCGGGTTTCGGATACAGGGGCGTGAGTTTTTTTGCCGCAGAGTTCATTAGGTCGATCATGAAGCGATTTCTGTTCCCTCGTTGGATTAATCCATTCCTGGGTGTGCTCGGTTTAGCCGCCGTTGGTGGTGGCGTTTACGCTGCCGCAATGGGTGGTCTGATCACTGATCCGAAAACGCTGAACGTCGGCTACATGCCGACGCAACCGGTGCCGTTCAGCCACGCGTTGCACGCCGGTCAGTTGAAGATGGATTGTCGGTACTGCCACAACACCGTCTTCGATGCCGCCCACGCTGCGGTTCCGCCGACGGCGACGTGCGTCAACTGTCACTCGCCTGCCGGAGAAGACGGCCAGCCGCCGGCTCTCGGTGCGGTGCACACGACCAGTGCGAAGTTGCAGCCGATTCACGAGAGTTGGAAGACCGGCCGCAGCATGGCGTGGAAGCGAATCCACAACCTGCCCGAGTTCGTCTACTTCAATCACGCCGCGCACGTGAATTCGGGTGTCAGTTGCAAGTCCTGTCACGGCCGGATCGACCAAATGGAAGTCGTCTATCAAGCCGAAGAACTGTCGATGGCGTGGTGCATCACCTGTCACCGCAATCCGAACGAGCACCTCCGCCCGCAGGAGTTCGTCACGAAGCTCGATTGGACGCCGCCTGAAGGTTGGGACCAAGAAGAGTTTGCGAAATCTCATCGCGAAAAATACAACATCCATCCGCAAACTCACTGTGCAGTTTGTCACCGTTGAGAACGCGTTTTTATTTTTAGCCAGTCTGTTTGACGACTCCATCGTTTCCAGCTAACCGCATAGCCAGCCCTGCAGAATATGACCACCACTTCGCACTCCAACGCTTCGTCCGGCGCCAACGGTTCTGATGCCACATCAGGGTCGGCTAGCCCGCGTTATTGGCGCAGTCTGTCCGAGCTCAACGGTGACGAGTCGTTTGTGAACGATCATCTGCATCGTGAGTTCCCCGTCGCGGCGTCGGAGTTTCCCGAGGGTGTCTCGCGCCGTCGGTGGATGCAGTTGATGGGAGCTTCGCTCGCGATGGCCGGTGTCGCCGGTTGTCGCTATCCCGAAGAGCTGATCTCGCCGTTCGTGCTGCGTCCGGCCGGTCGTGTGCCCGGTGAGTCGTACTTCTCGGCGACGAACGTTGAAATCGCAGGCGACGTTTATCACCTGTTGATCAGTTGCGTCGACGGCCGCCCGACCAAGGTCGAGCCGAACACGGAGCATCCTGCCGGTGGTTTCGCGGGTACCTACGCACAAGCCTCGATGCTCGGGTTGTATGACCCGGATCGCTCGCGTGGCGAAACCGGCGTGCCGATCCATAAAGAAGAGAAGAAACGGGTTGAAGCCGACTGGGAGTCGTTTGTGACTTACGGTTCCGCGTTATTCCGTTCAGCCGGAAAGGGCGACGGTTTGGCCGTTTTGTTGGGGCCGACGACTTCTCCGACGACTCTTCGCATGCTTTCGAAGATGCAGTCGAAGTTCCCTGCCGCGACGATCTGCGTTTATGATCCGATCGACGGCGGCGTGATGGCCGAAGCGACGAAAGAGATCTTCGGTCAGGAAGCTCGGCAGAATTTCGACTTCTCCGACGCCGAAGTGATCGTTTCGCTCGAGTCAGACTTCCTCGGAAACAAGAACTCGTCGCTAGTCAATTCGCGGACGTTCTCGAAGAAACGCGATCCGAACCTCGGCGAAATGAGTCGCCTGTATGTTGCCGAAGGTGGCTACACGACCACCGGCACCGCGGCGGATGCCCGGTTGGCGATCCGTCCGAGCCAAATGCCAGCCTTGCTCGCTGAATTGGGCCGGCGCGTCGAGAAAGCCAAGTCGGGTGCTCTCGAAAACGCGGGCCTGGCGGTGGAGGCCGTCGTTGAAGAAGATCAAGCGTTCAATGAGCTCGACGCGCAAGGGCGGTTGGAGCGATTCTTGGATTCTGCCGCGTCCGATTTGGCCGCCGCAGGAGATAGGGGCGTTGTTGTCGTCGGCGAAACTCTCGGCGCCGAAATGATCGCCGCTGGTGTCGAGATGAACTCGAAGTTGGGTTCCTTCGGCACGATCCAGACATTCTCGCCTGCCCCTGAGAATGCCCTGAAGAACCGCGTCGGATTGGATAAGTTGGTTTCGAAGATGAAGGGCGGCGAGGTCGACGGATTGTTGGTCGTCGATGCCAACGTCGTCTTCACCGCACCGGGTAACCTGGACTTCACCGAAGCGTTGACGCACGTCGAGCATTCGATTTATCTCGGTGCATATGATGACGAGACCGGCGCCCAGTGCGAATGGTCGTTGCCGATGTGCCACCCCTTCGAAAGCTGGGGCGATTGCATCGGACGAGATGGTCACTACGGTGTCTGCCAGCCGCAAATCTTGCCTTTGCTCGGTGGCAAAACGCCCGCCGAAGTGTTGGCTCTGATGATGGGCGAAACCGTCACCGACGGCGAGCAACTCGTTCGCCAAACCGCAAACAGCGTGACCGGGTCAGCAATCAGCGACCGCCAGTGGCGCAAGTTGCTGCACGACGGATACGCAGATGACTTGGTCGTCGATGTTCAATCGCTCGAGCCCAAAAGCACCTCGGTCGATCTGCCCGCCGAATCGCCGACCGTGGCCCTCGATTACGACGATGAGTCGTTCCGCGATCGCTTTGAAGTGATCTTCACGCCTTCGGAATCACTCTACGACGGTCGTTTCGCCAACATCGGTTGGTTGCAGGAAATGCCACAAGCGGTAACCAAACTGACTTGGGACAACGCGGCCATCATGAGCCCGCGTTCGGCAAAGGCTCTTGGCACCAAACACGGACTGATGGTCGCCCTGCGTCGCGGCGACACAACGGTCGAGTTGCCCGTTTTTGAAATTCCCGGAGTTGCCCCTGGCGTTGTCAGCGTCGCGATCGGTTACGGTCGCAAACGTGTCGGCATGGTCGGCGGAATGCCGGAAGAGGACGTGCCGACCGTCGGTGTTGACGTTTCACCGATCCGCACGACCGATTCGATGATGATGCTCGCTCCCGTCGAAGCCCGTCCACGGCTCAGCGAGTACGAGTTGTGCACGACCCAAGATCACTGGGCGATCGACGAACTCGGCCGGGATGAAGCCGAAGCACGTAGCTTCATGCTGATCCGCGAGGGCACGACCGAACTGCTCAAGAAATTGCCTCAGTTCACTGAATCCAAGGGGCCTCACGTTCCTGAAGTCGGGATCGACGGGTCGTTGTGGCAAGAGCCGATCGCGGCGATCGAAGAGTCACGTGAAGAGTTGCCTCAGTGGGGCATGTCGATCGACTTGACCAAGTGCCTCGGTTGCAACGGATGCGTGATCGCTTGCCAGAGCGAAAACAACGTGCCGATCGTTGGGAAAGAACAAGTCGGCAACAGTCGCGAAATGCACTGGTTGCGGATTGACCGCTATTTCCAAGGCGACGAAGACAACGCCGACATCGTGCAAGAGCCCGTCGCATGCATGCACTGCGAAACGGCACCGTGTGAACAGGTATGCCCGGTTGCCGCGACCGTGCACACCGATGAAGGCATCAACGCGATGGCCTACAACCGCTGTATCGGTACTCGGTACTGTGCGAACAACTGTCCGTACAAAGTTCGCCGGTTCAACTACTTCAACTACAACGAAGATGTGGGTGTCGGCTACGGTATCGACGCGTATCCAGGGACGATCGAATCGGCGAGCCGCAAACTGCAGGCTCTCGTTCTCAACCCGGAAGTCACCGTTCGCGGTCGTGGTGTGATGGAGAAATGCACCTACTGCGTGCAACGTGTCGAGAGGGCAAAGATCAACGCTCGCAAAGACGGCGGTCGACCGGTTGCCGACGGCGAGATCATCACCGCATGTCAGGCCGCCTGCCCAACCGGTGCGATCGAATTCGGAAACGTTGCCGATCCGAACTCGCGTGTATCCAAGGCCAAAGCCGACGTTCGAACCTACGGCATGCTCGGCCAACTCAACGTCAAGCCGCGAACGACTTACTTGTCACGCATTCGTAACACCCCAATCTCGCTGATGACGCGGGCCCAGTTGGTCGACTTGACCACGTTGGAAGCACCGCATCACGGTCATGGTGGGCATGGCGACGAAGGTCATGGCGATCATGGTCACGACGACCACGGTCATGAAGACGGCCATGACGCTCACGGTAGTGATGACCACGGTCATGACGAAGGCGAAAAGCATTCGCGTCGCATCCGCGGCAAATTCCAATTGCCGATCGTTTGATCCGGCGGTCTCGCCCTCAGTTTTTTCATTTTTCTCACTTCTAATTTCCCACTTCGTTCCATGTCGCTCGCAGTTCCCAACGGTCTGGACAATTCGGTCGAACGCCCCGGCACACGCGCCCCGCTCGTGCTCGGCGAATCGAGTTATCATTCGATCACCGAAGCGGTTTGCAAGATTGCCGAGAACCCGCCGTCGAAGCTGTGGGTGATCAGTTTCCTTGTGGCCGTTCACTTGGCCACGATGTTGGGGCTGTGTATCGCGTATCTCTTCTACACCGGTGTCGGTGTTTGGGGTAACCGGAACCCTGTGTTCTGGGGCTGGCCGATTGTGAACTTCGTGTTCTGGGTCGGTATCGGTCACGCGGGAACGTTGATTAGTGCGATTTTGTATTTGTTCCGCCAAGAATGGCGAACGAGTATCAACCGGACGGCCGAGGCGATGACGATTTTTGCGGTTGTTTGTGCGGGTACGTTCCCCGGCATCCACGTCGGTCGTGCGTGGCTCGCGTTCTGGTTGGCTCCGTATCCGAGTTTGAATTTGTGGATGTGGCCACAGTTCCGCAGTCCATTGTTGTGGGACGTTTTTGCGGTCAGTACCTACGCGACGGTATCGTTGTTGTTCTGGTACATGGGGATGGTGCCCGATTTGGCGACGTTCCGTGACCGCAGTAAAAACCCGTTCCGTCGCGCCGTCTACGGTGTCTTGTCGCTCGGTTGGAGCGGTTCGTCACGCCACTGGATGCGATACGAGAAAGCGTACGCGTTGCTCGCCGCATTCGCCGCTCCGCTGGTTTTGTCGGTGCACACGATCGTTTCGTTTGACTTCGCGGTCTCGCAAGTTCCCGGCTGGCACACGACGATCTTCCCGCCTTACTTCGTTGCCGGTGCTATTTTCTCCGGTTTCGCGATGGTGATCACGCTGATGGTTCCCGCCCGAGCGATCTTCAGTATTGAAAAACTGATCACGATCCGGCACCTCGAAAACATGTGCAAGATCATCCTGACGACCGGCATGATTGTCGGTTTGGCGTACGGGACTGAATTCTTCATCGCGTGGTACGGTCAGGTCACCGAAGAGAAGTTCGCGTTCATCAACCGAGCCATGGGGCCATATTGGTGGGCGTACTGGACGATGATCACGTGTAACGTGATCTCGCCAAATATCTTCTGGTGGAAGAAGGCTCGAACGACGCCTTGGATCATGTTCGTCGTCTCGATCTTCGTGAACATCGGAATGTGGTTCGAACGATTCGTGATCACGGTGACGAGTTTGTCGCGAGATTACTTGCCGAGTGCTTGGGCCTACTTCGAGCCGACCTGGGTCGACTGGGCGATGTTGATCGGATCGTTCGGGTTGTTCTTCACCCTGTTCCTGTTGTTCTGCCGATTGATGCCGATCGTCAACATGGCCGAAACGAAAGCGACGCTCGCGAAAGAACTCCACATGGCCCACAAAGACGGCCACTAAGGTTCGAGCGATTCGCTCGTGCTTCTCGATTCACATTTGATTTCTGACATTCGTATTTTTTCATAACGGTCTCTCTGATGAGTGAAACCAAACCAGCTCCCAAGACAGTCGCCGACGGGAACACCGTGCATGGCGTGG
Organism: Aporhodopirellula rubra; assembly: GCF_014192335.1. Taxonomy (GTDB): domain Bacteria; phylum Planctomycetota; class Planctomycetia; order Pirellulales; family Pirellulaceae; genus Rhodopirellula; species Rhodopirellula rubra. Next base: position 482,868 of record NZ_JACHXU010000002.1, on the reverse strand, counting down.
TTGCGGAGTTCTCCGACGTCGATTCGTTGCTCGCCGCGTGCGAACGGGTTCGCGATGCCGGATACACGAAGGCGGACGCGTTCACGCCGTTTCCCGTCCACGGGATCGACAAGGCGCTCGGCATCAAACCGACCGTTTTGCCTTGGATCGCGTTGACCGCAGGAGCCATCGGAACCTGCACCGCGTTGACGATGCAGATCTGGATGAACGGGATTGATTACCAATACATCATCTCGGGCAAACCTTACATTTCGTTGCCAGCGTTCATTCCGGTCTCGTTCGAACTGACGATTCTGTTTGCTTCGTTCGGAACGTTCTTCGGAATGTGGGCCCTCAACGGATTGCCACGTTTCAGCAACCCGATGTTCACCAGCCCACGGTTCGACCGGGCGACCGACGACACGTTCTTCTTGTATCTCGATGCGAAAGACAAACGGTTCAACGAAGAGGGCGCGAAAGCTCTGCTCGGTGACCTCGGTGGTGCTTACATCGAGCCCGTTGTCGAAGACGATTCACCGAAAAAGATCCCGAGTTTCCTGTTGATCGCGATCGCCGTCGTGATCGCTTTCTCGATGATCCCGGCTCTCGTTGTGGCTCGCATGCGAGTGACCAAGAGCAGTTCGCCGCGATTCCATATCTTCCCCGACATGGACTTCTCGCCCGCCAAAGACGCGCAGCAGATCTCGACGCTGTTCGCCGACGGTCGTGCGATGCGTCCCGACGTGCCTGGCACGGTTAGCCGTGGCGGATTGGATTGGGACGTCGATTTCCAAACCGGAATCGATATGGAAAAACTTGCTCAAGTCGACGCCCCACGGGCCCGTCAACTCGTCGCGATGATGCAGTCGGATACGGAAGTCGTTGAAGCCGATGGCGAAGTAGCCGGCGAAGAAGAAGCGGTGAAGGAAGTTGTCGAAGAAACGACCGAAGAAGTGCAAGCAGACGAACCTTCCACGGACGAGCCTTCCGCAGACGAACCGGCCTCTGAAGAACCAGCAGCCGAAGAGCCCGAAGCGGAAATGACCGAAGAAGCCGAGGCTCCGGCAGAAGAAGAACCGGCTGCCGAAGAAACCGAATCGACCGAGGAGACTCCCGCGGAAGAAGAGCCTGCTGCGGAAGAGCCTGCCGAGGAAGAAATGACGGCCGAGGAAACTCCCGCGGAAGAGCCCGCCGCAGAGGGGCCTAGCGAAGAAGAGCCCGTTGCCGAGGCAAAAACCGAAGAGCCCGAAGCCGAAGCGTCAAAGCCTGAAGCCCCGACCGCGTTGGCACCCGCATCTGGACCGACCGTCGACACGACGCCTTGGTTGACCGATAACCCGCTCGCGATCGATGCCGCTGTTCTCCAGCGAGGCCAGCAGCAATTCAATATCTATTGCTCGGTGTGTCACGGCATGAACGGCCGTGGGAACGGGTTGGTGAACCAGCGTGCTCAGCGGATTCTGGCAACGACTTGGACACCGCCATCGAACCTGCATGACGCGACGCTGTACCAAGACGTTTACCCAGACGGAAAGCTGTTCGGCACGATCAGCAATGGCGTTCGCAAGATGCCTGGTTACGCCGCGCAGATCCGAGCCAAAGATCGTTGGGCAATCGTGTCTTACGTGCGAGCGTTGCAGGCTAGCCAAAACGCGTCGCTCGAAGAGGTGCCTGCGTCACAACGCGAAGCGATCGAAAAGAAACAATCCGAGGTCAAAGCCGAACTCGAAAAGGCAGCCGCGGAAGAGGCAGCGAAAGCTCAAAAGACCGCGACCTAATTCCGCCATCCGATTTATTCACTCAGCCCTCAGTACTCAGCCCTTATTCCTCTCATGTCTCACCATCAAGCAGTCGCTCCAAAGCCCGCTGACGATCCGGCGTTCACCATGCCAGCGTTGCTGTCGGGTATGTCTCTCCCGTTGTGTATCGGCGGTCTGATCGCGTTGGTCGGCGGTGCGTTCTTGGGAACCACGTCGCTGGGCGGCAAATTCGGCATGTCGGCTTACCTGACTGCGTACATGTATGCCTTCACGATTGCTCTCGGCTCGCTGTTCTTCGTTCTGATCCAGCACCTCGCTCGTGCGGGTTGGAGTGTGGTGGTTCGCCGGGTTGCCGAGTTGATGATGGTGATGTTGTTGCCTCTGGCGTTAATGTTTCTCCCGATCGCCTTTTCGGTGTGGAACGGTTCGTTGTACTCGTGGACGGACCCGGGCTACCAAGCCGAGCATGGCGTTCCCGCCGCAGTTTGGGCCGAGAAAATTCGCTGGCTCAACCCACAGTGGTTCACGTTCCGCGCGCTGCTGTACTTCGGCATCTGGTGTGCAACCGCGTGGTGGTACTATTCCAAGAGCCAACGTCAGGACGAGACCGGTGAGGTCACGTTGACCGAATCGATGCAGGCTCGCAGTGGACCTGCCGTGATTCTGTTTTCGTTCTGCACCGCCTTCGCCGCGTTTGACTGGGTGATGAGTTTGGCACCGATGTGGTTCTCCACCATGTTCGGCGTCTACATCTTCACCGGCAGCATTTTGTCGGCGCACTGCGCAATTGCGTTGTTGAGCTTCGTTTTGCAGAAACAAGGTGCGATTCGCGACGAAGTCACCATCGAACACTACCACGACCTGGGCAAACTGATCTTCGGGTTCATTTGTTTCTGGGGTTACATCGCGTTCAGCCAGTACATGCTGATTTGGTACGCCAACATTCCGGAAGAAACGCACTGGTTCGCCGGTCGATATCCTGGTTTCTCTGATACTTTTGGGCCGATCGCGATCGCCCTGATGGTGCTGCACTGGGGGTTGCCGTTCCTCGGCATCATGAGCCGCCACGTCCGTCGACGTCCTTGGGCTGTCGCCGCCTGGTCGCTGTACATCCTCGTCATGCACTTCGTCGATTTGTACTGGGCGATCATGCCGGAGGCAAATCTCGGTGCGGGCGGAGTCGTTGGCGTGATCTCGTCACTGCTGTGCGTGATCGGGATGGTCGCCTTGATGCTCGGTTTGGTGATCGTCGTGGGATCGGGAACTCGATTGATCCCCGTTCGAGACCCTCGTTTGGGCGAGTCGCTCGCGTTCGAGAACATCTGAGCTGCCTTGCCTCGCTTTCCTAACGTTCGCGTTATTTCGTCACCTGTTCATTTTCCCCCTTCTTAGAATCTCCCATGGCTGCCTACGACGATCTCAATGGCAAACGAATCGCGACGATCAGCGTGATCTCGATCGTGGTTACTGCGGTTACCGTGTTAGCGGTGCAAGTCGTTTATTTTGCGTTGGCCGATTTGGTCGACACGCAAAAGATCCAAGACGCCCGTTACACGCGTTCGAACCACGTTCTTTCGCAGCAGGCTGAAGAAATCGCCACCTACGGAGTCGATCCCGATACCGGAAATATCCGGATCCCGGTTGGCGATGCGATGAAAAGGATGGCCGCCGAAGCTGAAGAACATCAAAATGAAGATCACGCGAACCTAACCGTTCCTTCGCAACCGATTTCCTAACACTCGCTGTCTCAGCATCCGATCATGTTCCCTTCCACACCGTATCGATCAACGATCCACGTAGGCATCCGCCTTTTCGTGAGCTTCGTGCTGGTTGCTGCGATGGGGGCAACGGCGACGGTTTCGGCCCAGCCGAACACGGGCGTGATGCAGGACGGCTCAGCGGAGGTGTTGCTCAACGACCGCGTGCCGCGCGAAGTTCGGGACGTGACGGTGAAGCAAAATCTTGGCGATCAAGTCACCAAGGATTTGCCGCTGATCAATTCAGTCGGCGACCACGTGACCCTCGGTGATTACCTCGATGGTGAGCATCCGCTGATTTTGACGCTGAATTACAGCAATTGTCCGATGTTGTGCAATGTGCAGCTGAACCAATTGGCGCAGTCCCTTGAGAAGGGCGATTTGAAGATCGGTGACGATTTCCGCTGCATCAGTATCAGCATCGACCCGACCGAAACGAACGAGCGACTGCAGGAAACGCAGGCCCGTTACGTCGAGCAAGTCCCGTCGCACCCTAACGCTCAGAAGGGGTGGGCATTTTGTCGCACGAGTCAAAACGTCATCGATCAGTTAGCCACCGAAGTCGGATTTTCGTACAATTACAACGAAGCGACGGGGGAGTACGCTCACCCGGCGATGCTCGCGTTTTTGACTCCTGACGGGGTGATCACGCGATATTCACTCGGCGTTGCATTCCCACCGGACCAAATGAAACTCGCCCTGGTCGAGGCCGGTCAGGGGGAAGTCGGCAGTTATATCGATCAATTCGTGATGCTGTGTTACACGTTCGATCCCACTGCGGGTAGTTACGTCCCCGAGGCGTGGAAGATCATGCGTTTGGGCGGTGCGATCACCATCGGGTTACTCGGCCTCGCCCTGTTGCCCTACTGGCTCGGCCGCAAAGGCAACCCGCTTCGCCGCGAAAAGAACCGACCTACCGAACACGTCGCTCCGACCGCCGACGGCACCGCTCCGTTGAAACCGACCCAATGGTTCGGTGGTTAAACCCGACGATCAAAACAGACACCACCGTGTGGCGATCGAATCGCCACCGGTTGTCAAATCAACCGAAATACTTCAGTCCTCAACATATCCCTTTTTCACGCCACTTCGGCCTGCACGACTATGATCCCGGCACTTACCAACTTGACGCGACCGATGCCGTTTCTCGCAGACGTCGAAGATAGTTTCTGGTTCCCCAAACAGGCTTCCTCCTTCGCGAGCGAAGTCGACTGGGTATACGACTTCATCCTCTACATCTGCATCGCTTTCTTCGTTCCGATGATGGCGTTCATGGTGTGGACGATGTTCAAGTACACCAAGAAGAAGGGCACCAAGGCGGAAAGCCAAGTCACGCACAACACACCGCTCGAACTCGCATGGTCGATCGGACCTTCGGTCTTGCTCGTGTGGATGTTCGTCCAAGGTTCGATCTCGTACCTCGACATGCGGACGCCTCCGGAAGGCTCCTACGACGTCGGCGTTCAGGCCTTCAAATGGGGTTGGACGATGGACTACGGCAGCGGCACTTTCCACCCTGAACTGCACATCGTCAAAGACGAGCCGACCAAACTCTCGATGCGGAGCACGGACGTCATTCACAGTCTGTACATCCCCGCGTTCCGGGCCAAGAAAGACATCGTGCCCGGTCGTTACAACTACATGTGGTTCAAACCGACCGTTGCCAGTGAAAAGGTTTCCGACGAGGAACTCGCGAAGGCCAAAAAACAGAGCGAAGGCAGCGACGGATGGGACTATGACAAGTATCAGTTCACGCCCGACGGATACACGTTCTTTGACCTTTACTGTGCCGAGTACTGCGGAACCAACCACTCGGAAATGCAGACTGCGGTCGTCGTGCACGAAACGCAAGAAGAACTCGACGCGTGGATCAAAGCCAACAGTTCACGTCCGGAAGACCAAACGCCCGCCGAATGGGGACAGTTGTTGTACAACCGTCGCGGTTGCTCAGGGTGTCACTCCAACGACGGCAGCAAACTGGTCGGCCCGTCATTCAAAGACGTCTATGCTTCGCAGCACGCGTTGGCATCGGGTGACAACGTCGTTGTCGATGACAACTACATTCGCGAGTCAATCATTGCTCCGAAAGCCAAAGTGGTCGCCGGCTACCAACCCGTGATGCCGAGCTACAAAGGTCAACTCAGTGACGACGACATCGAGTCGATCATCGCTTACCTGAAATCAATCAGTTCCAACACTGCCGCACCTGCGGCTGAATAGACATTCGGTTTGGCCGCGTTTGCCATCGAAGAGCAGACGCAGACCACCGACCATTCCATCCCAAATCAATTTCGATCGTCTTCCAAGAGGACACTCCAATCATGTCCACCGCCATCACCAGCCGCGACCCCGGCTATCCGACTGATCGCGAAAACTACCTCACCAATTCCTCAGGCATCCTGAGTTGGATCTTCACGCTCGATCACAAACGCATCGGATTGATGTACTTGGTCGGTGTGATGACCGCGTTCGCCGTCGGTGGTCTGCTCGCGTTGGCGATTCGCCTTCACCTGCTCGATCCTGAAGGTTGGATGTTCACGGGTGCGGAAGCGAACAATATCTACAACCAGGTCTTCACCCTTCACGGTGCGATCATGGTGTTCCTGTTCATCATCCCGAGTATCCCGGCGGCATTGGGCAACTTTCTTGTTCCGGTGATGCTGGGGGCGAAGGACGTCGCGTTCCCGCGATTGAACTTGAGCAGTTTCTATCTGTGGTGTTTTGGAGCGATCTTCTTCGTTTCGGCTCTGTTCAGCAGCGGTCTGGATACGGGATGGACGTTCTACACGCCTTACAGCACAACGACGGACACGTCGGTGATCCTCGCCACCCTGGGTGCGTTTATCCTCGGGTTCAGTTCGATTTTTACCGGTTTGAACTTCATCGTCACGATCAACACGATGCGTCCGCCAGGGATGACCTGGTTCAAGATGCCATTGTTCCTGTGGGCGACCTATGCGACGAGCATCATCCAAGTTTTGGCAACACCCGTTCTTGGTATCACGTTGTTGTTGCTGATCGCAGAACGCACGATGCACGTCGGGATTTTTGATCCTGAATTCAACGGTGACCCGGTCACGTACCAGCACTTCTTCTGGTTCTACAGCCACCCCGCTGTTTACATCATGATTTTGCCGGCGTTCGGTATCATCAGTGAATTGATCAGTGTTCACAGTCACAAGCACATCTTCGGATATCGCTTCATCGCTTACTCCTCGATCGCGATCGCCCTGCTGGGCTTCCTGGTCTGGGGACACCACATGTTCACATCGGGCATGAGCTCGTTGACCACAATCATCTTCTCGGCATTGACGTTTACCGTTTCGGTACCGTCGGCGATCAAGGTGTTTAACTGGCTCGCGACGATGTACAAGGGTTCGATCAGTTTGACGACCCCGATGTGCTACGCGATCTCGTTCATTTTCTTGTTCACGATCGGTGGTTTGACAGGGTTGTTCCTCGGAACCCTCGCGACGGACTTGCACCTGCACGACACGTACTTTGTTGTTGCCCACTTCCACTACGTGATGGTCGGCGGAACGTTGATCGCGTTCTTGGGTGGCGTGTTCCACTGGTGGCCGAAGATGGTCGGCAAGATGTACAACGAATTCCACGGCCGCATCGCGTCCCTGTTGGTCTTCCTTGGATTCAACGGCACGTTCCTGCCACAGTTCGTATTGGGCAGCCGCGGGATGCCACGTCGTTACGCGACCTACGATCCCGAGTTCGCATTCCTGCATCAAATGAGCACCTATGGTGCCTTGTTGCTCGGATGTGGATTGCTGTACGCGTTTATCGTTTTGATGGCGTCGCTGGCAAAGGGACGACGGGCACCAGCAAACCCATGGGGTGGAGCAACGCTCGAATGGGCCTGCACCAGTCCTCCACCGTATTACAACTTTGAACGTCCACCGGTTGTGGGCGATCCATATGATTTCCACAACATCGAGTGGGATTCGCAGGAAGAGAAATACATCTCTACTGAACCTGAACGTAAGTTGGTTCCCGAAGAGCAGCCGGCGGAAGTCCCGGCTCATCACTAGGGAAGCCTCGGCGAACGAGTTATTGATTATGAACGTGGTGGCGGGCGGTTGCCCACTCCACGTTCCGGAACCGGGCGACATGGGTCGCCCCGCTAGTTAGTTTACTTTTCACTTCGACACATTCATGCGTGGTCGCCCTCATCGCGGGCGGTTCATCAGCGAACGGTTTTCGGCACATGGCAACGATCGACTCCCACTCCTCCGAATCGGAAACGCACGACGAACATGGTCACGACCATGACCATCCCGCGTGGCTGGCTCACCATTTCGACACGCCCGAACAACAATTTGACAGCGGCAAGCTGGGGATTTGGTTGTTCCTGACGACAGAAATTCTGTTCTTCAGCGGCATGTTCTGTGCCTACGCAATGTTCCGCATGTTGCGACCCGAAGTGTTCGAGGGGTGCAGCCAATTCCTAAACACCAAACTCGGTGCGATCAACACTGGGGTGCTGCTGTTCAGTTCATTGACGATGGCGTGGGCCGTTCGATGTGCCCAAACCGAAGAGTACAAGAAGCTCGTCGTGATGATCGCCAGTACGCTTTCCTGTGCGATGGTCTTCCTCGGCGTGAAATCGATCGAGTATTCGCACAAATGGGGCATGGGGCTCTTGCCACCAGGATCGTACTTCTATGACGAAGCCAACCCGCACCCGACGGCTCAGCAGATTGTCGATCAACACGGCTTTAGTGAGAGCACGGCCTACTTCCTCACGCACAGCCTTTACTATCTGTGTGCCCCGTTCGCGTTGCTGCTGATCGGTGTGTTCGCGTGGTTGGTTTGGGCGAAGGTAACTGATAACAAATTCCAATACGCATGTGCCAAGCCGTTGCTCGTTGTTTGCCTCAGCTTCTTCGGTGGCGTCGGGTTGGGCATGGTTCTCGAAAGCGGGGGCGGTGAACACACCGTCGCTCACGTCGATGGCGACCATGGTGCTGCTGATGCTGGACACGGGCACGCGGATCATGAACACGCGGAGGACGCTCATGCTGCGGAAACTCACGCGGCCGCCCCGGCACTCGATGTCGAGAGCGACGACGTCGCGATGGAATTGCTCGCTGAAAGCGATTTGAACACGGGTGCGAAGGCCATGCTCGAAGCCAAACAGGCTCAAACCGCCATGGCGAGCGGTCAGGTCGTGCCTCCGGGTGTCGAAGCCGATATGGGCATCGCCACGGTCGAGAAAGACGTCCAGACAAAACGCCAGGCCGGCGTGTTCTTCGGCATCTACTACTGCATGACGGGCGTGCACGCGATTCACATTCTCGCGGGTATCGGCGTGTTGGTGTGGTTGCTGATTCGTGCGATTCGCCATGACTTCAACCGTCAGTACTTCGGCCCCGTCGATTATGTCGGTCTTTACTGGCACTTGGTCGACTTGATTTGGATCTACCTGTTCCCGCTCCTGTACTTGATCCGATAGCGGACGGGCTCGACGCGGTCGAGTTTTTTTGACACTACCCACCACCTTTCTTTTCCATTTCAGAACGCGCTCATGGCTGCTCACGGACATTCAGACGACGGAACCGATTTCGCCCACCCGATGCCACTGCCGGTATTGTTCGGTGTGTTTTTCGCGCTGGTTATCTTGACCATTATCACGGTTGCTCAGGCGAGCCTCGATCTGGGCAGTTTTGATATCGCGGTCGTGATGGGAATCGCAACGGTGAAGGCCTGTTTGGTGGCGGGCATCTTCATGCACTTGATCTACGACAAGCCCTTTAACATCATCGTTTTCCTGTCGTCGTTCGTGTTTGTGGGACTGTTCGTGATTTTCACGCTGAGCGACAGCAAAATGACGTCGCCGTCGTTTGAACCAAAAATTGACGAACCGGCTGCCTCCGCCGAAATGTAAGAATGGTGGATCTCACGCGAAAGCGTGTGCGACTCTTCTCAAGTGATCCCGGCATACCGCCGACCGATGGTGAGGTATGTGAGGCGAAGTGGCAGGTGATGATGATTCGCAGTGGACTGTTCCCGATCGCCGCTCTCATCGTTCTCGTCGGCGGAGGTTTCGTTGCCGCCGAGTCGCCTCAGGATCCAACCGCCAAGGGGAACGTCCCCCAAAACCTGCTTTCATTACCGGGCGGCATCTACTGCGGAGCCGAACCCGAAGGTGAAACCCATTTCGAGTCGCTCGCCGCGATGGGGATTCGAACCGTGGTCAGTGTCGACGGTGCGATCCCAGACGTCGCGGCCGCGGAGGCACACGGGCTTCGCTACATTCATATCCCGATCGGATACGACGGTGTGGATCCGAACGCGGGGCTCTCGCTCGCTCGATTAATGCGAGAGATTCAGGGGCCGATCTACGTGCACTGTCACCACGGTCATCATCGCGGGCCCGCTGCCGCTGCGATCGCCTGCATCGCGGGCGGTCATGCGGATAACGATGCAGGAACCGAAATCCTACGCCGTGCCGGTACCAGCAAAAATTACGCGGGGCTTTGGCGAGATGTCGCCGCTTACTCGCCGCCCGCCGAAGACGTCGAACTTCCCGAGCTCGTTTCGGTGGCTCCAGTGGATAGTTTTGTGACCGCGATGGCGAACTCGGGACTCGCGATGGAACGTCTCCTCTTGTGCAAAAACGCAGGTTGGACCGCACCGCAAACGCATCCCGATTTGGATCCGGTTCAAATCGCGTTGTTGGTTCGGGAAGGGCTGCATGAGTCAAACCGTCATCTGCCGAAAACGGCGGAGTGGCAACTGCGGCAACGGATGGAAGCGTCGAGTAAGGTCTCGGTCGAGTTGCATGAGTCGTTGAAAGCGAACCGAGTGCAGGATGCGGATGTCTTGATGGAAAAGCTCGAGACTTCGTGCACGACGTGTCATCGCGATTATCGAAACTAACGCGTTTCTACGCGGCCGTAGCCACCGTCACCCGGCGGTGGACCTCACGCTGGCGTAGGTAGCTGCCACGAGAGCGTTTCGGCAATTGTCGTAGGTGTTCAACGGTCGCTACGTTCACCTGAACGTGCTCCACCGTTGAGTGATGGCGGCTACGACAAAAAATGGAAACGCTCTCGCATTGATTCGGTGGATCGGCCAAGTTCGAAGGCATCAACGGCCCGCCATGACACTCGGCAAACGACGAGTTCTGCTGTACGCTCGGTGATCTACACGACGCAGTTGAACGGCACGTCGCTGAATTTAGTCGGTGGCGAATTACCGGTAATTCGTTCGCGTTGTCGATTTTGGAAGCGGGCGAGGTGCGAGACTTTTTCCGTCAACACGTTATCACCACTCATGGCGTCGTCCGCTTCGCCAATCGTATTTCTTTAACGCGACATTTCTCGAGGCGCCAACCGATCGACGATCAATCCACTAGCACGTTCATTATCGAACTGGCTCGCAATCTGCATGCGAGTGGTTCGCCCGCCTATGAACTCGATCAACGTATGGAGACGGTCGCCCGGTCGCTCGGCAATCCCGCTGCGTTCTTTTCGACGCCGACGGCGATCTTCGTCACGTTTGAATCCCGCCCCGAATCGACGCGGCTGATTCGTGTTTACCCGGTCGACGTCAACCTGGCGAAGTACGCGCGGTTGTACGAGTTACAGCGCGAGATTGATGAGGAGTCGCTTTCGATTACTGAAGCATGGCGACGCCTTCAAGACATCGAGCATTGCAATGACGAGTACCCGATGTGGCTGAACATTGTTGCGTTCGGTTTGGCGGGATCGACGATTGCGGTTTTGATCGGTGGCAACGAGATCGTGCAGGTTTCCGCTGCGTTTGTCGGATCGATCGTCGGAATCGTGGTGTCGATTCTGTTGCGATGTAACTTCCCCGCTCACTTGGTGAATGTGGTCGCGGGGTTCATTGCGATGATTTTCGCAGGGGCCATCCACGCGTTCTTCCCTGGGGGCAGTGTCGTTTTGACGGTCACGTCGGCGTTGGTGGTTCTGTTGCCTGGTTTGCAATTGACCGTCAGTGTCAACGAACTCGCGACGCAGAACCTCGCCTCCGGTTCGGCTCGGTTCGCCGGAGCAATGACGACGTTGTTAACGATGATCTTCGGGGTGGTGATGGGCAATGGTTTCATCACGACGTTGATCAACGTGCCCGCGTCGTCGTTGCCGGTTCCGCCTGACATGATTCGTTCTTCGCTCGTCCTGCTGCCGATCACGGTGGCGTTCGGGATTCTGTTTCGAGGACGCATCCTCGACGGGTTTTGGATTTTGTTATCAACGGTGATCGCGTTTGTCTCACTCCGCGGAGCGAGCGAAATATTGGGGCCGTTCGGGGCGGTTGCGGTCGCGGCGTTGATTGTGGGCGTTTCGAGCAATCTGTTTGCCCGGTGGAAAGGGCTTCCGTCGGCGATCATGTTGATGCCCGGTTTATTGCTGTTGGTGCCGGGCAGTTTGGGGTTTTTCGGAATGTCGGCGATGATGATCGGGGACGACTTTCCCGGCGGCGTCCGATTGATAGCGAACATGATGTTGACCGCGGTTTCCATTGTCGCCGGGCTGTTGCTCGCGGGAGTGGTGTCTCCGGCCGAGGAGGCTGCGTCGACTTGGCGCACGGCGACTTCGCCCGCCCCTCTTGCCGACGAGCGGGCGTTCGACAACGATAAATGAACGTGGTGCTGGCGGGTTTTCAACGAAAACGGTCAGCACATCTGTTTCTCTTCGCTCGCACGACAGACCCCTCTCATGAGTGTCGCATCTCCGACCGCATCGACCGCCACGTTTTCGCCCGCAGGAACCTACGACGCGCTCGCTGATCGAGTGCTCGCAGGCGGATCGATCACTCGCGAGGAGGCGTTAGCGATGCTCGAAGCACCCGATTTGGACGTTCCTGCGATTTTGGCCGCCGGCTACCGGATCCGGCATCATTACTTCGGCAATTCCGTTCAGTTGTACTTTCTGATGAACGCGAAGAGCGGTTTGTGTGCCGAAGATTGTCACTACTGCAGCCAATCGAAAGTGAGTGACGCACCCGTACCGAAATACAACATTCTCAAACGTGACAAACTGATGGAGGCGGCCCGCGTCGCTGCCGAACGAGGTGCGAAAACGTACTGCCTCGTCATCAGTGCCCGCGGACCGAACGAACGCGAGATGTCCGCCGTCGAAGAGATCGTTCCCGAAATCAAGCAGAAATACGGTTTGGACATCTGCGCGTGTTTGGGGCTGCTGTCCACCGAACAGGCCGCACGTTTGAAGGCATGCGGCGTCGACCGTGTGAACCACAATCTGAACTCGAGCGAAACGCACTACGAGAAAATTTGCACGACGCACACGTACGCCGACCGCGTTCAAACGCTCCGCAATGTTCGCGACGCTGGCATGGAAATGTGCAGCGGTGGCATCATCGGGATGGGCGAATCGAAAGAAGACATCGTTGCGATGGCGTTCGACCTCGCGGATCTCGGTGTGCAATCGATTCCTGTCAACATTCTTAACGCCATCGACGGCACGCCGCTCGAAGGCACCGACGCGATGTCGGCCCAAGACGCCTTGAAGGCACTCGCGATGTTCCGCTTCGTCGCACCGAATCGTGAGTTGCGAATTGCCGGTGGTCGTGAACTGCACCTCCGTTCGTTGCAGCCTCAAGGGTTGTACGTGGCGAACAGTTTGTTCGTCGGTGACTACCTCACGACCGAGGGCCAAGCACCTCAAGCCGACTACGACATGATCGCGGATCTCGGTTTTGAGGTTACCGGATCGTGTGAAGAAGTGAGCTTGGATCGTTGAGCCCGTTACCGCCGAATTTACCCATCCCGAAAAGTTTGGCGGTTGCACGCACGAGTCTGCAGACGACCTTCGACACCGACGCCCCGGTCGCGTTAGTTACCGGAAGCGGTGCGGCGAGAGTGGGGCGGTGTATCGCCGAGGAATTGTCTCGGCGAGGTTGTCATGTCGCGCTCCACGCGAACACGAGCGCCGAACCGGCCAACGAAGCGGCCACTCAGTGGAGACAACAGTTCGGCCGAGATGCGTTTGTTGTCACCGGTTCGCTCGAAGAAGACGAAACCTGCGACCGAATCGTTGATCAAACGAATGCTCACTTCGGTCGGCTGGACATTTTGGTCAACAGCGCCGCGATTTGGATGCCGACCAAGCTCGATGAAATCACCGGTGACGAAATCCGGCGATACTTTCAAATCAACTCCGTCGCATCATTGCTGTGCGGGCGAGCGGCGGGCCGCGTGATGGCGAACCAGGCTCATGGTGGCGCGATCATCAACATTGGCGATTGGGCGACCGAGCGTCCGTATGCCGATCATGCCGCGTACTTTCCCAGTAAGGCGGCCGTGGAGGTGATGACGCGTTCACTCGCGGTCGAATTGGGCGCCCGTCATCATCGCGTTCGCGTTAATTGCGTTCAGCCTGGACCCGTTATGCTGACGCCGGACGTTGACGAGAAAACGGTTCAATCGCTCGCCGACAGCACGTTGGTCGGTCGCATCGGTTGCGGCCAAGACGTTGCCGATGCGGTCGCGTTCTTATGTGAAAACACCTTTGTCACCGGCGTCTGTTTGCCGGTCGATGGAGGACGCAGAATATTTGCGCCCGATGGATTGCAGGTGGGACGCAACACCGGTTGATCGGTTATTCTTTCTCGTGAATTGACGCACGCCGTTTTTACTCCAGCCCGAGTTTTCAATCTTGAGTGAATCGTCTCTGCCGCCTGTCTTGCCGACCGAGGCCGCCAGCCCACCGACGGTGAATCCGGAATTCCAAGCGATCGGAAGTCTCTTTGAGAGGATTCAAGCGGAAGTCGCCAAGCTTTACGTGGGGCAGGATGAACTCGTGCTCGGAACGTTGACGGCGTTATTCTCTGGCGGACATGTCTTGATCGAATCCGTTCCTGGGCTCGGCAAGACTTTGTTTGTTCGGACGCTGGGGCGAATTCTCGGATGTGAGTTTGGGCGGATTCAGTTCACCGCCGACTTGATGCCATCGGACATTACCGGCGCCCCCGTGTTCGACATGCAGAAAAGTGAGTTCCGGTTTCGCGCCGGTCCCGTCTTCACGCAATTGTTGCTCGCCGACGAGATCAACCGCTCGCCGGCGAAGACGCACGCGGCACTGCTCGAAATCATGCAGGAGTACAGCGTCACGATTGACGGTACGACGCACCCCGTGCCACGTCCGTTCTTAGTCCTCGCGACCCAGAACCCACTCGAAAGCGAGGGCACGTACAACTTGCCCGAAGCGCAGTTGGACCGGTTCATGTTCAAACTGCACGTCGATTATCCGTCGGCGATCGAAGAGACCGAAATCTTGAAACTGCATTCGCAGCAATTGGATTTCGGCAAACGGCTCGAGAGCGAGATCGTTCCCGTGACGACACCGGAGGTGGTTTCCAAGGTGATCGCGAAATGTGCCGAGGTCCGGGTCGAAGACAGCCTCGTGACGTACATCAGTTCTTTGGTGCGTGCGACACGCGATTGGCCGGGCTTTCATATCGGCGCGTCGCCACGTGCGGGAATCTCGTTGATGCAATCCGCCCGGACGCTCGCCGCGTTCTCGTCACGTGATTTCGCGGTACCTGACGACGTCATCCAAATCGCCCTGCCCGTGCTACGGCATCGGGTTTCGTTAACTGCGGAAGCCGAAATCGAAGGCAAACAGGTCGACGAAGAACTTCGGGCGATGATGCGAGGCATTGAAGTTCCGCGGTCGTAGAGCCCGCTCGCAAGGTGACGCGCGAATCCCACTCGCATCGCACCGTGTTCATGACTGAGGCAGCGTTAAGCGAACGTTGCCCGGCATCTCGCAGCGAAGTCTGTATCTGTTCGTTGGTTTTTGTACAGTGTTTCATTGCCGCCGATCGCTGTCTGACGCGTGTTTGACTATTGCGGGAAACACGTTGACAGGCGATGCTCAAATTTGATAGTTCGCACGGAGACAAAGTGGAATCTTTCCAGGCTCCTCCGCGAACAATTCATTGAAAACCGTCCGATCCAACTCGACCGACTCCACCAGCACGTTCGGCTTTTGTAATAAGCCGCTCTCGTGGGTCGGTGCGCGGCATGCCGTTACGGGTGTGTTGGCGTTGGTGAGTTGTGGGACGGTCGCCCTCACCGGATGCCGGGGAAGGGCTCAAGAGGACCTCTACCGTCAAACGCTCCAACGAGAAGTGCGGACGCTCGAGGACCAGCTTTACGAAGCCGATTACGAAAACCGAATTCTGATCGACAAACTCCGCCGAGAACGATCCGCCAAGGCCGCGGTGAAGGATTGTCCTGATCCGACGGATTCGAATTCGATGAACTACGACCCGGGGTATGTCCCGGTCGATTCGGACCGATTCGATCTCAGCGACGGGCTCGACGATTTGGAAGCCGACGATGCGTTTCGCAATCGAGGGCAATCGTCGGGATCGAACGATCAACGCCCACTCAAAGATCCACAAACCGAAGATATCCCGTCCGGTTCGCAATCACGCGATCAGTCGGATTCAAACCGTTCGCAATCGTCCGATCCAGACAAAAATGACACCGATTCGGATGATGAAGATGACGGGTTGCCCGATCTGGATTCGCTGATCGATCCCGGCGAATTGGTCGATCCCGGTGAGTTGGTCGATCCGGGCACGCTTGTTGATCCCGGAACATTGATGGATCCGGGGCAATTTCAAGGCGGGAGCAATTCCGGCGGAACGGGCTCGTCCAGCCAAGGGCGTCTGCAGATGCCGATCCCCACACCTAGTCCCGACGCGTCGCCGAATTCCGGTGGCGGTTTCGAATTGCCTGACCCCGGACTGCTGCCCGCACCCGGAGGCCGGGTACCGCCCGGCACGCCAGATTTGCAAGTCGACCCGATCGAACCCGGTATCCCGTTGCCACCGAACACTCCCAATGGTCGTCCGGATGGACCACCAGGTAAAATTAACCTTCCCGGCGTGAGCATGCTCGGCGGTCTCGGACAGGTTGCCGGATCGACGCCCAAGATCGTGCTGCAACCGTCGAAGGTGCGTATCGACGCAACGACCAGCTACGTGCGAGTCGTGCCCGAAGCCACGCTTTCGACGGACGTCCCATCGGGTGCCCCTGCTGAGCAAGCGATCACGGTTGGGAAAACAACCCCGGCGGTGAAGACCGAAGGCGTTGACCTCGTTATTCGTGCCGACGATCAATACGGTCATCCGATCGCGCTGCTCGGACGCAGCCACGACCCGACCGAGAAACTACGTCCGGCAGACTCGGCCACCACTCGGCCGTTGCCGAAGGGCCCAATTCAGTTGAGCGTGATCGCCCTCGATCCGACCAAAAAGGGAGAGGACGCCCACCTCGGACGCTGGGATTTCGGCACCGAGCAATTGCGACAGTTGGAAACCTCGAGCCTGGCGACGGCCAGCAACGGATTCGCGACAACCGTCCCGATTCGGTGGCAAGACCGAATTCCGCAGGGCGAAGCCGTGGTCTTTTTCGCCCGTTTGCAAACGGGTGAGCGTGATCTTCGATGTGAATCGGAAATCGGGCTGAAAAAACAGCCCTCAGTGGCAGGTTGGCTACCTCGCCGATAACCCGGCCAGATCCCGTTTAATAGCCGGGCATCTTCCCTCAGGCGTCGGTACAGGCGATTTGGCGTTTGTTTTGTGGTGCGATAGCAGTCATACTGGTCGCACCCCTACTTTGGAGTCTTCGCTGGGCTCCGCTGCATTCGCCACAGGCTGATTCAACCGTGCGATTTCCCCACCCACGTATCACCTCGATCGCAGGCTCTTTTCTGTTGATCGCGTTGACCCTCGATTTCAAATCCCCCGCTATCGCCGGTGACGACTCTGTCGGCCAAGGCGTTGTCGACGGCGGCCAGAGGTCCGCGCCCGTGCGAATCGCGATGGCCCCTCGGCCCGCGGAAAGGCCACCCGGTCCCTCGGGACCGCCCGGAAAAGACGGCGAGAAACCCGACGAAAAGAAAGGGGACGAGAAGGGAAATCCGGACGGTGATTCCGCGACCCCGAAAATCGTTCGTCGTGACGGGATCGATCTGCCCGAGGGCGACCCAGCCGAACTGAAAGCCACCGTTGGCGAAGACGGCAAAGTGTCGTTTCGGTTTCGCAATCAAGGTTGGATCGACCTGATCGGATGGCTGTCTGACATATCGGCTCAACCGATCGATTGGCAAGAACTGCCCGGCGACGCGGTGAACTTGGTCAGCCCGGAACGATTGTCGGTTTCCGAAACCGCCGACCTGATCAATCGCCACTTGCTCGCCCGTGGCTTCACGATGTTGCGGCTCGAAGGCGGGATCACGATCACGAAGACGTCCAACGTGAACCCGGGCATGGTCCGACGGGTCAGCGTCGAGGAACTCCAAAAACTGCCCGACCACACCTACGTTCGCACGATGCTCGATGCGGGATGGTTGTCGGCCGAGAAGTTGGCTGAAGAGTTGAAACCGATGCTCAGTAGTTCGGGCAAATTGACAGCCTTGGCGACAACAAATCGTATCGAAGCCATGGACGCGGCCGTGAACCTTCGCCAGGTCGCTCGGTTGCTCACCGAGGAACGTGACGTCGCCAGTCGCGATGCGCTCGCGCCGGAGTTCCGCTTGCGGCACATCCCCGCCGAAGAGGCGAAACGTTTGCTCGAAGAGTTCCTCGGTGTCGAAAAGAAAGACAATACACCGATGACGCGCGAGCAAATGCAAATGATGCAGCGGATGCAGCAACAAAACGGTGGCAAGCCGCCGCAGCAGAAACCCGAAGTCGAAATTTCAATCGTCGCGAACGTGCGTCAGAACTCGGTCCTCGTGCGCGCGCCAATCGATCGTGTTGCTATCGCGGCGGAGTTCATCAAACGCATTGACGTTCCCGGTGGTTCGTTGCGATCCCTCGCCGATGCCAGCACGCGGGTGGACGTGTTCCGTCTCGTTTCACTCGATCCGGAAAAGCTGATCGAGATCGCGATGGAGATGAACGTTCTCGAGCCCACGACACGCATTCGTGTCGACAAAGATAACTCCGCGGTTATCGTTTCCGGTGCCGCCGCGGACAGGTTCATTATCAAATCGTTGATCGAACGACTCGACGGAGGCAAACGACGTTTCGAGGTTCTTCAGCTTCGTCGGCTTGAGGCGTCTGCGGTTGCCGAATCGATTTCGTTTTTGATGGGACAAGAAAAGGAAGACGACGACAGTAGCAGTCGAAGCCGGTATTCCTATTACGGCTTCGGCGGCAACAACAATGACGACAAAAAGGACGAAGACGAGTTTCGTGTTGCTGCAAACACGAGCTATCGTCAAGTCTTGCTGTGGGCCAACGAATCGGAAATGGAAGAGGTGCGATCACTGCTAATCAAACTCGGTGAGTTACCGCCTCCCGGTGGCAGTGGCCAAACGATGCGGGTGATCGAAGCTTCGGCAACTCCGGAAACACTCGAGTATCTGCGAGCTCTGAAGGCACGTTGGAATTCAATGTCGTCCACCGAATTGGTACTGCCTGACGAGAGCGAATTCACTGCACCTGGCATGGGTGACGATCCCGATTCGGAAGAGTCGGAGGACGTAGACGCCTCGGCATCAGGTGAAGGTGACGGTGAAGAGGATGGTCCGAGCGAATCAAACGAGGAGGAGGGGCCGCGATCCGAAGAACCAATCGTTGCACGGGAGCGAAACTCGGTAACTCACGACGCACAGGCATCGGCCGGACGCAGTGACAACCCGTTTACCTTGACGATGCAGCAGAACGCCTCCACTCAACCGGCGACCGAGAACCCTCCGCAGGCGATGACGAGACGCGGCGATTCGCGGCAGTCGCCTCCGGTGGAAATTCGGCTCGATGCGAACGGCAATTTGATCCTTTCGAGCAACGACACTAAGGCTCTCGATGCCCTTGAGAACCTGATGCTCGATATGAAGCCCCCGACGCGGCCGTATCATGTGTTTCATGTTAAGAATGCGTCTGTCACCCTGCTGACGCTCGACCTCGAAGAGTACTTCGAAGAGGAAGATGATAAAAAAGATGACGACTCTGATAACTTTTATCGGTGGTACTGGGGTGGGGATGACGACTCCTCCGACACCGGGCCGACGGGGCTCGCCAAGGGCGGAAAACTCAAATTTCTACCGAATTCCGATACCGGCACCATCATCGTCACCGGGGCGACCAACGGTCAGTTGAAAACGATCGAGGAGCTGATCGAACTTTGGGACGTCGACGAACCGATCAATCCGACGCGTAGCCGGTTCACAAAACTCGTCACCATCCGTTATGGTCGTTCCGAAAAGATCGCCGAAACGGTGAAAGACGCCTATCGCGATCTGCTCAGCAGCAACGACAAAACGTTCTCCAAGGGCGGTGGAGGACAAGGGGGCAAACAGCGATCGAGCAACCGCAGTGAGGGATCCGGTCTGGAGGATTCCGAAAGTGGTCGCGACGGCGGGGGAAATGATTTCTCCTTTAATGGGAAACTGTCACTCGGTGTCGACGAAATCGGAAACACGTTGTTGGTGAGTGCGGAAGGTGAATCCCTCTTAGAACTCATTGTTTCCATGATTGAAAAATTGGACATGGCTGCACAACCCGGCGGCGAGATTGAGATCGTGCGTTTCTCAGGAGACGTTTCGCCCGAGATGTTACGACAGGCGATGGCCGCGTTCGGTGCCAAAACGGAAGAACCGCCACGTTCAGAACGATCTCGGTCGCGTAACGACGATCGTGGACGTTCACGTGATCGGTCATCCCGTGACTAAGCCCGCAATGCGATTCGCACGCGGCGTGACCTCCCACGCCAAAATCATTTTGATCGGGTGGGTGTTGCTCGCCGTGGTCGCTAAGACGATGGCGCCGTCTTGGAAATCCGTCGCCCTGGACGGCGACTTCGACTACCTGCCGAGCACGCGCATCAGTGTCGCCGGTGGCCGCTTGCTCGACAAAGCCTTCAAGGGAACTCGTTCACGCAGCCAAATGGTGGTCGCGTTGGCCCGCGATAGCGACCAATGGACACGACAGGATCGGTTGCTCGGCCTGGATATCCTCCGTCGACTCTATCACCGACTCGGCGAAGTTTGCTGGATGCGTTCGGAGGAAATCGCGTGTGGCGAAGTCGACGACTCCAAAATCATCCTGCCACACCCTGACACTCGCCCCGACGCGGACGCCGGTCCAGACGGAAATCCGAATCAGGACGCTGATTCGAATGCGGACCCTGATGTCATCGCGGCTACATCGGCCGGCGACGTTGCGACTGAGTTTACCGTTTCGACGAACTCGATCGAGTCGGCGGTGTTGCCCGATGAGAACGAGCGGTTCAAACGACAGTCGTCACAGCGATGGCTCGGCGTCGCGGTCGAGGCGTTTGACCAAGCGATCGAAATCGACGCGGAATTCTATCAACTGCTCGATGATCGCGTGCCTCAGCGAGAACCAACGGCGTACGAACCTCGGTTGGCCATCGCGTATTGGGATCGTGGTCAGTTGGCACTCGCTCGGTGCGCCGACCCCGATCTGATCGAGCAAGATCTCGAATCGGCACGCGTCCTCGATCCGAACGTGATGAAGACCGCCCTGCCGATTCTGGAACGCGATCTCGACGACTGGACCGTTCTGCTCGACGTGTACAGTTGGAAAGAATCCGTGATCGGTGGGCAATTGAGAAAGCCACGATCTCGGATCGCCGTCCTGACATTGGCCAGTGAATTGGCCGCGACGGGAAACATCGAGCTTCTGGAACAGTTGCGAGAAATCGTCGACCAATGCGTCGAGTATCAGTTCGAGTACCTTGCTCCCGAGGAACGCGGCCAAGCCCGAGATTTGAAAGTCAAGATTACCGGTTCGGCTGCGATCGGTGGCGAAACCCTGCTCGCCGCCCGCTCCGCGATCACGTACACGGAATGGTTCACGGTGGGGATGATTTTGATCATCCTCGCGGTCGTCTATCGGGCGCCCCTGTTGGTCGCTGTTCCCCTGGCTTCGATCGCCGTGGCGGTGATGGTCGCGACCGCCGTCGTCACGATGCTGACTTGGTTAGCCGGGTCGGTCGATTGGTTGGGATTGGATCTGAAGGTTTACACAACGAGTCGCATCTTTGTTGTGGTGATCTTGTTCGGTGCCGGCACGGATTACTGTTTGTTCTTGATCTCCCGTCTGCGTGAGGAAGCCGCCAACCATCCGTGGCCGGTCGCCTGTGAACGGGCTCTCGCGAACGTCTCCGGTGCATTGCTCGGCAGCGCGTTGACCACGATCGTCGGTCTGGGGATGTTGTGGTTTGCTGATTTTGGGAAATTTCACCACACCGGTCCGATTATCGCGATCTGTTTGTGTGTCGGTTTGCTCGTTTGCATGACGATGACGCCGGCGTGTTTGCGTTTGATCGGTCCAAAGGTGTTCTGGCCGATACCAATTGTCGAAGAGTCCGAACGTCCCGTTGTCGCTCTGTTGTCAAACCGTGACATCAACAGCGGTGAATCCGCGACCGGCAGTCTGTCGACCAAGGGCGGTCTGTCGGCTAAAGGCAGTTTGATGTCGGGCAGTCGGATGTGGAACGCGACCGCGATCGTGCTAACGCGTTATCCCGCCTGGACATTGACTGCCGGATGGTTGTTGTTGATCCTTCCGGCCGCAGGTGGTTTTTATCACGAGCAAGACGTCACCTACGATCTCAGTGGCCAATTGCACCACTCGGCGGGCAGCCGCCAGGGCATGCATTTGCTCGACCGTAATTTCGGTGTCGGGGAACTCGCGCCGATCTCGATCCTCGCACTCGCTGAAACGGAACAATCCGATGAAGCGATCGCGACGACCAGCGACAAACTGATCCGCAGGCTTTACAAACTCGATGGCGTCCGCCGTGTCCGTTCGTTGAGTGATCCGCTCGGCGATTTCCCGCCCGAACGCGAAATGGGCCTGCTCAGCAAAGAAGCGTGGCGTCGACGCACGTTGCAAAACCACCGACTCGCGCGATTGCACTTTGTCGCGAACGAACCGACCTACACGCAGCGATTGATTCGGCTCGACGCGATCGTTCAAGAAGATCCGTTTTCGCAAAATGCCGCCGCGAAATTGAAATTGGTCTCCAGCGAAATCGAAAAGGTGCTCGATCAAGTGCAGGCTCAAACGGGAACGCACTGGCAGTTGTTCACGACCGGCACGACGGCTTCGATCGTTGACCTCCGTGAGGTGACGTTGCGTGACACGCGGCGAATCAAAATTGCGGTGATTCTCGCGGTGCTCGCGGTTCTGATTGTCGTGATCCGCCGGCTCGCTCTCTCGCTGTATTTGATCGCGACGGTGCTGCTGAGTTATTACGCGACGCTCGGTTTGACGTATTGGTTTTTCCGCGCGATCGACGGTCCCGAGTTCCTCGGGCTGGACTGGAAACTGCCGCTGTTCCTCTTTGTGATTTTGGTCGCCGTGGGGCAGGACTATAACGTCTACCTCGTGACGCGAATCATGGAAGAACGCAAGCGGCTCGGGTCGCTCGCCGCCGTCCGCCGCGCCGTCGCGAGAACCGGTGGCATCGTGACCGCATGCGGTATCGTGATGGCAGCGACCTTCTTCTCCATGACGTCCTCGGCGTGGTGGCCGCCGTTGGTCGAATTGTTATGGCCGTCGAGCGATCCGGTGGCCGCGACCCAGCAAACTACGCTTCGTGGGATCACGGAACTCGGGTTCGCTCTCGCCCTTGGCGTGTTGATCGACACGCTCTATGTTCGCACGGTTCTCGTCCCGAGCTTTGTTGTCCTCTGGGATCAGTTTCGAAAACGAGTCAAAGCGAACCGGGCGCCTACGTGAGCCCCCGAGCGGGCTCGGGTCACTCGCCCATAGGATGTCACCGACGATGTGGTTGATCGCCATCGACGAAGCCGGTTACGGACCCAAGCTCGGTCCGCTCGTTGTCGCGGCCACTGCGTGGCGTCGCGAGGAACCATCGTCGAGCGTCACGCAGGATGGCATTGGCATTTCTGTCGATCAACTTGCGCCTGACCCTTTTCGTGACATTGCGAAATCCGTCAACGTCGGAAAGATCGCGATTCGCGTCGATGACTCCAAACAAATCTTTCGCGGCGGTGCACTAACGACGCTGCACGCGGTGGTCTCGGTGTCGCATCACGCATGTGGTCGCACGGAATCGTTGCTCGCCGAACGATTGCCTTCGATCTTGCCGGTCGATCACGAGAACATTGCGAACGTTGCCTGGTTGCAGGCTCTCGCGGGACCGCGCTCGGGATTGATTGAGTTTGTACCCGCCTCCCAAACCCAGGCCGCCGTCGATCAGTGGGCACGTTGCGAGTGGGAAATCGTGGACGTGGCGGCTCGGATGGTGGATGCCAAATCCTTCAACCGGTTTTGTGGTGGTGAAGGCGATCTGCCGCCGCGTGGCAACAAGAGCGACCTGCTCGGCGAAACCAGTATCCGTTTGGCCGTCGATCTGCTCGACCAAGTCACACGTGCTGCCAAAAAACGCAAACCCATTAAGTCGAGAAACACGTCAACCAAACGTCGCACCGGAGACGATCCGGTAGCTTCGCAGGCCTGCGACGATGAACCGGTGCAAATCTTCTTTGATCGGCACGGAGGACGTCGGTATTACGCTGGGATGATCCAAGAGATCTTCGGCGGTGAACCGGTCAAGATTGTCAGCGAAAGCAAAACGCAGAGTGTCTACGAAACTAAGCGTGGAACGCTTCCCGTGCGATTGCACTTCACCGTCAAGGGCGACCGATTCGTTCCCGTCGCTCTGAGTTCGCTTCACGCAAAATACCTGCGAGAGCTCGCGATGGCTTCACTCAACGGTTATTTCCGTGACGCCATGTTGTCATACAACCAGGGCAAGAGTCGTGGCAACGCCGCTAGACAGAGTAGGAAGGCAAAAACGAGTGGGACATCAACCATTGCCGCGTTTCGTCCTACTGCGGGATACCCGGTTGATGCGGACCGCTTCATCGAGATGATTCGGCCCGTCATGGTGAGCCTCGGTATCGAGGACAGCCATCTGATTCGATCACGCTGAGCGAGACCTGCATCGAGCCAATGCGTTCATGCGTGACTGGATCGTTATTCACCGAACGGCCGCGGCCTCACGTCGGCCGCTGCGACAATACGTGTCTTCGCTCGCTTGCCCGATTCACCAAGGTCTCCTTTTTGATACGATAGGGCCTCGTCAGAAATATCCTTTGACAAATCCTCGGCTGAGGGCGACCTGCCCCCTCCCGGATTAGTTCGATCGAGCGTTTTCCCACTCTGCCGCACGTCCTCATTCTGTAATCTTCTTCTTATGAGCGAACCGAACTACACCCAGCGTCAGCGACAGCTGCGTAACATCGTCGTGATGGCGTTGGCCGATGGGTCGATCGGCGGACGTGAAGTCGCGTTGTTGGCCGACCGTTGTGTCGAACTGGGGCTTGGTCAGGCCGAATTGCAGGCCGCGTTAGAATTCGGGCTCGGTGACGACGCGGCCCTAGAATTGCCGCCCGACGAATCCACCCGGGAAGAAATGCTCGCGGACCTGATCGAAATGATGGCCGCGGACGGAGTGCTCGCCGAAACCGAAAAACGACTCTTCGCACTCGCCGCCGCTCACATGAATATCGTCGGAGAACGGCTGCAGGAAATCATCACCTCGGTCGTTGAAAAACAATCCGGTCACGGACGCAAAGACGCGTCTACGTGAGCGATCCCAAACAGGCACCCGTAAAGGTTCTGATCACGTCCGGACCGACGCGGCAATATCTCGATCCCGTTCGCTATTTGACCAACGCGTCGAGCGGACGAATGGGGGCGGCTCTCGCCGAAGCGGTCCTCGGTCTCGGCCACGAGGTCGTGATCGTGTCGGGCCCCGTCTCGGTTGACTATCCCAAAGCGGCCGAAGTCATCGAGGTCATCACAACGGATGACATGCTGCGTGTCGCTCGCGAGGTCTTTCCCAATTGCGACGGAGCGATCGGTGCCGCGGCACCTTGCGATTACAAGCCGTTGCACGTGTCCGATCAAAAACTATCCAAGACCGGCCGCCCGTTGCAGTTGGATTTGGTTGAAACGCCCGACGTGATCGCGGTGCTCGGCGAATCAAAACGTGCCGACCAATGGGTTGTCGGTTTTGCACTCGAAACCGATGATCGTCGCTTCCGAGCCACCGTTAAATTGCAAAAGAAACACTGCGACCTCATGGTCAGCAACGGCCCCGAGGCCATCGACGCGTCGGACAACCACGTCGAACTCCTCGACCCCGTGGGCACCGTGCTCGAAACCATCTCGGGTAACAAGAAACACGTTGCCGACCGACTCATTCATCAAATTCACAACCGATTGATTCTGCGATGACCTCATTGACCGACGTGAACGCTCCCACGCTGTCGACCACCTTGGGCCGACTGACTTTGCCTAATCCGATCATGGTCGCCTCAGGCACGTTCGGGTACGCGCGCGAGATGCAGGAGATTGTTGACCTTCATCGGCTCGGTGGCATCTTGCCCAAAACGATCACCGCCGAACCCCGAATCGGAAACGCCCCGTGGCGAACGGTCGAAACGTCGGCTGGGCTTCTCAACGCGATCGGGCTTGATAACGACGGCGTCGATGCGTTTCTTGAACATCACTTGCCCTATCTTGCTGGGCTGTCGACACCGATCGTTGTGAGTGTTGCCGGTCGAACGGTGGAAGACTTCACGAACCTCGCCCGTCGCGTCGGCGAGTGCGAAGGCGTCGCCGCCATCGAGCTGAATCTGTCGTGTCCTAACGTCAGCGGCGGGATCGATTTCGGGACGAACGCGGAATCGTGCCAACGTGTTGTCGCGTCGGCTCGGGAAGCGACGGACGTGCCAATCCTTGCCAAACTGACACCGAACGTGACCAGCATCGCGGACATCGCACGAGGCGCCGCCGAGGGTGGTGCCGATGCCGTTTGCCTCACCAACACGGTCTTGGGCATCGCTGTCGATTGGCGGAAACAGCGTCCGATCCTCGGCAACGGAATGGGCGGCCTCAGTGGTCCGGCGATCAAACCCATCGCGCTGCGTTGTGTGCATCAAGTCCGACAATCCGTCGACATTCCCATCATCGGGATCGGAGGTATCTCGAACCTCGACGACGTGATGCAGTTCCTCGTGACGGGGGCGTCGGCCGTTCAAATCGGAACCGCCAACTACTACGATCCCACGCTTTCGATGCGATTGATCGACGAACTCCCCGCCGCCCTCGCTGAACTCGGTGCCACCCAAGTCAGCGACGTCGTCGGTACCCTGAAACTCAATTAGCACCCACCAACGGCTTGTTGTTTTCGCGACTTGCGGTCACTCAGGGTGCCGCAATGAGCCGGGGCCAAAAACGAGCAGCAAATCGCCAAACGCGATTGTCCAAAACCTCCGCGGCCCGTCACCTCGTATCGACGTCCTGCCATTTTTAACTATCTCCTCAATCGTTTCGTTCTTCGTCCATCGCGTCATCCGATCCAACCGGAGGGATTGATCCGATGTGTGATTCCGATTGCGGACATCGGGAAATCCCAGCGAACCGAATCGTCGATACTCGATACCTTCGTTGCAACCAACCTGTTGCCCGATTCACGGCCGACTTCGCCCGAACCGACCGATCTGGCTCGAGATTGGGCACCGATCCCGCCACCGCAAACACTGCTGCTCAAGTTCCCCGGCACTGCCGGACGCGCCGAACGTTCCTCCGCGTTCCCCGCCAACCTGGTCCCGCCCTACGACGACAACCGCTACCATCATCCGGGGCAGCACTACGAAGCCTGGACGTGGAACCCTCCGGGGTACGGTCGCAGCAGCGGTCGTGCGACGTTGAAATCGTTCGCTCCCGCAGCCGAAACGTTCGCGTCCCAGGTCCTCGCGGCGCGTTTGGCGGCAAACACCCAAGTTTGGATTTGTGGCAACAGCCTCGGATGCTTGCCCGCGCTGTCTCTCGCCGCTCGACTCGATCAGTGGCGTCCCGGTAATTCCGATCGGGATCGGTTCGTGCTTTGGCTTCGCAACCCGCCGCAGCTTTCCGATGTTGTTCTAGGGGTCGCTGATCGCTATGCCGCACGCCGTTTGATGAAGCCCGTCGTATCCAAAATCCCGGACTCGCTTCACGCGATCGAAGCCGCCTCGCGGTCTCAGATCCCCGCGGTGTTCCTGATGTCCGAACGCGATGAACTTGTTCTGCCGGCGATCCAGCAAAAGATTCATGCCGCCTACGCGGGAACGCATCGCATCGTCACGCTCGCCGATCTCGGCCACGGAGGTTTGATCGATGAACAGCACCGAGACGACGTCGAACGGGCCGCGAAATGGCTCGCGTCACTGCACGTCTAACGTATGCCTTGAAAAAGTTCTCGCGGCGAACGCGTGAACCCAGCCATTTGATTCAGTTCATCCGCGACGAGATGGCCCGCGTTTACTTTTCGGCCAACTTATACAGTGGCAAGTGACGGTAATAGACTTCGAGGCAGTAGATCGCAAAACAGGTTGTGTATAACCGGCCGGACGCGTTGCCGTGCTCATCCGCCTGAGGCGACCAACTGCCCGCCTCCGCACCGCGTTTGACTTGCATGCGGGGCAACGCCACTTTCATGTTGCTGTTCCATATCCGCCATGCCGAACCGCCGTAGTGATGCAGCGCCTGCGTAGCGTAGTACCAATAGTAGACGTTCATCGAATCGGGGCTGATCGGCCAATCTTGAACCAGGGTTCCCAGTCCGATGGCCATTGCTTCGCGTTCACGCGGCCAACCCAAGTATTGACGACACAGCAGTCCTTCGGCCGTCATCGCGGGACTCGCCGGTCGACCTCTTTGGTAGCAATAACCGGCACCGTCTTGAACCGAAACGGTGTCCAGGTATCCATCGATAATCGCGAGAGTCGAGTGGTCCACTGCGATCCCCGCCGCCCGAGCACTCGACAACGCCATCACGTACCAACCCGTCACCGACAGGTCCGAGTCCGATCGTGGATCGTATCGCCATCCGCCCTCACGTCCTTGAGCACTGGTCGAGTATTCGATCGCGGCCTCGGCGGGCACTCGCAATTTCGAGTCTCGCGTCATGCCGTAGAGTTCACACAACGCGATCGTCGCCTGAGCGTGAGCGTAGGATCGTTGGTGGTGCGGTTCGTCGGCCGCGAAGAAACCGTCTCGGCGTCGTTGTTTGTTTAAAAGATATTTGAGTCCCTTTTCCACAACCGACGAATACTGGCCGTCGAAGTGAGTGTTGCCGTCGCCTTGAAACGCGAGCAACGCCATCGCTGTCGCTGCCGTACGGTTCTCTTGAAACGATCCGTCGTCATACGGGCCACGCATGCTCCACGAGCCGTTCTTTTGTTGTTGGCGGGCCAGCCATTTCAGGCCGAGGTCGACGGCTTCGACGGTCTCCGAGTTCCCGCCGTACATGTCCAACAAAGCCGACTTCATCGCGCCGCTGCGACCACCGAACATCGGTTTGATTACCGCTTCGGACGCCGACGCCCCGATGTCTGTAGGGACGATGTCTGTTGGCTCGGCAAAGTCCAGTGATTCGATCACCGCTTCCATTTCCATGTCGACCGGGATCTCAGTTTCCGCTTCCGCGCTATCTTCGTTGAGCTGAGATTCCGCGCTCTCGAGGGCGTACTCCTGGAGTTCGACCGATTCGGATTCGGTTGCTTCACCGAACTCCAGCACGACGCGAGAGATTCCTCTGCCAATCGGCGTCGTCCAAAGGGCGAGCACGAGCAGCAGGATCATGTGGAAAACCATGCTGACCAACCACGCGGGAATCGACCGACGGACCGGTTCGAGCAACTCTTCGTCGTGTTCGTTCTTCTCGTCCGCAGGTGCGACCGTTCCACGCCAACGCGGAATCAAACTCGCGCCGACTTTGGTTCGACCGTTTGCCGGTGGGACGTTCGCGTCTGCGGTCGCGGCTTGGCGAGCAGCGGCGGACGAAGACGCGGTTGCCCGTGTCGAGGTGGCCCGTGCCGAGCCATTCGCTTGGTTGTTTGGATTCGCTGCCCCGCGTCCCGATTGCTGATTCGGTGTCCGTTGTTGCGTCGCCGGGCGGTTGACGCGAGTTTGCTGTTGTCCGCCTTGTTGCGGTTGCGCCGGCCGTTGATTCGGTGCCGGTTGCCTCGGTTGTTGGGGTTGCGCAGGTTGCCGCGGTTGCTGTCGCGGCTGAGGTGCCTGTGCAGGTTGAGGGGCACCGGCCGGCTGTCCCGTGGCGGGCTGCGGCGTCCGCGGAACAGGCGTGTGTGTCCCCGTTGCGTCGGTTGCTGGGGCCGAGGGCGTCGTCGGGGCTGGGGGCAGCTGCGGCGGTTGGGGCGCCGGTGGGACCGGTCTCGCGATCGGAGGCAAGCTCGCACGCGGAGGCGGCGGGGGAGGCAACGGTGGCGGAGGTGACGGCGGGGGCACGTTCGTCGGCGTCACTGCACCTGGATCCGGCACCACGGGCGGAAAATCGCCCGAGCTATCTGCGGATGTGGGATCCGAGTGGTTCATGAAAAGACGCCTAATGGCACCGCCTGGGCGGAGTCACAAATCGTGTGGGAATAGAAGAAAAGTATGCCACCCGGTCGGGTGATCAAACCGAGGGCAATGTCGACGGCAATGTTTTGCAAAACACAGACCCGAAGCGTCCGCATTACGTCAAGTTTAGGCCAGCATAACGGATGGACGGCAGTCAGTTTTAAAAATTCTTCGCAGGTTCTTAGCAACCTCGGTTGACAAAACACCGTCCCTAAGACAACCTTATCAAAAGACGAGCCAGCGAAAGTTGTTCCAAAATCACCTTGCTTCCAAGTTGTTTTTCAGCGAACCTCCGAAGCACCAGGAACGTCTCATCATACCGCGGGATGGAGCAGCCCGGTAGCTCGCGAGGCTCATAACCTCGAGGTCGTCGGTTCGAATCCGGCTCCCGCAACTTCTCTGAAAGGTTGGAACACTTTCCGACCCAACGGTAAACGAAAAGCCGACGTGGCTCCCACGTCGGCTTTTTTCGTTTTATCCCGTTATCCCGCAACCACTTGCGTCAACGATCGTCGCGGCGGTTTCTCTGTCGTCTCAGACATCCGAGAACACTCTGGCCGGCGACGGCGCCCGGATTTCGGTCTCTGGGCCAGAATTCTTACGTTCTCCGTTTCTTAGCCGGTTTGGGTTAGGAGCCGTCGGCACCTCCCTTTCGATCCAGTTGAGAACATCGTTTGACTCTGTAAATCGCGATGTTTCCGCTCGCCAAGTTCGTAGCGACCCACCGAAACGGAGCCCAAACGTCTTCAGACGGGTCATGTGATTTAGAGACACTGAGAAAGCCAAATTGCCTGCTTCCGGCCTCAATTGAGGGCCGCGATGTGAACTATCCGTCGAGCAAGACTTGGCCGACGACGCCGAGTAAGAATCCGAGCACGGCACCGATTGCTGGTGCCCTTTGGTTCTCGACCTTGGACTGCGGTGCCAAATCTTGGAACGTTAAATAAAGAATCCCGCTGGCGGCGAACAGCATGATGAAGCCGACGACTCTTGGGTACACCGAGAGATGCTCGTAGCCAATCCATCCCGCCAGCGGACCGAGCGGGATGCAGGCCGCAAGCAACAAGACCAGTTTCTTGCCGCCGATGTCCCCGTTCGTATTTAGCTCGCGGTACGCGTTGAAACCCTCCGGCAAGTTTTGCAATGCGATCAGAACCGCCAGCAGCAACCCCGTCTTCTCGCCGTGCGCGAATGCAGCTCCCAGTGCGATCGCCTCGGGGATGAAGTCGGACAGCATCGCGACCAACTGGGCGATCGAACTCTTCGACCGCGCCAGCAGCGTCTCCAAACCCCAGAACACAACCGCACCAGCAACGAATGCGGCCACGATCCAGCCCAGCGACAACACTTGAACACCCTCGGGAACCAGCACCAAGGCAACGGCCGAGATCAACACGCCGCCGCCGAACGCGATCACGCTGTGACGAAACTCTTCTTCAATCCATTGGGGCGAAATCTTCTCAAACATTGCGATCACACCGCCGATCGGAATGGCAGCCCCCGCCATCGTCGTCAGCAATAACACCTGCACCAGTTCGTTCACGATGCGTCCTCCGCCGCGTTCGCCGTATCCGGCCGCCTCACCGCCGCCCACCAAACCCAAGCGATCAGCACGCCTTGCAGAGGCAGCCGAGCAACCATCGCCCAAACCGGGATCGCCGGGAACTGGTCCGCGTTCATCAGCATGTCAATATTCGCCGGGAATACGGCAACAAGCAGAGCGATCAATCCCCACCCAGCCGCTCGTCGCAGTCGTGGCACCGCAACGCCAACCCCACCAAGCACCTCAAAGAACCCGGAGACATAAACCAAAGCCAACGGCCAAGGCAGATACTCCGGCATGATCTTCAGGTAAACGCCCGGCGAAACAAAGTGATTGACGCCGGCGGCTATGAACAGCAGAGAGAGCAAGACGATGGAGAACGTTCGCATCGTCATTCCTCAGCATCATCGTCTTCCGGGTCCGCGGCAATCGCATCGAGGTACTCGGTCCGCAGAGCATTCAACACCTTTTTCTTGTCGGCTTCAATCGAGAAAAAATACCAACCGTTGACGGCGGTTTGTCCGGCGATCGCACGGCCAGCGAGCGACGGACTAGAAAAGAATTGGCCGTTCCATTCGATGCGCCCATCCGAGAGCACCACCGCTTCTTGACCGCGATGCTTCTTAGGCCGCGGCTTCAATATCGCGCCGGGGGTTAGCAATTCTGCCGCGATCAAATCGCTTAGGTCGACACGGTGCCGCGGACGGACCGTTTCCGTCGCAAATCCAGACTTGTAGCCGTCCGGCGTCGGCCAGATTTGCGTGATGATCGTTGCAACTTGTTCAGATCGACTGCGGATCATTGTCTCGGTCCATTCCCCTTTGCAACCCTTTAGCAATTCACGGTTCATGAATAAAACGTCGTGCATTTCTAGGCCGGCTCGCTTACCGCCTTCTGCTAGCCATGGTCCGTTCGAGACCTTTGAGTTCAAACGCGACGTCAGCAGCGTCAAGTTGCCGAGTGTGTGAATCAGAGCTTCACGCTCGCCTTCACCGCGAAGGCTATCCGGGATCGGCCAATTTGCCGCCCACTTCTGCGGCATGATGTGCTCGATAGCCAGTTTGGCGCGAGCGACACGTTCACCGCCTAAACCACTCTTGCCGTCCGTCCAACCGCGTAGGTGATCCTCGACCGCTTCGAGAACCATCCGCAATCGTCCGCGACCAAGCCGCCGGTATGCCGGCAGCACCTTCAGGTGCTCGATGATTTCCTGATCGTCTGGCCAATATCGACTATTGCTGTTCTGGCCGAGGAAGAACTTTTCGATCGCGTCGCCGAACGTCTCTCTGTCTTTGCCTCGCAATTGCCTAATTAGCTCCGCAACAATTTGGCTGTAGCTCTTCGTCGACGCTCGCAAAAGCATCCGCCGAACCATCCAGCTTTCGATGGTCTTCAGCGATTTTTCCAGCTGGTCGTCCGGGACAGCCTCTTCCTCCGGATCAAGCAACACCAACACCAGTGGCTTGATAACTTCGCTCTCCATGACACTCGTTCGGTACGCGAACAGACCAAGCCGATCCATCGGGCCGGACTTTCGTTCACCTGACTCAACGAACTCGCGGTAGATCTTGGCCGCATCTGTCAGACGAGACAGCAACTTATCCATCGGATCATTCGTGTCGTTGACGAATCGTTTGAAGCGTGTGAACACTTCACGGGCGACGACTTCATCGCCAGTCTTTGCAATCAGCCAATGGTTCAAAAAGATCGAAGAACGCGAATAACGCATTCGCCCAACACTGAACTCAGATTCCCAGAACGCCGATTCAAAATCACGCCACTGCCGCACATACGCGTCCTCGACATCCGCACCGCTTTCCAGCAACCGTTGGAAAATGAAGTTCTTGATCAAGTCCGCGGCGGTCAGTTGAGCACCTCGAGCGTTGAGCGTCTCAAAGATTTCCTGTGCGTTCTCCTCCGCACTCAAGTCGATCACCACCAACTGCAATAGATCGCGGACCGCAGTCTCGATCGCAGTTGCCCGTGCGGCGATTTGATCATCGCCCGTTTCGCGCAACCAAGTCGCCGCCGATCCGGCAAAGAATCGGTGCGCCGCCACCATACGTTGGTCGCCGCAGTCCACCGTTTCGTAGTCAATCGGCAGGGGAGCCGACATCACTGCATTGAACGCTGGTCGATCTCGATTGGTCGGCCAAACCTTGAACTGATCCTCTGGCTTGGTTCGGAAAGCCTCCGCGTTGGTGATCAGCGTTTCCAATCGCATTGCCGGCGCTGTTGCACCAGCCGCTACCAATTCTGCGTGCAATGCATCGAACATCAGTTGCAACGTGGTCAATCGTTGCTGCCCGTCGATGATCGTCCGCTCCTGCATTGTGCCCGCCGAATTTGGCACTTGCTGCAAAACCACTGCACCAAGAAAGTGCGGATAGTGCTTCGCCGCCGGCGCTTCGAGCACCCGCCCCGCCATCCGAGTCACGTCCAACCACAAAGGCTCCCACTGATTTTCTTCATTCCAAACGTACGGACGCTGAAAGAGAGGGACTACCAGACGCTGTGGATGCATGAAGACCAATTGCGGTGTCCGAACTTGTGTTTCCAAGGCTGTGTCCTGCTAACGTCCTTTGTGGTGAAATTGCGTAAGTGGTAATCATATCGGATCGCTTGCTCGAAGGTGAGCGAACAACCAGTGACAACAATGGAACGGATCGAGGAAACCAAATGGCACGGGACGGAGAATGGTTTGAGATGAAGTCGATGCGGAAACGTCGAATGCGAACGGCATCGTGGATTCCGCTTTATCAAGAGATTGAAAAATCTGAACGACAGTGGCCCGAAATTGACTTTGAGGAAGACGTGGTCGTCACGCGGGCGGCGATCTTCCCAAGTTTCGTTGACAAACTTCGTGAGCAACTTAGCTGGAACGAATTGCATTGTGCGAACGGAAATCGCCCCGAAGCAAATGAGGGGATGTATTCCCCGGCACGAGAGCTTTGGAACCATCATGTCCAACAAAATGACGAGTTCGTCGACGGCGAGTTTTTGATTTTCGAGCACCACACCAGCTCCGGCCGTGAGATCATGGTTTCGCCGGACCTCATTTGCGCACTGAAGCTCGAACGACTCGGCGACTCGTGGGTCTATGCACTTGAAGGGTACGGCGAGGTCATCCGGAACCAGAGATCGGAGGATGGCACGATCCACACCGTGGAAATCCGAGCGAAACACCTGAAGGATTACCTGTGCGCTCGCAAATCCCAGCTCGTTATTGGTACTTTTCGCAGTCGTTGTGCAATTCTGCATTCAAAACCCGACTTTCAGTTTGCCGACACTCGCGACGAATCGTCGTGGTACGAATTTGGTGTACGCGAAATTAACGAAGACGGCGGCTGCTACGGGCAGCCTTTCGCGATCTCGGCATACGGGTTCGCTGAAACCGACCACGACGACGATGTACCCGTCTACAAGTTTGACGATGAACGTGAGACCTGGCGGAAGAGACACGATATAGACACGGAGGGACGAAAACTCTACCGCGTTGGCTGCGAGATGGTGCTGATGGAAACCGTTCCGCCTGCGGATGCCAGTCCGATTGTGCGTGGCGACGATGTCGTCCCAACAGTTCGCTTTGTCGTTGACAACGATGATTCGCGTTTGACGGCGGTCGATCTGATTCGTCCACCGAATCGCTGGATCTGGTTCTCGCCAAGTTTGGTCACGACCGTCCTGTCTTTTTCACGGACGAGGCTTCGCTGGGCTTCCGCCGACACCGGATTCATCGACATCCCCGGCCATGAGCCAGTTCACTTTGGTGTTAACAAACGGGAGCTGATCAACTTCTTTGCCAAGGACGTTGGGGAGTTACCGCTATGGTGGCAAGAACGGTTTGTCTCGCACAATGTCCCGCCGGACGGGGGCGTGTGTCCAGAGCTCACCGCTGCACAGATGGAATGTCGCCCGGCCCGAACTACCGCGGCAGAAACAAAACTCGCCGCCGCCGCCGAAAGGCTTGACCAAGCTGTGAGCAACGCGTTCGGCCAACCGCTGTTCAAAGAGCACGCTGCCCAAGCACGGTTGTGGGGCGAAATTCATCGCTTCGCAGCACCGGACGAACCGGCGTTCTTTGCCTTGGCCAAAAACATCGTTCGGACAATTGTCGAGCGAATGGACATGGAGCTACTAAAAAGCAGGACCAGCAACATGGACAAAAAAACCGGTTCATTGAAGCGACTCGCCAAAATCATCGACGAGGCTGGTGGCGACGGTTTTAGCGCAACCACGATGCTTGTGGGCCTGAACGAACTTCGGCAACGCGACTCGCACCTTCCCAGCGAGAAAGATCTGGACGATGCGTACCAGTTTGCCGGTATCGTTCGCACCGAGTCGCCGATGATCGCGGCCAAGAAGCTGATCGAAAACACAGCCGGATGCGTGCATTGCTTGGCAACCATCGTCGAGGGTCCGTGATCATCCGGTGATTGCGATTCTCACCAACAGCAGAAACGGGATCCGAAATCAAAAGAAATGAGATTCCGCCAGCCGCGGTCACGATCGCAAGAGTCCGATTTAGCTAGTCTAATGCTTCAGCGTTTTGCACCAACCATAAGCACCCTACTCAGTATTTTTGTCTTGTTCGCCTTCAACCGATCTCGCATAGGCAAGATGGCCCAATGCGGACGGAAGATCTGACTCTGGGATCTTATCTGCTTCGAGAAGATGCCTGATTGCTCGAAGACGACGTCTGTAGCCCTTCGTAAGCCTTGGTTGCTCACCGTGTACAAGTAAGCCGTGAACTTTCATTCGATCACGAGCAGAAACCAACCGAGTCTTATGCTCCGCAAGCTTCCAGGTAGTCGGCCTGAAAATTTGTCCGATTTCTTTTCCGAGATCTGAAGGCGATTTTCCAAGCCCGGAGATAACTATATCGTCGGCATACCTTGTGTACGTGGCACCATAGTTGTTTACCAACTTACTGATCGCTTCGTCGACGTTCCGCATTGCGATATTTGCTAGTACGGGGCTTGATGGCGAACCCTGCGCAAGCGATCCACCAAGGCAGCTTAAATCCGTAATCAGTTCTGCCGCGGGAAACGTGTAACCGTAGTGCATTAAGCTGTCGACAACGTCCGAATCAGCTGTGGTTTGAAAAAAGTCCGCTATGTCGGTGGAAAAAATCCAATCTTTCTTGCAATGGAGTTTGGCTGCATCAAGCGATGATCTGCCCGGCACAAATCCGACAACGTACGGAGGAAGCTCTATTCCACGGGAAAAGTAATGTCCGAACCATTTCTGAATGATCTTGATTGCAACTCGAGGAGCTTGGATGCGACGCTTCTTCTTGCGCTTCCGGATTTCAAACACGTTGTAGTATCGGTGTGGCCGACGTCGCATCGTGCCGATGAACTGCGGCCGGAAACCGAAAAGGACTCCAAGGGACCGTGTCGACGAGACGGGTGGCAAGCCGGCTTCGTGAAGCAATCTAATGGAAGGCTCGTCGGCCTTCCTCGTTTCAGATTCGAGAGCGGCAAGATACCGATCGAGATCGGAATAAAGGACGAGGGGTGGTGGCTCTTTCATCAGTCAAAAAGCGAAGTTGAAGACTTCCGTTGGGGAACGGGGCGTTTGTTTGTGGAGCTGCGGAGCAGCGGAGCAAACAAACGCACCGAACCTTCTGTGGCTGACTTTCGCAAATGAGGGCGATGCGCCCTCTCGCGAGAAGGTTCGCACACCACCCCTCGTGCATCTCAGTGTATCCACCGTCGCCGAGCTAGGGCAAGTGCGCGTTGCACATCAGGGGAATTACGGTGTTCAAGCCGGGGAAGAACACTCAAGCCTGCCTCGGTCAATACGAAACCACCATTGGCCTGAAACTTCACCAACTTCCGCCGTGAAAGTTCGTCCAGCTGACGATTCAGCCAGCGTGTGCTAGGCACATGCAGCTCGTCTTTTTGCAGGCTTTGAGCTAAACGCTCTACCGAAACAGGCGCTAAGGTTGATATGTGGCGGATTAGTTGATACTCGCTTGGCGAATCGCCGCGAAGTAACGCGTATAGCACAGTTCCAACTTCAAGGTCGACTACCTCCAAGATCTTTTCAATCTTGCGATGAATCTTTTTTCGGTCGGCATCGTCTGGAAGGTCGTTGGCCGACCGCACGACGATGATGACATCGCATTGCTGGTTGTCGATAGCAATAACGACATCTGCTAGCCCTTCACTCAATGACTTTGCCAACGCTTTCAAGAGAATGTTCGCAACTGCTTCATCGCTCTCTCCAACCAAACGGTTAACCGTTACAGAAACCTTCAGGTCACGCAGCAAACGACCCTCGAGCATCGCGATTGCTCGGTCGGTGGCGTTATTCGCTGACGGTGGGAGAGCCAACAGGAAGTCTCCTGATTCATAGTCTCGTTCAACTCCAGCGTCAGCGTACTTTCCGCCGGCATACTTCTGAAGAAAGTCGTGAATTATATCTCGTTTAGCAGAGACCGAGTTTTCTCGCGGCATCGTATAGCACCCTACATCGTGTTTTTGCGTCGATACACCACTTTCGAGCAGTGCTTGATTTGACACCGTTCAAAGAAAACGTCGAGTTTTCGAAAAGAACAAGCACCTTCGGCTCGTAGTCAGCAGTTTTTCGAGTTTCATTCCCAATCTCAATCATCTTTGCAAGAGCTTTGGCAGCCGTGCATCCTTTGTACATTTCTTTGGCCGCTTCGCTCGGACTAAGCAGACGCCCCTTCGCTCGACGTTGAAACTTTTTGACCACCGTTTCACGCAACAGAACTGGCACCTCTTTGTGCCTTGGTTCGTCCCACTTCGGATCAATTTCTGAGAGCGTTGTTCGGATCGTTAAGAATGTTGCGTAGTAATAACGATTAAACGCAGAACGCGCGAAAAGATCTCGCTCGGTGGTATCCTTGATCTGAGAAGATGTGTCTCGCAAATGTTCGGCCACTACAAGCATCAGAATGCCTCCTTCGCTGCAAGTGCCCTGTCGAGTGAAGGCCAGTCTCGGTCGATGATCCAACCGAACGTGTGGCCTTGGGCGCTTCGCTTCGCCCAGAGTTCGCCGATGTCCTTCTTTTGCTGTTCATCAGGGTGGCTGGCCAGTTTGCCGTTCTTGTATTCGACCAGAACGATTCGGCCGTCGTTCAACTCGACGATGAAATCGGGGAAAAATTGGCCGGGAGATTTTGGCAACGAAAAGCCTCCATGGTTCTTTCGCTCTGGATTTCGCAGCCAGCGATGAACGTTTTCGTGACTGTCGATCCGCGTGGCACACTCCATTTCCTCCCCGTTCATGCTGCCGATGTCATCGAAGGCATGCTTCTTGAACTTAAACGGACCATCGTAGAGCTGGCCCGGATAGTACCGATCCTCTTCAATGACCAACGCGAACTCATCGTCCGTTTGAACACTCTCGGGATGAACGTCAAACAACAACTTGGTGGCTTTGCGAAGCTGGCCGCGGGCATGATCCTGGGCCATTGTGCGAATGATCGCCATCAACTCATGGCGTCGGCGGTTCAGCATCGGCAGCGCTATTCCACGATCATCGGTTAAGAAGTTTACGACCCGAAGCAACCACGGCTGGCTTAGCTTGGCGGCTAGAGTCATGAAGGAACCGCCGCGATGCAGTTCCCGATCGAACCAACGCGTCGCCTCGATCGCGGTCCAATTGTCGTCGGCGGAAACGAGTTCCAATTGCCGCATCCGGATCTGCCCCGTCATTTCGACTTGCAAACCAGCACCCTGTTTGCCGCGGTCTTCGATGTCAATGCTCGCCCCAGTCCCCACCTTCATCGACGACGGAAACTCCGCTTCGCTGATCTCAATCGAGCACTCGTTCATGTCCCATGCGAAAGTCTCAAGCTCGATCGGCTCGAGCAGGCTGCGTTGTCCGTCACGACGAACCACCAATCGGGGAATCCGGAAAGGCTTTGCAAAGTCGCCTAAACTGCGTGGCGTCACGCCAACTTGTCGGTTGTCCTCCCAATAGGCATCGACGGCTGCCTTGTCCTCATCGGTAGCGACTGTCTCTTGCAACTGACGCAGTTCCGCAGCGGTTGGTGGAGCGTCGAAAACGATTTCTTTCGACTCAGGCTCCCAGTGAATCTTGGTGGCCAGTGAAGGCGAGATCTTCTTGGGGTCCGGTTCCTGGGAAAGCGGCATTCGATCGAAACCGAAGGTCGGTTCGCGGTGCGTTTCGGAGACCCGGAATGCATCAGCCGCCGATCGAGGATCGAACCCGCAAGTTTCGACCATTTTGTCTCGCAACTTCAGCGCCGTCGCAATCACATCGTCGCTCAATACGAACGCATACGCCCGGTCGAGTGCGGGCACTCCGGTCGGATTCGCGTTGGGCATTCGCAAGATCCTGCCGATCAACTGCTCAACGGCGGTCGACGTCGCGGTGTTTCCGATCGCACCCAGCACATAGGCCCACGGACAATCCCAGCCTTCCCGCAAACGATCCACGGTGATGACGTAGTTGATTCGGCTCGACTGTATGTCGACACTTGCAAGCTCATCGGTGCTGCGATACGAGATCGCGATTTCCTCTTCCGGCACTCCGAGCGTCTTGATTAGTTGCTCTTTCACCCAGTCCGGCGTGAATGTCTCCTTCGTCTTGGATGCTGATTGCGCTGCGACCAACGCGATTGGACGAATGCCGGGTTCGGGGTAATCCGTTTCAAACTTCCACTCCAGCGCTTCACGGCGGGACTTGGTCGCCGCCAAAATTTCCAAAGCATTTCCACGGCTTTCCAATTCGACTGGCAATTTGATCATGCCTTCGTTTTTCAGAGCCAGCGCACTGACGCTGTGCAAAACGTTGCTGGCAAAAGTCGGCTTGGTGCGGTGATCCGGTTCATGCTTCAATTCCGGTGTCGCGGTCATCTCCAAGACGAACGAAGGACCGAACCGTGCCAACGACTCGAACGAGGTTGGCGTGCGAGCGTTGTGAGCCTCGTCCATGATCACGATGGGTTGTCGCACACGCAGTGCGTTCGCCAGCGACAATTGCACCAGTCCTTTCTCATCCGCGACGAGAGAATCGAGCACCTCACGCGGCAGCCCTTCCAACGGAGCGGTCATGTAACCGTTGTCGTCGTAAATCTTGCGAGTCGTCTCGAGCTGCTCGCCGTCCTTCTCGCTGCGGATGCGATACGACTGGATCGTCGTGACGATCACCACCGCTGGCCCGCCAACACGCAGGTACTGCGGCCGAGTTAGAGCTTCCTCCAGCGTCAGCACCTCGATTGCCGTGCCAAGCTCTTCTTCCAGCGCAAGCCGGTAAGGGTGATGGCTGTCCTGCAGTCCCTTCAGCGTTTGATCGCGAATCGTGGTGCTCGGGCAAACCCACAAGCATGCCGGGTTGTCGATTCCCAGCAAACGTCGCCCGATCCGGCCGACCGCGTGCGCGGCCATCAACGTCTTGCCACCACCGGTGGGAATTCGCAAACAGATGTAGGGAACATGATCGAAGTCAGGCGTCGTGTAATACTTGCGTTCGGTGATTTCACCGTAAGCGGTTGCCTCGGCATGTGGCACGCCGGCCAGCGTGAGCTGACGCACGGTCGCGGCATAGTTGTCGAGCATTTCCAACGACTCGAGCTGGTAATCTTTTTGAGCAAGACGCATGGATCAAGACTCCCGCAGTTCGTAGGGAATCTGACGAAACGTCACGTTCAGTCCCGAAAGTGTTTTGTCGGATAACAAAGTGGATTCGCCAAAGATCACACGAGGCGAGTCGTCGCCATCGGGATGCGACGGCAGTTCGCTGAGCACCTTGTGTGTCAGCACGTTGCCACCAGCGGGCCGGCGATCACCGAGCACGCCGTTGTAGAGCAGGTAGATCGCACTGCCGCGATGAACGCCCAGCAGCGGACAATCCTTGCGAGGCCGTTTCGGGACCGGCACGCCGGTTTCGAGCAAGAAGACATAGCGGGCCAAGTCAGGGAACGGCACGTCTCCGTTGATGTCGCCGTATTCGTCGAGCAAAGTTCGACCGAGTTTGCAGTAGCGGAATCCAGAGCCGAGTCCTTCGACATCGTTGCCTTTGGGGTCAGTGTAGCCCTCGCTGACACGCTGCAGTCTCTGTCGCGTGACTTTCTCAGCAACGTCCGGCAAGACTTCGACAAGAACGCATTTGCGACTGCCCCCATCGGCTTTGTTGGCAGCAAGGACGGCCTGACCTGTTGTGCCACTACCAGCGAACGAATCCATGATGATGGAATTCTCGTCTGATCCAATCTCAAGAACACGCTGAATCAAAGACGTCGGCTTAGGAGTTATGAACACGTCAACTGACTCATCGAAGTCACAGATCGCCACAAGCTCCTTCTTTGCCGCTTGCGTGTGCCCGACTTCTTGGTAGGTCCAGAGCGTTTGTGGAACTCGACCTTGTTTCACATCTGTGAGAAAACGCTTCATCTGCGGAATGCTTCCGCCACTTCTGCCCCACCAGATCCGGTTATCCTTATCAAGTTCTTCAAACCGCTCCTTGGAGATAGACCAGTATCGCCCTTTTGGCGGCGATTCGATAACACGACCAGACGGACAAGTTAGGGAGTATGTGCCATCACCGTAGTAGTTGCGTGCTGAGAGATCGCTTGTCTTCCATACGCCTCTCGGATCGTCGTCAGGATTTTTATAGGCGGCATCTTGCTCCGCAGTTCTGGCGATTAGATTCGGCACGAATTGGTCCGCCTTCTTCGCATAGACCACGATGTAGTCATGATCTTCCGAAAAATGTCTCGCTGAGTTCTTGGGTGAATAGACTTTTTGCCAGATGACAGTGGTGATGAAATTTCCCTGTCCGAAAATTTCATCCATGATTGCACGAAGGTTTTGTACCTCGTTGTCATCCAATGACACGAATATGACACCGTCGTCGGTTAAGAATTCCCGCAGCATCGCCAACCGCGGATACATCATGCAGAGCCATTTATCATGCCGACAAAGATCTTCGGCTTCTTTTCCTACGACGCTGCCGAGCCATTTGCGGATGCGGGGATCGTTGACGTTATCGTTGTAGACCCAGTTTTCGTTGCCGGTGTTGTACGGCGGGTCGATGTAGATGCACTTCACTTGACCGCGATAACGCGGCAGCAGTGCTTTCAGCGCTTCAAGGTTGTCGCCCTCGACGAGCAAATTTTCGGCGTCGGGATCACCGAAAGACAGTTTCGGATCGCACTCCAACAACCGAGTCGGCACCTTCCGGTGGTGATCCACGACGGCATCTTTGCCGATCCAATTCAGCGTTGGCATGTTCTCGTTCGATGCTCCAGAATGATATGATTCGCGAGCGTTTCGACCGACATCCAGCCCCGCTCCTCAACAAAAATGGCATTCTACCAGCCAGCAACCCCGCCGATAATCCGACTGAAATGCTGCGGTGACCGCGACTCACTGTAAAGTTAGTGCGGCACCACGTAGATCGCGACACGTTGCTCGAGCGTGAGTCAAGCGGTGCGAGAGTGCCTTGGATCGTGTTGTCAACCGACCAAGCAACGCTTTCGGACGCTAGAATCATGACGTTCACTGCGGTCCTACCGATCGGCAGCGGATATGAATGGAGGTCAATTTACAATTTTCGAGATGAATGGCGACGGAATGATGCCCGAAGACAAGATAGATGCCGTATCCGCAACTGTTGATCTTCCGCTCTTTGGAATGACTCAAAGGAGCGTAAGTGCCTCGATCGGGCGAGACGAAAATGAAAGGGCAAGCTCTGTTTCATTCATCGTCGATGGGTTGACCGATGACCAAATCAATCAGGTTTGCCAAATTTCTGAAACGAGTCGGCGACTAGTTGGCGATACGATTGACGGCGTTCTGAACAATGGAGACCGTTTCAACGCTTCGATCGCGTATGTGAGCCACATCGAGTTTGGAAGCAACAAGATAAATTTGACCTGCAATGTGGACGGTTTCTATGTCACGTCAACGAATCAAAATGGGAACTTAGGTAATTGCGGCGAGTGGGTATTTCGACTGGCAAATATCCGCATCCCCCTTGGAGATTGCCCAACCCAACTCTCGACAGATTTCATTCAAGGATCGAATCAAGAGTGGGCGGATAAGCTAAATGCAGCCAAGTCTTTGTACAACGAAGCTTGTCCTGGCGTGTTGGAAAGTAGCCAGCCGATCCAAGCTTCCGAAGTGAAAATCAGAGGTGGTTTTCGTAACAACCGAGTTGTCTTTCAATTCGCAAATCGAACCTGGCGACTTGACGACGACCTGCTCGGATGCTGGCCAAGACGGCCCAGCAAAATTGCGACAGCAGTGAACTCCGGAATATTGTCGACTGAATCCCAGCAGGGAGACAGTTTCGAGTCGGTCTCC
The DNA here is from genome assembly GCF_014192335.1 of Aporhodopirellula rubra. Taxonomy (GTDB): domain Bacteria; phylum Planctomycetota; class Planctomycetia; order Pirellulales; family Pirellulaceae; genus Rhodopirellula; species Rhodopirellula rubra. The sequence goes on along the minus strand of NZ_JACHXU010000002.1, from coordinate 439,088 downwards.
GAGGTGGCTGAAATAATTACGGACATTCTCAGCCTTGCCCAGAGTCGCGATATCAAATGGATTGCATGTCGTCACAACGATCTGCAGCAGAAGGTACGCACGCTGCGGGAACAACACCCACCGATTTTGGGATTCAATCAAGAGCTTGGCGAGTTAGTCGGCAATTGGGAGGTTGGAAATCTGAGCCGTTTTATTGTCGGATCGGAGCCAGCAATTACGAAAGATCCTCTTTGGTGGTCGGAAACAATTGGGTTGCTGCTGCAGGTGGGCGGCAGCAAGCAGATGATTGTTCGATGCTCGTTGCTGAATATCATCCTAGATCGCATCACAACCAAGATCGTTGTTGACAACGACGATCCCGAGATTGATCCCAACCTAAACCAACGAATCGACCGCCGCTGGTTTCGATTTTTGCTGCACCTGCTATTGCGAACTCTTTCACCCCAATGGGAAAAATGGCGAACGGACACGCATTGCGACAACACGATTAAGGGTTGGAATGCGTCGCCGTCATTTCCGAAGAAGATCCAACGAGCGTGCGAGCAGCTTGGAATCCCTTCTCCCAGCGGTAGAACCGTTGGCAACCGGCACAGAATTTTACACGTCGGCGAATTTGACAAGAAGTTACGTTCGATAGATCAAAAGGCGGAATATACCTTGTGGCTTCAGTCCATTGTGCAGTTAATGCTTGTTAAGTTGCTGGGCTTTGATGGGCTTATCTTCCTGCCGGACACACCGCCTGACCCGAAACGAGTCAGTGAATTTTGCGACCGTGTTGATTAGCTCCTTCGATCCTGGCAATATTGATCTACGGAGAAAACCAGAAGGAGGGCGGTGCGCCAGTGTGGGCTTGGACGTAGTCGCTTGCCGCCGCGAATACGTCGCTGACTTGGTCGTTCATGTTGCGGGCGCTGATGCCTGGTTGTACCAAGCAAATGCGGAAGTCAAATCTCTTTCGTTCGGCGGCGCGCATGATGCGTTCGAGCTTGGGCGTCGATCCGGTGATGAATTTCGAGTTCCCTGACGTGCGCGAAACCAACTTTTGAGAAAGCACCGCGGGCTGGCGTCCGTAGTGCAGGCACTTCACGATCTGGCCAGCAATCTCGTATGCGTCGTCGACTCGGCAACCTGCCTTAGGCGAACCTGACGCCTTACAATGAGCCAAACGACAAGTCACCACATCATCGACTTCGCTGATCGCGACATAGTCAGCAACTTCGCCCGACCTGTGGTCGTAAATCAATACGTCGGCTTTCATCGCCTTGAATTCTTGTTCGGTGAAGTCGTGAACGGAAAGCCGATTTCCCGTCTTCGGCCCAAACTCCTTCGTGATGTCGACGTCCGTTTCAAACCTACTTTGGACTTGGATCAGTTTTCGATCGAGTCGGATCGTGCTCTGGCGTTTGAAGAAGCGATTGCCCACCACCTGCGAGAAATCAGCCAAGAACACAGTTGGATTCTCAACCTGGAAATATCGAGCCAATGTGCCTTCACCCATGGAGCTTTCCATCCGACAAACTGGTCCCAAGATCTGGGTGCAAGTTGCGGAGTGATTAAGGTCAAACCCGAACGTCGCGATGATGCTCGCATCCTCGACAAGATTCAATTCGTACGCATGCTCGCCGGTTGAGTCCGAAGTGACCTCCAGATCAAACTCGGTCAGGTCGCGTTCGGAAGGATCGTTCCCGATCCGTATCGTTCGCATGTTCGTGAAGACGTCCATCGGCCACGTTGCAGCAACGACTGGCTTCGGAAGGTCCGTAATCGTTTTCCCGGTAGTGAGCTGATCAATCCGCGACCCAGTAACAACCGGGCGTGCATCTTCGATTTCCTTTGCCAACCGTTCACACCACTGGATGAACTCCGGAATCAACGCATACCGATTGCTCCATGCTTTCGACGACGCCGTCACCCCGAGCGTCTCTTTCTGTGAACCGTTTTCGCGTGACTCACCACCGCCGAACAAGTGTCCGCGAAACCGCGACGAAATATCGGTTTGATTGACATTTCGATCCGCTGACGAACCGGTCATGGTTCGATAGCTCTCGTCTTGCGAACCCGGTGCTCCGTTGCGAAGTCCGACATTGTAAAACTTCGGACGTTGAATCATCCGCCATGCGCGGCTCGCCATGTCGTGATCCAATGGAACTGCGACAACCTCTTCGTCGTACATACTCTCAATGATGCGGTCATACACCTCGTTGGAATGCTCAACCGAATTGATGAATAGCAGCCCGGACTTCTGATGGTAGTGAACGAGGTAGAACAGATTCTTACGGTCGACCAACGCTTCGACTTCCAGCCACTTCGGCTTCGTCTGCCGCTGATAGACAACGATGCGCGAGTTCAAGACTTGCGATGTCGAGTCAAGAAGGAGTTCGCAATCTCGTGGCACCATCGGAGCTGCGTCGAAATCAGGCGGCTCGTTCACTTTCAGGATTTTAGTATGAAAGTACGGCCGAATCGCATCAACGGTCAGGTCAACTTCCTCGAGCGACTTTCGTTGATCATCTTCAAACGAAGCCAAGCCTTCGCGAATCGCCTGTTCTTGCTCGATCCGAGCATCCGAAAGGTTGGCGACCAGCTCTTCCCAACTGGCACCGAACTGGTAGAGCAATTGCACTTCATCATTGATTTCTTGCGGAACAGCGAAAAACTTTGCCTTTCCAATGCCATCGGCGTTCGTGCGCGCGAAGCGGCCGATGAACTGAAGCGTGACGGCGAGTGACTTGTGTGGCGAGTGTAGCGCAGCAAGTTTAAGCCGGGGGAAATCGACACCTTCCGCGAACATATCGACGCAGACGATGCCGTCGAGATCGCCGGCGTTGAGGTGCTTGATCACCCGTTGAACATGCGATAGAGAATGGTCGCCTGTGACCAATTGCAAGCGCAGCTTGGTCTCGTCGGAATAGAGCTTGGCGAGTTCTTTTCCTCGAGCCTTGCTATCGGTGCGGACCATGACACGATGATCGAGGCCGGCTTTTCGATCAGATAGAAAAGCGTCTTCAATGCTCTTTGCGATGGCGATGTCCGCGCTCTGGCCTTCCGTAGGGTTGCACGGCACGAACTGCACCTCGCCGTAGGTGCCGTCGTCGATGGCTTGCTTTAGGCTGTAGTTGTAGACAATGCGGCCGGGCAGTCGTTTGCGATCCCGCCGAAATGGCGTCGCTGTGAATAGCGCCTTCCTCGCGTTAGGAAAAGCGTTCATCAATGCTGCGTAGGAGGTGGCTGGCGTGTGATGGGCTTCATCAACTAGCACCAAGTCAAAAAGTTGTTCAGGCGGTTGAGCAATCTCTTTGATCGACGGCGATGCACTCATCGGAGTCGTGACTACAACGTCAGACTTTTTCAGGATACTCCAGTCAGCCAGCGTTCGCAGGTGCCCGTCCACGACATGGACACTTGGGCATCCGAGACTGTTGGGCAGAATTCCAAGCGATTTCAGCAATCCAAGTTCGCGAAATCCGTCTGCGATCTGCTCCCGCACGAGCTTAGATGGAGTGATCACGAGCGTGCGTCGTGCTTGCCAAAGGTAGGGAGTTAGCTGCAAAACCGCAGTCTTCCCTGTGCCGGTTGGCAGCACTATGACTGCTTCGTCATTCGCATTGGTTGCGTGCGATATCAGGGCGGCGGACGCACCAAGTTGGGAATTCCGAAACCCGTCGTAATCGGCAGGCAGAAGATCAACCTTCCGTGCATTTTTCTGAAAGTAACTCGGCATTCCGTTCGAGTCCAATATCCTAAATTGATGAGTTCACCACAGCGGACGGTGATTTGCTTGCATTGTATGCGTTGGTGGAAAAGTTGTCTAAGTCTTCATGGTTTTGGTCTCAGGAAGTGCTTCCAAAACGGTTGTATTTTGCTCGACGGTGACCAGACGTGTCACGAGCGTCGGCTTCAATGATCCGGACTAGCGAATTTGCTAGCAAAATCGTGAGTTGGGGGATTGTCCGGGATTGTGGACAAGGGATAAGATGATTGCAGTGTTTAGTTCACGCTACACATCGAGGATCGGGGGCTCGTGTTTTTGCCGGTTTCCGGAGGAGAAAGTGGTTGATGGAGATTGCCATGCTTTGGATGCAGTGGATTTCGGGCGAACGTTCGGCGGGGAGGCCTGCGCGATGACAAAGACTCGTGGTGCGAAGTCGTTTGGCGCGGTGCTGCGCGAGAAACGAATGGCGAAGAAGATCACGCTGCGCAAGTTTGCGGAGATGATCGGCGTGTCGGCAACCTATCTGTCGCAGGTCGAACAGGATCACTTTGCGCCGCCGACGGCGGATCGTGTCACGAAGATCGCCGAGTTGCTGGGCGAAGATCCCGACGAATGGATTCGTCTGGCCGATCGCGTGCCAGATGACGTGGATGTCATGGTCCGGCAACACCCCAAGGACATGCCCGAGCTGATGCGGTTGGCGACTGGGCTTTCACCCAAACAATTTGAAGTCATCAAAGAACAAATTCGCAAAATGAAAAAGCGGGGGAAGTGACGATGGTCGTTGATTTGTTGGCACAGGGAATCGAAGTGCCGCCGCTGTCGTCTCGCCAGATCGCTACCGAGGCCGACGTGGTGCTGGCGGAGTACGCAAAGCGACTTGGGCCAATCACGAAACCGCCAATCGAAATCGAAGACGTCACGACATCGGTACTGCCGCTGACGTTCGGGTTCTCGGATCTCCAGAGCCAGCTTGGCGGTCGCGTTCACGGTGCGATCTGGTTCTCGCGGCAACACATTCTTATCGACGACGCACTGAATCCTGATCGCTTCCCTGATCTTCTCGGTCGATACCACTTCACGCTTGCCCATGAAATCGCACACTGGCAGTTGCACCGGTTCTTGTTCTTGGACGAAGACGGACATGCGGTGCTGTATGGTGATGGTGAAATGCCAGATGTGATTTGCCGTAAGGATCACGCTCGTCCGTTGATCGAACGACAAGCCGATGAATTCGCCGGCTGTTTACTGATGCCCGAATGGTTACTGAGGCCGGCGTGGCGAAGTCTGACGGGCGGCGATGAGCCCATTTGTGATCGCCAACTTCAAGAGCTTGTACCGGCGGTCGAGCCGATACGTTTCTTGATCGACGCCGACGGAATCGAAGTCGAGCCGGATCCGATCCGTTTGATGCGTGAAGTGTTCTGCGAATCGTTGGCGGACCAATTCGCCGTTTCGGACGAGGCGATGCGTATTCAATTGGAGACATTGGGTTTGTTCACGGTGTAGGCGGCTTCAAGGGTTTGTTCATGCTTCCGTTCCGGAGGCACTGATTTTGCTCCAAATGTTTAGTGTGTAGTGTACGGTACGTTTTCGGAAAGGGGAAAGAGACGATGTCAACTGGGTTTAATCCGCGGAATGTTCTGCGGCAGACCTCCAACGGGTTGCTGGAGGAAATGTTCTGCACACTGAAAATTCCAATGGGCGTGAATTGGTCCGAGGCAATCGAAACGGACGTGGAGCCAATTTTTCAGGCGTATCAATCGCTGGAAGAGCCGACCAGACAGAAAATCGAATTGCTGCTGCGTGACTTGCATTCGATGGTGACCGAGTCGGGACAACGTTCGATCTTTCAACAAGCGATCCAGGTTGGCGAGGAGGATTTCCTTGCGGAACTGGAACGATATGAGAGCCGATACGATGTCGCGATGCTGACCTATTTGGCGAAGCCGGATGTCTGGCAAGTGGCGACACGCTTCGCGGCAGCCGACCGTGTGATCGGTGGTCGTTCGTCCCAGCGGCGGATCAACCTTCCATCGGCAAAACCGCGAACTTCAACCCAGCACATGAAGTCGTTCTCCGGTGCCTTGTCAGCGTTCTATTCGGCTCATCAGGGTCGCGGCCGGCAATGTGTGGCCGAGTACTTGCTGCGCTGCGAGAACCTGCATTATGTCTTCGCGAGTCTGGACGACTATCGCAAAACGTTCATGAAGCTCATCGACGGCGGCAACGGGTTCAAGCGAGTTTGCGAAACCCATGTGTTTGAAAACGTGTTCGCCTACGACGAAGCGAACCACGTTCTTGACGTCTACGCGCTCGGCGGAAAACCAACGATTGGTCCGCTGCAAAAGATCTTCGCTCGCGAGTTCTTGGGGATCGAATTACCGCCGGAAGACCCCAATGCCGAGCCATTCACGTTGGGAGTGTTATTGAATCCAAAGTTCCGGTTTCCGACCGATCCCGAGGACGCCGTTCGCTCGGTCGTGATCGCAGCGGCTCGTGTATTGATTCTCGGATCGAAAGAGAAGTTGCACTTCAATCCGAACGTCGACTTCGGACCAACCAGTTTTCAGCGAATGATCGAGCGATACATCCGGCAAGACAATTTGCCGCGGTCGATCATGCATATCGAACGCGTCGATTTGCGATTCCTGATGGAAAACGGTCACGAGTTCAGTTTATCAATCACGCGGCCCAACCGTAGCACCATCAAATCGTTGGCGACGCAAGATCGTCTGTTGGCTGAAAAGTATCTACGTCAGTGGGGGATCGACCTTGCGAGCGATTGTGACGCTGTTTCGGTTGCTTGACCGAGGCGATGAACCGCTGGTGGATTGCGACACGCTTCGATTGCTGGGCGGTTGTGATCCAGACGAACTGGTTCAAGCCCGCGTGTTGGTGCCGGCTGAGCCCACGATGAGGCTGCACGCAACTTGCGGACATTGCAGTGTCCACGATGTGGTTCGTGTTCCGCGATCGACTGGCATCGAGTTTTACGAAGTGTGCCCCTTCGACGGAGCTGACTTAGTTGAGAAGGAGCGATTGCTGCAATGGGCGGTCGACGGGCGGGCGATCGCGGAATTGTTGGCCTCGGCGATGCCGGATGGCGGTTCGGCCGAAACGTTGTTGCCGGGTGTGGCGTGGCGAATTGGCGAGGTGCAAGTTGGTGGTGAGTCGTTTCCCATTGTTTTGACGACGACTCGATCCGCACCAGGGCTGGCAGATCGAAGCGGTGCGTCGCGAATGATTCTGATTGGCGACCAGCTTCCCGGCGAGGGTTTCGCGGGAAGGCTGAGTATCACTGAGGCTTTTGCTATTTCCTCAGAAGGGATTAAATCGCGACCGGATCGTTTCTCACAGGTCTTGCCATTATCGAGCGCGCCGCTGGGCAATGCGTTCTATCGCAAAGGTCAGATGTGGGTCGTGCGGTTCGCAGGGCAGGAGACGTACCTCGAAAACAACGTCGGACCACTCTACATCGCTCGGCTATTGGCGACGCCCAATCGAGCGGTACCGGCGGTCACGTTGTTGGCCAGTCGCATCGGGATCGACGAGCGGAAGCTGATTGGGTCGTCCGGCGAATTGACGGATGAAGCGGCAGTGGACGAGTGTCGCGATCGGTACCACGAACTGATGCGTGAGATAGCTGAAGCGAAAGCGAACCATGATTTGGGTTGGCTGGAAAAACTGCAATCCGAACAGGACCAGTTAGCACTGCACTTCGCATCGGTATTGGGCAAGGGTGGCAAGCCTCGCGAAGTTGGTGACATCAAGAAGGTGAGCCAATCGGTTTCCGTCGGCATCAAGCGAACACTTGAGGTGCTCGACACGGAATTGAAACCACTGGCCGATCATTTGCGAGCGCACCTCAGTCGCGGTGTCTGTCCGATCTATTCACCGTCTACCGACATCGACTGGTTGGTTTGAACTTTCTCCCCACAGCGAAGGCCGCAATTCCCAAATCTCGTTTGCAGAGGCGAACATGAACATCAAAGAACGAATCCAAAAAGCATTGAAACAAGAGTCTGGGCTTCGGTTGTCTGCCGCCGAAGTTCAGAGCCTCGCGTCCGTACTGCACGTGGGGTTTCCGGTGACTCACAGATGGCGACGTAAACCCTCGCCTTCCAAAGAGCCATTGGCAGGCGAGGTGCGATTCATGTGCAGGGCCGATTTGGAAAGTGTGGTGGCCATTGACGACGCTGCCACGGAAGACGCTTGGGGCAAAGACGACTACATCCGGCACATGAGTCAACGGATGGTTGTCGCGAAGGTGATCGAACGACCCGGTCGGGGGCGTCGTGCCCGCACCATCGTTGGCTCCCTTGTTTACGAGCGGCATCAGACATGGATAGACCTCAAACGGATTGTGGTCGGCACCGAATATCAACTGCACTCCTTTGGAAGGCAATTGATCGCAACGTTGCAAAGCAATCTGAACAAGAGGTCGCTGACCCACATTCGGACCACGATAGATGAACGCAGCCTTCCGTTGATGCTGTTCTTTCGATTGGTTGGGTTCGCTGCGGTCGAGGCCCACGAAGGCAAGATCGTCATGGAGTACTACTGGGACGGAGAGCCAAGACCGTATCGAAGTGAATTGGATTGCCGGTCAGCAACCCAGACATGGCAATCCGAGGTTTACGGCGACGACGAAGAAACCGGTGGACTAAAAGTCTGAGAATATTCTCCGGCGACTCCAAATGTCGCTCGGCGACTTGAGAAGTCGCGGCACGTCTTCGCTGTGAGGACGTGACGAACGAACCTCGCCGGCCGCCTGCGTTTTTTTCGTGACATAACTTGTCGCGACGCAGCTTCTTTGCGGTCCGTGCGAATCGCTCGCATCACGGGATGCCTCCAGCCGGAGACAACCATGAGTGCGAATACTCAAGCGGACGGCAACCGGCTCGGCGAAGAGATTCTCAACGATTTCGCGATGAAGACGGCGCGGATCAAGGCCGAACAACTCCATCGGCGACCGGAATTCAGCGATTGCGACGCGGAGGACATTGGCCAAGAGTTGCTGATGTACTTGATTCAGAAGGCGGACAGCTACGACCCGGCGCGATCGAAGTTGAGCACGTTCATCAATCGAGTCATCAACTCGGGCGTGCGAGAGCTGTTGCGATCGAAGAAACGCCACAAACGGCATCCCATCGGCGATGACGTGCAAATGCAATCATTTGAAACGCCCGTCGACACCGTGGATGAAACCTTCGCGACGCTGGGCGGTGAGATTTGTGACGAGGACCAGGGCCGGCGATCGCAGTCGTCTTACAGCGATCCCTTCGACGCGATCGACGAAGCGGACGCGTTGGAGGTCGCGATGCAGAAGATGCCCACGGAATTGCGGCAGGTGTGCGAGCACCTGCGTTGTCATTCCATGAGCAGCACGATGGAAAAGTTTGGCCTGCCGCGTCGGCGGTTCAACGCGATGCGTGGTGAGATCGCCGAGCACTTGAAGAAGTACGGCGTGACCAATTTCTAAGTTTGGCGTGCAAGGCGACCAAATCACGGCATAGGTAACCAGGGGCGGCCAACGGGTCGTCGGAACATCAAACCTCCCATCCACCAGGTTAGCGAATGAGTGATTTGGACATCGAACGCCGTGTGGCGCTTTCATTGGCGGTCGGCCGTTACCTGCGATCGGCCGACCGCTTCAACCAAACGTCGCGAGATTTTACCGGAGCATGCAAATCGCTCCGCAAGCAACTGGGTACCAACCAACGTTTCGTCGCCCAGATTGATTTCAAGCACTACCTCGTGACCAGTGATCGCGACGGCAACTTCGATGTCGAAGCGATCCCCACTCTGTAACTCCAACCATCTCAGCCATTCAACCAAGGAACTATCCAGCCCATGACCAACTTACTCGAAACCATTCAATCTGGCCGGCAATCGAAGCCGCCACGCGTCTTGCTCTACGGTGTCGAAGGCATCGGCAAGTCGACCTTTGGCAGCGAAGCCCCCAAGCCGATCTTCATTCAAACCGAAGACGGACTCGACGAAATCGAATGTGATCGCTTTCCGCTGGCGACGAAATTCGATGACGTCGTTGCCGCTTTGAAAACGCTCGTCAACGAGAAACATGATTACGAAACCGTCGTGATCGACTCGCTCGATTGGCTGGAGCGTCTTGTCTGGGACAAGCTTTGTCAGCAATATGCCGTCGAGTCGATCGAAAAGGTCGATGGCGGGTACGCTCGCGGCTACATGCACGCCCTCTCTCTGTGGCGTGAAGTGCTCGACCTGCTCAACGTGCTGCGTTCTCGCGGCATGGTGACGGTCTTGATTGCCCATTCCAAAGTCGAACGGTTCGAGGATCCCGAGTCCTCGCCCTACGACCGCTATTCGCCGCGACTGCATAAGCACGCTGCGGCCCTCGTCAAGGAATGGTGCGACGCGGTGCTGTTCGCGACTCGAAAGATGCGGACGCAAAGCGAAGACGGCGGCTTCAACCGCAAACGCACGATCGCTCATGCGATCGGCAAAGACGGTGGCGAACGCATTGTGCGTGCTTATGGATCGCCCAGTTGCGTTGCCAAGAACCGTTACGGCATCGCGGAAGAATTGCCGCTCTCGTGGTCGGCGTTCGTGACAGCGATGTCGGCTAACTGAACGACACAACCAATTTTCTTTCTACAGACTCCAAACCAAGGAACACAAACGAACCATGGCAAATCTCAACGGCTTTGATGCCAACACTGTCGAACCAGCCGACGATCTCGAACCGATTCCCGCTGGTAAATACGTCGCGGTCATCACCGACAGCGAAATGAAACCCACGAAGTCTGGCACGGGCAACTATCTGCAGTTGACGTTTCAGATCGTGGAGGGCGAGTACGCAAACCGTCTTCTCTGGGTGCGTCTCAACCTCGACAACCCCAACGCGACCGCGGTGGAAATCGCCCGGCGGGAGTTGTCTGCGATCTGCCGGTCGGTTGGCGTCTTGGTGCCAACCGACTCGGCGGACTTACACAACCTGCCATGCGTGATTCACGTGCGAGTCAAACGCCGCAACGACACCGGCGAATTGCAAAACGAAGTGAAGGGTTACTCGAAGAAAGACGCAGTCGCCCAGCCGATCGCTGCGTCGCAAGTCAGCGGCACGGACGACCAGGCCACGTCCCCACCTTGGAAGCGTTAACCGCCCGACAGCTTCCAAGGAACGGCACCCAGTCAGCAATGGATTGTTGGCTGGGTGTTTTTATTAGCTCGTTGAACATTGAAGTACGCCACCATGATCAGACTCACGTTGCCCTATCCGCCTTCGGTCAATCATTACTGGCGACACGTTGGCAACCGCGTGTTGATCAGCAAGGAAGGTAGAAAGTATCGAGCCGCGGTTAGCTCGCTGCTGAATCGCAAGAACGTCGAAACGCTCACTGGCGACTTGATCGTCGACATCGTCGTTTATCCGCCTGATCGACGCCGGCGTGATGTCGATAACTGTTTGAAGGCGATGTTGGACTCGATGCAGTGGGGCGGTGCGTACGAGGACGATAGCCAGATCGTGCGGTTGACGATCGAGAAGCGAGAACCGGCACCGAAAGCGGGCAACGCCGAAGTTGTCATTCAGCGAATCCCAGCACCGATCGGGAAAGCTGGCTTTCGTTCATGCTTGCGCTGCGATGAGGCCTTCGTTTCCACCGGGCCAGGCAATCGCATCTGCGAGAGCTGCACTTTCATCAATGACCTGTTGCCACCAGCGATGCCAATCGAACGAGGTAGCAAGCGGCACAACGGGGAGTTGATGTGATGAAACTGCGGTCCTATCAGCAAGCCGCCGTCGATGCGGTCTACGATCACTTGCGAAACCGCGATGACAATCCAGTCGCGGTTTTGCCGACGGGTGCCGGCAAGAGTCTCGTGCTGGCTAAGATCGCGTCCGATGCTGTGACGCAGTGGAATGGTCGCGTATTGATCTTGGCGCACGTCAAAGAGCTACTCGAACAGAACGCCGACAAGGTTCGTCGGTTGTGTCCTGACATCAAGGTCGGTCTGTATTCGGCCGGCCTCAAGAAACGCGACACGAACACACCTGTTCTCGTCGCCGGCATTCAGAGCATCTACAAACGAGCCTGTGACCTCGATCCGTTTGATCTGATCGTCGTCGACGAAGCCCATTTGATTTCAAAGAAGGGCGATGGCATGTACCGGCAATTCCTGGCCGACTGCAAGGTTATCAATCCACACGTCCGTGTGATCGGCCTGACCGCGACGCCGTTCCGCCTCGACTCCGGCATGATCTGCTCGGCGGACCATTTCCTGAATCAAGTCTGCTATGAGATCGGCATCAAGGAACTCATCCGCGATGGATACCTGAGTCCCCTCATTTCCAAGGCCGGCGTGAATCGAGCCGATTTTGGTGGCCTTCATCTCCGCGCCGGCGAGTTCGTCAGTGAAGAAGTGGAGTCTTTGGTCAACGACGACGCCCTCGTGTCGGCCGCGTGTGCCGAAATCGTCGAGCTGACGGCTGATCGGCGGGCTGTGCTGGTCTTCGCGTCGTCCGTCGCACACGGGCGGCGTGTCGTCGAAGTGTTTCGGGAAAACCACGGCATCGAATGCGGTTTCGTGACCGGCGAAACACCGGTGGGCGAACGAGATGAGCTGTTGGCCCGATTTCGTGGGGATGCTCCAACATCGCTACTCGAAACCGAACGGTTACGTTTCCTTTGCAACGTGAACGTCCTCACTACCGGTTTTGACGCGCCGCGTGTCGATTGCGTCGTGATGCTGCGGCCTACGATGTCGCCAGGATTGCTTTACCAGTGCGTCGGTCGCGGTTTTCGTCTCCATCCCAACAAGCAGAACTGCCTCGTCCTCGATTTCGGCGGAAACATCGAGCGTCACGGACCGATCGACCAGATCAAACCGAAGGACAAAGCCAAACGTCCGGACCAAGGTCCACCGGCGAAAGAGTGTGAAAAGTGTCACGCCCTCGTTGCATGTGGCTATGCGAATTGTCCCGAGTGCGGCCATCCGTTCCCGCCACCCGAGCGAGAAGCTCATGATGCCGAGGCAAGCGAGGCCGGAGTATTGTCTGGCGAGGTCACCGACACCGAGTACGACGTTCAAGACATCATCTATCGCGTCCATCGTAAGCGCGACGCCGACGAAGACGCGCCCCGATGCCTGCGCGTCGACTACATGATCGGACTGGATCATTGGCAAAGTGAATTCATCTGCATCGAGCACTCTGGCTACGCCCGACGAAAAGCCGAAGCGTGGTGGCGTGATCGGTGCCTGGATCCTTGTCCGAACAGTGCAGAAGAAGCCCTCGACGTCGCCGACGCTGGTTTGCTTGCAGCGACCGAAATGCTGACAGTCCGCTCAATCGCAGGCCAGAAATACGATCGTATCATCAAACAGTCGATTGGCGAGATTCCGAACGCCGCATTGGAAGAGGCACCGTTTTGATGGCCGATGTGCGGGAGCAAGTCGCGATCTATCGCCAGCGTGGATGGTTTTGCGTACCGCTGCGCCCTCGATCGAAGTCACCGGCACGACGTGACTGGACCAATCTGCGATTGAAACCCGAAGTGTTTCCCGAGCAAGGTAACATCGGCATCATTCTTGGTGAACCGTCAGCGTGGCTCGTTGACGTTGATCTGGACTGCGACGAAGCGATCGAGCTTGCGGACAGCTATCTCCCGCCGACGCCAGCGATCACCGGCCGGCCGTCAGCCCAGCGATCGCATCGTTGGTACATCGCGGTTGGAGCGACAACCGAGAAGCATACCGATCCCAGCGATGGCTCGATGATTGTCGAACTGCGTTCAACCGGAACGCAAACCGTCGTCGGGCCGAGTATTCATCCTGACGGCGAAACTTACGAAACACTCTATGGCGAACCGGCGACTGTTCCCTCGCTGATGTTGGCCGCCTGCGTGAAAGCACTCGCGGAGGCGGTCATTGCTAAGCGTGGCGTAAGCGTCCCGCTTGCGAACCCTCAACCATCGCAGGCTAGAAGCCTACGCCACGCGGGCGACGATGTCGAACCGCGGGCAATCGCCTATATCAACGCAATGCCGCCAGCGATCGCCGGCAGTGGCGGGCACTCGCAAACCTACGCCGCCGCCACGGCACTGGTCCACGGTTTCGGACTCGATCCGGCAGTGTCGCTCGCGATTCTGACCGATCACTACAACCCACGCTGCAATCCGTCCTGGTCCGAGAAGGAGCTTCAACACAAGGTCAACCAAGCGGCGACCAAGCCTCACGATCGTCCATTCGGCTGGCTTCGTGACGATCAACCCATGGAACCGGCTGGCGAAACCGTCGATCTCAGTGGTTTCATGACCAAGTCCAATGTTGTCATTGCGAAAGCCAACGAACAACCAAAGTCCAACTTCAACGCCAATCCCGGTCATCTTCCTGAGCGTCTGTTCGACGTGCCAGGATTCGTCCGAAGGGTCATGGATTTCACGCTCGACAATGCACCCTATCCGAACGTTGCGTTGGCGTTTTGTGGAGCGATGGCCCTGCAGTCGTATCTTGCCGGTCGCAAGGTCGCGACCACCGGTGATCTTCGCACTAACATCTATCTGCTGGCTCTCGCGGGCAGCGGCACGGGCAAAGAATTTCCCCGCAAAGTCAATTCGCAAGTGTTGTTTCAGATCGGTGAATCGCATTCGCTGGGCGACAAATTCGCATCCGGCGAAGGCATCCAAGATGCGTTGGCTCGCAGTAGCAGAATGCTTTTTCAAAATGACGAAATGGACGGCGTGCTCCGCCAGATCAATCTTGATCGCGATAGTAGCCGCGAGTCGATCCCGAACATCTTGCTGACGCTCTACACATCCGCCGGCGACTTTTATCCGCTGCGTGTGAAGGCGAATCAAAAAGAAGCGGGTCACGTCGACCAACCACACCTGACGTTGTACGGAACCGCAACGCCGAAGTACTTCTACGAATCGCTGTCGCAGCGGATGCTCACCAACGGCTTTTTCGCTCGGTTGAATATCATCGACGTCGGCAAGCGTGGCAAAGGTCAAACGCCCGGTTCGGCTCGCGACCTGCCCGAAGAGATTTTGGAGACCGCCAAATGGTGGGCGGACTTCAATCCCGGCGGTGGCAATTTTATGACAGTACATCCGCGACCGCTGCGAGTGGCGTTCACGCCGGACGCCGAAGCCGCAATCAATGCCCTTCGTGAACAGACGGAGGCTGAATACGACAAAGCGGACGAAGCCGGTGACGAGGTGGCACGTGCCGCTTGGAGTCGAACCTGCGAACACGCCAAGAAGCTCTCGCTAATCTACGCCGTTAGTGAAAACCATCTTCAACCACAGATCACGATTGAAGCCGTCCGTTGGGCCAGTGAATTTTCGCTACATCAAACCCGACGGCAACTCTATCTTGCATCGGTTCACGTCGCCGAGAACCCGTTTCACAAAGAGTGTTTGAAGTTCAAGCAGCGTCTCTCCGAGCGTGATGGCCACGTGATGCCTCGTCGTGAGTTGATGCGTTCGATGACGCTCAAGGCAAATGACTTTGATCAGGTCGTCCAGACGCTAATGCAGCAGGAAGAAATCGAGCCGGTCACGATCGCGACCAAAACAAAACCGGCCAACGGATACCGTTTGGTTGGCCCGGACGAATCCGTCAGTCAATCCGTCAGTGAAACGACTGACAGTTCTGACACTTCCCCGTCGGAAACGTCAATTTAGGCAGCTTGGCAGTCGAATCTGTCAGAAACGTCAGTGCTCGCTACTGACGGATTCACTGACGGTTTTCAATTGGCAAAAGCCCGTAAATATAGAGAAAAAAACTCCCTCTCTCTTAATCTGTCAGCGTGTCAGGGGCATGTGCCCGCGATCTGCATTCGCACGTATGAGGGGGGGGACTGACGGATTTGTTCTGACGGATTAGGTACTCCCGGCGGATCCGTTCTCTGGTCAGGGCTACGGGAACAGCAGCCTTATTAGGCACAGTTAGTTTCGATTGTCCGAACGCAATTTCACGTCCGTCCGAACGCGTCGGATTGCCAACCAACCACCCACCAAACCAACGACCGACCGAACCCTTCCCGTTTCATTCTCTCGCCTTGGAAGGGCCAACACATGCAGGTCGAAATGTGGTCGCTTGATCGAATCAAGCCTTACGAAAACAACCCTCGCATCAATGACGACGCAGTCGATGCCGTCATCCTCTCGATCAACGAATTCGGTTTTCGCCAGCCGATCGTTGTCGATACCGCCGGCGTCATCATCGTCGGGCATACGCGGTTCAAGGCCGCGAAAAAACTCGGACTCGCCGAAGTCCCCGTTCACATCGCGACGGACCTCGAACCCGAAGCGGTCAAGGCATATCGGATCGCGGACAACCGAACTGGCGAGAACGCGCTGTGGGACTACGAACTGCTGCCCTTAGAAATCAGCGGATTACAAGAATCAGGTTTCGATGTTGAGTTGCTCGGTTTCGATGGCGATGAACTCGCCAAGCTGCTCGATCCCGGCGTTACACAGGGTTTGACGGATCCAGACGACATCCCCGAACCGCCAGACGAGGCGATCACGCAGCCCGGCGACCTTTGGATCCTCGGCGATCACCGTTTGCTGTGCGGTGACTCAACCAGTGTCGAAGATCTTGATCGGCTGCTCGCCGGCGCGAAGATTCAACTTTGCAATACCGATCCACCGTACAACGTGAAAGTTGAACCGCGAAGCAAGAACGCGATCGCTGCCGGCAATTCGTCGTTCGAGGCTGGCAAGGGCAAGACGAAGGAAGGCCCGAAGAAGATGCGGGCCAAGGATCGGCCGCTCGCCAACGACTTCGTGTCGGACGAAGAGTTCGACCGATTGCTGAAAGCGTGGTTCGGCAACATCACTCGCGTACTCGAACCCGGCCGTTGCTTCTACATTTGGGGTGGCTTCTCCAACATCGCCAACTACCCACCTGTCCTGGCCGCGGCCGGTTTGTACTTTTCGCAGGCCATCATCTGGGACAAGCAGCATCCCGTGATGACCCGCAAGGATTTCATGGGGGCACACGAGTGGGCGTTCTACGGCTGGAAAGAAGGTGCAGGCCACAAGTTCTTTGGGCCAAACAATGCGACTGACCTGTGGCATGTCAAGAAAATTGCACCGCAGAAATTAGAACACCTCACCGGCAAGCCGGCCGAACTCGCGGTGTTGGCGATGCAGTATTCATCTCGTAAGGGCGAGAACGTGCTCGACCTGTTCGGCGGGAGTGGCTCGACGCTGATTGGTGCCGAGCAGACCGGACGGAAGGCGTTCTTGATGGAACTCGATCCGCCGTACTGCGACGTGATCGTTGATCGCTACCAGCGATTCACGGGCAAGAAAGCGATCCTGGAACGGACCGGCGAGTCGCCGATCCCCGTCGGTAAACGCGAGGAGAACATGCGGTGACTAGAGTTCCTTGCAGGACCAAGCTCCGTCGTCAAAGACATAGACGAATCGAGCGCCGCAGTTCCTTGCGAAGTCAATTAGCGAATCGTTGGTCGGTAGCTTGGCCGGCGGATCGCCGTCTGAGAATCGCTCAGCCTTTCCGGTCTCGCGATTCAGACAACGCAAGTCGCCACTCGAGACGAGATCCTCGGCGGCGGCTTGAGTTTGGTAGCTTTGCATCAGAATTTCTCCGGTGTGTTCGGGGTAACCGTCGTAGTGAAGGTAGACCGCTGCGTATGTTCGGTCGGCGCGGCGGACGGCGATCGTCGCTCGTGTGGACATGGTGGTTGCTCCTTAGTTCGTTTTGTCGGCCGGCAGTCGTTCGACGACGTCCGGTGGAATGGAAATCATCAGCGACCGGCCGTTGTCCCAGTCGACATCCACTTGCGTCCAATCGCTTTGTGGATAAACGCCGGCCACCGTTCCGATGGAGCCGGCGGGAATCGGGTCGGGATCGTCGGTCATCGAAAGCAACCGCACGCGATCGCCCGCCTTGAGATTCGTTTTCATGGTTTCGTTTCCTAGTTGCGAGCGTTGTTGGTTTCGTCGACCAACGCGGCGACTTCCGAAAGTTGAGCGTTGACCAAGTTCAACGCTCGGACGTGCGTCCAACGCAGTGCCTTGTTGTCCGGTCGAATCATTCGGTCGAGTTGCAACTCGATGTGCTGCAGCAGGTCGCGAGCAATCTGGTGAGCATTTTCGTAGGCCGGCGCGGGTTGGATTGGCTGAGGGTTAAGCGTTTGAACTTCGCTCATCGCTGGTCTCCTTTCTCGTTGAGATAGATTTCGGTGCCGTTTTCGAGTTCGACCTTGGCCGCGCCGACGCGTTTCGCGTCGGCGACGATGGTTTGCACTGGTAGTCGTTCTTCGACTTCGATTCGCCGGCCATCGGCGAAGACAACAGTCGATCGCCATCGCTGCGGTTGCACATTCGTCATTTCGTTTCTCCGTTCGTGTTGTTTGAAAAACCGTTCGTACAACCACACATGAGCCATGGGTCTGCCGACACATCAAGCGAAGTCCGCGAAACATTCCAAAACTTGTGAATGTTTCTCGCCGGAATTCAACTGCCCGCGACGTTGCCGCGTGTCGCGTCGCTCGGGTCCGACGCGTGGTTACGCCCGTCACGACGAAACGCCCGCGCGTTGCCAACGTCGGGCGTTGTCGGCGGCGTTCGGCCTAGAAGCCGAGCGGCACCAAAACGTGGGCGTTCTTGCCCGTGACCGCGAACTCCTTGCCGGCCGTCGTCCTCGCAAAGATCGCGTATCCGCGTCGAACCACATATTCCACCACGCCGGCCTCAAAATTGTCGCGGGTAGTCGACCGCAGTTCGTAACCCATGTCGGGTTCCGGCGCGGCCTTTTCTCCTTCAGCCAGGTCCGTGACCTGGCGGACGTCGCAAATGAACTTCATCGCTACGCCTTATGCCCTCGCCGTAAACCGGCCGCGTTCCGTTTTGACGAACCGGCTTTCATCGCCGCGTTTCATGTCGCGCAAGATCGCCGAGTACAGCGTGGCGTGGGGCGTCTTGCCGCCAGGGCTTTCCCACAGGCCGGCGTCGACCATGGCGGCGATCATCTCCTGCGCATTCATCGGTTCGCCATTGTCGGTCAGAACCTTCAACGCTGCTTTGACGCACGAGAGCTTCTTTTCGCCGCCTGTGGCTTCCGCCGTCTTCTTCGCGACTCGTTTTCGTGCCCGCGTTTCGGTTGCCGCCGTCCTGGCGGCTCGCGCCGAACCCTGCAATCGGCCGGCCGTTTTGATTCGCACCTTCTTTCCCGTCGAAAGGTTGGTCGCGTCCCAACCTCCGCTCGGACTCTCCGCGTCGATTCGCACGGTCACCTTCTTGTTGGTCACCGTTGCGAAGTACTCGCCGCCGGTCTTTACGTCTGCCTTCTTCATCGTTCGTTCTCCGTTTGGGTTTCGTTCGTGGTTGGCTGCCATCGTCAGGCCGCGGGAACCACCCGCGACAACGCCCATTTGCGTTTCGGCTTTGGTCCTTATGAATCGTGCCGCGGTTCCGTCCGCAGCGGTTGCCTTGCGGCGGGCGGTCTACATAACCGCACCCAAGAGGCTCTTGTTGAGCCGGTCGAGCATCTCGCAAAAGATGTAGTGCTCTTCCAAGAGCGGGCCGTCCGGTCCCAGGTCCGCGTCGGCTTTCTCAAGGGCGTCGACCAAGGGGCGAAGCTCGTCGGCGATCTTGAAGTACGACTGGCGGATTTCCTGATACGTGACGGCGTCGAGCTTTTGCATCTCGGTGCGAAGGGCGGCGACTTTCGCTTTTTGCGTTTCGTTCATGGCCATGGTTTTGTCTCTCGTGAAAAAGGGTTTGAAATCGTGTTGCCGTTTGGCGTTAACACACATGAGCCATGCATTTGGAAACAGCTCAAGCGAATCTCGGCAGTAATTCACAGTCTTTTCCGATGTTTTCAAGTTTCGCCGACGTTCGCGTTTGTGGGCCGTAAAGAGATGTCGGCATGGTTTGCCGCTTGTTGCCAACATCGGGCGACACGGGCCAACGTCGTCGTCGATTCAACGAGAAACGGCCGCGCTGGCGAGCGTGGCCGAAAGGTTGCGGGCGGGTATCTATTCGCCGGTCGGAGCAACGAAATCCTTCAATTCCTTCAGCCGTTCGCAAAGGTGCTGCAGCGAACCGACGTGTTCCCAATTGATGGGATGGTCGGCATCGGGGGCCGGCATGTCTTCGACGATTTGGTGAAGGTCTTCGAGCAAGGTCAAAGCCCGGACATGCGAGGCGGTGTACGCGTCTTCGACTCGAGCGGTGTTCTTTGCCATGGTTGGGTCTCCGTTGTTGGAAAGGGGAAATGCGTTTGCGTTGACACACATGAGCCATGCGGTTTCAGACACAGCAAGCGGAGCTCGGGAAAGTTTTTGAATGTTTCCCGAGCTCGCTTTCGCGCGTCTCGTTTAGCAATCGCGGCATGTTTCCCAGGCCCGCTTGCTGCCGTAGCAAATCTGGCCACCCTCGACGATGTATACGATCGCGTCGTCGGCGACGTCTTGATCATCGAAGTACTCGCTGGGGTCGTCCTCGCTCGCTTCGTTCATCTCCGCGCCGCTGGTGACGCCGGCGATACGGTTTTCAAAGGGCCAGTTCTCTTGCGTCATCAAACGCACTTCGGCGTCCGGACCGTGTTCGTCGCGGTACTCTTCGAGCAATCCGATCAGTTGGTCGATGGTCATGTTTGGGTCTCCGTTGGGGTGAATGAAAAACCGTTTCGTATGACCACACATGAGCCATGCGTTTCAAAACACATCAAGCGAATCCAGCCAGCAATTCGCAGTCTTTTTGAATGTTTCTCGATCTCGCCGACGTGGCCCAAGATTGCGGCGTGTGTCGCGATGCGAAACTGTGGCCCGCTATTAGTCACATACGCCGTCGACGCGACACGATGTACACGTGCCGCGCTAAAACCAAAGAAACGCCGCGAGGTACATCGCGACGTTGGTGGGGTGGAAAGCCGTCAGCCGTTAGAACGCTTGGTCGTATTTGCGGGCCAATTCAAGAAGCTTCTTTTTGACCGGTTTCCAATCGCAGGTTTGTTCGCCGACCGAAAGTTCGCCGAAGCGTTTGTTGCGAAGCTCGCCCTTGTACCAACCCTTGGTCCATCCAAGGCGGTAGAAGAGTCGGTTGAGTTCCGTTTCGCCGTGGCCGGCGTCAGGTCGGTCCCAGCAACTCTTCGTGCCGGGCTTCTTGGCGTAGTCCCATCCGCTGCAGCGTTTTGTATTGAGGGCGAGTTCTACCAAACCCAATATCATCTGGATGTATCCGATCAGTTTCGTTTTGTTGAGCGTTCCGGCGAAGGCCCGAATCTCGATCCGATTTCGGCCGGCGGCCAGGTGCGTCAGGTTCAAAAGGTGGTAGCGATCTCGTTCGCAGCGTGTCTTCGCCGCGTCTTTGTTGCCGTACGTTTTGATTTGTTTCGCCCAGTGGGTTCGTTCGCGGCGTTTGGTGCCGGTCGAAGCGTAGATGGCGCTTTCGTGATTCGCGATCAGCGAAATCAAGCGGGCCAAGGCCGCGGCGTCGCCGTTCCAGGAAACCGTTACGTGAAGGCCGCAAGATTCGTTGACCCGTGCGCCGCGTTCTTTGATCGCGTCGACCGCGGTCTCTACGTTGGCGAGTCCTTCGTAGCCGCGAAGGACCGGCGATACGAACTCGCATGGTTTACGTCCGGCCGGTGTGCGGATGCTACCGTCGCGTTCCGCTTTCCAACCCGCTGGCAGCCAAGCGACCGGCAAGCCGTTGTGGTATCCGCCGATCGGCGTGCGGTCGGTGCCGGGCATGTGGGTTTCGATTTCGATACCGAAGGCGATGTCGTTGGCGTTCATTCGTGTGTCTCCAAAAGGCGTGTAATTCGTTTCGTTGACACACATGAGCCATGCGTTTCGAGACACCTCAAGCGAAGTTCAGAAGTAATGTTTCAGTAATTCCAAGGTTTCTTTTCACCCGCACACGCGGCCAGTTTTGGCCCAACGTCGCCAGCCAAAACATGCGGCCGACGATGCCAAACAAGCAAACAAACGCGACAGTCGTCAACGTGTACGCCGTGTTGCGAACCAACCCACGGAGCCCGTCATGGAAGGCAAAAGAGAGAATGTTGATCCCACGAAACTTTCGGTCGAGCAACTTGCAAAGTTGTTGAGCAATGCGTACCGCCAGCGAGTTCCCGAGGAACAAATCGCCGCCGACATCGAAGCCGGCGCACCGACCAACGTCGACGGCACGATCAACCTGGTCGTCTACACCGCTTGGCTCTTACAGGAGATGCACCGTGGCGACTGACCCGCGACGAATGAAACCGAGCGAGTGCTGCCGGACGCTTAATAGCACGTCGCTCGGTGAAGTGATTAACGAACGCCAGCTTTATCGCTATCGAACGCGAGCCGGCAATCGCATCGGAGACGGAACGCACGTCGATCTTCTCCGCTTCACTGCCTGGCTAGTCGAAGAACGCCATCGTCCGATGCCGCCGGCCGAGGAGGATCCCTACGGCAAGGTCAAAGACAAAGCCCGCGCCCGTAACGCAGCAATCGCATTGGCAGGTCGAGACATTGGTGACTTGCCGGTGATCGAAGACCCGCAGCGCAAAGCGAAGGCCGCCGGTAGTTTTCGATACTTCTGCGAAGCGTATTTCTCGCTGACGTTTCACCTGCAATGGTCGCCAGATCACTTGAAGGTGATTGAGCGAATCGAGGAAGCGGTCGTTCGAGGTGGACTGTTTTCACTGGCGATGGCACGTGGTAGCGGCAAAAGTTCACTGGCGGAGGTCGCTTGTATATGGGCGGTTCTCAATGGCTATCGTGATTTCGTCTGCCTGATCGGCAGCGATGAAGGCCACGCCTGCGATATGCTCGACTCGATCAAAACGGAACTCGATGCCAACGAACTACTGTTGGCCGACTATCCCGAAGTCTGCTTTCCAATCCAGTCGCTAGACGGCATCTCAAACCGGGCTAACGGACAGCTCTACCAGGGAAAACGCACGCAAATCGGATGGACCGCCAAAGAGGTCGTCTTGCCAACGATCGCGGACAGTAAAGCAAGTGGCGCGATCATCAAGGTCGCTGGCCTGACCGGACGAATCCGCGGAATGAAATTCAAGCGTCCCGATGGCCGAACAGTTCGGCCGTCGCTTGTTGTGCTCGATGACCCGCAAACGGACGAGTCTGCTCGCTCGCTATCGCAGTGCGCCAACCGCGAAGCAATCCTTGCCGGCGCGGTGCTGGGACTCGCCGGCCCAGGCAAAAAGATCTCTGGCATCATGCCATGTACTGTCATTCGTCCCGGTGACATGGCCGACAATATTCTTGATCGCGATAAGCACCCGGAATGGAACGGTGCCCGAACGAGAATGGTCAACTCGTTTCCTACCAACGAGACTCTGTGGCAACGCTACGCCGAAATCCGCGCCGAGGGTTTGCGTGGCGGCGATGGTGGAGCTGCCGGTACCGCGTTCTATCGCGAGAACCGCCAGGCAATGGACGAAGGTGCCGACGTCGCGTGGAAAGAGCGATTCAATCACGATGAACTGTCGGCGATTCAGCACGCGATGAATTTGAAACTACAAGACGAAGCTGCATTCTTCGCCGAGTATCAAAACGAACCGCTGCCCGAAGAACGCGTCGATGCCGACCAGCTCACGGCCGAGCAGGTCGCTGCCAAGATCAATGGACTCGAACGATGCTGCGTTCCAATTTCGGCGAACCATCTCACCGCATTCATCGACGTGCAGCAAAAGCTCTTGTTCTACGTGGTCGCCGCTTGGGAAGACGACTTCACGGGTTACGTTCTCGACTACGGAGCGTACCCCGATCAAAGCCGCGCGTATTACACGCTTCGTGATGCTCGCCACACGCTCGCGACCGCCGCGGACGGAACCGGCCTCGAGGGCAGTATTTATGCCGGCCTTGGATCACTCACCGACGATTTGCTTGGCCGTGAATGGCAACGTGACGACGGCGCGGCAATGAAGATCGGGCGGTGCTTGATTGACGCTAACTGGGGCCACTCCACGAACGTGGTCTATCAATTCTGCCGGCAAAGCCCACACGCTTCAATTCTATTGCCTTCGCATGGACGTTTCGTCGGCGCATCATCGAATCCGTTCAGTGAATACAAACGCCGCCCAGGTGACCGCGTTGGTTTGAATTGGCGAATCCCCAGCGTCCACGGGAAACGCGCGATCCGCCACATCATCTACGACACGAACTGGTGGAAGTCATTCACGCACGCGAGGCTCGCTGTCGCAATGGGCGATCGTGGTTGCTTGTCCGTTTACGGCAACCAGGCCGAAACGCATCGCATGTTCGCCGAACAAATCACCGCCGAGTACTTCATCAAAACCGAAGGCCGCGGCCGAACCGTCGACGAATGGAAAGCCCGCCCCGAACAGCCCGACAACCACTGGCTCGACTGCCTCGTCGGATGCGCCGTCGCTGCGTCGATGCAGGGTGCGTTGCTGTTTGGAACCGATGGGGCACCGACTCGCCGACGCGAGCGAGTCAGTTTCAAAGAACTGCAAAAGCGAAAACGGAACTAAATCGAGCCTTTCTGAACATTCGCGTACAAGTGTCATCGGCTACGGCATAGGTAACCAGGGATGAAGCAATGTTTCAAGCCAAACGTTAACCATGCCTGAAGAGTTGAAAGATGTGATTCACGACAATGCCGCTGGGCCTGCGAAGGCGTCCGGTGATTCTGGTTCGGTTGAGCAGCACAAGCTGACGGAGCAGATCGCTGCGGACAAGCATCTCGCTGGCAAGGACGCGGTTCGCAAGCCGAATCGCGGGTTGCGTTTTAACAAGATCGTGCCGCCTTCGGCTGGCTGATCCTTCTTTTCGTTTCGCAATTGCGCATAGGGCTGCCGGGGACGGCAATAGGATTACAACACGGATGTTGAAGATGTTGTCAGGGATTATCGAGCAAGCATGGCGTGGCGGAGCTTCCCGCTCCTCATCCGCGCCGGGACGCTCACCCCGGCAGCCCTTCTTTTCGCGGCTTCGTGCCAAATACGACGCGGCGAATACAACGCTCGACAACATGAAACATTGGTCACGAGCCGATGGTTTGTCGGCTGCGGCTGCGAATAGCACGGATGTTCGACGTACGCTTCGCAACCGGTCGCGATACGAGGTTGCAAACAACAGTTACGCTCGCGGGATCACGCTGACGTTGGCGAATGACGTGGTTGGCACTGGGCCGCGTTTGCAAATGTTGACGCCTGATGACGCCGCGAATCGTTTCGTTGAAGCGGAATTCTTTGCTTGGGCCGAGGCGGTTGGATTGGCCGAAAAGCTGCGAACGATGCGGCTTGCTCGCGTTTCGGACGGTGAATCGTTCGGGTTGATGACTAGCAACGAGCGAATCGACGCCAAGGTGAAACTCGATTTGCGGTTGATCGAGGCGGACCAAGTTGCCTCCCCGACGCTGATTGCTGACCGCTCACGATACATCGACGGCATTCAGTTTGACGCCGACGGAAACCCGCTCACATACGACGTCCTGCGTGAACATCCTGGCGATGTGACATTCACGATCGACGAAGCATTCGACACGGTACCGGCCGCCGCTGTGCTGCACTACTTCCGTTGCGATCGTCCCGGACAAATCCGCGGCATTCCCGACATCACGCCCGCGCTGCCGCTATTCGCGCAACTGCGACGCTTCACATTGGCAGTACTTGCCGCCGCCGAAACTGCTGCCGAGTTCGCCGGCATCCTTTACACCGACGCTCCGGCCAATGGTGAGGCCGACTCCGCCGAGCCGTTCGAGCCGATCGAACTCGAGAAGCGAATGCTGCTCACGATGCCGGGCGGCTGGAAAATGGCTCAGATGAAGTCGGAGCAACCTTCGACCACATACGCCGAGTTCAAGAAGGAGATTCTCAACGAGATCGCTCGTTGTTTGAACATGCCTTTCAACGTCGCCGCGGGGAATTCGTCGGGCTACAACTACGCCAGTGGGCGACTCGACCACCAAACTTACTTTAAGTCGATCCGCGTTGAGCAGGCACAGCTTGCTCGCACTGTGTTAGATCGCATCCTGAACGCTTGGCTTCGCGAAGCCATTCTTATCGAAGGCTATCTTCCCAACTCGCTT
Source organism: Aporhodopirellula rubra (assembly GCF_014192335.1). GTDB lineage: Bacteria > Planctomycetota > Planctomycetia > Pirellulales > Pirellulaceae > Rhodopirellula > Rhodopirellula rubra. Next base: position 413,345 of record NZ_JACHXU010000002.1, on the reverse strand, counting down.
CGCACACTCGATTCGACGTTCCAAAGAGCGTGGATGTGGGATGGATTCGACCATGTCGATCCTGCCAAGGAAGCCAACGCCCAAAAGATCCGTCTCTCGAATCATACGACTACTCTGGCCATCGAATTTGCGCGGCAGGGGCGTGATTGGGAGACGGAACTTAAACAACGTGCCAAGGAACTGGAGCTTATGCACCAGCTTGGACTTTCGCTCGATTCAAATTCTGTTGACACCGACGTTCACGAGGACAAGGATGACCACAACGACCAAGAACAAGCCGTCCAGCAAACGACTTGAAGCAAGCGAGGATGGGACTCCTAGCAGTCTCCGTATCGTTTGTGACGATGCCGCAACAATCACCCTGCAAGCAGCCGAGTCGGCCAGCGAGGGAAAACCTGCGCTTCGCAAGTTCTCTATGACCGCTTACACCGGTGGCGCGATGCGACTCGGCGGCTGGCCCCATCCAGTCGTTGTTGATCTGACCGGCATGCGTGTGGCTCGCAAGAGTCGACCAATTCTGAAAGACCATGATCGCGGCAGCATTGTTGGACATACCGATGACATCCGCGTCAGCGAAGCAACGCTAGAAGTTTCTGGCGTGATCTCGGGCGTTGGATCAACGGCTCAGGAAGTGATTGCGACCAGCGAAAACGGATTTCCGTGGCAAGCATCGCTCGGTGCAAGTGCCGACAAGGTCGTATTCATTCCCGAGGGAAAGACGACCAAGGCGAACGGTCGTGAGTTTGCAGGTCCCGTCTATGTCGCTCGTAAAAGCACCCTTGGCGAAGTGTCTTTCGTGGCCCTGGGCGCCGACGATGATACCGAGGCCCGAGTCGCAGCCGGCCAGGCCGCAGAAAGCGAGGATCCGGATGATTCAACGGACGACAAAGATGAAGTCGAGCCGGTCAATGCAAGCTTGAATGTCGACCCGAAACCTCGATCTCGCCAGCCTCGCACACCTGTAGAAGACATGCGTGCCGAAGCTGCTTCCGAGTCGCGACGTATCGCTGGCATTCGCAAAGTATGCGAAGGCAAACATACGGATATCGAAGCCGATGCGATCGAACAGGGTTGGAGTGTGACTAAGACGGAGCTTGTCGTGCTACGCAATGAACGTCCCTCCGCGCCAGAGCAATCTTCGGTCCGCCCAAGTTGCACTCGCGAAGTCCTCGAGGCAGCTGCCTGCATGTCAGTGGGTATCGAGGAGAAAACGCTGCTGGCCAGCTACGGAGAACGCACGCTCGATCTGGCGCAACCGATGGGGCAAATTGGTCTGCGTGAATTGGTTGCGGAATGTGCGCGACTCGAAGGACATGATGTTCCACGCGTGTTTGGCGACGGCCGCGTCACGATTCAGGCTGGCTTCTCGACGATGAGCCTCCCGGGGATCCTTGAAAATGTGATGAATAAGACATTGCTGGCCGCTTATGAAACCACCCAGATTGCCGCATACGATCTGTGCAGTGTGGGCAGCGTGAGCGACTTCAAAGAAGTCTCTCGGTTCCGGTTGCTGGGCACGGGCGGTTTCGAGCCTGTCGCTCCCGATGGCGAACTAAAGCACGGCAAGCTTTCGGAGCAGAAGTATACCAATCAGGCGGATACCTATGGCCAGCTGCTCACGCTGACGCGTAAGGACATCATCAACGATGACCTCTCGGCCTTCATGGATATTCCGCGTCAGATGGGGCGAAGTGGGGCCGAGTCGATCGACGAAATGTTCTTCACTTTGTTGCTCGGAAATTCGCCAGCATTCTTCAGTACTGGCAACTCCAACTTGCTCACCGGTGTCGATACCAAGTTCGGCCCCGATAGTCTGACTGCGGCTAAGACGACATTCCGTAAGCAGAAAGCGGGTCCAGGCACTAAGCCGAAGGACCAGAAGCCGATCAACCTTCGTCCGGAATTCTTGGTTGTTCCGGTCGAGCTTGAAACCGAAGCCGAGCTGCTGATGGGCTCATCTCAGTTGATGATCGACGCCTCGGGGACTCCCACAAAAATCCCCGTCGACAATCCGCATCGCAATAAGTATCGGGTCGTTTCGACTCCACATCTTTCCGACTCCTACTACGGAGGCGCGAGCGGTAAGGCGTGGTACCTCTTCGCCAACCCCAAGGTTTTGCCAGCATTTGAGATTGTGTTCCTCAACGGTCGCCGCACGCCGGTGATCGAACGTGTCGAAATGCCACCCAACATGCTTGGGATGGGTTTCCGAAGTTACATCGACTTCGGTGTGAATAGCCAGGATCCACGCGCCGCCGTGAAGGTCACTGGCGAAGCCTGATCCTAGTTCAACTTCCTGACTCAATACTCAAGTCTCAAACCTCAGGTCTAACAATCCATGTCCGCAGCAGATTTTGTTCAAGAGGGAGCGGCCGTCGACTACACACCCGAAGCCGATCTCCCTGCCGGCAGTGTCGTTGTTCAAGGCGAACTGGTCGGCATCACCAAGCATGACATCAAAGCGAATGTGCTGGGCGCGATCAGTGTCGAGGGTGTCTTTGACGTCGCCAAAGATCCCGCGATCTCGGTGTCGGCCGGTGCCAAGGTTTACTGGGACGCGACCGCTGGCCAATCGGTCACGACTGCGACCGGTAACAAGCTGCTCGGCAAAGCAGTGCTTTCCGCTGGCACCAACACACCCACCGTCCGCGTCCGACTCAGTCAATAAGGATGGGCATGGCGTCGATCAGCCAAGTAACGGCCGACCGGGCCAAGGCGATCGAACGTCTGGAGTTCGCGGAGGACGGAAAGACAAGCCAATGGCTGCGGGCATCGCCGTTCGCAACGTGCTTCTGCATCGCCGTCGCTTCGACCGAAGCGACCTGGCGGGTGCAAGCATTGCTACCCGACGAGGAAGTCGTCCAGCTCGGTTACTACGTTCGCTCGTCCACAACGGGCAGCAAACTTTTCAACACATCCAAGCCGTTGTACTTGAGGTCGGAAGTGATGTGTGGACTGCCCATTCGCTTCGTTTCGACGGTCGAACAAATCAATCCGATCCTTTGGGTCATTTTCAAGAGTTAAGGAGCACCCACTGCATGAACGCAACATTGCGAGCCATCATCGCCGCGTGCGTCCTGTGTCTGGCGAGCGGTTGTTTGCCAGAACAACCTGTTCAGGTTCGTCCGCTTCCGGCCCCCGCGCCGGAGCAACCCGCGGCGAACTTGCCCAATAAACTGCACCAACGCAATTGGACTGGCAAGCTCAACCAGGGCAGTTGCGTCCACGCGTCACTGGTCAACCACTTGCGTTGGCTCAATGAGTTTGAACTCGGCGAACGTTGGCGGTCAACGTACAGCGACGGTGAATATGACTCGCGGCTGCGAAGTCGACTCGATGCCGCCGACATCGACTACAGCTACACGATCAAAGCCGACCCGCGTTTTCTCGATTGGGCAACAGCGACTCGGCGCGGTGCGATTCTGTGGTGGAAGCCGGCTCATTGCTGCACGTTCGTTGGTTGGGTGAATCGCGACGGTCGGCAATACGCGGCGATTCTCGACAACAACTATCCCGGCCGGTTTGAACTCACGCCACGCGAACAGTTCGTTCGCCTTTGGGCTGGCTATGGCGGATTCGCACTCACGGTCCTCGACGACCCTGCCAGTTCCTTGCCCTATCGAAGTTATGAGGTGATTCAATGAACGATGGAATTCGGATTCGATTGAGCCTGGGGCTCGTCGCGGTGGCGATCATTCACGCCGTACTCCTTGGCACCGTGTTCACGGCACTTCGCCCGTGTCCGCCCGTCCAGCCTGACGACGATGCTTGGAGTGTCCCCAATGCCGTGCCGCCTGCTCCGCGCGTCGGCAGGATCGAAAAGCTTGACGAGCCGCAGTCAGTAAACCTGAGTGCTCAAGGCGAGATCAAACAGCAGTCGGTTTCGATCTGTCCGACATGCGAACCGACAACGGTTTACACGCCGACGATCGCTCCTCAATCCGTGGTCCCGGTCGCTGCGCCGCAACCGCAGCCATCCAAGAAGAAGTATCAAATCGCCTTGTTCATCGGCAGTGATGCGAAGAGCAAGCAACTGCTCGATTGGTTCAACCATGATCCGAAGCTGTACAAGCTACGCACGGACTGTGACTTCCAGGTCTACACGTCTGGCAATGCACTCTATCAAACACGATTCGCTAGCATTGTTCCAGTCGAACAGTTTCCCGTCGTGTTATTTCAAGACAACACGGGTGGACACGTTCATGCGGCGGGCCGAACGATGTTGCCGGCGACTGCGGCCGAGTTGTACGCCGATCTTCACCAGGGTTACCAACTCTATCAACAGACTCGGCAGGCCCAGAAAACTGGCGCACTGAAAACTCGCGGCTACTCGTGGGACGACGCGATTTCGCCCAAGTTGCAACTCAACTCCGAGGACTGCCCCGACGGGTACTGTCCGGTTGAACCGACCGACGGCTGGCGACCGGGCAATCGAGATCGCGATGGCGTGCGTGACGTTCTCTTCGACAGGGCGAACGAAACTCGCAATGCCTTGCTTTGGGCATCGGCAGGCGAACTGGCAACCATCGCGATGATCGTGCTTGCCGTCTTTCTACTCGGATTCATTCTCATCAAGCGAGGTATGTGAGCAAATGACGTTACTAACCGGAATCGCAACCGTCGTGGTGTTGCTGTTGATTGCCGTCGCCTTGTTGCCATCGAAGAAACGCGACAAGGACAGCAATCAGGCAGCTAGCGTTCTCAATCCTTTTCAATCGCCAACGAGTCCAATCAATCTGCGAGAGCAGCGGTTGCAGGAGGAATCCGAAGCGATCGCCAGCGAGTATCAACGGCGATCGAACGAGGCGTGGTTGGACGAATTGAGCGATAAGGCATCGACACTGTTGAAAGCTCCAGCAAAACCAGCGGCTCGCAAATCGTGACCGACATGCTGCATCGCGGGCAGTCTTGGTTAGCGGCGAAGCTGACCAAGCATGCCTCGCAAGACGTGGTTTATCAACGCGACGATGTCTCCGTCGAGCTATCCGCCACGATTGGCAAATCAGAGTACGAGCAGGACGACGGTGACGGTGTCATCACGCGTGCTCAAGTCCGCGACTTTCTGATCAACACGAAGGACTTGCTGCAATCGGACATCGGCACTTGGCCCCGACGCGGTGATCGCATCCTCGAAACCGATGGCGACACGACATTCGTTTACGAACTGATGTCGATCGGGAATGAGCCGCCATGGCGATACAGTGACCCTTTCCGCGTCAAACTCCGCATCCACACCAAACTGGTTGACACGATCACATGACAGCAACGCCTGCCACCGTCATTCAAATTGCCGAAAGCGTCGTCGCGGAAATTAACGCCGGCTCTTTCAGCAAGACCAACCTCTCCGCGCAGCGACTCTACGTCCCCAACTTCGATCTCGAAGACATGAAGGAACTGCGAGTCACCGTAGTGCCTCGCGAAGTTGAGTACCTTCCGCTCGATCGTGCGTCGAACAAGTATCACGCGACAATCGACGTCGCCGTTCAAAAGAAGTTCAGTAAGGGCGATGCCAAAGAGATCGACCCGCTGGTGTTCTTTGTCGAAGAACTGGCCGACTACTTCCGGCTCAAACGACTCAATTCGTTCGTCGCAGCACGCTGTATCAAGGTTGAGAACTCTGTCTTGTACTCCTCCGAGCATTGGACCCAGTTCAACCAATTCACGAGTTTGCTTTCGTTGACGTTTGAGCTGGCGAAATGATGCACATTCGGGCTCGCGTACATTTCACGCCGGGCCAACTGAAAAAGAAGGTCAACCAAGCGACCTTCAAAAGCCTCGGTCATGCAGCCGGCACTGTCCGGACGACCGCCAAACGATCCATCCGCAAACGCAAGAAACCATCCAACCCCGGATCTCCGCCCAGCTCGCCGACCGGAATGCTGCGTCGCGTGCTCCGCTATGAAGTGGACCGCGAACGCGAACAAGCCGTCATCGGTCCGGTCAACGAAATCGCCGGCCGATTGTGGAACCTGCACGAATTCGGTGGCGTTGTTACCAAGCGACGCAAACTGAAGCGACACCGGTTTCGCGTCGGCGAGCACGGGCCGATCCGAGCGAAACAGCCCGGCAAGTTCGCCCGCATCAAGTTGCTGACGGTCGCTCAAGCCAACCGAGCCACACGACTGATCGAAGAAGAGAACGAACGACGCGGTGCAACCAAGCCGCGACGCTATCCCGCTCGCCCGTTCATGAAACCAGCCCTCATCGCCAACCAAGCTCGCCTGCCAAAGTTCTGGCGCGACTCGGTGAAATAGTCTCTCGACCCAGGATGGAATCGAAACATGTCAGCAGAAGTGAAACTCGGTCTCGATGCCGTCCTGACCATCGACGGTGCCGAGATCAAAAACGTCAAGGACTTGACTGTCAATCTCGAAAAGGCGGAAGCCGACGCATCGACTCGTGACAACAACGGCTGGCGAGCCACAGTCGGCACTCTGAAAGATGCCTCAATCGAGTTCACGGTGCTCAATAAGAACGGCGACACCGCGTTCGGGATGTTGCAGGGATTGTGGAGCAGCGGAACGCCGACGGACGTTGGCATTTCGGATGCTGGTGGTTCGCTGACGCTGACATGCGAGGTCATGAATTTCAACGTCAATCAAAACCTCGAAGAAGTGGTGTCTGCTGACGTCACCTTGAAACCAACCCAATCATCGTCCGGCAGCGGAATGAACGTCGGTAGCGGAACTCCCTAAGTAATCCTCGGAACGGAACTCCATGCAGAAATTCATTGATCGTCGCGGTCGCGTCTGGATCGTTGACATCGACAACACCACGCTTCGCCGCGTGAAGGCTCTAACCGACGTGCGATTGCTGGACGCGATCGACGGCGACTTGGTCACTCGGTTGTCGAGCGACCCATTGCTGCTAGGTGATGTGTTGTTCGCGATCTGCAAACCGCAAGCCGATCAGCAAGACGTGGACGACGAGTCGTTCGCCGAGGGATTGGCCGGCGACTCGATCGACGAAGCCTGCAAAGCATTGGTCGATGGGTTGGTCGCGTACTTCCCGGAGTCCCGCCGCCGTCTTCTGCGGAAGGCGGCCGACAAACAAAAGATGATCGAGACGAGGGGCTTGGCGGCGATCGAGAAACGGCTGGACGATCCGAATCTGGTGGACCGGATTGTGGAGGATCTGGAACGCAAACTCGCGGTGCCGACATTGAGCGACTCATCATCCGACTCGCCGGAATCATCGGAGTCGACCCCGGACCACTGACGCTCCGGCAGCTAGTTCAGATGGCCGAAGCGAAACGCCAGCACGATTGGCACATCGCATCGAGCGTGATGGCACTGACCGCCGAAATCAATCGCGATCGAAAGCGTCGCCGGAAACCCTTCAAGCCCGATGACTTCAATCCTTACACGGTCACGCGGTCCGTTCCGGTGAAAGCCACTGTCGAACAAGTCGCCCATCTACTTGGCACACGATTCCAACCCCGTGAGAACGATTCTCCATGTCTCAAGTCCGAGCCGGATCCGCCTACGTCGAACTGCTGACCAAAGATGCAGCGTTCGTGAAGGGTCTGCGGTCGGCTCAGAAACGATTGGAATCGTTCGGTGCGTCGACGCGGTTGCTTGGCACCAAACTGATGGGACTTGGCGCGGCCGCCGCAGCACCACTAGCAGGCAGCGTCGCCATCTTCTCCAACTTCGACGACGCCATGCGGGGCGTCGCTGCGATCACGCAGGCGACGGGCACGCAACTCGAATCGCTTCGCAATACCGCGAAGAAACTGGGAGCAACCACAAGCTACTCTGCCAGCGAAGTCGCGTCTCTGATGACCGAACTCGGTCGCGCGGGTTTCAAACCCGAGCAGATCGAGAAGATGACGGCCGCCGTGATGAACATGGCCCGCGCAACTGGCACCGACGCGACGCAAGCGTCCGGCATCATGGCAGCGACGATTCGCCAGTTCGGTATGGAAGCTGGCGAAGCGACGCGAGTTGCTGATGGACTGACCGCCGCAGCGAACAAATCGTTCAATACGGTGGAATCTCTCGGCGAGGCACTCAGCTACGCCGGCCCCGTCGCTGCTGACGCGAACATGAGTCTCGAAGAGACGCTCGCTATCCTCGGCACGCTCGGCAATATGGGCATTCAAGGCTCTTCTGCCGGTAATGCGATGCGTCGCTTGCTGACGATCAGCGCCGCCGAATCCGAGAAATTCAAAACCGCGTTCGGTGTCACCACCAAAGACGCCAAAGGTAACGCCCGATCGCTCGTCGACATTCTTGGTGAAGTCGCCGCGGCTACCGAAAAGATGGGCACGGCCGACAAGGCCGAGAAGCTGAACGAGGTCTTCGGCCTACTTGGAATCACTGCCGCCAGTTCGATCGGCAAGTCCGTTGCCGACACACGCGACCTCTACAAAGAACTGCAAAAAGCGGGAGGCATCGCTGCGAAGACAGCGGAAGAGATGGAAGGCGGACTCGGTGGTGCGTTCCGAATCCTGAAGTCGTCGATCGAAGGCGTCGCAATCGCTATCGGTGAATCACTCGAAGGCAGCGTCACGACGATGGTGCAAGCCTTCAGTCGCGCGGCATCAGGCGTGATCGAGTGGATCAACAAGAACCAAAAGATCGTCAAGATCGCCGCCGCGAGTGCCATCGCCATCTTCACGATCGGCGCGGCCTTGTTTGCACTTGGATCATTCGCTGCGGTTGCTTCGTTCGCGGTTGGCGGACTCGCGTCGATCTTTTCATTCATCGGTGCGTCGATCGGCGTGATCGTCTCTGCCGTCGGATTGCTCTTCACGCCGCTGGGCCTTGTTGTGGCAGCCGTCGCCGCGCTCGGTGCCTACTTTCTCTACTCGACTGGGATCGCCGGCCAGGCAGTCGAGTATCTCAAAGGTGTTTTCGAGACACTCAAAGCCGACACCCTCGCCGCATTCGGTGCGATCGCCAATGCACTCGCCGCCGGCGATATCACTGCGGCAACCGATGTGCTGTGGACATACCTGAAACTGCAATGGGTCAAAGGCACCACCTATATCAAAGGCCTCTGGACCGACTTCACTCAATATATCTCTGACGTGTGGGCCGATTCCGCCTACGCGATCGGGGATGTTCTCATTGGTGCCTTGTCCGGTCTCGCCGGCGTGTGGAACAGCACGCTCGGTTTCATGGCCGATGGTTGGACAATCCTCACCTCGGCCGTTCAAAAAGGCTGGAACAACACGATCGGGTTCCTCAAGAAGGGATTTCTCAAACTCCACGAACTCGTTGACATCGCTGGCAACGTGTCGGTGCAGATTGGGGGAGTGCTCATCAACGCATTGGCAGGCGTCGAGAACGCGTGGGTCGAAACCGTTGATTACCTTGCTGACACTTGGACCGTGTTCGTCGGCCAAGTGAAGTCGATGTGGAATTCGACAGTCGGATTCCTCAAGAAAGCATGGATCAAACTCAAGGGCCTGTTCGATGACGACATCAATGTCGACGTCGAAATGGCGAAAATCGACGCTGACACTCGAGCGGCCGATGCTGCGGAAGAGCAACAACGTCAGCAAGCGATCATCGAGCGTCAGCGCCGCCGCTCAAAGCGAAAAGAGCAGATCGAAGCCAACCGGGTTGAAATGCAGAAAGGCATCGCCGCTCAACTCGAAGCCCGTCGCGAGGCTCGTGAAGGTCAGAATATCGACGCCGACATGCGAGCGATCGACGAAGAGACCAATGCGAAGAACGCGATTGTTGACCAGTCCAAGGAGCAACAGTTTCGCGAGAACGATACGGCTCAGTCCAATCGCCAACAAATCATCGACGACACAACGGTCGGGGTGCAACGCACGCTCGATCAAATGCGAGCCGAAGCGAAAGCCGCACGTGAAGCAAGTCGGCCCACGGCTGAAGAACGCAGCAAAGAACACGACGATCAAATCGCAACCGCACAGGCCGACTTCGATGCTGCGGTGGAACGAGCGAACAATGCAACGGCCCCGTCGGACGCCGATCCGAAACCAGACGACACTGCTCCCCCAGAACCTCCGGTCGCTCCGCCCAAAATGCCTGAGCTTGGAGCAGTCGAGATTCCCAAGGTCGATTTACCCGGCATCGACGATCCCGAGTTGCAACCCCCCAATGCGAAAGATCTCCGTCTCGATCTGAACCCAGACGCTCAGGCAGCGATGGACCAGTTCGCAAACGGTCCCGAAACCGATCGCACCGAAGTTGCCGGCAATTTTGATGCGAGAGGTCTGGGGCTCGGCAGTGGAGCGTCGACGATTCCGCAACAGGCTCCCGAGCCACTCAAGAAGCTCAATCCCATTGCGGCAGAGCATGATCCCATCGAAGTCATCTTCGCGCCGCAATTGAAATTGCAGCCCGAGCAAGCTAACGAGCCTAAACGGATTGGCGAGCCAGGAAACGACGTCGCTGACACCGTTGTCAATGCACCAAACGCCGAAGTGATCGCGGGGGACGCACCCGTGGTGCCCGCGCCGAATGTCGTCGTGAATGCTGCGAGCGATCCGGCTATCGCTTCGCCTGATGTTCAGACACCCGACGTCAACGTGCCTGCATCGGACACGCCCGACATTATCTCGCCCCAGATCGCCGTGCCGGAGGTCAATGCGCGCTCGGTCGCGATCAGCCAACAACCCAACAAGATCAATCTGCCGGCGCAAACTCCACCGAGTGTGTTGGTGCAAAGCGAATCGCAATTAGTCGAGACGCCAACCGTTCACGAAAGCGATGCCACGGCCGACCTGCAAGAATCAAACCCTCTGCCCGAATCGTTGGACATCAACGCTCAGCCTTACCTAGAAACCTCTCCAACACTCGACATCGCTGCGATTACCGAGGCATTCGCTTCCGTCGGTCGTTCACTCGCGGCGTTTGACTCCGCGATCACCAGCAGCACGTCGCAACTACAACTGCCTGCGATGTCTGGCGGCGAATTCAGTGAGGACATGAAACGGGCAATCATCCAAACCGCTGAGAACACTCGACGCCTTGTTGAACGTTCACAGTCGGGAGGGTTGGTGTTTAGCTGATGTCACTCTCAACCGGCGGATACAACTACGAGGTTGCGGCTCTCTCTGAAAAGGCGTCGCGAGGCAAATCGCACTCCGATTTCACTTCCTATGTGGCGACAAACGGCGGGGCTGTTGATCCGGCCGCCGCTGCGAGTGCCCTGTATCAATATTACAAGGCAAATCACAAGGACCTGATCCCGTATCTGCAAATCGACTCGGAGTTCATCAACCAGAAGCACGCTTTGGTCAGCGTCACAATCAACAAGACCAAACTCGATCCGGTTTCGTTCAGTACGACCGGAGCGACAACCCATCTGAATCAATCGCTGCAAACTCGTGGCATTTACTCCGCGCCGGGGATCGCAGCCCCCGTTTATCACGGTGCGATCGGCGTCAGCGATTCTGGCGTCGCCGGCGTTGACATCACAGTTCCAGCTTTTGAATTCTCCGTTCGCAAGAAGTTTGAGTTCGTTTCGACGGGATATCTACTCGCCATGGTTGCGATGACCGGGCGAGTGAATTCGACGCCGTGGTCGATCTTCTCTCCCGGTGAAGCTCTGTTCCTTGGTGGCGAAGGCGGCGAAGACGAACAGAACTGGGTCGACGTGACCTATCACTTCGCCGCTCGACCGAACGAGTTCGCGATGACGGTTGGCAACATCACCGGCATCACCAAGCAAGGTTGGGACTACTTGTGGGTCAAACACGGCGAGAAAGTGGTCGGCGATCGCGTGCTGCAAGTTCCTGAGGCAGCGTACGTTGAACAGGTCTATCACGGAGGAAACTTCAACGTGTTGGGGATCAACTGATGACCCGACGCGTGAAACCAGGCGATCAGTTCGCGATCACTGCCGCTGAATACAACCGGCTGCTCGTTGCTGCGGAAGCCTCGCATCGCAATCGACTTCCAGGCGGAGGTGGACCTCGCACTCATTTGCGAAACGCCGCAACCGTTCGCGTCCACAACCTGTCGGCAACGACGGTCCCAATTGGCGGAATTGTGGGCTTCGAGTCACCACTGACTGATCCGACTGTCGGGCCGATGGAACTGGCCCGCTTCGTTCGCGACGCAACGATCCAGTGCGTGCGACCGACCGACGACGAACATACAGGTCGCGTTGGGGTCGCCATCGAACCGATCGCGGAAGACAAGGTCGGCCGCGTGGTGTTCGATGGCGTGGTGGCCGCGCGAGTCAACGTCGTCAAAACGTGGCACAAGTTTGCCGACGTTGGCGAATCGGCCGGTGACACACTGCAATCGAAACCGGATGGATCAGCGCAGATTCTGTGGCGACGAGACCTCAACCAACTCGGTGACCAATGGGCAGTCGTTCGGGTCGGACGGCCCGCTGACCCAGTTTACCTCGTTGAGGTTCCAAGCGGTGGCATCGCTGGCCGCCGGGGAATGCGGACGGGCAGCGCGGACTGCGACCTGTATCAACTCGACAAAGCGGGCGAGATCCAAGCGGTCACGGATCCGGATGGCGACACAGTACGAATCACCGCCCGGAATCACTCGGCGCAGCGTATTCGAGGGCCGATCGCCGATTCGCCCAAACAATACTTGGAAGTGCAGTTCGATGGTCAGCGATCTTGGGTGATCGACCCGCCGAAGCAAACGCTTCTATGCAAGCCAACGAAACGTATCAAAGCAAAATCGTGGGGAATGGCTCGCGAACTTCGGTTTGATGGCGGATGGAAACCGATTGGCCCTGCCGTCTCGGTTTACAACGTGTGCGATTACGCGTTGCTGGCCAGCCAACAGATCGTCTGCCATTTCCACGAAGACACGTCGGCGTACTTGACGATCGGTTGCCGTTGCTGCGATGGCAGCAGCAGTTCGAGCAGTTCATCAAGCTCCAGCAGTTCGTCGAGTTCAGGTTCCAGCAGCAGTTCTAGTAGCGATTCATCGTCCAGCAGTTCTTCGTCGTCGCCCTCGTCATCTTCATCCTCGTCATCGGGTAGCCCATCAAGTAGCAGTGGCTCGTCGAGTAGTTCGAGCATGAGCGGTTCAAGCTCATCGAGTATGTCGTCGAGTTCCAGCAGTTCCCCGTCGTCATCCAGCAGCAGTTCCTCTGGTTCTAGTTCGTCGAGTAGCGGATCGTCTTCCTCGTCGTCCGGCAGCCCATCGTCCTCATCAAGCAGTGGTTCGTCATCGAGCAGCAGTTCCGGCAGTTCATCGTCTTCATCAAAGTCATCTTCGAGCAGCGATTCATCCTCAAACTCGTCGTCATCCGACAGTAGCGATTCTTCCCTTAGTTCGTCCGCATCCAGCAGCAGCGATTCAAGCGACAGTTCAACGTCTTCATCAAGCAGCGTCAGCAGTAGTCAATCGAGCGATTCCTCGGACAGCAGCGATTCGAGCACATCGACAAGTTTGCCGAGCGTGAGCAGTTCATCCAGTTCCGACGGTTCCTCGTCTTCATTGAGTGATTCGTCAGACAGCTCGTCAAACTCACAATCGAGTGATTCATCCAACAGCGATTCGAGTGATTCGAGCACATCGATCAGTCTGCCCAGCATCAGCGGATCATCCAGCTCTGATGGGTCGTCGTCCGCATCGAGTGATTCCTCAAACAGTTCGTCCGATTCCAAGTCCAGCGACTCATCGACAAGCGAATCGAGTGATTCCAGCGAGTCGATCAGTCTGCCAAGCGTGTCTGGGTCCAGTTCATCGGCGAGTGATTCGTCCTCGAGCAACTCACAATCAAGCGATTCCGGTTCGTCGAGCGATTCGTCCACCTCGCAATCAAGCGAATCCGCCAGCACGCCATCCGTCAGCAGTTCGCAATCGTCCACATCCGAGAGTGCATCATCAACCAGCGAATCATCGAATTCAGAATCGAGCCAGTCCGAATCGAGCACATCCGAAAGTCAATCACGAAGCGAGTCAGACTCAGAGAGCTTGCCTTCGTACAGTTGGAATTCGTCGACAAGCAGCGATAGCGATTCTGAGTCGAGTGATTCCGAATCGGAATCCCAGTCGCAATCCGATTCAACATCGCAGTCGGTCAGCGATTCAGGTAGCGATTCCCAAAGCGAATCAAGCATCGACCGAAGTTCGGACTCACAAAGCTACTCAGCGAGTGCTTCGGCATCGTACTCGGACAGTGCCTCCGCCAGCGAAAGCCAAAGTGGTTCTGCATCAGGCAGCGGATCTGCTTCAGGCAGTGGTTCACGATCAGGCAGCATAAGTGCTTCCGCATCTGATAGCGGAAGTGGATCGGGTTCCGATTCACGATCAACAAGCACTTCAGATTCTGGCAGCGATTCGCGAAGCGAGGACTCGACAAGTGTGCTAACGTCATCAAGTGGCTCTGGCTCCGATTCGACTTCGCGGTCGACAAGCAACTCGGGTTCAGAAGGCTCCGACAGCGATCGTCCCAGCACTAGTGACGATCCGAGCATCGGCGATTCATCTGGCAGCGACAGCAATCAACCATCCGAAAGCAACGACTCGACATCCGACCCGGATCCACCCAGCGACGGCTCCGACCGACCCAGCGAAAGTGCATCCGATAGCAGCGACGGCTCCGATCGGCCGAGCGAAAGCGATTCAACTGAAGAACCTTCGGAAGACAGCAGCGGATCGAGTGAACCGTGCAACAGCACATGGATTTGGTCGTGTGGGTGGGAATTGGTTGACAGCGATTGTGAAGACCCCGGTGACCCACCCAGTTCGTCCGGTTCATTCGATGGAGCAGTAGCGGGGATGACAGCATGATGCATTGCCCTCATTTAACGCCCGACAACCAATGCGAAGTGGCCTGCCAACTCGCCGGTTGTCGCGTGCAAACCACGCCAGTCGCCTGCAACGCGTGCCAGACCAATGACAACCCATGCGCGATCAACGTTGTCACGATCGGCATGGCATTGGTCAACAAGAAACGCCGCAAACAAGATGTCACCGAGTTGGAAGCACTGCTTCGCAACTACATGCCGGACGACGACCTGATGCCGGCAACGCTGAAGATGAGCAGCTACCGGCCTGGCCCCGGCAACGAACTCAAGAAGATGATCGCCTGGTTTGCCAAGCCCAGCGAAACATGCAACTGCGAAACCCGTGTCGACACGATGAACGACTGGGGTGCCGTAGGTTGCCGCCGAAACATTGACACCATTGTCGATTGGTTACTCGAAGAAGCTCAAGCAAGAGGACTCCCGCATGGAAGGTTTACAGCAACAGTCGCCCGCAGTCTCGTCAAAACTGCCATCCGCAAGTACGAGCGAAAATTCCCCGAAGGGGCACCCGAACCAGACCAAGACGATCCGGAGGACGAATTCGATCGTTGAACGCTGCTTCTTGATGAATCTCGATCGCCGCGACGATCGACTGCAGGATTGGATGCGGCAGCTTCCCGAGCCGTGGCCGTTCCCCGAACCCGAACGGTTCGCCGCGATCGACGGCCGCCGCGTCGCAACGCCCCCGCAGTGGCGAGCAGGCAACGGAGCCTGGGGATGTTACCGATCGCATCTGCTGATTCTCGAAAAGTGCCTGCTCGAACACATCGACTCGTACGTCGTGTTTGAAGACGACGCAGGGTTTGGTGATGACTTCTGCGAAAGACTGCAACAATTCATCGCGGAACTGCCAGCCGACTGGGGCATGGCGTATCTCGGCGGCCAGCATCTTTACGCTGGCAAGAATCCGCCGCACAAGGTCAGCGAACACGTCTATCGCCCCTATAACGTGAATCGAACACACGCGTTCATGGTGCGCGGACGCGAGGCGATGAAGACGCTGTATCGCCATCTCACTTGGAACGACTGGCACACCAAGCATCACATCGACCATCACCTCGGTCGATTGATCCAGCGTCGCTATCAAGCGCTCGTCCAGGGAAAGAACATCCAAAAGGAATCCATCGCGGTCTACACGCCCGATCGCTGGCTCGTTGGACAGTTGCCGACCAAATCGAACATCTGCGGTCGCAAATGGAGTCAAACGCGATTCTTCAATGACGCCAAGAACGCTGACCATTCGGACGCACCGTTCTTTGCCGTGCTTGGTCCGCACCGCGCCGGCACGTCGTGCGTCGCGATGGTCATGCATCATCTGGGCGTTCACATGGGCAACCAACTCGGTGGCTACGAAGCGACTGGAGGCGGCGAGGCAGTCGGTCTGGCACAGCTTTGCGAAAAGGTGATGCGTTTCCCGGCGACCGAACCGAATGTTAGCGACGATCAACTGACTCAGATGCTTAAGTCGTGGATCGTCAGTCGCAAATCTGAAGCCAATCGCGACAAGACGGTCGCTGGAGCGAAGTATCCGCACCTGTGCCACTTCGTGAATCACCTTCACGCCGGACTGGGGGATTCACTGCGAATCATCTCCGTCGAACGAGACATCGAAGCGTCGATTCGCTCACTTCAGAACCGTAGCGAAAAGCATCGTGGCCAATGGTTCGCGGCAAACGACGAGGAGTGCGAAGTTCTGCAGCGAAGTCTTCGCGATCACCGAGACAACTTCATCGCCGAGCATCCCGACGTGCCAGTGTTCCGGATCGAGTTCGCCGAGTTGGTGACGTATCCCGAGGAAGTGATCGGCAATCTTGTCGAGTTTCTCGGCATCACGCCGACGCAGGATGAAATCCAGTCGGCGATCGAGCACGTCAATCCTGATCTCCGGAAGTTTGGGTGAGCAAAATGACGAAACAGATTTCAACCGCAGACATCACGTTCTGCATCAAGACGATTCACCGTCCGTGCTCCTGCCATCGTCTTGTCGAATCGCTGCGTGAGCACATTGCTAACCCAACGATCGTCGTCGTCGATGACGGGCGACCTGAACTACGTTTTAGCGAGAAGTATCCAGAAACCGCCAAGCATTGCACGATCATCAATCTGGATCGGCACGATGTGGGCGTTGGAGTCGGACGTAACGCAGCGATCGACGCATCGCACACGGAGTACATCTTTCTGCTCGACGACGATCACGTTGTCACGGCGGACTTTCACATCGACCGCGTTTGCGAGTACTTCGCCACGCATGAACTCGACATCCTCGCCGTCCGCCAAGGTGGAGGTGGTCGCCCCACGATGCTTTCGCCACTGATGAACGGAAAACGCATCTGGATGCACCGCGGTGAGAAGAAACGCATCGGCACCGTCGCGTGGTGCGACATGGTCAGCAACGCGTTTCTGGCTCGTAAGGAAACGATCGCGACGCTGCGTTGGGACGAAGCCCTTAAAACTTACGAGCATTGGGAGTTCTTCTATCGAGCGAGTCATCTCTCGAAGCTGCAGATCGCGGTCGCGACCGATTGTTCCGTCGTCCATGCCCACGTTGCCGGCACTGGCTACCGCGACCTGCGTGGCAGATCCAAGTTCCGAGCGATGGGGCTTCGTAAACACGGTTTCCATTCTTTGCGTTATCCAGGAGGTCAAATCGTCCGTGCGTAATCAAGCCACTTTCTGCATCAAGACGATTCATCGTCCGCATTGCTGTGCCGCACTCGTTCGCAGCATTCACGATCACTATGGCGAAAACCGTCCGCTGATCCACGTCCTCGATGATGGACAACCAGAACTGCGATTCTCGGCTGTGTGCCCCGACGAAGCCGCAATGGTCGACCGACTGATTGAGACCGAGTACGACATCGGTCTCTCCGCGGGTCGCA
This sequence comes from Aporhodopirellula rubra, assembly GCF_014192335.1. Taxonomy (GTDB): domain Bacteria; phylum Planctomycetota; class Planctomycetia; order Pirellulales; family Pirellulaceae; genus Rhodopirellula; species Rhodopirellula rubra. The sequence continues at coordinate 395,750 of NZ_JACHXU010000002.1, read as the reverse complement.
ATCGGTTGCTCGATGCTGGCGACACACCGATCGTCATCTTCGCCGATGACGATCATCTCGTCACCAATCAAACGCGATTGCCTGATTTGATCGCGACGCTCAACAAACATCACGATCTTGATCTACTGGCGGCGCTCAGTAACAACGAGGAGCGTCCTCGAATGCTACGAGTCGACGGGAGAACTCTGCGGATCGCATTCGGCAGTTACAGGCAGCGGCGCTCGATTCGCTGGTGTCACTACGTCGGCAACTGCTTTGTTGCCTATCGCGACATCCTGCAGGCGATCCGCTGGGACGAATCGCTCAAGGTCGAAGAACACTGGGATTTCTTCTGGCGAGCGAAGATCGCCGGCATGAACGTCGCCGTTGATTTGAATCACTCATTCAGACATGAGCACGTCGACCCGCCAGGCTACGTTCGTCGTCGACCCGAGTATCTGGAAGCTGGACTTCGCAAACACGGATTGGAGAAGGTTGTATGGAAATGAAGCGAGTGATTGCCGTTCTCGACTTGCCACCGCGGCGAGCATCACAGAACGTGCGAGAAAGCTATGAGGCTGCCGCGAAACGATGGGGCGCGGAGGTGCTATGGATCGGCGAGCATCTGCAACCTGTGCATCCGTTTTGGCAGAAGATGTTTGTCTGCGATCACGTGCATCGAAAAGTCGGGTCGGCGCACGTGCTGCAACTCGACAACGACATGCTGATTCGATCGGATTGCCCTTCGCCATTTGATTTGCTGGCTCCGAACCAGTTTGGATTGGTCGCAGAGCGTCAGTCGGCGAACAACCGCATCGACAATGGTGGTTGGCAGCAGCGAGCACAAGAGATCTGGGCGAGGCGGTGCGCCGTGCGTCCCGCGCCGACTTGGTTGCATCCCAACGGAGGCCTTTATCTGTATGGCGCGGAAATGTATGGGCCGATGTTTGCTCGCATCATCCGGCATTTGATTCCAACCTGGGGAGCCAGCGACCAAGCCACTGACGAGTCGCTAATCATCAACCAGCTCTACAACGACCATCCTGGCTATATCACATTCCTGCCGCCCGATTTCAACGTCAGCATGGTCTACTCGCCAGCCTGGGCAACCAATCCGGTGATGCAATCCTATGTCTATCATTTCGTCGGCAGGTCGAAGGCTCTGCTTGGCGATTGTCGTTGGCAACGGCGGGATCCACCGGAGTTGCCATTTCCAGGCAACGGTCAAACGCAACAACTGATGCAGCAATGGCGTAACGATCCGCCAGCCGAATATGACATCGGTCCGATTTTTACACCGCAACTCGCCGCGAACTTGCTGGCTATCTATCCAGAATTGATTGTCATAGGCCAGTGGTCGGACGAACCAGCCCGATTGGATCGACGCATGCTCAGCCATACCGAAACTGGATCGTCGCACTTGGTGTTAACCCGTTTTCTGCTGCAGCTTGGAATCAACGCTCGACGTTTCCGCCTTCGCGTCAAGGAGGACGCCGATGCATCGCTACAACTTACCGGCACTTGAATACCACTTGGCACACGGTTGTAATTTGTCGTGCCAGCAGTGTTCACACTATTCAAACCACCGATTGGCCGGCAAGATTCCGACGATCGAGCAAGCCGATGCCGACTATCAGAAGTGGTCGAATCGCCTGAAGCCGACTCGGTTTGCGTTGCTCGGGGGCGAGCCACTGTTGAATCCCGCCATTCTGGAACATATCAAGCTCGCTAGGCAGCATTGGGACAGCGACTTGATGCTGGTATCCAACGGGTTTTTCCTGCATCGGTTTCCCGAGCTGCCGAAAGTACTCGTCGAAACGAGATGCCGACTCGAAGTCAGCCAGCACGGAACGCACGACGAATACGTCAAACGATTCCGCGACGTCAAACACCTCGTTTGGCGCTGGCGAGAACAGTTTCCCGGCATCTGCATCAAAATACGACAGTCGCATCGCGGCTGGATGCGGCAATACATGGTGGCCAACGGTAAACCAATGCCGTTCAGCTCAAGGCCGGACGCCGCGTTCAAAGTCTGCATGCAGAAAACTTGCACACAGCTTCATGAAGGCAGGCTTTGGAAATGTCCCGCACTGGCCTACTTCGCCAAGCTCGAATCCAAACTGCGTTTGCATGATCTGCCGCAGTGGCAACTTTTCCGCGACTACCAAGCGTGTTCGCACGAAGCCACTGACAGTGAATTGCAAACGTTCCTCGAAACCAAATCCATTCCGCAGTGCGGCTTGTGCCCCAGCAAACGCACTGCATTCTCCCATCCCAATCCTTTGCAACGGAGTGCCCTGCAATGACGTATCCTTCCGACTATCCCGAAATGCCGCCGTATCCCTTCGTGCCGCCCTTTGATCCGCCTGGTAGCGAACCGCCCTACGATCCCGAGGAAGACGACGATGGGCCAATCATCCTCACACCGCCGCCGTTGCCGCCACCACCGGTGTGGCCCGACGACTATCCGCCTGGGACGCCCGATCCAGGCCCACGTCCGCCGTGGTGGCCCGACGATTACCCTTGGCCGCCTCCACCCGAAGAACCGGTTGTGATCGAGTCACCGCCGCCGATTCACGTTTGGCCGCGACTGCCGCCGGACCATCCCTATCACGTTCCGCCTGGCTACTCGGCTCCCGACAACTTGCCACCGGGTCACCCCGGCGAAGCCTATCCTGGAATGCCCGATTATCCCGTCGTCCATCCCGGCGATTGGGGAGACGATTGGCCGAGCTATCCAGGCATTCTCGACGACTGGCCATCGAGCGATGGTGGCAGCGAATAGCGATACCCGACCGAGGCAACAAACAAAACGCCGACGTCCCAAATTGGGGCGTCGGCGTTTTTGCATTCTAGGTCCAACGGTTCGGTGTTACGATGCCATCGACGAGCAGCTTTCGTGGCATTTGCGGCAGCACTCGACGCACTTGTCCATGTTGCCGACTTTCTCGCAACTGTCCGCACAGGCTTTGCAGATTTCTGCGCAGGCTTTGCAATAGTGGGCATGATGATCGCTGTTGCGACTCATGAAGTCGACGCAGGCGGCACAAGCGGCGATGCAGTCGAGCATCAGCTTGACGTGATTCTGGCCGACGTGGTCGCCGCCTTCGGATAGACAGTGGCTGGTAAGCATGTCAGCGCAGGTCGTTTGGCATTCTTGGCAGTTTTCGATGCACTCTTTCATGGATGCGGTTGCAGTACTCATTCGTTTCTCCTTTTGAAATTGTCGATGCGGCCCCGTTGCCGCTGCATTAGCGGTATGCAACTTGCATACCACTATGGGGTATATTGGAGAATGACTTTTTGACAGCCTGGAGAAATCATGGACCACGCCAACAAACACGAGACTTCATTGCCGGTCGCCGATCCGTCAGTGCAAATTGATCCGGTTTGCGGCATGAAGGTGCCTGCAGACAGTCCCCGTTCGGTGGATTTCGAGGGCAAACACTATGTTTTTTGTAGCGATGGTTGCCTGAAAAAATTTCAAGATGATCCGGCGGGCGTGCTGGCAAAGCGATCGCAAAAGGAGGCATCGAGCGGTTCGTCTTGTTGCGGTGGAGAAACGGCGATTCAGATCGGAGAACCCCCGACCGCGTCTTCGTGCTGCGGTGGTCACTCATCGACCAAGGCGAGCGATTCTCCGGCAGACCCGACTGCGATTTACACCTGTCCCATGCATCCGGAGATCGAGCAGGTTGGCCCTGGCGATTGCCCAATCTGCGGGATGGATTTAGAGCCGAAGGTCGTCTCGTTGGCTGACGAAGGTGAAGACAAGCAGTACGCCGACATGAAACGCCGATTTTGGATGGGCGTCGCGTTGTCGGTGCCACTGCTCGTGATCGCGATGGGGCCGATGGTGGGTTTGCGGGTCGCCGATTGGATGAGCCAAGCGGTGTTTGGTTGGTTGCAATTGGCTCTTGCGACGCCGGTCGTGTTTTGGTGCGGGTGGCCGTTGTTGGTTCGCGGAGCCAAGTCGTTTCGCACGATGAACCTGAACATGTTTTCGCTGATCGCGCTGGGAACCTTGGCTGCGTACTTGTTCAGCTTGGTCGTGGTGCTGCTTCCGGGTGTGATCCCAGAAGCCTTCTTCGAGAACGGTGTGCCACCTCTGTATTTTGAAGCGGCAGCGGTGATCATCACCTTGGTGTTGCTCGGACAAGTGTTGGAACTGCGAGCACGTCAGCAGACTGGCGGTGCGATTCGCGAACTCATGAAACTTGCTCCCGATACGGCACACCGAATCACAGACGATGGCGAGGAAGACGTCTCGCTAGATTCAGTACACAAGGGTGATCGGTTACGAGTTCGCCCTGGTGAGAAGGTTCCAGTCGATGGGAAAGTGCTTAGCGGGTCGAGCAGCGTCGATGAGTCGATGTTGACAGGCGAGCCGATGCCTGTGAAGAAGGTCGAGGGCGACGAAATCACCGGCGGAACGTTGAATCAGACCGGTGCACTTGTGATGGAAGCCGTCGGCGTCGGCGGAGACACGGTTCTCAACCGCATCGTGCAAATGGTTGCGGACGCTCAGCGAAGTCGTGCGCCGATTCAGAAACTAGTCGATGTGGTCGCTCGATACTTTGTGCCAGCGGTGATCGTTTGTTCGATTCTCGCGTTCATCGGATGGGCGGTGTTTGGTCCGCAGCCGCAACTGGCTCATGCGTTCGTAGCGGCCGTTGCAGTACTGATCATTGCGTGTCCTTGTGCATTGGGGCTGGCGACGCCGATGTCGGTAATGGTGGGCGTGGGCCGCGGTGCAAAGGAAGGCGTGCTGATCAAGAACGCAGAAGTCCTTGAGGTCATGGAGAAAGTCGACACAATCGTCGTCGACAAGACTGGCACACTCACGCAAGGACGGCCGGAAGTGACTGGCGTCGAGACGTTTGGTGATTGGAATGATAACGATGTGTTGACATTGGCTGCCGCGGTTGAAACACAGAGCGAACATCCGTTGGCTCAGGCGGTCGTTCGCCGAGCGAAGGCGGATCAGTTGCAGGTTGTTGAGGCAAGTGAATTTAACAGTATCACCGGTGGCGGAGTTCGAGCTCGCGTCGATGATCATGATGTGTTGATTGGCAAGGCTGACTTGTTGGACGAACAAGGCATCGAGGGAGTCGATGCGGGAAGGGAAAAAGCGGGATTGCATCAGGCCGAAGGAGCGACGGTTGTGTTCGTGGCGATCGACAACAAGCTGGCAGCTATTCTCGCAATCACTGACCCGATCAAGCAAAGCACGCCCGCGGCCTTGAAGACGTTGCACGAACTCGGATTGAAGGTGGTGATGTTAACTGGCGACGCTGAACCGACCGCGAAAGCAGTCGCATCAAGGCTGGGTATCGACGAGTTTCATGCTGGGGTTTCGCCTGAGGAAAAGCATGACTTTGTTCGCGAGTTGAAGAAGGAGGGCAAGACGGTGGCGATGTGTGGGGATGGGATCAATGACGCTCCTGCACTTGCCGAAGCGAATGTTGGGATCGCCATGGGCACGGGGACAGGCGTTGCGATTGAATCTGCGGGTGTCACGCTCGTCGGTGGCGATCTCCGCGGCGTGGCTGCGGCTGCTAACTTGAGCCGAAAAACGATGAGTAACATTCGCCAGAACTTGTTCTTCGCTTTCATCTACAACGCACTGGGTATCCCGGTCGCGGCTGGGTTACTCTATCCGTTCTTCGGCGTCTTGCTCAGCCCCATGATTGCAGCGGCAGCGATGAGTTTTAGCAGTGTGTCCGTGATCGCAAACGCGCTGAGACTTCGTGCAGCCAAACTCGCATAAACTGTGGCAAAGTAGGCTTTCGCTTGTTGCGGAGCCAATCGAGACCCATCTAACGACGATCGACCTATCACGCTAAAATCGGGCTTCTTGAAAAGCCAGCCTATCCAAAGTTCTCACGAATGCTCTCAGACGACGAGAAAAAGAAGCTTAACAACCGACTTCGACGTGTCATCGGACAAGTTGAAGCGGTTGGTCGTATGATCGAGGACGAGGAGTACTGCGTCGATATCCTGATGCAGTTGTCCGCCGCGACCGGGGCATTGAACAAAGTCGGCCAGATTGTTCTGGAACAACACATCCGAACCTGCGTTAGCGATGCGATCAAGAGCGGAAATGCCAAGGAACGTGACGAGAAGATCGAAGAGTTGATGACTGTTTTTCGGAAATACGGCGAGTGAAGAACTAGCGTGATGAATTGGTTCCTTACTGCTGGCGGGTTTCTGTTGACTTGCCTTGGAGTCGGGGAAACCTTCATGGCAGTTCTCCATCCACGGGCAACGGTTGGCCCGATCACAAAAGTCATCAATCGTGGGTTTCACTTTTTAGTCCGAACGCGAACATTCGCTCATCCGCGAGTTCTGGTTCACTGCGGCCCAGCATTAATCGTGATGCAAGTGTTGTGTTGGGCGACGCTGCTATTGATTGGGATCAGTCTGATCGTTTGGCCTCAACTCGGTACGGGAATCACGGCGACCGGATCGACTCCGACGGATACGGATTTTGCATCCGCGGTGTATTATTCTGGGTTCACCATCACCACGTTGGGTGTGGGCGACTTGGTTCCCCGAACGCCAACGATGCAGTTCTTGACCATCACTGCTGCCGGCTTGGGGTTCAGCTTCTTCACGCTCGTGCTTGCCTACGTCATCTCCGTCTATTCGACACTGGCCCGTCGCAACCAGTTTGCCAACGAAATTGAGTATCGCACGGGACGAACCGGAGACAGCCTTGGCTATTTGCGAGCATATCTGTCCGACAGCGATCCTTCATTGGTCAACCAGGACCTTTACACGTTGTCGTCGAACATGGCGGAGTTATTGGAATCGCATCATTTCTATCCGGTACTGCATTACTTTCGGTTCGGGGAACCGCGGTACGCCATGAGCCGCATGCTGAGATTCTGTTTGGAGGTATCTTCGATGATGCGAGCGGCGCGACAGGTCGATGGGTACAAGCCCACCGCTAGCGTTGAGGCCGTCGATCGGCTTTGGCACGCCAGCATGCAGATGCTAGAGGAGACCAAGCGGCATTTCGTAATCTGTCACTCGACGCACGACGATCCCGATCCGCGACTGGCGATCGAGATTTCGCAGTCGATTGGCGATTCTGATGACCTAGCGAGCCAATTACAGGCTGCCTTCGTCGATCAGCAATCCGCGTGGCTTCACGACCTGAACGCACTGGCTGTTTGCACCAGAAGCGAATCCGCAAAAGAATCCTAGAATCTTTTTTGCGAAGTCGTGAAGAAACGTCGGGGCCGTGCATCCAAAGAGCATCAAAGAAGAGATTCCTTAGTGCGAATCCTTTGAATGCTCTTGGAAATGCCTGCTATGAACCGCCGCCACACCAACTCTGCCGCTCGACTACTTGCTGCTTTTGCAGTGATCGCGGTGCTGTTGGCATCTTCGCCGGCTGCTTGGGCAGGGTCACATCCCGCCAAGCCTTGCCCACATCTGTGCTGCCAGTCGCAGCCGGTTGGGCACAGTTGCTGTGACGGTGAGCCGTCGCACGATTGCCCTGCAATGGCGTCCTGCGTTACGAAGGTTTGGCTGCCGCCGCGAACGTCTAGCGACGATCCGACGCCTCGCGGTTTGAATCGCAGCGACTTTTCGCGGATCACTTGGAAGACTGACTCGGTCTCTCTCGGCCGGCCGGTTTCGATTGTCCGCCCCCACTCTTTGGTTGATTGGAACGTTCGTCTTCAGATTTAGCGGTTGATTCTGCTTCGATTTTGCGAAGCCAGACCCAATCCAAAAATGAAGATGTATCTGTTTCCCAATCGGTGCATGTCGATGTCGGCTGCGCCATCAATCCTGGAGTTTCCAAAATGTTAGCGACCGTATTCTCTGCTGTTTTGTTTGCCGTTTCGTTCGTCCCTAGCAACGTTGACGCCACCGCCTCGGCCGAACCGACGTGTTGTGCCAAGCATGCGTACTGCTGCACGGTTCACGCGGCATGCTGTGGCAAACATGCTGAAGGCAAAGCGGCCACGGACGAAGTGTCGAGTACAACTTCTCAACCCACGTGCTGTGCCAAGCGTGCGTATTGCTGCTCGGTGAACGCACGATGCTGCGGCAAGCACGCTGAAACGAAAGCGGCGACCGGCGATGTCGCCAGTACCACAGGCCAACCGACCTGTTGTGCAAAGCGAGCGTACTGCTGCAGCGTTGGCGCTGCGTGCTGCGGCAAAGGATCGACAAGTCCCACGGAAGTCGAATCTGCTGAACTCAGCTAATCGCTTCTGATCCCGTTCGATCCCTGTCAGCCGGGCGAGCCTGAAAACTCGTCCGGCTTCTTTGTTTAAGGTGCCATGATGGACACATTCAAACACCGATGGCATCAGTTGCCGATCAGCCGGCAACTGCTGGTCCTCGTCAATGCAATTCTTTTTGGGTTTGTCGTTTCGTTTCTTGTCGTTGACTACCGCCTGCGGATGGATCGGCATTTGAACGAGAAGCAGATCGCGTTGACCGAAGAAGCGAAAACGATGTACGAGTCGTTGCTGGTCGCTGAAGCCCATGGCGGCGAGGCGATTCAAGATTTGGTTGACAACGTATGTGCTCGAATGAACACAGACGATTCGCCCGGTCACCATATTGCTGCGGATTGGCGAGGGCTGCCGTACCAAGCGATCTCGCATGGGCATGCTTCCGACGAAATGCTCTCTGCCATGCGTTCGGCAACTGATTCAATAGGCACCGAAGCAACAGCCACCGGTTCGCTCGTTGTCGGGAGTTTCACTGGACCAGCGGGTACTGTTTACATTTCCGAGAAACGTTCAGCCGTTGCGGGCGCAACACGCCGCTCATTGCTGATCCAGATGCTTGCCGTCTTGTTGCTGGGAGCGATTGCAGCCTTCGTGGTCAGCGCGGTGCTGCGGCAATTGATTGCCAAACCGATCCAAGGCTTCGTTTCGGCGTTACAAAGTGTTGCGTCTGGGGACTTGAGCGTGATGGCACGCACTAGAAGCTGTCGAGAGCTTAGTTATCTTGCCGACCAGATCAATGCAATGACTGAGGCGTTGGATCACGCTCAGCGTGACCACCGCGTTCACATGGAAAAGGCACGCCAGATTCAACAGAACTTACGCCCGGCAGTGAATGGACTGGTTGGAATCGACGTCGCCGAATTGTTTGAGCCGGCCGACGATGTTGGCGGTGACTACTACGACGTGATTCCATTGTCCGATGGACGCTATCTACTTTGCGTCGCCGATGTTTCGGGACATGGCGTTCCAGCCGCGATGGCGGCGACGTTGTTGAAGGCGTTCGTTTCGGAAGCGGCAAAGAAGTCGTCCAGCCCCGCTGTAATACTGACAGATGTCAATCAACGTTACTGTGAGTATGTAATGATGGGACATTTTGCGACCATGGCGATACTGGTCGTTGACCCTAAAAGAAGGCAACTGACCTACGCCAATGCTGGCCACGAGTTTCCGTTCTTGCAGATAGGACGCGACACGCCTGTGCGATTGAACGTGGGCGATCTGATCTTGGGCGTTGAGGACGATACGCACTATGACGAAGAAACCATTCCACTAGGCGATTCGGCTCGCTTAGTCATCGTCAGCGACGGAGTGACTGAAGCGTTCGACCCAAGTGATGAGCAATACGGCACCGAACGAATTGAACATTTGTTGGATTCCGTCCAGAGCTGCAATGCTCGTGAACTTGTTGAATCGTTTGAGTCATCCATCGAAGCGTTTCGCAAGGGCCGAAAGGCTTTCGATGACACAACGCTATTGGTGGCACAATTAACTTGATTAGGCCGCAGTATCGTCGCCGACATACCGTCCGATTGTGAATCCAATTTCGTTTGGCAATGTCGGGTACTTTGCTCGGCATAGTGGGCCAAGCCGAAAAAGTGATGCTTGGGCGACGTTTTGGAAACCCATGCGGTCGACTGCTTTCAATGCTCGTTGGTTGGAGCCTTCGGTGGTTAGCACCAGCGTTTGGATTCCATCGGTTTGCAATTGATCGGCCATTTGGCTCATGATTGCTGCGTAAAAGCGACGTCCTCGGTAGGCGGGCAAGACCAGCACTTGAAATACGAACGCGGCATCGTCGGAGAGTTGGATTGGCAGACCAGTTTCGGGCTTGCCGTCGTGGTTCATCTGGCCGGGAATGTCTCCGAAGGCGACCCAAGCGAATCCGGCGAGCGAATTGGCTTGGAACGCTGTGAAGCACCGGGCATGCCCAGCATCTAGCATCTCTAAGTCACGTTCTGGGATTTGATATTCCAGTGCGTGTGCGTGCGAGCGAAGGCGATCGGAGGAACACGAGTCGATCGTGTATCCATCGGGGATGGGTGTTCGCGGCATCTGGTCGATCGGCGATTGATAGAATTGACAGATGTTTGCAACCGCTAATCGCCGCATCGCTCGATACGGCAACCACCGTAGTGAGCGTGAAGATGTTATATGCACAGTGGGAATCCGCCAGCGTTAGTGGCAGCAGCTTCCGCCGCCCGACGAAGAGCGGGGCGATGCTGAAGTGGAAGCAGCGGAGAACGAGGTTGCTACCGGCGGTTGATAGTCAGAATCGAGGTCGACCGCCGTGTCATATTGAATGTTGGCAGCGGCCTGTTCGGCGTATTGCTGAGCGGTCATGGCCGGCTCGTCCTTTCGATTGCCAACCCAGGGCAGCGATTGGCATCCGGCAGACAGCGAGAGAGTGCAGATGAGCGCAGCGGTGGCGCAGGATTTCCATAGCGATTTCATGACGACTTCCTTGTCGTAAGCCAAAAACGAAAAAGGCAGGGACGGCGTGGTGACGTCATCACTTGCGTGAATCAGACGCGACACCGCCCCCGCGTGAGTCAGAGGGGAAGCGAGGATCCAACTTGCAAACTCGCTCCCGAGTGGATTAGCGAATTACGGGAGCTTCGACTCCTTGTGACTTCAAAACAGCCAACCACTTTTGCGGATCGGCGGTGATTTTCTTTGCGCAACCGGGGCAGCAGATGTAGATCGCTTTGCCGGCCGCGTTGACCTTGTACGGTCCCCCCATCGCATCGAGCGGTTCGTCCATCACGGGGCATTTCTTCTGGGCAGCGATAAATGGAACATCGGCAGAAACTACTTTGAAAATGCCGTCGCGTACTTGCTCGGTTCCGGCGGGGACGGACGCTTGATCGCCGTTCCCATAAACCATGGCGAGGTACTTCGCTGGTTCAGCTTGAATCTTTTTGATGCAACCTTTGCAGCACAGATAAATCGGCTTGTCACCAACCATCACCTTGATCGGTGTGCCCATGCCACCGAGAGGCTCATCCATCACGGGACAGACCTTTTGGGCGGCAATCGCAGCAGCGTCGGCTTGTGTCGCTGTGGTCACCGTGATTTGCGGGCGACCAGCAGCATACTTAGCCGGGTCTGACTTGACCGCGTTCACACAGCCGGCACAGCAGACGTAGAGCTTTTGGCCATTCACATCGAGGGCGACCGGATCACCCATGCTGCCAAGCGGTTTACCGCTAACAGGACAAATCTTCTGGCGTGCGATCGCGGCGGCGGCCAGTTGTTGCTCGCTGGCGGGAACCGTGGCGACTTCGTTAAAGCTCACGGTGTTGTTGGTGATGCCGACCAATTGAATGTCGACGTCGATTTGTCGGCCAGCGAGTTGCGACAAGTTCACGGGAGCGGTCAGAGAACCTTTTCCATCGGGCAGCAAGTCATAGCGATAACGTTTCGCGTTGCCCTCGACTCGTACCGAGACAGCACCGCGTCCACGATCGACCGAGACAGGCTGGCCCGCGCGATCGTAGACGAACATTTGAAGCCCGCCTTGGGAAACAATTGTTTCGATTTGCAGGTTGCCGGTTTGCTTTAAGGTGCCGCCATGCGGCCCCGCCTGGGTGACTTCGCGAGCCTGCGTCATGCCGGGCATCGCGTGGTTGTGGCCGGCGTGATTGTGCTGTGATTGGATGGTTTGCCCAAACACCGTCGATGCGGACATCGCGAGCGAGCAAGCGGTGATGATGAGTGTTCGTTTCATGGGAGAACTCCGTTGTGAAAGTCAGGACACAATCCGTATGGTCCGTCGATCTTGGTGAGGTTGTTTAGTTGGATGCTCGAGTCGAAGGTTTCTTCACGAGCACTCGAAAGTTTTTATGCTGCCTTCATCAGCTCCTCCTCTGGCATCGCTTCGGTTCCGTCCCAAAGCTCGTCTTGAAAACCGAATCGCATTTTCAGTTCCAGGTAGCCGCAATACAGCGTCGGCACAATGAACGACGTGAACGGTTCGGCTAGCATTCCGCCGAACACAGGGATCGCCATCGCGCGGGCCACGTCGGCACCGCGACCGGTTGCAATCAACACTGGGACGAGCGCCGCCAGCGTTGTCACGGTCGTCATCATGCAGGGGCGAATACGTTTCAGACCGGCTTCGTAAACCGTGTTGCGGATGTCCTCGACTGATTGAACTTTGCGTTTTTTCAGCAGTTGGTGAATGTAGGTCGCCATCACCACGCCGTCGTCGACGGCTAGGCCGAACAGCGCAATGAAGCCCACCCACACCGCGGTGTTGAGTTCCACGCCCATCGTCGCGACGGCGATCATGCCGCCCGCAAATGCAACCGGAATGCCTGAGAACACGGCAAGCGAGATTGAGAAGTTGCGAAACTCCATGTAGATCAGCAGCAAGTTGATGCAGATGACCAGGGGGATGATCCACATCAAACGAAGGTTTGCTTCGATCTGGTTTCGGAAACTACCAACGGCTTCGAGGGAATAGCCAGCTGGCAGTGACAGCCGATTCGGGTCCGATGGTGGCAGTGATTGTGCGTTGCGTAGTTGTTCTTCAATCGCCGAGACCGATTCCAGGTCACCCTTGCTACCATTGGTCATGAATGAAACATGAGCGACCAGTCGCCCGTTTTCGCTGTTGATTGCACCTGGCCCCCACGTCGTTTCCAGTTCCGCGAGTTCTTCCAACGGCACGACCGCACCTGAGTGCGTGACGACTGGCAAACGCTTCAGGCCGTCGATCTGTTCGCGAAGGTCGCGGTTGTATCGAAGCCGCACGGGATAACGTTCTCGACCTTCGACCGTCTTGATCAGATTCATTCCGCCGAGCGCCGTTTCGATGACTTGATTCACCATCGACGAACTCATTCCGTAACGCGATGCTGCCTCGCGATCGACCGTGAACTCGACATACGGTTTTCCGAGCACAATGTCGGGATTAACCGTGCCGGCATTGATCAGTGGTGACTTCTTTAACTCGGCGGCGACGTCCATTGCGGCGTCGGCGAGCGTGTCCAGCTTGTCGCCGTAAACACGGATAGCCATCGGTGCCTTGATACCGGACTGCAACATCACGACACGACCTTCGATCGGCTGCAGCGCCGAGGCGGGGGTGACACCAGGCAACGTTGCGACGCGGTTGATCTCATCCCACACATCGCGTGCGGTGACGCCCTCTCGCCACTGGCTTTCCGGTTTCAGCATCACATACGTTTCGACCATCGCTGCGGGAGCGGGATCAAGTGCCGATTCAACGCGACCGATCTTGCCCAGCACATCCTTCACTTCAGGAATCTGGCCAATCAGCACATCTTGAGTTTGCAGGACTTGCATTGCCTGCGAGAAGCTCGCTGCCGGATACAGCGTCGGCATGTAGAACCAGCTTCCCTCGTCCAACGCGATCCAGTCGTCACTTTGCAAACCAGTAAAGACATGCTTGGCATCAACGTATCCGGGAAAATCATTCAACTCAGCACCGAACAGGTTTGCCACCTTCTCGACCGGACGAAGGATGGTTGGCATGCCGACGTAGGCTCCCGCGCCGATAACTAGTAGGACGAGCGGAAACGACAACGCGAACGCTTTGTGATTGAGAGCGTGACGCAGCCGCGCCGCATAAATCCAGCGAACAAAACGACTCGATGGGATTTCTTCGATGGGTCGAATTCGTTCTCGCATCAACTGCCAACCGCCAATCAAGCCGATTGTGGCTGCAATCACGGTCACAACCCAAGTCTCTAGGCCAAAGCGTTCCGCAAGTCTCGATCCCCAAAGGAAATGCGAAGCCACGCCGAGTAGTCCGGCCAACGAAATCCCTGCAATGAGAGCTGTGCTCTTGCGACGCACCGAGCTTCGCAGCATCAGGCGGCACAAAGCCGGAACGATCGTGACGGCAGCGATCATTGCTGCGGCAATCGCAAATGTCTTGGTGTAAGCCAGCGGCGAAAACAGTTTGTAGTCGCGACCGGTCAAGAAGAAGACCGGCAAGAAACTGACGATCGTTGTTGCGACGGCAGTCACAACGGCGGGTGCGACTTCGACCGTTGCTTCGTAGACAACTTGATTGCGAGGCTGTTTGATTCTCGCCTCTTCGCTACCAGATTCCCAATCAGACAGGTGCTGGTAGATATTTTCTGAAACGATGATCGCCATGTCGACCATCGTGCCAATCGCGATCGCGATTCCCGCCAGCGACATGATGTTCGCACCGACACCAACCACTCGCATCGCGATGAACGACATCAGCACGGCGGCAGGCAAACAAACAGCGACGACGAAACTGCTGCGAATGTGCAGTAAGAACAACAGGATGATGATCGCTGTGATGATGATTTCGTCACGCAACGCATGCGTCAGAGTCGCCATCGTCTCGTCGATCAGTCCGCTGCGATCGTAGACGCCATGGATGGTCACACCCTGCAGCGATGGCGTGATCGCAGCGATCTTCTCTTTCACTCGGTCGATCACGACGCGAGGGTTCTCGCCGTATCGCATTACGACTACGCCGCCAACGGCTTCGGCTCCGTTGTAATCCAACGCACCGCGGCGAAAGTCAGGGCCAATCTGCACAGCGGCAATGTCACGGACGCGAACGGGAACGCCGTCACGCTGCATGATGACGGTGTCCTCGATGTCCTCGACCGCCTTGTCCTTGTCACCACCCGAGCCGAGGAAGCCCTTGCTGCGGACGATAAACTCCATGCCGGTCGTTTCGACGGTTTTCGCTCCGACGTCAACGTTCGATCCCTTGATCGCCATCGCCAATTTGTCCAGCGACACGTTATGGAATCGCAGCTTGTCGGGATCCACTTCGATCTGATACTGGCGAACGTAACCGCCGATCGAAGCAACCTCGCTAACGCCCTCGACGGCTTGCAACTCATACTTCACAACGAAGTCTTGCATGCTGCGAAGTTCTGCTAGCCCCATGCCTTTATCGGGTGGCTGCAATGTGTAGTAGTAGATCTGCCCCAGTCCCGTCGCATCCGGGCCTAGCTGTGGCACGACGCCATCGGGCAACTGTGATGCGGCGCTGCCGAGTTGTTCGCTAACGCGACTGCGTGCCCAATAGAAGTCAATCTCGTCTTTGAACGTGACCTGCACAAAGCTGTAACCGAACATGCTCTTGCCGCGCACCGATTCGGCACCCGGCACTGCCAGTAACGAAACGCTGAGCGGATACGTCACTTGGTCTTCGATGTCCTTCGGCGAGCGACCCGGCCAAGGCGTCAGCACGATAACTTGGTTTTCGCCAATGTTGGGAATCGCGTCGATCGGAATCGACTTGAAACTCACCCATCCGGCAACGCTCAATCCGATCGTCAGCAGCACGACCAGCCAAGGTTCTTTAACGCAAAAGCGAATGATTAGATTTAACATGGTTCGTTTCCTTACTGCACGGTGCGAGCGATCGAGGGAACTTCGCCAACCGGCATCGCCATGTCACGAACGACTTCGCCGCAGGTCAGCATCTCGCTACCCCAGTACGGGTTCTGCAAATCGCCGCCGGGCTGCATCCAATCGCCTCCGCCGCCGGGAACCATCGGGCAGTAATAATGCGTTAGCTTCACAGCCGTCTTCGGACCGCGAGCAACCGTCGCCGCTTTCAACATTGCGTGACTGACGCCGCGATAGGCTTCGCGAGCGGTTTCCAACGATCCATCCATGCGAGACGCCGCGCGACGAGCGGTCGCGAATCTGCGTTGAGCCTCATCGGGAACTTCCGCCGACATTTCCAGTTCGCGGAGTCCTTCGATCAGCGTATTCAGTGCGACCGGGGGTGGAGTCTGATCCGCCGCCATCGCGCACTGAATTTCAAAGTAAGCGTCGTAGGTGCGATCAAACTGCTTTCCCGCGTCGGTCGCCAACATGACCGGATTCGCTTGAGGCAGCTCGAGCGGTCCCGGCGAATAGCTTGGTGCCTTCGTTGGGTCCATCAACGATGGGTTGCCGGCAAGCTGCATTTGCGAGTCGATGAGGAAATTGCCGCCAGTGGCGACTGTCTCGCCGGCGGACAAACCTTCGACAATCACTGCTTCCTTACGATTCATCGGACCGACCGTGACTCGGCGAATCTCAAATCGTCCTGGTTCGGTTTCGACATAGATCACACTATTCTCGCCTGCCAGTAACACAGCGTCACGCGGAACGGTAACGACTTGCTGCATCGGCAACGGCTGCGACGCAAATCCAAGTTGCGACGTTGGCACCAAATCCATGTCGCACAGCGGGCACTTGCCCGGTTCGTCGCGGATGACTTGCGGGTGCATCGGGCTGATGAACTTGTTCGCCAGTGCCGGGTCGTAAACCTGGTCCATTGGAATCGCGGGCACGGTTACGCGAGCGGTGGCGTAGTCGCCCGGACGTAGCTTCCCATCGAAATTCATGATCTCGACCCGGACGCGAACTGTTCGAGTCTTCGGGTTAACCGTTGGATCGATGAAAGCGACGCGACCGGTAAACACCTCGCCGGGCATCGACTGAATCTCGGCTTCGACTTGTTGGCCGAATCGAACTGCCGAAGCGTCATCGGGGAACAGATCAAGCATCAACCAGACGCTACTGAGATCAGCGACTCGATAGAGCTTGTGTCCCGTTTTGACGTAGTCGCCCTCAACGGCTGACTTCTCAATGACCGTTCCACTTTGCGGCGACTTAATGCGGATGCGCGACATCGGCTTGCCAGACTTCCCCAACTGGTCGATCTGACTTTGCGTCATGCCAAGCTCAGCCAAATTCTCGCGAGCCATCTTGTTGAGGTCACCGCCAGCAATTTGGAAGCGTCCGATTTTCCCGTCACTGTTCATGCTGGTGATGAACTCGGTTTGGGCCGTATAGAGCTGCGGACTGTAAATCAATGCTAGGTCGTCACCTTCATTGACTTTCACACCGGCATAGTTTGCGTACATCTTTTCCAGACGGCCGTCGATGTACGCACTGATCGTCGACAGTTGACTTTCGTCGAAGTCGATCGAACCGATGGTGCGAATCGTGCGGTTGACTTCGCCCATCTTTGACATCGCGGTTTGAATGCCAACGAGTCGACGAGCTGAGGGTTCAATTGTGACCGAGATGCCGTCGCCACCACCGCCGCCAGTCGCTTCGACCAATTCCATTGCGCAAACCGGACATCGTCCTGGCTCCGTCGAAGGCGGCGTGCACATCATCGGACAGATGTACCGTTTTTCTTCGCCGACGCCGGCTTCCGCGACCGCTTCGTCATTGCCGCCCGAAAATCCGTCAGCAGTCAACCACTTCGTTCGTTGTGCGACGCCGAGCAAGAAAAACACGAGACCGGCGACGATGACGACAGTTGCGGCTTGCACGCCCGTGCGCATGAGCCACTTCATCCCGCCACCACTTTGAGTAGCGTTGGATTGAGCTTCCACTGGCGTAGGCGATTCTTCGACCGCAGTTTCCGCTGGCTCGCTATCCGTTGGTGCGTCCGCATCCACGTTGCTGATCTCGTCATCAGCGTCAGCTTCATCCGGTTTGATTGGTTCGTCCTGATTCATGACAGTTCTCGCGGCGTTTTCCGGCTTGCGTTTGTGGTTCCATCCACAGACGTCAGCTCAAGAGGTGACTGGCCGATGATGCGACGGGGGGAATCGCATCATCAGCCAGTCATCGCCTCCAGGCTGTGACCGGTTCATTGTTTCATTGACGCGAATCGGATCGCGTAGGGATTGCATCTGGAATGGCATCACACGAAATGAGCGCGCAGCATCACTCGAGTGAAAGCCAACTTGAAATCGGAGAGCTACGAGCGCGCAACTCTCCTATCGAGACGACGCTAGATGCGCCAGATGCAAAGAAACCGCTGAGAGAAATGCGGTGAGTGGTCGCCGATCGGCAGCCGTAAACTCAGTTGATCTGGACGAATGGAAAGTCCAGCGTCTGAGGTGACGTGATCCAAATACGCGATCACGACCAATTCACGAACCTGCGGAACAGGGACGCGATGAGGTGCCGGTGCCATCGGTTCCGATCGAAGGCCGCACATGCACGATGATAAGGCAATTTGGTCTTGAACCAATTCATCGTCGGCGGATTTCGGTGGCTCAGGCACGACATCGGAGATTTCTCCGAAAAGCTCATCGTGCTTTGGCCGTTCGGATTTCTTCGTGCAGCAACTGCCGGCGTCTTCTTCGTTGCCACTACAGCAGCCACACAATTCGCCGTCCGTTTTCACTTCACAGCATTTGCAAGCGTGGCAGACCGTTTGGGCCTCGCAGCACTGACCTTGAGCACATGTTCCCTGCGCAGCAACCGACGCCATCGGCTGAATCACCATTGCAGCGATCAGACAAAGATTAACGGCGGTGCGAATTAGGGGGGAGTTACTCACTGTGACCTTCCGAAAAGGATACCCATACACGGTATACGAACTGTATCGGAAATTTGGCCGAAGAGTTCAATAGGAATTAACCGTTTAGGCAAACTTTGACACGTCAATTATAGCTCATCAGGACCTGAACGCCATGGATCGGCATTCTTCGAGACTCGGAACTACCCAAGCGAAGCGCCTGCTGCTAGCAGCATTGGTTGCCGCATCGGTGTCCGGTTGTGCCTCCCAGCGTGGTGTTCAAGTAGCAAAAGTCACCGCTGCGTCCGCCAAGTCGAACCCAACTTCGGTCGCGACTAGCGACGTCGATTGGCAGCAAGTCCTTAGCGAACCGGAAACAGGGGCCATTCAGCCCGCCGGCTACAACGACGGGGTGGTGATCGCATCGCCCGCCGTCTTCGCACAGCCACCCACGGAAGACGGCAAACGAAGTTTCGGAGACTTTCTGCAACTCGATCCGCCCAAGGAAGATGGCGAGAAGAGTAGTCGGGGAGATGGGGAGAAGGAAAATGATCCGGACGTGAAAGATGAAGGTGACGACGGCACTAGAGAGAAGAAGACCGAGAACGACGATTCAGAGAAAGACAAGAACGAGTCCAAAGACGACACAGACAATTCCCCGACTCCCGCTCTCTCTGACTCTCAACCTTCCTACGGCCAACCCGTCGAGTATTTTGTTGGCACCGCACTCGCACGCCACCCAAAAATCCTCGCCGCCAGGCAACGTGTTGCTGCAGCCTCCAATGTAATCCCGCAAGCCAAAGCCTTGCCCGACCCGACATTCAACAACACCTTCTGGCCTTTGCACGACAACGCCATTCAAACCGCGGCCGGCCGAGTCGGCAATCAGATGTCGGTCAACCAGATGGTGCCGTTTCCTGACAAGCTGAAAACCAAAGCGGTGATTGCCAGTCGCGAGGTGCAAATCGCTCAAACGGAAGTCGACGCGATTGCCCGCGAGATTACCGAGTCCGTTCGTCTCGCCTACTACGAAGTCTGGTTCGCGACCCGAGCGATCGACATCATCGAGGAAACCAAAGGCCTCGTCGCTGACCTGACGGATGTCGCCGAGGCACGCTACCGCAGCGGCGGTTCTCAACAAGACGTGCTGCGTGCCCAACTCGAAACCGATCGGCTCGACGAACAACTCATCACGCTTGCGAAACAAAAGCTGGTTGCCCAAGCTGACCTCGCTACTTTGCTTCAGCAACCCATCGGCATTCTTCCCGAAGCAACGGAAGAACTCGGCATCACTGATACTCCACAGCAAATTGAAGAGCTGATCGCGTTAGCCGAGCAGTGCAACCCGAAGCTACGCGGCCTCGCGTGGGAAATCCAACGCGATCGCGACAAAGAACGCTTGGCTTGCTTGCAGCAGTATCCAGACTTCAGTGTCGGATTGAATTGGGGGTTGGTCAGCGACAACCATGACGTTCTTAGTCCAGTGGCCAACGGAAACGATCAACTCAGCGTCAGCTTCGGAACGACATTGCCGATCTGGCGACAGAAGATCAACGCTGGAATCCGCGAAGCAGCTCACCGTCGCAGTAGCACGACTCGACGCCTGGAAGCCGAACGAGATGAACTTTACGGAAAAATCCGTCGCTTGATCGTTCAAGCCGACGCCCTGGTCGAGCAACGCAACATCTACGAAGAACGAATCATCCCGCGTACCGAAGACACGCTCAAACTGTCGATCGCCGACTACCGAGGCAAACGCACGGACTTCTTCACGCTGATCGAAACCTACCGCGAGCTGTTGATGTTCGAGACCCAACTCGCCCGCATCGACGCGACACTGGCCGGTACCATCGCTCAATTGGATCGGACAGTCGGCTGCCCCTATTGAAATAGCGTGGGGTAAGACACTCGCTACTCCCCACGATCTTCGACCAACCGTCGCAATTCCCGCCGCGCCCGAGTAAGCCTCGACCCAACCGTACCTTCGGGGATGTCGAGGGTCTGGGCGATCTCTTGGTACGACAAACCGCTTTCTTCTTTGAGCGTGAAGATCGCCCGTAGCTCTGGATCGAGTTGATCGAGGGCGTGGCGAACCATTTCGACGCGTTCGTCTTGCTCGACCTGGTCGGTTGCCCCCATCGCAGGCTCGACGATCAACTCCTTCGTCCGTCGATGCTTCTCACGTCGCAGATGCTGCAACGCTTCGTTAGTTGCTAGCCGATACAACCAGGTCTCAAACTTCGAGTCGCCGCTGAACTGGCTGAGCTTCGAGAACGCTCGCACGTAAACCTGCTGGGTCAGGTCGTCAGCATCTTGGATTCCGACCATCCGCACCATCAACCGATACACCCGATCGCTGGTCGCCTCGTAGATGTCGCGCAGCGCACGTCGATCACCGACCGACGCGGCTTGCACCGTCGGTTCGTCAATCGAATTCTGAGCTGTGTTTTCATGCGAAGGCTCCATTATCGCAATTCTACACATACCCACCGGGGGTAAACAGTGCGGCTCATCAATCTGACTTTGCGAGGAATACTTGGGACTATTGCTTGTACGCGAGTAGTCGCAGGGCGTTGAAGACGACGACGAGGGTGCTGCCTTCGTGCAGCGCAACTGCGGGGCCGATGTTGAGGCCAAGCAATGTCGCGGGGACGAGGAAGGCGACCATGCCGAGACTCATCCATAGGTTTTGACGGATGATGCGGCGGGTGGCTCGGCTCAGGCCGATGGCGAGCGGGAGGTGGTCGAGGTTGTCGGCCATCAGTGCGACGTCGGCGGTTTCCAGAGCAACGTCGCTTCCGGCGGCTCCCATGGCGATGCCGACGGACGCAGATGCCATCGCGGGGGCGTCGTTGACTCCGTCACCTACCATCGCAACTCCGCCTTCGCTTTGCAGCTTCTTGATCTCGGCGACTTTGTCGTCGGGCATCAGGTCGCCACGGGCTTCGTCGAGTCCGACTTCCTTGGCGACCGCGTCGGCGACTTGTTGATTGTCGCCGGAGATCATGATCATCCGCTCGATGCCGAGTTCACGTAGCTTTGCGATCGTTCGTTTGGATGCTTCGCGTGGTGTGTCCATCAGTCCGATGACGCCGAGATAACGGTCGCCTCGACGTACAATCATCGTCGTGCGCCCGTTCTGTTCGAGCGACTCGACGATTGAACGCACGCTATCGGGAAGCGGCGGACCATCGACTTCTGTGAATAGGTCGTCTTTGCCAATGTGAACCAAGTCGCCTTCGACGGTCGCTTGAATTCCACGTCCAGTAATGCTCTTCAGATCGGTCGCTTCTGGGACATTTCCCCCACTCCCGTTCTCGCCTTCTTCCAACTTCTTCTTCCCGTCTCGAACGACGGCTTTGGCGAGCGGGTGTTTGCTGAGGTCTTCAACGGCGATGGCGACACGCAAGAGTTCCGATTCATCGACGCCATCCGCCGTGCGAACGTCGGTGACTTTGGGTTCGCCTTCGGTCAATGTTCCCGTTTTGTCGAATGCGATCGCGTCGAGACTGCCAAGACTCTCCAGTGGCCCGCCGCCTTTGACAAGGATTCCGCCACGAGCTGCTCGGGCAACCCCGCTCAGAACGGCGCTGGGCGTTGCGATCGCCAGGGCACAGGGGCTTGCCGCGACGAGAACAGCCATCGCTCGGTAGAATGAATCGCTGAAACTTTCGTCGACGACCAACGGTGCGAACATCAGAAGCACTACGCCAGTGATGACCGATGGAACAAAGTAGCGTTCAAACTTCTTCGTGAATTTTTGTGTCGGCGAGACTCGCGTTTCTGCTTCGCTGACCATCGTGACGACGCGGGCGAGCGTGTTTTCCGCAGCCGTTTTCGTGACCTGGATTTCGATGGAGCCGGATTGATTGATGGTGCCAGCGAAGGCACGATATTCAGCGGAAAGTGATTCAGGGTCCGCCGCTGCGGCGTCAACATCGTCGACTGGGCGTTTATCGACGGGAACGCTTTCGCCCGTGATTGGTGCTTGGTTGACGCTGGATTCCCCAGCGATCACGAAGCCATCGGCGGGAACTCGTTCATCGGGCTTGATGACGACGATATCTCCAACGACCAACTCTTCAACCGGAACTTCCGTTTCGGTGCCATCCCGTCGCACGCGAGCCGTTCGTGGTGCGAGTTCGGACAAGGCTTCGATGGCACGCTTGGCTTTGCCCATTGCGTAGCCTTCCAGAGCGTGGCCGATGCTGAACAGGAACAGCAAGAGCGCTCCTTCGGCCCAGGCACCGAGTGACGCTGCACCGGCCGCGGCGACGATCATCAAGAAGTCGATCTCGAATTTGCCAGCTCGGATCTTTTCAATCGCTTCGGTGACCGTGTAGTAACCGCCAAACATATAGGCTGCAACGTAACAACCCAGCGAAATCCATTCGTTAAGATCTGCAAACGTTTCGATCAGCCATCCGACCAACAAGAACACGCCGCAGAGAATTGCGAAGATCAGTTCTGATTTGGGGCCGAAGATGCCGCCGTGAGCATGATCGTGTCCCGAGTGGTCGTGGTCGGATTCGTGACCTTCATCGTCGTGGTCATGCCCAGCGTGGTCGTCGCCAACCTCTATTGTTTCGCCGGTCCATTCGCTCAGAGCACCGGCGATCGCAGAATCGTCGATGATCTGTTTATCGTACTCGACGCGAACAGCTCCATCGGGTGACACAACTGCTTCGAGAACTCCATCCAAGCGTCCCAGTCGCGACTCGATCGCCGAGGAACGGCGGGCGTGGGTTGAACGCGACTTACTGAGCCAGTGACCGTATCGCTGATCCAATTCGACACCGGCTCGTATTGCCAATTCTCGCACTTCACCAGTCGAAACCACATTCGGATCGTAGTGAACGCAGATCTGCCCAGGCGTATCGTCCTCCGACTGAATTGCATGTGCCGCGTCGATGCCCATCTTTGCGGTGAGTAGGGCCGCCAAGCGATCGACGCAGGCATCGCCTGAGTCGCTTACCGTTGGCAGAAGCAATTTCAGTTCAATTTTTTCCTTTTCCATCATTCTCTTTCCGGCTCGTGTGAAGCATGACAAGATGCTTTCCCTGGTTTGATTGAAGGAGCAAAAGAACCGGCTTTTTGCGGTCCAGCTTGCTTGTCACTTCGCGATATTCGTCAACGTCATGGATGGTCGTATCGTTGACGCGAGCAATTGCCATGCCAGCGGCGACTCCCTCACGATACGCATCACTACCGAACACCACTTGTGTGATCAAAGCACCGTGTGCGTAGCCAGGAAGCTCCAATTCGTTAATTAAGGACGTGTTTAGACTTGAAAGCCCCAGGCCGAGCGACGAATCCAAATACTCGAACGGTCCGTTGGGTGACATCTCTGATTGAATCGGTCCAACTTCCCGAGGTGGTTGTTGCATCCGCATTTCAATCTCGACGACCTTGTGTTCGCGAAGCACTGACATGATATGGCTCTTACCCGGTTCGGTATCGGCAGTCAAAGTAGCTGGATCAAACGACTGGTTGATCGGCTTGCCATCAAACTTCGTTATTACGTCACCTTCACGCAGACCCGCATGATTGGCCGGTGAGTTTCTCTGGACATCCTTGACATACAGACCAGCGTTCACAGAGGAATCAATCAGCGATGCCATTTCGGGAGTCAGTGGTTGGGTTTCAAATCCGAAATATCCCCGTTCCACATAGCCCTTGGTTTGCAGTTGCTCGGCGATATTCCTGGCGATGTTGATGGGTGTTGCAAAGCCGATGCCCTGAAACTCGCCGGAAGTCGTGAATGCTCCTTCGATAATTCCGATCACCTCGCCTCGCAGGTTCAACAACGTACCTCCCGAGCTGCCTGGGTTTGTCGCCGCATCATTCTGAATCAACGGGTGTGGCGAGCTTGCGACCCAACGCCGCGTCGAACTGATGATCCCGGCACTGACACTGCGCTGCAGGTCGTAGGGGGATGCAAGTGAGACGACCCAATCGCCGACCGAGAGATCATCTGAGTCGGCCAGCTTAGCTTCCGGCAGGTTTTCAGCAATTTCGAGCTTGATGATTGCGATGTCGGATTGCGGATCACAGATCACGGCTTCGGCGTGGAATTTCCGACCATCTGCGGTTCGCACGAAAACGGCATCGGCATTTTCAACCACATGGCTGCATGTCAGAACACAACCGCGACGGTCGATGATGACGCCTGATCCTTGGTCGTCAGCCGAATGGCTGTTAAACGACGCTGCGTGCTGGTGATTCGGCGAGTGGAATGGCTGCGGCAACTTTGCTTCTTCACGCCATCGCATCGGAGCCGTCATGCGTGGGCCGCGAAGTGCGTAGACCGTCACAATCGAAGGTGAAACGTCATCAGCAACCTGACGGACCACACTCGACAGGCTGTTTGCTGACAGGATCTCCGTCGTTCGGTCGCGTGCTTTAGGTTCTACCGCTACCAGAGTTGACATCGCCAGTGATGCTGACAATCCGAACACTGCAAGTCTCACAAGCTTGCTGAAATGATTCCGCATGATGATGGAACTCCGATATGTTTGTGTGGTTTCCGTACTCAGTCGTTTTCGATCTTGATCTCAATGCTGAACTGTTGAACGCCCGGTGTTGTTCGAGCGATAGCGACAATCAAGGCGCGGTCATTGATATCGCTAACCGTGCCGGTCAACTCGACATGCCCGGCTTTGATGCTTGAAACGCAGACGTTGTCAAAGCCAAATTTGCGAACAATTCGCTCCACCTTTGCGTCCAACGTTTCCTGCCATCGCATTTGATTCTTGCCATCGGTCATTTTGCTGCCGCGTACAGAATTCGTTCATACTTCAACCAGCGTCGCAGTTGACGCTTCATCACGCGGGCGACCGCGTACAACACAACACCCGATGCCAGCAGGGCGTACCACGAGTTCTCAATCGCGACGCTACCTTCGGTTGCATGGTGCATGACAAATTCCAATGCCGGAAATGCGAACGCGATCACGGCGACTGCCGCAGACTCAGCACGGATGACTTTCGGGAAGTCCATGGGAACCTCAGCCTTCTTCCATTGACGCAATCGCGGAAGAAAAGCTGGCGTTTGAGTTGACCAAGCCATGAAGTCACGACCAAACTTACGCCGCAGGAACGCTTCCTCGGCAAACATGATGCGTTCGTAGTACAACGCGAACGCCATGATGTAGATCACGACCAGCCACGGTGCCAACGAGTGCATCACGATCCCAAGTGCAATCAGGAAATTGCCCAGGTACAGCGGATGCCTCACGACCGAGTAGAAACCGGTTGTGTTGAGTGACTCGGCGACTTGCGATTTCGTGTTTCGACCGGAGGTGCCTTCGGCGGCGTGGCCGATCGCATGGCAACGGACGAATAACCCGATCAACGACACGCAGAGGCTAAAGAGACTCCACGCAAAATGCAGATTTGGATACGACTCAATGACCGGATAGCGCATCGCCGCGACCAGGATCAATGGCAGCAAAACGAATGGCAAATAGCTCCGCCAGCGGAACAGCCATGATCCCGAACGGACAAATTCTTCACTGAGGGGCATTGAGTTTAACCTTGCGTTTTTAGTAGTCGGCAGTGCTGTGTACAAAACGGTTCCCGGTGCATCGGCTGGTGAGTGACGCGGTCCGGGAACCTAGCTGACGGCTGAATGGCAGCCGGCAGTTTTCGAGTTGGGAACTGGGAGTCAGGGAAAGGTGAAAACTCTTCTTGTCTCCCAACTTCCTTTCTCCCCATCTTCTTCTTAAGCGGCTCTTGCCATCGAAACCTCATGGGTAACTCCAGCGACGAGTCGTATCGTGCGGTGTGCGAACGCGGCGGTGTCGGCGTCGTGGGTGACCATGACGATCGTTCGCCCGTCTTGGTGAAATTCATTCAGGTAATTCATCACCTGCTGGCGGGTTTCTGAATCGAGGTTTCCTGTCGGTTCATCGGCCAGGATGATTTGCGGATCGTTGGCGAGTGTCCTTGCCAACGCGACTCGTTGCTGTTGTCCTTGGCTCATTTCCGACGGACGGTGATCGGTTCGATCGGACAAGCCGACACGGTCGAGCATCTCCATCGCACGCTCTTCTTGTTGCTTGGCCGTTTTGCCAGACAACATCAGTGGGATTTGCACGTTCTCGCGAGCGGTCAGCCACGAGATCAAATTGAACGACTGAAAGACGAATCCGATCTTTTGGCCTCGTAACGCCGTGCGTTCTTCCACCGACAGGTCATACAACGACTGGCCATCAAGCATCACGTCGCCCGTTGACGGTGCGAGCATTCCACCGAGGACGGATAGCAACGTGGTCTTGCCACTGCCGCTGGGGCCAACGATTGCAATGAAGTCGTTGTCGGGAATCGTGAGGTCGGCGTTGTCGAGCGCCGTGACGATCTGGCCTCGACGTTCGTAGGTCTGGGTAACGGAACTGAGTTGATACATGTTTTGGTTCGATTTGATTTGTGTTTTTGATTTTGGAAGTACGATCTTTTGATCACGCGACGCAGCGATCAGGCGTCGTTGAAAACAAGGCAGGGATCGAGACCAGCGGCTCGGCGGGCGGGCAGTAGGCTGGCGACGACGGCGACGATCGTTGCCGATGCCATTCCCACGCCCAGCAGCATCGGCATTGGACGTACATGAATGCCCAGCAACTGTGGCCCCAGTACTGCGGCGACAATCGTGCCTACGATGAAACCCGCTGCGCCACCGGCGAGTCCCAAGATTGCGGCTTTACCAAGAAACATCTGGGTTACGAAATTGCGACTGGCTCCGATTGCCATCAGCGTTCCAATTTCTTTGCGACGCTCCGTCACGTTGGCATACATCACACTGGCAATGCTCGCTCCACCGACCAACAGTAGGATCGACAGAAAGACCCAAGACAGACGCGACATCAAACCGTTGACTGCGACCTGCGTTTGCACCACTTGCGCGATCGTGACGATTCGCGTTTCAGGAAGTTCGGCCGACAGGTTCGTAATCAAACCGCCAGCGGCGTCTTCACAGCATGCCATGATTTCGATGACGTTTACCACCGGCCCTGCACCCGACAAGTCTTGGACGCTGTGCAAGTGAGCAAACATGCGTCCGTCGTCGATCGTCCCGGTCGAAGGCAGCACCGTGAGGACCGTGAAATCTTCACCAAGTAGCGGTAACGTATCGCCAGTTTTCGCACCAAGTTGGCTGGCGAGATCGCGTCCGAGGATCACATCGCGATCGCCCAGTTCGGCGATGGTGCGTGTCGTCGCCAACGAGTTAGGATCGTTGTCGGCTTGGCCGGTGTCAGCGGCAGTGGCACAACAACCGCGATCACTACCAACCGCATTGCCCAACATACCGAGTCCCTGCCAAGAGGCTTTAGCTTGAAACTCACTTTTGGGCAGGATGCCGGTCAGTGTGACGGGAATCGTGTCCACGTCCGCCTCGACGCACAACTTGGGAGCAAGGTTCTCAACACCGGGCAATCGAGCCAGTGCGAGACGGGTGACGTATTCCTCGGGCATCGTATGCCCGTGCATGTCGGCACCGTAATAGTCTTGCAGCGTGACGCTGGGTGGCAGCACCAAGACGTTCGCACCGAGCGACTCCATGTCACCAGCGATCTTGCGTTCTGAAAAAACGGTGATGTTCTGAATTGCAACAAGCGCTGTGACGCCAAGCGTGACGGCCAGCAAACTGGTGAGCATCGGCGTCGGCCGTTGCCAGAGTTCTTTCCATATTAAGTGACGAAGTTTCATGGAGTCCGTTCCGTTTAGTTGAAGGTTGTTGGGTGGAGATTGCCGACCAGGAGCACTAGCGTCGTGCTGGTTGCGAAGCCTGGGCCGATTTGTGGTGCTTGCAGTTTTCGTCGTCGCAGCATTTGCCGGCGGCGGCTAACTTCTCAGCCAACACATCGAAACTGACGTTAGCATTGAAGGTGCCAACCATGACGCCTGGAGGTGCCATGAATGCAACAACGGGTGTCGGGTTGCCTGGTTTCACTCCGATCTTGGTCAAGAACTCAGCCTCGGCAGGATCGTTCGCCAAAACGGTGACGACTTCGGTTCGAGAGGCGTACAGTGCGTCGGCTTGAAATTGTTGAACACCAACGGGAACCGGGGCACCGGCAGTGGGTTGAGCACACAGCAACACGAGCTTGCGATCTTGCAGCGCCTTTAGGATTTGCGTCTGTCCAGGCGAAACGATCGCGGCACCCGCTTGCTGTGCCGTGATTCGTCGTGGGAAAACGCTGCATACCGCTCCGTTGGGTGCGAGGGTGGCAACCGCTGGCATCGGCATTCGGGTTGCGTCGAACTGTTTGACCAAGGCTTGCTCGGCAACGTTACCAATTTGCACAGGCACGAGCACGGCGTCTTGCCGGTTGGCCAGTGTTGACTGCAGCGTTCCGTGCATTGTTTTCGTCGCCGCATCGTTGCCGCGATAGAACATCACGAAGGCAAACTGGTTGTTGGCTTCGGCTGCTTGAATCGCTTGCTGAGCAGGACTTGCCGCGTGAGCGGTTTGGGCCATCGCGAAACAAGCGGTTACCAGTGTCATCGTCAGTGCGATCGTCGTTTGATTGAAAATCCGTTTCATCGTCGTCATTCCTTTTGATTGCCGAGAGAAGTTGTGTCATCAGATTCCACCCCGGCGTATGGGAATTGATGATTCGAGATTGTTGATCGCAGATTGAAGAACGCAGATTGGAGAATTGTCCAATCTGCAATCTCCAATCATCATTTCTTAGTGATCGTGACCTTCGTGGTCATGGTCGTGCTCGATCGTCCCTCGAAACGATTTTCCGTTGATCGTGAGAACTAGTTTCGGATCGGCTCCTTCATCGTCGAGGTGTTCGCCGAGTTCCGCGTCGGTGGAGACGAAGCGTGACGACTTTCCTTGCGGGTCGGTTGCATCAGGCGAAGCAGCCAGTTTGAACTGCTCTGGCTTGCCGTCGTGCTTGACGTTGATCGTGATTTCAGTCGATTCGATCGGGATTTGCTCGGTCGCGGCGGCGTTGAGCACATAGATCGTCACTGAACCTGAGTCTTCGTCGTGAACGAGTTCGGCGTGGTATTCTTCGTTGCCGAGTTCAATCAAGCCGCCGTGATGCGGTCCTTCGGTCGGGTGAGCATGACCTTCGTGATCGTCATGGGCATCGACGGTCGCCGGAGGTGCCGATGTTTCAACGGTCGTTCCCCCGTCTTTGCAGCCGACAAGGCCGAAGGTCATGGATGCAAGTGCAAGCGTGTAAAAAGTGTTTGTTAGTTTCATTTGATTTCTCTTGGGAGGGGGTTGGGTAAATGGAGATTGCGAGGAAGTGGTTAGTGAGAGTGTTTGACCTCGAAGCCCGTTTTCGCGAGCCACTGTTCCCACGTGGTGGCAACTTGATGTGATCCGACTTCGATGTGTTTCCATTGCGGACAGCGGAAACTTAGGTCGGCGTGGCCGGAATGCTGTGAGCTTTTCAACTCGCATCCGAGTCCCTTCAACATCGCGGTCAGTTCCGCGAGCTGTTCTTGGTTTTCAATGTGAATGGTCTTCCAATCAGTGATGCGATAGTTGACCTCTTCGACTTGTCCGGGACCGTGGCTATGTCCGGCGTGATCGTGATCGTGTGCCGCGTGGTCGTGCCCTTCATGCCCAGCATGAGCGTCGCCACCGTGATCCGCCGCGTGACCGTGAAGAGTCTCGAATCCTGCCTTCTTGAGCCAAGATTCCCATTGGTGAGCAAGCTTGTCGTCGGCAACTTCCATGCTTTTCCATTTCGGTGACCGATAAACCACATCGGTGTGTCCACCGTGGTTGTCGATCTTGGCTTCACAGCCGAGCTTTTTTACGGCGGCAAGGTGTTGTTGCGCTTTGGCTGAATCGTCGAAGTGCATTTCTTTCCACTCAGGCAAGCAGAATGCGATCGACTCTTCGGCACTGGCAACGCTGCCAACCGATGCGAGTGCAACGAAGCACAGTAGTTTTGAAATTCGTTTCAACATAAAACTTTCCTTTTGGAAAATGATCCGTTCGCTTCCTGTCTTAGGTCACGGGCTCGGAAAGGGGTTGGGAGGTCTCTGTCGTCCTTGACCGAGAGTGGTTGAATTGTTGGTGAGATTCCTCGTCTTTGGACTCTTCAATCAGAGGAATGTCAGTTTTCGATTCGCTGACAACTCGTTCGGCGGCCTTCAATCCGATCAGCCAGAACAATGCCGGGTGGACAAAGAAGTCGAGAAGCGTCGAGCTAATCAATCCGCCGAGAATCACGGTCGCAACTGGATACAGGATTTCCTTACCCGGCTCACCGGCCGCCATGACCAGCGGCACCAGGCCGATGCCGGACGTCAGAGCCGTCATCAATACGGGGGCGAGTCGTTCCAGCCCGGCTCGAACGATCATTTCCTTTGTCCAGTCTTCACCTTCGTGCTGGACGAGGTGCAGGTAATGGTTCAACAACAAGATTCCGTTTCGCGATGCGATCCCGGCTAGTGAGATGAACCCGACCATCGCAGCGACGGTCAGCGTTTGGCCTGTGACGACCAACGCGATCACCGAACCGATGAACGCCATTGGCAGAGCCATCATCACTTGTAACGAGAGGTTGACACTGCGGAACATCGTGTACAGCACCAAGAACACGCCCACCAACGAAACGGCGAACAGGATGCCGATGACGCGCGATGCGGATTGCTGGCTTTCAAACTGACCGCTGTACTGAACGAAGTATCCCGGCGGCAACGACTCGACGATGGGTTGGACCTTCTTTTGTATGTCTTGCACCACATCGACCACGCCACGCTCGGAGACGTTGCATTGCAACACGATCCGGCGACGAACGTCTTCGCGATTGATTGTGTTCGGGCCGCCTGATTCGTAAATGTTTGCGACCGATTCCAAGGGCAATTTGCCGCCGTCGGCAAGGTCGATCGTCAACCGCTTGAGCGTTTGCATGTTCTCGCGGTAATCCTCATCAAGACGCAGCATCAAATCGAATGTGCGTTGGCCGATCAGGATTTCGGAAACGACTTGTCCGTTGAGAGCCGTTTCGATGAACTCGTTGACTTCAACGGCACTGAGCCCGTAGAGCAACAGCTTGTCACGATCGAGTTCGATCCGTAGTTGCGGGATGATGACCTGCGGTTCGACCAGCACATCCTTGGTTCCGGGCACTGCCTTCATCGCCGCTTCCATCTCGCCTGCCTTACGCCTGAGCATGTCAAGATCGTCACCGTAAATCTTGATGCCAATTTGCGCCTTCACACCTGAGATCATGTGCGAGATCAAGTGAGCGATTGGTTGCTCGACCGCAGTGACGATGCCGGGAATATCCGCCATCGCTTCGCGGATTTCTTCAAGCTGTTCTTCGCGGGAACGCGGCGACTCGGGATCGAGTTCCAAGATGAACTCACTCATATTCACGCCCTCGGCGTGTT
The DNA here is from genome assembly GCF_014192335.1 of Aporhodopirellula rubra. Classification (GTDB taxonomy): domain Bacteria; phylum Planctomycetota; class Planctomycetia; order Pirellulales; family Pirellulaceae; genus Rhodopirellula; species Rhodopirellula rubra. The sequence continues at coordinate 363,864 of NZ_JACHXU010000002.1, read as the reverse complement.
CGTCTAACTCAGCGCGTCCTGTACGTCGAATGAATCCTTCGATGTCTTCAATCTCTCGCAATCGAGTTTCGACGCGGCCAGAAATGTCGTTGGAAGTAGCCAGTGAAGTTCCCGGCGGCAAGACGACGTTGAGTTGCACGGCTCCTTCATTGAACGGCGGCAGGAAGTCGCGTTCGAGACTCATCAGGAACATCCCGGCCAGTGCGACCAGTACGGCTGTGACGGCTAGATTGAAGCGAGGAACCGTCAAACTGAAGCGGATGACTTTGTCGCCAATCCACTTGATGCCTCGCAGGACGAAACCGTCTTTCTCGTGTCCCTTGAGCTTTTGTTTACCGAGCAGCCAATACGACAGTACAGGCGTGACGGTCAGCGACACAAGCAGCGACGACAGGATCGAAACGATATAGGCGACACCCAGCGGAGCGAACAAACGTCCTTCCATGCCAGAAAGCGCGAAAAGTGGCAGGAATACGAGGATGACGATCATCGTGCCGAACACAATCGAATTACGAATCTCGATACTGGCTCGGAAAACGACCAGCAATGGATGCTTGGGATTATCGCTCGCCCGGTTCTCTTTAAGTCGCCGATAGATGTTCTCGACATCCACGATCGCATCATCGACCAGTTCGCCGATGGCAACGGCCAAACCACCCAGGGTCATCGTGTTGATCGACAATCCGAAGATCGCGAAAACGATCGCTGTCATCACCAACGACAACGGAATCGCAGTGAGTGTGATGAACGTCGTGCGAACATTCATCAGGAACAGGAACAGAATGATAACAACCAAGATGCCGCCGTCTCGCAAAGCTTCGACGACGTTCTCGATCGCACGGTCGATGAATGACTTTTGCGTGTAGAGTGGTTCGATGCGAAGATCACCCGGCAAAGAAGGCCGTAATTCCTCAATGGCCGCCATCACATCCTCAGTCACTCGCCGCGTGTCGGCACCCGGTTGCTTGTTGATCGTAAGAATGACCGCCGGTCCGCCACTGTACTGCCCGTCTTCATCTCGCACCCATGCCGAACTATCGCCGCGTTTGACTTGCGGGCCTTCGACGACACGAGCGATTTGCCCTAACGCGATCGGTCGGCCTTCCTTCATCGTGACGACGACCTTTTGCAGGTCTTCGATACTCTGGACACGACCAAGCCCGCGAACGAGCAACTCATTCGGCCCCTGTTCGTCCAGATAGCCTCCCGTTGCGTTCTCGTTACTGTTTTGCACCGCTTGCTTGACTTCGTGCAGAGCGACACCGAACCGCAACATTGCGTCGGGATCAACAAGCACTTGAAACTGCTTGCGACCACCGCCCATCGTGAACACTTGCGACACACCAGGGATCGTCAGCAATCGTTGGCGTACCACCCAGTCGCCGAGTGTTCGCAGTTCCAGCGGTTCGGTTGCACCGTCGTTGCTCCACATTCCCAGCATCAGGATTTGACCCATGATGGAAGAGATCGGCGCGAGCGTTGGCTTGACGCCTTCCGGCATCCGTTCTTGAACGAGTTGCAACCGCTCGGCGACGATTTGACGGTCGTTGTAGATGTCCGTGTTCCAATCGAACTCGACATAGATGACCGAAATGCCAACGCCCGACGCACTGCGAACGGCCTGTACGCCATTCGCTCCGTTGACTGCCGTTTCGATTGGAAACGTCACGAGCGTTTCGACTTCCTCCGGTGCCAGTCCTGGTGCCTCGGTCATGATGACTACACGAGGGCGGTTCAGGTCAGGGAAAACGTCAATTGGAGCCTGCATCGCCTGCCAAGTCCCGAATCCCACCAGGAACAGGGCAACGGCGATGACAAGCAAGCGTTGTTTGAGCGCAAATCGAATGATTGAGTTAAGCATGATATGGCCCTTTAGTGGTTGTGGCCCGCGTGTGGATCAACTCCACCGCCAGACTTGTTTTTGAGAGCCATTTGCATCTGATGAGCGCCACGCATTGCGATGACGTCACCGGGGAACAACGATCCGTCGTTGTCGATCACGGCGGAATACTGATCCCGGTACTTCACATGTACCGGCACGCGATCGAAGTGACTGCCGTTCTGCTGAAACACGAAAGTTTCCGCTCCTTCGCTCGCCACCGCCTCGACAGGCACCACGATCTGTTCCGGCATTTCTTCGACCGGTACTCGCAACTGCATCCGTTGACCGGGAACGTAACGCCATTCGACATAACGATTGCCGTCGGCGCGATGATCTTTGGCGACTTCGTTGGGAAGGCGAACGTAGAAGTTCAACGTTCGCGACTGGGCATCGACTTGATTGGCGAGGTACGCCATTTCCAAGCCTTCGATCACACGAGATTCGGAACCTGGTTCCTCCAAGATCGCATCGACTTTCCAGCCGTTTTGCGACGCTCTCCGAAGTTGCTTGATGTCTTGCTCGAACGCGAGTCCTTCGATGAACAGTTCGTCGTAGTCCGTTAGGATGCAGAGCGTTTCTCCCGCATTGATAGACTGGCCTTTATGCACGGCCAAGTCTTGCAAGATCAATGGGCCAGTGTGATTGTTCTGGTCGGCCTTGACGTAACTCGCTTGAATGACATGCTGGGTTAACCGCAATTCTTCCTCACCGTGGCTATCGACGCTCGGTGCGAAGATTTGTAGCTCACGAAGCAGTCGTCGCTCGCGTTCGATTTGCGTGACTTGATTATCCGACAAGCCGTGTAATCGAAGGGATTCGCGCTGTGCGCCCAGATTTGCATTCAGCTTGTCTCGGGAGTACTCCCGTTCCAGCAGCACTTTGCCAGCGACCGCACCACTTCGTGTGACCTGTTGTAAACGTGCAATCTCACGATTCTCGACATCTAGTTCACCGAGTGTGCGGACGAAGTCGGTCTGTGCATTGACAAGGTCTTCGTGTGTCAAGCGAATCTGGAACAGCAGACTTCCCGGCTCGACCGCTTCGCCTTGCACGGCATGAACGTGCGTGACGACGCCGGTCATCGGCGTCGCAACTTGGACTCGAGAGCGACCAGGACGCTCGACGACGACAGCAGGCACCGTGATGGAGCGGCGGAAGGTTTCCAACTTGATCGGGCGGATCGTTTCGTCGGACAATCCAATGTTGCGGATCGCTTGCTTTGACAGTTCTAACGAAGTCGCTGCGTCATGCCCGGCGTGGGCCGCGTGATCGTGACCGGCATGAGGATCAACCTCGCCAGCCGCCTCACCCTCGTGCGATTCGCCGCCGCTGTTGCGGAACGAAACAGCGGTTTGATCGACCCACGCCTTCGTGGCCGGGAACCAACGCTGCCAGGTGAAACCACCGACGATCACAAGTATCAGCGTGGCGACTAACCAAACCCACTTCATGGGCACTTTGGGCATACGGATTTTCATGGTAACGAAACCAACGGAACAACTGCCGGAGAAACCAACCCACGATTCAATGTGTGTGGATCAGAGAAAGGTCAACGCGAAGAAGCGTCCGTGGCAGATGACCGGCGAATGCAGGCTGAATCAATCAGCGCAAGCGAAATTCGCCAAGAGTGTCGGAGCCGATGCACGAGGATCGAAAGTCTTGACGACCTCCGTTACGGCAAACAGGCACAGTCACTCTCATCCAATCACGGACGAGAGCGGACCATTACAGACGCCAGACTTGCGTCTTGATGCGGAGAGGTGACTGCACGTCGTGCGGATCGGGCGGCGAACCGTACACCGTCCGTGCTGCGAGCATGTCTTGCGACGACAACGACAAACAGTGCGTCAGCAAGGGCGACCAATCATAGGTCAAGATCAACGAAATGTCGTTGTCTCGTTGATCGGCAACGATGTTGCAGTCCGCTTCGTCACAGGATTCATGTGGTCCATGTGAACCCGAACAAGGCGATTCTGAACAAGGCTGTTCGGAACCAACTTCACTCGCTTCGTCATCAAAGCAAGCGCAAGCGATCGAGCCATCTGCATTGCGCTGATGTTGGCACGAAGCTTCGTGACCTTCGTGGGAATGCCCATCGTGATCGTGGTCACCGTCGCAAAAACCGACCACGTGCGGGACGTCCACCATCACCTGGTCAACATCGTGACTGTGCGTGTGACCCGCATGAGCGTGATGCACACAACAACCCAGCAGTGCGTGAAGCACTACGGCAGTCATCGTCGAATAGGTGAGGATTTTGTGAAACATGGTCGCTTTGTTAGGACACGGACAATCGGCGTATTGCGCCTAATCGTCGCAGTAGTTCTATCGGCTTTCCCGGTTAGGGGCTATACCGAAATCTTCAGCGGTCAGGTATTGCACGAGTCGTGCCAATCAAAAAATTACTGCGAATCGTTGGGAAATACCGCAAAAGAGATGTCTGATAAATTTTGAGCATGTTATCAATCTGACCTCGACACCGTCCCATCCTGAGACGGTTTCAAGTGGAATCGGCAGTCAGCTTACTGCTGGCTAAGCGTCAATCCTCGCAAGCTATCGTCGCCGCTGTTGTCCACCACGGCATCCAAGCCGCCCGTCAAAACGAAGCCATCAACTCGGGCGCGGGCTTGAGCGAGTTGCTGCTGCGACACGATGTATTGCAGGTTCGTATCGAAGTACGTTCGGCGTGCGACTAGGACTTGAACGAAGCTCGTCTCGCCAGCTTTGTAGGCAAGCTCGGCGAGCTTCAAACCTTCTTCTGCGTTGGGCAGAATGTCGTTGGCATATTGATCGACGGCGACCAGTGAAGAGTCGTAATCTCGCGAAACTTGGGCCAGGCGTGCCTTAATCGAATTTTCGATCCGCTGGAGTTCGCGTGATGCACGCACGTACTCGGCGCGGGCCGCTGAGATGTTGCCCTGGTTTTTGTTGAAGACCGGAATCGGTGCTCCGACCTGGAAGTTAATCAAGCCGTTGTCCGTGCCGTTGTCATAACCCGATGCGAGCTGCAAATCCAAGTTCGGGATCGGCTGAGCCTGTTGGCGGCAAAGATTGGCTCTAGCTTGGTTGATTCGTGCCTGTGCCGTCTGCACTTCGGGACTGGATGCGATCATGGTGGATGCAACGATCGACCAGTCCAAGGTGGTTTCCGCCCCCGGCAGCGTGCCTTGTAGTGGAACGGGCATCATGTCAGAGTTGCCCGCCAATGCGGCCATCTCTCGCCATGCGGCGTCGAAACGGATTTGGGCTTGCCGCAGAGCCAAGTCAATCTCGTTCTTCTGAACCTTTGCTTGGACGATTTCCAGCTGCGAGCCTTCTTGCGCTTCTTTAAGTTGCTCGGCGATATCGACTCCCTTGTCGGCAACCGATTGGAAGTCGCGGATCAAATTCACTCGTTGTTGTGCCGCCAAGGCTTCGTAGAACGTGATGCGAATGTCAGTCGCGATGCGATACTTCTGGGCTTCGAGCTGCATCAGTTGCGCACGCAATGCTTCGTTGAGCACAGCGCGATTCAATGCCAATTTATCGCCTGTGATGATCGTTTGCGAGATGAACACCGTGTGCTGATCGGTGCCTCGGTCGGCGATTTGGGTAGCGTTGTAGCCGACTGTTGGGTTGGCACGCAGACCGACTTGGCACTTGAAACCGGCGGCCTTTTGCGTTGTCGCAACCAATTCGGCGATCGTCGGATTGTTCGCCAAAGCCATCGACTCGATCGCTTCGAGCGTCAACCCGGCGGGCTGTTCGCTGATGTAGTCATCATTGCCGGTTGAGAATGGCACAACGGCGACCTCGCTGAGCGATGGTTCGGGCGAATCAAGCGACATGATCTCGCGAAAGGAACCGGCGGATTCAGTTGCTCCAGGATTTTCGTCATTCGACTTGTCGGTGTATGCGACGGTCATCACGGGTGCGGCAACGACGGCTGCCGCCGGTGTTGAGGGGACGTTCGCTTGCGTCGATTGGTGCGTTGCGGAACTGGGAGCTGATGTCGCAACGTAATTACCAATGCTCTGGCAACCTGCCGTGAAACTCATCGCTGAGCCTATAGTCAATGTCATGCTCAGAGCCGCACGCAACCGCCGACGCCGCGATTGACGAGAACGATTGCTGGTCGGTTGTGTTGCGATCACCGCGTTTTCCTCCGTGAAAAATTAGACCAGCCGTTGGTTTCCATCGGCACGCCATCATTGGAATTTCACGTCGAACCCTTGCAATCCGGCCAATCGTAACCTGCTCAGGTCGGGTGATGCCGGTTGTGCGGAAGAAACCCGCAGAAGTGCGCCTAGTTTGTGGCCGCGTGACGCCGGATTCCGTTCCGGCGGACGTCATTGCATCTCTTGTCCCTCTAATTTCAGCCTAGTGATGGCCACCATGAACATGCGTCGTTGTGTGGGGAACGGCGTCGATGTGCGTGGTCGTGTGAGGAACCGCGTGCAGATGATTGCCATGTCGTTGGTAGTCAATATGCGTCTGGGTGTGGGGAACGTAGTCAGTGTGCGTTTGCGTGTGCAGATGCGGTTGCTGATACGACGGTCGGTACGACTGATACGGTTGGGTGTAAGTCTGGCGAATGCCGTTTCGGTAAATGACACGTCCCTGCTGAGGATACACTTGACCTTGAATCACCGGACGAGCCGATCGGTATTGCTGATACGGCTGCGTCACGGTCGGGTAGCGGTTGTACGGCGTAACCTGATCGAAATGCGTGGTGGTGTGAGGAACGCTGTCGATGTGCGTCGTTGTATGAGGCACGGCATCGACATGGTTGCCATGCTGGACATAGTCGGTGTGTGTCGTCGTGTGCGGCACATAGTGTTGATGCGTGGTCGTGTGCGGCACGACCCATTGGGCCTGAGCGGTGGTGGCTAACGCAACGACGGCAACGACAATGGTGAAGAAACGTCTCATCAAATCAACTCCTTACGAGGGGATTTCTGTGGGACAATCACAATCCGTCGGACCATTCACATCGCCCACCAAGAGTTAGTCTAACAGACCATCCGAGGGGCAGGGGAAGAATGTCAGTCTTCCAACGATTCTCATTCTGTCGTCTCATTCGCGACGCCGAGTAATCAATGTGACTGCGCGGCATCTGGCAAAACCCGCGTCAATCAATGGATTTTCGGTTTGGCACACGCAATGCGTTAGAAGGCTAACCAGCGGCACTTGCCGTGAACCTCCCCTCAAATGTCAGGACTGACGCTTATGAATCGTGCCTTCGCAATTGCCGCTCTCGCAGCAGGATTGTTCGTCTTTGCCGGTAATACCGGTGCCACCGCTAGCGACTACTTTCATGGTGGTCACGGCGGACACCACGCCTACGCCGGCGGCCATCACGGTGGCGGTCACCATGGCGGCTACGCTCACGCACCCATTCAAACGTATGGCAATTACGGCTATTCATCGAACTACGGCGGTTATGGATACGGCCAAACGTACCAACCGAGCTATCAACCGCAATACCAGCAACAGTACGCTCCTGCCTACCGATCACAGCCTTTTCGTCAACGCGGTGGATTGCACATTGATATCGGACGCTTCCATGTTCTAGGTGTTGGTGGCCATCACTAATAAAGCGTTGTTCGCTTGCGAATGTTACCGACCGTTCTGAATCAGTTGGACGGGCGAGCAAGTCTCGTCCGTCCTTCTTGTCTAAGTCTCTTTGTCTCTGTGCAAAACTTACAACGAAATGAAAAACATGCCGAAACCATCCGTCGTTACGATCGCCGCATTCGCAATCGTCGCCATTTTTCAAATTCAACCAGCAACGGCTCAATATTGGCACGGGCATGGTCACGGCGCATATCACCACAACGGCCATGGGAATTTTCACGGGCACTACTATGACGATCATTACTCCGTCCACGATTACTCTTACGATTACCCAGACAGCTATTATGGTCACGCACCGATCGCTCATGGATACGTTGACATACCGCTGAACAGACTTCACGGCGAAGCCGACATGTACTGTCCCGACGATGTCGGTTGCCCATTGGAGTATTACCAGCCGACACTTGGTGGATTCTCCCAACCGATTTCACCGTACTTGGACGCGCCGTATTTCGGTGCGCCCCGTCAGAATCAAATCCCAAATGGCGTAGCGGGTAACGAGCACGGCCACCATGCCAATGATGGCCACGACCATGGCGAAAACTCCTACGACGGACATTCACACGACGGACATTCACACAGCCCGGTGAATCCAAATTTCCAAGACCCAGCCGCCACTTTCGGAACGCCCGACCGTCAGCCGATGACTGCACCAACGCTTCCTAAGCGTAATGAGGTTCCAGATCGTCCACGTTATGAAACGCCTCGCGACCGTCCGGCACCGCCAAGCAGTCCACCAACGGACGATGGTCCAATCCGAATGGACGGTCCGCCTCCAAGCCTAACCGTTTCAGGACAACCATCTCGTACCGTGAGTTGATATAACAGGTGCGTCATCCGTTACGTCCTATTCACATCCGTCAATGTCGTTGAAAGCGGCGGCATCACTCACGGCTCTCGTCGCCTCCCGACTCAAAACCGCCTCGATTGTGGACAAAAAAAATCGTTCAGCGTTTTGTGTCGAATCACGCGTCAATACCAAAGGTTGAACAGCCAGGCTTACCGGCTTGTGCTGCCTATCGCACGCAAGTTTGCGACTTCCAAACAATAGAAACTGCCAAACAAAGCGTCGTGAATCCATGTCGCGGGGCGCATCTTTACCGCCGATCAACAGAGTCTAGTTGATCGAAGTCGCACATCTCCAGGGCGGCCGCTCAGAGAGACTTTGATTCATCGAGCTGGAATCAAAAGTCCGTTCGCTTTGATTCCTACCAATGCGGAGACGTGCGCATCTGCAAGGCGAATGTCCCGATCTCACAAAGAGCTGCCAGTGCCAGCCATTTGTATGACCGAAAATCAGTTCCGAGTCGCCATCTGATTTCAATTCGATCACACGGTGTACTCAATTGGATGTCGGCGGTCCTTGCGTCAAAACATTCAAAAAGGCTTAAAAACGGGGAATACTGCTGCTAATAGCGATTGGCACGGCGCATGCGATGTTTCACATGAAGTTTCCCGCCAACTGTCCCTTCCAGACAGACCCCGCAACACAACACAAAGGATTCAGTCATGTCGAACAAGAAAATTTACCTCCCTGTCATCGCACTTGCCGTCGCCTTCACATTCGCCCTTGGTAGCGAAGCCCAAGCACAGCATGGTCATGGATGGGGACATGGTCACAGCAGCTTTCATAGTGGCCACGTCTATCAGCCGGTGACACCTTCGCATTGGGGTCACGGACATCAAACGCACTACCCCAACTTCGGATGGCAACAGCCGACTTACCACGACACCACACACCTTGATTATCACGCTCCGACAATTCGTCGGCACGGAAATCACTTCCACGTTCAGCCGGGACACTACGACGTGCATCGCAGCTGCCACTGGCATCACTAAAGTTTGAGAGCACCCCAAATCGCAAATTCTTAGGAATTGGTTAAGGGGATTCGTCAGAGATTTCGCACGTTCTTTTGTTCACAGATCACGGTGATCTGGAACAGTCAAAAAATCCCGCAACACAATAGGATTCAGTCATGTTCAACACGAAAAAGCTTCTCCCCGCACTCGCACTGGTCGCCGCTCTCACCTTCGCCTTCGGCGGTGAGGCAAAAGCGCAATTTGGTCACGGTTGGGGACACGGTCATGGTCATAGTGGCCACGTCTATCAGCCAGTGACACCTTCGCATTGGGGTCACGGACATCAAACGCACTACCCCAACTTCGGATGGCAACAGCCGACGTACCACGACACCACACACCTTGATTATCACGCTCCGACGATCCGTCGGCATGGAAATCACTTCCACGTGCAGCCGGGACACTACGACGTGCATCGTAGCGGCCACTGGCATCACTAGAGTGCGACAGAGTGTTCAAACTCCGCAGCTAGCCGTCTCGGCCGACCATTTGGTTGGCTGGGACGGTTTTCGTGGTAAGTAGGCTTTGCCACAGGCATATTCGTCGCAAGCCCAACCTATGACACCCGGTTTATGCTCGGTTCAAAAGAACTCAACATCCACCAAGTCAAAACCACTTAGACTTTTAGTTCACCGCGTTCCCATGGCTCCCGAGTTTCGACGACATCGGAAGCAACTCAAACCGCTTATCGGAGCTTCCCTATGAAAACTCAGCTACTATTTGCCGCGTGTCTCTGTGCAATGACGACATCGGCGTCAGCGCAATTCAGAATCCAAATCGGCTCTGGTCACGATCATCATGGTCATGGCGGAATCGTCCAGCCGCACATCGACCATCACGATCATGTGATCCGCGATTCTCATGGGCACATCCGCGGAATTCAACATCACGATGTCATTCACGGTGGTTCGCATGGTGTCATTCCATCCACTGGCACGCATGTCGATCACCATGACCACATCGTCCGAGATCGGCACGGGCACGGGCACGTCATCGGTCGAGAACATCATGACGTCGTTCACAACAATTGGTCACACATCGTTCCCAATACCATTCGTGGTTATTCGACGGGCCAGTACTACGTCCAAGGCAATAACTATTACTACGCACCACCGGCGGGCCAACATGTGGCAGCACGCCCTGCGATCGTTCCTTTCGGTGGATTCACCCAGTACAGCGATCTTTCTGGACGTCTCGAAACTCTGGTGAATGAGATATTGCTCGACATGCACCACAACTATTCCCACAATCCCGGATTCGCAGAAACTTACCGGGAAGGGTATGAACTTCTGGGGGTAGCAAAGTTCATTCATGCCGCCGAGCACAACAATGACCGCGAAGCGATGCGTTCCAAGCTTCTCGGAACGGATCGGCTGTTTCATCACATCCAAGATGATGTTCGAGGTTGGACGAGAATTCATCACCGCCAAATCGGCACACTCGGTCTGATCTCTAAAATTGAAATTGCCGAATCCACTTTGCATCACTTGATGAACGACGTTGGAGTCTCCGAATCAGGCCAGGCTCCGCCGCCAAATTCCGCGGGGAGCGGAGCAGTAGAGCAAGCTCCGCCTCCACCAGGCGTGCAACAAGGATACTCACCACAGCAGGGCGCACAGCAAGGCTATGCCCCACAACAGCGTGCTCCTCAGGGTTATGCTCCGCAGAGTGCTCCTACCCAAAACTATGCTCCGCAGCCCAGCACGCCAAACGCGGCTCCGCTGGGCAATTCACCTCCTCCGCCGACTGTTCAATAGAACGGCTTGCGAACGAACTGCCATCGACTCGGCGAACGCGCGCGTCGTGAGGCAACAGGTAGAAACTATCCAAGATCGGCATCTACACGACCAAGTGAATCCGAGCCACCGGAACCTGTCGCCACTTTCGGAACACCTGATCGTCAGCCGATGACAGCACCAACGCTTCCCAACCGCAACGCAGTTCCCGAGCTTCCACGCTACGAAGCTCCTCGCGACCGTCCAGCACAGCCAAGCAGTCCACCCACGAACAACGGCCCAATCAGAATGGACGGACCACCACCAAGCCTAACGGCTTTGAGAAGTCCATCTCTTACCGTCAGTTGACGCAGCGAAGGAACCTACCGTCACCGCTTAACTCGCTTCCTCGCCGGAACCGGCCATCCCGAGAATCTTGATGCCACCTCGCACGACGACGCTAGCGATCAGAATGCCGATAACTAGATCGGGGATTTGCGAGCCGGAGAGTTTGACGATCAAACCCGAGACGATGACGCCAATGTTGGCGATCACGTCGTTGGCCGAGAAGATGTAAGAAGCTCGAAAGTTGACATCACCGCCTTTGTGCTTGGCAATTAGCCACAAGCAAAATGAATTGGCGATTAAAGCAACGCAGCCCATCACCATCATCGCAACGCCGATTGGTTCCCCGCCACCGATGAAGCGGCGAACCGCTTCGATCAAAACACCAAAGCCGAGCGCCAGTTGCAATACACCGCTAGCTGTCGCGGCGTTACGGCGGATGTTGGCAGCCCGACCGACGGCGTACAGGCTGATTGCGTAGACGCTCGCGTCGGCAAGCATGTCGAGCGAGTCCGCGATCAGGCCCGTCGAACTGGCAAGCACGCCAGCGACAATCTCGACGACAAACATTGCAGCGTTGATTGCCAAAACCACGCGCAGCGTCGTTCGCTGTGCGTCGCCTTCTGCTTCCAATTCGCATCCGCAGTCAGTCATGCTTAGCCTTCGATCTCATGTCGTCTTCTGCTTCGATTGACAAGCTGAGAAACGACGAAAGAGCTTCTATTAGCTCGCCTTCAGTTCTTTTACCAATCAAACGATCGACTTCCTCGCCGTCGCGAAAGATCAACAGCGTCGGATAGCGGTCGATGCCATACTTCTCTTTGATGAATGGGTTTTCGTCGATATTGAGTTCCGCGATCTTTGCTTGACCAGTCAGTTGTTCAGTGACCAATCGCAACGTTGGTTTCATTTCGATGCACGGCCCGCACCATGGTGCCCACATATCGACCAATACCGGAATATCCGACTCGATCACTTCCGTCTGGAAATTCGCATCGGTCAACTGGACAGGTTTGATGCCATTCGCTTTCGGATCATCCAATGGTTTTACTGCAACGCGAGAGTCGCATCCCATTTGGAGAACCGCAAACACGATTGGCAGCAGGGCTATTGTGAGCTTGGTAGACCAGTTCATAAAATTCGTTCCGGCATTGATGGTTTGACGTGTCGCTGAGGCGTTGCACGAGCTGACCGCTACGTCAAAAATAGGCGACGCCCCAGCCACAACGTCGGGCCGTTCTACTCCTCCGGTTGCGGTGGCTTTTGCCCCGTTTTGGCTTCGTATCGCGATGCGAACTTGTCGAATCTTGCGGGGCTGCAAATGAAACACTGCGACTCGGGCCGATCGTGCTCGTCGCACCAGTCACCGTCTTCCTTGAACTTGGCCACCAAGGATGTGTCGCACAATGCGCACTCTTCCTCGGGCACACCATGTTCCACGCACCACCAACCACCGTGGCTGTGATCGACGTTGGTTGCCGCGACCGGTTCCGCTGCACCGTCGGTTGTGACTTGGTCTTTGCTACATCCACTCAATCCGATCGCCATGACGGCGATGGCTGCAAGCGAGATGCCTTTGAAGCTAGTCATCCATTTCATCATCATCATCGTAAAATTCTCCTTCGGCATGGCCGAACTAAAGTTAGACCGATGCCGTTTCAGGCACGCGCCTGATTTCCGGGTCAATCGGTTCATCGGGTTCAAGACGATGACCGTCATCGTCTCCGTCGTCGTCATCTCCTGCATCAGCATCACTGCGTAGCTTTTCCACCGGCGTGTTGAACACGACGTAGAGCACTCGAAGCACGAGCAAACTCATCACCATCGCACTGCACACACCGCCAATCACCACCGTTGCCAGTGGCCGTTGCACTTCGGCTCCCATCCCGGTGCTGAACGCCATCGGAACAAAGCCAAGGCTCGCCACGAGCGTCGTCATCAAGATTGGACGCAAACGTGTCATCGCGGCCTCTTCGACCGCTTCGTCAAGCGAACGCCCTTTTCGCCGCAGTTGTCGAATCGTTGACACAAGCAGCATGTCATCGAGCACCGCGACTCCGGACAATGCGATGAATCCAACCGCTGCCGAAATCGAAAACGGCATGTCGCGAATCCACAACGCCAGAATCCCGCCAATCCACGCGAATGGAACGCCTGTAAAAACTCGCAGCGCGTCAACCCAGTTGCGATACGTTATGTAAAGCAGCGAAAGAATCATCAGGAGTGCAATTGGCACCACGATCATCAGGCGGGTTTGAGCCCGCTGCAGATTCTCGAATTGCCCGCCCCATTCGATGCGGTAGCGTCCGGCAGGCAGTTGCACCTTTTCAGAAACCACACGTTGAGCTTCGGCAACGAAGCTGCCCAGGTCGCGACCACGGACATTCGATTCAATCGTAATGCGACGTTGGTACCAGTCTCGCTTGATCGTATTCCAACCTTCCACGGTTTCGATCGTGGCCAGCCGGGAAAGCGGAATACGTTCGCCAGATGGCGTGGCAACCAAGATTTGCTTGATGGCCTCTGGACTAGCGCGAGCTTCTTCGGGTAGTCGGATAATCAGTGGAAACCGCAACTGGCCTTCATAGACTTCGCCGACGTTATGCGTGCCCAACGAGCGGACAAGATTCATCACCGTGCTGGCCGGTACTCCGTAGCGAGCAATCTGGTCTTGGTTGATGCGAATTTGCAAAACCGGCTGACCAGAAACCTGTTCGACCTTCACGTCTTCCGAACCAGGAATCGAGTTGAGTGCCCGCTCAATTTCTTCGGCTTTCTCTACCATCACGTCCAAGTCATCGCCGTAAAGAATTGCGGCGACATCCGAGCGTACACCAGAGATCATTTCGTTCATTCGCATTTCAATCGGCTGCGACATGGCCAGTCGCGGACCGGGTAGATCACGCAGCTCTTCCTGCACCTTGACCACCAATTCATCCTGCGTCTCAGCTCGCGTCCATTTCTCACGTGGATGCAGTGTCAGAAACAAATCGGTCAACTCCGTACCCATTGGGTCGGTCGCCACCTCCGCCGTTCCGATACGGCTCCAGACCTGTGCGACTTCATCCGGAAACTTCTCCAGAATGACCTGTTCCATTTTTGTGTTGTAACGCATGGATTCTTCCAGCGTCGTCCCCGCCAGTCGCACCACGTTGATCGTGATAGCACCTTCAGAAAGTCGTGGGACGAACTCGCTGCCGAGATTCGGAGCGACGAGGCCAAACACGGTGACGAGTAACAACAAGGCCGATCCGATAATGAACGTCTTGTGGTGCATCGTGAACCGCAACACCGGTGCGTAGAGGCGTTTCAATACGCGAAGTAGTAGCGGCTCGGTTTCTTTGATGTTCTTGGGAAGGAACAGACTCGCCAACACGGGCATCAGTGTCAGTGAAAGAACCATCGACCCGGCAAGAGCCATAATCACCGTGATTGCCATCGGTCGAAACAGCTTGCCTTCGATGCCTTCGAGCGTCAGGATCGGCAAGTAGACGATCATGATGATCAATTCGCCAAACATGGTCGGCTTGCGAACCTCAACCGCCGCATCGCGAATGATCTGCAAGCGACTGCGACCGTCCGACTTGTGAGCCAAGCAACGAACACAGTTTTCGATCATCACGACTGAACTATCGACAACCAATCCGAAGTCGATGGCACCGAGGCTAAGCAAGCTGGCAGCGATGCCGAACTTCAGCATTCCTGAGAACGCAAACAACATCGACAGCGGAATTGCGAGTGCCACAATGATTCCGGCTCGCAGATTCCCCAAGAAGATGAACAACACTGCGACGACCAGCAAACCGCCCTCGAACAGATTCTTCTGGACCGTGTGAATGACATGGTCAATGAGCTCGGTACGGTCGTAGACGGTTTGAATCTTGACGCCGGCAGGGAGCGATTCCTGAATACCTTCGATCTTTTCTTTGATGGCCCAAGTGACGTCGTGGCTGTTTTCGCCCATCAGCATGAAGCCCAACCCCAGCACTGCTTCGCCGCGACCGTTTGCCGTGACCGCGCCCCGGCGAATCTCATGCCCAATCATCACATCGGCGACGTCGCGAATGCGAACTGGCACGCCATCCTTGGAAGTGATGACGATGTCTTCGATTTCCTTGATATTGACCGTTCGGCCAATTCCATGCACCAGCAGCATTTCGCTGCCGTCCGTGACCGTACCGCCGCCGACATTCTCGTTGTTCGTTTCAATTGCATCAGATACCTGCTCGAAGGTCAGGCCGTACTTGAACAGCCCTTCGGGATCGAGACGAATCTGATATTGCTTCTCGTACCCGCCCCAACTGTTCACTTCGGCCACACCTCGAACCGATCGCAATTGTGGCTTGACCACCCAGTCGTGAATCGTTCGCAACTCGGTCATGCGTTTGACACGCTCGGCCTGAGAGGCTTCCGAGAAGTCAACACCGTCGTAAACCAGAACGTAGTGAAAGACTTCGCCCAGACCGGTCGAAACTGGCCCCATCTGCGGTCGGCTAATGCCGTCGGGTAGCTCGACTGTGGACAACCGTTCGTTAATCAACTGACGAGCAAAATAGATGTCGATGCCATCATCAAAGATGACCACGACCTGTGACAGACCGAACTTGGAGATTGAACGTAATTCGTGGAGTCCCGGCAATCCACTGATTGCCTGCTCGACGGGAAAGGTGATCTGCCGTTCGATTTCCTCAGACGCCAGCGACGGGGCGACCGTATTGATCTGAATTTGAACCGGTGTGGTGTCCGGGAATGCGTCGATATCGAGCTGCTGGAGTGAGAACACGCCTACAACCGCGAACAACGCCGCCGTTAGAATCACGAGCGCACGATGGCGCAGTGATACGTCGATTAGCCAATTTAGCATCCGTGCTCTCCTTTATTCGGCGACGCAGTCGCAGCCTGCACCAAGATTGTTTTTTAGTAATTGAGCTCGCAGTACGTCACTGCCCGCTGCGGCGATCACTTCACCGGGAAGCACACCAGAAATGACTTCCGTGAATCCCCCGTTCGTTGCACCCAAGCGTACTGAACGGACGTGAAAGACTTTGAAGCTGTCGGGACTGTCGAAGTAGTGCTTGTCACGCACGAAAACAACTTGGCAGCAACCTTCCCAGTGCGACGACCCATTGGGAATCACAATGGCGTCTGACTCTTCCCTCAAAATGATTTGGCCCGTACCGAACGTTTCGCTTCGTAACTTCCCATCGACATTCGGCAAGATGGCTCGCACCTGCACCATCCGCGTTTGCGAGTCCGCCGCCGTGCTGATCCAGTCCAATTTGCCTTCCACTTCATGGCGACTGCCATCGGCTTGAAAGCGAATCGGTTGCCCGACAGCAAGCTGATCCATGTTCTCGAGTGGAACATTGAGTGTGAGCCACATTTGGCTGGTGTTCGCGACTTCAAACAGAATGCGAGTCGGGTCTACGACTTCACCCGGAGCAACATGCCGTTGCGTGACGAAGCCTTCGATCGGCGAAACAATCGGAATTAGGTTCGAGGTGATTGTCTTGCTGTTGAGTTGGGCGCGAATCTCATCGGGAATTCCGAGCAAACGTAGATTGTCGAGGACTTGTCGCTCAGACAATCCTCGCAGCGATTCGGTGTCGATCGGCAATCCAAGATTTCGCAACGATTGTTCAGCGGACAACACATCCGCTTGAGCTTTGGACAAGGCAGCTTCAGCATCGAGGATCCGCGAACCCGCAATGGCACTTCGAGCTTGATTCAGCCGTGAGACGTTTTGTCGTTGCAGGTTTTCTTCGGCCAACGCCCGCAGAAGGCTTGTTTTCAAATCACCGACTTGTGCCGCATCCACGACGGCGAGAACTTCCCCTTTGGTGACCAAATCGCCAACGCCCTTGGTTACCAACCAAACGCTGCCAGGAACTCGCGACGCCAAGCTCGCTTGTTTCGTGGGGTCGTAAACAATCTCCCCGCTGCCGGCGATCGCTTCGACGATCGGAGCACGTTCGATCAATTCCACATCAACGCCAGCCTGCTTCACTGACTCAATGGAAGCGAACTGAATGCGGTTCTGGTAAATCTTGCAGGCACTGTTGTTCTCTTTTCGCGGAGCCACGGCCAAGGCTCGAGCGGCTCGCTCCAGATCGCTCGGCAATATCGACGGCGTCTCCTTCATCTGTGCTACATCAGGATGATCCAGCACGCAGTTGTGAACGCCATGCACCGCGCACCAACCGTAGTCGGGGCCTTTAGGCATCATGGTGGGATCGCACTCGACGCAGATCGACTCCGGCACGGCGTGTTCTTCACACCAATCGTCGGCGACCGTCTCGACACTCCCAGTCAACGCGGCGAACTTAGGAATTCGCCAATCGTTCTGGTGCCCATAGTAGAAGACCGCGGCAAAGCCAATCAGAACCAACGTCGGCCCGATGCTACCAAGGGCAAGCGAGACAAATCGCCGGATGGGGCTAACATTTCTGGTGGGCGTCTCAATCTGGGGAGCATGCACGGCCCGTCCGTTGGCCGAGGTTTCGGGGGAGGCGGGACGCGGATTTTTCTCCGGCGCATTGACAACTGAGTGACTCATTGCAGAACTCCTGCTGGGATGGACGGGACAAGCGCGAACCGCACAAATGCAATTCAAGCACTTAACCAACGGATACAGGCCGACCAGAAATGAACTCGAACGCGGTGTCGCAACATGCGGCGAGCGCAATCGCGATCACAAACCGATTTCGACGGTCAACCAACGTGGGCCAGCAGTGGCCTACAGCAATAGAGAGGCGTAAACGAGACGCACGTCTCGCCCGCTTTGCAGATCAAACCGTTGTGGATGTCGTTCTTCGCAGCGTTTGGCAAGCAGTTTGGACAGGTCCAGCGTTTCCAGACACAGCGGAGTCCAATCCGACAATAGCTGGAAGTCCGCCGACACAGTGCGGGAATTTGACTCCGGCGTTACCAGACAAACGCAGCCGGTGTCGCAGGGGCAAGGGTTGTCACAAGGGGCATTTCCCGGCGGCAACTGACGGTCATCGCATGGAGTGGATTGTTCGTGTCCACAGTGACAGCTACAAACCTTCTCAACTCCTGCTGTCGACGCAACATCCCCACCCACCGCACAAAATACGGGGCACGCAACCACACGTAGTGTGATGAACGAGATGAACAGAAGACGGAACATCAAGAGGATGGGAAACCTGTAGATTGATAAGACTCTAAGTAATCAGTGTAGGTTGGAAAAGCGGTTACGGCAAGGTAAGTTCGGCTACGGCTGCCATTTGCATGAAGCTTATCTAAGCGTCCTTTACGAACCGCTCGTCCTTGATTCCTAGTCGCAGCTTCCACTCCATCGCGGCACAGTACAGCACCGGGACCACGAACATCGTGATGATTGCGATGGCCATTCCTCCGAAGCTCGGAATGGCCATTGGCACCATGATGTCGCTGCCTCGGCCGGTGGATGTCAGAATGGGAATCAATGCCAGCAAAGTCGTTGCTGTGGTCATCAAACACGGGCGTACGCGGCGCATGCCGGCGGTCACGGTGGCTTCGCGAGCGTGCTTGGCATTTTCGATTCGGTCCTTGCGGAAGCTTTCGTCGAGGTAGGACGCAATCACGACACCATCGTCACTGGCGATGCCGAACAGGGCGAGAAAGCCGACCCAGACGGCGACGCTTAGATTGATCGTCTTGACCTGGAAAAGCTCACGCATGTTGGTGCCGAGTAGACTGAAATCGAGGAACCAGTCGGTGCCGTACAACCACAGCATGATGAATCCGCCTGCCCAAGCGATCAGAATGCCACTGAAAACGAGCGATGTCGTGATGGCGGATTTGAATTGCAGATACAGAATCAGGAAGATGACCCCAAGTGCCAATGGCAGCACGATCGCCAGCGTCTTCTGCGATCGGATTTGGTTCTCGTAGTTGCCCGCGAACGTGTACGTCACACCGGCCGGCAGCGTGAACTCGCCCGAGTCGATCTTGGATTGCAAGAATGCTTGAGCATCCTCGACCACGTCGACTTCCGCTTCACCAGGCTTCTTATCGAACAGTACGTAACCGAGCAAGAATGTGTCTTCGCTCTTGATGACCTGCGGGCCGCGGGTGTAGCGAATGTCGGCTAGTTGGCCGAGCGGGATTTGTGCGCCAGCTGGCGTTGGAACGAGAATACGTTCGAGCGATTCGAGGTCGTCTCGCAACTCTCGGGCGTAACGCACGCGGACAGGGAACCGCTCGCGACCTTCGACCGTCGTTGTGATTTGCCGGCCACCGATCGCGACCTCGATCACATCCTGTACGCTGCGGATGTGCAACCCGTATCGCTTGATCGCATCACGGTCGATGTCGATCTCCAGGTATGGCTTGCCGACGATTCGGTCAGCAATGACGGCGGAGGATTGAACGGTCGGAACTTGTTTCAGTAGCGATTCCAATTCCAAGGCAACTCGCTCGATTGTTTCCAGGTCCGGGCCTTTGACCTTCATTCCCATCGGTGCTCGCATGCCGCTTTGCAGCATCACGATCCGAGCTGCGATCGGTTGCAGCTTGGGTGCCGATGTCGTGCCTGGGATTTCGGCCGCCGCGGTGATTGCTTGCCAGATATCATCCGGCGTGCGAATCTCGTCACGCCATTGGCGGAACGGTCGGCCAGCGGGATCGAGAATCAGCTCACCGGAGTCATCGCGGACGAACTCGCCGGCTTCCTCGTCGTAGCGGAAGTTCAGCCGATGACCGTCTTCGTCCGATTTGTATTCGGACTTGTAGGTGATGTAGGTCTCGATCATCGACACGGGAGCGGGATCGAGCGGCGTGTCGGCGCGACCGATCTTACCGACCACTGATTCGACTTCGGGAATCGACACCAACAGTTGATTCTGCAGCTGCAAAACATCCATCGCTTCGCCGATCGACGCATGCGGCATCGTCGTTGGCATGTAAAGAAACGAGCCTTCATCAAGCGGCGGCATGAACTCTTTGCCGAGTCCCGGTAACACGTTGGTTGAAGCTTTCCAAGGACCGGACTGACGAACTGTCGTTTCAGACACACCAATCATCGAGAGTGACTTGGGGACGAAACCGAATACCTTGTCGAAGCCCAACCAAGCCGATCCGCCGAAAAGCAGGATCGCCGCTGGCAAGCAAAGAAACGCTAGCTTGTGGTTCAAGCACCAACGCAGGATCGGTTCGTATAAGAATCGTTGAAAGATGGTGAAGAACCCGAGGATGCCACCAATCAATCCGCCGACGAACAGCAAGTTCAACAGCAAACCTTTCTGTGGTCCCAGCGGCAACCACTCCTGAGTCAGCAACACGCCGACGACCAACGCCGCAAGTGCACTGGCTGCGTACGGCCCAAAACGGTGGTAACGCTCGGGAATCCTCTCTTCATTCAGTTTGTAGGCCGACAGCGCGATCAAAATAGCACCGACCCACCATGTCAGTAGCATCGACGCGGCAATGCCCAGGATCAGCAATGCAAACCACGCTCCCCTGCGCAGGCTCTTAGATTCGATTCGGCCACCCATCAAAATGTGGGCCGCAGGCGGAATGATGGTCAACGCCACGATGACGGAAGCTGCGAGTGCAAACGTCTTGGTAAAAGCGAGCGGTCGAAACAACTTTCCTTCCGCACCGATCATCGTGAACACGGGAAGAAAACTGACCACGGTCGTTGTCACGGCGGTCAGCACCGCACCGGCGACTTCGTGAGCCGCCTTGAAAATCACCGTCAACTTGTCGTCTTCGGGCGCAGCTTCATCCAGGTATTTGAGAATGTTCTCGGTGAGGATGATCCCCATGTCGACCATGGTCCCGATTGCAATTGCGATGCCTGACAGGGCGACGATATTGGCATCCACACCGAAGGTCTTCATGGCGATGAAGCACATCAATACGGCCAGCGGCAGCAACGCGCTAATGAGGAACGAGCTGCGCAAATGGATGACCATCACCAGAATCACAATGATCGTGACGAGGATTTCCTCAAAGAGCGCCGTGTTCAACGTACCCAATGTCTCGTAGATCAAACCAGTGCGATCGTAAAAGGGAACGACCGCGACTTGACTGGTCGTTATCCATCTCGGCCACTGTTCTTGAGGCATGCCACGAAGATGTTTCACCCAATCGTCGCTGCTGGTCGTCGCTCCGGTGATCGTTTCCAACCCATGGCGATCGGCGTACAAGTCAACTTCGTCGGCCGACGTCTTCGTGTAATCGACAAGCACCTTTGTGGGCAGACCCGGTGAGACTTCTTTGATGCGTTGCTTGATGTTTTTGATCGCCGCTAGTGGGTTGTACCCGTAGCGCACGACCGCGACGCCGCCGACGGCTTCGGCACCGGATTTGTCCAACGCACCACGTCGCAACGCTGGCCCAAGCGACACGTGGGCAACGTCGGCGACCGTGATCGGAACGTTGTCGGTAACCTTCACGACTGTCTTTTCGATGTCGTCAATGTCTTCGATGAAGCCCAGACCACGGATGACGTATTCGGCCTTATTCAGTTCAATCGTCCGAGCACCCACGTCAACATTCGTCATCCGAATGGACTCGAACACTTTGGCCAACGTCACGCCAGCGGCCCGCATCGCATCGGGATCAACGTCGATTTGGTACTCCTGAACGAAGCCACCAATCGACGCAACTTCACTAATACCTTCGGCCGACGTCAACGAATAACGAACGTAGTAATCCTGGATCGTACGCAGTTCTCGTAAATCCCAACCGCCCGTCGGGTTTCCATCAGGATCGCGGCCTTCGAGCGTGTAGAGATAGATTTGCCCCAGTGCCGTCGCGTCCGGCCCCAGTGTCGGCTGCACACCATCAGGCAGCGTGCCGGCCGGCAAACTATTCAGTTTTTCCAGCACCCGCGTTCGGGACCAATAGAAGTCCGCGTCTTCGCCAAAGATGATGTAGATCGACGAAAAGCCGAACATCGAATAGCTGCGGATCGTCTTGACTTCGGGAATGCCCAGCAGCGCGACCGTCAGCGGATAACCGATTTGGTCCTCCACGTCCTGCGGGCTGCGCCCCATCCACTGCGTGAACACGATCTGCTGGTTCTCGCCAATGTCAGGAATCGCATCGACGGGTACCGGATCGCGAGGCAATGCTCCGGTGTCCCAGTCGAACGGAGCGACCATGACGCCCCAACCAAGCGTCGCGATGACCAGCAACAACACAACTAGCTTGTTGGTCAAGCAGAACCAAATCAGCCGGCCGAGGACCGAGCGTTTCGCGTTTTCGATTGTTGCATCGTTGTCAGTCATGTTGGAAGTTTCGGCCTACAGCTTTTCGACTTTGTCGGCACACTTCAGCATCGAAGCGCCATAGTACGGATTGCGAACGGCATCATCGGATTGAATCCAAGAGGCACCGCGACCTTCAAAGGCCATCGGGCAATGAAGCTCATGAAGCGTTAGGTCAGTCGGTAGGCCGAACATCCGCTCGAGGCTCAACATCTGTTCGGACAGCAACGCGAACCCGCTCCGCAAGGTGGCGAGGTCGTTCGCCTTCTGCAATCTTGCAATGATCTCGGACAAGTCGCGTTTCTCTTTGCTCCACATTTCGACCGATTTGTCATCGGAGACGATTGGCAGCAATGAAGCCAATCGCTGATGCAATGGCTCGACCGCTCGCTTCGCGGCATCCAAATCGTCTGCCGCGAGTGCTTGACTAAGTTGCAAATAGGGTGCGACAAAACCACTGAGTTGCTCGACGACTTCTGCCGGAGCGGCCATGTTCGTCATGGATGGCATCTGCATTTCGTCGTGTGACATCGGCAATGGAAACTGAGCCTTCATTTGATCGACGTGCTGGCGAGTCAACGCGAACACTCGATCGGCTTGACGCATGGAATTGACCTCGCGTCCTTCGGTGACATCGTTCCGCAATAGCATCCCGACCTCGAACCACTGCGGTCGCATTTGAGGACCGATCAAGTCCGCCGGCACCGCTTCGACAGCTTTGCTCAATTGGTCGTAGCTTGCGCGAATCTCCGCGAGGTTCGCCGCTTCGATCTTTGCTTGAATCGTTTTAAATTGCTCAACAATGCCCTGCATCGCATCACGTACCGCTGGCACCAGGTCCATCGGACCCGCACCCATCTTGACGCCTTCGTCTGCCTTTGGCATTTCCATGCCTCCGTGATTGTGTCCACCGCCGCCGCCACCTTGTGGTGTCATCATCGAGGGCTTTGCAGAAATCTGGAGCGCACTATCGAGTTTGAAGTTGCCGTTGGTCACGACCAAGTCGCCTTCTTCGAGCCCCGACTTCACTAGGTAGAAGTCGCCGGCGCGCGGACCGATCACAATCTCGCGACCCTCGTAAGTCGGCTTGTCGGCGTCGGGAATCTGCACGTACACAATCGCTCGCGTCCCGGTCAGCAACACGGCTGACGCCGGTACGACCAATGGTTTCGCGGCACTCGTTGGTTCCGCCGTGACGTAGCCAAGCGATTCCGCCCGCACCAACGGCATACCGCAAATGTCACAATCGCCCGGCTGGTCTTTGATGATTTCCGGGTGCATCGGACTGATCCACTTCCCCGCCAACGATGCGTCGAGTACACGACCGCCCGAAGCAACATTCGACTTCACGATCGCTCGCACGAACATCTCCGGCTTCAATCGGCCATCCTCATTCGACACATTGACACGAACTTTCACCGTCCGCGTGTCTTCGTTTAGCACTGGGTCAATGAACGCGATTCGGCCGCGGAAAACTTCGCCAGGATAGGCTTCAGTCGTGAACTCGACGTCTTGCCCGTATCGCAACCAAGCCAGGTCCGATTCATACGCATCCATTTGAACCCACAGGTGATTCAGATCGGCGACCGTGTAGATGCGGTCGCCGGTTTGGACGCGGTCGCCTTCTTGTTTGTTCTTCGCAACCACCACACCGCCGACGGGCGAATAGATCGTGACTGTTTCGGATGACTTACCGCGCTCTTCGATTGTTTGAATCTGCTCCGTCGTCAAACCGAGTAAACGCAACTTCTCGCGAGCGGACTCGGCAAGATCGAGCGGTTCGATAAAACGAGAGGAACTCTGCGGCCGATCGCGTTTGGTCACCGCCAACAGCTCTTCCTGCGCGGTGTAGAGTGCCTCGCTGTATATCTGGACCATGTGATCGCCCTTGTTGACTTCGACACCAGTGAAATCGACGAACATGCGTTCCAATCGACCGGGCACCCAAGCGGTGATGTGGGCAAGACGAGTTTCGTCGTATTCGACCTTGCCAACCATGCGAACGTCGGCGGTGACATACTGTCGACGCACGGGGCTGACCTGCACGTTCATCAGACTCTTGATTTCCGGGCTGATCGAAACCGTGCGAACGCCCCCGGCCGATTCCTTGACTGGCACCAAGTCCATGCCACAGATTGGACAACTGCCCGGACCGTCGCGACGTATTTGCGGGTGCATCGAACAAGTCCAAATTGAAGGCGTGCTTTGCATTGCCTCCGAGTTCGCCGTTGCGGAAGTCTCGGAGACTTTTGACCCGCCCGAGCCTCCGTTAAACCAAGATGCGACGAAAACACCTAGCAGCACAAACGCCACCGCTTGTGCAATCCAGAGCTTTCCGCGGTGTTGTTTGAAGAATTCGTTCATGAGTTTGCTTTAGGATTTGTTCAGCCAGGTCACGAGCTTCGCCACTTCGTCTTGGTCACGAACGCCAACGGCTGTGACGCTCCGCGAGCCCTGCTTCCAAGTCGCCGCGATGCTGGAATCGAGATCAACGAGACAGCAGTCCTTGTCGCCGCATGTTGCCATGCTCTGGCGACGATCGCCAAACCAAGCCGTTTCTTCGTCGTCGTGTTCAAACAAAACCAACGTCGAACCGTCATTCCGTTTGCAAACCGCTTTCACGCAGGTGCAGCAAGGCATCTTCAACACGCTTGTCGACGCCAACGAATAGCCCTCTGGCAATCCGCCGGAGACGATCGGTCGATAACCGACCAACTTCACTGCTCCCTCTGCGTCGACTTTCTCACCGTCGTACTTCGTCAGCAGCATCTGTTCTGCTCCATCCGGATCGCTTGGCAGCTTCTGCAAATAGTCATCCATTACGCCAGCGAATTCGGCCATGTGCTCAGCCGACATTTCGTCGTCATGGGTATGCCCGTCGTTGCCGTGCATCGCCATCGCTCCACCGTTGCCGGCCATTTCGTGTTTGTTGTTGCCGCCGTACCAAAGGCCAAAGCCAAGCAACAACAGAATGGACGCCGCCATCGACACCAGTCCCGCACCATACGGCGACTCGCGAATCCAAACGCTGAACCGTCGCGATAGTGTCACCGGCTCATTGGCTGTCGGAAGCTCACGCTCAATCCGCTGCCAAAGATCGTCCCGTTTGGCGGGAATAGGAGCCTGCGCAAAAGCCGACCCGAGTGACTCGAACGCACGAAGCTCCGATGCACACGATTCGCACGCCTCAACGTGTTGTGCCACAGTTGCCGCTTGTCCAGCCGAAAGCTCGCCGTCGTGATATGCCGACAGGTATGGCTGCACGGTTTTGCAATCGTTGGTTGACATAAGCCACTCGTTCTCCGCGAGACGTTTCTGCTGTTATGTGTTTTTTGATGCCCCAAGTTGCCGTTTCTTCACGCAATTGGGGGAAATAGAAGAATTCTTACGCGCCGCGTGAAGAAAGCGACCGCCCAAGCATCCAAATGCACGTCGATCGAAAACTCCGCCCTCCTGATCCGCGAAGGCAAATCCCCATGCGACTTACGAAATTCATCCCTTTCCTGCTCGGCGGGATGCTCATTCTCGGCATTTACGGGTGTAACTCGCCCGAATCCGACCCTGTGACGCCCCCCGCGACTCCCGCCAGCGATACCGCTGACGCCCATGCTGACCATGACCATGGCGACCATGCCGACCACGACCACGCCGATCACGATCACGGCGACCATGCCGATGCCGATTCTCCGATGGCCAAGATGATGCCGGGCCTAAAAGAGCTGTCGCCAAAGGACTACAAGTCCGCGATGGCCCAGCACATGTGCCCAGTCAGCGGCGAAATGCTGGGAACAATGGGAGCACCTGAAAAAGTCGACGTGAACGGAACTTCGGTCTGGATTTGCTGCGACGGCTGCAAAGACAAACTGCTCGCCGACCCAGACAAGTACCTAGCAAAACTCAATAAATAATCCTGCGCTCACCGCCCAACGCCATCACTATTTTCCAAGGCCGATCTCGATGAAACATCGTATCCTCACCACAATCGTCGCAGCCATGCTGCTAACGTCGCCCCAACTCACAACCGCACAGGACGCCCACGCCGGGCATGACCATGCGGCACACGACCACGCTGGCCACAGCCACGCCGCTGAGGCAACTGGCCCACATGGTGGAACAGTGCAAACCGTTGGTGACCGCCGAATCGAAACGGTGATCGCCGAGAAAGGCATCATGTTCATGATCCTTGGCAAGAACGATCAACCCATCGCACCGCCGGATGCCACAGGAACACTAAAACTGCGAGTCGGCGAAAGCGAAAAGGAATACACCTACGAACTGAAGACGCTTAAGAACCTTGCCATCGGTGTCGGCGTGGACCTATCTAAAGTTGTCGACCGACAACTTCACATGAACGTCCAGATCACAAACATCGGCAGCGAGCCGCTAGTCTTCCACGCGATGGGAAAACTCGCCAGCGGCAAGCTTTCTGATGAGTTGCTCATCAGCCTTCAAGCTACCTGCCCCGTCAGCGGCCAACCTCTCGGCTCGATGGGTAAACCACCCAAGATCATGATCGGTGATAAGTCGCTCTTCGTATGCTGTGCCGGCTGCACCAAGAAAGTCGAAGCCTCACCCGACCAGTACCTCACAAAGTATTACACCGCCAAGGGCGAACAAGTCCGCGAAGGCGTGTTCAAATCGACGCTTGCCGACGCCGCCGCGATCGCCGCCCAGAAGACCTGCCCCGTGATGGACGAACCACTCGGCGGCATGGGCGTCCCTGGCAAGGTGAACGTCAACGGCAAAGCCGTCTTTATCTGCTGCCCCGGCTGCGCCAAAAAGCTAGTCGCTGAACCAGACAAATACCTCGCCGACCTAAAAGCCAAGGGAATCAATCCCCCTGCGTTTTGAACGCGGCGTCAAGCGTCGTTCTCCAGCGTACCAACTGAGCGAATCAGCTCGCTCCACATTTTTTGTTGGCGTTCCCAGCATAGCTGACTCGTGATCGGGCGGAGATTCCTTTCGTGAATCTTGGAACGCCCCGTCATCTCGCGGGGCAGGTACAGCAACGCCTCTTGGATCTCGGGTGCGAGCAGTGATAGGTTAAGGATTTGAGTGAGACGGGGTTGCGAGACTTTGCCTAACTCGGCAAGTTCGATCGTATCCTGTGCCTCGCCGCACCGCAGCATCTCGTCCATCCGAATCGCGAGTGCCATCAAGCGTGAAATCCTCGGCACCTTTCCCCGCCGTTTCACCGGCGGCTCGTCACTCGGTTCCGTTGTCTTTTTCTGTGTTGGCTTCTTTAGGTTCACATTGATTTTGCATTTGACCGTGATCATGAGTTCGCCTCCTGTTGTTGTTCGGTCGCTTCGGCAGAAAAGGTTTTGATGCCCGCCGGGTGCATCGAGATTGAAAGCGAGCTTTCATCAGCGTCAAATTCGATCCGGCTAATCAACAACGTTAGCACCGCGGACTTCTCTCGTATGTTCAGCTCATTCCAGACGTTGCCAAAATCCGAAAAGGCCGCGTTCACATCACGATCATCGATCTGTTCCGCAGTCAATCGCTTGATCTCTCCGTTAACGATTTCAAGCGACTCAATGATGCCGGCTACCTCTTGGTGCAACGCGGCCAATCGTTCTGAATCGCCCGACCCAGCATCGGTCGAGATCGTCAGATGTTTCATCTGATCGTGCTGGTGATTCAACCGCTGAGTGAGTTGCGTTCGTTGCGTATTCAACTCCGCCAACTCCGCTTCGCAACGTTTACTCGATTGCTCCAATACGTCGCGGCGTAATCCTTGATCGTCGGCGATGCAGCGAATCTGGTCGACCACCGCCGCCTCAATATCCGCCGCTGGCAACGATGGTGATGGACAATACTTCCGCCCGCGTTTGATCGCCGTCACGCACGTATAGTAGCGATACACTTTCGCCCCTCGCCGAGCCACGTTGTGGACCATCGAGTAGTTGCACGCCGGGCAGTAGATCAGTCCTTTCAGCAACGCCTGATACTTGTTGACCAGGTGGTTGCCGCCGCCGCGAGCGTGACTCCGCATCATCGCCGCAACATCATCGAACAACTTCTGATCAATGATCGGCGAGTGCTCACCCTTGAACGTCTGCGTTTTATGCTTGATCCGGCCAATGTAGGTCTGGTTAGTCAACATCATATGCAACGAAGACTTATCAAACGGTTTTCCGCCTTTCGTCTTTCCCGATTTCGTCGTCCAAGACTTCAAGCACCAGCCACGACGGTCAAGTTCCTCGACCACCGGCGTCATCGACTCCATCTCTAGATACAAACCAAAGATACGCCGCACCTTCGCCGCCTCGTCCGCGTTGATCACCAACTTCGGGCTTGGCCCGGATCGGTCGACGTCGTAGCCCAGCACGGGCACACCGCCCGCCCATTTGCCACGCCGTCGCTGAGCCGCAATCTTGTCGCGAATTCGCTCGCCGATGATCTCACGCTCGAATTGGGCGAACGAAAGCAGAATATTCAACGTCAGCCGACCCATCGAGTGCGTTGTGTTGAACTGCTGCGTCACGGACACAAACGAGACGCCATGGTTGTCGAACGTTTCCATGATCTTCGAGAAGTCCAGCAAACTGCGGCTCAGTCGGTCGACCTTGTACACGACCACGCAATCAATCTTGCCCGCCGCGATGTCTTCCAACAATCGTTTCATCGCCGGCCGGTCAACGTTGCCGCCCGAGTATCCACCATCGTCGTAGTGTGTCGGAACAACTTTCCAGCCTTCTTGCGATTGACTGGCGATGAAGTTCTCCGCGGCTTCACGCTGTGCGTCCAGCGAATTGAACTCTTGATCAAGTCCTTCCTCAGTCGACTTGCGAGTGTAGATCGCACACCGAATGATCCGCCGTTCAGATTCCGTTTCCTTTTTCATTTCTGTCTCCTTCCGAGTCGGAAGAAGAGAAATCCGTTGTAGCTGACTCCGGTGATCTCGCCAGCGACTTTGGACAGCGAACGAAATCGCTTGCCCTCGTACTCAAATCCGTCCGTCAATACGAGCACTCGGACCATCTTGCCCTTGTATCGCCGTTCTAAGAAACTGCCCGGCGGCGGCAGACGAGGATCCCAGTCGACATATCCGTCTTCTTCAGGCTTGACCCGACGAACGTTGTCTAGGACGTCTTCGCGAGGAGCCGTCATGCGAAGATCCGAAGTCGCCGCCAACTCGCGAGCCTTCTGTTTCGCTTCGTTGCTCAGCCCGCCTTCGTCCAACGCTTGCAACCGCCAAGCGATGCGTCGAACCAAGTACTTCTTGTGGCGACTGCGACAAACTTCATCGAAAACGTCTTCGTAGAGCGCTCGCAATTCATTGACTGTCTTGTCTTCAAGCGAAGCGACTGCCATTCGAGTTTCATCCGTCATCGGCTCACCTCCGTGTTGGATTGCTCAGTTTCGGAGACGACCGACGCATCAGGGGTGTCGAGCGAATCGGATTCGTGTTCGACATCGACTCGATTCGACATGCGAGTGTAGATCGCACATTGGGTCGCAGGTTGCTCTGCCTTGGTCCTACGGCGAGCCAGCGCTCGCGAAAGAATGGCAGCGATATCGCTGCGTCTTGCATCACTCATGAATGGGTGCCTCTGTGAAAGAAGGATTGGATTCGGCCTCGGTCATCTGCCGTTCAGAAACCGCGTCCGTCACAGAGAGCCCTGGAAACCGACCCGGCTCAAGCGGCTTTCCCACAGAGTCTTCAAGAGTTCCCGAAACAGTTTCCAAGCAAAAGCGTTTCCAACGCCCCATGCCGCGCCCGAGCAATTCAGCCACCGCCCGCCTTCGCTCAACTGGCGACAACTCACCCACATCCAAATCCGGCTTACCCACACGCAACCCTCTGATCGAACAACAAGCAACCGGGAGCAACCAAACACTCCCTCCCTGGTTACCTATGCCGTCCTTCCGCCCGCGTGCGCGCCAAAGTAGAATTCAAGCCAACAAGTAATCATCCACCCCACTCAGGAACGGCAACGTACAAACCGATCCCCGTGATCGGGCAATTCCTACAAGAAAATCACCGCATAATCTGCCGAGTGTGTTGACCAACGGTTAGAATCCCGCGCAAGTTTGAAAACCGCTGGTCGCCCACAACTTCAATTCGGCATGTCGGTTTAATCCGACCGCCGGGTTATCGAATCAGCCGACGTTAGTCTTCAGGACTGGCGTCGGCTTTTTTCGTGCTTTACCGCTGTCTGGGCAAGGACTTACGTCATCGCTGGCCCGCGAGAGATCTCTCCGGGGGGCTCTGGGAAAGTACTATCGGGCCGCCGGCGAAACGGTCTCTAACGCGATCTCGGCCAAAGGTCTCTCTTGTCTCTGTACTATTTGACCTCCAGGTTATGAAGTCCCGGAGTGCTATCCGGAGAAAGTGGTCAACGTTCCTAGAGTCGTCCTAGACGGAGACGTCCGATACAAAACCAGATTCCTAGATTCCAAAAATCTCAACTCACCTTCGAGACATCCGATATGCAAGTCAAAGACGCCATCTTCAACCGCCGAGCGATCAAGCACTTCGACGCCGACCACAAAATGTCAGCCGCCGAGGAAAAAGAACTGCTCGAAACCACGATTCAGGCTCCGACCAGCTTCAACATCCAGCACTGGCGGTTCGTCATTCTGCGCGATCCCGAGCTGCGAGCGAAGATCCGCAAAGACTTCGGCAACGACCAAGCCCAGATGACCGATGCCTCGCTGCTAGTCTTGTTCACCGCCGACATGAAGGCATGGCAGAAAGAGCCGTCTCGCTACTTTGCGAACGCGCCAAAGGAAGTGGCCGAAATGTTGGTCAACTGGATGGGACCATTCCACGAGGGCCGCGAGTGGCTCCAACGCGACGAAGCCCAGCGTTCGATCGGCATCGCGATGCAAACCATGATGTTGGCCGCCCAAGGCATGGGCTACCAATCCTGCCCGATGATCGGCTTCGACATCGAAGAAGTCGCCAAACTGATCAACCTCCCCGACGACTACGTCATGGGACCCATGGTCGCCATCGGCAAAGGCACCAAAGAAGCTTGGCCGAAGCCTGGCCAACTAGCACTGGATGAAGTCGTCGTTGAAAACGGGTTCTGATACTTTCTGCTAACTTAACTGGTCCCCTGCACCGATTCTCAAAATACAGCGAGAGACAAACTTGGATTGGAAACAATTTGAACAGCGGCTGTTAGATGCATGGGAATTGACGTTTCGTAAATGGTTGACGGACCATCCAAACCAACACGTGTATGCGTTAGCCTTTCACGAAGGATACCGTGAACTTGATCAGGTAATTCGCCTGCCGTGGTTGGCCGTCAACAGCCTTGAGGCTCTCCAGGAATTGCAGGGAACCGAAGATGTTGAGCTGCAGTGGAATCCGGCTGATTGGCGTTGGCCAAATATCGATAGTGTTGATGCGGCGTCTGTCGGTGATTTAGAAACGGAGCTCAACGACGAGGCGAATCGTGGAAGTCAAAAGCAGTGGCTCGCGACCGAGAAACGTTTTCTCGCAGTCATGGTTCGGGTTTCGAAGGCGTTGCGGAAAGAATTCGCATCAGATTCCCAAACCACCAAAGAATTCGTCGTCTATCTGAGCGAGGAAATGAGTGACCTCGACACGTTGAAGCGATGCATTCCGAAGCGATTGTTCGACAAGTACTTTTCTAGTCTGGATCCCAAAACTGCGACTGTAACATCAAGTTCAGCCACAGAACTGATGCAGCAATATCTCAAAGCCATATGGAACTATGAGGACGAGATTCTTCAGCTGGGTGATTCAGCGATTGATCCGCTCATTGCTTTTCTGGAGGAAGAGCATGGTCACTTTGCCGCAGACCTTCTAGCACAACTTGGTCACGGTAACACAAAGGTAATGACCGCGTTGAGGTCTTCAATTCTCGAGAAATCGAAAGCTTCGGGAGCCATCGCCAATGCCCTTTTCGATTTAGGTGACACGGACTTTCTGATTCCTTTGATCGCCGATCCCGACACGTTTCCCCACGTCGTTCGCGCCATTGTGCGAGGCTTGAAACGCTTTGAGCAGCATAGGCTGGACTACCGCTTGGTAGAGAGGCTTCTTGGCGAAGGCAGCGAAGAAGTCAAAGCATTGATCGTCGATGAAATCAAACCAGGCAGTTCCTTTGATGACATTCAAGTTGCAGACATAGACGAGGCGTTTCGCGGCTTGACTTCGGAACATCTGGCGATCCGCCAGCACGCTGTGATGTTGCTGGGTTGCCGTGGACTAGGAAGCAAAGCGAGCAAGCGAGTGCTCCCCGAGTTGGCAAAGCAACTGCAAGATGGGAACGCAACGATTCGACGGTTGGCTCTGTTGTCGTTAAACGATTGGAAATCTGCTGCGAAGCCATACCGAGATCAGATGTGGGCTTTGAAAGAGGACCCTGATCGTGAAGTGAGAATTACAGCGACGTATGTTTTTGAATAGATGAATCGCGGGCCGGAAACTTTCCCCTGATCGGGGCAGGAACGGGTGGCGGTTCGGCTGACGCAGTTCTTGATATGATGAAGGATGAGCTGACAAACGTCACATTTCGCGGACGTATCACCACTGTTCAATTTGAAAAGCTATGAAACAAGCATTGGTAGGGGCCAGCGTTCAAGACTGAATCGTTAGACAGAAGCACCTGCGAAAGCCGGCCGTAAACGTCAGAGAATCGCCCGCGAAATAGGGCTGCGTATGCAATCCGTGAGATGTCCACAGACGGGGCGTTTGCTTCTCGATGGGCTACACATCCAAACGGTACAGGATGGAGAATAGGTTCGATGGATGCCGCTTTGATCGCCTTGACGGACCGAGGAGTTCGCTTCACGTTCCTCGGCGAACCTTTTTGCAGCCGACAGAAGATCCAGAACGAGGACATCGTCGATGTCGACTTCAACAAAATTGAGATAACCGACGCCGACGTCGAGCCGCTGCTGGCGCTTCCTAATCTCGAGGGGATCAGCTTCTGGGAGACCGGCGTTTCCGATCGAGCGATCGAGCTGATTGCACAGCTCCCTCAACTCACGCGACTCAACCTGTGCGGAACGCTGGTGACAGACGCATCGGTTTCCACCCTCGTCGCAATGGCTCTGAACTACATCGACGTCGCGGATACGCAGCTTACACCGCGGGGAGTACAATCGCTGCGAGCGGGACTGCCCAATGCAGAGATTCTCTCTTAGCAGCCCAATGTCTGTCGCTGTTGATCCCCGCCGATAAAATTCGAGCCAATCCAATCATCCGCGACATTCACGCAGGCCGGCTTTCGCAAGGCCGTTGAGTCTCTCGTCGCGAGAATCTGGTTAACCCTATCGAGTTCTCTCCTACATAACCCTGAGGGCGGAACCGTTTTGTTCGGTTCGCTAGGGATTGGTTTTGGGAGAAAGGGTTATATGGCGTTGGACTATATCCAGCCTGCCGTTCAGGTGCGGAAAGTGGCGAAATTGCTGGAGTTGGTGACGATTCGGGTCAAACGCGGCGAAATTCCAGAGACTTTGGAAAGTTCTCGCGAGATTGAGGAAACGGGACTTGAGATCTCTCCGCCGTCAGTGATCACTGTGTCTCGCGGCGACTGTTTTGCAACGGGCAAGACGGTCCGCGATGAACTCTCAAACAGTAACGGTGATCCAATTGAGCGAACAACAACGCGAGGAGATCGCGACCATATTGGCGCGGGCGATTCGACGAACGCTAGACAAGAAGGCGGCGAAAAGCAAGCAAGACACATCCCAGCGGCCGAGCACACCGGAGGTTGCTGATGAGTCCTAGTGCAGCATTTGAAATCGCCGAGTTGGCCGACCTGACGATTGACCAACTGGTGGCGAAGTTCGAGGTCGTTCACAAAGAAAAATGTCGTTCCCGAAATCGCAACTTTATCGTCCGCCGTATCGCTTGGCGAATTCAAGCCAACGAAGAAGGCGGACTGAGCGAACGAGCATTGCTCCGTGCCGGACCGATCGCCGACGAGTCGGTGATTCGAGTGACTCCGCCGAAACCGAAAGTCGGTGGCGACGTGGTGCGAACCAAAATGCCGCCGAACTGGGACCCTCGCATTCCGCCACCAGGCAGCTTTGTCGAGCGGCGATACAAGGGCAAGATTCGGCGTGTGCTGATTCTGACCGAGGGCTTTGAGTATGAAGACCAACGGTTCGACTCTCTGTCGGCCATCGCCAAATCCATCACAGGAAACCACATGAGCGGCTTCCGGTTTTTCAAATTGGGAGAACACGCATGAGCAATAGACAAGAAACGTCTTCGACAAAAACGATTCGCTGCGCCATCTACACTCGCAAGTCTACGGAAGAAGGATTGCAGCAAGAGTTCAATTCGCTGGACGCACAGCGCGAAGCGGGCGAAGCGTTTATCGCCAGTCAGAAAGCCGAGGGCTGGCGTTGCTCGCCGGAGATGTATGACGACGGAGGATTCTCGGGCGGCAACCTCGAGCGGCCGGCAATGAAGCGGCTGATGGAGGACATCGAGGCCGGAAAAGTCGATTGCGTCGTGGTCTACAAGGTCGATCGTCTGAGCCGGTCGCTGATGGACTTTTCGCGGGTGATGGAAACGTTTGACAAATTCGGGGTTTCGTTTGTTTCGGTGACGCAGCAGTTCAACACGACGCATTCGATGGGCCGGCTGACTCTGAATATTCTGCTGTCGTTCGCCCAGTTCGAGCGTGAAATCATTGGCGAGCGGATTCGCGACAAGATCGCCGCGATGCGAGCCAAGGGCAAATGGTCCGGCGGGATGCCGGTACTCGGCTTCGATGTTGACCGCAGTGGGACAAGCCCGAAGCTGGTTGTGAACGCTACTGAAGCAAAACAGGTTCGCAAAATCTTTGAGCTGTACTTGGAGTATCGTTCGCTGCTGCCGGTGGTAAAACGGCTCCAAGAACTCGGTTGGCCGAACAAGGTCTGGCGGACTCGTGCTGGGCGGACACGCGGCGGGAGGGTGTTCGACAAGCCGGCGGTCCACTCACTGCTCACGAGTCCGCTGTACGTGGGCAAGATTGCCTACAAAGAGCACATTTACGAAGGTGAGCATGATGCAATCGTTGACCAGGAAACGTTTGACGAGGTTGGCAAAATGCTGCAGTCGCACCAGAAAGGGAGAGCACAGCGATTGGTCAACAAGTATTCGGCACTGTTGAAAGGCATCCTTGTTTGTCCGTTTTGCGAGTGCCGCATGGTTCACAGAACGACCAAGAGAAAGTCGAGCGTGTATCGGTATTACGCTTGCCAAACGACGGTGAAGAGTGGGGCCGATGCTTGCGAGATGGGTTCCGTATCAGCAGCAATGATCGAAGCTGCCGTCGTTGATGAGCTCCGAGTGGTTGTTGATGACCAAGGTTTGCGTGACGCCGTGTACCAAGGATCGAAGGCATTGCTTGACGTCGAACAGTCCGAGATCGAAACGCACTTGGCTCAGTTGAAAGCTCAGATCAACCGCGACACGGAGGAGGTTCGACGGATATTGAAGCACGAAGTTTTCGAGAATCTGAATGATGTGCGAGTCGAGGATCTGAAGGCACGGATCACGAAGACGGAAGCCGATCTTGCTGTTGCGACAGAAAAACTGAAGCAGGTGGCCGCTCGCAAACTCTCGCGGCTCGACATCGACATCGCAATGTCGGACTTCAAAGTGGTTTGGGCTTCTTTGACGGCGAAGGAACGCGTTCATCTCGTCGAGCTTCTAGTTGCGCGAGTCGTCTACGAACCTGACGCCGGTTCCATGGCGATCTCGTATCACCCGACGGCGATCACCGCGCTGGTTGAAGAGTGCGAGGAATCGGTCGCATGATTACGGTTCGCAAAACGATCGCGGTGACGACATCGCGCCGCCACAAAGTCGTTGACGAGAAGGAAGCGGTGCCTGGGACGCTGCCGCGAATCACGCGGCTGATGGCGTTGGCGATTCGGTTTGACGAGTTGCTTCGATCGGGCCGCGCGACCGGGTTGCAACACATTGCTGAGATCGGGCATGTCTCGCAGCCTCGTGTTTCGCAAATCCTAAGCCTGACATTGTTGGCTCCCGATATTCAGGAAGAGCTGCTGTTCTTGCCTCGGATGAAGAAGGGCAAACCGCAAATTTCGGAAAAACATTTGCGACCGCTCACGATGGAAATCGACTGGGAAAAGCAACGTGTTTTGTGGGCGAAACTGCGGGCTGC
This sequence comes from Aporhodopirellula rubra, assembly GCF_014192335.1. GTDB lineage: Bacteria > Planctomycetota > Planctomycetia > Pirellulales > Pirellulaceae > Rhodopirellula > Rhodopirellula rubra. The sequence continues at coordinate 327,110 of NZ_JACHXU010000002.1, read as the reverse complement.
CGGATCACCCAAACGGGTCCGGTCATAACGACTGCGAAGAATATTTTGGCGACGAGGGACCAGACGTGTCACGAGACATGTGTCTGATAAACAGGTGCACGGATTTTGCTAGCAAACGCTAGTCACCCAACCGTCCCCAAGGATGTTCATAACCAGCGTCGTTTTTTGAGTCTGCCATGCCCGCTTACAAGCCACCAAGTTTCCTCAACCATGCCCTGGGTTCCGTTGACCTTTCCCTGCTTCGTGATTTCCTGCTGCCGTTTGCTGAGTACTTCGCAAAGCGGAAATTTCCGATCTCCGCCTCGACCGAACTGGACGAAGAGCAATTCAAGACACTCGCACGTCTGCTGAGGACTCCCACTCGATCCGCGCCCAGCGAACTGATCGAAGCTCAATTTCACATCGACGAAGTCGCCAACGATCGAGGAATGGAGTCCTTGATCCTGGCCTATTCCAAAGCCGGCATCCCGCTGCCAACCGACGACGAACTAACGCCGGCGGACCTAGCGATGCGAACGTGGATGAACCATCCCAACTTGCTGCGACGATCGAACTACGAGCGGATCGCGACCAGTCAACGTTCGTTTCGTCATTATATGAATCGGCACGAGAAGCCGATGCCATTTCAGTTGCCGACGACGGTCGTCATCAATGCGATGGAGAAACGCTTGTCGACATTCAACCGCGATCGACACCGCGGTGGCGGGACAGCGTTGTGGATGCATGACGTTGGCGACGTGCTGGCATTCGTTGTCCGTCGTGGCGAGAACCTGAAACGAGGCGAATACATCGAAGGCGAAAAGAGTCGCTATCAAGTCCAACGGCCGGCCGGTTACGACACCGTCCTCGTTCAAAAATTGCTCGGCGAGTTGCATGTTCACGCTTCTTTAATCAGCGAGCACCGTGAGTATTGCCGTTTGATTGGCGAGTACCTGTTCGGTGACGAGGACTTCTTCCCCACGTCGGAGTTGTTCGACCTGTCTCCAATTCATGAACTTGGCGAAGACATTGAATCGCCCGCTTTCATAGACGGAATCGAATCCGTTCAGCTCGATGAAGTCACCGAGATGTTCATGGGCAGTCAGAACCTGACCAAGACCTTCCGTGGGCGACGCATCTTCGTCCAGCTGCGTGAACACCAGCAGCAACTCACTCTCGGTACCCGAATCACGAAAGCGAAATTTCGATTTGCGTTGCGGGACTACCCCGAGGTCATGGCAACGATTCACTCGGGCAACATCATCTCGTACTCACGACAGGTCGGCGTCGAACTCATCGAGGCCTGGATGAACCACCACGGAATCAAGACCACCGGACTGCCTCGTGACCCTTCAACACCTACGCCTTTGGCAAACGCTCTCTCGGATCCCAAGCCTGCGAGCACCACGGCGAGCGTGGCAGGCCGAGCTGGGTGAACATTGGGAACTGTGCCACCAGTTCCTCTCCGCGACGCCCGACCTGGCTGCATGGACGCTGGCCAGTGACGGTGTCACCGCGTGCGACGTCGTCGAGCATGATGACGGAACCTTCGTTGGCATCAATCGTCTGCAAGGCGAAACGTTCGATGTCGAACGGAATGAGTTGACGATATGCACGTTAAGCATCGCAAAACTCGCCATAACGTTGATGCCGTTGATTGGTGGGCGTGCCGAGAGTTTATCAACTATTCCGAATGGATCCGTCCAGAAACTGGGCCGACTATCACCTCGGTTTGCATCGACGACGATGCACTTTCACGCTCGTACCGATCAAACGTCACTCATCGAAACGGCAATGAGTGTCGGTGCGAAGACGGTACTGCTTGTCCCGTCGCTCGCTGGGACTGGCATCGACCTTGGCTCGATCGAGCGAACATTTGAGGTTACGGTCATCGCTGCAGATGAAGTGTTCTTCATCCAGGAGGGGACTGTCGTCGCGAGCACTGCGGCGTTGGCCGAGCTTCGCTACCGACTCGGGCTGGGTGATGATTCACCACCAAACTCGTTCCGCATGACGGGCGACCATTGGGAGATCTGTTTCCAGAAGACCCGGTTCGTGCTCTCCGACGCGATCGGCATGTGGTATCTCGCTGAATTTTTATCGCGTCCAGGGAAGACATTGAGTCCCGTCGAACTTGAGAACGCCCGCACAGGGATAGCTGCTCGGTCTTCTACCAGCGGAACTGGCGAAGCTTTTGACGAAGAAGCTCGCCGCGACTACAAGCGTCGGCTGGCGGACCTGGGTGCTCGCATCGCGGAATCTGAACGCAACAACGATGCAGGGACGCTTGAAACGCTGCAGACCGAACAGTACGAAATCCTCTCGCAACTTCAGAAAGACTCAGGCAAGAACGGCAAGGCCCGAGTGCTCACCGACGAATCCAAGTCACGCAAAAATGTCCGGCAGGCCGTTACTCGCGACATCAAGCGTATTGCTGAGCATCACGATGACTTGGCTGAACACCTAAAGCTCGCGTTCAAAGGCAACGCGATGTGTTATCGGCCGGATGCTGATCCCAATTGGGAATTCTGAAAAACTTCTCAGCGACTCACGCCATGTGCCAAAGACTCACGCCATGAGTCGCCGTGACTCCAGCTGAGAGATTCGCCTTCGAGCTGATCCCACTGGCCCGTGTTTCTCTGCGAACAATCGTTGGTTCGCAGCACGGTTTTCGCCAGCCGGAGTCGTCGAACGAACCTCCAGCCGGAGGATATTCGTTTGAAAACTCTGGAAGTCTCAACAGACAACGGAATCGACTGGAAGTACATCCAGGCCAATATCCGCTGTAAAGCCTGGCGTGGCTACAAGGCTGGTGCGTACGGCCGGCAGGAACTCCGCGACATCGAACAATCGTTGTGGACGATGGTCGAGCGGTATCTCGCCGATTTCACGCCCGAGCGAGCGACGTTCAAGACGTACATCGACATGATCGTTTCGCGGGCACTCGCCAAGATCCTTGAGGCTCGCAATACCGCGATTCGCACTCCGCCAGGCGGCCCCGTCGTCTCACTCACAACGATGGTCGACGATCCCGATGGTGGTCCGCCGATGGAATTGGCCTCGGCACTCTCACATGAAGATCGTGATCGCGCCATCGGAAGAGAGACTCGCAGCGAAGAAGCGGTCTTCGAGGAAGTCGAAGCGTTTCGTCGAGTGTTCGATCAGTTGCCCGAAACGCAGCAGGAACTCTGCAAACAGGTCATGGAACACGGACGCATTGCGACACAAAAGCAGTCTGGCATGACGCGTCGCGCCTTCCACACGATGTTGCAGGACATCCAGCAGCGGTTCGTCGATGCCGGCATCACACCGCCTCGCGACAAACGCTGGAAATAACGGCGTTTCAAAAGTCGCTCTTCATTTTCTGGTCATACCCTCGTCCCGTTCGCCTAAGTAACCCAGGAGGGGACTTGTCTTGCATACACCAATCAACGCCATCACTGGAGAACCCATGAAACAACTCGATATCGAACGCCGCGTTGCGCTCTCGCTCGCTGTTGGACGTTATTTGCGATCCACCGAACGCTTACACGAAGCCTCGCAGGAATTCACGGGAGCCTGCAAATCGCTCCGCCAACAACTCTGCAATGCGGAGCGTTTCGTCGTGCAAAGCGACTTCAAACACTACCTGGTGTCCAGCGATCGCCACGGCAATTTCGACGTCGAACAAATCCAAACCCTCTAACCAACCGTTTCACCCATCCATCAAGGAATTATCAATCCAGTGACCAACTTACTCGAAACCATCCAAACAGGCCGGCAATCGAAGCCGCCACGTGTCTTGCTATACGGTGTCGAAGGCATCGGCAAGTCGACATTCGGCAGCGAAGCCCCCAAGCCGATCTTCATTCAAACCGAAGACGGTCTCGACGAAATCGACTGCGATCGCTTCCCGCTGGCGACGAAGTTCGATGACGTCATCGCAGCCCTGAAGACGCTCGTCAACGAGAAGCACGATTACGAATCTATCGTGATCGACTCGCTCGATTGGCTGGAGCGTCTCGTCTGGGACAAACTCTGTCAGCAGTATGCCGTCGAGTCGATCGAAAAGGTCGACGGCGGGTACGCTCGCGGCTACATGCACGCCCTCTCCCTGTGGCGTGAAGTACTCGATCTGCTCAATGTGCTGCGTTCTCGCGGCATGGTGATCGTTCTGATCGCCCATTCCAAGGTTGAACGGTTCGAGGATCCCGAATCCTCACCCTACGACCGCTATTCGCCACGACTGCACAAGCACGCGGCGGCCCTCGTCAAGGAATGGTGCGACGCCGTGCTGTTCGCGACTCGCAAGATGCGAACGCAAAGCGAAGACGGTGGCTTCAACCGCAAACGCACCATCGCTCATGCGATTGGCAAAGACGGCGGCGAACGCGTCGTGCGTGCTTACGGTTCGCCCAGTTGCGTTGCCAAGAATCGCTACGGAATCGCTGAAGAATTGCCGCTCTCGTGGTCCGCGTTCGTGAATGCACTGTCCAACAACTCACCCGCTCCTCAAACCCAAGGTAACTAACCATGGCGAACCTCAACGGCTTTGATGCCAACACTGTCGAACCAGCCGACGAACTCGAACCGATCCCCTCTGGCAAGTACATCGCTGTCATCACCGACAGCGAAATGAAACCCACGAAATCTGGCACGGGCAACTACCTGCAGTTGACGTTTCAGATCGTGGAGGGTGAGTACGCAAACCGTCTTCTCTGGGTGCGTCTCAACCTCGACAACCCCAACGCGACCGCGGTGGAAATTGCCCGGCGGGAGTTGTCTGCGATCTGCCGGTCGGTTGGCGTCTTGGTGCCAACCGACTCGGCGGACTTACACAACTTGCCATGCGTGATTCACGTGCGAGTCAAACGCCGCAACGACACGGGCGAGTTGCAAAACGAGGTGAAGGGCTACTCGAAGAAGGACGCCGTCGCTCAGCCGATTGCCGCGTCGCAAGTCAGCGGCACGGACGCCCCTTGGAAACGTTGATCTCGGTCACCGTTTCCAAGCCCGACAGCCGGCCGGCCTCCCAATTCCGGTCGGCTGTTTTTTTGTCTGCCGATCTATTCCAAGTGATACATCATGCTGCGACTGCAACTTCCGTTTCCTCCCTCAGTCAATCGCTACTGGCGACACGTCGGCACCCGCGTGCTCGTCAGTAAAGAAGGTCGCGAGTACCGTTCGACGGTTCGCAGTCTGATGAAGCATCAAAAGGTGAGGAAGCACGATGGCGACTTGATCGTTGATATTCGCCTGATACCAGCGGATCGGCGTCGCCGCGACGTGGACAATTCACTCAAGGCGTTGCTCGATGCGTTGCAAGCTGGCGGAGCGTATGACGACGACAGTCAGATCGTTCGATTGACGGTCGAAAAGTTCGATCCGGAAACGGAATGCCCACGAACCGAGGTCATCGTCCGTCGCGTGCCGGCAAAGCTGGGCGAGCCTGGATACCGATTCTGTCTTCGCTGCGATGACGAGTTCTATTCGCTCGGCCCAGGCAATCGACTCTGCGAGGAATGCACGCGTTGGCGAAGTCGCCTTACCGGGTTCGTCCCGATCGCTCGTGGTCGTAAATATCGCAATGGAGCGCGGATAACATGAAGCTGCGTTCCTACCAACAAGCCGCAGTCGATGCGGTCTACGATCACCTTCGCAACCGCGACGACAATCCCGTTGCCGTTTTGCCAACGGGTGCAGGCAAGAGTCTCGTGCTAGCACAGATTGCATCCGACGCTGTCACGCAATGGAACGGTCGCGTATTGATCTTGGCTCACGTCAAAGAGCTGCTCGAACAGAACGCCGACAAGGTTCGCCGACTGTGTTCGGAAATCAAGGTCGGGCTGTATTCTGCGGGATTGAAAAAACGCGATACGAACACGTCTGTACTAGTTGCCGGCATTCAGAGCATCTACAAACGAGCGTGTGACCTCGATCCGTTTGATCTGATCGTCGTGGACGAAGCCCATCTGATTTCAAAGAAGGGCGACGGCATGTATCGGCAGTTCCTGGCCGACTGCAAGGTCATCAATCCGCACGTTCGCGTCATCGGATTAACTGCCACTCCGTTCCGCCTCGATTCAGGCATGATCTGCTCCAAGGATCATTTTCTCAACCAAGTCTGCTACGAGATCGGCATCAAGGAATTGATTCGCGATGGCTACCTCAGCCCTCTCGTATCCAAAGCCGGCGTCCACCGAGCCGATTTTGGCGGTCTGCACATCCGCGCCGGCGAGTTCGTCAGCGAAGAAGTGGAATCACTGGTTAACGACGATGCCCTCGTGTCGGCCGCGTGTGCCGAGATCGTGGAACTTTCGGCCGATCGGCGGGCCGTGTTGATCTTCGCGTCGTCCGTCGCACACGGGCAGCGTGTCGTCGAGGTGTTGCAGCAGAACCACGGTATCGAGTGCGGTTTCGTCACTGGCGAGACACCGGCCACCGAGCGAGACGAATTATTGGCTCGCTTTCGCGGCGATGCTCCGACCACGCTAATTGAAAACGAACCGCTTCGTTTCCTCTGCAACGTGAACGTGCTCACCACCGGATTTGACGCACCCCGAGTCGATTGCGTGGTGATGCTGCGTCCCACGATGTCACCTGGGTTGCTCTACCAATGCGTCGGCCGCGGTTTTCGTTTGCATCCGGACAAACAAGACTGTCTCGTTCTCGATTTCGGCGGCAACATCGAACGCCACGGTCCGATTGACCAAATCAAACCGAAGGACAAAGCCAAACGACCCGATCAAGAAGCACCTGCAAAGGAGTGCGAGAAGTGTCACGCCTTGGTCGCGTGCGGCTATGCAAGCTGTCCCGAATGCGGTCATCCGTTTCCACCACGGCAGCGAGAAGCCCACGATTCTGAGGCTAGCGAGGCCGGAGTGTTGTCCGGTGAAGTCACCGACGTCGAATACGAAGTCCAAGACATCATCTATCGCATCCACCGAAAACGTGACGCCGACGAAGACGCACCTCGCTGTTTGCGAGTCGACTACATGATCGGCCTGGACAAGTGGCAGAGCGAATTCGTCTGCATCGAGCATTCTGGCTACGCCCGACGCAAAGCCGAAGCGTGGTGGCGTGACCGCTGTCTCGATCCGTGTCCAACGAACGCGGAAGAAGCGATCGACATTGCCGATTCAGGTTTGCTCGCACCAGCCGAAACACTCACGGTCCGATCAATCGCGGGCCAAAAATACGATCGCATCATTAAACAGAAGCTCGGTGAGATTCCAAACGCCGCATTGGAAGAGGCACCCTTTTGATGGCCGATGTGCGGGAGCAGGTTGCGATCTATCGTCAGCGTGGCTGGTACTGCGTGCCGCTGCGCCCGCGATCAAAGTCACCGGCACGTCGCGATTGGACGAATCTTCGATTGAACCCGGAGGTCTTTCCCGATCAAGGCAATATCGGAATCATCCTTGGCGAGCCTGCGGGATGGCTCGTCGATGTTGACCTCGATTGCGACGAGGCGATCGAGCTTGCCGATCAATACCTGCCACCAACGCCAGCGATCACGGGCCGGCCGTCAGCCCCACGATCCCATCGTTGGTACATCGCGGTTGGCGCTACGACTGAAAAGCATACTGATCCGAGCGATGGCTCGATGATCGTCGAATTGCGTTCAACCGGAACGCAAACCGTCGTCGGGCCAAGTATCCATCCCGACGGTGAAGTTTACGAAACGCTCGATGGCGAGCCGGCCCCCGCTCCCTCTCTCATGTTGGCAGCGTGCGTCAAAGCACTCGCTGAGGCTGTCGTCCATCGGCGTGGAACAGCGAAGCCATCGCACCAAATCGCCACGTTGCCGCCACAGTCGCCTCGTGTGGGCAACGACGTGGAATCCCGGGCGGTTGCCTACTTGAACGCGATGCCGCCAGCGATCGCCGGTAGTGGCGGTCACTCGCAAACCTATGCCGCCGCGACGGCGCTCGTCCACGGTTTCGGCCTCGATCCGGCAGTGTCGCTCGCGATTCTGACCAATCACTACAACCCACGCTGCAGCCCGCCTTGGTCCGACAAGGAACTGCAACACAAGGTCAACCAAGCAGCAACGAAACCGCACGATCGCCCATTCGGCTGGCTTCGTGACGATGGTCCGATCGAGCCGATCGACAACGATGTGGACCTAAGCCGGTTCATGGTCGGAAATGCTCAACCCGCGGTTTCTGCTCAGCCTCCGCCGGCCGAAACAACGCCCGATCCCGGACAACTACCAGAGCGACTATTCAACGTGCCTGGCTTCGTCCGCCGAGTCATGGACTTCACGCTCGCGAATGCTCCCTACCCGAATATCGGCCTCGCGTTTTGCGGTGCGATGGCACTTCAATCGTTTCTCGCTGGTCGAAAGGTCTGCACGTCGGGTGACCTGCGAACGAATCTGTATCTTCTCGCTCTCGCCAGCAGCGGGACCGGCAAGGAGTTTCCTCGCAAAGTCAACTCACAGATTCTGTTTCAAATCGGTATGTCCGCATCCTTGGGCGACAAATTTGCATCCGGCGAAGGCATTCAAGACGCCCTCGTCCGCACTGGCCGAATGCTGTTTCAAAATGACGAGATGGACGGGGTGCTACGCCAAATCAATCTCGACCGCGAAAACAGCCGCGAGTCGATCCCCAATATTCTGCTCACGCTGTACACGTCAGCCGGTGACGTCTATCCGATTCGAGTCAAAGCGAATCAGAAAGACGCGATCCACGTCGACCAACCACACTTGACGCTATTCGGAACCGCGACGCCTCAGTATTTCTACGAATCGCTGTCGAAGCGAATGCTCACGAATGGCTTTTTCGCACGCCTCAACATCATCGACGTCGGCAAACGTGGCTCAGGCCAATCGCCGGGGTCTGCACGTGACCTGCCCGAGGAGATTCTGGACATTGCAAAGTGGTGGGCCGACTTCGAGCCTGGCACGGGCAATTTCCTGAACTTCCACCCCAAGCCGCTCGTGGTGCAAGCCACGCCAGACGCTGCCGAAGCGATCGACAAACTGCGGTTGATGACTGAGAACGAATACAACGCAGCGGAAGAGGCGCTCGATGAGGTCGCACGTACGGCATGGAGTCGTACGTGCGAACACGCCAAGAAGCTGGCATTGATCTATGCGTGCAGCGAGAACCACATCGAACCGCTGATTGGATTTCCCGCAGTCGAGTGGGCGACCGAGTTCGCGATGCATCAAACCCGCAGGCAACTGTATCTCGCATCCGTTCACGTCGCCGAGAACCCGTTTCATGCCGAGTGCTTGAAGCTGCTCAAACGGCTGGGCGAGCAACCCGAACAGCGAATGCAACGACAACACATTCTCAAATACATGAAGTGCAAAGCCGCCGACCTGGACCAGATCATTTTGACGCTCGTGCAACAAGGCGAGATCGAACCCGTCACCATGCCAACAGCGACCAAGACCGCGAGCGGCTTCCAGCGAGTCGTTGCCGAATGAAACCTTCACCGCCGCTTCCCAATCCTTCTCCAAATAGAGAAGGATTCGACCCGAAAGCAACGAATCGTTCCCAAACCTTCCCCTGCGTTGGGGAAGGATTCGAGAAGGATTTCAAAGGACGTTTGACTAACAAATATAGGAACAATCTCTCTCTTTCTACGAATACTTCCCCTGTTCCCCCGCTCATGCCCGCAATGACCAAACTCCCGACCGCCAGCCCTCGCACGGGGCTGGGGAAGGATTCGAGGGAAGGATTGTCCTGACGGACCGCCGGCAAGGCGTTTAGGTACTCCCGGCCGATCGTGTATCTGGTCAGGGCTACGGGAACAGCAGCCTTATTAGACACAGTTTGTTTTATCTGTCCGAATGAAATTTAGCGTGTGTTTCAGCGCATCGGATCACCAGCCATCCACCCAACCAACCAGCGAACGACCGAACCTTTTCCGCTTCTTCACCTTTGGAAAAGGACGCTGCCATGCAGGTCGAAATGTGGTCGCTTGATCGGATCAAGCCTTACGAGAACAACCCTCGCATCAATGACGATGCCGTGGATGCCGTCATCCTCTCGATCAACGAGTTTGGATTTCGTCAGCCAATCGTTGTCGATACCGATGGTGTCATCATCGTCGGCCATACGCGGTTCAAAGCTGCGAAGAAGCTCGGGCTGACCGAAGTTCCCGTGCACGTCGCAACGGACCTCGAACCCGAAGCGGTGAAGGCGTACCGGATCGCCGACAATCGAACTGGCGAGAACGCCGAGTGGGATTGGGACTTGCTGCCCATCGAAATCGGTGAGCTGCAGCAATCGGGTTTCGATTGCGAGTTGCTCGGGTTCAACGATGACGAACTCGCCAAGCTGCTTGATCCCGGCGTCACACAAGGTCTGACCGATCCCGAAGACGTGCCGGAGCCGCCGGACGAAGCAGTGACGCAACTCGGTGATGTTTGGATCCTCGGAGACCACCGATTGCTTTGCGGTGATTCGTCGAATGCCGACGACGTCGATCGGTTGCTCGCCGGCGCAAAGATTCACATGGTGAATACTGATCCGCCGTACAACGTCAACGTCGAACCGCGAAGCAAGAACGCGATCGCGGCCGGCAACAGTTCGTTCCCTGCCGGCGAAGGCAAAAGCAAAGCCGGCGAGAAGAAGATGCGGGCCAAGGATCGAGTCCTTGCAAATGACAAAGTCAGCGATGCGGAGTTCGCATCACTGCTCTCAGCCTGGTTCGGCAACATCGGCCGCGTGTTGCAACCCGGACGCTGCTTCTACATCTGGGGCGGCTTCTCCAACATCGGCTGTTACCCGCCGGCGTTGGCGGCCAGTGGGCTGTATCTGTCGCAAACGATCATCTGGGACAAGATGCACCCGGTCATCAATCGAAAAGATTTTATGTCGGGACACGAATGGGCGTTTTACGGTTGGCGTGAAGGAGCCGGCCACAAGTTCTTCGGACCAAACAACGCAACCGACCTTTGGCACGTCAAGAAGATCCCGCCGCAACAGTTGGAGCATCTTACCGGCAAGCCGGCAGAACTTGCGGTGACGGCGATGCAGTACTCAAGCCGCAAGGGCGAGAACGTGCTGGACTTGTTTGGCGGCAGCGGTTCGACCCTGATCGCGGCCGAGCAAACTGGACGCAAGGCGTTCTTGATGGAACTGGATCCACCGTACTGCGACGTGATCGTCGATCGCTACCAACGTTTCACTGGCAAGCCGGCAGTATTGGAACGCACCGGCAAATCACCGATCGCGATGAAACAGCGAGAGGAGAGAATGCGGTAGCCAGCCAATGCGACATTACCACGGTACTCCGCTGGGAGGAACTCGCGACTCGGTTGCACGCTTTATCGCTACTGGTAACCGGCATTTCTTGGTGCCATTTGGGCGTGAGGAAGACTTGCCAATCGTTGCTGAGGCCAGCACTGGTTTTTGCCTCGACAATGGTGCCTTTTCAGCGTGGAAAACAGGCAAGACAATCGCTGACTGGGCATCGTACCACGCATGGGTAGAAGCGTGGTGTCGCAATCCGCGTTTCGACTTCGCGTTCATACCGGATGTCATCGACGGTACTGAAGAGGAGAACGATCGGCTAGTTGAAGAATTTCGCTGTTCAGCGGTGGGACGTTTTGGGGTTCCCGTTTGGCACCTGAATGAATCGCTCCAGCGACTGGAAAAGCTTGCCGAAGAATGGTCGGTCGTCGCTCTCGGAAGCAGCGGTCAGTACTCCAAACCGAGGAGCGAGATTTGGAATCGCCGCATGTCTGACGCGATGAGTGTTCTGTGCGATGAGCATGGTATGCCAAGAGCAAAACTGCACGGACTACGCATGTTGGATCCGGCAATCGTAGCTCGCTATCCATTCCATTCCGCCGACAGCACCAACGTTGCTCAAAACAGCCAACTGCTCGCTCGTTTCGGAATGTACAAGCCACCTACGCAGGCGCAACGGCGCGAAGTGATCGCATCGAGAATTGAAGCCACACGCTCACCAAGCGTTTGGACACCCGTCACTGAAACTCAAACTCTTTTTGAACTGGAAGCAGAATGAATACGCATGAAACGACGATTCATGGGCGATGTCCCATCAACGGTGTCTGGGATTACTACACGCTACGAGTCACTACCGATCGCTTCGTCCGGGTCGAGGATATCGAGGAGATGGCCGATTTCGTTCGTGGGAAAGCGATCTGCCAAGAGGATATCGCAAAGGAGTTGCGAACGACTCTGCCGGCTCATTGCACCGTCGAGGTGATCGGTCGGCACGGACAGAACTGCGAAACAGTCGTGCGACTGGAGGCTCATGCCGACCCCGCGTTCTCGGCATCCTCATAGTCAATAGGTCTCGTGAGATGACTATTCACAGAAATGAGGTAAGGAGATTATTCGTGGCTAGAGTTCCTTGTAGGACCAAGCTCCGTCGTCAAAGACATAGACGAACTGAGCACCGCTGTTCCTTGCGAAGTCCAACAGCGAATCGTGCGTTGGCAACATCGCTGGAGGGTCACCGTCGGCAAAACGCTCGGCCTCTCCCATTTCGGCGTCCAAGCAGCGGATGTCGCCGCCGTCGATCAAGGTTTCTGCTTCTTCGGTCGTTTGGTAGTTGGCCATCAAAAGTGCTCCGGTGTGTTCGGGGTAGCCATCGTAGTGAAGGTAGACCGCTGCATACGTTCGGTCGGCGCGGCGGACGGCGATCGTCGCTCGTGTGGACATGGTGGTTGATCCTTAGTTCGTTTTGTCGGCCGGCAGTCGCTTGACGACGTCCGGAGGAATGGAAAGCATCAGCGACCGGCCGCCGTCCCAATCGACATCGACTTGCGTCCAATCGCTATGCGGATAGACGCCGGCCACCGTTCCGATGGTGCCGGCGGGAATCGGATCAGGGTCGTCGGTCATGGAAATCAGCCGCACGCGATCGCCCACCTTGAGGTTCGTTGTCATAGTTTCAATTCCTAGTTGCGAGCGTTGTTGGTTTCGTCAACCAGCGCGGCGACCTCAGAAAGTTGAGCGTTGACCAAGTTCAACGCTCGCACGTGCGTCCATCGCAAGGCCTTGTTGTCGGGCCTAATCATTCGGTCTAGTTGCAACTCGATGTGTTGCAAAAGGTCGCGAGCAATCTGGTGAGCGTTGTCGTAAGCCGCTGCCGGTTCGACCGGCCGCGCGACGAGGGTTTCAATCTTTGCCATTTCGTTTCTCCATTCGTGTTATTTGAAAAACCGTTCGTACAACCACACATCAGCCATGACTTTCCAAACACATCAAGCGAAGTCTGCGAAACTCACCTCAGAATTCGCATTCTTTTCCGACACGCCCAACGAGCCGCGACGTGGCCTCGTGTCGCGTCGCTTGGAAGGTCGGCGTTGTGTTTCCCGTCACGACGAAACGCCCGCACGTTACAAACGTCGGGCGTTGTCGGCGAAGTTTCGCCAAGAGAGAACATACGGCCAGTTACAAGCCGATCGGTACCAAAACGTGCGAGTCGGCCCCCGTCACCGGGAAGGATTCGCCGGCGTCCGTTCTGGCGTACAAGGCGTCGCCGCGTCGTATGACGTCGCGCACCGGCCCGGCGTCAATCATCTCGTTGCGGATCGACCGCAGTTCGTATCTCAGGCCAGTTTCCGGCGTCGCGGTTTCGCCCTCTTCCAAGTCCTCGACGGTCCGCAGGTCGTAGAAATGCTTCATGGTTCGATCCCCCTACGCTCGCGCGGCAAAGCGACCGCGTTCGACTTTGATGAAACGGCTGTCTTCCCCTTTGGAAAGCTCGCGAAGAATGGCCGAGTACAAAGTCGCGTGAGGCGTCTTGCCTCCGGGGCTCGTCCAATAGCCGGCGTCCGTCATCGCGGCAATCATTTCTTGGGCGTTCATCGTTTCCTCGGTTTCGCCCAGGACTTTCAACGCCGCCTCGATACACGAAAGCTTCTTGTCGCCGGCCGTCGCCGCCACACTCCCCGCGTCGGCCCCGTTCGTTTTCTTTGCGACTCGTTTGGGGGCTCGCGTTTCGCCGGCCGCACTGGCCGATGTCGTCGCTCGTGCTTTACCGAGCAACCGCTGAGCCGTTTTGATCCGGACCTTTTTGTTGGTCGTAAGATTCGTGGCGTTCCAGCCGCCGGCCGTGTTGGTCGAGTCGATTCGTACGACGACCTTCTTGTTGGTCACGTTGGCGTAGTACTCGCCGCCTACTTTTACGTCTGCCTTCTTCATCGTTCGTTCTCCGAAAGGGAAAGGTTCGTGGTTGGCTGCCATCGTCAGGCGACGGGTACCACCCGCCGCGACGCCAAGCCTCCGTGCTGGCGTTTCGGCTTCGGTTTACAGGACCGCACCCAAAACGCTCTGGTCGAGCTTTTCCAGCAGCTCGCAAAAGATGTAGTGCTCTTCGAGCAGCGGGCCGGCCGGACCGCCGTGGTCAAGGTCGGCGATCTCGAGGGCGTTCACCAAAGGCCGAAGGTTCTCGGCGATGCGGTAGTAGCTTTCGCGAATCTCTTGGGCCGTGTGTGGGTCCATGTTTGCGAAGAGCGGGCGAAGGGCTTCGGCGCGGGCGGTTTGGGTTTCGTTCATGGCCATGGTTTGTTCTCCGGTGGAAAGGTTCGTTACGTTTTGCCGCTGGGCGTTAAGACACATGAGCCATGGTTTTCAAAGCACATCAAGCAAATCTCGGCGAGTTCTGGAAATGTTTTTCAACGTTTTTCCAGAACTCGCATAACTCCCGAACGTGTGGCGAATTCATGCTCGAAAGTTTTTCCCGAAATGTTCCTTCAGTTCGCGGAGCTGTTCGCAAAGGTGCTGCAAGGAACCGACGTGCTCCCAATTCAGTGGGGCGGTTTCGCTGCCTGGTGCCGGCAAGTCTTCGACCGATTCGTGCAGGTCTTCGAGCAAGGTCAGGGCTTGTATGTGCGCGGCGGTGTAGGCGTGTTCGATCTTGGCGTTGGCCATGGTTATGTCTCTTGGTTAAAAAAGGGAAAGGAAGCGGGCTTCGAGCGAAGCCCGCGTTGGCAAGGTCGGCGACTAGCAATCGCGGCAGGTTTCCCAGGCTCGCTTACTGCCGTAGCAAATCTGTCCGCCTTCGACGATGTAGACGATCGCGTCTTCGGCGACGTCTTGGTCGTCGAAGTACTCGCTGGGGTCTTCCTCGCTCGCTTCGTTCATCTCCGCGCCGCTCGTGATGCCAGCGATTCGGTTTTCAAAGGGCCAGTTCTCTTGCGTCATCAAACGCACTTCGGCATCTGGCCCGTGTTGTTCGCGGTACTCGCTCAGCAGTTCGATCAGGGCGTCAATCGTCATCGTTGGGTCTCCGTTGGTAGGAAGGAAAATTCGTCTTGCGATGACACACATGAGCCATGGTTTTCGAGAGACAGCAATCGCATTCGCCCTGCAAAATGCAGTCTTTTTGCATGTTTCTTGATCTCGCCGACGTGCCCCACAAAGGCCTCGTGTCGGCGTCATCGAAACACTCGGCCCCTTAGGGTTACTTATGCGAACGACGCGACACGTGCGCCAGAAAACGCCAACGTTTTGAAGGAAACGAATGCGCAAAAGAAAAGCCGCGGTGAAGGCCGCGGCGTGGAGGGAAAGACGTTGGCCGGCCGTTTAGACCGCTTGGTCGTACTTACGAGCCATTTGCAAAAGCTTCTTCTTGACCGGTTTCCAGTCGCAGGTTTGTTCGCCGGCCGAAAGCTCGCCGTATCGTTTGGTACGAAGGGCTCCTTTACGCCAGCCGATGGTCCAGCCAAGGCGGTAGTAAAGCCGGTTGAGTTCCGTTTCGCCTTCGCCCGCGCCGTTGCGATCCCAGCAGCTCTTGGTTCCAGGCCGCTTGGTGTAGTCCCAGCCGCTGCAGCGTCGCGTCGTCAAAGCCAACTCGGCCAATCCCAATACCATTTGGATGTAGCCGAGCAGTTTGGTTTTGTTGAGCGTGCCGGCGAAGGCTCGAATCTCGATCCGGTTTCGGCGGCGAGCGAGGTGCGTCAAATTCAAAAGGTGGTAGCGGTCGGTTTCGCAGTTTCGTTTTGCTGCGTCCTTGTTGCCGTAGCTCTTGATTTGCTTTGCCCAGGTAGTTCGTTCGCGTCGCTTGGTACCCGTCGAAGCGTAGATGGCTCGCTCGTGGTTTCCGATCAGGCTTATCAGCCGAGCCAAGGCCGCTGCGTCGCCGTTCCAAGTAATGGTGATGTGAAGGCCGCAGCTTTCGTTGACCCGAGCTCCGCGTGCTTTGATCGCGTCGACCGCTCGCTCTACGTTCTGAAGTCCTTCGTATCCGCGAAGGATAGGCGATACGAACTCGGCGTTCTTGCGTCCTACCGGCGTGCGAATGCTGCTGTCGCGTTCTGCTTTCCAGCCTTCGGGCAGCCAAGCGACCGGCAACCCGTTGTGGTATCCGCCGATCGGCGTGGTGTCGTTTCCGGGCAGGTGAGTTTCGATTTCGATACCGAAGGCGATGTCGTTGGCGTGCATGGTTGTGTCTCCGAAAGGTGGCTAGGTGGTTGTGTTTCGCGTGGCGTTTTGCCGGCCGCGTGTGACACATGAGCCATGGGTTTCGGAACACATCAAGCGAAGTCAGCCCAACGTTTTGAATGATTCCGCATGTTTTTTCAGACGCGAACACGCGGCCAGTTTTGGCCCAACGTGCCGTGCAAAAACATGCGGCTAACCATGCCAAACATGCAAACGTTTGCGACAGTCGCCAACGTGTGCGGCGTGTCGCGAAGCCCTCAAATCAAGAGCCGTCATGGAAGACAAACGCAAATCAGTGACGATTAACTCGCTGCCGATCAAAGACGCCGCGACGGCGATCAGTAACGCCTACCAAACGCGAATCACGCCCGAGCAAATCGAGGCCGACGTTGCCGCCGGCGCACCAACGAACGCCGACGGAACGCTCAACGTGGTCGCCTACGTGGCGTGGCTACTCCAGGAGACACGACGTGCAACTTGACCCAGCGAAGCTACGACCGAGCGAGTGTTGCCGACTACTCAACAGCACACCGCTCGGCGAAGTCATCAACGAAAGACAACTCCATCGCTATCGCACGCGCGCAGGTCATCGCATCGGTGACGGCAAGAGCGTTCACTTGCTGAAGTTCGCTGGCCTGTTGATCGAAGACCGCCACCGCCCCAAAGCCGACGACACCGATGCCTACGAAAAACACAAGGACTACTCGCGCGAACGAAACGCAGCGAAGTCACTCGCCGGTCGCGACATCGGAGAGCTTCCGCCGGTCGCCGATCCGGAACGCAAAGCAAAAGCCGCCGGCAGCTTCCGGTACTTTTGCGAAGCCTACTTCTCGCTGACGTTCCATCTCTCTTGGTCTCCGGACCACATCGCCGTCATCAACAAGATCGAGGAAGCCGTCGTTCGAGGCGGTTTGTTCTCGCTGGCGATGGCGCGAGGTAGCGGCAAGAGTTCGTTGGCCGAAGTCGCCTGCATCTGGGCAGTCCTCAACGGCTATCGTGACTTCGTATGCTTGATCGGAAGCGACGAAGGTCACGCCTGCGACATGCTCGAATCCATCAAGACCGAACTAGACGGCAACGATCTGCTCTTGGCCGACTACCCCGAGGTCTGCTTTCCGATCCAAGCCCTCGACGGAATCGCCAACCGAGCCAACGGACAACTGCACCAAGGTAAACGCACGCAAATCGGCTGGACCGCCAAAGAAGTCGTACTGCCCAGCATCGAAGGCAGCAAAGCCAGCGGCGCGATCATCAAAGTCGCCGGCCTGACCGGCCGAATCCGCGGCATGAAGTTCAAACGCCCCGACGGCAAAACCGTTCGGCCGTCCCTAGTCGTGCTCGACGACCCGCAAACCGACGAGTCCGCTCGTTCGCTATCACAGTGTGCCAACCGCGAAGCGATCCTCGCTGGCGCGGTACTCGGGCTCGCCGGCCCAGGCAAAAAGATCTCCGGCATCATGCCGTGCACGGTCATTCGCCCTGGCGATATGGCCGACAGCATTCTCGACCGCGACAAGCATCCCGAATGGAACGGCTCGCGAACGCGAATGGTCAATTCGTTTCCCACCAACGAAACTTTGTGGGAACGCTACGCCGAGATCCGTGCCGAAGGATTGCGTGCCGGCGATGGCGGAGCGGCGGGCACCGAGTTCTATCGCAAAAACAAGACAGCGATGGACGAAGGTGCCGACGTCGCATGGAAAGAACGTTTCAACCACGACGAACTCTCCGCGATCCAACACGCGATGAACTTGAAGCTTCAAGACGAAGCTGCGTTCTTCGCCGAATACCAAAACGAACCGCTGCCCGCCGAAACGGTCGACGCCGACCAACTCATCGCCGAGCAGGTCGCGAAGAAGATCAACGGAATGGATCGGTGCTGTATCCCCATCGCCGCCAATCACCTCACCGCATTCATCGACGTCCAAGGCAAACTGCTCTTCTACGTCGTCGCCGCTTGGGAAGATGACTTCACTGGCTACATCGTCGACTACGGTTCATTCCCCGACCAAAAACGCTCCTACTTCACGCTCCGCGACGCCCGGCACACACTCGCCACCGAAGGCACGGGTCTCGAAGGTTCGCTCTACGCCGGCATGGAAAAGCTAACCACCGACTTGCTAGGCCGTGAATGGCAACGCGACGATGGCGCAGCGATGAAGATCGAACGCTGCCTCATCGACGCCAACTGGGGCCACTCCACCAACGTCGTCTACCAGTTCTGCCGACAAAGCCCACACGCCTCAATCTTACTTCCCTCGCACGGTCGTTTCGTCGGCGCATCGTCCAGTCCATTCAGCGAATACAAACGCCGGCCCGGCGATCGCGTCGGTCTCAATTGGCGAGTACCCTCGGTCCACGGCAAGCGAGCCATTCGCCACGTCATCTACGACACAAATTGGTGGAAGTCCTTCACGCACGCACGACTCGCGGTCGCCATGGGCGACCGAGGCTGCCTCTCCATCTTCGGAGACCGTACCGAGCAACACCGAATGTTCGCCGAACAAATCACCGCCGAGTACTACATCAAAACCGAAGGCCGCGGCCGAACCGTCGACGAATGGAAAGCCCGCCCCGAGCAACCTGACAACCACTGGCTCGACTGCCTAGTCGGCACCGCCGTCGCGTCGTCGATGCAAGGGGCGTTGTTGTTTGGCACAGACAATCGGGCTGGAATTCGACGAGGACGAGTTAGTTTCAAGGAACTTCAGCAAAGGCGGAGGGGATGATCTAAATCGTTTTCGGTAGGCGATTCCCGATTCTGAATTACTCCGGCGTCGGCCACCGGTGCGTTCTGGCGGTGCATCGCAAAAAACGCTTAAGTCTCCAAACCATGTAGAGTTCACGGATTCAATTGGACGCCGGAAGTTGCCGAACCTCGCTCGCTTTGATGATTCTCCAATCTGAGTCGGACAATGAACCCGAAGCATTTTGAATGCTCTCATCCCTATTTGTTGACGCGATCATGGGGACTAGCTCTTGCGGCGTCTTTTTCGTCGCGGGCGTCGGGGTTTGCTTTTCGTTCCTTTTGGATGAAGGTCAACTTCATCAAGAACGGCATCTGCATCGTCTAAGCCAGCTCGAAGCAGGTTCTCTAGCAATGCGAGCCCACCGGACCTTGTGTCCTGGAATCGCTGAAGCGTCATTGAAACCTCCACGAGTGATGGTCCAACGGTGTATGCGTCAAATCCCATTTGTTTTAGTTCTTCATACCGAGTCTCAACCAATGCTTGGCAGACTCTTAGAATTGCGGAACGACAATGGGGCAGGATTGCACAGGCATGCTCAAGCATTTCCGAGGTCGCACGCGCATCGAGAGCGAGGGGGTAATTTGCAAACGCACCAAGTAGTTTTTCAGTGGGCTCTCCGGCCTCTATGGATTTGCTCATCCAGAATACAGTACCAGTGGCATGCCAGACTTTCTCGCTACTTGAACGCAACAGCTGGACGAGTATGGATGATGCTTTGCCTGGTTGGTCAAGTTCGCTCCAAAGACGTGAAGCGGCAAATCCGATGCCAACTGCAACCGGTTCTAACGCAGCATTGCCTGATACGCTCGCAAGCTCAGCATCTAGCCATTCGCTTGCCCATCTGTGCTCGTCCTCCCGCATCGCGAGTACAGTCAGCAACTCACCGTAGCCTTGCTGCGTCAACGCATCGTCCGAATTCCGCATAGAACGCAACTGCGTCTGCATTTCGGTTTCTTCAAGAAGATCACTCACATAAGCAATCAAACGCAAACCTGACGCAGTCCTTGGGAGACTTGGAAATTTTGAAAAAACGGTCGTCAACAGCGTGCGAGCATCGTCACGATCACAAGTCTCAAGTCTCAACCAGCGAAGCTCCGGACAAAACGTCTGCCATGTTGACGATGAGACTTCTCGACTCAGATGTTCAGTTAACACGCGAATCCATTCGTCGAAATCGGGTGGGGTTCCATCGAGTAGGCCAGCAGTAAGTGCCATCAGAGTGAAGAATGACTTGTCGGTATCCAAGATGCCGCCAGTCCGCTCCCAAAGAATAGTCTCCTTTCCTTCCCAGGGCTTCGGGTCACTTTTGACCAAAGTGCTTGACTCATGATCCCATGGCATTTGCAGCCACTCTTCGAGCAAATCGCATATTTCATCTGGCAGTCCGATCTTGCGCTCACTCCGATGGTAGAGCATAAAAGAAGCGTCGTATCGGAAATCCTCAGACGTCCGTCCGTACGGCTCAATCTCGACGATGAAATCAAATATGTCCTGTGACGCAATATCCGACTCACCAAGCGCTCGAAACGCACGCCCCACATGTTGAACTCGCCCGGCATTCGCGAGTGTTCGCATAATCGCCATGCCACGTCGTGGGTTCTCCTTGGTTAACTCAGCGAGCTCACCCTCGCATGCCGTAGCATCACCAGGTTCTTCCCATCCGCCATCAATTTCCTTCCTCTCTCGCATAGACCGATCGACGGTAGGCTTACTGAACGCATCAACGATTTCTGCATCGCTAGCCGATCGCATTTCATCGGTTGTCATTGGTGGTATTTGGCGGACAAACCCACTACGCGACCGAATTCGCTCCCGATCCCATTCTGGTATCGCTATCTTTTCGTCTGCGATCTGACTCGCTAGCTCAGGGGACTGCAGATTGCCAGGAATCGCACTTAGTAAATGAAGCCGGTCTTCGCGGTCCCACTTTTTTTGATCCTCACATTGGTCTACATCATCCCTATACTTTGACCAACTTCGGATCGCGTTAAGAAGACGCGTCTGTTCCGATTTGTCCAATGCAGGGTAAATAGCTTTTATTACAGCAACGGAGTCTGACTGACGCGTTTCGGCGTACCGTCCAACGGACATTCGTCGGCGATCGCCGAGTAGGTAATCAAGGCACTTGCCAGGATGCGATCTTGCACATTTGACGAGTCCGCGACAGATGAGTCGATGGACAACGGCGTTTTCAGATCGCCAAGTTGGTTCAGTAATCTCGATGAATTGTTTTGGATCATCCTGTGATACCGCATCAATTGCCGCGTCTATCGCCGTAAGGACAGACGACTCACGACGCCATTCGTTCTCCTCCATCGCCAGACAATACCCAGCGTACGAATAAAGCACCGATCCAACGTGTTCTTTATGGTGTTTTTGAATTGCCTTGACAGCCCATGGCCATGCATCAGACAAGAAGCTTGACGGCGACGCCTTCGCGATTTCTGGTAAGTCGTACCATCCCTTTGATCGCTCGATTGGACTGTCATAGCGGCTTGGGGAACGATCGGACGCATCTAAGTTCGATTCGATTCTCGTCATTGCACGAACGAAGAGTGCTCCCGCTTTTTCTGGTGCACTCGCGGAAACAGTCGCTACAAGGTCTTCGATCCAATATGGTGCTTCGTCCGAGTTGTCGCGATCAATGAGTCGATTTACGACTGCAATTGTCTCGCCGGTCCAGCGTCCGCATTCACGAATTACTCGGTGTGTCAGCTGGTCAAATTTTTCGTGCGGCAGCCAATGTTTAGTGACAAGCTTGAGGCACTCGGAAAAGGCGAAGTCCCATGACTCAGATACTAATGCGACCATCGGCCATTGATCGTAAGGCTCCAGTCGCATGATATCTGGAAAGTGCGTTGCATGAAATGCACGAAACCATCGCTCTTTGCCGCGAATCGCGATCAAGATTCTAGTACGCTCGTCCGGTTGCGAGAGTCGCACTCCGATCAAGGCAACTTCAAACTCATGGGGTTTGTCTTGACGGCACACGAAATCAATCAGAAGAAATCGAAGATGCAACCGCAGTTCGCTGGAAAAAAGACGTTCGATCTCTTCGCGATAGCGGCGTTCGTCCGCACGACGTAGATATGTAAGCACGGACCAAACCGTTGGTCTCACTAAAACGGAATCTTGCCGTCCTGACTCCAATACGAACGTGCAGAGCGAAACTTCAGACTCCGTGAAGAACCGTGCCTTCGCATACTCCAAGAGAGTTTGATGTGCAAAACCAAGAGATTGGTCTTCTGTACGCAAGATGCCTTTTGCCTGCAGTGCTGTGATTGTTGACGAACACTCTTGAAAACTTACGAGGGGAGTCCAAATTGACTCGGTCGCTACTAGCTTTTTCGTCAGGTCTTGGAGCAGTTGTCGCTCCTCATTCGACACGACGGCGCGTGACCAAGAGTCACCGAGCATTGTTTGGTAAGAGTCGAACGGCGACACATTCCCAGTATCGGAGTAGCTTCGGAGAAATACACCGAGATGCTGAGGAGTTCGCAAAACTTCCTTGAATTCGTCCGACCAATCATTGGCGTTGGGTATGCCCTGGCTGGTGAGACGTTCGGAGACACTTTCCCACGTAGGAAGAGCGAGCGAGATTGTCTTGGAGTTTAGCCGGCGAAAACGAGTGTCATACGTGTAATCGAAGTCGCGGCACGAACAAAGAACAGACACATTTGGTAGCTCGGAACATCGGGCGACAAACTCGACGATTTCGTTCAGCCGACTCGACGTAAGATCAACTGTACTCGCAAGAGCATCGAGTTGATCGACAACGACCAACACGGATGTATTTGTAGACACTGCCTTTACGGCGTCAAACAAAGCGACATCCAAATCGAGGACTCGTCTCCCCCATTCGCCAAAGCAAAGATCATGCGGGAACATATCCGCCTTCAAAGCTAACGTGACAAGGCCGCGATCAGTCGCATCTTGCGCTACCTTTGCGAGAAGGCACGTTTTTCCGCTACCCGGTGGACCAAGGAGTAAGGCTGTTGTCTTTTCATTAAGTGTGGATTCAATCTCATTTTCTTCGACACGCTCGATTCGCTCGTCATCGTCAACTACCATTGACATCAGCGTCTGCGACGACTGCTTGAATGCGGCGGACATAGCTCCCACGGTCGGCATCGTACTCTCGCGAGCACTTTCTGGCCCGACCGAGATTTGCCGACTGTTAGACAGTGAATTACCCCAAACATCTCTCGGTAACTGGATGAGTAACGCTTGGAATAGTGCGGCAGCCGACTGGCACGCGAAGTTTGTCCACTCACCACTGCGTTTATATCCGACGATGTCGCTGATCCCGCGGACGCAGAGTAGCGGAATCTCGTGCTCGCCTCCGTGGCGGGCGGCGTGGTATACACCCCCTGCCTCCATTTCAACATGAGAGATTTGCCGTGCTGCCTTCTTCCATTCCTCAAGCAATTCGTATTGCTTGAGGAGTACGTTTGAAGTTGCAAGTACATCTGGCCGGAAAATCGGCGGCCGCAGATCGCCATTCGAGGGGAAATGGTGTTCTATTGCGTCAAGCACTTTTTTTCGGAAGTCGGTCGGACCGTACAAGCTCGTATCTTCAGTGGAACTGGGCAGTTCGATCCGTGGTTTCGCTGCATTGAGCGATTCGTTGGAATTCCATGGGCCAAGAGTGTCACCTTTTGCCGGTAACCAACCAAGAAGGCGTTCAACGTCCCGGTGCATGGGACCGCCAGTCGTCCTGAACTCTAGGCCTTCGTCTTGTATTGCTGCAGTAACCGAGAAGTCAATTAGACGGCTCGCAAGAAGCACATCGCCGAGCGTGAATTCCTTGTCCGGACAACCACCGGCAATTCCCGCAAGAACCAACCAAGACGGAGAAAGGTCACTAATGATGCTGTGTGCATGAGTCTGAGCGGCACCATGACCTTGATCTATTGTCCGCGAAACAACAACGGTGATTTCCTCGCCAATTCGGTTCGTGAGAGTCGCGAATTCATAGATAAGCTTTCCACCCAGCACGGTGCGAGACGGCTTGAACCGATCAAGCACGGCACGGAATTCGTCATCTCTAATCGTTAGCACGGCGAAATCGATACGACCGTCGATTTCTTCGATTTTGATCGTGTCTGACATATTTGTCTGGATTCCCCAACGAAGTTCAAGTTGCCAGATGCAACTGTAACACCGACGGCAGATTTTGTCGGTATCCCCATCGCCACTCGTCAACGTCATCCGGAAAAGACGTTCGCACGACAAGATTTCGCAATGCGTTTTACAGGAACAGAATCGCAGGCACAGATGATCCAACACACCGGGATCCGCCTCATTGCGCGCTCCGGCGGCCGACACCGGAGCATTCTTACTGTTCTCGGACTTTGGGTGTCATTTAGCGACGCTTTGGGACGCGAATTGTGGTTCCTCGCGAGAGATACCAGAGGAGGATGCTCGTTTCGCAGCACATTTTTTGGTTTACCTACCACTCGCTTCGCCTAAGTAACCCTGAGAGAGACATTGGTTTCACCTCATGGTTACGACGAAATGCCAGACGACCTCAAAGACGAGATTCGCGAGAACGCATCGGGGCCGGCGAAAGCGTTTGGCGATGCCGGTTCGGTTGAACAGCACAAGCTGACTGAGCAAATCGCTGCGGACAAGCATCTCGCTGGCAAGGACGCGGTTCGTAAGCCGAATCGTGGTTTGCGTTTTAACAAGTTCGTGCCGCCGTCGGCTGGTTGATCTTTCTTTTCTTTCCGTTTTGCGAAGTGCATAGGGCTGCCGGGGAAGGCAATAGGATTACAACACGGATGTTGAAGATGTTGTCAGGGATTATCGAGCAAGCATGGCGTGGTGGGCCTTCCCGCTCTTCATCCGCGCCGGGACGCTCATCCCGGCAGCCCTTCTTTTCGCGGCTTCGTGCGAAGTACGATGCCGCGAATACGACTCTCGACAACATGAAACATTGGTCGCGTGCCGACGGATTGTCGGCTGCGGCTGCGAATAGCACGGACGTGCGACGTACGCTTCGTAATCGGTCGCGATACGAGGTTGCCAACAACAGTTACGCTCGCGGGATCACGCTGACGCTGGCGAATGACGTGGTTGGCACCGGGCCGCGTTTGCAAATGTTGACACCGGACGATGCCGCGAATCGTTTCGTCGAGGCGGAATTCTTTGGGTGGGCCGAGGCGGTTGGATTGGCCGAAAAGCTGCGGACGATGCGGCTTGCTCGTGTTTCGGACGGTGAATCGTTCGGGTTGCTGACTAGCAACGAGCGAATCGACGCAAAAGTAAAACTCGATCTGCGATTGATCGAGGCGGACCAAGTTGCCTCACCAACACTGGTTGCTGACCGCTCGCGATACATCGACGGCATTCAGTTTGATGACGACGGAAACCCGATCACTTACGACGTCCTGCGTGAACATCCTGGCGATGTGACATTCACGATCGACGAAGAATTCGACACGGTGCCGGCCGCTGCAGTGCTGCATTACTTTCGCTGCGATCGACCAGGACAAATTCGCGGCATTCCCGACATCACGCCAGCGTTGCCTCTATTCGCGCAACTGCGACGCTTCACATTGGCAGTACTTGCCGCCGCCGAAACTGCTGCCGAGTTCGCCGGCATCCTGTACACCGACGCTCCGGCGAATGGAGAAGCCGACTCCGCCGAGCCGTTCGAGCCGATCGAACTTGAGAAGCGAATGCTGCTCACAATGCCCGGCGGCTGGAAGATGGCTCAGATGAAGTCGGAGCAGCCCAGTACGACGTACGCCGAGTTTAAGAAAGAGATTCTCAACGAGATCGCTCGTTGTTTGAATATGCCCTTCAACGTCGCCGCCGGTAATTCTTCGGGATACAACTACGCGTCAGGGCGTCTCGATCACCAAACCTACTTCAAGTCGATCCGAGTTGAGCAAACCCAACTCGCTCGCGTCGTACTGGATCGCTTGTTGAGTGCTTGGCTTCGCGAAGCCATTCTCATCGAGGGCTATCTGCCCAATTCGCTTCGCACACTCGATTCTACGTTCGAGCATCAATGGTTCTGGGATGGTCACGAGCATGTGGATCCCGCCAAAGAGGCCAATGCTCAAAAGATCCGTCTCGCCAGTCATACGACAACTCTGGCCATCGAATTCGCGCGGCAGGGGCGTGATTGGGAGACGGAACTCAAACAGCGGGCCAAAGAAGTGTCGCTGATGCGTGAGCTTGGTCTGTCGGCCAGCGATGAAACTCAACCCCAATCCTCAACCAAGGTCACGGAAGACAATGCCGAAGACACAGCACGCGCCGCTTGAAGCCGACGCCGAATCCGTCCCAAGTTCGCTGCGAATCGTTTGTGATGACGCGGCGACGATCACGCTCGCTGCCGCCGAGACGCCGGAAGAGGGCAAGCCTTCGCTGCGTAAGTTCTCCATGACCGCCTACACCGGTGGTGCAATGCGGCTTGGCGGTTGGCCATATCCGGTCGTTGTTGACCTAGCCGGTCTGCGTGTGACTCGGAAGTCTCGTCCGATTCTGAAAGACCACGATCGTGGCAGCATCGTTGGGCATACGGACGACATCGCGATCACTGACAAGTCGCTCGAAGTCGCTGGCGTGATTTCGGGCGTGGGTGCGACGGCTCAGGAAGTGATCGCGACCAGTGAAAACGGTTTTCCCTGGCAAGCCTCACTGGGTGCGAGTGCCGATAAGGTTGTCTTCATCCCTGAAGGAAAAACGGCGAACGCCAACGGCCGCGAGTTCAAAGGGCCGGTCTATGTCGCTCGCAAGTCAACGCTCGGCGAGGTTTCGTTCGTCGCTCTCGGAGCCGACGACGATACGGAGGCCCGCGTCGCCGCTGGCAACTACGCCGACGTCGACGAATCAACCGACACGGACGAAGAAACCGACGACCTCGAACCCGTTAACGCAAGTTTGAACATGAGCACGAAGCCGAAGCCCAAATCCAATCAAGGATCATCGCCGGTTGCCGAGATGCGGGCTCAGGCCGCGGCCGAGTCGCGTCGCATCGCCGGGATTCGCAAGGTGTGTGACAACAAACACGCGTCAATCGAGGCCGATGCGATTGAACAAGGATGGAGTGTCACGAAAACGGAGTTGACTGTTTTGCGAAGCGAACGACCGAAAGCTCCTGAGTCAGGTACGTCTAAACCCGGATTCACTCGCGAAATCCTCGAAGCCGCGGCATGTTTGTCGGTCGGTATTGACGAAAAAACGTTGCTTGCCAGCTATGGTGAACGCACCTTGAACCAGGCTGATCCGATGCGAAACATTGGTTTGAAAGAGCTGGTCGCAGAGTGCGCTCGCATGGAAGGCATCGACGTACCGCGTGTCTTTGGTGACGGAACCGCGACGATCCGTGCTGGGTTCTCAACGATGAGCCTGCCGAGCATCCTCGAAAACGTGATGAACAAGACGCTGCTGGCGGCTTACACCAACACGCCGATCGCTGCATTTGATCTGTGTAGCGTCGGCACCGTGTCCGACTTCAAGGAAGTCTCACGCTACCGTTTGCTCGGAACGGGCGGGTTTGAACAAGTTGCTCCCGACGGTGAACTGAAACACGGCAAGTTGTCCGAGCAGAAGTACAGCAACAAGGCGGACACCTACGGTCAAATCTTGATGCTGACTCGGCAAGACATCATCAACGATGACTTGTCGGCTTTCATGGACATCCCGCGTCAAATGGGACGCTCGGGTGCCGAGTCAATCGACGACTTGTTCTTCACACTACTGCTCAAGAACGCGGGATTCTTCAGTGGCGGAAATGGCAACTTGCTCACTGGGACCGACACGAAGTTCGGGCCGGACAGTTTGACCGTTGCCAAGACCACGTTCCGTAAACAGAAGGCTGGCCCTGGCAACAAGCCGAAGGATCAAAAGCCAATCAACATTCGGCCCGAGTACTTGGTCGTTCCAGTCGAGCTGGAAACCGAGGCGGAACTGCTGATGGGTTCAGCTCAGTTGATGATCGACGCTCAGGGCTCACCGACCAAGATTCCCGTCGACAACCCGCACCGCAACAAGTACCGCGTCATCAGCACCCCGCATTTGTCGGACTCGTACTACACCGGCGCGAGCGGCAAGGCTTGGTTTCTGTTCGCCAACCCAAACATCCTGCCTGCGTTCGAGATCGTTTTCCTCAATGGTCGTCGCACGCCGGTGATCGAACGAGTCGAAATGCCTCCGAACATGCTCGGCATGGGATTCCGCTCCTACATCGACTTCGGTGTGAATTCTCAAGATCACCGCGCCGCAGTGAAGGTCACCGGCGAAGCGTGATCCGTGGGATAGGCATCTTGCCTGTCGTCGAAACAAAACCATCCATTCTCGTTTGAGGTTCTCATGTCCGCAGCAGATTTTGTTCAAGAGGGAGCGGCGGTCGACTACACACCCGACGCCGACCTCCCTGCCGGCAGTGTCGTCGTTCAAGGCGAACTGGTCGGCATCACCAAACACGACATCAAAGCCAACGTGCTGGGCGCAATCAGCGTCGAAGGGGTCTTTGACGTCGCCAAGGATCCCGCGATCTCGGTGTCGGCCGGTGCCAAGGTGTACTGGGACGCGACCGCTGGCCAATCGGTGACGACTGCGACCGGCAACAAGCTGCTCGGCAAGGCCGTGCTTTCCGCTGGCACCAACACACCGACCGTCCGCGTTCGACTGAGTCAATAAGGGTGGTCATGGCGTCGATCAGCCAAGTAACGGCCGACCGGGCCAAGGCGATCGAACGTCTCGTGTTCGCCGACGACCGCAAGACCAGCCAGTGGCTTAGGGCATCGCCGTTCGCAACGTGCTTCTGCATCGCCGTCGCTTCGACTGAAGCGACGTGGCGGGTGCAAGCTTTATTGCCAGACGAAGAAATCGTGCAGCTCGGTTACTACGTTCGCTCGTCCACAACGGGCAGCAAACTTTTCAACACGTCCAAGCCGCTTTACTTGAAGCCGGAAGTGATGTGTGGACTGCCCATTCGCTTCGTTTCGACAGTCGAACAAATCAATCCGATCCTATGGGTCATTTTCAAGAGTTAAGGAGCACTCACTGCATGAACGCAACACTGCGAGCCATCATTGCCGCGTGCGTCCTGTGTCTGGCGAGCGGTTGTTTGCCAGAGCGACCAATCCAGGTGCGTCCGCTTCCAGCCCCCGCGCCGGAGCAACCCGCGGCCAACTTGCCCAACAAGCTGCATCAACGCAATTGGACCGGCAAACTCAATCAAGGAAGTTGCGTTCACGCGTCGCTGGTTAATCACTTGCGTTGGCTCAACGAGTTTGAACTCGGCGAACGTTGGCGGTCGACGTACAGCGACGGTGAATATGACTCGCGTTTGCGAAGCCGACTCAATGCGGCCGACATCGACTACAGCTACACGATCAAAGCCGACCCGCGTTTTCTCGATTGGGCAACGGCGACACGACGCGGAGCGATTCTGTGGTGGAAGCCAGCCCACTGTTGCACTTTCGTCGGCTGGGTGAATCGGGACGGACGGCAATACGCAGCGATTCTCGACAACAACTATCCCGGCCGGTTTGAACTCACGCCACGCGAACAGTTCGTTCGCCTTTGGGCTGGCTATGGCGGATTCGCACTCACGGTCCTCGACGACCCAGCCAGTTCCCTGCCCTATCGAAGTTATGAGGTGATTCAATGAACGATGGAATTCGGATTCGATTGAGCCTGGGGCTCGTCGCGTTGGCGATCATTCACGCCGTACTCCTTGGCACCGTGTTCACGGCACTTCGTCCGTGTCCAACCGTCCAGCCCGACGACGATGCTTGGAGTGTCCCCAATGCCGTGCCGCCTGCTCCGCGCGTAGGCAGGATCGAAAAGCTTGACGAGCCGCAGTCAGTAAACCTGAGTGCTCAAGGCGAGATCAAACAGCAGTCGGTTTCGATCTGTCCGACATGCGAGCCGACAACGATCTACACACCGACGATTGCTCCACAACCCGTGGTGCCGGTCGCAGCACCGCAACCTCAACCATCAAAGAAGAAGTATCAAATCGCCTTGTTTATCGGCAGTGATGCGAAGAGCAAGCAACTACTCGATTGGTTCAACCATGATCCGAAGCTGTATAAGCTACGGACGGACTGTGACTTCCAGGTCTACACGTCTGGAAATGCACTCTATCAAACGCGATTCGCCAGCATTGTTCCCGTCGAACAGTTTCCTGTCGTGCTGTTTCAGGACAACACAGGCGGACACGTTCATGCGGCAGGCCGAACGATGTTGCCGGCCACGGCGGCTGAGTTGTACGCCGATCTTCACCAGGGCTATCAACTTTACCAACAGACTCGGCAAGCCCAAAAGACTGGCGCACTGAAGACGCGAGGCTATTCGTGGGACGACGCGATCTCGCCGAAGTTGCAACTCAACTCCGAGGACTGCCCCGACGGGTACTGTCCGGTTGAACCGACCGACGGCTGGCGACCGGGTAACCGAGATCGCGATGGTGTGCGTGACGTTCTCTTCGACAGGGCGAACGAAACTCGCAATGCCTTGCTTTGGGCATCGGCAGGCGAACTGGCAACCATCGCGATGATCGTGCTTGCCGTCTTTCTACTCGGATTCATTCTCATCAAGCGAGGTATGTGAGCAAATGACGTTACTAACCGGAATCGCAACCGTCGTGGTGTTGCTGTTGATTGCCGTCGCCTTGTTGCCATCGAAAACGCGTGACAAGGACAGCAATCAGGCAGCTAGCGTTCTCAATCCCTTTCAATCGCCAGCAACTCCAGTCAATCTGCGTGAGCAGCAATTGCAGGAGGAATCCGATGCGATCGCCAGCGAGTACCAACGGCGATCCAACGAAGCGTGGCTGGACGAGTTGAGTGATAAGGCATCGACATTGTTGAAAGCCCCAGCGAAACCAGCGGCACGCAAATCGTGACCGACATGCTGCATCGCGGGCAGTCCTGGTTGGCTGAGAAGCTGACCAAGCATGCCTCGCAAGACGTGGTCTATCAACGCGACGATGTCTCCGTCGAGTTAACCGCCACGATCGGCAAGTCGGAATACGAACAGGACGACGGTGACGGTGTCATCACGCGTGCTCAGGTCCGCGACTTTCTGATTAACACGAAGGACTTGCTGCAATCGGACATCGGCACTTGGCCCCGACGTGGCGATCGCATCCTTGAAACCGATGGCGACACGACCTTCGTTTACGAGCTGATGTCGATCGGGAATGAGCCGCCATGGCGATACAGCGATCCCTTTCGCGTCAAACTCCGCATCCACACCAAACTGGTTGACACGATCACATGACAGCAACGCCTGCCACCGTCATTCAAATTGCCGAAAGCGTCGTCGCGGAAATCAACGCCGGCTCTTTCAGCAAGACCAACCTCTCCGCGCAGCGACTCTACGTCCCCAACTTCGATCTCGAAGACATGAAGGAACTGCGGGTCACCGTTGTACCTCGCGAGGTTGAATACCTGCCGCTCGATCGTGCGTCGAACAAGTATCACGCGACAATCGACGTCGCAGTTCAGAAGAAGTTCAGCAAGGGCGATGCCAAAGAGATTGACCCGCTGGTGTTCTTTGTCGAAGAACTGGCCGACTACTTCCGGCTCAAACGACTCAATTCGTTCGTGGCGGCCCGCTGTATCAAAGTTGAAAACTCCGTCCTGTACTCCTCCGAGCATTGGACTCAGTTCAACCAATTCACGAGTCTGCTTTCGTTGACGTTTGAGCTGGCGAAATGATGCACATTCGGGCTCGCGTGCATTTCACACCGGGCCAACTGAAAAAGAAGGTCAACCAAGCGACCTTCAAAAGCCTCGGTCATGCAGCTGGCACTGTCCGGACAACCGCCAAACGATCCATCCGCAAACGCAAGAAGCCATCCAACCCCGGATCTCCGCCCAGTTCGCCGACCGGAATGCTTCGTCGCGTACTCCGCTACGAGGTGGACCGCGAACGCGAAGAAGCCGTCATCGGTCCGGTGAATGAAATCGCTGGCCGGTTATGGAACCTGCACGAATTCGGTGGCGTTGTTACCAAGCGACGCAAACTGAAGCGACATCGGTTTCGCGTCGGCGAGCACGGTCCGATCCGAGCGAAACAGCCCGGCAAGTTCGCCCGCATCAAGTTGCTGACGGTCTCTCAAGCCAACCGAGCCACACGACTGATCGAAGAAGAGAACGAACGACGTGGAGCCGGCAAGCCACGACGCTATCCGAAACGCCCGTTCATGAAACCAGCCCTCATCGCCAACCAAGCTCGCCTGCCAAAGTTCTGGCGCGACTCGGTGAAATAGTCTCTCGACCCAGGATGGAATCGAAACATGTCAGCAGAAGTGAAACTCGGTCTCGATGCCGTTCTGACCATCGACGGGGCCGAGATCAAGAACGTCAAAGACTTGACGGTCAATCTCGAAAAGGCCGAGGCCGACGCATCGACTCGTGACAACAACGGCTGGCGAGCCACAGTCGGCACTCTGAAAGACGCGTCCATCGAATTCACGGTGCTCAATAAGAACGGCGACACCGCGTTCGGGATGCTGCAAGGTTTATGGAGCAGCGGAACGCCGACAGACGTTGGCATTTCTGATGCCGGTGGCTCGCTGACGCTGACATGTGAAGTCATGAACTTCAATGTCAATCAAAACCTTGAAGAAGTCGTGTCGGCCGACGTCACCTTGAAACCAACCCAATCATCGTCCGGCAGCGGCATGAACGTCGGTAGCGGCACGCCCTAAGTAATCCTCGGAATGGAACTCCATGCAGAAATTCATTGATCGTCGCGGTCGCGTCTGGATCGTCGATATCGACAACACCACGCTTCGCCGCGTGAAGGCTCTCACCGACGTGCGATTGCTCGACGCGATCGACGGTGACCTGGTCACTCGGTTGTCGAGCGACCCATTGTTGCTGGGCGATGTGTTGTTCGCCATCTGCAAACCACAAGCTGACCAACAAGACGTTGACGACGAGTCGTTCGCCGAGGGCCTGGCTGGCGACTCGATCGACGAAGCATGCAAGGCATTGGTCGATGCGTTGGTCGCGTACTTCCCGGAGTCCCGTCGCCGTCTTCTGCGGAAGGCGGCCGACAAGCAGAAGATGATCGAGACGCGGGGCTTGGCGGCGATCGAGCAGCGACTGGACGATCCGAATCTGGTGGACCGGATTGTGGAGGACCTAGAGCGCAAACTCGCGGTGCCGACATTGAGCGACTCATCATCCGACTCGCCGGCATCATCGGAGTCGACCCCGGACCACTGACGCTTCGACAGCTTGTCCAAATGGCCGAAGCGAAACGCCAGCACGACTGGCACATCGCCAGCAGCGTGATGGCGCTGACTGCCGAAATCAATCGCGATCGAAAGCGTCGCCGGAAACCGTTCAAGCCCGATGACTTCAATCCCTACACAGTCACGCGGTCCGTTCCGGTGAAAGCCACTGTTGAACAAGTCGCCCATCTGCTTGGCACACGATTCCAACCCCGTGAGAACGATTCTCCATGTCCCAAGTCCGAGCCGGATCCGCCTACGTCGAACTGCTGACCAAGGATGCAGCATTTGTAAAGGGTTTGCGGTCGGCTCAGAAGCGTCTGGAATCGTTCGGTGCGTCGACGCGGTTGCTTGGCACCAAACTGATGGGATTCGGGGCGGCTGCGGCGGCACCACTGGCCGGCAGCGTCGCCATCTTCTCCAGCTTCGACGACGCCATGCGGGGCGTCGCTGCGATCACCCAGGCGACTGGATCGCAACTTGAGTCACTTCGCAACACCGCGAAGAAGCTCGGAGCAACGACAAGTTACTCTGCCAGCGAAGTCGCATCTTTGATGACCGAACTTGGTCGCGCCGGATTCAAACCGGAGCAGATCGAGAAGATGACTGCCGCCGTGATGAACATGGCTCGTGCCACTGGCACGGATGCAACGCAGGCCTCTGGGATCATGGCTGCGACGATTCGCCAGTTCGGGATGGAAGCTGGCGAAGCGACACGAGTTTCCGATGGCCTGACCGCTGCCGCAAACAAGTCGTTTAATACGGTGGAATCTCTCGGCGAGGCGTTGTCTTACGCGGGCCCGGTCGCCGCCGACGCGAACATGAGCCTCGAAGAGACGCTCGCTATCCTTGGCACGCTCGGAAACATGGGCATCCAGGGCTCTTCTGCCGGTAACGCAATGCGACGGTTGCTGACGATCAGTGCCGCCGAAAGCGAGAAGTTCAAAACTACATTTGGCGTCACAACCAAGGACGCGAAGGGCAACGCTCGATCACTCGTCGATATTCTTGGCGAAGTCGCTGCAGCAACCGCGAAAATGGGAACGGCCGAAAAAGCTGAGAAACTGAACGAGGTTTTCGGACTGCTCGGCATCACCGCGGCCAGTTCGATCGGGAAGAGCGTTTCCGATACCCGCGAGTTGTATTCCGAACTGCAAAAGGCAAGCGGCATCGCTGGCAAAACCGCTGAAGAAATGGAAGGCGGACTCGGCGGAGCGTTCCGAATCCTCAAATCATCCATCGAGGGAGTCGCGATCGCCATCGGTGAATCGCTCGAAGGCAGCGTCACGACGATGGTGCAAGCCTTCAGTCGCGCGGCGTCAGGAGTGATCGAGTGGATCAACAAGAACCAAAAGATCGTGAAGATCGCTGCGGCGAGCGCCGTAGCTATCTTCACGATCGGCGCGGCATTGTTCGCCCTCGGTTCGTTCGCTGCCGTTGCATCATTCGCAGTCGGTGGACTCGCGTCGATCTTTTCATTCATCGGTGCTTCGATCGGCGTGATCGTCTCCGCCGTTGGACTTCTCTTCACGCCGCTGGGCCTCGTTGTCGCGGCAGTCGCCGCGCTCGGTGGCTATTTTCTCTATTCAACTGGGATCGCCGGCCAGGCAGTCGAGTATCTCAAAGGTGTTTTCGAGACACTCAAAGCTGATACCCTCGCCGCATTCGGTGCGATCGCCAATGCACTGGCCGCCGGCGACATCACTGCGGCCACCGAGGTCCTGTGGACGTATTTGAAACTCCAGTGGGTCAAAGGGATGACCTACATCAAAGGCCTCTGGGCCGACTTCACTCAATATATCTCTGATGTGTGGGCTGATTCCGCCTACGCGATCGGGGATGTTCTGATTGGTGCCTTGTCGGGACTCGCTGGCGTCTGGAACAGCACGCTCGGTTTCATGGCCGATGGTTGGACGATTCTCACGTCTGCCGTGCAGAAAGGCTGGAACAACACGATCGGGTTCCTCAAAAAAGGGTTTCTCAAACTTCACGAACTTGTTGACATCGCCGGCGATGTGTCAGTACAGATCGGCGGAGTGCTCATCAACGCATTGGCCGGCGTTGAGAACGCATGGGTTGAAACCGTCGATTACCTTGCCGACACCTGGACCGTGTTCGTCGGCCAAGTGAAGTCGATGTGGAATTCAACCGTTGGATTCCTCAAGAAAGCATGGATCAAACTCAAAGGCCTCTTCGACGACGACATCAATGTCGATGTCGAGATGGCGAAGATTGACGCTGACACTCGAGCGGCCGATGCTGCGGAAGAACAACAACGTCAGCAAGCGATCATCGAGCGTCAGCGCCGCCGATCGAAGCGAAAGGAGCAGATCGAGGCCAATCGCGTCGAAATGCAGAAAGGCATCGCCGCACAACTCGACGCCCGTCGCAAGGCTCGTGAGGGGCAGGACATCGACGCTGATATGCGGGCGATCGACGAAGAGACCGACGCGAAGAACGCGGTTGTTGACCAATCCAAGGAGCAACAGTTTCGCGAAAACGACGCGGCGCAGTCCAATCGTCAACAAATCATCGACGACACAACGGTCGGGGTGCAACGCACGCTCGATCAGATGCGAGCGGAAGCGAAAGCCGCACGCGAAGCAGAGCGGCCCACGGCTGAAGATCGCAGCAAAGAACGCGACGAGCAAATCTCGACCGCTCAGGCCGACTTTGATGCTGCCGTAGAACGTGCCAACAATGCGACGCCCCCTTCGGACGCTGCGCCAAATGCAGACGACGCTGCTCCCCCGGAACCTCCGGTCGCTCCGCCCAAAATGCCTGAGCCCGGCGCAGTCGAAATTCCCGGCGTCGATCTGCCCGGCATCGACAATCCCGAGCTGCAACCTCCCAATGCAAAAGACCTCCGTCTCGACCTGAACCCAGACGCTCAAGCGGCGATGGACCAGTTCGCAAACGGTCCGGAAACCGACCGCACCGAAGTCGCCGGCAATTTTGATGCGCGTGGTTTGGGACTTGGCAGTGGAGCGTCGACGATTCCGCAAAAGGCTCCTGAACCACTCAAGAAACTCGATCCGATTGCGGCAGAGAATGATCCCATCGAAGTCATCGTCGCGCCACAATTGAAACTGCAGCCTGAGCAGGCCAACGAGCCAAACCCGATTGGCGAGCCAGGAAACGACGTTGCCGACATCGTTGTTAATGCTCCGAGCGTCGAAGTAGTCGCGGGGGACGCACCCGTTGTGCCCGCGCCAGATGTCGTCGTGAATGCTGCGAGCGATCCGGCTATCGCTTCGCCTGATGTTCAGATACCCGACGTCAAGTTACCTGCGTCGGACACGCCCGATGTCACCGCGCCCCAGATGGTTGTTCCGGAGGTCAATGCGCCTTCGGTCGCGATCAGCCAAAAACCGATCAACATCGAGTCGCCGGCGCAGAATCCACCGAGTGTCTCGGTGCAAACCGATTCGCAATCAGTCGATCCGCCAATCGTTCACGAAAGCGATGCGACGGTCGACTTGCAAGAAGCTAACAATCAGCCCGATCTGTTGGATTCCGAAAGTCGGTCTGACCTCGAAACCGCGCCGACACTCGACATTGCTGCAATTACCGAAGCATTCGCTTCCGTCGGGCGTTCACTCGCTGCGTTTGACTCCGCGATCACTAGCAGCACGTCGCAGCTACAACTGCCTGCGATGTCCGGTGGCGAATTCAGTGAGGACATGAAGCGGGCAATCATCCAGACTGCCGAGAACACTCGACGACTTGTTGAACGTTCACAGTCGGGAGGGTTGGTGTTTAGCTGATGTCGCTCTCAACCGGTGGATACAACTTTGAGGTTGCGGCTCTCTCCGAAAAGGCGTCGCGGGGGAAATTGCATTCCGATTTCACTTCCTACGTCGCGACGAACGGCGGGGCTGTGGATCCGGCTGCCGCTGCGAGTTCTTTGTATCAATACTACAAGGCGAATCACAAGGACCTGATTCCGTATCTGCAAATCGACTCGGAGTTCATTAACCAGAAGCACGCTTTGGTTAGCGTCACGATCAACAAAACCAAACTCGATCCGGTCTCGTTCAGTACAACCGGAGCGACAACCCATCTGAATCAATCGCTGCAGACTCGTGGCATCTACTCCGCGCCGGGGATCGTAGCCCCCGTTTATCACGGTGCGATCGGCGTTAGCGATTCTGGCGTCGCCGGCGTTGACATCACTGTCCCTGCGTTTGAATTCTCCGTTCGCAAGAAGTTTGAGTTCGTTTCGACGGGATATCTGCTCGCCATGGTTGCGATGACCGGGCGAGTGAACTCGACGCCGTGGTCGATCTTCTCTCCCGGTGAAGCTCTGTTCCTTGGTGGCGAAGGCGGCGAAGACGAACAGAACTGGGTCGACGTGACTTACCACTTCGCCGCTCGACCGAACGAGTTCGCGATGACGGTTGGCAACATCACCGGAATCACGAAGCAAGGTTGGGACTACTTGTGGGTCAAGCACGGCGAGAAAGTGGTCGGCGATCGCGTGCTGCAAGTTCCTGAGGCAGCTTACGTTGAGCAGGTCTATCACGGAGGAAACTTCAACGTGTTGGGAATCAACTGATGACCCGACGCGTGAAACCAGGCGATCAGTTCGCGATCACCGCCGCTGAATACAACCGTCTGCTCGTTGCTGCGGAAGCCTCGCATCGCAATCGACTGCCAGGCGGAGGTGGTCCACGCACGCATTTACGGAATGCTGCAACCGTTCGCGTCCACAACCTGTCGGCAACGACGGTCCCAATTGGCGGGATCGTTGGTTTCGAGTCGCCGCTGACCGATCCGACCGTTGGGCCGATGGAACTGGCCCGCTTCGTTCGCGACGCGACAATCCGATGCGTTCGGCCTACAGAAGATGAACACACTGGTCGCGTTGGGG
This sequence comes from Aporhodopirellula rubra, assembly GCF_014192335.1. Classification (GTDB taxonomy): domain Bacteria; phylum Planctomycetota; class Planctomycetia; order Pirellulales; family Pirellulaceae; genus Rhodopirellula; species Rhodopirellula rubra. The sequence continues at coordinate 288,929 of NZ_JACHXU010000002.1, read as the reverse complement.
TCGCCATCGAACCGATCGCGGAAGACAAAGTCGGACGCGTGGTGTTCGATGGCGTTGTGGCCGCGCGAGTCAACGTCGTCAAAACTTGGCACAAGTTTGCGGATGTTGGCGAATCGGCCGGTGACACACTGCAATCGAAACCGGATGGATCGGCACAGATTCTCTGGCGACGCGACCTCAACCAACTCGGTGACCAATGGGCAGTCGTTCGGGTCGGTCGGCCCGCTGATCCGGTTTACCTTGTCGAGGTTCCGATTGGTGGCATCGCTGGCCGACGAGGGATGCGGACCGGCAGCGCAGACTGTGACCTCTATCAACTCGATAAAGCAGGCGAGATCGAAGCGGTCAAGGATCCGGCAGGCGACACAGTACGAATCACCGCTCGGAATCACTCGGCGCAGCGTATTCGCGGACCGATCGCCGATTCGCCGAAACAATACCTTGAAGTGCAATTTGACGGCCAGCGATCTTGGGTGATCGACCCGCCGAAACAAACGCTTCTATGCAAGCCAACGAAACGTATCAAAGCAAAGTCATGGGGAACGGCTCGCGAGCTACGGTTTGATGGCGGATGGAAGCCGATCGGTCCTGCCGTTTCGGTTTACAACGTTTGCGACTACGCGTTGTTGGCGAGCCAACAGATCGTCTGCCACTTCCACGAAGACACGTCGGCATACTTGACGATCGGTTGCCGTTGTTGCGACGGAAGCAGCAGTTCGAGCAGTTCATCAAGCTCCAGCAGCTCGTCGAGCTCAAGTTCCAGCAGTAGTTCTAGCAGCGACTCATCGTCCAGCAGTTCTTCGTCGCCCTCGTCATCCTCGTCATCGGGAAGTTCATCGAGCAGCAGTGGCTCGTCCAGTAGTTCGAGCATGAGTAGTTCAAGCTCGTCGAGCATGTCGTCGAGTTCCAGCAGTTCCCTGTCGTCATCCAGCAGCAGTTCGTCTGGATCTAGTTCGTCGAGTAGCGGCTCGTCTTCATCGTCGTCCGGCAGCCCGTCTTCCTCGTCGAGCAGTGGTTCGTCATCAAGCAGCCCCTCATCAAGTAGCAGTTCCGGCAGTTCTTCGTCTTCATCGAAGTCGTCACCCAGCAGCGATTCATCCTCAGACTCTTCGTCATCCGACAGCAGCGATTCCTCCCTTAGTTCGTCCGCATCCAGTAGCAGCGATTCAAGCGATAGTTCCAAGTCCTCATCAAGCAGCGACAGCAGTAGTCAATCGAGCGATTCGTCGGTCAGCAGCGATTCGAGTACATCGACGAGTCTGCCAAGCGTGAGCAGTTCATCCAGTTCAGACGGTTCGTCGTCGGCATCGAGCGGTTCGTCAGGCAGTTCGTCGGATTCGCAATCGAGCGATTCATCCAACAGCGATTCGAGTACATCGACCAGTCTGCCCAGCATCAGTGGTTCATCAAGCTCCGTGGGATCCTCGTCCGCATCCAGCGATTCATCAGATAGTTCGTCCGATTCCCAGTCCAGCGACTCATCGACAAGCGAATCGAGCGATTCCAGTACGTCGATCAGCCTGCCAAGTGTTTCAGGATCGAGTTCATCGGCGAGTGAATCGTCGTCGAGCGACTCGCAATCAAGCGAATCAGGTTCGTCAAGCGATTCATCCACCTCACAGTCAAGCGAATCAAGCAGCACGCCATCCATCAGCAGTTCGCAATCGTCCACATCCGCGAGTGAGTCGTCGACCAGCGAATCATCGACATCGGAATCAAGCCAGTCTGAATCAAGCACGTCGGAAAGTGAATCACGTAGCGAGTCAGGTTCGGAGAGCGTGCCTTCCTACAGTTGGAATTCGTCAACGAGCAGCGCAAGCGATTCTGAATCGAGTCAGTCAGAATCGGATTCCCAGTCGCAATCTGAATCAACATCGCCGTCAGCCAGTGAGTCGGGAAGCGATTCTCAAAGCGAATCAAGCATCGACCGCAGTTCTGACTCGCAAAGCTACTCAGCGAGTGCTTCGGGATCTTATTCGGACAGTGCCTCAGTCAGCGGAAGTCAAAGCGTTTCTACATCAGGCAGCGGATCGGATTCAGGCAGTGGGTCAGGATCAGGCAGCGAGAGCGATTTAGCATCCGGAAGCGGATCGGGTTCCGATTCACGATCAACAAGCACTTCAGATTCTGGCAGCGATTCGAGAAGTGATGACTCAACCAGTGTGCCAATTTCATCGAGTGGATCTGGTTCAGATTCAACCTCACGGTCGACGAGCGAATCGGGATCGGATGGTTCTGACAGCGATCGTCCCAGCACTAGTGATGATCCGAGCGTCGGCGATTCATCTGGCAGCGACAGCAATCAACCATCCGAAAGCAACGACTCGACATCCGATTCAGATCCACCCAGCGACGGTTCTGATCGTCCTAGTGAAAGTGCATCCGATAGCAGCGACGGATCCGATCGACCGAGCGAGAGCGATTCAACCGAGGAACCTTCCGAAGACAGCAGCGGATCGAGTGAACCGTGCAACAGCACCTGGATTTGGTCGTGTGGCTGGGAATTGGTTGACAGCGATTGTGAAGACCCCGGTGACCCACCCAGTTCGTCCGGTTCATTCGATGGAGCAGTAGCGGGGATGACAGCATGATGCATTGCCCTCATTTAACACCCGACAACCAATGCGAAGTGGCATGCCAACTCGCCGGTTGTCGCGTGCAAACCACGCCAGTCGCCTGCAACGCGTGCCAGACCAACGACAACCCATGCGCGATCAACGTTGTCACGATCGGCATGGCATTGGTCAACAAGAAACGCCGCAAACAAGATGTCACCGAGTTGGAAGCCCTGCTTCGCAACTACCTGCCGGACGACAACCTGATGCCGGCAACGCTGAAGATGAGCAGCTACCGGCCTGGCCCCGGCAACGAACTCAAGAAGATGATCGCTTGGTTTGCCAAGCCGAGTGAAACATGCAACTGCGAAACCCGTGTCGACACGATGAACGACTGGGGTGCCGAAGGTTGCCGCCGAAACATTGACACCATCGTCGATTGGTTACTCGAAGAAGCTCAAGTAAGAGGACTCCCCCATGGAAGGTTTACAGCAACAGTCGCCCGCAGTCTCGTCAAAACTGCCATCCGCAAGTACGAGCGGAAATTCCCCGAAGGGGCACCCGAACCAGACCAGGACGATCCGGAGGACGAATTCGATCGTTGAACGCTGCTTCTTGATGAACCTCGATCGCCGTGACGATCGACTGCAGGATTGGATGCGGCAGCTTCCCGAACCGTGGCCGTTCCCCGAACCCGAACGCTTTACTGCGATCGACGGCCGCCGCGTCGCGACACCCCCGCAGTGGCGAGCGGGCAACGGAGCGTGGGGATGCTACCGATCGCATCTGCTGATTCTCGAAAAATGCCTGCTCGAACACATCGACTCCTACGTCGTGTTTGAAGACGACGCCGGATTCGGCGACGACTTCTGTGATCGGCTGCAACAGTTCATTGCGGAACTGCCAGCCGACTGGGGCATGGCGTATCTCGGCGGACAGCACTTGTACGCCGGCAAGAACCCTCCTCACAAAGTTAGCGAACATGTCTATCGCCCCTACAACGTGAACCGCACACACGCGTTCATGGTGCGCGGGCGTGAGGCGATGAAGACACTCTATCGCCATCTAACGTGGAACGACTGGCACACCAAGCATCACATCGACCACCACCTCGGTCGATTGATCCAGCGTCGCTACCAAGCTCTCGTGCAAGGCAAGAACATCCAGAAGGAATCCATCGCGGTCTACACGCCCGATCGCTGGCTCGTTGGACAACTGCCCACGAAATCCAACATCTGCGGTCGCAAATGGAGTCAAACGCGGTTCTTCAATGACGCCAAGAACGCCGACCATTCGGACGCACCGTTCTTCGCCGTGCTCGGCCCGCACCGCGCCGGCACTTCGTGCGTCGCGATGGTCATGCACCATCTCGGCGTACACATGGGCAATCAACTCGGTGGCTACGAAGCGACCGGAGGCGGCGAGGCACTCGGATTGTCGCAGCTTTGCGAAAAGGTGATGCGTTTCCCGGCGACGGACCCGAATGTCAGCGACGACCAACTGACTCAGATGCTCAAGTCGTGGATCGTCAGTCGAAAATCGGAAGCGAACCGTGACAAGACGGTCGCTGGGGCGAAGTATCCGCATCTGTGTCGGTTCGTGAATCACCTTCACGCCGGGCTGGGCGATTCACTGCGAATCGTCTCCGTCGAAAGAGACATCGAGGCCTCGATTCGTTCGCTGCAGAACCGTAGCGAGAAACATCGTGGCCAATGGTTCGCGGCAAACGATGAGCAGTGTGAAGTTCTGCAACACAGTCTCCGCGATCACCGAGACAACTTCATCGCTGAACATCCCGACGTGCCAGTATTCCGGATCGAGTTCGCCGAGTTGGTGACGTATCCCGAAGAAGTGATCGGCAATCTGGTCGAGTTTCTCGGCATCACGCCGACGCAGGATGAGATCCAGTCGGCGATCGAGCACGTCAATCCTGATCTCCGAAAGTTTGGGTGAGCAACATGGTGAAAAGTATTTCAATGGCAGACATTACATTCTGCATCAAGACGATTCACCGTCCGTGGTCCTGCCATCGTCTGGTCGAATCGCTGCGTGAGCACATTGCAAACCCAACGATCGTCGTCGTCGATGACGGGCGACCGGAACTACGTTTCAGCGAGAAGTATCCAGAAACCGCCAAGCATTGCACGATCATCAATCTTGATCGACACGACGTGGGCGTTGGGGTCGGACGTAACGCAGCAATCGACGCATCGCAAACCGAGTACATCTTTCTGCTCGACGACGATCATGTTGTCACGGCGGACTTTCACATCGACCGCGTTTGCGAGTACTTCGCCAGCCACGAACTTGACATCCTCGCCGTACGCCAAGGTGGAGGTGGTCGCCCCACGATGCTTTCGCCGCTAATGAACGGCAAACGCATCTGGATGCATCGTGGTGAAAGGAAACGCATCGGCACCGTCGCGTGGTGCGACATGGTCAGCAATGCGTTTCTGGCTCGTAAGGAAACGATCGCGACGCTGCGTTGGGACGAAGCCCTGAAAACTTACGAGCACTGGGAGTTCTTCTACCGAGCGAGTCACCTTGCCAAGCTTCAAATCGCGGTCGCCACTGATTGCTCGGTTGTCCATGCCCACGTTGCCGGCACAGGCTACCGCGATCTGCGTGGTCGATCCAAGTTCCGAGCGATGGGGCTTCGCAAGCACGGTTTCCACTCTTTGCGCTACCCAGGAGGTCAAATCGTCCGTGCGTAATCAAGCCACTTTCTGCATCAAGACGATTCATCGTCCGCATTGCTGTGCCGCACTCGTTCGCAGCATTCACGAACACTATGGCGAAAACCGTCCGCTGATCCACGTCCTCGATGACGGAAAACTAGAGTTGCGATTCTCGGCCGTGTGCCCCGACGAAGCTGCAATGGTCGATCGACTGATCGAGACCGAGTACGACATCGGACTATCCGCTGGTCGCAATCGGTTGCTCGATGCTGGCGACACACCGATCGTCATCTTCGCGGATGACGATCACCTCGTTACGAATCAAACGCGATTGCCCGACTTGATCGCGACGCTCAACAAACATCACGACCTCGATTTGCTGGCAGCCCTCAGTAACAACGAGGAACGTCCGCGAATGCTACGAGTCGACGGGAGAACTCTGCGGATCGCATTCGGCAGTTACAGACAGCGGCGCTCGATTCGCTGGTGTCACTACGTCGGCAACTGCTTTGTTGCCTACCGCGACATCTTGCAAGCGATCCGTTGGGATGAATCGCTGAAGGTCGAAGAACACTGGGACTTCTTCTGGCGAGCAAAAATCGCTGGCATGAACGTCGCGGTCGATCTGAATCACTCGTTCAAACACGAGCACGTCGACCCGACTGGCTACAAGCGGCGACGACCAGAGTTTTTGAAAGCCGGATTAGACAAACACGGATTGGAGAAAGTCGTATGGAAATGAAGCGAATCATTGCAGTCCTCGACTTGCCACCACGGCGAGCATCACAGAACGTGCGGGAAAGCTATGAGGCAGCCGCAAAACGATGGGGCGCGGAGGTGCTTTGGATTAGCGAGCACCTACACCCTGTGCATCCGTTTTGGCAGAAGATGTTTGTTTGCGATCACGTCCAACAAGAGTTTGGGCCGGCACACGTGCTGCAACTCGACAATGACATGCTGATCCGATCGGACTGCCCTTCGCCGTTTGATCTACTGACTCCGAACCAGTTTGGATTGGTGGCTGAGCGTCAGTCTGCAAACAATCGCATCGACAATGGCGGTTGGCAACAGCGGGCTCACGAGATTTGGGCTCGGCGATGCGGTGTTCGGCCAGCACTCACTTGGCTGCACCCCAACGGAGGTCTCTATCTGTATGGCACCGAAATGTATGGACTGATGTTCGCTCGCATCATCCGGCATTTAATTCCAACTTGGGGAGCCAGCGACCAAGCCACCGACGAGTCGCTAATCATCAACCAGCTCTACAACGATCATCCTGGCTACATCAAATTCTTGCCGCCCGATTTCAACGTCAGCATGGTCTACTCGCCCGCCTGGGCCATCAATCCGGTCATGCAATCCTATATCTATCATTTCGTCGGTCGCTCGAAGGATCACCTTGGCGATTGTCGTTGGCAACGGCGGGATCCACCCGAGTTGCCATTTCCAGGCAACGTTCATTCGCAAGAACTGATGCAGCAATGGGGCGACGATCCGCCGACCGAATACGACGTCGGTCCGATTTTCACACCGCAATTCGCCGCGAACTTGCTGGCTATCTATCCAGAATTGATTGTCACAGGCCACTGGTCCGACGAGCCGGTCAGATTGGATCGACGAATGCTCAGCCATACCGAAACCGGATCGTCGCACCTGGTGCTTACCCGTTTTCTGCTGCAGCTTGGAATCAACGCTCGACGGTTCCGCCTTCGCGTCAAGGAGGATGCTGATGCAACGCTACAACTTGCCGGCACTTGAATATCACTTGGCTCATGGCTGCAATCTGTCGTGCCAGCAATGCAGCCACTACAGCGACCATCATTTGCCCGGTGCGATGCCAACGATCGAGCAAGCCGATGCTGACTACCAGAGGTGGTCGAATCGTCTGAAGCCGACTCGGGTCGCGTTGCTCGGGGGCGAGCCATTGTTGAACTCCGCGATTCTGGAACATATCAAGCTCGCGAGGCAGCATTGGGACAGCAACTTGATGCTGGTATCCAACGGGTTTTTCCTGCATCGGTTTCCCGAGCTACCGAAAGTACTCGTCGAAACGAATTGCCGACTCGAAGTCAGCCAGCACGGGACGCACGATGAATACGTCAAACGATTCCGCGAAGTCAAACACCTCGTTTGGCGTTGGCGAGAACAGTTTCCCGGAATCTGCATCAAAATACGACAGTCGCATCGCGGCTGGATGCGTCAATACAAGGTCGCCAACGGTAAACCAATGCCGTTCGACTCACGGCCGGACGCCGCATTCAAAGTCTGCATGCAGAAGACTTGCACGCAGCTTTACGAAGGCAAGCTTTGGAAATGTCCCGCACTAGCCTATTTCGCCAAGCTCGAATCCAAACTGCGTTTGCACGACTTACCTCAGTGGCAACTCTTCCGCGACTACCAAGCGTGTTCGCCCAACGCCACTGACGCTGAATTGAAAACCTTCCTCGAAACCAAAGCCATCCCGCAGTGCGGCTTGTGTCCCAGCAAACGCACCGCATTCTCCCATCCCGATCCTTTGCAACGGAGTGCCCTGCGATGACGTATCCTTCCGACTATCCCGAAATGCCGCCGTATCCTTTCGTGCCGCCGTTTGATCCGCCTGGCAGCGAACCGCCGTACGATCCCGAGGAAGACGACGATGGGCCAATCATCCTCACACCGCCGCCGTTGCCGCCACCACCGGTGTGGCCCGACGAATATCCGCCAGGCACACCCGATCCTGGCCCACGTCCGCCGTGGTGGCCCGACGACTACCCTTGGCCGGCTCCACCCGAAGAACCGGTTGTGATCGAGTCACCGCCGCCGATTCACGTTTGGCCGCGACTGCCGCCGGACCATCCCTATCACGTCCCGCCCGGCTACTCGGCTCCTGACAACTTGCCGCCAGGTCACCCCGGCGAAGCCTATCCTGGAATGCCCGATTATCCCGTCGTGCATCCAGGTGATTGGAGCGACGATTGGCCGAGCTATCCAGGCTTGTACGACGATTGAAATTCGTAGTCACGCAAAACCTTTTTACACACAAGCCAGCATCACGCTGGCTTGTGTCGTTTTGCATCGCCGGTATTCGATTTGTTGAACGGAATGTACAACTAGCACTTCGTAACGAAACGTTTCATTTCAACATGGAGACACGAAGTGGCCAAGAAGAAAGCAACCAAAGCAGCCGTCAAGAAAACGCCTGCCAAGAAGAAAGCATCAACACTCAACGACATCTACGATCAGGTTGCCAGAAAAGCTGACACGCAAGGTGTGAAAATCAACGTCGCCGAGACCAAGCGAGTCCTAGCGTGCTTTTTCGACGTGCTCGAAGACTACAAACCAGCCGATGCGTTCGACTTCGTCGCCAAGGGTCTGAAGCGTGCAGGAACTCGGCGTCGCTAGGATGACGGCGAAGCAGGTTCTATCAACCCTTCGTGAGGTGGCTCGCGAAGATAAGGCAGCGTTCTTGCCTGGGTTCTTTAAGGCTGTGCCCGGCGGGTACGGCGAGGGCGATCGGTTTCTTGGTTGCGTGGTGCCGGACCAGCGAAAAGTGGCTCGACAGTTTCGTGATTTGTCGCGGGATGAATTGCTGAAGCTGTTTGCTTCCCCTTGGCATGAGTGCCGATTGACCGGAATGTTGATTCTGGTTGGTCAGTATGAGACCGCAGCGAAACCGAAGAATCCTCATCGCGATTTTGAATGTCGCGAGATCGTGGAGTTCTACTTGGCGAATCTTGGTGCGGTGAACAACTGGGACATCGTTGACACGACCGCTCCAAAAATCCTTGGGGCATGGTTGGTGGAGCATTTTGACGAGCGTGGCGTGCTGGATCGGCTTGCCGCCAGCGACGTGTTGTGGGAGCGACGTGTGGCAGTATTGGCTACTTTGTCGCTCATCAAGAATGACGAGTTCGAGGAGATCGTCGAACTTGCCGAGCGTCTGATGGGCGACGGGCACGACTTGATGCACAAGGCGATCGGATGGATGCTTCGGGAAATGGGCAATCGCGACCAGCGTCAACTGGAAAAGTTCTTGAAGAAGCACGCTAAGGCGATGCCGCGAACGATGCTTCGTTACTCAATTGAAAAGTTGTCGAGGGAAGACCGAACGAAATGGATGACCCAGTGACCCGGCAGCTTGTTGATAGAGTCGAGACCATCGTGCGTGAACGTATGGACGGACAAACCGCCGGTCACGGCATGGATCATGTGCTGCGGGTGCTGGCATCGGCTCGCGCGATTCAAGCGGAGGCCGGAGGCGATTTGGCGATCATTGAGCTGGCGGCATTGCTGCACGATGTCGGCGATGCCAAGTTTCATGACGGCGTTGAGCGTAGTGCCGAGTTCGCTCGTGAGATCCTGAGTGGTCTGGGTGCGGAGGATGATCTGATTGAACACGTCGCTCACATCGTCGACAACATTTCGTTTCGCAAAGGCGAGTCGGCCAAACCGCTATCGCTTGAAGGTCAGGTCGTTCAGGATGCCGATCGGCTTGACGCACTTGGGGCGATCGGGATCGTACGCACGATTGAATACGGCGCGGCATTCGGTCAACCGTTCTACCTAGCTGAGGCGAGCGATGCCAAAACGGGTGTCGGTCACTTCTACGAAAAGCTCTTCAAGCTCAAGTCGTTGATGAACACTGACGCTGGCCGGCGAATGGCCGAGGACCGGGAAGCGTTCATGCAAACGTTTCTGGACCAGTTCATGCGTGAGAGCGGCGAAATCGCCTGACGTTCTCAGTGCCGCTTCTTACTCTTCCAGGTGCCGCCGTATTGATAGTGCGGGTTGGCTGGCTTGACCTTCTCTAGGCAGGCCGGGCAGACGAAGATCCAGTCGCCGTCCTCTTCGATGCGAACTCGGTAGAGCACATCGTTCGTCTCGGTACATCGCGAACAGGGTTTCGTGCGAATGCGTTTGATCTTCGCCACTTCGCTAGCCTCGCTGCGATTTGGCTCGGAAACGACGTTGTTCATCGCCAGCGTTGGTTTCTGCGAACTTGGCCTCGTGTTTGGTTGTTCGGCCGTGCGTTCGCTTTCGCCACATTTTGAACGAGCTGGCGGTCATCTCTCGTCGCATCAGCTTGATGACGTCGCCAGGCGTGAGGCCGAACTGGTCGCGGATCGCGTCGAAGCTCGTCCGATCCTCCCACGCCATCATGATGATGCGGTCAATCTGGCCTCGCGTGAGTTCGTCGCTGGATTCGTTGGGTTTGAGATCGGCCATCATTCAGTTCGTTTTGAGTTTGCCTCGCCATTGGAGGCTTTCACGATTCCAGTGAGCGAGTATTTCTGTGTCGCCAGCGAGCAGGGTTTCGGCTAAGGCGATCGCTTGGGTGAGTTTTTGGTTGTTCAATTGTTTATAGGCGACAAGGCGTCGGTCGAGATGGTCGTACCAACAGCCCTGAAACAACTGATCGAGGATGATTCGCATGAAGCAATGATCGTCCTTCACGATCCAACCGTCGAGACTTGCCTTGGCAGGTAATTCCGTTCGGGTCAGCGCAAGGTAGCGATCTTGAAGGTCATAGCGATGTGGATCGCCAATTTCGTCTGCGGTACTAATACATGATTATTGCTGTCGGTCAAACGATCGGCTCGTTTCGATTCGACGTTTCGTTCTGGGCTCGGGCGACTTCGTTCGATCGTCTAGAATCACGCCATACAACTTACGAGCCGACGATTTGAAACACCATGAGTGACTATCCCTTCAACTTCGACGTCAAGATCACCGAGACGCTGGTCTACTTGCCGAAGCACATTGTTTCGCAGTTGGACTTCAGCAAATCGAAGCGTCTGCGGATTGACGGCGAAATCAATGGCATTCGGATCGAATGCGGTTTGATGCCTGACAAGGGCAAGTGGTGCTTCATGGTGTCAAAGAAGCTGCAAAAGCTGTGCGGCATCTCGCCCGGCGATACGGCAAGTGTCAGTTTCGACATCGCGGACTCCGAAGCGGTGGTTGTTCCGAAGGAGTTGCGGTTTGCTCTCGAAGCGAACGATGCAGCGATGTCGGTGTGGGACAAATGGACCGCCGGCAAACGCCGTGCTCAATGCCTTCGCGTCTCATCGGCGAAGAAGGTGGAGACTCGGGAGCGTCGCGCCGAAGAAGTGATCGCCTTGTGTCTCGCGGAACTGGGGATGCAAACTGGCGTCACCGCTTGGCAGGCGTTTGAGAACCTCGATATGCGAGCGGGCACGATCACCGCTGTCGAAAATCTTCCCAAGGCTCGCAAACCAGCGTACAAGGTCACGGCTGATTTCGGTGCGGAACTGGGCACGAAACGCACTAGTGCTCAGGTCACAGCGAACTACACCAAAGACGAGCTGGTGGGACGGCAAATCATCGGCGTCGTGAACATTCCGCCGAAGCAGATCGGTACGTTCATGTCTGAGTTTCTGATCGTCGGATTCTATCGCGACGACGGATCGGTCATCCTGGCGGTCCCGGACAAGTCGATTCCCAACGGAGCCAAGTTGGCATAGCGAGAACCACCATGACTGATGCAGAAAAACAGAACCTCGTTGAATTGCTCGATTCACTGGTGATGGCGGCGGTACCGAAATCGACCAAGGTCACGAAGTACGGTGGGACGCTTTACACGTTGAAGCCGGACGAGAAGGAGGGGCAGTTCTGTGGTGTGTTTCCGTACAAGGCACACGTGCAACTGTCGTTCGCCAAAGGAAACGAACTCGACGATCCTGATGGCTTGCTCGAAGGCGGCGGCAAGTTCCGACGGCACCTGACGTACAAAAGCCTGGATGATGTCGATGCAAAGATCGTCAAACGATTCACGAAGGCTGCCGCAAAGCTTGGGGCGAAATCGTCGTGACAAGTGAACGGGAGAAAATGTTGGCTGGCGAGCTCTATGATCCGAATGACCCGGAGTTGGCCGAGGCTCGAATGATGGCGCGGACACGCTGCCAAACGATCAACACGAGTGCACCCTGCGACGAAAAGCTACGACGCAGCGTCTTGAAGGAACTGTTTGGCAGCGGCGGCAATTCCGTTTGGCTCGAACCGCCCTTTCGCTGTGACTACGGGACCAACATCTATCTCGGGGAGAAGGTCTACTTCAACTTCGATTGTGTGATCTTGGATGTTTGCGAAGTTCGGATCGGGAACAAAGTTTTCATCGCTCCCGGCGTTCACATCTATGCCGCCACGCATCCGCTCGAAGCTGAATTGCGGCGCACTCAAGAATTCGGCAAGCCAGTCACGATCGGCAACGATGTTTGGATCGGCGGCAAGGCGGTCATTTGCCCCGGCGTGGGCGTCGGTGATCGCAGCGTCATCGGTGCCGGTAGCGTCGTGACGAAGGACGTGCCGCCTGGTGTCGTCGTTGCGGGCAACCCGGCCAAGGTGATTCGCAGTCTCGCGTGACCTCACGCCCGTGGAATTAAAACCATCGTTCTCGACTTGACGACGAAGATCGCCGCTCAGTCGGAATCCGACTGGTAAGCACCGGCTGAATACGTCAGTTCGTAACTGTGTGAATAGATCTCGATGATATTTCCAAAAGGATCTTCACAGTACACCATGCGGTAGGGTTTTTCGCCGGGATAGTACTCGCGGACCGGCATCCGCTGCTTGCCTCCGTTGGCGACAATCTTCTTCGCGAGGCCCTCGACGTCTGGATCCTGAACACAGAAATGGAAGACGCCGGTCTTCCAGTACTCAAAGTTATCCGCTGGCTTTTCGGCGTTCTTAAACTCGAACAACTCGACACCGACTCGGTCACCGGTCGCAAGGTGGGCGATTCGGAATCGCTCCCAGCCTTCTCCGAAGACATCATCGCACATGACTCCAATCGCCGAGTCGTCCGATTTAATTTCGGTGGGCGGCATGATCACATACCATCCCAACGTTTTCGTGTAGAACTCGACGGCCTGGTCCAAGTCAGTGACGGAAATCCCGATATGGGAGAAGCTTCGTGGATATGTCATAGGGAGATATTCGGTGGAGTGCGGGGTTGGCGAACGCAGTGCGTTGGCTATCACGCCTGGTCAGCACCTTTCGGTGGACTTGGGCACGTGGAACCTTTGCAACGTCATACAAGATCGCTGAACTTCTGGCCAATCGTACCAGCAAGCATGATCCGTCGTCGATGACGTTGTTGAATGTTCTTTTCTTGAAGGTGACTAGTTTTCAACGACGACTTTGCCCATCGCTTCTCCGCTCTCCAAGCGAGCGTACGCTTGACTACGTCGAAAAATGCCGTTGTGGCACCAATGGCAGGGGTGGCATTGTCAACGCGTTTCAGTCCGCTCGATTTGCCACGTTTTCTCGCACGCGATTCCAGGCTGGCTTGTTCTTTCCATCGTTGGTTTGCAGACCGAGCGTTCCAAGATATTCGGCAAACGCCGGTAGTTCGACGCCGTAGTATTTCGTCATCGCGTTTACTTCGGACTCGGACAGGTCGCACGTCCAGACGAAGTTGATCACCGGAACGGCTTCGACATGCTTGTCCCAAGCGGCAAACATCGCGTCGACAAATGCGGCCTGCTGGGCCAGCGAGCTGCCGCAAGCACTACCGCTTGGATAGCCGGCCTCGAGCAGATGCACTGGCTTGCCTGCTGCGGCTTCCATCATCGTGGCGAAGTCGGCCTCGATGCTCGATGGCGGTCGGACTTGAAACGTCTCATCGAGTGGGTAGTAGGTCAACATGCAAACGTCCGCCGACGTTTCAAGCTTTGCGTACTCGGACGCGAGTGTGCCAGTCCGTCCCGCAAACGTGATTTTGACGCCGATCGGAATATTGGGATGATGAGTACGAATGTGGTCGGCGACGGCATTAAAGAAAGTGGTGTAGCCCGCAAGTTCATCAGGATGATCTGCGAACAAGCCGTCAACTTCGTTGCCGACCGCGATCGCTTGAATGGTCGCTTCGGGAAGTTGAGCTAACGTCCAGTCCACCCATTTGCAAAATGCGTCGATGCGTTCAGGCGAGTCCCAACGCGTGTCCTGTAGGTGCTCGGGGATTCTCAGTGTGTTGGTGTCGATCGGGTTCAGCGATAGGACTATGGCGGTGTCGATCGCTGGGTAGACTTCGTTCGCCATCGCGGCAAACTCGCTCTCGTATTTCGCCGGAGCAGTTTCGACTTCGTCCCATTGCTGAGGCAGTTCGATGAACTGAATGCCAGCGTTTTTCGCCGATGCAAATGCGAGTTCGTAACCGATGCTGCCCTCGGTCACCCCAAATCCAAGCTTGCGGTCTGCCATCGTGCCAACCGGCGGGTCGACGGACTGCGAGTTGCATCCGAGGCAAGAAATCGCCGCCAGCGATGTGACAAGGATTCGATGGATGTGGCGGAACATGGGTTTCACTTCAACTAGTCGCGAGGCAGTGTTTAAGGAGCAAACTAGATGTTCGCTCACTCAGACCAGTATTTCGGATGGTCCAAGGCTTTTGAGCAGCGGACGGTTCCCTTGCAATTCTCGATCGTTCCAGGCGTCAGCTCCGTCACCATCCACGCGTCTGCGTTTTGAGGTGGGATTGGGTAGGTTGCTTGGATACCCTGGACACCTGCGGGCCGGAACCCGAACCGCGAGTAGTAGTCGGGATAGCCCAGAACGAAGACGAGGTCGACGCCGGATTCCTCCAACAGGCGTAACCCGGTTTCGATCAAACGACCGCCAATCCCCTGACGTTGTCGATCTTGCACAACCGCCAGCGGTGCGAGAATCCTTGCACTGACTTGGGCATGGTCCGGTTCGATGCTCGCGGATGTAAAGAGTAGGTGCCCGAAGAGTTCGCCGTCCGATTCAGCGATGAGCGACAGCATTGGCTCGCCGGAATCGTCATCGAGCATCTCATCGACGAGCTTGGCGATCACTTCTCCATCGGCCTCGCCAAAGGCATTCATATGGACCGCAAGAATCGCAGCGCGATCCTGCTCCGTGGCGTTGCGAATCTTCACTTCGGCTTGTGTCATGATTGGCGGGCCAAGAGCACGAGAATGCAACTGCCGTCGTCGATGACGTTGATGCCGGCTTCGCGTTCCGATTCACTGGCCTGCTCGTGTTCCGCCCCAGGCTGCATCCAGATGTGCTTCACGCCAGCCTCGATTGCGTCGGCGATGACTTGCCGGGTGACTTCTGGTGGCGTGATGATTGACAGTGCTTCGGGGACGATGGGAAGGTCCGCGATTTTCGGATAAGCCTTGTGGCCTTCGATTTCTTCGGTGACCGGGTTCAGCGGATACGTCTCGCGGCCGGCGGCCAGGAGGGCTTTGAAGACCTTGTAACCGTACTTGTGTGTGCGGGCCGAGGCGCCGGCGACTGCATAAGTTTTCGCTGCGAGAAACTTTTCGATTGAGTGCATAACGAGTTTCTTATCGAGGGTTGGCTCTGCATCAACAAAGCTTGCAACTACGGTTTCAACAATGCTCTATCGCGTTAAACTAACCTCATGGAACAACTGCGTGAACTACACTTCGATGATCTGAACGCGGCGATTGACGAGGCGCGGTCTCTTCTGAGGAGCGGCTACGACCGCAGTGGCAATTGGTCGCTCGGGCAAATCTGCCGCCATCTGGTACTCGTGCAAGATCCGAGTGTCGATGGTTATCCGAAGTGGATGTCACTGTTTGCGTTCTTGCGTCCTGCAATGCGACGGATCCTCTTGCCGAAAGTTGTCAGCGGCGATTCACCTCGCGGAATTCGTACAGCGTCGATGTTCGTTCCGCCCGTGGAACTGGATGACGTTCGAGAAGTTGACGCTTTCGCTGCGAGCGTGGCTCGGTTCTACGCTCACCTTGGCGACTACGCTCCGCATCCAGCGTTTGAGCGATTGCCGCGTGAGAGGATTGAGCAAATTCATACTGCACATGCCGCTCATCACCTGCGTTTCCTAAAACCCCGCGACTAATTCTTTTTTCGCGTGCTATGAGTACTTTCGAGTCTGAGCGGCGTTTCATGTTCGTGTGAGGCATTGTCGGCTAAGAATGTTTTTTGCAGAAGCTGACATTTTTGGCGAACCATCTGGCCGCGAGAGAGTCTATCTCTCCGAACACACAAGTCACATTCACAGACGAGCGAGTAACGAGCTTTCTGATGTTATCAAGAACCCAATCCAGTCGACTCGAACAGATACACGAAGGCAGTCTCTTCGGCGGGCAACCGTTGAATACAGATAATGCCCCGGCGTATCCGCGTCTGATGTGACACTTGCTTTCATTAGCGAACGACTTCTTCATGAAGGCTCGGTGTCACCAAGACATCGAGCCTTTTTTCGTGTCCGCATCGAACGGACAACCCCAACAACGAACCCAATTTGGGCTGGTAGCTGAGACGGTCTAGCGGCGGTCTGAAGAACCGCAGACGAGGATTCGAGCGCCTCCCGGCCCACTGACAAGGAAAATATGCGCCGACGGAATCATCCGCGGTGAGAGGAACAAGCAACATCGGATACAGGTGCAGATGGAAGCACGCCTGGTTTGGGACCAGGAGGCTCTCGGTTCGACTCCGAGGTGTCCGACTTTTTGAAACGACAACATGGTAGTCGAGGGCTGGTCGCCCAAATCCGCCTGATACGCGGGTCGCGCTGAGTTCGATCCTCGGGGCTACCACTTGCAACAACAACACGAAAGAGAAACCAACATGCTGCCTTCATTGCGATTGAAACGCATAGCCGCGACTGAAAAAGTGGGGCTGTGGTGTAACTGGCAGCATGACGGACTTTTAATCCGTTCGGTGAGGGTTCAACTCCCTTCGGCCCCATTGCTACGCATCGGCGTGTAGCTCAGGGGTGAGAGCGGCGTCCTTATAAGGCGACGGTCGCGGGTTCAATTCCCGCCACGCCGACTGAACGAAACAACAACGACACACATGGGATTGTGGCAGACAAGGTAATGCATCGGACTCTTAATCCGAGCGATGTGAGTTCGATTCTCACCGATCCCACTTGAGACATTTGGAAACAAGCACTGATGGTCTAACGGCAAGACTCCTCCGTCGTAACGAGGTGATGCGGGTTCGATTCCGGCTCGGTGCTCTTGAACGCTTCGGCGTCATTGATCTTTGACAATTTGGTAGTGATGCATTTTTGCGCCCATGATGTAGCGGTAGCCTGCTGCCTTGCCATGGCGGAAGTGTGGGTTCGACTCCCACTGGGCGCTTTGCAGAATCCGGTGTGGCCCAATGGTAAGGCGGCTCCCTGTTAAGGAGACGAGTGATGGTTCGAGTCCATCCGCCGGAGCTTCGCGAAGTTTGAAGGGTGAAGCGAGAAGTGTGGAATAGCTCGCTTCGTTCCACACCTCGCCCTTCAAACTTCCGCATATTTCGTGTCCTTGGCCGAGCGGCAAAGGTTCCGGATTTCCAATCCGGCTAGGTGGGTTCGACTCCCGCAGGACACTCTTTCGATTGTGAAAACTCTCTCCGGCGCGTAGTCGCGACGTGAGCCTTTGAAGCTCGCAGATCGGGTTCAATTCCCGGACGGAGTGCTGTTGTTATTGAAGACCAAACGCCGGAGTAGCAGTTGTTGGTCGCTGCACCTCGCTCTGAACGAGGAGTTCATTGGTTCGATTCCAGTCTCCGGTGCTGTGGCCAGATCTGGTGTTGGTTTCCAGAGACTCACTGTGAATGAGTTTGGCGCCGGTTCAATTCCGGTTGGTCACCTGACGCGAACATTTTCGGTGGCAATTTCCTCTGGGAAGGAAGCTTGATTGTCTATCAAGTCGCTGCGGGTTCGACTCCCGTTGCCATCGCTTTCAATTCGCCGCATTCGACTACTGGCTAGGTCGGCTGCTTCTCAGGCAGCAGGAAGGAGATCGAAACTCCTATGCGGTACTCGCTTCGATCGAAGCAACCAAACGGCGTGGTAGATTCTGATGGCAGAATCGTCTGGTTTTCATCCAGGAGTCCGCGGGTTCGATTCCCGCTCACGTCACTGCGTTTGATAACGCACTACGGAAGTCACCCGGCCGGATGAGGACACTGTCTTGAAAACAGCTGCGGTCAAAAACCGTTGTGGGTTCGAGTCCCACGGCTTCCGCTTGTTCGATTGATACATGGGAGCGTTTCCACACGGGAGGTTGTAACCCTTCTGCCTTTAATTGTGTGGTAGTCGGCGAGAGGTGCGATTCCTTGCGTTCCCACTTGTTTTGAAAAGTTTCACACGTCTCTGGTGTAACGGTAGCACTGCTGATTCCAAACCAGTTAGTCAGGGTTCAAATCCTTGGGGACGTGCTCTTCGGATCGACAACATGGTCCTGTGGTCCAACGGCGACGACACCTGTTTTACATGCAGGAAACGATGGTTCGATTCCATCCGGGACTACTGCTGGCGTCGGAGTGACGATCGCTTTCATTTACCAAGGGAGAACGATAATGTCCAGCAATGTGAAGTACGTGCAATGTGCGATGAGACGCAGCATCGCCGGCGGATCAGTGCGAACGACATCGTACATCCCGCACGAGTTTGCGAAGGTCGGCCGCGCGCTGAGGCTGAAAGACGACAACGTCGGTTGGGTCGACGGCTGGGTGGTCGAGTGCGTCGGCGATGTGATCGTCGAAGGCGACCAGATTCCTGATACGCACAAGGCGATCAAGAACCATCGCAAGTCGACCGGCGACAGTGCTCCTCGATTGCATGCGTAACACGTTGGCAGCCAAGGGAAGGACGCGGTCGGTCGCGTCCTTTCCCGCGGCACCAGCGATCAACGCCTAGGTACGCCAACCGGCCGAGCGGCTCGCTTTAAACCCGAGTGTTTGCAGGTTCGACTCCTGCTCTGGGCACTGACAAAGAAACAACACGGGGCGCTCGTCCAACGGGAAGACATCTGTTTTGCACGCAGAAAATCGGGGTTCGATTCCCCGGTGCTCCACTCACGCTGAGGTAGGCCAACGGCGAGCCGCTTGTCTTAGGAACAAGTGCTTGCGGGTTCGACTCCCGCCCTCAGTACTCATTTAACATGCTGTGGTACGCAAACCGGCAAAGCGGCGAATTTCAAACGTTCGTGTTTGAGGGTTCGACTCCCTCCCGCAGTACTTCGATGCAAACAGCCAAGTGGTGGAACCGGTAGACACGCGACACTCAGAATGTCGTGCCCACAGTGGCGTGCGAGTTCAACTCTCGCCTTGGCTACTTCAACACTGCAGGTGCGACAGGTGTCCAACTGACTTTCATGAGGTCGGTGTGCTCGGCTCGATACCGAGACCTGCAACTTTCAATGCAAACAACAACGCGGATGGGCCAGTGCCCAGCCAGGTTTCATATGCCAGGCACGTCGGGTGCGACCCCCGAATCCGCTACTTCCGATGGTCGAGTACGCAAACAGGCAAAGCGGCAAGCATGAGAGGCTTGTGATTTTGCAGGTTCGACTCCTGTCTCGACTACTCACAAAACGATCGCGTGGTCCAGCGGCTAAGACGCCTGCGTGACAAGCAGGAGACCGATGGTTCGATTCCATCCGTGATCACTGATGCAATCGGTCTGTAAGTGTTGCGGCAGCACGCGTCTGTGGTATGGACGAAGACCGGGTTCAATTCCCGGACGGACCTCTGATGAAAACAAATGGGCTGGCATGTTCCAAGGCGGCGACTGACTCTTGCAAAGTCGGTGGAAGGTTTCGATTCCCGTCCGGTCCACTCTCAATTTTAGTTTACGGAAGGCAGCCGGATACGGTTTGCCGGGCCGCACTGCTAACGCGTGCCACCTTCGGGTGATGAGGGTTCGACTCCCTCGCCTTCCGCTTGTTTGCAAACGGCTCGATGGTGAAACGGAAATCACCTCTGGCTTCTAACCAGAAGTTCCGGGTTCGATTCCTGGTCGGGCTACTGATACGACACCAAGCCGACGTGGCTCGATTCAGAAAGACGCTGCTCTTGTAAAGCAGATCATGCTGGTGCGAACCCAGTCGTCGGCTCTTGTAACTTAATGACCAATAACATGACTCGTGGGTGTGCTGGATAGCATGGCAGTCTTCGAAACTGTCGGACCAGGTTCGATTCCTGGACGGGTTACTTGCCTCGGCGGCGTCAGGAGCGAGCAACCATTTGGTTCCTGCGATCACCTCTCGGAATGAACGCTCAGAATTTCCACATCTGAAAGCTTGTTCTCCACATCGGCTCCGCTCCGAGGCTCCTTACACAATTCGTGAAACGCAAACATCGAAAGGAGGTGCGATATGATGATTACAGGTGCAGGACGAGAGTTCATCATCAAGGACACGCACCGCGGCTTGTACTACGAAGACGGCAAGCTAACCAAGGTGCTCGAAGCCGGCCGGTACAAGATTCCACCGCACAAGCAGTGGTTCAAGGAACTGCCAACGGTCGAGTGCATGCTGGTCGACATCCGCGAACGCGAACTGACGATCAAGGGCCAGGAAATCCTGACCGCAGACAAGGTCGCGATTCGCGTGAGCATCCTGGTGCAGTTCCGCGTGACCGATCCGAAGGCTGCGATCCACACAGTGGACGTGTTCGAGGATCGACTTTACAGCGACGTGCAATTGGCGGCGCGTCGTTCGCTGGCGTCGATGAATCTGGAAGAAATCCTGACCAACCGAAACCGGTTAAGTGAAGACATCCTTTCGGACGTGACGGAGTCAGCGAATGGATACGGTGTTGCGATTCGTCGAGCCGACGTGAAGGACTTGATCTTCCCAGGAAACCTGCAGGAGATCATGAATCGCGTGTTGGCGGCGGAACGACAAAGCCAAGCCCAGTTGGTGGAAGCACGAACGCGAGCGGAAGTCGAGCAGATCGAATCCGAATCGCGAGCGGAAATCACGCGGCGAGATGCTTCGACGGACGCAGAAGCACTTCGATTGCGAGAGCAAGCGGAAGCCGAATCGTTGCGAGCAAAGGTGGACGCGGAAACGCAAGCCTACGAGCAACGAGCGAAGGCAGCAGGAGTGTTGGAAGGACACCCAGCGCTGTTGCGATTGGCTGAGCTTGAAACGCTTCGTGATTTGGCAAAGAACGCCAACGCACGACTGTATCTCGATCTCGAAAGAGGCCGAGTCAGTCACGATGAATAATCGTCGATGACGAATGATTCGCGAAGGATGCGAACCATACCGAGTCGATTGATGTCACTTACGCAGTGCCGGCACGCAATGTTTGCCGGCGCTGCCTATGTTCTCGGAGTGTGCCGGATTCGCACGCGACTTTGCGAAGGTCGTAGACCAGGTTCGATTCCTGGCGAGAGCACTGACTGATCGACTGCAGACTCGGATTACATCTTGAAAATGTGAACCATCTGAGTTGTCCCTTCGTCGGTCCGTCTTTGAAGGATTCAATACTTTCACTCTCAAGCCGGAGCAGACCAATGCGACACGACAACCAACATGACTGCGACGAAGACCTCTGCTTTCGAGCCGATGAGCAAACGTCGTAAAGGCTACCCGTCGGAAACGAAAGTCAAACGCGGAGTCCGAATCATCCAAGGCAAGCAGCTCGAGGAAAAGCTCGGTCGCAACGACCGATGCCCATGTGGCAGCGGTCAGCGATTCAAACGTTGCTGCCTACGATCGGGGCGTCTGTGATGGCGTCAACCGCGACGACTACTTTTAGGGACGACGACTGAAAGAACACGCTCGTGGCAAACCCGCGAGCGACAAAACGCTGGAGCCAGATGGCTAGGCGGCCGGCTGCAACCCGGTTCAAGTGGGTTCGACTCCCACCAGCGTTTCTTGGTCGACCAACTGACGAATCGGACTACATCTTTGCTAAAGGCCCGTCTGATTCACACTCCTTCGTTGGTCGATCACAACACAAAGTTCAACTGCCTGCTGGGAATACATGAGGAGCCTAAGGTAGCGATGTCGGGCGACCGGCTAGTGAATGGCGTCTGAGTCTCTTGCAGACGAAGGGGCCAGTCAACGATCAGCAACCGCTGAAACGGACGTTCTTACCCTCTCAACAACAACTTCGTTGGACTTTTACAAAACATGGCGACTGCCGGCTTGGAATCCATCCACCAATGATTGCGTCCAGTGAGTCTGGAGATCGTGGCAACACGATCGGTAGGTTCGATTCCTACACGTTAGTGATCTGAGTTAACACTTCGTCGCCACCAATACACGATTGACTGCCTAATCGGACTACATCACCTCGGGTGTCGTGGGTTCGAGTCCCACCGATGTGAACCTTGTGTTCGCTTCGTAGCTCAGTTGGTAGAGCATCGAATCTGTCTGGTTTACAAACTTCGTCGATCGTTTTTTCAAACAACAACAATACAAGGCGACTGCCGGTTCGGAGTACATAGGTTAGAGCGCGTCGTGAGAGCGACGAGGTCGCGGGTTCAAGCCCCGCCTGTCAAACGCAAGGTTGCCAGTAGCTCAGGAAAAAACCTCTGACCACAAACTTCGTCGCCCACCGTACACGACTAACTGCCGCATCGGAGTACATCGACTCTTAATCGAAAGGTGTGGGTTCGATTCCCACCGAGCAAACTTCGGTTCGCTCGTAGTTTAATTGGCAGAACATTTTCTCTGATCAACCACTTCGTTAGTCGCGTTTTCCACAATCGTCTCGAGAGACTGAACTATGCGTGTTTTACATTCCTGTTTCGCCATTACGACCGGCCGCGAGTAATCCAGCTCGCTGCTCAACAGAGAACACACATGCACAATTCATTCTTTCACCGATTGCGGAAACATGAAAACCACAACCGAAAGCCGATCCAAAACCGTGACCACCGTCGCGGCCAGGATCGCTGGCGAAGACATCGCCAAAGGTGACTACGTCACCATCCTCAGCGAGATCATCGAGCTTCCGTCCTACTTATGGAGCTGCTCGGGCATCTCACAACCAATCGACGAACCCGTAAGGACTCGCTACCTGCCACGTGCAGTCGGCGAACTGCACAAAGTCGTCGCCGTTTGCTTGCCGTTCGTTTATGTAAAGCGACCCAAGGGCAACCTGACCGCTTTCGACACACGGCAGCAACAACTCGTCCGGCTTGACCGGGACAACGGCCGCTCGCTTTGGAAACAAATGCGAAAGGCTGCGAAGAAGAAAACGAAATAGTTAGCGCACACGATCGACTGCCGATTCGGAGTACATGCTTCAGGAGCCGGATGTCGTGGGTTCGAGTCCCACCGCCCCAACTTTCATTCAGAAACTCAGGGGCGTAGCTCAGTGGTAGAGCGCCGTAAACCCTCTGATCACAACTTCGTCGATCGCGCCTTTTTTGCATCACTACTTCAACACACAACACATCGAAACACACTCGGCTGCCGGCTCGGAGTACATGGCACGACCGAAAGGTCCAGCGGGTTCGAGCCCCGCCCCGCTAGCTTTCACGAAAGTGACACGGGTCTCTGACCAACCCTTCGCCGAGTGCTTTTCGATGCAACAACACAAAACCATCGTGCTGCGAAACGGCCCCACTTCGTTCGGGGCGTTTCCACGCGGTGGCAAGACACACGATCCGACTGCCGGAGTGGAGTCCATAGGTTCGATTCCTGTCGTCCCGACTCCAACCGCGCCGAGGCGTTTCTCGGTCGCGGCCCCACACCGGGGCGAAGCTCATTTGGGAGCAACCTCTGCACCAAACTTCGTCGAATCGCTTTTTCGTAAGGAGGTCACCATGGCCAACAAGTCTCTATTCCAAAGCATCACCAGCGTCCTGCCACGTGCGACTGTCGTCAACGAAGCAGGTGGCCCAGCGTACAAGTTGTCCGCGAAGCACGCGCTCGCGCAAATGGCGGCGACCGGCACGTTCGGCAACGTCTACTACGCGTCCGCGCAAAACCAACTCGACGCGATGCGAAAGCTGATCGACGAGATCGACGACAACGAATTCCTAGCAAAGCTGGCCGTCTATTCACGTGAGCGTGCTTACATGAAGGACATGCCAGCGGCGTTGCTCGTCGTGCTGTCGACGCGAGACACCAAGCTCATGCACCAAGTCTTCGACCGAGTCGCGGACAACGGTCGCGTTCTGCGCACCGTTTTCCAAATGACTCGCTCGGGACAGTTCGGTCGCAAGGGCCTATCGTCTTCGCTGCAGCGTGCGTTCCAGCGTTGGCTGAACGACGCGTCTGTTGGCAAGTTGCTTTCAGCTTCGATCGGAAACGATCCAAGCCTGCGAGACATCTTGCGAATGGCACGTCCGACGCCAAAGGATGACGCTCGTCGAGCACTGTTTGGATGGCTGACCGATAAGCCAGTCGAGAAGTGGGCACCTGCAACGGTTGACCACTTGCCATCGACGGTGCAATCGCTGGTCGCTTACCGAGCAGCCGACACGGCCGAAGCCCAAACGCTGATCGCTGGCGACCTACAAGTTCGATGGGACTTGCTGGCCGACGCGGCCAAGGGTCCGCTCGTTTGGAAGGCAATTGCCCGACAGATGGGACCGCAAGCACTGCGAATGAACCTCAACACGCTACTGCGTCACGACGCATTCAAGAAGCCTGGAATCCTCGGATTCGCAGGAACCGACAACGCGGTGATCGACTACGTGGCCGGCCAACTGGCTGACCGCGACGCGATTGCTCGCAGCCGTCAGTTCCCGTACCAGTTCCTGGCGGCTTACATGAACGCATCGGACGAGGTTCCAAGCAAGATCAAGACGGCGTTGCATGACGCTGCCGAGATCGCGTGCGGAAACGTGCCAAAGTTGCCAGGCCCAGTCATCATCGGACTCGACACGTCAGGTTCGATGGGATGTGCCGTCACCGGCAACCGTGGTCGCGGCGGAACGTCGAAGATGCGATGCGTCGATGTTGCGGCACTGTTCGCAGCAGCGATTCTGCGTCGCAACCCAGACAGCGTCGTGATTCCGTTCGATACGCAAGCTTACAAGGTTAAGGTCGATCCAAGTGATTCGATTTTGTCACTGTCAGCACGCTTGTCGAAGTACGGAGGAGGAGGAACGGACTGCTCGTTGCCGTTCGTTGAAGCCAACACACGCTACGCAAAGCAAGCCTTTGCCGGCATCGTGCTGGTCAGCGACAACGAAAGCTGGATCACCTCGGGACGTCGTTACGGCTACGGCCAAAACGGCTCAACCGGTGTGATGACCCAATGGGAGAAGTTCAAGAAGACCCAGCGTGGACTCGGCATTGTCGATCCAAAGCTAGTCTGCATCGACATTCAACCCTACGGAACCAGCCAGGCACCCGAGCGAGACGACATTCTCAACATCGGCGGCTTCAGTGACGCCGTGTTCAACGTCGTCTCATCGTTCCTAGAAAACGACGCATCCCGCTTCGTCCGCGAAGTCGAATCCGTCGAACTGTAAGTCAAAAGACGAACAAAACCGAAACGCCCGCGGAGGAGCAATCCCCGCGGGCGTTTTTTTGTTTCGCGTGAGGATGCTGTACTGAACCGATGCGTGGCGATAGTGTCTCAGTTGGCTATGAGAATCACATCCATCGAATCGAAACTGCTTACCGAAATCCAGTTTCTGAATGCAGGTCGTGGTCCTGGCGACTTCTACAACGATGTCGTTCCGGTTCATCGTGGCTTCGTTGATGCATTGCCCACGGGAACTTCAGCGATTGTCGCAACCGCCGACCTGCAAGGACGCGAGACTTTCGAGTCGGCTTGTCGACAGCCGCTGCGGCTTCTAGGCGAAGTCCTTCCGGCGATGCTGAGAGCGGATGTACTTCCCAGTCTCGGTCTGCCAAAGGGAGACATCGGCGTCTTGCTTGCCGGAGATTTCTACACTGTCCCGGCACTCGACAAGCGTGGCGGCTCCGGCGAAGTACGGCCAGTCTGGGACGCGTTCGCCGCTGAGTTCGACTGGGTTGCCGGCGTCGCAGGAAACCACGACACGTTCGCGGACGGTGCGAACAGGCCGAGCTTCACTGGCCCGGTTCACTTCCTTGACAACGATCACGTGACGATCGGCGGCGTTTCGATCGCCGGACTGAGCGGTATCCCTGGAAACCCAAGACGTCCTTGGCGACGTACCGAAGACGACTACATCGAGACGCTAGGCATGCTCCTGTGCGAGGTGCCAGCGATCACACTCATGCACGAGGGACCTGACGCTACTGCCAGTGGCTTCCGTGGATCACCGCGCATACGAGAAGTCTTCGAGCAATCCGCCAATTCACTTGTTGTCAGGGGCCATTCACATTGGCCGGAGCCTTTCGCCGAGCTCTCCTGCGGAACGCAGGTTCTCAACGTGGACGCAAGAGTCGTTATCCTGACAGAGAACAATTGCTAAACCCGCCTATCACCTTCTTTAACGAGCAGGTGTACTGCCTAGCAATGAAAATTTGCACAGCGACGACGATCACGTCGTGGTCCCTGGTTACGAATGAGATGTAAAAGAACAGATAGAACGAACCTGAATATGTTTGAGTAGCACGCGGCTTCAGCAATCGACAATCCCCAACGACCCGATCTGTTTCTTCGCATCAGAGCCAATCGGCTCCATGCATCCGTAGCACAACAATTCTCTTGCGCGTGTTGCTGCAACATAGCCAATTCGACAATCATCCGATTTATTTCTTGTTCGCTCCTTTGGATCGGTTTCGAGCCATCGGAGGAGTTCGTTTTGCGTCCTTGCAACCGCTAAAACACCGTCGGCCTGCAAACCTTTGGCTCGGTGAATTGACGAGCTTAACTCGGTCGATTCTTCTCGTGTTCCGATTGCCACCGCCGCATTTAGCGAGAACACCAAGCTAGAGAGATTTCGTGTGCTAGACTTTCTATCAAGCCCGAGCTGACGTTTAGCGTAAGTCCATACGGCTGCTTCGTCGAGGGAGCCTTCGCGACACAGTTGGAGAATAGACAAGCAGTGTTTTCGCCATGTCAGATTGTCGAATAGACACTTTGCTTGAACTTCTCGAGGACTTGCACCAGCCGCCTGCGAAAGTAGTTCACTAGCGTCTCCGAGAAGCGTCTTTGTTTTCTTGCCATTGCCAGCAGAATGCCTGATTCCAAACTCAACTCTGACCGGATCAAAGCAATCATTCTGGCGTGAGAGATACAGGCGTTGTTCAACTTTTTCCTGCGAAGAGATTGACTGACAAACATCCCGAAACTGCAGCACCATATCTTGCACCCTGTGGCTATTGCAGCAGAAAACCGCAGGAACACCACGCTTGGGTTTGTGAGCATCTTGCTGAATGTCTGTCCTGAACTGGTTTGTGAATTCAACCAGTTCTCCATTCGCGCGGTGATTGACCAGACGCTCTTGCAACCTTGACTTCGATTTAAACTCATTGAAGGGTAATTCTTCAAATGTCGGCGCCTTCATGTTTGTACCGGCATAAGCATGGCTCGTGATGTACTGCTCAGGATCGCCGACCACATAGATTCGAGTCTGTTTCTCAATCCGCAATTGGTCGAAGACCTTCAACTGACGTTTGTCTACATCCTGGAATTCATCGATAAAGAGGAATTGCAGACGTCCTCCAATTCGAGCCCGGATCTTTGGATTGGAAAGAAGAGTTACGGCCGTTGCAAGCATGTCCTCATAGGGCACAATCCCCTTCGCCCTCATCTTTTTCTTGATCGAGTTTCTTACCATTGGAGGCTTGTCATTTTGAAAAGCCACGTAGATGCGTTGTTCCGGCAACTCATTCATCAAGGTAGCAAACGGCCTTAAGATGAATCGGCTAACGAAGGTGTGAGTCGTACCAATAAAAACATTGCGGGGAAGATGAACTCGCCGAGCGAGACGCTCGCGAATTTCGTTCGTAGCGGCGTTGGTGTAGGTAATGGCCGCAAGGTGTCGACATGGAGTAAGCTCTTGGATGGCCTTTTCGATCTGATCGACCATCTCGTGCGTCTTGCCCGCGCCAGGCCCTGCTACGACAAGTGTTGGCTTCATCACTTGCTGTTACCCTCTGGATAAATGAACTGGAAACCTTTGTCGATATAGTCCGGCGGCGTTGCGTTGGCGTCTTTTTTCGCCAACTCGGTTACAAAATTGAACGCGAAAGGCGCTTTGTAGTCCTCGATCTCAGCAAATGTAACAGTGGGATCTAGGTCTTTTGTTTTGAAATCGACTTTCACCTTCTTTCCATTGATCGGTCTTGTCGCCGTGAGTGCGTCAAGGACAACTTTCTTGCCTTTGCCCTTCTTGTTCGCCTTGATCAAATCCAGCTCAAACGTTGTTAGCTCCGATACACAAATCTTGATGAATTCATGGCCGGCGTACTTGCCTTTCATCGCGTCCGCTCGATTCTCAGTCGCTTTTCCAGTGTCACTATCCGTCAAAACAACGCACTTCTTGAATAGCCCGTTTCCAACCACAATCAAGAAATGCTTAAATGCGACGCCGTTTACGTTGATGACGGAACATCCGATCGACTCCAGCGTGCGGCTGTATTTTTGACGAAACAGTTCTGGAATGATCACTTGCTCCGCGATGCCCTCCACCAAAATCAAACTCCTCGCAAACAGAAGCCTCGATTTGGTCGCGTCGAGGTAGAGTGACAGAAATCGAACTGACTCCTTCTGTTTTTGCGGATCAATACCGTCAAGAATATAGTGCGGCTTCAACGAGCCGTCGTTCAGCCTCGAAATGACAACAGTGTTGTCAAGGTTAAGCTTTGCGGCCAAATGCGTGGAGTGAGAGGTTAGGAGCAGCTGGAGGCCATCGGCATGTTGTTCTCGAATCTGCTCAATGTTGGAAGCGAGGTGGTCCTGGAGGTGCGGATGCAAATGGGCTTCCGGCTCTTCAATTCCGACGCAGCGGAAACAGACATAGTTGTCATCACTGGCGTCAGGCTTTTCGGTCCTCGCAATTTGCGAGATGACGAAAGCGACGTAAAGCAGGTTGTTTCTCCCAAGACCGTTTCTTGCGACTGTGAATGGGTTGGCCCCATAAGCAAGCCCGATCTTTTTTAGAAGCTCGGTCGCATCCGGCGCGGTGAAGTTGAACGCAATTGAGTTGTCTTCGTCGGCTGTAACCAATGAAACCTGGGCAAGTAATCGTTCGATCTCCTGCTTTAAGGTGTGCAGCGTCGTGTTGGAGCGAACGGCGGTCTCAACTTCTCTGAGCGAAGCCGCAAGGTCCGAGTATCGGAGGTCGCCATCCCGGTTGAGCACACGGAATAAAAGGCATTGGTCTCTGCCCTCGCTCAGTTCCCGGTTCGCGTCTCTTAGAGCGTCAAGGAGCTCAACTTTCAGCATGCGCAGGTATTGAGTATCGCACTCATTCGCAGGCATTCCGCCGCCGTAAACTGCGTGTCGATATTCTCGGAGCGGGAAGTCAATGAGTCCCTTCGCCTCATCAGCGGTCATGCCGGCGATGGATTTTCTCTGGAGTGTGACCCAGCGTTCCTTGTCAAAGTTTGCACGAAGGCTGAAGCGATAGGTTACTTTCGCTTCATCGAATGCCGTATTGCTGTACCAGTCGCCAACAACGGCATGCTGGTCTTCATTCATCTCTGAGAGCGTCGCTTCGATCGTGACTTCTGGAAACTCAATGTCGGTGTACTCGATACTGGCATCGGCGACTTGGCTCTTGAAGTTATCAACAGCGTTCAGATTGATGTCATCAATTTCAAGCGAGCGGCGTTGTTGAACTGAAATGTCCTGACCAAACAGTAGGGCAGCAGCACTAACCAAATTGGTTTTGCCAATGTTGTTTTCGCCGAGGATGAGCGTGAAAGGTTTCAGAGTTATTTCAAACGCTGGTTCACCGAAGTTGCGAAAGTTCTGAATCCTCAGATTGCTTATATGCATCCGTTGTCCCCTTGTTCCATGCGTTGTCGCGATCGCTGCTTGCTGAAGTGACTACAAGCAATCCGCGAAATCCTGAACTCACCACCCGATTGGCAAGATTATCAGGGATTGGTAAGGTTTGCCTAGTTGGGGTAAGCCTGTTCGCTTCCGTGAGGCCTGAGAATGACCAAGCTGAATGACTTCCTTCGTGTTTCGGACGCTGCCGAGTATCTCGGCGTGTCTCCGAACACACTGCGCAATTGGGAGAACGCCGGCAAGATCGTCGCGCACCGACACCCGGTGAATGGGTACCGACTCTTCAAGCAAGAAGAACTCGATGAACTGCTCACCGCTGCACAGCGTCCCAGCGGCGATTCAAATGACCGGGCACGCAAACCTCGTTAAGGAATTACTTAGCAATCCGAAATGGTCGAAACCCGTTATGTCCTGTCGTTTTCCGCTGGCGGACTTCTCTATCACGAATCCATCGTGGTCGCTGAAGCCTACGCGAGTGCGCGCGGCGACTGGGAACGGACAATCGAAGACATCAAGGGCGGGAATCTGCTGCAGAGTCGCACGGTGAGCACGACCAAACGGAAACTCAGCGAAGTGCGAAAACGCCTGCAGTTACTCACCGATCGTGAAATGTCGCTGCTGGCCACCGGTTCGCGGCTCGATCAGAAATTGCTGCTCTGGCTCGCGTGTTGCCTGCGATACCAGGTGCTTGGCGACTTTGCCCGCGACGTGTTGCGGGGCAGGTACCTGCAAATGGACCTGTTTATCGGGCCTGCCGACGTTGAGCGTTTTCTCGAAGCCAAAGCCGTTTGGCACGACGAACTCGAAAACCTAGCGGCTAGCACCCGCACCAAATTGCAGACCGTCATGATGCGGATGCTTCGTGAGTCGGAAATGGTCACGGAAGACGGCGTTGTTTTGCCACCCATGATGTCCCCAGAACTTCAGTCAGCGATCATGGACGATTCTCGAGATTATTTCCAGTTTTTCCCCGTCGCAATACCGCAGTAGGAGCCGCCGCGAATGAATCGTGGTTTACAAACCGCACCGATCCCCGACCGCTTCGAGCACATTCGTAAAGTGATTTGCAGTCAGCGGTTTCAACGCATGGAAGGCATCGGCAACGAAGTGCCCTTTTTCGTCGTGCCGTACTGCCCTACGGAAGAGAATGACATGCAGGGGCTCCAGCAAACGCTGATCAAGCGACTCAAAAAGGATGGCATTCACGTCCTGGAAATCAATCTCTACGACGTCGCGAAGGAGTTGGCCGATGAAATGGGCGATTGGGACTTCTGGATTGAAAACGAAGCTAACCACGACAAAGAAGAACTGAAAGAAGCTCTTCAAGGTTTGACCGACGCCGAAACCAAGCTCGCGCCGGCGATTGAAGCGAAGATTCAGGCCGCCGAGTTCGAGGTCATGTTTCTAACGGGCGTTGGGGAAGTCTTCCCGTACATTCGGTCGCACACGGTGCTGAACAACCTGCAGCGAGTGGCCAAAGATCGGCCGACAATCTTGTTCTTCCCTGGTGACTATTCACACTCGCTCGAAGACGGCGCATCGCTGGATCTATTTGGCCGACTCCGCGACGACAAGTACTACCGAGCGTTCAATCTCTACGAACGAGAGACCTGAGCGGTTCTTGATTAGCGACACTCGACATTGAAATTTGGGCACCCGGATATACCAGACATGCAACTGCGACAAATCTTTGAATACAAGATCGACCGACCGATCGAAGGTGTCATCAAAGCCGACGATGACGCGGAGCTGAAGACTGAAGTCGTAGAATACGTCTTCACGGACGAGATCGAACGCAGGCTCGACGATTTCCTCGAAGCCTACACCAACTACCAGAACGCCAACGGCGTTTGGCTGTCCGGCTTCTTTGGCTCCGGTAAGTCGCACCTGCTGAAAATGTTGGCCCTGATGTTGTCCGGCCGCCAAGTCGATGGACTGGATGTCGGACGAACGCTACGCGGCAAAGTCAAAGACACGATGGTGGTCGGCCGGATCGACAAGGCGCTCGCGATCCCCAGCGAAAGCATCTTGTTCAATATCGACCAGAAGGCTGACGTCATCAGCAAGAAAGACGTCGATGCGTTGCTGGCCGTGTTCGTCAAAGTCTTCGACGAAAAGTGTGGTTACTACGGCAAACAAGGTTACATCGCCCACTTCGAGCGACATCTGGACCATGACGGATTGTTGCAGCCGTTTCGTGAAGCGTTTGAAAAGCACGCCGGCATGCCTTGGGAAACAGGCCGTGAGCGGGTATTGCGTGTTGGCAGCCACATCGACAAAGCGTTCGCCGACGTCACTGGCGAAACCGTGACGGGCGTGATCGGCAAGCACAAAGACGACTACAAACTGTCGATTGAAGACTTTGCCGAGCAAGTCAAAACGTACATCGACAGCAAAGAAGCCAGCCTTGGGAAAGATTTTCGACTGAACTTCTTCGTCGACGAAGTCGGGCAATACATCGCCGACAACACCAAGTTGATGACCAACTTGCAAACGATCGCAGAGAGCCTGGCGACAAAATGCCGAGGCCGCGCGTGGATCATCGTCACGGCACAGGAAGACATTGCGGGCGTCATCGGCGAGATGACCAAAGAGCAGTCCAATGACTTCTCAAAGATTCAGGCCCGCTTCGCCAACCGGATGAAGCTGACCAGTACCAACGTTGCCGAAGTCATCCAAAAGCGTCTGTTGCTGAAAACTGAGGACGGTGAAAAGCACCTGCAGCCGATCTACGAAAAGGAAGTCAACAACTTCCGCACCCTGTTCGATTTCGCCGACGGTCAAAAATACCGCAACTTTCAAGACGAAGAGCACTTCTTCAACTGCTACCCCTTCATCCCGTACCAGTTTGAACTGTTCCAGCTCGCCATTCGTGGGTTGTCGACGCACAACGCATTTGAAGGAAAGCACAGTAGCGTCGGCGAGCGTTCGATGTTGGGCGTCTTCCAGGAAGTCGCGATCGCTATCGCCGATGACCAGATCGGAAAGCTGGCAACGTTCGACTTGATGTACAAGGGCATCAGTTCGGCGCTCAAGAGCCATCTGCTCTCGGTTCGTGCTGCGGAAAAGAATCTCGACAACCCGCTCGCGATCAAACTGTTGAAAGTCCTGTTGTTGGTCAAGTACGTCAAAGAGTTCAAGGCGTCGGTCCACAACCTGAGCGTTCTGATGATCGAGAGCTTCGATCAAGACGTCGGCAAGCTACATCAAGACGTCGAGGAAGCATTGAACCTCCTCGAAAATCAGGTCTACATTCAACGCAGCGGTGACTACTACGAATTCTTGACCGACGAAGAAAAGGACGTCGAGCAAGAGATCAAGAACACCGAAGTCGACTCCAGCGAAGTCGCCGACGAGTTGCACAAGATCATCTTTGAAAAGGTGCTCAAAGGTCGCAAGCTCCGGTACGAACCCAACAAGCGTGATTTTTCGTTCACGCGAAAGCTGGACGACAAGATGTACGGCCGGGAATACGAGCTTGGCGTTCACGTCATCAGCCCGTTCCACGAGCACTGCGACAATCCCGATCAAGTCAAAATGGCTTACATCGGTCGAAACGAAGTCACCGTCATGTTGCCAGCGGACGCTCGCCTGATCCGCGATCTGACGCTGATGAAGCAAACCGCCAAGTACGTCGGCCAAAACTACCAAACGACCAAGAAGGAAAACGTCAAACGGATCCTGGGCAACAAGACGACCGCCAACCAGGACCGCGAGCGGCAATTGGTCGAACACGTCAAAGCATTGATGGGAAAGGCGACGATGTTTGTCGCCGGCAGCGAAGTCGAATCGACCAAGGAAGATCCTGGGCTGCGGTTGCACGACGGCTTTGAAACGCTCGTCGAGCAAACCTACACGAACCTACGGATGCTGCGCGGCGTCAACTTCACCGAAGCCCAAATCGAAGATTGCCTAAGCCAATCTAGCGACGGTCTGTTTGGTAACGACGCCGCCGTCATCACCGAGCCTGAAAGCGAGATGCTCAGCTCGATCAGCCTGAGCGTAAACAAAGGCATCCGGCCAACCGTTAAAAAGTTGGTCGAGGACTTTGAAACCAAGCCCTACGGTTGGCCGCTGCCGGCGATCCAGTGCATCTTGGCCAAGTTGATCGCACGCGGCAAAGTCGAGGTCCGCAGCGATGGCCAATTGCTCGACGGCGCTTCGTTGCTCGCGCATCTGAAGAATACCGGTAAGTTCGGCAACATGGTCCTGGAGCCGCAGGTTGACTTCAGTGCCAGTCAGACCCGTGCGCTTCGGGAGTTCCACGAACAATTCTTTGACGAGCCGCCGCGAGCCAACGAAGCCAAGGCTCTTGGCACCGAAACCGCTGAAACGTTTGTGTCGCTGTGCGACGACTTGCGTGATCTTGCCGCCAAGGCAAGTGACTATCCGTTTCTGGGGGCACTCGCCGAACCGATCGACGAGTTCAAGAAGCTAGGCAAGAAGTCCTACAAGTTTTTCCTGGCTGAGTTTGATGGTCATCGGGATCGGTTGCTGGACACGAAAGAAGACTTGCTCGACCCGATTCGGCGTTTCATGTCTGGTCCCAATGCCAGTCTCTTTGGCGAGGCTAAGCAATTCCTCGCCCGCAACGAAACGAACTTCGGGTACCTCGACGGCGACGAATCCGGAGACCTCAAAAAGATCCTGGCCGATCCGAAGTGTTATGCCGGCAACTCGATGCAGCAGGTCCGCTCGCTGGTCGATTCGCTGAAGGCACGCCTCGAAACACTCGCCGCTGACGCCCGTGCTGCCGCCGAGGAGGCGGTGACGTCGCGCGTCAAGAAACTACAAGCGATCCCTGGCTACGAAACATTGACGACCGAGCAACGCAGCGAAATCGACGCGATCGTGAAAGGCACGGTCGATCAGATCCGAACGCAACCGATCATCGCCGTCGTCCGTGAAGCCGCCACGCAATTTGAGAACAAGTCCTACACCGAGATTCTCGGCAAGGTCACGCAGTGGACTGCCCCCAGGCCCGACCCAAAAGACGAACCGAAGGATGGGGCCCCCAAGCCGGAATGGAAACCGCCGATCGAATTCATCGGACTCAGCCACCTTGAGGTCGATTTCGACAAGCCTTGGTTAGAAACGACCGACGACGTCGATCAATACATCAGCAAGCTGCGCGAAGCGATGGCAGTGGCAGTGCAAGAGGGGAAGCGGATCCAGCTATGATCAAACTACGAATATCCAGAAAACTGAATCATCAACCCGTGCGCCGATCGCACAGTGCCAACGGACACATTTATGAAGATTAAAGTCAAGAATTTAGGGCCAATTAGGCAAGCCGAGTTTGAGGTCGGTGAACTAACGACAATTTGCGGCATGAATAATACCGGAAAAACGTACATCACCCACGCGATGTATGGGTTCTTGGACTACTTCCACAACGGTTATTCATATCTGCCGCTTGACCTTTCAAGACTCGAAAAGGACGGGCAACTTACGGTCGATCTCGAGGAATTGCACGCGAAACGCAACTCAATTGCAGCACGGGCATCAAAAGAGTTTAGCAGGCGGCATATTGGTCAAGTTTTCGGAGCTGCAGAGGGAGCATTCGACGACACTGAGATTATCATCTCTGGTCTTGCTGAAAACAGGCGATTGAAAACTCTCGAGAGAAAAACAAAGTTCGGTTCAGCGGACAAGGCGTATTTGCAACTTGAAAAGAAGTCAGGTTCGACCAAGGCAAGCATTTCGCTACTGCAGGAAAGCGACTCGGAAGAATCGTTGCCAATTCCGTTGCATCTTGCAGGTGAGTTGATCGGCGAGGCACTGAAAGACATTGTTTTTGATCGCATTATCCCAAAGCCATTTATTTCGAGTGCCGAGAGAACTGGCGCAGCGATATTCCAGAAGGAACTTGACTTCACCCGAAATCGGTTGATCGAAGTTCTAGGTGACAAATCGAATAAGCTCCGTCCCTATGATCTCTTCAGCCATTTCAAAGGAACATATCCGGTAGCGGTTCGCAAGAATGTAGATTTTATTCGTGAACTGAGTTCGATCGTTGATCGCAAGAGCTTCCTATTAGATCAACACACTGATTTCTTGGCGGAGTTTAGCGACCTGATTGGTGGAGAGTATGCCGTCAATCGTGACGGCGATGTCCAGTTCCTACCAGCCTCAAGAAAGAGAGTAAAGCTATCTCTTGTGGAAAGCTCCAGCAGTGTTCGGTCTCTACTAGACATTGGGTTTTACCTCCGTCATATCGCTGCCCCGGGGGATTTACTCGTGGTGGATGAACCAGAGCTAAATTTACATCCCTCTATTCAGCGTCGGTTCGCCCGTCTGTTAGCGAGGCTCGTGAACCTTGATATTCAGGTTTTCTTGACAACGCACAGCGACTACATCATCAGAGAGTTTAACACTCTCTTGATGCTTAATGAAAGTCAATCGCGTCACAACGCAATCATGGAGCGAGAAGGATACAGCACGACTGAGCTACTGAAGGTTGAGCAAGTGCGATCCTACTTCACGGAAGAGAGGACGATAAAACTTGACGACAGAACAAATCGAAAGAAATGCCTGACATTGACGTCGGCGCAGATAGATCAGAAGCAGGGAATCGAAATCAAGAGTTTTGATACCACGATTGATTTCATGAATCGGATTCAAGACGAAGTCATGTGGGGCGGCAATGAGTGAATATAGCGTCTTGGTTTCGTTGATTAATGACGTAGCAGTCATACCAGTGCAGGATGATGGCTATGGGAATAAAACATTGGAATTAACGGAAGTAGATGCGCCCGATTCATCGGTTGAAATTCGCCATGTTCCAAATGATCTAATCGCAATCGACGTTGATCGTAATTTTTCTAACGATGGGCTTGTTTCATCGTCTCGGGGTGCTCGAAAGAGATGTGACTATTTGCTGCTCTCCGCGCAGATGCAATGCGCAGTGTCGCTTGAAATGAAACGGGAAAACCCATCGACTCAGACCGAGCAGATTCAGCAACTGACGGGTACTCTTTGCGTGTTCGAGTACTTTGATGCTCTTCTTCGCAACTTCTACAAGGAAGATTTCCTTGGGCAATATGCCCGCAGGTTCGCTGTTTTGAGACACACTCGCATTCGGCGACGGGGTACTCGAAGTCAGTCACCAGTTTTGCATGACGCACCTGAGAGAGCATTGTTCTTGTGTGGTCAAACGGTCCTTCAGTTTGGTCAGCTTGCCAGGCCGAACGCCTAGTCAGCATTCCAAATCCAAAATCCCCAATCGAAAATCCAAAATCTGCTGATGGACACATCCAAACTTCGCAAATTCGCCTCGTTCGCGCGCAAGTCGTTGATCGAACAGGTTGGCACCAAGATGAAGGCCGTCTTGGCCGAGGGAAGTCTTGCGCGCCGGGAGAATGCGGGCGTGGTGTCGGATCTGGAAGCCAAAATCAAGGAGATCGGAAAAGAGCAAACGATTGAGACGGTCGCCTACACCTGGTTCAACCGGTTTTGTGCCCTGCGCTACATGGATGTCAATCGCTATACCAAGATCGGTATTCTGTCCCCGGCCGATGGGCAGTTCTTGCCAGAGATATTGGGTGAGGCCAAAGCGGGGCACGTTGATGACGAGATGGTGCCGGCGGGGACGCGGGAGAAGGTACTGCGGATTTTGGATGGGACCGACCCGAGTGACGATCCGCAGGGCGAGGCGTATCGGTTGCTGCTCGTCGCGGCGTGCAATCACTACCACTCGTTGATGCCGTTTCTGTTCGAGAAGATTTCGGACTACACCGAGTTGTTGTTGCCCGATGATTTGCTGTCCGGCAGCGCGATTCCGACATACACGCGGGAAGCCCTGTTGCCGGCGAACTGCTCACCCGAGCACACCGAGGAATCGGTCGAGGTGATTGGGTGGCTGTACCAGTTCTACATCGCGGACAAGAAAGATGATGTCTTCGCGGCATTGAAGAAAGGCAAGAAGATCACGCCCGAGAACATTCCGGCGGCGACGCAGTTGTTCACGCCGCACTGGATAGTGCGTTACCTCGTTGAAAACTCGCTGGGCCGGTTGTGGATGCTCAACCATCCCGAATCGAAACTGGCCGAGCGGATGGATTACTACATCCGCCCGGAGGAACCCGAAACCGACTTTTTGAAGATCACCAGCCCTGAGGAGTTGAAGGTCTGCGATCCGGCGTGTGGCAGCGGGCACATGCTGACGTACGCATTCGATCTATTGCATGCGATCTACGAAGAACAAGGCTACCAGCCGACCGACGTTCCAGCGTTGATTTTGACGCACAACTTGTACGGCGTTGAAATTGACGATCGTGCCGGCGCGTTGGCCGCGTTCGCACTGACGATGAAGGCCCGCGAGAAGTATCGGCGATTTTTGTCACCCGGCAAGATCGTTCAGCCCAACATCTGTGTGTTGGAGAACATCAAGGTCGATCCCGAGGAACTCGATGACTACATGGACAAGGTTGGGCGAGACCTGTTCACCGGCGGCTTGCAGGGTGTCGTGAATCAGTGGGAGGAAGCGGACAACTTTGGTTCGCTGATCCGTCCTTTGGTGGCAGACGTGAGCGAAGTGCTGGAATTACTTCGCGAGCGTCAGATGGGCGAAGACCTGTTCCTTGCGGGCGTTCACCAGAAAGTGCTCAAGGCGCTGCGGCAGGCCGATTATCTGAGTCCCAAGTACCACGTCGTCGTCGCAAACCCGCCCTATATGGGTTCCAAGGGAATGAACCCGCGTATGAAGGACTTCTTGGAGTCCAACTTTGAGGAAGTGAAGTCAGACGCATTTTCCGCCTTCATTGTTCGGAACACAGAACTCGCTCTTGATCGAGGCCAACTTGGTTACATGTCGCCCTTCGTCTGGATGTTCCTAGCGTCCTACGAAGATTTGCGAACCTACCTTATTCGGACGAAGACCATAACTTCATTGGTGCAACTTGAGTACTCAGGCTTCGACGGAGCAACAGTACCGATATGCACTTTCACTCTCGAAAACCGCAGTTGCCCCGACTACGAAGGAGCCTACGTGCGTCTGTCGGAGTTTCGAGGAGCCGAAAACCAAGGCCCAAAGACGTTGGAGGCGATTCGAGATTCAAATTGTGGTTGGTTCTACCGAACGGCATCCAAACAGTTTGACCGTATTCCGGGAAGTCCTGTTGCCTACTGGGTGAACAACAACGTACGTGGACTTTTTGAAGAGCTGCCATCGCTGTCCGATTCCATGAATATCACCGGCGGCATGACCACTGCAGACAACGATCGTTTCGTTCGACTTTGGCATGAGGTTGCGATCGGTAAGGCGCACCTTTCATGCGAATCCCGCGAGGAAGCGATCGAATCTGGAAGAAAGTGGTTTCCGTACAACAAAGGAGGGAGCTATCGAAAGTGGTACGGGAACCGAGAGCACTTTGTAAATTGGTTCAACGACGGCGAGGAAATCCAGAGTACAGGCCGCGCGTTTCCGCGCAGCAAAGATTGCTACTTCAAAGAGTCGTTGACTTATACAGCGACAAGTTCGTCGTACTTTGGGATTCGCTACTGTCCGCCGGGGGCAATCTTTGATGCCAAGGGGTCTTCATGCTTTGCCGGACACGCGACCTTGCTCAACGGATTGGGATTTCTTGCATCAGACCTTGCTTCCTACTTGCTTGCTGCGATCAACCCGACGATCGAGTTTCAAACGGGGAACCTGTCAGTCCTGCCGTTCGCTACCAACTTTGACGTCACGCCTCACGTTGAAGAGCTAATTGAGACAACGCGAGACGATTGGGACTCCTATGAAGTTAGCTGGGATTTTTCTCGATCCCCGTTGCTTACAAACGAATCTAGCTTGGAGACTCGATATCAAGAACTCCGAGACTTGTGGCGATCGCAAACAAACAGAGTTATCGAACTCGAACGCCATAACATTCAGGCTCTCGCCCAAGCATACGGCCTGAATGGCGAAGTGGAGACCGAACCGCCACTCGATTCAATTACTTTGGAGTGTAATCCCGTCTGTCGCTACGACGATGACAAGAGCGACTCCGAACTTGAGTCCCTTCTTCTTGCTGACACGATGCGCGAGTTCATCAGCTATGCGGTGGGCTGCATGTTGGGTCGCTACTCGCTGGACAAACCGGGACTGATCCTTGCCAATCAAGGAGACACGTTGGCCGAGTATCTGGCTCAGGTTCCCGAACCGTCGTTCATGCCCGATGACGACAATGTCATCCCGATGCTTGATGGCGACTGGTTCACCGATGACATCAGCGAACGCTTCAAAGAATTCTTGAAAGTCACCTTCGGCACCGAGCACTACGCGGAGAACCTGAAGTTCCTCGAGGACTCTCTGTATCCCGAGAACACGAGCGGTCGCAAGCGAAAGACCATCCGCGACTACTTCCTCAAAGAGTTCTACAACCACCACGTCAAGCTTTACAAGAAGCGGCCGATCTACTGGTTGTTCAGCAGCCCCAAGGGCACCTTCAACGCTCTGATCTACATGCACTGCTACCGACCCGACACTGTCAGCAGCGTGCTGCAATACCTCCGCGACTTCCGCGACAAGCTGGCCCACCGTCGCGACCACCAACAAATGGTCGCCGACAGCGGCGGATCCACCAAGTCCGAACAGACCAAAGCCCTCAAGGAAGTCACAACGATCAAGAAACAACTCAAAGAGCTGGAAGACTACGAACGCGAAACGCTCTTCCCCCTCGCCCAAAAGAAGATCGACATCGACCTCGACGACGGTGTGAAGCACAACTACCCGCTGTTCGGCAAAGCCCTCAAGAAAGTCACTGGGCTTTCAGCGAAGGGGGGCTAGTTCGTGACGTTCCTGAATCAATTCGCTCATGACGAGGAGTTCGCGGATTTCTGCGTGCGCTTGCTGAAGGCTGTCTTCAAGTGCGAGTCGTTTGAAAAATATGCCAAGCGCGGCGAATCGCAAGACGGCATCGACATTATCGACATGGCTCATGGTGACAAGGCGAATGGCGTCCCGTTTCGGGCGGCCCAATGCAAGCTGCACGAACAGGGCAAGACATGCCCACCGGCCGAGATTCGAGCGGAGGTGAAGAAGGCTGCAGGTAGCGATTTTGAAATGGATGAGTTCTACATCCTGACGAATGCCAAGAAGACACGGTACACGGACAATGCGGTCTTAAAGATCAACCGCGACCTCGAACACGGTCAGTCGTTTAAGACGTTTGTGTGGACGTGGCAGGAGATTGAGACCAGACTTCGAGAGTTGGATGCCGTCGCCCGAGACAGAGTGCAGAATGCGGGCAAAGACGAAAGCGTCGAGGGCTTTCGTGTAGTAATGAAGGAGATGATGCCGTCGTTCGCAGAGAATTTGGTGCAGTCCGGCAATCAAGTTCTCCAAGCAAAGTTCGTGCAGGTGGAAAAACACCTAAAGACACAGAATCGCGTCCTAGCAAAATACGAACTGGAACAGATCGACGATTTACCGGCAGCGAGCCAAACTGCGAGCGATCGTTACTTAGTTCATCGGCTCAATGCCAAGTACCTAATGCAGATCGGCCAGTTTGACGAGGCGGCGCGGCGGTTCCTGAAGGCGTACAACGAACAGCCGCAGCTTGACCAAGCCCGAATCAATCGCTCGTTGGCCTTGGAATTACTCGGCGAGAAAGATAAGGCATGGAAACAAGCGAGCGAACTATTGAGAGCAGGCATTCGCACCGAGCCTTTGCCGACGATTGCCTATCGCACCGCACCACGGCCGCACACGGACGAAGTAAAGAGTTGGTACGAAGACCAGCTAGACACGTCGGAAGAATTAAACTTGACGCTGGCCGACGAGGCACGCGTTGACGGCCGTCCCGAGGATTCGATTCGATATGCCGAAAAGGCGATCGAGATTGACGAGGAATCCGCGCGTGGTTTTGTGCTGCGTGGGTTTGCCTATCACAACCTTGCCCTGAACAGTGATCCCGAACGTACCGCCGAGCGATTGGCCCTTGCCGAGCGAGATTATTTGCACGTTCTTTCGATGACGGGCGATCCGCTGCCCGATGGATTGATGGCGGACGTTCATCGCAACTTGGGGAACACGCAATTCTTGCTCGGACGATCGAATCCTGAAAAGGCATTCGAGGACGCGATTGCGAAAGCGGATGAGAAAAGCCCCTATGTCGAACAATACTTGAGCTACCTCTGCTCGCGACGGGAGTTCGAGACGGCCAACCGGGTCCTTCGTCAGCACGGGATTGACGAAGCGAGCTTGGATCAACGATTCATTCGGTTGGTTGTCCAACGGAATGACCAGACGACGGAGCACTCAACCGACTTCATCGAGGCGATGGAGAAGTTGTATGGGGAAGGTGAGTTCCGACGGCGCGATGAATGCCTGGGCTTCATCGTTCAGTGGTCCATCGACGATTCCAAGGTGGAGCAAGGGATCGAGCGTTTGCAGCGAATGCAACCAAACCTCGATCCGTTCGAGTTTGGTTGCTGTATGGCTTGGCTACAGCACGTCGGCGGCGATGACGAAAAGGCGCTTCAGCATGCGACGGAGACGAAGCGGCTGTTGAAGCCTGAGTCGCCGCCGAATTACGTGGCACTGCTCGCGCGGCTGTTCATGGACTTGGATGACGACGTTCAGGCGCTTCCGCTGTTGAAGCAGGCGGCCGACTGCACGCGATTGACGATCGAAACGCGAGCGTTGCTGGATTGTGCTCAGCGACTGCAGCAACACGACGTGATGCTGGAGACGTGTCGATTGCTGCGGGTCAATCAGGCAGACACCGATGCGACTCGGTCGATGGAGCTGCAAATTCTGTTCGGCTACGTGCCGAATGAGGCGGCTGAGTTGGTCCGCGAACTGATTGACAAGCATCCTGACGACCGTGGGCTGTACGCTTGGCTTTGTCATATCGAAACACGTTTGCACGGTCGCTACGAGGAGCTGGATGAGGCTCGGCTGCCAAAGCCGGATGGACTGAACGTGCATGAGGCGCAGCGGGTTTTGGCACCGCTGATGGCACTTGAACGCTATTCGGCAGTCGTCCGGTTCGCCTATGAGGTGCTGCGTCACAATCAGGGCGACGAGATCGCGCACGGCGGATACATGTGGCTGTTCATGGAGTTTGCATCGAAGAGCGATCTTGATTTGGACGTTTCCGACGTGCGATCGGATTGTGCGGTCACGTTTCGTGAATCGGATGGCGAAAAGAAGACGGTTGTGATCGAGAAGAACCTGACGCACAAGCGTTTCGATGGCGACATCGACGGCGAAAGTGAGTTTGCCCAGGCAATTTCCGGCAAGTCGGTCGGGGAGACGGTCATCATTTCACCCGACGCAGTGCAGCCTCGCGAGATCACGATTCAGGCGATCGCGTCAAAGTTTGTGTACCGCTATCAAACAGTGCTTGCGGAATTTCAACTGAATTTTCCGTACACGAACACGATCCAGATGATGCACGCGCTGGACGGTGACGAGCTGAATCTGTCGCCGATCAAGAAGAGCTTAGAACAACGTCGGGAACACTGCGAGTCGGTTTTCGCAACGTTTCGCAACCAACCTTTGCCAGTCGCGACACTCGCATCATGGCTGGGGATCGGATTCTATGATGCGCACGGAGTGTTGTGCTCGAAGCCAGAGATTGGCATTCGGACCGGGTTCCAAGCCGATCCGTCGCAGGCGAACGGCTTTGTCGCGAAACCGCTACAGGACGGGCAGTGCCTCCTGCTCGACCCAAGTGCCGTTGTGATT
This sequence comes from Aporhodopirellula rubra, assembly GCF_014192335.1. Taxonomy (GTDB): domain Bacteria; phylum Planctomycetota; class Planctomycetia; order Pirellulales; family Pirellulaceae; genus Rhodopirellula; species Rhodopirellula rubra. The sequence goes on along the minus strand of NZ_JACHXU010000002.1, from coordinate 245,412 downwards.
ATCGAAAAGCTGGACCTATGGAAATCTCTAAGCAAGTTTCCGTTGGTCGTGACTCGATCGGTTTCGGACTACTTCGCTTCGGAGGTCGAGGATTTAGAAGCGAGTCGATCCGAGGGGACGCTGACGTTAACAGAAAGCGGAAAGGTTGCGTTTCAGGATATCCCGGAGGGCGAGAAGGAAGAACGACTCTATGTGGCTCGCACTCTGCTCAAGAATATCGAGACGAACTGCACCGTAGTGGATTCAATGTCGGTGGCGTCGGTCGATCCGGCACTCCGTGAAGTGTATGACCGGGGCGGCGCGTTCCCCATCCTTGATTGCATCGCGGTGGCGGCCAGCGATCCGAAGTACTTGCTCTGGTCCGATGAGGCGTTCGTTCAGGCGACGGCCCACTTTGATTTCAAGGAGCCATCGACAGGGATTCAGCATGTTTTGGCTCAACTGCGAACCAACGGAACGATCACTCATTCGCGGCTGGATGAATCGGTCGCCAAATTGATGGGATGGAACTACAACCCGATCGCCTGGAATGCTGATGTTGCATTTGCTGCCGCTCGGCTAAGCAATTGGGAGCCAGCAAACTGGCCGTTCACTTCGGTCATCGAGCAGTTTCGCAAGAGCCACTGGACGCTTTCAGCGAAGTGCCACACGGCACTGGGGCTGTTCGTAAAGATCTATCGCTCTAACGCAAGCGAGATTCGACAAACTCCACTGCTCCTTGCCGTGATGGATGCAATTGGCGTCGAGAACGCGGCAGATATCATTCGTGAAAATGCACCTGAAGCCTGTTTCCCAGACGAAGAATTGTTGCGTTCAATTATCGTCAGCCTGCACGTCTGGAAACGCAACTGGCTCGGGAAGTAATGGCACGAAATGCAAACGACTTCCCCAAATCTAAGTTGAACGCGATAACACAATATGTCTGACCGCATCTCGCAAGCTCTCGAAAAACTGTTCACGAAACATCGCATCGTCTTCTGGTACGACGAGGAGGAATCGCTGCGCAAAGATTTTGATGCTGTCGAGGTCCCTGGCATCGAGAAGGTCGAAATCGTGAACAACGAGTTCGGGTTGAAGTACCGCATGCTTCGGCAGGAGCCGAGACAGAAGTTCCTTGTCTTCAAGGCTGGTGGGCCTCCGGAAGACAACGAAAACTGGCTGCTCGATGTTCAATTGGCACATACCGACTTCCGCACGGACAAGGCGTCGTTGTGGCTGACGGAGCTCGAGTTGCCCTATGAGTTCCGGTCGCTGGTCTCGCGACACGCGTTCTTTTTTAACAGTGCCAAACGTCGTGATACGCTGAAGAAGAAGGTCACCAAGAACGACACACTGACTCAGGTCGCAATGAAGATGCTGGGTGTTTGCGCGGATTGTGCCGACAACGAGCCGCGTTTGGATAGCGTGATCGAGAACTTGCTGGCTGAACTCGCCAAGGGCGACGGTGCAAAGCGATACGATCTGATCGTTAAATGTGGGCTCGATGGATTTCTCTGGGAGCAAACCAAGAACGTTTACCAGTACGCGGCCGATTCGCCGACCGTGAAGGATTTCGCGATCGAGCTATTCAAGTCGTGTTACCGCATGGAGGTTGGCGGCGAAGTTCGGCTTGGGAACGAGGCTCTTGTGTTCCTGAAACGCTGGAAGGATTCACGCACGCACGAAGCGGCGTTTGAAACGCTGTCCCATCAATGTGCGGAGATGCTGGGAATCGCTGGCGATCTTGAAAATCGCGATTTGAAGGCTCTTTCGGAGTTGGATTACTTCGAGCTTGTCGACCAACGGATCCTCAGCGAGCTGGCGTCGGCGGTTGCGAAGAAGACGATCTCGTCGGGGGAAAGCACTCAATTGGTTCGTGGCCGGCGTCGTGGGCACTGGTATGCAAAGTACGAGCACTACTACGAAGCGGTCGATCACGCGGCTGAGTTGCTGCATTTGCTCGATACACTTTCGATTCAGTTGGAATCGCTCCAGCAGGGTGTAACGGCCTACGTCCAGACGTTCTACAAACTAGATCAGGTCTATCGGAAATTCATCTTTCATAACGTCAAGTCGGGTGGTGCGACGTTGTTGGGGACTTTGACCGAAGAGATTTGCAAACGTTACACGAACGCCTTCTTGATGCCGCTGGGAGATCGTTGGCAGGAATTGGTAGATGGCCTAGATAAGTGGGCGATCCCCGACAGCCGGCCGCAAACGGGCTTCTTTGACAAATACGTCCGCCGTGTGCTGGAGAAGAACAAGAAGGTTTATGTGATCATCTCCGACGCGATGCGTTTTGAGGTCGGCGAGGAACTGTGTCGTCGAGTGCGGCAAGAAGACAAGTTCGAGGCTGATTTGGCTCACATGATCACGACACTGCCCAGCTACACGCAATTGGGAATGGCGGCACTGTTGCCGCACAAGACACTGCGAATTCAAGAAGACAAGACACCAACCGTCGCCGCCGACGAAGTTTCCACTTCAGGCACGGCGAACCGTGACAAAATATTGAAGGCTGCCGCGAAGAGCATCGCTTCGGATGCTTCCGCACTCGCCGTTCAGGCGGCCGACATTCTGGACAAGACCAAAGAAGATGTTCGGGCTTTGGTTCGCGACCACGACGTGATCTACATCTATCACAATTCGATCGACCAAATTGGTCACACGCAAAAGACAGAACGCAAAGCGTTCGAGGCGGCCGAGACTGCCATAGACGACGTCGTTCGCCTGGTGCGAAAGCTGACCAGCGCGAACGCAACGAATGTAGTGGTCACGGCCGACCATGGGTTCTTGTACCAGGACGAAGTTGAAGAAAGTGATTTCTCATCCGCCGAAGTGAAGGGTGACGTGACGGCGTCGGATCGCCGGTTTTTTGTCGGACGAGATTTGCAGGTGACAGGTGGTGCCAATCTGTACTCATCGCAAGCCTTGGGCTTGGTTGGCGACTTGCAGGTCGCCGTACCCAAATCGATCAATCGCTTCCGCAAGAGCGGCAGCAGTACGCGGTTCATGCACGGTGGAAGCACGTTGCAAGAAATCGTGATTCCGGTGATTTCAATCAAGAAGAGTCGCGGGTCGGACGTGACGGCAGTAGGCGTGGACATGATCCCGCCACCATCAAGCGTGATTTCCACAGGCCAATTAGCGGTTGTCTTCTATCAGTCGGAACCAGTGACCGAAAAAGTGCAGGCTCGCCGATTGCGAGTTGGATTGTATGCGGCCGATGGCGAACTGATTTCGGACAGCCACGAACTGGCGTTCGATTTGACCAGCGAGAATGCTCGCGAACGTGAATTGAAAGTGCGATTGTTGTTGTCCAAGCAAGCCGACAACTACAACCAGCAGCAGATCATGTTGAAGATGGAAGAACCGATCTCCGACACGTCTCAATTCAAGGAATACAAGTCGGTGCCGTTCACCCTACGTCGATCGTTCACCAGTGATTTTGATTGACATCGACCATAGCGATCTGGTTGGGCTCGCTGACCTGCCAGGTCCACGGTATCACGGCACCAAAAGCACTTCAAAACAACATAGATTAATACGATGCGACAGCGAGAACCAAATTCATGACTCCACTTGATAAAAAGATAAACGAACATTTCGGCGGGCTCGTGGTTCGCAAGGACCTGGTCAAAGCGGTCAAGGGCAATGCGATCGTACCGTCATATGTGTTGGAGTACTTACTGGGTCAATACTGCGCGACGTCCGACGAAGACTCGATTCAGACTGGAATCGAAACGGTCAAAGAAATCCTGGCGAAGCACTACGTTAATCGCAGCGAAGCTGGTTTGGTGCGCTCTCAAATCCGCGAAACGAAGCTGCGGAAAATCATTGATCGCATTAGCGTTGAGCTGAATGACAAGGAGGATGTCTATCAAGCGACATTCGCAAATTTGGGTATTAACAAGGTCGCCGTACCGGCCAGCACAGTAAAGAAACACCAAAAACTGCTGGTCGGCGGTGTTTGGTGCATCGCGGACATTGAGTACCAACACGACGAGGACGAAAAGACGGTGCCGTGGATTCTGGAATCGTTGAAACCGATCCAGTTGTCCAGCTTTGATTTCGATGGCTATCTGGCATCCCGCAAGCAGTTCACAACCGAAGAATGGATTGACACTCTGATTCAGAGCATCGGTTTCAACCCGGAATCATTCGGCAGGCGCAGCAAACTGTTGCAGCTCGTGCGATTGATCCCGTTCTGCGAACGCAACTATAACCTGATCGAATTGGGTCCGAAGGGAACCGGCAAGTCGCACGTCTACAGCGAATTCTCGCCACACGGCATGCTGATTTCCGGAGGCGAAGTGACTGTTCCGAAGTTGTTCGTGAACAATGCTACTGGAAGTCTCGGACTTGTAGGCTATTGGGACTGCGTGGCATTCGATGAATTCGCGGGGAAGGCGAAACGGGTCGACAAGGCACTGGTCGACATTATGAAGAACTACATGGCCAACAAGACGTTTTCCCGAGGGATTGAAACATTGGGCGCGGAAGCGTCGATGGCGTTCGTTGGCAATACGCAGCACACCGTCGCACATATGCTGCGACACAGCGACTTGTTCGATGAACTACCGACGAAGTACCACGATTCTGCGTTTCTCGACCGAATCCACTTTTTCATCCCCGGCTGGGAAGTCGATATTATCCGCGGCGACATGTTTACTTCAGACTTCGGTTTTGTCGTGGACTACCTGGCCGAAATCTTGAAACAACAGCGCAGCTTTGACTACTCGCATCTCTACGCGACCAAGTTGCAACTCTCGGAGCAGATCTCGACTCGCGATCGAGACGCGATCAACAAGACGTTCTCTGGTCTGATCAAGATCATCTTCCCAAACCAAGACGCTAGCGATGAGGAGCTTGAAGAGCTGCTTGTGTTTGCGATCGAGGGACGAAAACGCGTCAAAGACCAGTTGATGCGGATTGACCAAACGTACGCCGATGTGCGTTTCGCCTACACCAACCCGCAAGGCGAGGAGGTCGTTGTTAAGACGCTGGAAGAGGACCAGTATCCGGCAATCTATTACAAGAGTGGTGAATCGGATTCGGAGTCAACTGAGCTATCGACGCCGGCACAACAAGCCGAGCCAGTTGAGAACGCCGAGGCGCCTGGTCCAGAGGAAGGCCACGTCACCGTCAAGGAGAATCAGCGAGGTATCGACTTTGATACGTTGTTTGGTCCGTACGTCGCTGGCGCGACGAAAATCGTTCTAACGGATCCCTACATCCGTATCTTCCACCAGGCCCGCAACCTGATGGAGTTCATCGAAACAGTGGCCCGAGTCAAACCAGACGATGAGCGAGTTGAGATCGAATTAATTACATCTGAGGAAGAATTCAGCAGCGAGAAACAACTCGAGTTCTTCGAGAAGATTCAGAAGAGCTGTCTGCCCATCGGAATCTTGTTCTCCTGGACTTTCGAGTCCACGATCCACGCCCGCCATATCGTCACCGACACCGGCTGGAAGATCCTTCTCGACCGCGGCCTTGACGTCTTCCAACGCTACGATGCTAACGACTCATTCTCAATCTCCAACCGCCTCCAAAAACATCGAACCTGCAAAGCCTTTGAGGTAACCTACCTCCGAACCTGACCGCTGACTGATTTATCAACGAATTCCAGTTGAATTCCCAAGTTCCTGAAGTAGGCGATTCGCGTGTGCTGAAGCGTCAACATCTTGGGCTTGAACTGCAGAAGACCGATTAAAAATGAACGGACGATCAATACGTATTTACTTAGTTGACGGCGACGCATCTGGCTTGCTTACGGCGGAGGTCATGAATTGGAGCGGCAAGCTGTTGGTCGCGCCCCGTACGAAACTTGCCGACCTGGCGAAGCGAGAGGAGATCGTTCGCACCGGGGTTTACATTTTGGCGGGACCGGATCCGGAAAACCCATCTGGCGAGATCATCTACATCGGCGAAGGCGATAATGTTTTCAAGCGACTGGCGTCTCACGACAAGGACGAGCGAAAAGAGTTTTGGACACGCTGCGTCGCGGTGATTAGCAAGGATCTGAACCTAACCAAGGCTCACGTGAGGTACCTGGAAAGCCGCTTGATCTCGATGGGATACGCAGCAGGTCGAGCCAAGATCCACAATGGGACTGCTCCACCGTTACCTCCGATGCCGGAAGCTGATGTCGCTGACATGGAGGGATTCTTGCAGCACATCGAACTCGTCCTGCCGGTACTAGGTTTTTCTTTCCTCAAACCCAGGCCTTCGGTGGGCGATCAAAGGAACGTGGCCACCGGCGCGACAGATACTTCTCCCGTTTTTGAGTTTTCATCTGGCGATGCCACGGCGAAGGCACGTGAGATCGACGGAGAATTCATCGTCTTGAAAGGATCGACAGCAACGTTGGAACCTCGTGCAAGCTGGACGAACTACCGGGAACTTCGACAACAGCTCGTCGACGACAAGAAACTCGTCGAGATCCCTGACAAAGGATTGCTCCTATTTGCCGAAGATGACTATCTCAGCAGCCCGAGTGCCGGTGCTGCGATTGTTGCCGCTGGAAACACCAATGGCCGTGCCGCATGGAAGGTCGCCCAAACCAAGCAGACGTACGCAGATTGGCACCAGACGCAGTTGCCGCCGGAATCGGATTCGGAGTGATGGTTAATCGTGGATCACAATGCCTGGCTGGATCGAATCGCAAGACTGAACAAAGCTCGAAACAACGCTCCGCACAAGCCGTTGTTGTTGCTGACGGTCCTTGATCTGGCTGAAGCTGGTGAACTTGGTGGCCAACCGCTTTACCTATCACCAGAGATTGCCTTTCGCTTCGATACGTTTTCGCAGATTGTTGCGTATCGGCGGACACAACGAATCGATATTCGTATGCCTTTCCACCACTTGAAATCGGATGGATTCTGGAAGGCGTTTGCTCAAGACGGAACTTCCTCGAAGCATCGATCCGTAACGTCCTACGTCCTGCCAGATCCCAGCTTTCTGGCAGCATGTTTAGACCCACAATTTCGAGAGGCGGCGCGGCGGCTGATCATTGCCAAGCACTTTGAGCCTGCGGAGCGGAACGCTCTGTATCACATGGTTGGTTTGGCCATTCCAGATGACGATCAGATCGCTCGGGATGCAAGCTTTCAAATGCCGGATGACGCGGAGCAGGCTGGTAGGAACGGGCGGTTTCGCATTGATGTCGCGGCGGCTTATGCATTCACCTGCGCCTTGACTGGTTATCGAATCACCACGCTGGACGGCGGATCGATTGTGGATGCGGCACACATCCATCAGTTTGCCGACTCGCGGAACAATGATCCGCGGAATGGTCTTGCTTTGAGCAAGAATGCCCATTGGTTGTTTGATCGCGGACTTTGGTCGATTGACGACGACTATCGGGTGCTCGTCGCCGCTGGCGAGTTCGCCGAGTCATGTCCTGATCAAACGTCGCTGTCCGAATACCACGGCGAGCGTTTGCGGCTTCCAATCAACGAGCAACTATGGCCCGATCCGCGCCACTGCCGCTGGCATCGCAAGCATCGTTTTCGAGGATCGATATAGCCATGGGCCAGCTAGCGAGATTCATGCAACAGGCCTTCAAGGCACAGTGTCCCGAAGGCTGGACTTTCTCTGCCGAGAAGCGTGTTCTTTCGTTGGAAATGGAAAAACTGCTTGGGTACAGTCCCAGGGCGGACGTGTGCCTTGAACGTGACGACGGGTCTCGCAGGTTGTGGATCGAGTTTGAAATCAGTCGTGCAGATCCGGTTGCGAATCATGCGAAGTTCGCGACTTCTCACTTGTTCAAAGCGTTTGAGCCTTCCGATGTGTTTGTTTCGATGGTCAGTTCGCATGTGACACGTGGGCGGCGCAATTTGGCTTCCAACACAATCCACTTGCTTCGATATGTCGGTATCAACTCGTTTCAAACGGTTCTGCTCCCTGCGGTCGAACCTGACAGTATCAAGCGGCTAAATCACTCTTCGCTCCAGCAGCTTGAGGATTCAGGATTAGACGTTGGTGCCGAACAGGAACGAGTCTTTCAGGTTGTGGATCCCGTGCTTGAGAGCGATGGGCATCGAATTCACTTTGCGTCTGAGTTATTTGAAGTGGTGCGGAATCTTCACCTGTGGAACCACCAGATATCCGCACCGCTCGCAGCGGGGCAATGGAAGCGGCGAACCGTTACCTACTTTGTCTTTGATCCAGTATCGAAGCTGTTTGCTCCGTCAAAGTTTTGCGCCTATGTGATACCCAATAGATCAAGCGCAGTTGATGATGTGTCCGATGCTGGCATGATGAATGTCGCGACCTATTGCAAACTGGATCAAGCCGACCGGCGATTTGACGGTCAGCGCGCTCGCGAGCACCTCACCAGGAACTTAGGGATGATTCTCACGCAGCCCTCAGAGTCTCTCATCATTGATCAAGCCTTTGCGCATTGGTCTAAAAAGAATGAAGCTTCCATCACGGTGCATCCCAGCGGGCCAAAGTTCATCCGGCCACCAGATTGGTACTGATCGTACTTTGACGCTGAGCGAGCAACCAACCATCGTCGTAAGTCGCTAAAATTCGTGTTCGTTAGATCAGGCAGCGTCATTCTGCCAGCAATTACTTACTGGGTAGTAGGCAGCTAGTGGAACCAGGACTCTACGATCATCTTCTGACGAAAGCTGTCGAAGACGAGATTGCTCGATTAGGCGATCCCCGTCTGGCAACGCTTGCACCAGTCGATTCAGAGGAGGCGCACACGGCCCTAGCTCAATTTCTCGAGCGACTAATCGCTGCCGGTTTGGCTGCGTTTCGCGGGGCTGATGCAGCTGAAAAGCAGAGGCAGCTTACCGACAGAATTCTTGGCACGCTCGCGGAAGCGTTACATGACGACGACGCTGACGTTCTGAGCATTGCCAGTCCATTGCGACGGCTGTTGGCGATCCACCGGTCAGTCGATGGTTTGCCAAACGAGAGGCCGGATAGTCCTCTCTCCCGTTGCTTGCTTCTGACTGGAACACGACTGGATGCAAGCTTGGGAAGCCAGCTTCGCAAGGAAATCGCAACTTGTGATCGAGTTGACATCCTCTGCTCGTTCATCAAATGGAGCGGATTGCGGGTCATCATTGACCAGCTTCGCGACCTTGTTGATCGCAATGACAAACTGGCCGTTCGCGTGATCACCACCAGCTACATGGGTGCTACGGATCCGAAAGCGGTGGCAGCACTGAGTGAACTTCCCAGGACCGAGGTGCGAGTCAGCTACGACACCAAACGAACGCGTTTGCACGCGAAAGCCTATTTGTTTCACCGCAAGACCGGCTTCAGCAGTGCCTATGTTGGCTCCGCCAATTTGTCCAATGCAGCGTTGTCCGAGGGACTTGAATGGACGACGAAAATCAGTCAGTACGAGTTGCCGTATTTATGGGACAAGGTCGCGGGCACGTTTGAAACCTATTGGCAGGATGATGAGTTTCAGTCGTTTGACGTTCAGTCGCTGCCTCGACTTCGCCAAGCAATTAGTACCGAACGGAGAGCAGGAACGGACAATGAACTCGCGATCAATTTCGATTTGCGTCCGTTCCCGTTTCAAGAAGAGATCCTTGACATCATTGCTGCGGAACGCAATGTCCAAAACAAAGATCGACATCTTATCGTCGCTGCCACGGGGACCGGCAAAACGATGATAGCTGCGTTCGATTATGCTCGTGTCGCAAGGGAGTCGGGACGCAAACCGCGGTTGCTATTTATCGCCCATCGAAAAGAGATTCTCAGCCAAGCGATGGTCGCGTTCCGTTGCGTGCTGCGAGATCAGAATTTTGGCGATCTCCTCGTCGATGGGAATCAGCCAGAGCAACACGAACAACTATTCTGCTCCATCCAAAGCTACAACTCTCGAAATCTTCAGATGGAGTCTGCGGAGCAATTCGAGTATGTAGTCGTTGACGAGTTTCACCATGCTGCGGCCCCCAGCTACCGATCCTTGTTAGAGCACGTTAGTCCGAAGGTTCTGCTTGGATTGACAGCCACGCCCGAACGTTCTGATCAACTGGACGTGTTGAGTTGGTTTGGAGGACGAGCGTCGGCTGAGATACGGTTGCCAGATGCCATTTCCCGGCGTCTGTTGTGTCCGTTCCAATACTTCGGGATTTCAGATGCAGTCGATCTTGATGGCCTGACATGGCAACGTGGCGGCTACCGAATCGATGACTTGGATCGGCTCTATACGGGCAATGACATTCGTGCAAAGTTAGTGTTCGAGAAGGTTACGGAGACCGTACTGGATTCGCAGGATGTACGTGGCCTGGGATTTTGTTGCAGCGTCGCACATGCCGAATTCATGGCTCGATTCTTCGATGAAAATGGAGTCCCTTCGATTGCATTGTCAGCGGGGTCGACCAGCGAGGAACGCAATTCCGCTCAGCAGCGGCTACGTGATCGCTCGGTCAACTTCATCTTTGTCGTCGACCTTTACAACGAAGGTATCGATATCCCCGAGGTCGATACGGTGCTATTTCTCAGGCCGACGGAAAGCCTGACTGTGTTCCTGCAGCAGTTGGGGCGTGGTTTGCGATTGCATCCTGAGAAAGAGTGTTTGACCGTGCTCGACTTCATCGGCGCGCAGCGCAAAGAGTTTCGGTTCGCCAGCCGGTTTCGTGCCTTGAGCGATAAGCCGACTGCGAAACTTGACAAAGAAATCGAAAACGGTTTTCCGCACCTGCCAAGTGGCTGTGTGATCAAACTCGAGCGAGTGGCTCAACAACGCGTGCTTGAAAATGTACGAGAGTCCATTCGCCTGGTCCGACCGCGGATGTTAGGCTCGCTACGAGATCTGAAGCAGTATCTGGGGAGAGTGCCAACGCTTGAAGATGCGATCGACTATTTCGATACAACACTAGATGAGTTGCTGAAGCGAGGCTTGTGGTCACGATTGTTGGCGGATGCAGGACTTATCGAGCTGGCGGACGCCCCAGACGAAAAACAATTAGCAAAGGGGCTGCGTCGTTTAAGTCACATCAACTGCCCGCTGCAGATCCAGGCTGTAACCGAATACCTGGAGCAAGACTCGCCTCCGGAAACTAGTGTCGCGGAGATGCTGCACGTTTCATTGTGGGGGGCGCAGCACGCTGAAATGTCACTCGCGGATGCGGACAAAAGATTGCGAGACAATTCGGTGGTTATCGATGACCTGCGGTGCGTGCTTGAATACCGATTGAAACACTCGCCATTGATCGCAAACCGAAATGCAGTGGCGTTCGAGCCATTGGCCATTCACGCTGCGTACACGCGGGACGAAATCTTGGTGGCGCTCGGGCACTGGAATTTCAATGATCGGCCAAGTCAGCGTGAGGGTGTGTTGCATCTGAAGGATCGTCAACACGATGTCTTCTTTGTGACGCTGCAGAAAACCGAGGATGAGTATTCGCCAACGACGATGTATGAAGACTATCTGATCTCGCACAATCAATTTCATTGGCAGTCACAGAGCAACACGTCCGAGCAATCACCGACTGGCCAACGCTACATCCGTCACGGTGAGAAGGGCTACACCCCGTTGCTTTTCGTACGCGAGACGAAGAATCTTCCGTCCGGAATTTCGGCGCCATACCAATTCCTTGGACCGTGCCGCTACTTGAGTCACACAGGCAGTCGCCCCATAAGCATTATCTGGGAGCTCGAATATCCGGTTCCAACACGCTTACTCCGAACGATGGCTAGGCAGATAGCCGTCTGACTAACGCACAATTTTGACCTCAGCCGACTTCGCAAGTCTCTTTAGTGCAGCGACCGGTGAGGCGGAGACGATTTTTGGCGAAGACTTGGTAGCTGAAGTTGAGGGCGTGTGAGATGCCGGGGAGGCGGGTTGGCCAGACTAGCAGGCCTAAGCCGACAGCGGCGTAGAGCTGGCGGAAGACTTCGACGCCGATGATCCATTGGCCGTCAGGGAGTCGACCGTGGATTTCGTCCATGAACTGGGCGGGCGTCTTTTCGTACTCTGCCGCGTTGAAATCGGCCGTTGCGATATCGGTGAATCGAATGCGGGTATTGCGATCGAGAAAACGCAGCAGCTTGATTTCACGCAGGCACAGTGGGCACTCGCCGTCGTAGAAGACCTCGACCGTGTGGTTCGTTGATGAGAGTTGGTTGCTCATGGACTACTTCAGCCGGATCAGGACTTCATTTCGACGCAGTGGGCCAGGTGTGAAGGGTGGATCGTAGGATGCGGATTCGACGCCACTAGACTCGGGAGAGTCGTCGGCGACGAGGCTCTTCGTTTTCATCCAGGCTCGAAGCTTGGCCTCGGATTCTTTGGCGAGCTTGGCATTGAGTCGGCCGGAGAAACGGAGGACCGCGAAACGGCCGCCGGCTCGCTTGCGAACGTCGACGTCGGGACCAGTGGGCGATGGCACGCCTTCGACGGCGACCTCCTTCGGCATTACGAATCCCATTTGAACTGCCGAATCCGCTTTGTCGTTCTCCATGAACACTGGCGTTGTCATGAAGATCTTCTGCTCAGACTCGTTCGCGCCCGAGATGTAGCGGAACAGTTTCATGAAACTACCGTCGCGACCTTGGGCGTCGATCTTGGTGGACGTCGCAACCAACATCAGGTCGGGGTATTCGCGGACCTCAAAGTTGCCGTCGGATTCTACGACCTTGTATTCGGCTGACTCATAGCCGGCTCGTGTGGTTTTGGTGAACACAAACACTCCGATTGCTACCAAAACAGCGACGCTCGCGAAATACATCATTCTTGTACGCATCATCCGATCACCCGTGGAAACTTGCGGCGACGATTCGGAAATTAAATCGCTAACCATAAAAGGATAGATGTCTGGCAAGGTGCCGGAAAATTCTGTGTCTATCGTCAAAACGGCTAATAGAACGACGAACCGCTCACCAGTTGGTCCAGGTTATTGAGAACTGCAGGACACTCGCGATCGTGACCCAGATCAGGTACGGGATCTGTGCGAAGGTGATCCAGCGATGATGGGGCCAACTGGCTTTCATAGCCCAGAGGATCGTGATCCAGACGATCGCGATGTCGATGGCTGCGAGGGGCAGGTTTCGCAAGCCGAACTGAATTGGCGTGAACGCGATGTTCGCGATCAGGTTGATGGCAAACGGGATCGCGACGGGCCACGGGAGTTGTTTGCGGGCGACTCGGTAGAAGACGTATCCGAACGTGACCAGGATGATCGGGTAAAGGATCTGCCAGATCGTGCCGATCGTCGAGGGCTCAGGCGTCCAAGCCGGTTTATCGAGGGCGTCGTACCAGTCTCGCCACGTCATGTTTGGAAGTTTGAAGAGTGAGGGGTGAAGTGCTAGATGCCGGACGGTGGAGTCTGTTGCGTTTCAACACGCTGTCGTATTCTACCGAATTGTCGACTTTTAGCTTCCAGGCGATTGGCAAGCAGGATGCTCACCCCACCTTAGAACACGGAGAAGGTTTGAATGGGACCAGTGTTTTGGAAGACGGCTGCGTTGTTGGTGTTGTCGAACGTGTTCATGACGTTCGCGTGGTACGCGCACTTGAAGAATCTGGACGGGCGACCATGGCTGATTGCAGTGGCGGTCAGTTGGGGGATCGCGTTCTTTGAGTATTTGATCCAGGTGCCGGCGAACCGGATCGGTTACACGCAGATGAACCTCGGACAGTTGAAAATCCTGCAGGAAGTCATCACGCTAACCGTCTTCGTCCCGTTCGCGGTCTTCTACATGCAGCAACCGCTAAAGCTCGATTACTTGTGGGCGGCGATGTGCATCATGGGCGCCGTGTACTTCGTCTTCCGATCGGCAACTTGATCGTCACTTTCATAGCGAAAGAAACTCCCAGCCATGTCCGACCAGCCGACCAACGAACCCGATCCGAAACCATCGACGCCCCAGCAGCCAGGGTGTCCGGTTTGCGGAGGCGTGATGATCGACATTCGCGGCAAGCTGCAATGCACGCGTTGCCACCGAATCTGCGAAACCTGTTGCGAAGGTGGTCGCGGCTAAGCGTTTTCTCGCCTTGAGGCGAACTCTTCACGAATTCGGCGATGTCGTTTCTGGGTTATGTAGTCGTAGTATTTCGCAGTGTTCGTGCATACATCTGCATGGAACTGACATGCGTTTTTCGCTGGGGTTTACCACTTTTTTCTGTAGCGGCGGTCAGAGTTCCGTTGTGGATAACTTTGTGCGGAGAGACCTTTTGAAAGGAGTTCGGTTCCCTCATGATGTTCAATCGAGTAGACCGCCTTTCCGCAGCGATGACTTGAGCATGTTGAGAGTTGGGTGGGCCTTTGCGATCTTCTTGGCTCGGTCGCGGGCGAGTTTCTTGCCTCGGTCGCCACCGATGGCTTCGCGGAGGTCGGCCAGGATGTCGGTTGCAGCTTTGTCGTTGTGGGTGCCGCCTGCCGCTGCCGTTTTTTCGGCTTGAGTGAGCCAGGTCTTCGGGGACGACTTCATCTCCTCCATCCGGGCTTGTCGTTGTTTCTCCGCTTTGGCGGCTTCGCGTCGAGCTTTCGCTTCTGCTTTCTTGGCTTGTTTCTTATTCGCTTTTTCACGCAGTTTGTCGGCTGCTTCGATTAGTGCTTCTAGCGATCGCTCGAGCGAGGAAGTTGGCTTCCGGTTGGTGAACGCACCGATGTGCCTGTCACCGGTGCGCACGGCACGACGGTGCAGGTGATGGGGTTCGCCGCGTTACCCGAGAAACGGATGCGTTCACTCGCTTACATTGTAACAGAGCAGCAATTCTTGGTCGCGTATGTAGAGCATCCCGTTGGCAACGATCGGATGCGCCCACGCTTTAGCACTGCTGCGATCCGGTTGCTCAAAACGGCCACGTTCAAGCAGTCCTTCTCGCGATGGTTGTATCAGCAGCATCTCGCCGTCGTCTTCGCCACGCAGGTAGAGTCGTCCGTCCGCTAGCAGTAGTGATCCTTTTGGCCCGTTACGATCTCGCCACAGCGTGTCGCCGGTCTGGAAGTCCAGGCAGGTCATGATCCCGCCGCCGTTTCCCCCATTGGCTCCGTAGAGACATCCATCCACCACGATCATTCCGCCATGGTGGTTTTGCATTCTGGGCGTGAAGTAGACTTCTTCCGCCGTGATATTTCCACCGTCGCCTTTCACCAACTTCACGGCACCTCCACCAGCCCCGTAGGCCGAGGCTGCAAACAATAGCCCATCTTGAAAGATGGGAGTGGAACAGTTGATTCCCATCGCGTTTGCTGGTGCGTTATATTGCCAAAGCACTTCGCCATGGCTGGCCGAAACACCGACAAGCGAAGTCGCGGTGAGTTGAACGTATTGTCGCTGACCCTCAAAATCGATGGCGATCACTGAAGCGTATGCGGCTCCCGCTCGAGCACCGCCACGTCCGCCGAAGCCACCACGTCCGCCGAAACCACCACGGCCTCCCGCTCTGCCAAGACTTGTGCCTCCGGTATTGAAGGATCCCGGACTTGTCGATCCACCAGTGAATCCTTGATCTGCAAGCCAAGTATTCCCATTGGAATCTTTGAAGGGAGTTGATTCGCCGGCTTTGACTCGGATGGTGTCGGTGGTTTTCGAGTCATCGCCCTGTGGGATGATTTCAATCGCTTTGATGGCTGTGCTTTGTACTTGCGCGGTAAAGGCAATGCTCAACTCTCCATCGGTTACTTCCACCGGGACGGATTCAACATAAGCTTTTCGTGGACCGCCGGCCTTTTTCCAAATGTCAAAGTCTTTGAACTCTTTACCTTCAACGTTGAAGCTAAAGACTCGTTGCCCTTCATCTGTAACTCCGGTGTACGTTTCGGCGAAGTAGAGCTTGGCGAGATACTGTCCGTTGGGAACCTTCTTAGAGAAACCAGTCATTCCCCAGTGTTCGCTGACGAACAACTCCGGATTCCTAGTGCCGGTGATTGTTGGCGCGGAGTTATCATTCGATTCGCGTGGCGGTGGTTCGCTACGAGGTGCGTTTTCCGAACGACTTCCTCGGCCGCTGGTTGTCTCGGTGGAATCCGCCGATATGTTGGTTTTCCAAATCGTTTCGCCTGTCAACTTGTTCAGTGCGACGAGCATCGCGTCGGAAGCGCCCGGTGTGCAGATGACTTTGTCGTCATCAACCAGTGGTGATTCGCGGAAGTTCCACATCGGGGCAACGCCACCGAAATCATCGATCAGGCTTTTCTGCCAGGCGATTTTCCCGTCCTCTGTGTTGAGGCAGGCCACTCTTCCGCTCATGCCGATCGCGTACACGCGATTGCCGTCAACTGACGGAGTGCACCCCGGACCTTCTTTCGACTGCGGCACGCGTTGGTCAATAGCGTCACCCAGGGGCGAAGCCCATATTTCCTTGCCATCTTTTTCGGAGCGTGCCCAGACGATTTCTTTGCCATCCCGATTGCTCATTCCGAAAAGTCTTCCGCCCGCAACGGCCGGCGCACTGTCTCCGCCGCCCAGACCATCGACTCGCCATGCCAGCGGCGGCCCGCCTTCGGGCCATTGCTGCAGCAATCCTCTGTCTTTCGAGACTGCGTTTCGGTCTGGACCCTGCCACTGAGGCCAATCTTCGGCAAACAGCGATGAACTGAAAATCAGAAGAAACAATGAGCACATGGAGAGTTTTGACATCGAAATCATTTTCGTTGATGAGAGATTCAGGTATGGCTGGCGAATTCGGTCTGCCAAGAGCATTTCGAGTGAATCAACGATTCATAAAAATCGCTGCTTCGTCGATGATCAGGCACTATTCGGTAATGCGAAATCTGCTCGTAACCGGGGCCATAGTCGTCTGCGGAGAGAATTTGCGAGCCGGCAGATACGATTCGGGCCCGAGAAATACTGTCAATCTGCGATTGTTGATTCCGCGAAACTCTGCATTTGGCGAAATCGAGGGTCGATTGCAGGCGTAAATCCTTTGACGACGATGCTCGCCTCGCGATGGTTGATCAGAAACTCGACCCAGTCGATCCACGGAATCGACGGTGAGCCCTTGGACTGCTCGACGCTTTCGTCAAGCAAATGGTCAAAGAACGCCTGCGATTGCTCGAAGGAACTTACAGCATCTTCCGCATTTCCCCTTTGATGGTGGGCGATCGCAAGGAGCGGATAAGCGATCCCGCGCCCGAACCAATTCGCCTCGTTCGACTCTTTCAACCTCTGAAGTGCACGCTCATTGTTTCCGGCTTTCACGTGTGCCCAACCAGCAACGTAGAGGTTCACGCCGTAGAACATCTTGGCGTAACGGTGGTGTTTCGTTTTGGGGGCGTGAGCTGCCTCTGGATTGTCGGCATCGTCCATCGCAGCGAGCATCAGTTCGACGCGATCGGCCAACCTAGCGGCGTCGGTTGGCGAAAGCTCGCCTGCCAGTTGCCCTCTCGCCGCGACGGCCATCGGATCGTTCTTATCAGAGGTCTTAAGTTCTTCACTCAATGTCTTATAAGCAGCCGATTCTCCCGCATAGAACAAGAGTTGTGGAACGCCGGACAGTTCGGCCTGTTCGATCGGGAAACCGATTTGGACCGCTTTTACAAAATCAGCTGCAGCGGCATCCCAACGCCCCAGCTTCGCGTTCAACCCACCACGCTCCAGCCAGACGAGGAAGTATTTCGGCAGCACATTCGTTGCCTCTGTGTAAGCTTCGTACGCGGCAGGCCATCGCTGGGCGTCGGTATTCGCTCGTCCCGATGCCAGCAAGACAGTCGTCGAATTGAGCCGGTCATTGAACTTCTCCAGTTCAGCACGCGATTCATTCGCGGCATGTTCGGCGGCACGTGCTTCTCCTAAAGCGATTTCTTTCTCGTCGCGTTCTTTTATCGCCTCACGAGCTTGCCAAACACTCGCAGCAGTTCCAAGGATCAACGCGATGGCGACAAGCGATACCGTCGAAATGGCAACTTTGTTTCGCCGTGCAAACTTTGTGAATCGATACCAAGCCGATGGAGGACGAGCCTCGACGGGCTGGTCCATAAGGAATCGCGACACGTCCTCAGCCATCGCACCCGCAGTGGAATAACGCCGGTTTCGGTCTTTGTCCAACGCCTTCATCACAATCCAGTCAAGATCGCGCCGCATAGCGGACGAAAGCGTTTCCGGAGCCAAGCGACGATTGACGGCAACAGTGCTTGCCAATTCATTGTTCAGCGTACTTAGGCGAGTACTCGGGTGTGGAGGGACTTCTTCGCGAATGATCCGACGCAATTCATCAAAGCCCGCGCTTTGAAGACGGTCGGGAGCAAAGGGCGTCGACCCGGTTAGCACTTCGTAAAGCAACACTCCCAGTGAATAGATGTCACTTCGCGTATCAACGTCGCCGGTGCTCATCGCTGCCTGTTCGGGGCTCATGTACGCCGGAGTGCCAACCATCGAAGTGAACCGCGTGTAAATCGTCTTGATCGTCAGGCTCTGGCCGATTGCCTTGGCAACACCGAAGTCGATGACCTTGGCTAGCGGTTTACCATCCTGTAGCGTCACGAGGACATTCGATGGTTTCAAATCGCGGTGAATGATTCCCTTCTGATGCGCATGTTGCACGGCATGGCAGATTGTCATGAACAGTTCGAGTCGCTCGGACATATCAAGTTGATGGTTGTCGCAAAAATCAGTTAGCGGAACACCTCGGACCAGTTCCATCACAAAATAAGGTTGAGCTGTCACCGTCACGCTTGCGTCGAAAACGCGAGCGATGTTGGGATGATCCATCAAGGCAATTGCCTGTCGCTCAGCCTCGAAGCGAGCAACGACCTCACGGGATTCCATCCCTGGTTTGATGATCTTCAGCGCGACACGGCGTCGTACGGGTGATTGCTGCTCGGCAACAAAAACCCACCCAAAGCCGCCCACGCCAATGCGCTCCATCAGCCTATACGGACCGACCATCGTGCCCGGAGTAAATCGTGAGTCGGTGTCCTCGTCGTCGCCTACCGAGATCACTGGCGGAAGGAATGCCGCCATCAATGGTCGATCGACAGGGTTCACGTCCCGTTCGTTCTCGCGAAGCAACGCACAAACGGCAGTCAGCAGTTCTTCGTTTCCCGCACACGCTTGCTGAACATACGCCGCCCGCTCATCGGACGATTCAATATCAAGTGCATGGAAAAAGATCGACTTTTCTGATGCTACAGTCATTATGTCGGACAACTTTTGATGAAATCTGTGAGGCCATCTGATAGAAAATCAACTCTATTCACGGGGCCGCACATTCTGGTCCCACGTAACGTAATGCGAAATTCAGATACGTTCGGGGCCATTCAAATCAAGCTTCTTCGTCGGGGTTGAGTTCACGCCCCAACCATGCCCGAGCAAATGCCCAGTTTCGTTTGACCGTTCGTGGAGAAATCCCAAGTGCCTTTGCGGACTCATCGACCGACAATCCGGTGAAGTATCTCAGTTCGACCAGTTTGGCCATTTCCGGTTCGCATTCAGCTAGTTTTGTCAAAGCTGCATCCAAATCTAGTAGCCCGTCGACATCACCAGAGTCAAGAATGGCATCCTCTTCGGTTACTTCAAACCTCTGGAAATCCCCGCCACGCTTGAGGCTCTGACGACTCCTCGCGTTCTCAATTAGAATCCGCCGCATCGCTTCAGCCGCTGCTGCAAAAAAATGGCCACGACTGTCCCATTGCGGTACATCTTCAGTTCCCACAAGACGGACATAGGCTTCGTGCACAAGTGCCGTGGGTTGCAATGTTTGCCCCGCCGCTTCACTCTTCATCCTGTGACCTGCCAGTCGGCGCAACTCAGCATAAACCAGTGGCAACAGATCAGCCGCAGCGGCAACGTCTCCTTGCTTAATCTGCTTTAGAACCTGCGTAACTTCGGACACTCTCTTGGGACTCCAATTGTATGTTTATGGTTTGACTCAGAAACGTGAAGTCAAAAGATTTTTCCGCACATAGGAAATAATACCTCGAACGAACACTCCTTGATACACACGACACCATGTGGGGAATGGATGCCTAGGTTCGCTAGGCAAATAGCTCAACGTCGGCTTCTATTGCTGAGCCATTAAGCGATGCACATCATGTAGGAGCCGAGCGAGCCCACCGCGGAGATCTGCATGACGAGCAGGAAGTAGGTGATCGTTCGTTTCGGACCCAGGCGAATTATCCAGATGCCGATTACGAGTTCGACGGCGGTCAGTAAAAACGCCAGCCATTGTGACTCTTGGAAATGTTGTCCGAATACTTGACTGAGCAATGCCGCTGGGAGAAAGGCTGGCATACCTGCAATCATGACTGCGAGAGCGGGCAGGATTCGGTCGAGTTCTTCCTGCCCGACGAGCAAGCTCACCGCAATGCACAGCGGGAAGATCGGAATTTGTGGTGTTAGCTTAGGATTCTTCATCTATCTTCGAGTGTCTGCTGGGATTCTTCCGCCGCTCGTTCCCTGGCTCCTGCCTGGGGACGCCATGCTCTGCAGGCTCCTGCCTGTTTTTAGGTTGTGGGGGAGGAGGCGGGAGCCTCTTTTGCAGTGTGTTCCCAGGCGGAGCCTGGGAACCAGATGCGCGAGACAGCATTCGATGATGCTCGCAACTGATTGGTTCGGTTTGCTCAATCCGACGATTGGTCGGATGATTTGAGTGTGATCAGTATCCGAGAGGCGGGGTCGGAATCGTTGGTCACTCGCAAGTCGCTGGTGTAGTAGTCGGCGTAGCGTCGTGGGACGGTTTGGCCGTGCTGGTGAGCTCCGGCTGCGAGGTCTTCGGTCAAGACAATTTGGACGACGACGGCTTCATAGTTTCCGGGAGGACAGCGAAGTTCGCCGTCTTGACCAGCTAGTGAGAAGCTACCATCGGAGGCAATGCGGCTGGCGTAGCGGCTTCCGGTGGCGAGCGATCGAAGTTCGATGCTGCCGGATTGAACGGGACTGCCATCATCGAATCGAACGACGCCCTGGTAGGAACCGCTCGGCCCGCCGCAACCGACCAACAGCAAACCGATGAGCGAGAGATGTACTAAGCGGACGGCTCCAACACGCGGGTAATTCAACGTTCCAGTTCCACAACGCGGGCGTCACGGCGGTTGGCCAGTGAACCGAGTAGTTTGGTGTCAGTATCAGGCGAGAATAATCGAACGCTGCCGTCGACTAACGCGAAGTGAACACCTGCGGGATGCCAACTGCCGAATGAAAACATGTCGGCTAAAACATCACTGGGACCGTTGGCCAGCCGTAAGCCTGGTCCGGCCAAACGAGATGATGCAGGGAGGTGATCGCCGTCATAGGCCGGTGAGTCTTCTGGGAATTGAGCGAGTCCATTCAGCGAGACAAACTTTTCGCCGAACAGGAATGTGTTGGATGTTCCATCGCTGACCGACGTCATGCGAACTCGATCGGATGGAGCGATCGCTTTGCCGTCTTTGCAATTGGGCCGCACACTGATGATGACTCCGGTACCGTTGCCTCCGTAATAGAAGTCCGTCGGAGCTCCCGTCGCACCGGGCGTCAGGTCACCGTGGTTGCCCGCGTAATCACTGAGTGCTCCCTGGACGTCGAGCGTGACGTCAACCGGACGCGGTGGGATCGGGCAACCGCATGGCAAACGTCCACCACCGCCCGTCACCGTGGTTCGCAGGTTGCGTGTGCCGATCGGGCGTGTGCCGGATCGTCGAGACGGGCAGAGAAAAATATTGGGAACGACGGTGCGCACGTTCTCAGGGTGCTGGTGCCAGGGCGTTGAGAAATCCCATTGTTCGCCGAGGGAGGCTTGTTCGATGTACGGCATCACGCGAGCGAGCCACGTCGGGGTCTCTAACCCGCACTGATCGGCCGGATCGGCGTCAGGACGTGATTCGTAGCGAGCCGGTGGGAAGTAGCCGACGGCGTCGTGGTGCAGATGCGTTGCCAGGGCAAGTTGGCGGATGCGATTCTTACAATCCGTACTACGGGCCGCTTCGCGAGCTGACTGAACGGCAGGAAGCAACATCGCGATCAGAACGCCAATGATCCCAATGACCACTAGCAATTCGATCAGCGTAAAGCCGCGTAAGGAGTCTTTTTTACCAACCAACATGAATCGGATGATCCGTTAAAGGGCATTTCAATCCGGTCCGACCGACTCACATTGTAATCATCGAATTTGGCCTCGGTTACCCGGCGGGCCGAAACGAGCGAACCCAGCGGGAATTGGTACCCAGAATATCCGATACAACCCGCTTGGTCTCGTCGGTTTCGAACGGGTCGTGCTCGAGTTCGTGTTCGAGCAATTCCAGCTTTTTGCGGATCAAATATCCCTGCATCCGTTGGTAGGGCCGAACCTCGCCGGCCCGGATGAAGGTGCCGACTTCCAATCGACGACTCCAATCTTCCCATACCGGCAACCAAAACAACGCGTGATCGACCTGGCCACTGTTGGCTGCTGACAAACACTCGGCGCGAGCCATTCCGATTTCGTCGAGGCATTCGTCGGGCGAGGGGTAATACGCGTAGCATGCGACGACGCTCAAGGCGACCAATCCGGTCAACATGGTCGCTCCGATCACGCCCGGCGGCACGATGATATCAAGACCTCGTCGCGGAGCAGCGTCTTCGGTTTGCATCGACGAAGCAAACGAACCCGCCTTCGCACTGGCGATCAAGGACGCTTCGTCGATCTTCAGTATTCGAAACAGCAGCCCGAACACGGCGACAATTACGAGAGCGATCAACGAAGCGACAACGCTGACGTCCAAGTCCTTCGTCACCATTTCACTGATCGTTGTCAGATTGATGGTGTGATAGGCAGACAACGGGTTGGCGTAGATGTCGAACGCGTGCGTGTGACCGGCCGGTTCGACGCCGGGCGGAACGAGTGGTTTGTTGATCGTGTAAGACAGACCCAAAACAATCAACAACAAAGACGCCAACCACATCGACGCGGCTTTCCAACCGTAATGACGACCGAACCACAGCGGCGTAGCGAGGTTCATGCCCGCGCCTAAGATCAACAACGTGAACGACGCACCCGGTGAATTAGCATGCTGGAACATCATACCCATTTGACTCATCGCCAACATCGGCGTCGCGTATACCGGAACGGCAACAAACAACATTTTGAGAGGCGCCCACCAATCATCTCGCTCAACCGAATGCTGCATTGCACCGTATGGCAGCACGGCGGCTAGAAGGGCAAGTCCTGACAAGGCGACCAAAGCGACCAGCATCGTGACGCCGGTGGCCTCGCGCGCGAAATGAACCATCGTTGCGAAAACGCGTCGAAGTCCAATCAGGTGGTCGGCCGTGGCATAGGCTTCCACCCTGTGATCATCCTGGTGTTCTTCATCGCAGGCTGGAAGCCTACGCCACGCTGCATCCCAGAACAAACCCAATGCCGTGACGACAACCAGTGAACCGAGTGCAAATAAGATGATTACCAACGGACGGCTGAGCGTCAGGCCATAAAGCAGCGAGAGTGGGTTGAATAAAGGAGCCGACAGTGCGAACGCTGACATCGCGCCGGGTTTCACTTTTGCTCGCCGCATTTCGAACAGAATCGGCAGCACGCCGATGGAACAAACCGGCAACAGCATCCCGACCAACCAGGACTGCGGAAGCGATCGCCATTCGTCGCCGCCGAACAAACGTCGTGTGCCGGTGCCACCGAGGTAATATCGCAAGATCGACGCGATCAGCAGACCAACCAACAGCGTCGGCGCGGCTTGCGCGAAACCTTGCAGGACGCGAATCAGTCCGCCGGCCAGCATCATCGAAACGGTTTGACTCATGAGTTTCCCTTTGCCAAGTAGGGCAGTTGTTCGGGGATCTTGTTCGCCGCGTCGTCAACCAAATCGCAAAGTGATTCCAGTTGCTGGCGGTTTTGATCGGTCAGGCTTCCACCGGCCGATTGCAAGTTAGCCGTGAGAGATTCGGTGGCGTGGTAAATCGGCAACCAATCGGCTTCGGCCAGGTTCGTGTCCGCGGCGATTTCCGCCGTCCAACTGACCAAATCTTTGATCTCGTGCATCGTTTCGTCATCGATCATTTCGGCACCGAGTCGTTGTCTCAACTTGATGGAAATGTCGCTTAGGTCGACCGGCCAATGAGCCGCGATAGCGTGGTCGTCTTCGAAGAGGGACGTTTTTGGTGTGGCATCACTGGTGCAACCTATTAGCAGCAACGTGGCGAAACTCGCCAAGAGATTCGGCAACAGCCCGGAGGGCAAAACACTCTTTGCCGGTGGTGTTAACCACCGGATAGCGAGCCACCAAACGACAAGCCCAGCGGGCGACACATCACGGGAGACCAAAATTGTGTCGCCCTCTGTGCTGCGTGATGGTTCATCACCAGGGCCGGTGGCTGACGCCACCGGCAGTTCTTGTGCCGCCATCCGGGCTAAGTTCAATCCAAACATCATCGGTACTCCGGTGCGGGAACGGTGTCGAGCAAACGGTTGATCACTGCGTCGACATCATCGTTTGTCGTTAACAGACGTACTGACAACACCGGACGTGCCACATGCAGCACATCGCTGGGCGTCACAAAGTTACGGCCTTGTAACATTGCCCACGCTTGTCCAATTCGTTGCCACAACAACATGCCTCGCGGGCTAACACCCAATTGAATCGCCGAGTCCTCGCGAGTCGCTTCGACCAAATCGACCAAGTACTCTCGCACACGTGGATGCACTGTGATCGTTCTCGCCTCTTCTTGAATTCTCGCAAGTTCAGTCAACGACAAAACCGATGGCGAACTTTCGGAGGACGACGCCGCACGCGACGCCGCTTCCAAAATGTCGATTTGCGATGCTCGATCGGGGTATCCGATTTTTAGCTTGATCGTAAATCGATCCAACTGTGCTTCGGGAAGTGGATACGCCCCGTGCGAGTCGATTGGGTTCTGTGTAGCGATCACAAAGAACGTCTTCGAAAGCGTATACGGCACTGCATCGATCGTGACTTGTCGTTCGGCCATCGCTTCGAGCAATGCGCTCTGTGTCCGCGGCGTTGTGCGGTTGAGTTCATCGGCTAACAAGACGTCCGAGAACACCGGACCCGCGTGAAATTCAAACTCGCGAGTCTTCTGGTTAAACATGTTGAACCCGGTCACGTCCGATGGCAACAAATCGGGAGTGCATTGGACTCGCGCGAGTTTGCCACCAAGACAACCCGCGATCGCTTTGGCGAGTGTCGTTTTGCCTGTTCCCGGAAGATCATCCAGTAGCAGGTGCCCTTGGGCTAGCAAGCACGCGATGACGAGTTCAACGGCATCCGTCTTGCCCAACAGGACGCCATTGAGTCGGCGTCGCAGGTCATCGAGCGTTTCGCGGACGCTTTCAACCTGGGGAGGATGTGCGAGCGTGTTCATGCGTTGGCCTCAATCGTCAATTGCCGGAGGACGTGGATTTTCAGATTCATCATCAGCTCTTTGGAAACAGTGTGTTCGTGGAATCGGTTGTCGTCGCCGGCGAACGCGGCGTGATCGGCGGCGTCGCAAAAACGGCGAGCGGACTCGCGTAATTGATCGTGGGTGGATGTGATCGCCAGTAACCAATCACGTTGCGGTCGTCCCGCCACACGAGGGCATCCGGCATATTTGGCTCGCGTTTGCAGCACTCGCATCGCCAACGACATGCGGCCACGTGGCCACATGATCGCGCCGATCGGATACATCACGCTGAGTCCGAGTTCGATCCAGAACAATCGCGTCGCGAAAAGGAGGCAGGCTACGGCCAACAGTCCCAACGCATGGGGCCATTTTGCCGCCGCAAATTGGGAGGCAATCAGCCAAGCCGATGGCGTGTAGATCGGCTCACGGTATCCCGGCGTTGGTTCGATCTCGAACCAGCGACCGTTGTCCATTCGGATCTCAGCCCAAACGTGAACGTCCTCGGGCAACACGTTGGCATGTCGCGCCGCGATGTCGATGGCTGACGGTCGAACGTAGAATCCGGTCACCAATCGCGACTGCAACCCGATCTCGCGTGCCATCAACGCCGCGGTGGTAGCGAATAGGTGGTCGCCGCCTCGACGAGTCTGCAGGAACTTTTCGATCGGGGCTGATGAAACGTTCTCGGCCGAACGATCGAAGGTGAATTCGGTTCGTAGATGTTCGACGATAGATCGAAGCTGTTGGTACGTATGATCCCCGGGAGGATGAGGCTCCCGCCGAATCAATTCTATCTCCTTCTGAAGCAATTCCATCGTAGAAGGCATCAAAGGCTTGGCAGGAGCCGCGCCCTCCCGCTCGACGGATGGAATCGTTTCTGGAAGCCGGTCCCACAATTCATCTTCCATCACCGTCGTTGATGCGATATTGACGACCGTCAATTGCGGCACCTTCTCGCGACCCGGCATGAAAAACGAACCGTCGTCATCGATCGCAAAAAAGTCCTGGCGATCGACGTCTTTGATATGCAAAGCCGACGCCAGCATTGGCGTGGGCAACCGCGTGGAATCCAGTCGCAGCACTTTCAATAAGTTCACTTCGGTTGTCGATCCTGACAAAGCTCCCGCCGCCGGATCGCAAAACCAAACGGCTTTCGCAATCTCTCGCCTTGTTAACTTTTCGTTGCGATGCGTTGCCTCATTCGTCCAATCCACGCCGTCGAAGGTGTCGTAGCGATTCATGGCCAATCGGATTCCCGTCGGGCCCGCCCACTGGATCACCGCACGCTCCGCCGCGTCATTCAGATCCAGGTGTTTCTTTGCCGGCATTCGGTCGGTTGAAAACGAGTTGCCGCCCTTCTCACTCTTGGATGTCTTCGCGTGAGCCTCCAGGACTTGGTCGGCAGTCATGCCTTGGCGTCGTTCCCACTTATTTTTCTTCTTGGGTTCGCCAATTGAATCGCTGAACATGTCGAACAAGGTTGATTCGGTCGATTCCAAAAATAGATCGGACTCCACCGCACCAAACGATTCCGCATGGTCCTTGGCCGCGATCGCGGCATCGCCGGTGCCGACGCCGCTGCGGGCGGCCGGATCGGACCACTGTGTCCCGCCGCTAGTGGGCATGATTCCGATTTCAAAACGTTGCGAGTCACCGAATCGATCTTTCACGACCAATCCACTGACGATGCAGATCGCGATCGCCGCGAGCACCGACACCGGCCGAACGCCGGATCCGCGACGCACGTGGTGGGCGGCACACAGTTCGAGTCGTTCCCAGTGATTGGCAACCAAGTGCCAGACGCACACGGCCATCCAAGTAATCGCCAACAGCACGGCATATTTGCTGTCGGATATCGCGACGGCGAACTGCGTCAAGAATCCCGACGCGATCAACGACATCGCTCGCGTGCGATCGTTTCCCAGTGCCATTGCCAATGACGCCGAGCCCAATGTCGTGAGTGCTGTCATCTCGAAGGCAATCGGAGACCCGGTGGCTCGCGCAAAGATTGCGAAAAGGATGGGCGTCACCACTAGGCCGGAGGCCGACACACGAACTGCCGTAGGCGTCAGCCCACGGAGAATTGGCGAACTGGCGACAAAGAGGACCGCGATCGCTGACATCTCAGCGATGAACAACGTCCGCGGCTCGACGCCGATTCGCAGCGCAGCCACTGCCGTGATCGACAGCACCGCTAACACGATCGCTTCGGTTGTCTTGCGTTCAAGCGGCAACGTCGGCATCACGCACCTCCTTCCACAATGTCGACGTCGCGGCGGCCAAATCGTCACGCGGGCCAATCATGATCTCGCGAACCACTCCACCGGCGCGGCGGCCTCCCATCGGATTGGCAATGAGAATAAAAACGCAACCGGTCGATGTGCCGGAGATCGTTACACTCGCGTGAGAACTGATTCGTTGATCGAGCTCACACGACTCGCCGTCAACGGGGACGCTGGCCAAAGCATCGAGCATTTGACGCCGACCGTGGGCATCGTGTTTGCACGTCAATCGCATGTTTCCGACCCAAGCCCGGGTTGTGATCCGTGATTGATGCAGCGACGACAAAACGCTGGCTGCGACCCGGATGCGGCGGGCCAACGATTCGCGATTGCCATGACTGTTAGTGTCGATCGAAACGTCTAGCGTGACCGATTGCGGCCCACCTCGCTCCGTCACAATTAATGAGTCTGATCGTGCCGACGCGATCCAATTGACATGTTTGGCTGAATCACCACGGCGGAATTCACGCACGCCCACAAAGTCTCCGCTGCGACCACCACGACTTCCCTCGCCTTGGTCCGAATTCGTTTGCCCGATAATCGGCAATACTCCGCGAATCGCAAAGAGTTTGGGCCAAACCGTCAGCGGTTGAATCTCTTTCATCGGACGCCGCGCGGTCCAAATTCCGAACGGGAACGAGCAGGTAACTTGTGGTTTGCTGGTCGGATAATGCCCACGCAGCGACGGTGTCACGTCGACTAGGTAGTCGGCCGTGCAGAACGGCGGAACGCAGGCCAGAGCAACGGTTGGTTTCGCATTGCCGTCCGCGTCGCAATCGAGATAACCTTCGATCGCAAGTCCCCAAACGGGAATCGGAATGCGATTGCGAACGCTCATCACCATCTTGCACGGTATGTCCTCATGGACCGCGTCGGTTTCCGGTTTCAACGTGCACTGCGTCACACGAACAGCGACCCACGGCCATGCCATACCGGTGAGCATGATCGCGGTGAGCGACGCGGCCAACGTCCAGCCGATCGGGCTGAAGTAAAGCCCGATCATGACACTGACGGCGGTCGCCAAAGCGAACCAGCCAACGGGTTCTTTCAGCCAATAAACGAAACGATTCGCCCACGGGCAAAAATCAGTCGTCATCAAACGCGACAACCAACCTTGCTCGTCGGGCGCAGCATGGACAATTGCCATGGGAGCGCACCTTCGGTACGAGGAATCCAAGAGGTTGTGGCATAGGCTTCTAGCCCGTGCATCGCGCAACCACAGGCGAGAAGCCTATGCCACAGAAAAACAACGAACGTCTTTAAACGTTCGGTGGTCCTCGGACAGAAAGTCCGCTCAGAAAGACTGGTTCAATCGAGACTTCACAAAGCTCGGGGCGCAACCAATCGATAGCCAACGGTTCCCAAACTACCGTCGGGCTAGAAGTCAGAACCGTATGCCGGGATGCGAACAGATTCTGGCACACATGGCACGATTCGGAATCGTGAGGAGTCGATTCTTGATCTGGATTCGCCGAATCGTCAGCGGCGGATCCGCTGGATTGGTGTCCCGCATGACAATGGCAGTGGCTGCAGCAAGAAGCCTGGGCCGTGACGCTCGCGTGATTCGCACCCGAATTACCGGACTCTGCGTCGCAGCAACCGACGTGCATCCACCCAGCGACGTTGCTAAGCAACATGGTCGCCAGCAGAAGGCAAGTCGTTAATGGCCGGTAAGAGGACAAGATCAGTAGACGCGCAGGGTAAAAGAGATTTCGTGACGTTATGTAAAACGTCTCAATTCAACTAATCGGTCCGACCAAAGACTGTACGAATTGTTATTGCTTGGCTACGCACCGTCAAGCGATTGCGTTCGCGCCACCCCAGATTTTCGTGGGTATTCGCCAAATCTAAATAATAGCTCCGTCAAGATTTGGCGTAGATAGCGAGTCAGGAGGGGCCGTTACGCTCCTTCGAAACCCCATTTTGGTGGTCCTCATGTGCAGTCGATGGAAAGCTCCTTCGAGCAGCACGCGTTTGCGAAGTACCCAATTTGTTCGCGAGATCCTGAGTGTCCGTGTTGCGAACGCTGATTCGATCGAGTGGTTTTCTCGCATTGCTCGCACTGTGGATTTTATTTCGCCCCCGCGAAGGCGACGCTGTATAAGCATTGCCGCCTGGAGGTCAAATCGCTCAGCATGCCGATCGATGGGAGGCACTCGGTCGACGTTGGGAGCACGCGGTCGAGTGAGTGCGTCACCGCGTTTGGGCCGCCGTTCTATTCGTCAAATGCCAGCAACGCTAAAACTGACGTTGGTCATCTACACGAAGGTCGATTGGGTTGCAGTCGCGGATGAATACTGATGCTGGCCGGCGGTTCGCCGAGGATAGCCAAACGTTGATGCGAGCCTTTCTAGATCAAGTCTGCTGAGGAATGACTTCGAGCCAGCCCGAGTGAACGCACGAGTTCGCATTAGCATATTAATGAATAGGTAATCTGATCGATGGGTTCTCAATTGCCGGCGGGTCCGAAGAGCATTCTGCGATCAACATGGGGCGTGATTCGCAATCCGAAAGGGTACTTTGAAAAAGCGGTTGCAAACTACGGTGATCCATTCTTGATGACCGCGATGAACGGTCCCGTGGTTGTGACCGGTAAACCGGAGCTTGTGGAACTGATCTTTCGCGCACCACCGGACACCCTCGGCGTGTTCGCTCGAGACTCGTTGCTCCCGTTGCTGGGAGCCGGTTCCTTGTTGCTGATGGAAGGCACAAAGCACCGCGCCGAACGCAAACGCATCGCGCCGCCGCTGCACGGAAGCTGCATGAAAACGTATGGAAACACGATGCAGGAAACGGCGAGAAACGCAATCAAGCAATACGAATCCAGGGAAAGTTTCACGGGGTTGCAAATCGGTACAGATATCTCGCTTGATGTCATCCTGAAAGCAATTCTGGGTGCGGACACCGAACGACTGTTGGCGGATTTTCGCGAGTCAACGAGGAAGGTGTTGGCGCGATCTTGGCCGATCTTGTTCTTTTCGCCGAAAACGCAGTTCCCGTTTTTAGGACTCAGTCCCATTGATCGTTTGCGAAGTGCTCAGCAACACCTGCGAGAGCAACTGCGCACTGAACTCGAACGACGTGGTCGTGAGATCAACGAGCGTGACGACTTGTTGTCGATTCTCGCCCGATCCACAGACGAATCGCCTGCACGGGATTTCGAGGAGCTCGCCGATTCGGTCGGTACGCTGATGTTCGCTGGTCACGAAACGACGGCGGTTTCCATCGCATGGGCGTTCTATCATCTGCACCGACATCCGGTTTGGTTGCATCGGTTGCGTGAGGAACTCGACGCGAGTGATGGTCGAGCCGAAACCTATGCAACGATGCCGCTACTCAACGCCATCGTCCAAGAAGCTTTGCGATTGAATCCCATCGTGCCCGAAGTGTTGCGGATTGTCCGCGAACCATTCCGGTTGGGCGACTATGACATTCCCGTCGGCCATGGCGTTGCCGCGGCGGGATGCTTGACGCACTACGATTCGAGCGTTTACGAGGCCCCGGACGATTTCAATCCCGAACGTTTTCTCGACCGGACGTACAAGCCCTCCGAGTACTATCCCTTCGGCGGCGGAACCCGTCGCTGCGTCGGAGCAGCGTTTGCGATCTATGAGTTAGTGATCGCGCTCGGGACGATTCTTCGTTCGCATGAACTCGAGCTATTGGATCAAAAAGAGGTTGTACCCATCCGGCGAAACATCACGATGGGACCCTCCACGGGCGTGCGTCTTCGAGTACTCAGGCGACGCTAGCAGAATTGTCGGGTCCTGATAGTGGCCGAACGCTCTGCGGTCGGTGGTCTCTCCGGCCGCGGAGTGTCCGGTCACATTCGATCGTCTGGCTGAATGAACGTGAAGTCTGTGAGCGTGAGTCTGCTTTGTGTTGCTGTTGGACACTGTGGGCCGGAACCCGATTTTTCGCCTTGATCACGGGCGTTGGGGTTTTCGTGTTGTCGCCGTGGTTTGGTATGGTTTGGTTTGTTCTTGGTTGCTTAGGGTGATGTGAGGTCGGGGGGGAGCTATATTCGTTGCTGACGTCGCTACGTCACCTCTCATGAAGCACGTACCCGAAGGTTGGTCTGCGTTGAGAGGCACCGTTCTCTTAAGAAAATTACCATGAAAACCGACATGCTGAGACGACTCCTCATTTTGTCATTAGCCGTTTGTTCGATGAATTCGTTGCCTGCGAACGAGCAAGCACCCGCCACAACGCGTAAACGTCCAAACATCATTTGGCTTTCCTGCGAAGACATTAGTCCTCACATCGGCTGTTACGGTGATGAAGATGCGATAACGCCAAACATCGACGAACTGGCCAAGCAAGGTGTGCGGTATTCCAATGTTTACACGACCGCGGGAGTCTGCGCTCCGTGTCGATCGGCAATCATCACGGGGGTCTATCAGTCGACGCTCGGGACGCATCACATGCGATGTACGGCCGAGCTTCCTGATTTTGTGAAACCCTTTTCAGTCTACCTGCGGGAGGCGGGTTACTACTGCACGAACACCAGTAAAGAGGACTATCAGTTCAAAGCACCGAAGGGATCTTGGGATGAGTCCAGCCGGAAAGCACATTGGAAAAACCGCAAGGACGACTCGCAGCCTTTTTTCGCCGTCTTCAATTTCACGGGCTGTCACGAAAGCGGGATCGCGAATGAGGAAAAGTACAACGAGGTCACGAAGGTCCTGACGGCCGAACAACGACAGGATCCCGACAAGCTCACTTTGCCACCGTATTATCCCGACACGCCGATTGTGCGTGAAGATTGGAAGCGAAATTACGAACTGATCACTGCGATGGACTTCTGGGTCGCTGAACGGATTCAGGAACTCAAAGACCATGGTGTCTACGACAACACGATCATCATGTTTTGGTCCGACCACGGCGTCGGCCTGCCCCGCGCAAAACGTTGGCTGTACGAGTCGGGGACAAAAATCCCACTTGTCATCCGAATCCCGGAATCGCTTCGGACCGCCGGTCAGGGCGTGCCCGACACCGTTGATGACCAATTGGTTAGCAGTCTTGATTTTGCTCCCACGGTCTTGAATCTGGCCAGCGTTGAACCGCCGAAATATTTTCAGGGGCGTTCTTTCTTGGGACCGAACCTGACCGAACCACGCGAATACTTGTTTGGTGCTCGCGATCGAATGGACGAGCGATACGACATCATTCGTGCGGTTCGTGACAAACGGTTTCGATACATTCGGAATTACGAGCCGTTCAAGCCGTACTACCAATACATGAACACGCCCGAAAACGGCGCGACGATGAAAGAGCTTCGGCGTGTTCACGCGGAGGGGAAACTTTCCGATGCGGCCGCGTTGTTCATGGCGGACTCTAAGCCAGCGGAGGAGTTATACGATCTCGATTCGGATCCACACGAAATCAATAGCCTCGCGGCGGACGAAGCCTACAAAGCGGTTCTCGAGCGGATGCGTGATGTGCATTTGAATTGGGTGGTGGAGACCCGCGATATCGGTTTGATTCCCGAATCCGAAATCCAACGTCGCGAGAAGACGACGGCCGCTCGATATAACATTTTGCTCAATGCCGATCCCAGTCTGATCGAGCAAATCCGTAACGTCGCTAACCTAGCCATCGGCGGAACCGAAAACTTTCCCGAACTCGTGTCGGCTCTCGATGACGAGGATTCTATTATCCGATATTGGGCGGCGATCGGAATCGGCAATTTGTCCAGCGTCGCCTCGTCGGCGAAGCCAAAACTCATATCAGCGATTGCTGACGAAGCCCCCTGCGTTCGGATCGCGGCGGCTCGGGCGTTGTTGAAGTTGGAGTCGCCTGAACTGGCCTTGCCGGTTTTGAAGCAGGAATTGGTCAGTGAGCATCAATGGGGGCGATTGCGTGCGGCGATCGTATTGGGCGAAGCCGGAGAAATGGCCCGGCCGTTGATTCCTGAATTGAAAGCCTGTTTAAAAGACCAACCCAACAAATACATTACGCGAGTGGCAAACCGAACGTTGAACGTCTTGTTGGGTACCAACAACGTGGTCAAATGACCGATGCGGTGAATTCGTTTTGCCCCGTGCTTTAGAACATTGACGGGGCGAAATGGATGGATTGACGCTTTGGTTTGAAAAGGTCTGTCACTTCGGGGGCGGCTTGCTGCGATAGAAGAACACTTTCCGGATCTCCAACTTCTCTCACTCATTTTCGAGACATTAAAAATGGAAGTTAAAGACGCTATCTACAACCGTCGTGCCGTGAAGCACTTTGACGCCGATCACAAAATGACGGCTGCGGAGGAAAAAGAACTGCTCGAAACCACTATCCAGGCGCCGACCAGTTTTAACATCCAGCATTGGCGGTTCGTTATCCTGCGCGATCCTGAGTTGCGAGCGAAGATCCGCAAGGACTTCGGCAACGATCAAGCTCAGATGACGGACGCTTCGCTGCTGGTTCTGTTTACGGCCGATATGAAAGCGTGGCAGAAAGAGCCGTCACGCTACTTTGCGAACGCGCCCAAGGAAGTCGCGGAAATGTTGGTCAACTGGATGGGCCCCTTCCACGAAGGCCGCGAGTGGTTGCAGCGAGACGAGGCTCAACGCTCGATCGGATTGGCGATGCAGACCATGATGTTGGCGGCCCAAGGCATGGGGTACCAATCTTGCCCAATGATCGGATTCGACATCGAAGAGGTCGCGAAATTGATCAACCTTCCCGACGACCACGTCATGGGCCCCATGGTCGCGATCGGCAAAGGCACGAAAGACGCATGGCCTAAACCCGGCCAACTGCCGCTCGAGGAAGTCGTCGTTGAGAACGGCTTTTAGTGCAAATCGAAAACTCGGTGAGTCGCCGAATTAGTTTTGTCACTAGGGAATTCGATTTGCGTGAGCAATGAGAGCGTCGCGTTAAGAAAATATTCGACCGCGGCCCCGTCGAGGCCGCGGTCGCCTGAGGATCAGTGTCACGTACGAGACGGCAACCTCACATGACGTGATTTGCGATCTACTTGGGGCGTCCGTTTTCGGCTGGCTCTTCGCCCTTGATGAGACGGACAGCTTGGCGGGCGAGCCGGCGGCCGAATAGGTCGTAGCCTTCGGCGGTGTAGTGCAGGTCGTTGTTT
Source organism: Aporhodopirellula rubra (assembly GCF_014192335.1). Lineage (GTDB taxonomy): Bacteria > Planctomycetota > Planctomycetia > Pirellulales > Pirellulaceae > Rhodopirellula > Rhodopirellula rubra. The sequence continues at coordinate 210,831 of NZ_JACHXU010000002.1, read as the reverse complement.
GGCTTGCCGTTCTTCGTTTTGTTGTTGCAGTCGTCGGTATCGACCCACGCGCCATGAGGATCGGACTGAGCGACATTCACATGGATTTGCCGCACGTGATCCCATCCTGATTGCGTCTTTTCACCGGGAGAATGGTCACTGATGCGACCGATGACGACGTTCATTTCAGGTGCGTCAAGGTCGCGGCGAAGATTGGCGATCAATTGCATTAAGCTCTCTTCATAAGCCGCGTCGAGATTCGTCTTCGCGTCTTTCTCGCCTTGCATCCAGAGAAACGTGACCGTGTCGGGCTTCTCTTCACCTGGGAATTTCTCGTTATAGGCGTCAATGATTTGGGGATAAAACGTCGGCTTCTGGTTCATCGGCCGGAGCCCGTGCTTTTCCGCGATCGTGTCCCATTGGGCCACCCACATTCGAATCGGCCTGCCACCCATTACGACCTTGATGTGTTGAATGTCCGCGTCAGGCAGGAGCTTGCCGAGTTCTGGCAGGAATGAGTTTTCGCGAGCCTCTTTCAAACCTTGCATATTCGATTGGCCTGAAAGAATGAATAGGTGTGTATCAGCGACGCAGGTGGCTGCAAAGGAAAACAAACAGCAGGCGGCCAAAAGCGTCGTTTTTACGGAGCAAAGCATTTGCGAATCTTCGGTGGGGAACGAGGTGGGGTGAGGACGCACGATTATACTCTGCCGCGATTTGCCGATGGGCGTTGCATCCCCGCGAGCATGCTTTGATAGAGCATGTCGGTCCGGATCCCATCGGACGATAGCGGTTTGCAAATCCAGCTACGGTGAACGGTACGTCACCTCGAGAGAGGTTCTACGTTCGGTATCGTTTTCAGTGCGTACTTGGTTTTCAAAGCGTACTCGCTGGACGACGCTGTTTTTCGACGGAAGCGTCGGAGTTTGCGTCTCTGTTTCGTTAACGCTGCAATGAACCGAAGCCCGAGAAGTTTGGTTGTCACTCAGCCCCTGATAAGTGAGTTACAGCCCCTGGCGATGACGACTCAGTGAACGCCGGGACGATGAGAATCGGTCGCTCGTTGGTCATTTCAACCGGATTAGAACTTCGTTGCGACGCAGTGGGCCGGGCGTGAAGGGGGGATCATAGGCGGCCGATTCGACTCCACTCGATTCAGGCGAGTCGTCGGCGGTAAGGCCTTTTGCTTCCATCCAGGCACGCAGTTTTGCTTCCGACTCTTTGGCGAGTTTGGCATTAAGTCGGCCGGAGAATCGCAGTACCGCGAAACGCCCGCCGGCCCGTTTGCGGACATCGACGTCAGGACCGGTGGGTGATGGGACACCTTCCACGGCAACTTCCTTTGGCATCACAAATCCCATTTGAACTTCCGAATCCGCTTTGTCGTTTTCCATGAAGACCGGCGTTGTCATCGAAATCTTCTGGTCGGACTCGTTCGCCCCCGAAATGTAACGGAACAGTTTCATGAAACTGCCATCGCGACCCTGAGCGTCAATTTGAGTGGTCGTTGCGACCAACATCAGATCAGGGTATTCGCGGATTTCAAAGTTTCCGTCGGACTCGATGATCTTGTATTCGGCGGATTCGTAACCGGCTCGAGTCGTTTTGTTCCAGGCGAACACACCGATCACGACCAAGACCGCGATACTCAAAAGATAAATCATTCGTTTGCGCATCATCTGACTACCTGACGAAAAATGTCGGCGACGGTTCGGAGGTCGGATCGTTCACCGTGGTAGGGTAGATGGCAGGCAAGAAGCCGCATGCCCGTTGGGAGGCTGCTATTTCGATGCCGCGATCTTGCCCGATGTCATCGGAGTCCGACGTCGAGGAAGGTTATGCTACTATTGGGGTTTTACGTTCCGATGACTCCACGCCCGTTCTGAATGCCTCTGCCGGCTTGCTCGTATGTCCAAAAGCACGAATGTCAGCCACTGGATCGATTTGGTGAAGGCCGGCGATTCGGTGGCCGCGAATCGCATTTGGCAACATTATTTCGATCGTCTAGTCCGCCTCGTTCGCGGCCGTTTGCGTGGTCAGAACCGTGCGATCTCGGATGAGGAAGATATTGTCCTGAGTGTCTTTGATAGCTTCTATGCGGCGGCCGAAAACGGGCGGTTCCCCGACTTGTCGGACCGAGACGATCTTTGGAAGCTGTTGTTGCGGATGGCGGCTCGGAAAGTTGTGGACAAGCATCGGCACGATCGGCGGCAGCGACGCGGTGGCAACGTGAGGCTGCATTCATTGGACGACGGCGGTGACGATCGAGCATTCATGGAAGCCATTGGCGACGAGCCCTCGGTCGAAATGGTCCTGATGATGGAGGAATCGGTAGAACAGCTTTTTTCTCATTTGGGTGTCGGGCCGCTCCAGGATTTAGCGGTAGCCAAGTTAGAAGGGTATACCAACGCGGAAATCGCAAAGCGTTTGGGATGCTCGGAACGGACGATCGAACGTCGTCTGAACCTGATTCGAGAAAAATGTCAGCAGGAATTGGTCGACCCCCATGAGCATCCGTCAGAATAAACTACCGATCGCAGCCCTCGAACGCATTGATGATCTTTGCGCCGAATTTGAACGAAAGTGGCGGGCCGGTGATCCACCGACGATCGAGTCGTTTGTCTCCGAAGGTGTCCCTGCGGCCGAGCGAGACGTTTTATTAGCAGAATTGATTGTGCTCGATGTCGACTATCGAAGACGTCGTGGGCAAACGCCGACAAAGCAGCATTACCTCGAGCGATTCCCAGGCAATTGCGATGTGATCAACGACGCGCTGGACGAAGACGATAAACGGACTGGCGTATTTGAGACGCCAACCGTAGGCCGCCTCGCTGAAATTTTTCCAACGCTCGAGGTTATCGAACTTATTGGTGCGGGCGGAATGGGCGCCGTTTACAAGGCTCGCCAACCGGGGCTCGACCGTTTCGTTGCACTGAAAATTCTTCCCGAAGAGTTTGGGCATGACGTCAAGTTCGCACTGCGTTTTACGCGAGAAGCCCGGACGCTCGCGAAGTTGAGCCATCCCAACATCGTTCCGGTCTATGAATTCGGAAACGTCGACGACACGTATTACTTCCTGATGGAGTTCGTTGACGGTTCAACGTTGCGAGAGGTTGTGAAAGCGGGCGAACTTGATCCCGAGCATGCACTCGCCATCGTCCCGCACCTATGTGACGCGTTGCAGTACGCACACGACAAAGGCATTGTCCATCGAGATATCAAGCCGGAAAACATCCTGATCGCGAAGGATGGTTCGGTAAAGATCGCTGACTTCGGACTCTCTCGAATACTCGGTAACGACACTCAACAGGAGACGCTCACGGGAACCCACCAAGTCATGGGGACGCCCCGCTACATGGCTCCAGAACAGATGGAGGGGTCTCACGGTGTCGACCATCGCGCGGACATCTATTCGCTGGGTGTTGTTTTCTACGAGATGCTGACCGGCGAACTTCCGATTGGACGTTTTGCGGCACCGTCAAAGAAGGTCGAGATCGATGTGAGACTCGATGAAGTCGTTCTGCGGACGCTCGAGAAAGAGCCCCAGCGACGCTACCAACGGGCCAGTCAAATTAAGTCGGACGTGCAATCGATCACATCGACGCTTGATCCGGCGTTGGCACCCACGGTCGATAGTGGGCCGAGTTCCGACTTCGCGAAAACGCATGACTCATCGGCGAGTCGGGAGCAACAGGAATTGGCGGGGCGTTTGTTACTGACCCGTCGTCAATTGATGGATCGCGTGGAAGGATCACTGCGTCCGCTTTTCCGATGGCAGTTGTTGCAGGTGATCGTTGGCATTGCATTGATCGTGTTGGGGGCGCAGTGTTGGGCACGCAATACAACGGTTCCGCATCGCGTTGTCAGCGGTGGCATTCTGCATATGTACGGAGTCCTCGTGATCGCTCAAGCGTTATTGGTCTGCACTCGAATAAAAAGGATGGACTACTCGAAGTCTGTTGAAGAGATTCGCGGCAAGCTCGACAGCGTGCGGGCGGGCTATCTTCGTGCGGGGGTCCTTATCGGTTTCATTTGGTGGTTGATGTGGATCCCCGTCGTCGTTGCGATCGGTTTCGACGAAGTGCTGCATCCACGCTCGTTGATCGTCTCGTTGGTGGTCGGAAGTATCGGATTTGCGGTCTCGGTCTGGTTGTATTGGCGAGCCCTGAGGTCTGGCAACGCGTCCGCTGAGTCGTGGAGAACGAAGGTCTCGGGGGAAAGCATCTCCTCCGCGTATGTCGCACTCGACGAAATCGAGAATGCACAAATCCGCTGAGGCATCGATCTTGGCGGGTTGATCCAATCGTGGAAAAACGCGAGATCCAACGGCGTGAGCTTTTGCGTCCTTGTTGGCGGAATGCTCGCCGAATGGAGAAAACGCGGCGTAGGTGATTGCGTGCGAGCGGGCAAAAGTCCGAAAAGGAAAGTTTCACGATTTCGCGCATCACCAACGCCACAACGGGATCTTTCTAGGGAGTCACTTCGATTCTCGATCCTGGAGTACCTCTTCTCGTGAACGCTCAATCCCTCGGTTATCAGATGCAATCGACACGATTGCCTTTGATCGCGCCCGTCGTCGTTCTGGCCTCCGCCTTCCTTTTCTGTGCCGTCGCACAGGCTGGCTACACCGTGCTCGGCGGGGTTCCCGTCACGCAGGGGCAGATGCGAGTCGAGGAAAATGATTTCGAACAACTTAAAGCCAAACTGCCGGCGCCCAACCCAAGCTTCACGCTGAAAGAGACTCGGGTGGAAGCTGAAATCTCTGGAGTTCTCGCCCGAGTTCGCGTTTCTCAGGTGTTCCAGAACCCACATCCTGAACGGCTGGAAGCGTTGTACGTGTTCCCGCTGCCTGAGAACTGTGCCGTCGACGCTTACTCGTTTCAAATCGGCGAACGAGTGATCATCGGCGAAGTCAAACGCAAAGAAGAAGCCCGCCAAGAATACGAGCAAGCTCGCGACGAGGGTCGCAAGGCAGCACTGTTGGAACAAGAGCGAGCCAATGTGTTCTCTCAATCCGTCGCCAACATCCCAGCGAACAGCGAAGTGACCGTCCACATTGAATACGTGCACCCGCTGGAGATCGACGAAGATCGCTACGTCTTCCGTTTCCCCATGGTTGTTGGCCCGCGATACATCCCAGGAACTCCGGTCACTCGTCCCAACGTGGGACGCGGTTGGGCGGCCGACACCGACCAAGTCCCCGACGCGTCGCGAATCACGCCCGACTCTCTTCCCGAAGGCATGCGAAACGGCAACGACGTTTTCGTGTCAGTCAAGATCGATGCCGCGATGCCGATCCAGCAAATCGTGCCGGTCACTCATGAGCTGGACATTCAACAAACCTCGGAAATCCACGCCGCTGTCACGCTGAAGAATCAATCCACCATCGCAGACAAAGACTTCATCGTCGAATATCGCTTGGCTGGTGATGACAGCACTCTGGCTTCACTAACCCATCGCGAATCCGACGCAGAAGATGGTTACGTGATGTTGGCGTTGCAACCCAAGTGGTCGATCGAGCCAACTGAAATCACACCTCGCGAAGTGATTTTGGTGTTGGACACCAGTGGATCGATGAACGGGCCCGCGATCAGCCAACTGCGTTTGTTCGCGGACCATGTGCTCGATCACTTGAACCCCAACGACGAATTCCGAGTCGTCGCCTTCAACAATCGATCGAACGCGTTCCGGCCAAATGCAATCGCGGCAACCGACGCGAACATCCAATCCGCCAAACAATTTGTTCGCGGCCTGCGTGCGAGCGGTGGAACCAACCTGTTGCCCGCGCTCAAGTTGGCACTCGGCGGCGAGGCCGATGAATCCGCACGCCCACGCTACATGGTCCTGATGACCGATGCACTTGTGGGCAATGACCACTCGATCCTTCGCTACCTGCGACAGCCTGAGTTCCAAGACGCTCGCGTGTTCCCCATCGCATTCGGAGCCGCACCCAATGGCTACTTGATCAGCCGTGCGGCCGAGATGGGACGCGGGTTTTCAATGCAAGTCACCAACCAAGACAACACACCGGAGATCGCTCGCCGGTTCCATGAACTGACCAGCCAACCCTACATGACCGACTTGCAAATCGATTGGGGAGGACTGGCAGTGAAAGACCAAGTGCCCTCGCGGCTTCCCGATCTGTACGCGGGGAAACCTCTCATCGTCCTGGGCCGCTACGACACACCAGCAACCGGCACGATCACGCTGAAGGGCAACGTCTCAGGACAACCTGTTCAGATGGGAATGGAGCTCGAACTTCCCGAACAAGAAGCCGAGCATGACTCGATCGGTCCGGTCTGGGCTCGCCAGCGAATTCGGCAAATTTGGAACCGTGACGTGGGAGCTGAAACCCCCGCGGGTCGCGCCGAAATCACCGAGTTGGGACTGAAGCATCAACTGATGACTCAGTACACGTCGTTCATCGCGGTGGAAACAGAACTTTCCGAACCACCGCAAGGACGATTGGTCACCGAAGCCGTACCAGTCATGACACCTGAAGGCATGACCCAAAAATCAGCCGGCCGATCGGTCGCCGCTGCGAAGCCAGCACCTCGACATCATGCATCCACGCACTCAACACCCGCTGTGCCAGCCGCCTCTGCACCGGCAACTGTCTCAACACCAGCACCGGCCTCAGCACCCTCACCGGCACCACGATCGAGCGGCGGCAACTACGGGGGCGGCGGAGGAGGAGGTGGCGGACCGATTGGCCCGATCACCGGGATTGTTTCCCTCGGCGGTGCGGCGGCCGCGATGATGCGTCGACGCAAGTCGCGAAGCAACCATCAGGATGTGGTCCGATGAGTGCCAGTGAATCACTGATCGCAACGCTTCCCAAGACCAACGGCACATCGATCCCATCGTTGTGCCGTCAGGGAAGCGTCTGGCTCCGACAGATTCCGGTGACGCTGCTGATGTCAGTCATCGCCATCGCAGCGTACGCCTTCCCCAGCCTAACCGCTGGGTTGCAACTCGACTTCGCCGCCGTTTCCTCCGGACAATGGTGGCGTCTTCTGTCTGGTCACCTCACCCACTTCGGAGGCGGCCACTTGTTTTGGGACGTGCTGATGTTCGCGGTCTTGGGTGCCGCATGCGAACGAAAAAATCCTCGGTTCTTTCCCGTCGCGTTGATCATGATGGCACTCGGTATCTCCGCGACCATCCTTTTCATGTGCCAAGACGTCACGACCTATCGAGGCCTGAGCGGCATCGACACGGGATTGTTTGTTTGGTTCCTCGCCATCCAAATCCGCCAATCTCTCGCAGACCGAGACCGCACGTTCACGTGCTTCTGGACCGCCGCCGGAATTTTGCTCCTCGCAAAACTCGCCTACGAATTCACCACCGGAGAAATCCTCTTCGTCAACGCCGAAGGATTCCAACCGCTGGTCGAATCCCACCTCTCCGGCGCCGTTCTCGGAGCGATCGCAGCAGGTGTAGCTGACCGAGGCCTCTCGGCCAGCATTCATGCCCAACCAACTGAGAGGCCTCCGTCGGTTACAT
>NZ_JACHXU010000002.1:0-203248 GCF_014192335.1 Aporhodopirellula rubra | reverse complement strand
ATCCTTGCGTGCAGCCGAATCTTGGGTGGAGACTAAGAACTCGTCTATGCCTGCCTTCGCGTTGCCGCTGAACGATCAAACCAGCGCTGGGAACCAGCGGCAATCTCAGTGTGATGTTCGATCGACGGAGCATGCTGCCCCGTAGCTGACCGAGGCCTCTCGGTCAGCATCCATGCCCAACCGACTGAGAGGCCTCCGTCGGTTACATCCTTGCGTGCAGCCGAATCTTGGGTGGAGACTAAGAACTCGTCTATGCCTGCCTTCGCGTTGCCGCTGAACGATCAAACCAGCGCTGGGAACCATCGGCAATTTCAGTGCGATGTTCGACCGACGGAGCAAGCTGTGACGTAGCCGACCGAGGCCTCTCGGTCAGCATTCATGCCCAACCGACTGAGAGGCCTCCGTCGGTTACATCCTTGCGTGCAGCCGAATCTTGGGTGGAGACTAAGAACTCGTCGATGCCTGCCTTCGCGTTGCCGCTGAACGATCAAACCAGCGCTGGGAACCAGCGGCAATCTCAGTGTGATGTTCGATCGACGGAGCACGCTGCCCCGTAGCTGACCGAGGCCTCTCGGTCAGCATTCATGCCCAACCGACTGAGAGGCCTCAGTCGGTTACATCCTTGCACGCAGCCGAATCTTGGGTGGAGACTAAGAACTCATCTATGTCTGCCTTCGCGTTGCCGCTGAACGATCAAACCAGCGATGGCAACCAGCGGCAGTCTCAGGGTGATGTTCGACCGAGAGAGAAAGCGACCACGTAGCTGACCGAGGCCTCTCGGTCAGCATCAATCCTCAACCGACTGAGAGGCCTCAGTCGGTTACGAAGTGGGCGTTTTGGAGGTTTGGAAGATACAACCTGAACTCGTTTTTTTTTAGCTTTGATTTGACAGGGTTGTTCTGGATGTACTTCCGGAACTTTTGAAAGTGGTCTCCATCACGCACGAGGTGATCGAAACTCTCGGGTTGCCACAACCGACCTTTGTTTCCGAGTAAGGCGTTGATCTGGCACGACTGGTAGTGCTTCCAATTTCGACACTGGTCCTTCAAAGTCACGTTGCGATCCAGGCACACCAGAACGTGCACATGATTTGGCATCACAACGAATCCACCCAGGCAATATCGCGTTCCGTCAAAATGCAGGAGGTTCTCAGCGACTACGTTGGAAACATTCGGGTAGCGCAGCGGACACTCGCCGTGCAATTCATCCAGACTGGCTTCCAGAATCGTTGCGAATTGGCGAGCGAACTGGCGTCGGACTCCCCAGTCCAAACGACCGAATGCCGAAGTCCAGTTGGGATCGTCTGGATCAATTTCCAACCGCCGCAGTGCATCGGCTAGTTGTCGCTGCCACAATTCGAACGCTGCTTGCGGGATCGAATCGTGAGTTCGATACGTGATGAAGTAGGTCGCACCGGGTTGTTCCCAATGAGGAAGAACACCGTGCGTGACCGCATACTCCTGCTTCGGATCAAAGAACCCGAACTGACGGCGAACGTTCGACATGCATTCAATGTAACCTCCAACCACCCACCATGTAGCCGACTGAGGCCCTCAGTCGGCGGAGTATAGGAAATTTGTCATGATGTTGGTGTTTTTTAACTGATAGAGGGTTGTTGACCGACTGAGGGGCCTCAGTCGGTTACGGTTTTGGGATCGCTTACTGTTGTTTAGGTGCCTTTCTTGCTTGATGCTCGTTCTTTGCTTGACGGAGCTGGAGGCTGTCCACCATGTAGCCGACTGAGGCCTCTCAGTCGGCGGAGTATAGGAAAATGGTCGTGATGTTGGTGTTTTTTAACTGATAGAGGGTTGTTGACCGACTGAGGGGCCTCAGTCGGTTACGGTTTTGGGATCGCTTACTGTTGTTTAGGTGCTTTTCTTGCTTGATGCTCATTCTTTGCTTGACGGAGCTGGAGACAGTCCACCATGTAGCCGACTGATGCCTCTCAGTCGGTGGAGTATAGAAAAATGGTCGTGATGTTGGTGGTTTGTTAACTGATTGAGGGGTGTTGACCGACTGAGAGGCCTCAGTCGGTTACGGTTTAGGATGTTGATTGAGGCTTTTTGATTGCTCGAAAATGTTGGCACTTTGCTCACGGATTTGGGTTTGGGATTTCGGCGTGGGCGGGTTCGTTGCCGACTTTGAAATAGCCGAGTGGTTGGCCTTCGGAATTGGCGACTAACCAAATGATTCCGGGACGTGTCTCGTACGGTTTGCTCCAGCCGGTTTCCAGTGTTCCGAAGGGGTGTTTTTCTCCTTCGCCATCAATCGAAAAAATCTTGACGGGGGCGCCAGTCTTATTGCTAATTCGGATTTCGAACGTGTCGCCGTGTGGGTTTGAACCCATTTCGGCTGCTGCATTGAATGGAAGCCAGTTCAGGTCAGGCAGCGATGCACCGCTGTTGTTGTTTGCATAGTCAGCGAACGACGCGGGCAGAAACGATTTCAATTCTTCGATCTTGCTTGCGAACTCACGTTTCGGTGCGAGATTGTTCCACTCGTATTGATCCGTTTCGATGTCGTACAGCTCCTCATCACCGTTGTCGTAACGGATGTAGCGAAAGCGTTGACCGCTGACACCGAAGTTCCCTGGCCGACCGAGGTACGTGATCGAGGCATGCGGCCATTTCATGTTCGGTGCGTTCAGCAATGGCACCAAACTCGGACCGTCATTGGTTTCCTTGGCAGGGAGACCGGACAGTTGCGTGAGAGTGGGGAATAGACTGAGCAGGTTCACCGGGGCGTCGCAGGTTGTTCCTGCTGTTGTCCCCTGCGGCAGGCCCGGGGTTCCCTTGGGAACACGTATCATCAAGGGGATGCGAGTGCATGCTCGCCAACCCGTGTACTTCTGCCAATGTTGTTTCTCGCCCAAATGCCAACCGTGGTCGCTCCAAAGGACAACGATAGTGTTGTCTTTGTTGGGACCGCTATCCAACGCGTCGAGAACACGGCCGAGCATGGTGTCAGCGAAATAGACGGATGCGAGATAACCTTGAATGCCCTTTTTCCATTGCCCTTGTTCTTGGATGTGCGCGAAGTATCGATTCGGGCCGCGTTGCTTTGCAGCGGGCGGCAGGTCGTCGAGATCATCTTCGAGGTAGCCCGGCGGGAGTTGGATCTGCTCCAACGGAAAAGGCTCAAAGTATTCTTGTGGGACGAACCACGGTTCATGTGGACGATAGATTCCGCAGGCTAGGAAGAACGGTTTGTCATGCGTTTGAGAAAGTTGTTCGCCGATCCATTGAGAGACGAGGTAATCGCCGCCGAATTCTTTATCCGTGACATCGAGTGCCGCCCAGTCCGTTTCGATGTATTGCCACGGACCACCTCGAGGAAGACTGACCGGTCGCTTATTTGGATAGAACGTACGTGGGAATGGGTCTTCGGTTTCCTTGGGTGGGTAGTATTCGTCCCATGATTGTGCGTCGATGATGTAGTGTAGGATTTTGCCCGAACCGGCCGACCAGTAACCGTGGTTCGAAAAGTAACGTGGTAACAATTCTGCGTCCCGCATCTGTCCCCGCATGCTTTGCCGGTTGTCGTATAAGCCGGAAACGTGTGGAGAGATCCCGGTCATGATCGCACCACGCGAGGGATTGCAAGCGGGAGCGGGGCAGTGTGCGTTCGTGAACAGCGTCCCGCTTTCGGCAAGACGATCGAGGTTGGGCGTGATCGCTTGAGGATGGCCGCCCAGGCACCCGACCCAGTCGTTGAGATCATCCAGTGAGATAAACAGAATGTTCGGCTTCTCAGCCGTCGCTTTTGGCGGATACATGCCAGATGAACACACACCGAAGAGGCACAAGAGAAGCAGGCGGATCATCGGGGACTCCTTAGAGGGAATGGACATGCCGTGTCAGTTCGATGTTGCAATGAAGTCTCAGTGTCGCCACCGCTCGATTTACCGTTGTCGGGGGGGCGGAATCACACGCAAAGGTGATTGCAAACTTGCTGGAAGAGCAAGCAAGAGTATCTCAATGAACGACGATCATGCATCCAAGTTTGTGCGGCTTTTGGTAGTTATCAAAAAGTTTTCAGCCTGACGAACAAACGCGCACAGAATGAACTCGTGTCGTAAGACATGGTTCGTCAAATTTGAAAGAGACGCCAATAGTCGCTTGAAGTTCTCTCGAATGTGTGACTAAGCTGATGCGGTCTCGCTACGATCTCACCTGGGTTTCTGCAACAATGAATCGACTCTCTTTTCCAGTTCTCGCTCTCCTGCTCTTTGCTGTTTCTCCTTTAAGCGGAGCTGACGTTCAGATTCCCGTCATTAAGGATGGTGAGGCGCAAATCATCAAAGAACTGGAGGATTCTGATTATTGGATCCGCCACGATCTTTGGGTCGAAACCGAGTTTGATCTGGATGGTGATGGGAAGCCGGATCGGATGCATGTTGCTGTCACACGGCCAACGCAAACCGACACGCAATCTCTAAAACTACCGGTGATCTATAATTCGAGTCCCTACTTTGCAGGGACCACCGGCGATGATGAAACCTATTTCTGGGACGCTCGCCAAGAACTCGGTGACGAACCGCCGCAACGGTCGGCCGCTCCTGCCATTGAAAGAGAGGGGACGCGTCCGATCATCTCCAAACGACATGTCAAAGACTGGCTGCCTCGTGGGTTCGTCGTCGTTCATTCGAGTGCGCCCGGGACCGGTCTTTCACAAGGTTGCCCGACGATTGGCGACGATCCCGAAGCGTTGGCTCCCAAGGCGGTGATCGATTGGTTATGTGGACGCGGCAAAGGATTCACGGAACCCTTCGGTGGCGAACCCGTGGAAGCGTATTGGTCATCGGGCAAAGTCGGCATGACGGGGACTAGTTACAACGGAACGATCCCGTTGGCAGCCGCAACGACAGGAGTCGAGGGGCTCGAGGTCATCATTCCCGTGGCTCCCAACACGTCGTACTACCACTACTATCGGTCCAACGGGTTGGTGCGCCATCCGGGCGGCTACCTCGGGGAAGACATTGATATCCTTTACGACTTCATTCACAGCGGTGGCAACGAAGAGACGCAAGCGTATTGCGATTGCCATGTGCGTGACGAAACGATGAAGCCCAATCAAGATCGGGCAACCGGTGACTACAACGACTTTTGGTCTTCACGCGATTACTTAAATCGTGTTGATGGAGTGAAGGCAGCCGTATTGATGGCGCATGCATTCAACGATTGGAATGTGGTTCCAGAACACAGCATTCGCATTTATGAAGCGTTGAAAAAGAACGGTGTTGAAGCCCAACTGTTCATGCATCAAGGCGGACACGGAGGACCTCCACCGATCAGCATGATGAACCGGTGGTTCACGCATTATTTGTATGGCGAAGACAACGGTGTCGAAAATGATTCGAAGTCTTGGATTTTTCGCGAGGGCGACGAACGAACCAATCCGACGGCGTATCCGGATTACCCGCATCCCTGGGCGAAAGATGTTTTGTTTTATCCGGTTGCAGGTGCACCCGAACGTGGAGGACTGCAGATGGAGCCTGCGCAGGAAGCAAGTGCCGAGACGTTGGTCGACAATTTTTCGTTCTCGGGCGAAGCACTGGCTCAAGCTGAGTACACCGAGCATCGTCTGATTTACGCAACGCCGAAATTGAGCGAGCCCGTTCATCTCTCGGGCACACCGAGGGTCAAACTGCGAATCGCATGCGATCGTCCAGCAGCTAACCTGAGTGTTTGGTTGGTGTCGCTGCCTTGGAACACGAGCAAGCATTCCAAAATCACGGACAATATCATCACACGCGGATGGGCCGATCCGCAGAACATTGAGTCCATTCGTGAAAGCAAACCGCTGGTCCCGGGCCAGTTCTATGACATCGAGTTCGACTTGCAACCAGACGATCAAGTGATTGCCAAAGGGCAGCAGATCGGGTTGATGATCTTTTCGAGCGATCGTGACTACACGCTGCATCCGACGCCGGGCACGAAACTGACCGTGGATTTGCAGCAGAGCCAATTGAGCTTGCCCGTCGTCGGTGGAATCATGTCGTTCGAGGCGGAAGACTAACGGGGGCGGTGCGAGTCTCTCCACGTACGAGAAAGGGGCCCGGCTTTTAAAACTGATTTGCCTTGCGCTCGCTGCTATACCGATTGATTCAACGCCATCGGCAATAAACTATTCAACGACTGGAACGTTGTTGTCCAGTTGGGGGTGTCGCGAGGGGCTTTTTTACCGTCAGCCGCGGATAAATCAGCGGTACCGTTCTTGCTAACTCGTTTGATCCAGGTGCTGATGACAGCGTCGACGTAGCGACGTTTCCGACCTTTGGATGTGTCGAGACGCAAAATGTTTGAGCCGGTGCCAAACTATCGAACGTCGAATCTCACGAATCCGATGTTGGTCACCGCCGGACGTAGCGCGTCCGTGTGAGTCGGGGACTCTCGCCCTGCATCGGGGCAGCCGTTTGAAATGCTCTCGTGGATTGGGAGAGCCAGAGTTGCTCGGGCGTCCGATGCACCCGTTAATGCCGTTTTTACCTGCGGTGCAGGGGGAGTTGCCGATCGATTTGCGAGTCGACGCGGTCCATCGGAATGGGAGACAATTTCCGGTTCAGGTGTCGATCAGCGAGTTCCCGTCGCAAACGGATTCGACTCGGATCGCGATCGTTCGGGAATTGACGGAAGCTGAAAAGGCGGAACAAGAACGCATCACGATGGCTCAACAGGCGGAAACACTGCGGGCACAGCAAATGACAACCCTGTCGCAGTTGCTGGCGGGAGTGACGCACGAAGTTCGCAGCCCACTGACGTTGATCAAGATGCTTGTTCAAGTCAATCGGGCTAAGTTCGCGGCAGATAGTCCTTCACCACGTCCGTGGACAGGATCTGTCCACGCCCGCAGATTGGCCCGCAGGTCCAGTCATCGATTGAGCGGCGGTTGTCGTTATGAGATCGGAAATTGGGCTCGCGGACCGACCGTGGTTCGCGGGGGAGAGCGTCGTTGGAAGCCTCCCAATCCGTGTAATCCGAATTGACTAGTGTGGGAGGGGCGATAACGCGGGCTCTCTTGCCGGCAATGACTCTTTCGTGGCATTGATTAGGCAAACGAATTCTAGTGTTTCAAAAGATGTTATCTCTAGGAATTTTCGTATGTTTAAGTTGACCGTTGTCGTAGGCGTGCTCGCGCTGATTGCCCTGGCGTTACCGGATTTGGTGTTGCTCGGGCTGTTCTTGATCTTGCCGGGCATCGTTTTGATGGCGGCTCCGACGGCGTTCATTTATCTCGCGACTGCGACGGCGATTCGATCGGTGCTGTCAAACCGCATAGGGGCTCTCGCGATTCCGCTTTCGTTGGTTATTGCCGGCGTGATCGGATGGATCGTTGCGTGGCCGTTTCAGTTGATGGGGGAACGCGAATACCGCAATGCAATTGAGGATGAAGTCGCCAGTACGATGCCGGTCGAGTTGAGTGGTCACGTTCGTTTGGAACGACATGGAATTATTTGGCGCCGGGAACAGCAAAACGCCTGTGATGAATTATGCGCGGCACTGTTACTCGTCCCAGGCGTCGAGAGCGTCACGGTGGTCAACGGCGATGATCCGAAAGGGGCCACGAATTGGCAACTCGTGTCCCACGGCAGCGTCCCTGACACAGGGTTATCGCCGATAAAGCCCGAGGACATCTTTTTTCACTACCCACTCGAATCCAAACACGAGTTGCGTCAGGCTTCGTTTCATGAAGACCGTCAAACTCGACGTCAATGGTTGGCGGCGGAATGGAACCTGCGTCTCGCGACTGGAGAAACGTTATTGTCCAGCGACGAGATTCCCACACCGGACATGACGATCGTGATTACCCAAGATCGCAACCGATCCCGCCCCCATGTTCAGCGTGTCGCCGTTGCGAATCGATCGGGCGAAACGTTGCTACGTCGATCGCTGGTCAAACACGCGATCGTACAATCGCCGTTGTACATCGCCTTCCAAGCGAGTTTCAGTAATTCACACTTTACGATCGGGCGCAAACAACGATCGACGGGAAACCGGTACGAAGAATTTGATGCGATCACTGAATTGCTTCTGCATGTGCCCGGCCTTCGACAGTCGCCATCGAAAGACGCACCACGACAGGTGAAGCGGGCTCTCGTGACGGCGCTGGCGGAACCCGATGGCAGTCCGAATGAACTCGCGTTAGCGGTCCCATGGCTCGCGGGATTGAACGCCGGGAAAATCACGGCCGAGGACGATGCGATTGCGCGACGCGTTGTTGGCGATTTGCGCATCCGTGATGTGGGGGAAGCGTTGAGCAGTTTGTATCCAAAGAAGGCACCCCCGGAATATCGATCCGTGCTCGTCGAGCGGATACTCGCCTCCGAAACGAGTGCGGAGGATCGCGAGCGGTTTGCGAAATTGTTGGCGAACATGCCGGCGAGAACGTTTGCCGACATGACTGACCAAGAGTGGCGGATCCTCAACGATCCCGGACTGCGTCTGGATGCGGCTCCGTTCATCGAAAGGCTTGCTGACCTGGGAGATCGGGGAGTTGATCCACTCGTTAGAACGATGCAACACGCGGCAACGACGATCCCGCATTGGCACGTCCGACGGCCAGTCATCGAATCCGTCTGCCGTGGATTCACGGAGCTGGGCACCGACGCGTCCGATGCATTGCCGATCGTGCGGGCGTTGTTCGAACAAAAAAAATCGCCGCTGACAAACAGTGCCAAAGACGCACTGAATTGGCGGGTGGCGATGGCCAGGATGGGACTCGATGTCACGGAACTGCCGTATCCGTCGAGTTGGCGAGAGCATCACGTTGAGAAGATGCATGCGAAAGTGAGGCGACGTTTGGATGGGTTTGAGGTGACAGGTGACAGGTGACAGGTGACAGGTTGCTGAGAGATGCGCGAACCTGATTGGGTGTTGGGTGTCTCTTAGGCGGCTCACTTTTTTGAGAACAAAATGAACGTCTTCACAATATCCATCTCATCAACAACAGACTCGTCATGGGTGGACGGGGCGGTGATGGTTTGTCGTGAGTGAAGTTTGATTCCTACACAAATGCAACATTCCCGCCTGGTGGTTCACTCGGCGGGTTTTTTTGTGTCGGTTCGGTTCTCGAAAGCGGAGTCTTTTCATTCTTTTGTTGCTGTTCATCTGGCGTTCCCACAAATCCTTGGAGGGCGGGGCGAAAAGGCGATCGAGGCTGCTCACCTTGATCGCTGGCGAACGGTGCAAAACGTTTCCTTTGAAAAGGAGTTTACGAGCTATGGTTCAAAACCAAACGGTTCGCGAGAAAGTTTCGGTCAACGTCGGCACGATCGGTCACATCGACCATGGGAAGACGACCTTGACGTCAGCTCTCCTGCGTGTGCAATCCGAAAAAGGGTTGGCGCGTTACAAAACGTACGAATCGATTGCCAAAGGCGGAATCGTCCGTGATAAAAACAAGACCGTCACCGTGATTGCTTCGCACGTGAAGTACGAATCGGATTGTCGGCGGTATGCGCACATCGATTGCCCCGGCCACGCCGATTACATTAAGAACATGATTACCGGTGCTGCCCAAATGGACGGTGCGGTGTTGTTGGTGTCGGCTGCCGATGGTCCGATGCCGCAGACTCGAGAGCATTTGTTGTTGGCGCGTCAGGTGGGGGTTCCCCATTTAGTCGTGTTCATGAACAAGTGCGACTTGGTCGAGGATACTGAGTTGTTGGACCTCGTCGAAATGGATCTCCGCGAAATGCTGAGCGAATACGGATACCCTGGTGACGAGGTTCCCGTTATTCGTGGTTCGGCCAAGCGGGCTCACAACGATCCCAACAACCCGGATGCGACAGCGTGTATCGAGCAATTGCTCGATGCGCTCGATCGCTCGATACCTGATCCGGTTCGATTGGTCGACCGACCGTTCTTGATGCCGATCGAAAACGTTTATTCGATCGCAGGCCGAGGCACGGTTGTGACTGGTAAGATCGAACAGGGAATCGTGCGAGCAGGTGACGCGATTGAAATCATTGGTCTGTCCAGTGAGAACGGGAGCGATGTGATTACGCAAGTGGAATCGTTCGGGGACGTTTTGCAGGCTGGAAAGGCCGGAGACAACGTCGGGTGTTTGCTGCGTAAGACCGCGCACACGGCAATCACGAAGGGGCAGGTGTTGGCGAAGGCTGGCAGTGTGACGCCACATCGCGAATTTGAAGCAGAAGTGTACGTGCTCAAGAAAGAGGAAGGGGGACGGCATACGCCGTTCTTTGATGGCTATGCCCCTCAATTCTTTTTTCGAACCACGAACGTGACCGGAAGTGCCTCAGTGTTGGATGGTGTGCAAATGGCGATGCCGGGCGACGGAGTCCGTCTGAGCGTCGCGCTGAAGCAACCGGTTGCGATCACCGATGGTGATCATTTTGCGATCCGGGAAGGCGGTAAGACCGTCGGCTCGGGGGTGGTGACGAGAGTGGTCTCCTGACGCCTTAATCATGAAACGCTCGTCGCGGAGTACCCACGGCGGGCGTTTTGGTTTGCGCCATCACGTTCGGCACATTTACTCGGAGCGACATGTTGCGGCGTCAATTCAATATTTCTCAAACTGCAAGCGGGTGAATTCGCAGTTGAGGGCTGCCCCGCCGACGTCACATTGGCGACGGTTTACACTGGCGTCCTGCGGCGTTTTGCGGTCGATCGCCGCTTTTTGAGAAAAGTTGGAAATCTTTGCTAATTCCTGGGCGGCAATTGGAATGATTAGTTGATGAATAATGCCCCGATCCATCTCGACGAACACACGCTGCAGGTGCAGACGCTGTTTGTGCAGCACCAACAAGCGGTGCTGGCGTTTGTGTTGTCGCTCGAACCTGGACTCCACGACGCCGAAGAAATTGTGCAGGAGGCGTTTGTGACGGTCACCCGCAAGGCGTCGACGTGGACACCGGGAACAAACTTCTTGGCATGGTCTTGCACGATCGCCCGGTACACGACGATGAGTTTTCAACGCGACCGAGGACGCCGGGGATTTCGACTCGCCGAGGATGTCGTTGAGATGATGGCGGAATATATGGAAGAGGATTTTTCAGAGTTTCAGGGACGAGTCGCGGCGCTGCGTGGATGTTTGAAACAGCTCGCACCGAAAGCTCACGAGTTGGTCAACCTTCGATACCACGCCGGGTTGCGGCCGGAGCAGATTGCACTGGAGATCGACTGGACGGCCAACGCGGTCCGGGTGGCTTTGACGCGGGCACGCGTGGCACTGCGTGAGTGTTTGGGACGATTCACGGAGAGTGCGTCATGAACGGCGAACGATTGAGCCAGTTGATCGACTCCTGGCGTGACGATGAGTTGACCGTTGAGCAGGCCGAAGAACTGAACCAGATCCTCCGCGAGTCAGAGGACGCACGGCAAACGTTTGCGGCGGAGTCGCAACTGCACGGGTTGCTGCACTGCGCCGCGGCGGAAGACGCGGTCAAACGTGTGGCGGATATTCCGGCTGCGACCATCGAGAATGGACGACGGGTTTTGCGTGATCGTTCGAGTTCATTGTGGTTGACGCTGTTGTCGACCGTGGCGGCGGGATTGGTCATCGCAGTTGGAATTCAGTGGTGGCAATTGTTGCCCGGCCCCACTCCTGTTGCGATGATTACGTCGAGCGAAAACGCGGCGTGGGAGAGTGCGTTGCCGACAATGCCGGGATCGCAACTGCCTCCGGGAATCTTGAGTCTGCGATCGGGGGTGGCCACCATTCGTTTCCTTTCGGGGGCAGAGGTGGTTGTGGAAGCACCGGCGGAGTTGGAGTTGATGTCGTCGATGCGAGCAAAGCTGTTAACGGGGGCAGCGGTGATCGATGTCCCCGAATCGGCGATCGGATTCGTCATTGAAACGCCAGAGGGGTATGCGATTGACTATGGGACTCGGTTTGCTGTCCGAGTTGACGAGCAAGAGAAACGATCCGACTTCGAGATTATCGAAGGTGAGATCGGGCTTCACCACAGCGGATCGGAAGATGAAATCCGTCTGACGGGAGAAGGCAAGTCAGCGACGGTGTCGGATCACTCGATTCAGATCGTAGATCGGGAAGAACAAGAGGGAACGGTGTCGCGATCTGAGAATGTCATCCGCATCGGTACCAAGGGGCGAACCGGTTCCACGCTGCGACGCGATCAGAAACGGCACAAGTTCATCAAGCGTGAAGTGTTGTCGGTGAAGCACACGGCGAAAGAAAAATGGGACCACCAGTCTTTCTTCGCTTTTGACGTGGGCGAAATCGACTTTGCCCGCGTCGAGTCGGCGCGTTTGCGATTGAATCTGGTGCCCTCGACGCTGGGATTAGCGTCTCGTTTGCCGAAGATTAACCGCTTTGGGATTTACGGACTCACCAATCGCGAAAAAGACGAATGGGAATTCGGTGGCACGTGGGATGAATCGCCCGGTATCGGCGATGGAATGTTGTTAGGCACGTTTGAGATCGCGCGCAGCCAGCAACGTGGGACGTTTGGAATTGAAAACCGCGAGTTGCTGGATTTCATCAAAGAGAACCGAGAACGCCCGATCACGCTGATCCTGGTCCGCCAAACCACACAAATTGAGGGAGTCGGCGCTGGCTTGACTCACCTGTTCGCCAGTGACGTGCATCCCGAAGCCGTGGGACCGATGCTCGAGTTCACCGTTCGTGATTCGAAAACGGTCCGCGATCGCGCAGAATGATGGACCGGTGAGGAACGTTCGAACGGACTTCTGATACGCAGGACTCCGAACAAGCATCACGCGAGTCATAATCGCGCTGAGCTGAGTGCGTCGAGGTGTCCGTCGTCAATCAATCGCGAGAAGACATTCGCTGAGCGTTGCGAAGACCGCGACGTGGATGGCACCATGCATAAAATGCATGTCGATGCCATTGGCAGTAGCAAACGCGGTCAAGGATCGACCGTCGGTTCGACGCACGACGGGCAATGACATCGTGAGATCGAAGTCTTCTAGGTTGGATTTTGCTCCACCGATGACGAGGTTGGCGAGTTCTTGCACCGCGTCGACTAGGTCCTGTTCGTTGAAATCATGGTTCTCTCCGAGCAAACCGTTCGTCCAGGCTCTTGCAGAGTTGTCATCGATCGCGAGCGTGATCGATCCGGCGAGCTTGCCCGACCATTGGATCGTTACCGATATCACGTCATCTTCAACGCAGACCATTGATTGATTCGCGGAACACGTTTGGATTGAGTCGGCATCGGTCGCCAACATTTTCCGAAGCGTGTTCCGCATCGACGCGTCGATCGCGTGGGTGACCGACTGTTCGATAGTCATCTGATCTGTGTTCATCTGAACCTCTGCGTCGCGACTTGAGTTTCCTGTGTGCATGCCCCTGCAAGGAGACTCTCGCTAGCTTTTCGCTTTCGGGAGCACCCTGTCGAGCTTCTCTTGTAACATAGGTTGGTCAAACGGTTTGACAAGGTAATCGTTGATTCCCGCTTGAATTGCTTCGACGACTCTCGCTTTTTCCGCTTCGGTCGTGATCATCATGATCGGCACTTTGGAACCGGTGGCACGAATCGCTTTGACGAGTTCGAGGCCCGTCATGTTGGGCATGTTCCAGTCGGTTAACACGAGGTTAAAATCCCCGTGTTTTTCGAAGAGGTCGAGGGCGATCGCGCCGTCGGCGGCTTCAACGACCTCTTCGACCCAAAGGCTATGCAAGCCTCGCATGATGATTTTCCGCATGACGCCTGAATCTTCAGCTAACAACACTTTCATACTAAGGAACTCCGGTTCAAGAAACTAAATGGACTCAGCTAGGCATGTTCGACATGAACATACAAGGGCATTGCCATCACTGAGTGGGTAGCAGGGGTGACTCGCGTTGGAAACGCGAATCGGTTCGTTTGCATTTTTCGATGCAATTGAGTCTGTCATCGCCATCGGCCATCCAGACGTATGGCGTCGTGGATTTGGATGGTACGTGTATTTGGTCGGACGGCGTGTTGTCCGCTAATATGCCAGCCGGGCATCAAACCGCCGTGAGTGCCGAATGTGCGTCGGCTTCGTTTTTGCCGGTCCACACCGAGTATTTCAGTGCGAAGCTGAGGCATCGGTCGGCGGACCATAGCTGGGGTTGGAATCGTTCGAAAAAGCCGATTTGTTCGAGAGTGTCTTGTTGGACGGTGAGGTGTCGCATCGTCCACCCGTCAAAGAAACGTTCTGAACAGGACGTGAATTGGATCAAGCAGCAACTGTGATGCAGCGGGTCATCTAGGATGCGTGCGTAGGTTTCTGAGACGATGTCACGGCTGCCTTCGAGGATCTGCAAGAAGCGACCTTCGCCATAGGCGAGCAACCCGGTGATGTCGTTGAGTTCGTTGTTGTCTCGCGTGGTGCGACGGATATGCATGAATCCGTCCATTGGTAGTGGTTTGATCGTTTCGCTGCAGTAGATCAGCCGACTGAGCTGATTCTCGAGATTGTTTTGCCCCATGACATTCTCTTCAGATATGGATGGTTTAAGCGGTGATGTGAACGCGCCGTCGTTGGGGGGGACTATGGTTGTGGATTCAAGTGTCGAATGTTGATCGAGAAGTCGGTTCCTTGGCTTTGTAGTGCCACGGACTGTGTGTGAACAACGTGTGCGAGTTTGAAATCCAACCCCGTGCCGCTCGCGACGCTGGGGAGTGAGAGTGTGGATTGACCGGGCAGGATTGCTTTGATGCTGCCGCCGACCATGTTGGACAATTCGGCGATGGTGTCTTGGATGTCTTCCATGGACACGTCGGCTTCGGGGACCATCAACATTGCTGCTGCAGCTTTTCGCCCGAGATCCAACGGCGTGTTGATCTCGACGGCTCCCACCCAGTCGCCTTGGATTTGCACGCAGCCGATAAGACGGTCAATCGGCTGTGTCGCGGTGTTGTCTGTGGTTTGTTCGTTTGCGGGTTCGCAAGGCATTTGCAGCATGTTGTCGAAGATCGCTTGCACGAGTTCGACGACATTGTCAGGTGCGATTGGTTGAATATCCATGATTGGTTTTCCTGTATGGGACAAAAACTATTCGAAGTAACGGCGTCGTCGCGGGGCGATCAGAATGAGAGAATCATTAAGAACGCTCGCGAGTCATCAGGATCCAACTAGATCGGACGGTAGTAGACAGTTCGGTCTACTTGAACGCGTTCAAATTCGTTGGTGAGATTCATCGTGTTTTCCGAACCGCCTAGAAATAGACAGCCGTCGTCACGAATCCGCCGACGGACCTTGGCGAGAATTTCTCGCTTGGTGTCCGGTGTGAAGTAAATCAGTACGTTACGAAGGAAAACAACGTCGACTCCAGTCAGCGTTGCGGGCCAATTTTCGATCAAATTGACGGAATCGAATCGCACCATCGCGCGGATGTCATCATTGATCCTCCAATGCACGCCTTCACGGTGGAAGTATTTCATCAACAGCTGCATGGGCAGCCCGCGATTAATCTCGGTCTGATTGAAAATCCCCTTTTCGGCTCGCTCCAGGATGTCGGAAGAAAGATCCGTTGCGCGGAGGCGGACGTCCCAATCGCTTAGTTGTGGGAAGTGTTCCCGGATCATCATTGCGACCGAGTAAACTTCCTGTCCGCTAGAGCATGCGTTCGACCAAATGGTCAACCGTTTTTCTTTAGAGCGTTTTTCGATGAGCTCGGGAAGAAGTGTTTTCTTCAGAAGCTCAAAAGGATGAATGTCCCGATAGAAACTCGTTTCGTTGGTCGTCATTGCGTCGACAACCTCGTCCACGAGTTTTCGGCAGTTCGGCTTTCGCAACGCATCGGCGAGTTCACCGATCGAGTCAAAACCGTTTTCTCGCGCCACAGGGTTTAACCTGGATTCGAGCAAGTAGGATTTACTGGGCTCTAACACGATGGCTGATCGATCCAAGACCAATTTGGCAAGGTAATCAAAGTCGGCCGGTGATAGAGCATTCGCTGTTAAGGTTGTCATTAAAATGCCCCTTCGCTGACAAGTGGTCTTCGGTTGCGTCCGTTCATCGCATGCCGAGTGAGTTCGCTGCTGACTTGATCCAGCGGCAAGATTTGATTTGCGAGTCCCGCGTTCGCAACGGCAGCGGGCATTCCCCAGACGACCGAGGTTTCGCGATCCTGTGTGATGATTTGTCCGCCTGCTTCCGCGATTACTTTGCATCCTTCCAATCCGTCGCTTCCCATTCCGGTCAGGACGCATGCAAGGCTGTGACGGCCGTATGCTTTAGCGACACTGCGGAACAACACATCGACGGCCGGTCGGCAAGAGTTCTCTTGTTCGCCTTGGTGGATGCCGATTTTCGCAGAGGCTCCGTTGACTTCGGTAACCATGTGGAAATCGCCTGGTGCGATCCAAGCGTGACCTGGCAAGAGTGGATCACCCGCCTTTGCTTCGGCCACTTCGATTTCGCACTTCGTATTGAGACGATCAGCGAGGTGTTTGGTAAAGATCGGTGGCATGTGCTGGACGATCACGATTGGAATTGGAAAGTCTGCGGGGAGTTCCGGCAGGACGGTCGAGAGCGCGTTGGGGCCACCCGTGGAGACCCCGATGGCCAGGATGTCGATGCGATGGCGTGGCCCACGGGGACGTACCGTGATAGCGGGCGATTGTTGAGCACCGTTGGGATTGAGCGTGTTTGTTCGTGCGGTGGTCGGTCCGGGGGCTGCGAACGCAGAAAACCTCGGGCACAACGCCTTCAGTTTCGGGATCATTTCGCCCCGAACTCGGCTCATCGCTTCGGTGACGCTGCCGACGTTGGCGGGTTTGCCGACGTAGTCGTTTGCGCCGCGTTCCAGTGCGTCGAGGGTTCCTTCGGCACCACGCTGAGTCAACGTGCTGAACATGATCACCGGCAGTTTCTTGTCGACCTTTCTGAGTTCGGTCAACGTCTGCAGCCCGTCCATTTCAGGCATTTCGATGTCAAGCGTGATCACGTCTGGCTTCAGCGTCGGGATCTTGGCTAAGGCAATCTTCCCGTTTGGAGCTGTGCCAACGACTTCGACCGAGGGATCTTCCGAGAGCGTTTGCGTTAACAAGCGTCGGATGACGGTGGAGTCGTCGACAATCAGAACACGGATTTTTTGAGGCTGGCTCATACCGCTGTCCCGATGCCGAGGATTTCCATTTTGGAGCCGATGTTCTCTTCGGTGAAAGGTTTCATGATGTATTCGTTGACGCCTGCCATGAAGGCGAGTGCCATACGATCCATCTCGGATTCCGTTGTCACCATGATCATCGGTGTGTTTGCATGAGTTGAGTCAGCACGCACCGCCTTGATGAATTCAAGGCCATTCATTTCGGGCATGTTCCAATCGACCAAAATGAGATCCATCACGCCGATTTCGGCGAGTTGTTGAAGACCTTCAACTCCATTGCCCGCTTCATGGGTTTCGTAGCCGAACGTTTTCATAATGCGGCCGATCATATTTCGAATGACGCGGGAGTCATCAACGATTAGGACTTTCATTTTGATTTCTTGATTGAAAGGTGGGATAGGGAGACGCCGTACCTGTTTCCGTAGATGGTTGACGTTTCAGCGGAAACGAGGGCGTGTAGCAGAAGCAAAGGTCTGGTGACGATCGAGTCGTCACCAGACCTTGCGGTGGATCGCGTTTAGAATTTGAAACGCATCACCAATCGTTGCAGCGTGGCGGACATTTCAGACAACTCACCGGCCGCTTGTTGAGTGTTGCCTGCACCTTGCGAGGTGCTCTCGGCCGCAGATGCGACGGAGGTAATGTTCTTGGCGATTTCGTCGGCACCTTGGGAAGCTTCCCCAATGTTGCGGCTGATTTCGTTCGCCGTCGCGGTTTGCTCTTCGACCGCACTTGCGATCGTATTGGAGATATCATTGATCTGATTGATCACGTCGCTGATTTCGCGGATGGCCGAGACCGCACCGGTGGTGTCCGATTGAATGGTTTCGATCTTTCCACTGATGTCTTCGGTCGCCTTCGCGGTTTCTTTCGCGAGTTCCTTGACTTCATTCGCAACGACGGCGAATCCCTTGCCGGCTTCGCCAGCACGGGCAGCTTCGATCGTTGCGTTGAGAGCGAGCAGGTTCGTTTGTTCGGCGATCGACGTGATGACCTTCACGACCTTGCCGATTTCCAAGCTGCTGGCACCGAGCTTCGTGATCGTGTCGTTGGTGTCGCTGGCGACACCGACGGCTTGATTGGAGACTTTGGATGCCTCGGTCGCATTGCGAGCGATTTCGCGGATCGCTGAATTGAGTTCCTCGACGCCGGTCGTGACCGTTTGGATATTCTGGCTGACTTCGGTCGAGGCACTGGAGACGAGGTTCGCTTGCGAAGAGGTTTCTTCGGCGTTGCTGCTCATCTGGCTGCTGACGGCGGAGAGTTCTTCGGAGGCTCCGGCCAAGGATGTGGCGTTTTCGGCGATCGATTCGATGCTGCCGCGGAGGTCGGAGAAGAACGTTCGCAGACGCGATCCGACTTGTCCGATTGCGTCGTCACCGACGACGTGGATTTCCTGGGTCAGGTCGCCATCGGAGGCGGCATTGACGACGGAAAGGATCGCGTTGACGTTGGACGTGAGTTCTTCGCGTGCGAGAACTTGCGCGGTGATGTCGGTGGCAAATTTGACCACTTTGAATGGGTTGCCGTTCATGTCCAGGATCGGGTTGTAAGATGCCTGGATCCAGATTTCCTTCCCATCCTTTCCGACGCGTTGGTATTCTGCGGCTTGGAATTCGCCACGAGCGAGAGCGTCCCAGAACAGTTTGTAATCAGGTGAATTCGAGTCTTCTGGTTTGACGAACATTCTGTGGTGTTGGCCAACGATCTCGTTGAGCGAATAGCCGACCGTTGCCAAGAAGTTTTCGTTGGCCGTTTTGATCGTGCCGTCCAGATCGAACTCGATGATCGCTTGAGCCTTGCCGATGGCTTCGAGTTGGCCCTGGTAATCGGCATTTTGTAGTTTGGAAGCCGTGATGTCGGTCGCATACTTTACGACTTTGAAGGGAACGCCCTTGTCGTTGAAGATTGGGTTGTAGGATGCTTGGATCCAAATTTCCTTACCACCCTTTCCGAATCGTTTGTACTCGGCGGCTTTGAATTGACCATCGGCGAGATCACGCCAGAAGGTTTGGTATTCGGCGCTGGTTTTGTATTGTGCGTCGACGAACAGGCTGTGGTGTTGTCCGACAATTTCGTCGAGTTCGTAGCCGACCGCTTGGAGAAAGTTATCGTTTGCGTACAAGATGATTCCGTCGAGATCAAACTCGATGACCGCTTGCGAACGGCTGATCGCTTCGACTTGACCGCGGTAGTTGATCAGATCGGCCTTGGCGGTGCTGGCGGCGGAACGAGTTTTTGCTGGTGGTGTTAATGTAGCTGGCATGGGGATTTCCTAATTGAAATTCGTTTGGTAATAGTTAGGTCGGTAAGGAGGTTCAGTGTTGTGAGGTCGTCATGCATCCAT
Source organism: Aporhodopirellula rubra (assembly GCF_014192335.1). GTDB lineage: Bacteria > Planctomycetota > Planctomycetia > Pirellulales > Pirellulaceae > Rhodopirellula > Rhodopirellula rubra. Next base: position 183,873 of record NZ_JACHXU010000002.1, on the reverse strand, counting down.
CACGGTCATTGCACGCTCCATATCGAGGATCAGGATCAAATCCGTTTCCGTTTTGTACGCTCCTCGAACCAGTTCGCGAGCGTCGCCGCGAAGTGTTCCGGGAGGCAATTCAAAGTTCTGGTTGTCGACTTCCTTGACTTCACCAATACGATCCACCAGGAAGCTGGTGGCGTTTCCGCATGCCGATCGAACGATGATGTTCATTGGCAATTGCTCGGGTTCGCGTTCGGGCAATCCCATGCGTGTTCGCAAGTCGATCGCCGTCACGATTTGTCCGCGTAGGTTGATCAATCCACAAACCGACTCGTCCGCCAAAGGGACTTCGGTCATGTTTTGATAGCGGATGACTTCTTGGACAGCCTTGACTTCCACGCCGAAGACCTGTTCGTCCAAGTAGAATGTGCAGATTTGGTCGTCATCAATCATTTGATTACCTGGTTTATGTGAGTCGGTTTAGGCGAGCCGGTGGCCGGCCGATTGGATAACGGTGGGAAGATCTAACAGGTCGATGACTCGATCCTGAATGATGGCCGATCCGAGTAGGCCATTGCCGCTCGTTGATTCGACCAAGTCGATGTCGGCTTCCACGATGTCGATGATCCGGTCCACGACGAGCCCAAAGCTGCGTCCGTCCTCGGAATAGACGACCACTTGGTTTGTCAATTCGCTGGCCAGTTCCGTGCTTGCTTCGCCATCGTCACCCGGCGTGACCGTGCGGGATCTTGGAACGCCCAAGACCGAAGCCATGTCGATGAGCGGCAGAATCTTTCCGCGATACTGAATAACGCTCTGTCCGTTGGCCTCTTCGATCATGTGGTCGGGGACCTGTTCGAGTCGAGCGACTTGGGACATGTGCATCGCGACCTGGCGTTTTTGACCGATGCCCAAGACCAACAGTGATTGCAGTCGTTCCGCTTCGGCGTTCGACGAATCGTCTTGTGATCCCGGGTTTCTCGATCCTGAACTCTGCAGGACCCGACCACGCTGTGCGACACCGAGGACGTCGAGGATTAATGCGACGCTTCCATCGCCCAAAATTGTTGCTCCCGAATAGACGGGCAGTTCTTTGATTTGGGCACTGAGCGGTTTGACGACAATTTCTTCGGTGTCGTTAATGCTCTCGACGATCAAGCCGAATTGTTGGTCATCAGCCCGAAGAACGACAATGTTGATGACTTCCGATTCGACGTTGTCGGCACGCTCTTTCGGTGCTTTTCCGAGGATGTTGCGAAGGTCGACCAACGGCAACAGTTGCCCTCGCAGGCGGTATACCGGTGCGTTCTGAATCCAATCGATTTTTGATGTCGCCTGCTCGCCTTCGAGTCGCACCAACTCCATCAAGTTGACTTGTGGGATGGCGAATCGGTTTTCGGCACACTTCACCAATAACGCCGGGATGATCGCCAACGTCAATGGAATCTTGATTCGAACGGTTGTGCCTAATCCGGAATGACTCTCCAAATCGAGCGTGCCGCCGATTTTTTCGATGTTGGTTTTGACCACATCCATGCCGACGCCGCGTCCCGAAACGTTGGACACTTTTTCGGCGGTTGAGAATCCCGGAGCGAAAATCAAATTGCAGATTTCCTGTTCGTCCATGGATTGAGCCTGTTGCTCAGTGATCACGGACTTTTCAATTGCCTTCGTGCGGATTCGGTCAACGTTCAGTCCGGCGCCGTCGTCGCAGATTTCGATATTGACTTGGCCGCCTTCGTGGAACGCACGAAGCATTAAGCATCCTTCGCGGTCTTTCCCGTAGGCTTCGCGAACGTCAGGCGACTCGATACCATGGTCGACTGTGTTGCGGACCAGGTGGGTGAGCGGATCCTTGATCGCTTCGATGATTGTTTTATCGAGTTCGGTTTCCTTCCCTTGCATCTCGATTCGCACTTCCTTCTCACAAATCTGAGCGAGGTCACGAACCAGTCGAGGGAATTTGCTCCAAACGTTACCGATCGGTTGCATCCGCGTCTTCATGACGCCTTCTTGCAACTCGCTGGTGATGAGGTTCAGTCTTTGAGACGTTGTGTTGTATTCGTTGTCGTCAAACCGCTCGGCGAATTGGAGCATTTGGTTTCGAGCGAGAACGAGTTCGCCGACTTGGTTCATCAACGTGTCGAGTAGTCCGACGTCCACCCGGATCGATGTCTCCGCGGGAGACGAGTCGCTGCTCAGTGACGATGGCGATTTGGCCGCCTCAACTTGCTTCGTTGGTTTGGGAGTCGGCTTGGGTGCCGGCGTTGCAACCGGTGAAGGAGCCGTGTCATCATTCGATGCGGTGGCGTCCGAGGGTGAAGGCGTTGAGTCTTCGTTGACGAGTGTCTCTACCGCTGCGGTGGCTTGATCGAGAGTGGCTTCCGATTCTTTGACGAGTTGTTCGTTATCTCGTTGCGAGTCATCACTCGGATTGGCCGCTTCGGTGTCGTTGGATTCAGACGAACCCGACAGAATCCGGTCGAGGGCCGCGATCTTTTCCGACACGTCCATGTCGTTAGAAACCTCGATGCAATCGAGCAGTTCTTTTAGACCATCGGTTGCCGACAATAACGTGCTGACCACTTCCACGGTGGGAATGACTTCACGGTTGCGGATCTTGTTGAGGACTTCTTCTTCACGGTGAGCCAGTGATTCCAAGACCGGTAGGCCAAGGAAACCCGCGGCACCTTTGATCGAATGGATCGCACGGAAAACGTGATTGACTAAGTCGAGGTCAATCTCCGCTCCTTGCAACTCCATCGTTAAGAAGTCTTTCTCGATATCACCGAGATGTTCTTGTGACTCAATGACAAAGTCTTTTATCAGCTCTGCGTCTTCAATATTCACGGTGCTGTTATCACCCCCCAGAAAGTTTTTATCAGAGCCAAAGCGAGTGCGTTCGCTTGCTCATTGAAGTCGCCGTCGTCGGTTCGTTGACGCGGGACACCAGTTATGTAACCTGCGGAAAATCTGCAGGTCGGGTAGAGTTTTTCAATCAGTTTGTGTTGAAGGGATATGCCCTCCACCGTGATCAGTTTGCGGGGCAGATGATCAGCTGACCGAACGGGTGATCGATTCCAAACTGATCAAACCATTCGGGTGTGCACTTGTGGACGCTACCAGTGTGCGGCGGTGTGCATGCTCAAAACGAGCGTCAGCGGTAGCGGTTTGAGCATTAAAGTCAGGCTTGTGGCGTGTTATTTGAAACCCAGAAGCATTTGAATTTGCGGTTACGACGAATGATCGAAATGCGTGATGCTCATCTAACAAGATCCGCAATAGCAAGCGGAAAACTTTGACACCTCAGAATCAGCTAGCCGATTTTATTGATGGACAGATAGAGAAGACCCACGCAACAGATTCGAAGAGTGGTGGCAGGTTGATATGAGAAAATGGTTAGCAGTCAGTGATGCCGCCGAGCGATTGGGCGTTAGTTCGTCCACATTCAAGCGATGGTGCAAGCGACATGACGTTGTTTTGGAGCGAACGCCGGGGGGACACCGCCGGATTTCGGAATCGGTACTCGAGCAACTGATTCAGGAAATCGGAATCAGCAAACACTCCCGGAATTCCGGACGCAACGTCGCAACGATTCTCTCGACGGAGAACATTTTGCAATTGTTGAAGTCGAGACGAGCGGCGGAACTGCGAGACGTGGTGCTGGAGGCGTGTGCCGAATCTTCGGACATCGTTTCCATCATCGACCACTCATTGGCACCCGCGATGTGGCAGGTGGGGACGTTATGGCAGCGCGGTGATCTGCAGGTCTACGAAGAGAAGATGTGCACCGAAACCATGTCGCAGGCGATTGACTTGCTCGTCCCCTTTATCCGGAAGGACGTGTCGGCCAAGGTCGATGCCATCGGGGGAAGTATGCATCAAGGTTTTGATACGATCGCCTCGAAGTTTGTATCGCTGAGCCTCAATAGTATTGGGGTCTCGGCTTATGATTTGGGGCCGTGTGTGCCGGCGGACGAGTTAGCGGCTGCCGCCAATTCGCTCGACGTTCGAGTGGTCTGGTCGACGCACACGCACTGGGATGACCGATCCGATGTGATTGCGCAACATGTTGAGTTGCGGCGTTTGTTGCCACGTGACACCTACATTTTCGTAGGCGGCGGCGGATTGTCGTTGTCGGCGCGGCATGCACTCGATTTTTGTAGCTTCTTCGAAACGCTCGCCGACATGGCAGCCTTTACCGAGCAGAATGTGCTTCGTGCTGATTCCAAAAACGAGGATGAACGAGTGAGACATTCGACGGCGAAGTCCCAGGCGATGGCCGTCAAACCTCGCAACTAATCGCCCCATTCTCTCGCTGAACTGTCGACCCCACTCGCGATGTCGACATCGGATGGACCAAACGATGTGCCTCGGTTCGCCGCTCAATTCAGCCGAACGCCTTTGTCGGTGTCGCCGACCTTCGTCGGATTCGGCAGTGTGTCTTTTTCTAGAATCGGGAGACCATTCCAAAGATGGAATGTGTTGACGCCTTGTTTGAGGCTTTGAAACGGGCCCGGAAGATTGCTTCCGTCTCGTGCGAGCGGAGCGTTACGGAAATCTCCGGTGACCTCGGAACGCTCGGTCGATCCAACTCGTGTCGGATCAAACGGAACGACGACACGGAGTTGTTGCGACTCCGGTGAGTAGGAAACGGTCATGCCTTTTTGCAGCACGCTGTTCTGATCGTTGGGGAGGTCGTGTGCCGACCAGAACGTTTTCCATTGTTCAAATGTGAGATTGGCTTTCGTTCCACCGTCGATTGATTCGTGGCCCGTGGAAGCGTCGCCCAATTCTTGATCAATGAGATTGATGAATTCGTCGTCGGTCCAAGGTGAAGGCTTGTCGCTAGCGCTGTTGATCCGAAAGACGCGTTGGTCTGGCGTGGTGTCGTAAACGTTGTGGTCGAACCGTTGAGGCCCGCCGCGATGGGATGGATAGTTCACGTCCATCATCGATTTGTGGTTGACGAAAAGATTGTTCAGCAACGAGTGGTAATACGTTCGCGTTCGGGCGGTGACTTGGTAGATGTACGCTCCCTGGCCGTTGCGACTGTCGTCGGGGCTGTTCGCAATCAGGTTGTGCATGACCGTCGAGCCAGCCGCGTCGTGGACGTAGAACTGGTTCAGTTGGTTTCCGATGAGGATATTGTTATCGACGAATGCGGAATCCCAACCCTGGTCACTCATCTCGAGAAAGATGCCTTTTACCCCGTTGTTGACGACGACGTTGCGGGTGATGCGAGTGCCGGGGAATTGGTTGTCTAGCCAAATGCCATCGTTGAGCGGATTGTCGGCAACGTAGTTTCCCTCGATCAGTCCGTCACGGATGCCGTGGCATTTGATGCCTGCGTGTTCGTAGCGTTTGTTGCCGATGAAACCGAGCGTGTTGTTCCGCATGATGACATTGTCGCGAATCTGTATTCGAAGGCTGCCTGACCCGATCACGCCGGCGGCACCGTTGTCAACGAAGTAGTTCGATTCGATCAGGTTATCGTTGCCCGCGTCGGCGATGGTGGGACTGTGATCGCTCGCCGATTCGTTGTCGCCGCCTCGAGATCCGATGTCCATCGCGGCGGCGTTGGCGTACCGAATCATGTTGTTGCGGACGATCCAGTGGTGACCGCCTCGTAATCCAAACGCTCCGGCTTGGGCCCATTTCGGCGTGTTCCAAAAGTTTGTTGGATAGTTATTGCCGCAATGTTCCATCACGAATCCTTCGACGGTGATGTGCCCGAGTCCCAGGGTGTGCGGTGCGAAGATGCGTCGGCGGGTGGTGATCTCAATCGTTCGATGTGCTGGTGATTGATCGCCAAAGTGGATGTAGATGCGACCGGTTTCGGAATCGAACGTCCACGTGCCAGGGTGTTGTTTGACTTCGTCGAGAAATGGGACTTGTTTGAGCAACACGGAGTCGACGATGACTTGGCCGCAGTTGTAAGCCAAATCTGGATTGCCATATCCGAAGCGTTCCTGTTCGGGTTTGCCTTGCCGATTGTAAGGCGTTGAAGCGAGCGGGACTCGAAACGGGTTGGGGCTGTCCAGGTAGGAGTCGTCGGTGAACATTGATTCCGAGGGAACGGCAAAGTAGACGCCTGCGGAATGTTCGGTCCATTCCGGGGTCCAAAGATCAGAGCCTTTGATCAAGACATGCCCGAATGAGGTGCCCCGATAAGTAATCGGTTTGCCGGGGTGGCCACCACGTGGCGGTGAAACTCTCTCGCGATAGACACCGGGACGAACCAGGACGGTGTCGCCGGGCATCGCGGACTGGGCTGCGCGTGAGATCGTTTGGAACGGCCGGGAAGCGGTTCCGGGGTGATTGTCGTTTCCGGATGTCGAGACGACATAGGTGGCTGCGATGCAGTGGGACGCAGTCGCCATGAACACGACCGTCAGCAAGGCAGCGAATGAATTGCGCATCATGGGAGCGTGGTTTGTGGATGGAGGCGATTGGAGGGTGATCGCGGTTGCAGGTGGCCGCCGGGTGTCGCGGGAGGTTGCATGGTGAAACCGTTGTGAAGCCGTTGTGAAACCGTGGTGTGCTGACGCGATAGGAGCAACACACCGTAGCGGGCGTTACCGAGCGTCGGGAACGATCCGGATCGCTTCACCGCCCTGTGCCGAGAGAGTCAATTCGATTTCCGAGGAATGATTGACTTGTGTTTTGATGATTCGGACTTTGGTACGGGTACCGACCGTGGGATCATCGAGATAGCGGTGAGCGGTGTAGGGTTGATCTGCGGAGAGGAAATCGAGTGGCAATGCGATCGTTCGTTCGGATTCACTGTTCATTGCACCGATGAACCACTGATCTTTTTTGCGTCGAGCGATCACCACGTAGCGGCCGATTTCACCTTCGATCACACGGGTTTCATCCCATGCGGTCGGGACCGCGTCAAAATACTCCAGTTCGGGTTCGTTGCCTATGGTTTCGTAAGGGACTTCGGTTTTGTCGGCAGGTTTGGGGAGGTCGTACCAGTAGAGATATTGCCACGGACTGTAGATGCAGACGGCTTTTGCGAGTTGGTAAGCATGGGTTGCATTCTCGTCGACACGCGAAGCGAAGTAGCAGATCGTGTTATCGGCGGGGCCGCAAACGGATCGGCTGAATAGGAGCGTCAGCGTGTCGACGTTGCTCGGTGACGTTTCGTCGCCCTGGATACCTTCGGTGGTCATCAGGTTTGGGTACGTTCGTTCGTATCCGGTGGGGCGATACTCATCGTGGACGTCGACCATCAATTCGTGATCGGCGGCTTTGCGGATCGCGTCGTGCAACCATGACGTCCATTCTTGAGAACCGACCTTCACGAATCCGTATTTGACGCCGGCGATTCCCCAGGATTTGTAGAGCGGCAAAATGTCGTCGCGTTGTCGTTCCAATGCACGTCGGTTGACGTAAACGATGATACCGATGTCGCGTTCTCGGGCGTACGCGATGATGTCGTGTAGTGCGAGCGGGCCGGCGGAACGTTTGGGATCAACGGTGACTGTGGTGGCGTCAGACGCGTCGTCGTATTCGTTGCCGTACCAACCCGCGTCGAAGTGAACGTACTGCATGTTGTGTTCGACGGCGAAGTCGACTGCGGCGATACCGCCCTGAGTGGTCAGGGACATCTCACGCAGGACGGTTCCTGGTTTGATCCACGAGGTGTCCGCGATGGCACACGGTTCGTTCAGGTTCAGGAGCAAAAAGTTGTTTTCAATCAACTCGCCCGGGCGATTGGCAACCATGACAAAACGCCACGGTGTCGATGATGGCAAGTCCATCCGCACCATGCCGTCGAGATCGCTCACCAACCCGGTCGTGGACGCGTCGCTCGTAGAAGAGGCTTTGGCGGCGTCGGTAGTTTTTAACGGAGAGAATTTCATCCGTGCATAGTCAACCAGTCCTGCTTCGCCGATCGCAATGAAAAGATCCTGGTCGGCTTGTATGGTCATTGGACGCTCGCAACCGGATCGGACCGTACTTAATCGAGCTTCCTTGTATTGTCCTTGCGCGTTGTAGGCGACCCACGTCTTGTGATCCGACGGGAATCGGAATTCGCTTAACTCACGCTTGATCGTAATTTGGTCGTGATCAGTCTGTCCCGCGATTTTGTATCGAAACGCCAAACCCTCGTTGTAGGCACGAAAGGTGACAGAAACGTTTATCGGGGAATCACCGCGAGTCTTGAGGTCCAACGTCAATTCGTTGTAGTGGTCTCGGATGGTGCTGCGTTCGCCATACACGGGGGTCCACGTTTGGTTGATCCTTTTCGTTTGGGTTCGTTCGGTTTGGGTGCCCGTTGTCCGAGCGGCACCCGCGATGTCTAAACCGACGTGAGACGGCGTGACGATTGATCGTCCCTGCCATGAAACAGAATAGGTGAGCAGGTCGGTGACATCGCCATCTTCGGTGACGAGGATCTCGGCCGACAACTTTCCGTCAGGAGATTCGAGTTCGAACGCGAGTGCGGAGCGATTGAGCGTCAACACGCCCGCGGTTAGAGCGAGTAGGTACAGCAACTGATTGCAACGATGTCGGTTCATGGTTTGTTACTCGTCTCGGTGTGTCTGACTCGTAGCGTTAGGTGTGGAGTGTCCGGGGGGGCGGGACTCGGTGTTTTTCGCGAATGATGTTTGTCGCAACAGGGCATTCATTGCCACCACGTCGGTGCCGCCCGCGTTGTCGTTCGGATGGGAGGCAGGAGGTTGGCGTTAGGCGAAAGGCAACCTTGCCGCTGCCGAAGGCGGGAGCACGTTTGAGGACGGCCGATGGGCAGGAGCGTGGCGGCACGGTTGGTGCGCTGTTGAGCGGACGTCAGGATGTGCCACCGTCTTTACTGCCGACTGATGAGGTTCTGGCCCATCAAATTCAAAAAAATCGGCTCGTTTGATACGGCTTGATCAAAAAGGGATCACCAAAACGGGATGAACCGACCCGTTCGCTTGATGTAATCAGGGTATTGAGGGAAGCGTTTGCAAAGAAAAGATTCCTCGATTCTTGCTTTCGCCGACACGACCGCGATAAGCAGGATCCATGTGGCGACTTTCCACATCGATGGCGAGGTGAGAAGGAAACCAAAACAGAATAGCACCACGGCGGTGTACATCGGGTGGCGAATGAATCGGTAAGGCCCCGCCGTGACCAGTTCCGCGTCCGATTTCAGTTCCGGCATTACCGTGATCTTTTTCAAACCGAAACTCACCCAAGCCCAAACGCCGAGCAACGCGCCGGCAATGATCGATGTGATCGCGGTGGGGGAATTCAGCACGTCGTTCGCTGTCAGGACCAATGCTGCGGCGGTCGTGAATTGCAACACCACCAGGATTTGCTGAATCAATTTCGATTGCATGCTGAGTGTGACAGTGGGAGATCGGGGTTACAGAGTGGATCAGGTGTTTTGCGAAGGGAAAAGAATGGTCGGCAATGGCAGGTTGAGGGCGACTGAGGCGCCCATGGGCACCGCAGGGCCCCTGCCTAGGCGACGATTCCGCCGCAATGCGATAATCTACCGGGTCCGTTGACGGCGTTGTCTGCCAATCCGTTATCTGTTTTCGAGCCTCACTCAGGGAAATATCGTCATGTCGGTCAAACGAGTCGGAATTCTCACCGCCGGGGGGCTGGCCCCCTGTCTTTCGTCCGCGATCGGTGCCTTAATTCAATCGTACACCGAGAAGGCCCCGGAAATCGAAATCATCTGCTATCGCTCGGGCTATAAGGGGTTGTTGCTCGGCGACAGTTTCCCGGTGACGCCTGAAATTCGAGAGCGGGCTCACATTTTGCATGAACACGGTGGCAGCCCCATCGGCAACAGCCGAATCAAGTTGACGAACGTGGCCGATTGCGTGAAGCGGGGGCTCGTCAATGAGGGTCAAGATCCTTTGCAGGTGGCCGCCGAGCAATTGCAAACAGATTGTGTGGACGTTCTGCACACGATCGGAGGTGACGACACCAACACGACTGCTGCCGATTTGGCTGCTTACTTGGCGAAGCACAATTACGCACTGACCGTCGTAGGGCTTCCTAAGACGATCGACAACGATGTGATTCCGATCAAACAAAGTCTTGGTGCGTGGACAGCGGCGGAAGTCGGAGCGAAGTTCTTCGAGAATGTCGTTTCTGAACACAATGCGAACCCTCGCATGTTGATCGTTCACGAAGTCATGGGCCGCAACTGTGGTTGGCTCACCGCGGCCACGGCAGCGAAATATCGCGAACGGCTCGCGAAGATGAATTTTCTTCCCGAGATCGGTCTTTCGAAAGAACGCCGCGACGTTCACGGGGTGTACATCCCCGAAATGCACTTCGACCTCGAACACGAAGCCCAACGTCTGAAGGCGATCATGGACGAGCATGATTGCGTCAACATCTTCATCTCCGAAGGCGCCGGCGTTGAAGCGATTGTTGCTGAAATCGAATCACGTGGGGAAGAAGTCCCACGCGACGCGTTCGGCCACTACAAACTCGACGCGGTGAACCCTGGCAAATGGTTCGGCAAACAGTTTGCCGCCATGTTGGGTGCAGAGAAGACACTGATTCAGAAGAGCGGTTACTACTCACGTGCGGCTGCGGCGAACGAAGACGACATCGCGTTGATCGCCCGTTGTGCGAAGAAGGCCGTTGAATGTGCCTTGGTCGGCGATGGTGGTGTCATCGGTGAAGATGAAGAACGTGGCGATGAATTGCGAGCGATCGAATTCGAACGCATCAAGGGCGGCAAACCGTTTGATATCGACGTGCCATGGTTCGGCGAACTGCTCGCCGGGATTCATCAGCCGAAGAACGAAGCTGTCGAAACCGCCCACGCGTAGTTTGCGTCTACGGGGCTATGGGGCGTCTCTCAGTGGACGCCTTTTGATGAATGGCGATTCTGGTCAACGATGTCCGCGCATCGTTATTGGTTAAAAGCAATCGCCCCTCGCAGGGAGTTGTTAAGCGGTGGTCAACGAAATGAATACGTTCATTTCGTGACCACCGAAGGCGTACTCGACCTGCAGCGGTTCGCAGGAACTCGGGAAAGCGAGTCGGGATTTGCCGGCCAACATTACATACGGAAGACCTAGCGCGAGATCGCGGTCTTCCAGTCTTCTCTTCGCGCCGCCGGTGACGATGTTGCCGAGTTCACTGATCGCATCGATTACGGTTTGATCGAGAGTGGCGGATTGGTGGTCGATCAAATTTTCGGTCCACAGCAGTGCCGATTCAAGATCCATGCAGACGCTCACGCTGCCTTGTAATTGGCCACTGAGTCCAACGACCACGGTGATTTCCTCGTCGTAGTCGACCGGTCGGTTTTGATTATATTTCCCGACGGTCGGCATTTTGTTGACGACACGGTTCGTTTGAACGTGAGTGAGCTCTTGACCGATCATCAGTGAGAATGTTTCTCGGATGGATGAATCGATCGCGTTGGCGATCACGGTTTCGATGTCGAGGGAAAGCAGAGGCATGACGGGGCGGTCTGGTTTGACGAGTTGTTACGCGAGCGTCGGGTTTGGGATCACGCGTTCGAGTTTCTTTTGAAGCGTTTCTTGATCAAACGGCTTGACGAGGTAGTCGTTCACGCCGGCTTGGATGGCCAGCAGGACTTGCGATTTTTCAGTCTCGGTCGTGATCATCATGATGGGAAGTTTGTGGCCATCGTTTCGGACCGCTTTGACGAATTCGAGTCCGTTCATATTCGGCATGTTCCAATCCGTCAGGATCATGTCGAATCCGACGCCGTCTCCAAATTTGGATAACGCTTCGACGCCGTCGGCCGCTTCGACCACTTCGTCGACCCAAAGGCTGTTGAGTCCGCGTGCGATAATTTTTCGCATGACACCGGAATCATCCACCAACAAAACTTTCATCTAAGAGATCTCTGTCTGTGCAAATTGAGAAAAGGGGGGCAAAGGTAGGAAGTGACGCGTGCCGTTGAGGCCACGTTGCTCAGTGCGTCCTTCCTAATGGAAAACTAGCTCTCTTCAGTGAGGTATGGAGGCAAAAAATAGTCGACAAGCATTCGGTTAATTTGGGCGTGTCGCGATACGTTGCACGTGCGGAAGAATCGAAATGAGAGAGGTTGCAATTTGTGCGGTTTTCCATTTTGGGGCTTGTGCAGTTGCAGAAGGCAATATTTGTTTTTGCGAAAATAGTCTTCCGACCGTCAGTGGAATTTGCTACTCCCCTGTCTATGACTGCGCCCACTGAATTCAATCCGACGACACTGCGACCACTTGGCGGCCTGAAGGCCGCAAATGCCGGCGTGGATCGCGATTGTCACATCGTTATTGTTGGCGGTGGAACGGCGGGATGGATGAGCGCAGCCACCCTCAAAAGACGCGTCGGTTGTCGGGTTTCGGTGGTTGAGTCAGATCGATTGCCACCGATCGGCGTCGGTGAAGCAACGATCCCGGCGATGGTCGACTGGATCGAAAACATGGGCATCGACGAGGATGAATTCATTCGTCGTACCGGTGCCACTTATAAACTCGCGATTCGGTTCGACGATTGGGTCGAGTCGTCTCATCGTTATTGGCATCCGTTCGGGATATGCGGATGCCCGATTAACGGATCGGACTTAATCCATACATGGCAACGTGGCGTTCGCGAAGGCTGGCTGCCGAGCGATTCTCAATACACGGATTACAGTTTCCAGCGTGAGTTGTGCGAGCAGGGATGCGCGCCACGTGAGCTGGACTGTCCCAGCGTCGCGCAGAACTACGCTTTCCATCTCGACGCAGGAAAACTTGCTGGCTTTCTCAAGGAAGTCGCGATCGACGAAGGTGTTCGCCATTATGTCGGCGACGTCGATGGTGCCTCCGTCGATGAACGCGGCAACATTGCGTGTCTTCATCTCGACGGTGAACCCGCGTTGGCTGCGGATCTGTATTTAGATTGCAGCGGATTTGCGAGCGTTTTGATTGAACGCGAACTGCAATCACCGTGGGAAGACTGGTCGGATCAATTGATCTGCGACCGAGCCATTACGCTACGCGTGCCGAGTCGCCACGGTACCACCGATCGAGGTGTCAAAGATAACGACTCGGGGCAACGTCATGTCCGCTTGTCACCGTACACGATCAGTAAGGGAATGAACGCCGGTTGGTCATGGCAGATCCCTTTGGCCGAAACCACCGGGTGCGGCTATGTCTTTTCGTCCAAACACATTACCGACGACGCGGCTCGACGTGAGTTGTGCGAGTTAGTCGGAGTTGACCCCGAGACCATTCAAACGAAGACTGTTCCGATGCGGGTCGGCATGCGTCGCAACCAGTGGATCGGCAATTGCGTCGCTCTGGGATTGTCCGCCGGGTTTGTCGAGCCGCTCGAATCGACGGGCATCTTTTTGGTTCAACGTGCGTTAGACGAGCTCGTTGAATGCTTGCCGCCTGCGACGCCGCTCGCGTTTCATGCCGACCACTTCGATCAAAAAACGTTCAACGCTCGAATGACGGATGTTTATCATCAGGTTCGAGATTTTGTACTAATGCACTACGTCGTCTCGCGTCGGCGCGACACTCCGTTTTGGACAGACGCGGCGAGCGTGGTTATGCCCGAGTCGTTGTCGACGCTGATGGAGGAGTACGTCACGACGGGACGGGTGCTGCTTCCCGCACGTGATCCAACGTTTGCCGAGGCAAACCATCACTTCATCCTGAGTCCTGCGGGGATTGAGCCCGGCGTTTGTCCGCCGAGCGGCCAAGACTCGGTCTCGTTTGCACCCCAAATGCATGCGGATTCTGCGGCGGCGTTGCTCACCGCGATTCGTTCTCGCCATCAAGAAATTTGTACCAGGTTGCCCACCCATGGCGATCTGATTCATGCCATCCACGGTTCCGCACCAGCATCGGACGCTCGTGTCGGAACCCATCGCCTCCCACCTTCGCCTACCCTCCACCGAGTAAACGTGCTGTCATGATGAACCACTTTAGAGAACTACCAACGGGTCGTGGCGGCGTCCGTCATTTCACATTCCTACGCGTGAACGCTTCTTGGGTTGCGATCCTGTTGACGGCGTTCATTCCATGGATGACGGCAGGGCAGGTTACCGGTCAAGACATCACTCCTGAGGAGTTCGCAAGCCTGCTGGGCATGCAGGATATCGAGGGAGTGAGTGAGGAGAGCGTCGCGACATCGAGTGGATACGTTGGTGGGCGGAAAGACGAGGAAGTGCCGTCGACTCTCGTTCCGGGATCGGCCGACACTCTCCGCACGGTCGGTTTTGAAAATTATGACTCGGTTGATCCGGTCACGTTGCAGCTCGCCGATTTGCAGTCACAGCTTTCTGCTCAGCATATGGAGATCGGACAACTGCGTTCGCAGCTCCACAGCCCATTGCATTTCAAAGGCCGGAAGTCGCCTCGTTATTTTGCCACGTACGAAAGCGTGATCGTTCAGGCCGTCCAGAGCAACACGTCCGCGTTGATCGTTGAAACCGATGACGGTTATTCGCAGGTGATGTTCCCTTGGAAGCTCAAACACAGTCCTCGGGTTGAGTTTGGTGTGATGCCGGCCGCGGGCAAACTCGGGTATCGGATGCGTTATTGGCAGTTCGATCACTCGACGAGTTTTCACGCCGGTGATGGCAATGGGATCATCCCGGTAGGAACTTGGGGAACGGTTGGCTATCTCGCCGAAGACGGTGACATCGTGACGGGGGTCGATCTCGTTGAGGAAGGTGACTTTCGCAGTACCGTTCGCGCCGATGTGATTGACATGGAAGTGCAGCGATCACTGAGTCTTCCGATCGAAATTTTCGCTGGTCTTCGTTATGCCCGGATCAAACAAGGGTACCTCGCACGGACCAATGAAGCGTTGCTCGGCACGCCTGATACGGTTGCTGCTCAGACCGAATTTCGCGGTATCGGACCTACCGTCGCGATGCGGTTCAATCATCAGTTGCCGTTGAATCGATTGTCGTTGTTCGCTGACGCACGGGGGGCGTTGCTGTTCGGCAATCAAGAGTACTCGGTCGTGGACTCCGCCAACGATCTTCTTCAGACGATGAACGCGATCGGCGTGCAGGATTGGAGTGATCTTTCGAACTCGATGGCCACCAGTGCCGAGTTGAAATTTGGGATTCAGTATGTCCCGGCGGATTGGTTGGCGATGCGAGTCGCGATGGAAGCACAACACTTCGGTGGCGTCGGTGGTGCTAATCCGATCGCCGTCTTTGCCGGTTCCGATAACGGCCTGTCGACGGACGGTCCGCTCGATGATGACCTCAGTTTCTTTGGGTTGAGCGTTGCGGTCGAAGCCGGGTTCTAGAACTGGGGCGTGGCGCAAGTTTTAAAGCTGCGAGTTTGACGAGCCGCCGGCGGCGTCGACCGGATCAGGGGCGTAACATGATCGGGACGGCACGAGCGGCCGTAGGTCGTCGCTTGTTCTCTCGATTCATCACACGCCCAGCCACCACGCACCGAGCGACATCCACAGCGGGATCAAAAACAGACCGGCGAGCGAGGTTGATAGCACGACCCGCAGTGCTGTGGTCGTGTCGCCGTGGTAGAGGCGTGTCAGGACGACCGGGAAAACAGCCGACGGCATCGCGGCCTGCAACAGCATGACTTGTTTCATGTCGGTTTGCGTCAGTACGAGGCTCGCGAAGGCGAGCATGAGTGCAGGCATCAGCAGTTGTCGAAAACCGAACGAGAAGAAAATCAGCGGTGTGGCTCCGGTCCACTGAGCCGCTTTCAAAAAGTCGATGATGATCGCGCCGCTGAGCAGGAGTCCCATCGGGATGGAGGCCGCTGCGAGGATGCCGATTGTCTTCATCAACGCGTTCGGGACATAGGTGTCCCATCCGAGCACGCGAATTGAAACGGCAGTTGCCGCCGCCAGAATCGGCGCACTAGTGAGCGCGGGGATCGCCATCTTGATCCACCGAGACATTTTGGACGTCGAGGCGGCGTTCTTGTCACCGGTCTTCTTCGATCCGCCTGAGATGATCGCGATCCCGACGCTCCACATCGCCATGTCGACGCCCACGTTGTGAAGGATCAGGTCGACTTCGGCGCTCGGGTAAAAGATCTGTGCCAAGGGCAACGGGATGTAGCCGTAATTGCAAATGCCGGCGCAAAGCGAAAAGGCGCGTTGCTGTTTGTCGGACTTCAAACCGATCCAAGGACCGATCATTTTTGCGGCCGACCACGCCGCCAGCATTCCCAGCGTGGTGAACCCGAATCCGACCAGTGGTGGCAGCCAGGCGGTGGATATCGAGTTGAGTGTTTCGTCGTTGAGAATCCGATCGAGGAACAGCGCCGGCATCAACACGTTGGCGGTGATCTTGGCGAGTGAAAAGTCTGCTTCGGCGGACAGCCATTTTCGCGAACGGCAAACCGCGCCGACTCCAATGATCAGAAAGACGCCGAGCACGCTGCTGACGATTTGACCGAACCGCATCCAGAACGACGCGTCGGCCAGGTCGGTGGAAGCCAACATTCCATGCGAGCATATCGCCCACTCCAGGGTCGGCATCCAATCCCCGGCGACGCAGCCCTCTGATCCGCAGCGTGTGATCAGCCAATCGGTCATGCGGGCATGCATTCCTGCAGCAACAATTGCCACTCGGTCCACTGGACGTGTTGCAATTCAGAAACGCGGTCTTCGTCGCGTTGCCGGACTGCGGCGGCGACGGCGTCGTTGAATTCGTACGGGTCGCTGTATTGTTCGGGATAGATTTCGGCGAGCGATTCGAAGACGGGGCTCGATCGGACTCGGCGGAACCAATACGCGGCGTTGGAGTAGTCGCCTTCGCGGCGGTGCATGATGCCGTGCCAAAAACTGCCCTGGCTCGAGGGTTCGTTTTGGCTGATCGAGTGGCTCCGATCGAGATCACCGGCGAGCAACCAGAGCCCCGACAGCACCAAGGGAGGAAGCGGCGAGTCGCCCGATGGCGTTGTCATGCGGCACGCGTCGGGGCGACCGAGGAGGTTTTCCAGATCAGCGTGTTGGGGGCCGTCGGTGAGCCCGGGCAACGGCGCCGATTCGATGGCGGCGCGGAGTTCGGGAGGAAATTGGTCCGCGGTTGTGGCGAAAAAATCGTCGAATTTCGGCATGGGACGATGGCGAGGAGGGGACTGAGCGGGTTGGGATCCGGATGGGCGGGGCGGGATTCGACGTATCTGAGCGAGATGGTCGAAACGGGATTCTCGGGAAGGCTACCGGCTGGGCGATCGGATTGCTAGACTGCGGGTTGTTGATGAAGAGCGCTCGTGTCGCTACGTCCAGATGGACGACATCGTATCGCACCTACGGGAGTGCATCGCTGTGACGAGAGTTGTGACCCAATCGTGCTCGCTTGTATTCCTATGCCCCTGCCCACCGACGCCGAAACATGTCAGTGACCGAGAATCCGGATTCCACTCCTCCATCGTCCGAATCCACTTCCGCCGAAGCACCTGCGGCTTCGCCCGCACCGGAGGCAACGCCATCGCCTGATGCGTCATCCGCTCCGGCACCGGCGGCGGAATCATCCGCTTCGGAGTCTGCTCCTGCGGAAGCCAAAAGTGCACCCGGGCCGAAGAAATCGAAGGCTCCGCTGCCGCGAATCGGTAGCGGACCGCTCGCCGCACGTGGTCTCGGCGTGGCCAAGCCGCAATCGCCCGCGGCGGTTTCCACCGAGGATTTAGAGAAAAAACAGCCCAAGGCGGGAGGCAAACCCGGCGAGAAATCAGGTTCGGGCAAGAAGAAAGCTCCGCGGCCACGACTCGCTGGTGAATCCGACCAAGACGTCACGCAGACCCAAAAAATCGAAGTGCCGAAACCCGGCAAAGTCAGCGTGCCGAACATTCGCCACGGTTTGACGGACGATTTGCAGGCTGAACTCGACGCGTCGCTGGCCGACGCCGATTTGGATGCGTTCTATGGCGGAACGGCCGGTTTACCCGATCGTCGCGAACCGCTCGATGAAGGCTCGCGAGTTCACGCGAAGGTTTTGAAGATCAAAGACGACACGGTGTTCGTTTCCTTGGGCGGTCCCGACGAAGGCACGATCCCGTTCGAGCAGTTCACCGAAGAAGAGCCGACACCGGGATCCGACGTTGAGGTTCTCGTTCGCGGTTTCAATCGTGAAGAAGGCCTGTATTCCTGCACATTGCCGGGATCGGCGATCGAAGTTAGCGACTGGGACGATATCGACGAAGGATCTGTCGTCGAAGTGCTGGTCACCGGCCACAATACCGGTGGGTTGGAATGCCAAATCGGTTCAATCCGCGGTTTTATGCCGATCAGCCAAGTCACTGAGTATCGCGTCGAAGACCTTTCGGAATTCGTCGATCAAAAAATGATCTGCCTCGTCACGGAAGCCAATGCTCGTCGTGGCAACCTCGTCGTCAGCCGCCGGTCGATTCTCGAACGTGAACGGGAAGTTCGCCGGGCTGAACAGCTCGAGCAAATCGAAGCGGGCGACATTCTCGAGGGCACCGTCCGCAGCGTCCGCGACTTTGGTGCGTTCGTTGACCTCGGTGGTTTGGATGGATTGATCCACGTCAGCAAATTGAGCTGGGAACGCGTCAAGCATCCAAGTGAAGTGATCAAGGAAGGCCAGAAGGTCAAAGTCAAAGTTGACAAGATCGATAAGCAAACCGGCAAGATCGGGTTGTCCTATCGTGACCTGCTCGAAAACCCATGGGACACCGCCGAAAGCCAGTTCGCGGTCGGATCGGTTCACTCGGGTACCGTCACCAAGACTGCCGATTTTGGCTGTTTCGTCCGTTTGACCGCGGGCGTCGAAGGCCTCGTTCACATCAGCGAGTTGGCTAATCATCGGGTTTCTAAGGTCAGCAGCGTCGTGAGCGTTGGTGATACCGTCGACGTGAAAGTGCTCAGCTTTGACCGTGATTCGCAGAAAATTGGCCTCTCGATTAAGGCGGTCAATGCCGTTGCCGAGAAGCCGAGCGAAGCGAAAGAGGAGGAAGTCGACGAGCCGCCACGCGAACTCGCGGTGCAGCCGCAACACGCTGGACCTCTTAAAGGCGGTAACAATCGTGACACCGGCGGGGAGCGTTTCGGACTGCGTTGGTAGTTCGATGACGACGGCGGGGTTGTATTGTGGTTAAGGCTTTCGAACGCATTGTTGGGGATGGGCACCGGTGCGATTTTTGTTTCTTGGCGATGTCGTTGGTAAGCCGGGGTACTCTGCTGTCCTGGCTCGAACCCGCGAGCTAAAAGAAAAGCATTCTCTCGACGCGGTCGTCGTCAACGCGGAAAACGCCGCCGATGGTGCGGGGCTGATGCCTCGGCAATATCGGCGGTTGATCGAAGCCGGAGTCGATGCGATCACGCTCGGTGACCACATTTACCGACGTTCGGAGATCATCCCGGTCCTCAAGGAAAGCGATCGGATCGTCAAGCCAGCCAACTACCCGTCCGACGCCGCCGGGCGAACTTGGGCAGTCGTTTCGACGCCTGCCGGTCGGCTCGGGGTGATTTCAATTCTTGGCCGCGTGTTCATGCGGCCGGTCGATTGCCCGTTCACCGCCGTCGATCGGGCGCTCGAGGAGATGGCTGATCAAACCGATGCGATTGTCGTCGACATGCACGCTGAAGCGACCGGTGACAAGCAAACGATCGCCCGTTATCTCGACGGACGCGTCACGGCGGTTCTCGGCACTCATACCCACGTCCCTACCGCGGATGCGCACGTCATGGCAGGCGGGACGGCGATGCAGTGTGATGTCGGCATGTGTGGTCCGTACGACAGCGTGATCGGACGCGACGTTGGGCGGGTGACCAAGACGACGCTTACGTTCGAGCCGTGTCACTTTCACGTCGCCACGCGAGATGTGCGGTTGTGTGGAGCGATTGTGGAGACTCTCGAGTCCGGATTGGCTGCTTCGATTGAACGATTTGAAGAGTCATTCACCGGTGAGACACCTAAAAAGCCGGTTGCAAAGAAGCCCCGTTCGACTCGAGTGAGTTGAGCTTTACGGTCCATGCGAGCGGCATTGTGAGCGGTTGCTAGGCGCCGTTGAGGCATGACGAAGACGGGGTGGGTGATCGCGGTAACGGTCGTCCGAGGAGCCTGCAGGGCTCTAGGTAGGCTGGGGTGAGATGGCGGCTTGCGTGAGGTGCGGTGTTGGTCGTGAAGAACGCTCGCCGATGTGGAAAATAGCAATCCGATTGATGAAGTCCATTTTCGGTAGTTTTTCGATCGCGAACGAAGGGTTGTTGAAAAATAATAGTGAAATCATTTGGACGACTGGAAGTTTTTAATGAAGGGTTTGCTTCCTTTGTGTCGATATAAAGGGTTGCCATGGTCCTTTGGCCGTTTGGTAGAAAATATTCAAGGATCGGTCTTTACTCGGACCGATCAGAGAGAATAATTCTCGCGTTGTCGACGAACACAGATCGAGCCTAGCTGCCTCGGTTCGTCGATCTTTTCCCAGCTAACAGACACGCCCCCAACCTATCCAGGTTCACCGCAGGTCAGGCGATCGTCGCGCACGTTGTGCTCCGGCGGACGGCTTATCGAGCGAAACCACATGGTCGAAGGTCGGCGTATTTCCCACACCTAGTCATGGATCCGCTGTTGGATTGCAGCGAATCATTGGATCTGTCACGAATCGTTGTTCGATTTTCCCCCTATGCCACCGTTGGCATGAGATCGAGCAGCCTTAGTTTCTCCTCACGTTGAAAGAGAACCGTCTGTGAACGGCTTGGTTGCATTGGTGGCGGTTGCCGCCATCGTCGGTTTGGTTGCATTGCTGGAAGCTTGGTGGTACCGCCGGCAACTCGAGAAGATCCCTTTTCGAATCCATGTTAACGGCACTCGCGGCAAGTCATCGGTCACGCGATTGATCGCGGCGGGCCTGCGTGCAGGCGGCATCCGCACATGCGCCAAAACCACGGGAACGTTGGCACGTATGATCTTTGATGACGGTCGCGAGTTGCCAATCTTTCGTCCCGACCGGGCCAACGTGATCGAGCAAAAACGGATCGTGAAGACCGCCGTCGCCGAAGGTGCCGAGGCTCTCGTGATCGAATGCATGGCACTTCAACCACTGTTGCAATCGGTTTGCGAACTGAAGCTCGTGCGATCGACTCATGGTGTGATCACCAACGCCCGTGCCGACCATCTCGACGTGATGGGGCCGACACGCCTCGACGTCGCACGTGCGTTGTCGGCAACGGTTCCCGTCGGTGGGACTCTGCTGACCGCAGAGGATCGTAATGACAGCCTGCAAGTGATGGGGGCTGCCTGTGCCGACCGTGGTTCGCAATTGAAGAGCATCACGTCCGAAGATTCAGCACAAATCACGCCGGAAGAGTTGGCTCAGTTTTCATACCTGGAACACGCCGAAAACGTGGCCCTGTCGCTCGCCGTTTGCGAGCAAATGGGTGTGGCCCGTGATGTGGCTCTTCGTGGCATGTGGGAAGCCCAGCCCGATCCAGGTGCGATGCGAGTTCACCAGCAAACCGTTCAAGGCGATTCGTGGCACTTCGTCAACGCATTCGCGGCCAACGACCCTGAGTCGACGACCCGTATTTGGGATGCCGCCTACGATTATTTCCCTGGCGTGAATCGCCGCGTGTTGGTGATGAACTGCCGCGTGGACCGGATCGACCGCTCGGTCACGATGGCCGATGCCTGTGTGCATTGGCGTAAGTATGACCGAGTCGTGATCATCGGTTCGGGGACGGACGTGTTCCTGCGTCGACTGCTCAAAGGCGGCATCGACCAGAACCGAATCCTTTGTTTGGGTAACGCATCGGGTGACGAAGTCGTCACGATGTTGCTGGAATCGTTCGCCGCGGAACAGAAGGCAAATCCGGCCAGTTACGCTGGCGCAGGATCCGTTCCTCACGAAGAAGTCGTGGCACGTTGGCACGGGGAAGGTGAATCGCATCGCGCCGAAATGGCGGCGGAATCGGTTGTTCCCGCGGCCAATGTCACTCAAGAACAAATGTCAGGCATGCTGCTAATGGGCGTCGGTAATATCGCCGGACCCGGGATGGCGTTGGCAGATTACTTTGAAAAGAAAGATGGATGGGAGCGATTTCAACGTCCCGAATCGGCTCCTGTTCGTGTGATGGAGATGGTCTGAGATGGAATGGCTTGCGTTGTCGATCGGCATCGGGTTGGTCGTCAGTTTGCTGTTTACCGAGGCTTTCGGTTTGAGCGTCGGCGGGATGATTGTTCCCGGATATCTCGCACTTTCGTTTGACCAACCTTTGACGGTCATTGCCACGATTATCGCGGCTTTGCTGACGGCGTGGTTGGTACATGAAGTCGATCGTTATGCGATCTTGTTTGGTCGTCGCCGCGTGGTGTTGACCATGGTGTTCGGGTTCGCTGTCGCAGCGACGCTGCGTGCGGTGCTCGAAATGGTTTGGCCCGGTATGAGTTTGGCGCTGACCGGTGGTGTCGCAATGGACCCTTCGAGTTCGATGGGGTGGATGCAAAACATGACCGTGATCGGGTTTGTGATCCCCGGCCTCGTGGCGCTTTGGATCGCACGAAGCGGCGTTGTTCAAACGCTTTCGCCGTTGGTGATCGCGACCGCGTTGGTTCACCTGACGCTCGTCGCAATTGGTGTCACGCATTTGGCGTGAGGTTGATTTGACGTACTCATCTGACCTGAGTGCGGATGGACGGAATCCTTTGACGGTTGATTGAAAAGAACAAAACTCGGAACATGAAAAAGCTGTACTACCGGCCTCAGAAAATCTCCTCGGCCTCCCTGTTGTTTCTCGCTGTATTGTCCATCGCGGTTGTGATCGCGATTCGGAACATGCCGAGTCGTTGGGCCTCGTTGGAAAACCTGGCTGGAACGGCGATGCGGATTCCCGACGTCGAGGATCGGATGCTGCTGGCGTCCGAGCAAGCCGCGGATGCGTTTGACGCGATCCATTGTGAACGCGTTGTCCGTGGCCACCGCATGCTCGATATTCACGACCCCGCCGATACTGGGATGGTGGGCCCGTCGATGTCGTTGGTCACCAGTTTGCCAGGGCACCTCGAAGCAAAACTGACAAGCGTCAATCCGAACTTTGCCGCCGTCGCAATGCGATTGCTGATCGAAGCCGGCGTGCGCCCCGGAGACCGGATCGCGATCGGCTGCACAGGATCGTTTCCTGCTCTGAATATTGCCGTCTATTCGGCTGCCGAAGCGATGGACCTGCGTCCCGTGATCATCAGTAGTGCAGCGTCGAGTCAGTTCGGTGCGAACTCGCCGGACCTCATGTGGCCGGACATGGAAAAACTGTTGTTCGAGCAAGGTATCATCAATCATCGCAGCGAGATGGTTTCACGAGGCGGTTTCCAAGACCGCGCCGCCGGGATGAGTGACGATACTCGTGAGATTCTCGAGGCATCGATCACTCGCAGTGGTTTGCCCCTGATGGACAGCGCCAGCGACGATGATGCGATCGAGCGACGGATGATGATTTATTCACAGGCCGTCGAAGATGAAACGTATGCCGCGTACATCAACGTTGGTGGCGGTGACGCATCCGTCGGCGGTACGGTGGGGAACGACGTGTTGGGCGAAGGGGTTATTCGGCCGATGTCGTCATTTCATCCGCGTAATTTGCTCGGTCTGAACAGCGTTGCTGCTGCGACACGCACGACCGGAGTTGCGACTGATGTCGATCCGACCGGCGAAGCCTCCGCGGCCACGGCGACAGACTGCGTGGCAGCACGGTTTTTGGCCTCAGGCGTTCCCGTGATCAACATGATCAATGCGGTGAAGCTGGCAAAGCAGTACGGGTTGCCCGTTGCATCGACCGAGATCATTCACCCCGGTGAAGGTGGTGTGTACGTGATCGCGGACATGCGTCGACCGCTCGCGGTGGCCGGAATCGTGTTCATCCTGTTGGCGACGTTATTGGTTGTCCGTCCGCCCGCACGATTGGTCGACGCCGGCAAGAAACGGGGCTGGTTCGGCGATGACGCCAAATCGCAACCGCAGTTGATGGTCTAACGCAGATGCACCTTTGCGGTAGTCGCCGTCGCTAGACGGTGGTCCACGCTATTGCAATCCGGCTATTGTAAGCCTACACGTCATCATCGAGATGCTCTCATGATGACGTGGTGCCGATTTTTGATGTCAGCCCTGGTGAGCGACTAGCACACCGACTCGCGTAGCCGTTTCGGGAAGTCTGGGAACGCCGCGCGGATGCGAGTCCAGTTTGGGATCGCGGGGTTGCCGCTCGGGTCATTCGCAAAAATTTCGCCCGCCTGCGTTACGCATCGAGCGAATGCTTCGATGGCGGCTTCTTCGTCGTGGCGGTTGTATTCGAGCGAGTTGACTCGCGCGTCCGCAGCGTACTGACGGATGCAGTCTTGGGCGATTCGGAGGAACGACGCGCGTAGTGTGACGAATGTCGAGTGGCTCAGCACGATCCCCTGGCTCGCCAGCGTTCGGTAGATCGTGGTGAGGATGTCGAGTGCCATCTTCATCAGGCCACGCTTCGAATCGGTGATCGACATCTCTTGATGCTTGTGCTCGTAAAGGCACGCAAGGTCGACTTGGCAAACTCGTTTGAGAGATGTGTTCCGATAGACCTCGGCGAGAGTTCCGACTTCTAGTCCCCAATCGCTCGCGACGCGATTGGTTCGAGCCAGGTTGCGAGTGAGTGAAAACTCGCCCGACAGCGGATAGCGAAAGTTTCCGAGGAAGCGAACGAATTGGTTTTCGGGGAAGCACTGGATGAACGCACGAAGCAGCGGCGCGACGAGTAGCCGGACGACGCGCCCGTGCATGCGGTCAGTCACCCGGGCGTAGTAAGCCTTGCAAAATTCGTAGTCCAAGCTCGGGTGCACCATTGGTAAACACAACCGAGCCAGCATTTGTCGGTTGTAGTCGACAATGTCGCAATCATGAAGCACGAATGTTTCGACGTTGGGGTCATCGAGAAGATAACCGAACGCGGTCCAAACGCTGCGTCCTTTACCGGGCGTTGATAGTGGAATGTCGGCGTCAATCAATTCTTCGTAAAGAGATTGAACCGCCGGACCGTCGGTCCACAACACCTTGGCTCGATCGCCGAGCGGTGCGATCTTTCGACACGTTTCGTCATAGTCGGCTTGGTCGGGCGCAACGCCGAGGCTAACGACAATGGATCCGATGTAGTCGGCAACCTCGAGTTCTTCGACAATTTTCGAAAACGGGGCCGCTCGCATGTCGGAGGCGGTGACCGGTAATACCAAACCGATTTTTTGTTTTTGGGTGGACTCTCGCAGCATGTTTTCGAGGCTATCGAGACTGGCGCTGCGTAGGTCGTGAATCGTCGTGATTACATCGTGTTGATAAAAATCAGGCATGGATGGGGAAATCCTTTTGCAGTTGAATGAAGCTTCGGTGTGCAAATGGTAACGGAAGTTGATGCATCATTGGGTTGAAGCGGCATGCGGCCGCGGGGTTGTCCGCCCAATGGCTCACGGGAAGCCCCAAGCGAGAATCCGATGACGCGGATTTTTCCGGTGCGACAAACGCGCGTTCCGGCAAAATCAAAGCGTTTTTTTTGACGCGTGTCACTTTGCGTGTTGTAGATTTACGTGGCAGCGATCTCCCAATAGAGGGGTGTCGAGTAGCCGTAGATAAAAAAACTGGAATCTCACTGCGGGGCGTACTGTGGTGGTGATTTGTATCCTATGTTTAGGCATTCGTTTCTATTCGGGGTCGTTTCTAGCGTGCATCTTCCTTATGTTCGTCACTGACCTCATTGCGATTAGCGTTTCGACGCTTTCGACTTCGGCTGCAATTGGTGCCGATTTATATTGTCGTATCGACAATACGGATCGGGCGCAGTTGTTTCGTGGTGCGAACTACCCGATGGCATCGGAGGATCTCAATCGCCTGAAGTCGCGTGGTGTCAGCCAGTTGTACATCGAGCGTGAGTCGCGCGCAGAGTATCAAGAATACCTTCGCGAGGTTGCCGCGGCGGGCGACGGGGCCGTCAATAATGAACAGCGTTCGGCGGCATTGAATGAAGTCGTCTTGGACGTTCTGGAAACCAGTTTCCGTGGTAAGAATACCGACGACACGGTCGATGCGGCTGCGGAACTGAGCGGCATCGCAGCAAACTTAGTGACCCGTGAAGATTTTGCCGCCGGCGATTTGTTTCGCGTGTTGAATCATGATTACGCGACGTTCACCCATAGTGCGAATGTCGCCTACTATGCTGGTATCCTCGCCACGGGCCTCGGTTATTCGCTTGAGGACGTTGAGTTGATCATCGCAGGTGGATTGCTGCACGACCTTGGCAAGCTGGAAATTCCTGACGCGATTTTGACGAAGCCAGGCCGGTTGGATGAAGACGAGTTTCGAATCATTCAGAAGCACCCGTTGACGGGGTTTCGGCAGGTATCTCGTCGAACGGATTTGACGGCCGCACAGTTAATGATGGTGTATCAGCACCATGAGCGTCTCGACGGTGGTGGGTATCCGGTCGGTTGCACCGACGATGAAATCCATCCGTGGGCAAAGCTATGTGCCGTCGTCGACATTTATGAAGCCGTGACCAGTCAACGTCCCTACCGTAAGCCGATGACACGTGTTCAAGCAATTGAATTGTTGGATCGTCAAAGTGGTGAAGCCCTCGACCCGGAGATGGTGAAATGTTGGATTTCGATTATCCAAACCACTATGCCGGCCTAATCCGCTCGGTCGATTGGGAAATTGAGTTGCCTGCGCAGTGGAGCGAGTTCTTCTCTGAGACAGGTATCGTTTCCGGTCTCACCCCCGAGCGTCGCGGAAAGCAGCGGCGGATCGTGCGGATGCGAGGGTTGATGTCGATCGATCGGCCGTTGCCAGCAATTGAGCGACGGAAACGTTTCTTTGGTGTCTACACCAAGGATTTTTCAAAGGATGCGTGTGGCGTGGTGACGCCGTTTCAGTTGTACCCGGAAGAGATGGTGCGGTTGGTGCTGCCGACGTTTTGGTTGGACCTGCGTGTGGTTCGATGTCAGCGTGAAACCAAGGCGTGTTTTGATACCGGGTTTGAATTGCTGCATCGTCACGATCCCGATCGCAGCGCGTTTATCTCAGGCGGAAATTTCCTGAAGGTATGAGTCCTGTTGAGGGCGACTTTCCTCGGATACCGGTGATGGCATTTGGGATGCGAGCCCAAACCACTGCGGTGCCTGTCCTCGGCTCTCGACGCAGATCGAGACTGGTCCGCCGAAGTCTTTCGCGGTTACGACACGTTCGCGTTTTCCGCCGGTTGTGATGGTCACGCTCTCGAAGCAGGTTGCGCCATTGATTTGTCCGACCGGTGCACCGAAAGAAACGAACGGGAAGCCGTTGAGTTTGCTGGTGTGGAGCTGTTTGTTGTTGCGGTGGTAGGTGATGAATGATCGGTTCATGAAAAGGGCCCCCTTTTTGTGAATGACTGATAGGACGTCAAGCAGTATTGGCGCCCCAGTGGACACGTTTGGTCAAAAGGGTTGGTTTTCGTCGTTCCCGCAGGGTTCGGTGGCTTGCCAGTAGGCCGCGCGGAGTCGTCCTGCCACGTCGTCGGCGTCCCCTGAGACCGTCAACAGGCACCCCAGGAGCGGCCCGCCGTCGCATCGCAGCGACTCGAGCGATTCAGTGGCAACGACCTCGCCAAAACGCGACGCGACCGCTTCCATGATCATGCTGGTCGATTCATCTCTCGCGTCGGCAACGATCACGTGCCGTTCGAGGGCGACGACCCCCCACGGAATGTCTGAAGGGATCGCGTCGAAAATTCGGAGGTAGTTACGGCAGAGGGTGGTGACGTCCATCTGCCCGATTCTATCAGCCGGCGTTGTGGGGCAAGTGTCAAAAATTCTCGGTGGTGTCATCGGCTTTCTGCCTTCGGTTCGCATTCCGTAATTTGTTGAACCACACTCGTTGGGGTTCAGCTCGCCAGAGCAATTCAAATGATGATGTGCCCGTCCTTCGGCTGCTAGTGGCGGGGATGCGAATGGCAGTCCACCCCAAGTGGCGATGCACCAGGATACCAAAAATCGGTTGCTCGTTCTGCTATCGATTGGGGAGCTATTGCCTAGCCACCCGATTCGTTAAGGTGGAGCGAGGGCAAATCGTCCTCGTCTGTCGCCTCATGCGGGTGCAGTCGATTGGTAGCTGAGGTTTAGCGGACGTTGAGAGGGGCGTGATGAGTCTGGGAAATTCTGAAAATCCGTACGGTTACAGTTCACCCGGTGGCGGTGGAGCCGAGTCGATTAACCCGTTTGCGCCAACGACCCACGTTGAAGAAACGGTCAGTTCGCCTGACGATGTTCGGCGATATCGCGAGTACCATATCGCTCACGAGGCATCGGTGAAATCGATTGGAGTGTTGTATTACCTCGGCGCGGCACTTTTGATACCCACCGGAATCGCATCAGTCGCGGGCGTTTACTCGTCTGTCGATGGCGACGCGATCCTGATGGGGATTGTGGGGGCAGTTTGCTTGGGCCTTGGCACGCTGTGGATCTGGTTGGCCCGAGGGCTACGTGGATTTCGGCCGACGGCCAGGATTGTCGCCTGTATTGTGAGTGGGTTCGGGATGCTGTCGATTCCGTTTGGGACGATCATCAACGGCTACATCTTGTACCTTCTGTTGTCGCAGAAGGGGCAGGCTATTTTTGAACCGAGCTATCAGCGGGTGATCGAAGAGACGCCGGATGTGAAGTATCGCACGTCGCCGATCGTGATTGTTCTGCTCGTTCTCTTGGTGTTGTTTGTGATCGGCAGCATGGTGGCGGTTGTTTTCGTCGGTTGATGACGTTCTCTTGCGAGAGCATTTGCGTTCTTGCTGAAGGCACTGTCACCAGACGGTGGAACACGTTCTGTTGAACGTATCTGCCTTTGAAAACCGACGTCATTTACAGAAATGCTCTCGTCCGGCAAACGCAGTCGCCTGTCCGTAGCTGCCGTTAATTTACGAGCAGGGGCATTGTCAAAAGCGTCAGCAAACGCGGGTAGCGAGAGCCTGCGTGCACGATGCGTGCGAACCAAGAGTGGTTCGTTCAGGAGAAATTTGCGAGCGAGCACCAAGTGCTGGGCTCGCTCGCGGAGACTCATTTGCGGAGGCCGTTTCGCAGACGCATGTCCGCGATGCATCACGCTGAGTGTTTTCGTTTGACTATCGGTCAAACCATTTTTTGATCGCATGCAGGGTCGTGGCGCGTCCAGCTCGAGCGATCGACGTGGTCAGCGGAATCTCTTTCGGGCAAACCGCGACGCAGTTTTGTGCGTTGCCGCATGCCGAAATACCGCCGGGACCGATCAAAGCCTCGAGGCGTTCGGCGGCGAGAGCCTTGCCCGTTGGGTGGTTGTTGAAGAGCATCGCTTGCGAGATCGCATGAGGTCCGACAAATGCTTCGTCGTATTCGGCTTTCTTGCGTGCTTCGAAGGCTTCTTCGGTTTCGCCTTCCTGGCGGGTGAGTTCAATTTTAGTGAATTGTGGGCACGCTTCGAGGCAACACCCACAGCTCATGCATTGGCTCAACGGGTAGTTGCGTTCTTGGTCTTCCCGCGAGATTCGCTCGCCGGGGCCGAGGTTGTAGTAGCTGTCGACGGGAACCCAACCTTCGACGCGTTCGAGTGCTTTGAATAATCGAGATCGGTCGACCATGAGGTCGCGGAGCACAGGGAATTTGGTCATCGGTTCGAGGACGATTTCGTCTGCGTTTTCTTCGAACAGTCGATCGACCAACGCACTGCAGCTTTGGCGAACGCGGCCGTTGATGACCATCGTGCATGCACCGCAGACTTCTTCCAGGCAACCGCAATCCCAGGCGACGGGAGTGACTTTTTTACCGTCAACCGTGGTTGCTTGAGCGGCGATGCGTTGCAACACGCTGATGACGTTCATCTCCCGCTCGTACTTGATTTTGTGGAGTTCCCAATATGGTTTTTGGCCGGGGCCGTCTTGGCGACGAACGCGGACGTTGATGAACTCGGGACGATTCTTAATCGAAGGTTCCAGGGCGATCATCGGTATTCAGGACTCGTAAAACGGCGGAAAAAGATAGGTTCGTGCGAAAGTAAAAAGTCGTTGGGGCAAACGTGACGTGCGGGTCAATCGACCCGTCCGTCACGTGATCTTAGGTCAGTGAGAACCCGCTGGCTGAGCGTTTCCCGCGAGGGCGGCCGCTCGTTCGTTCCAGACCTCTTCGATCGCCTCGGCACCGACGAGCCCGTAGAGTCGTGGGCGTGGTGGGATCAGCGAGGTGTCGACGTCTTCGTAGGTCAGCTCTGGTTGGTTGGTGGAACTGTTCCAAGTCGCGATGGTGCTCTTGAGGTACTTCTCGTTGTTCTCTTGGAACGCATCGCACCATGCTTCGGCTTGACGGCGTCGTTCGACGGGGTCGTCGGATGTCAGCGGTGGTTTGATAAAGTCAGGTTTGAAGTGAGCACCACGGCACTCGTCGCGTTGGAGTGCACCGCGGAGCAATGCTTTGGCGATCGGGAACATGTCTTGCAGTGCTTTGGCGAAGATCACGTTTTGATTCGTCCAGGCACCCGTGTCAGCGAGGTTCACTCGCATCGCACGTTCGTGGAGTTCGTCGACTTTGCCGATCGCTTCTTGGAGTTGATCGTTTTTGCGAACGACCGTTGCGACGCGAGTCATGATGTCACCGAGTTCTTGGTGAATCAGGTAAGGGTTCTCGTCGCTGTCTTTATTGCCGTTGAGCAAGTGATCGTGGCGATCTTGCTGTGCTTTCACTGCGGCATCGAGCAGCGATTGCGGAACGTCGTTGGCACCCGATTTTTGCGAGGCGGCGTAGTTGACGATTGAGGTGCCCGTGAACAGACCCGTGAAGATGCACGAAAGCAGCGAGTTCGCACCGAGGCGGTTTGCGCCGTGGTAGTGGTAGTCGCATTCGCCGATCGCATACAAGCCTTCGATGCTGGTCATGTGGTTTCGTGGGGCACCGGCTTCGAGGCCTCCGTCGGCACTCTTGACGTAGTCGGCCCACAGGCCGCCCATGCTGTAGTGGACCGCGGGGAAGATCTTCATCGGTTCGTCGCGAGGGTCGACGCCTTGGAACTTCTCGTAAATTTCGAGAATCCCGCCGAGTTTGCGATCGAGTTCCGAGCGTTCAATGTGGGTCAGGTCGAGGTAGACGCACATTCGGTCGTCTTCAACGCTGAGTCCTTCGTTGACGCAGATGTCGAAGATTTCACGTGTCGCGATATCGCGTGGCACGAGGTTACCGTACTCGGGGTAGCGTTCTTCGAGGAAGTAGTACCGGTCGGCTTCGGGGATATCGCGCGGTGACCGTGGGTCTTGCGGAGTGCGTGGGACCCAAACGCGGCCGCCTTCGCCGCGAGCCGATTCGCTCATCAGACGCAGTTTGTCGGCGCCGGGAATGGCCGTCGGGTGGACTTGGATGAATTCCGCGTTGGCGTATTTCGCGCCGACTTGGAAACAGCGGCTCGCCGCACTGCCCGTGCAGAACACGCTCATTGTGCTGCGGCCGTAGATCAGTCCGCAGCCACCGGTGGCGACGACAACGGCATCAGCGGGGAACGAGCGGATTTCCATCGTGTTCATGTTCTGGGCGACGGCACCGCGGCAGCGACCCGTTTCGTCCTGGATCAGTCCCAGGAAATCCCAGAACTCAAATTTGTTGATCGCACCAGCGGCTTCTTGTCGACGGACCTGTTCGTCGAGGGCGTAGAGCAATTGTTGGCCGGTGGTGGCGCCGGCGAACGCGGTTCGTTTGTAAAGTGTTCCGCCGAATCGACGGCGGTCGATGAACCCTTCGCCGGTGCGGTTGAACGGAACGCCGAGGCGGTCCATCAGTTCGATTACCTTCGGTGCCCAGAACGCCATCTCTTTGACGGGCGGTTGGTGGTTCAGGAAGTCACCGCCGTAGACCGTGTCGTCGAGGTGTTTCCACTCGTCATCGCCGAGTTGGCGGGTTTGGTCGTTGCAGCTGTTGATTCCGCCTTGGGCACAAACGCTGTGAGAGCGTTTGACAGGGGTGAGGCTGATCAGGTCGACTTTTGAGCCGAGTTCGGCGAGCTTCATCGCCGATGCGAGTCCGGCGAGACCGCCACCGATGACGACGACGCGGGCGGGTTGAGTGGACGCTGCCATGTTGGAAAACCTTCGTGTCCGTGTGGAACCAGTAGGGTCAAATGATGAGTGTTGAGGAGTCGTTTTGACCGACCCAATCGGCCGGTCGGATTAGGTCGCCGGGCTTCGCTCAGGAAGCAGGTTCGCTCGGCTCTGTTTCGGTTTCAGCTTCTTCTTCGGAATCTTCGGTGGCCGGTTCAACGATGATGGTTTCTTCGATGATGATCGCTTCGGCGCCATCGGTCTCCGCTTCGGTGCCTTCTTCGGCTTCGTACCGTTTCTCCGGCATGTCGTAGACGAGGCCTGTCTTCAGGGCCGCCTCGTACATTTCGTTTTCGGTCTCGCGTGCTTGTGCGATTTCTGCCGGGCCGGGAGCGACGGCTGCCCACCAGGCTGCTGTTCCAATAACCGTCAAAAGGACGCCGAACGCCACACAAACTTTTGTAGCCCGTTCTTGTGCGGCGGGGGAAATCCACAGCCCCCACGTGATTCCGGCGGTCCACAGCCCGTTGGCCAAGTGGAACACGGTGGCCCAAACGCCGATCAAGTAGAACGCAGGCCAGAACAATCCCCACGCCCAGTCGTCCATCGCCATGGCCAAGGAGGAGGCCGCGTTGTACGGATAGAAGTTCGCGAACCCGAGTGGTTTCATGACCGCGAGCCATGGCCCGAAGTGAAACCAGCCGTGCAGGTGAAGAACGTGGAACATTAGGAACACGAACGCGAGCAAGCCCGTCCAGCGTTGCCAGGTGTATCTTTTGTTACCCGTGAATCGGTAACTGCCCAAGTTCGATTTGCCGGTCTTGATAATCCAAACACCGAGGATGGCGTGGAACAGCAACGGCAAAAAGATGCCGCCCCATTCGACCAGTGGCAGTGCCGCACCGAGCGAGTGAATGTAATAGACCGCCCGTTGAAACGTTTCCGTCCCGTTGAGCAGGCTGGCATTCGTCGTCAGGTGGATGCACATGTAGAGGCCCAACGGCACAATGCCCAAGAGCGAGTGCAACCGCCGAATCGCGAATTCGTGGCGGACAAAAATCGATTGCGAGCGAGTGAGTTCGGACACGGACGTCTGATGGGTGCGTGGAAGAGAATTGCGTAAAACGTCGGCGATGTAGAGTGTAAGCGTTTTGCTGATGTCAGCCTAGGGATTCTGAACGGCGAAAATGCCTTGCGTCAACGTAGATAAGACACGCGTGACGATCTGCCGCACGGCGACGATTGAGCTGGGCGAGGAGCTGTGTGCGTTGTCTGGGTGGTTTATTCGGGTTAGCGAATCGAGGCGATTGGCAGGCGGACCGGTGTGGGTGGAATCTTTGATCCGTTCGCACGTCCGTTGCATTTCGGTGCCCG
The DNA here is from genome assembly GCF_014192335.1 of Aporhodopirellula rubra. Taxonomy (GTDB): domain Bacteria; phylum Planctomycetota; class Planctomycetia; order Pirellulales; family Pirellulaceae; genus Rhodopirellula; species Rhodopirellula rubra. The sequence goes on along the minus strand of NZ_JACHXU010000002.1, from coordinate 150,570 downwards.
GGATCAACGTCACCCTGTCAGGCACATTGTTGCTGCGACGGGCATCGCCCTCGGCGTTCCCGTCCGAGCTATCTCGTTATTCCGGACGGCCAGCATCCGTATCGGAGGCATCCTTGGGGGCATCATTGGTCTCTTCCGTTTCTGGGTGCAGAACAAAACGGTAGCCCGCGTCACGAAGCGTCAGCAGATGAACGGGCTCGGCGGGTGATGGCTCGATCATCTTTCGCAGTCGAGCGATGAACTGGTCGACCGCTCGCGTTTGCACATTGCCCGAAACTTCCCAAACGTGCACCAATAGTTCCGAACGGCTGATCACTCGTTCGGGGTTCTCGACGAAGTAACGCAGCAGGCGAAGTTCCTTCGGTGTCATCCGAACCGGCTTGCCCGCCACGCGGACTTGATACGTCCGGAAGTCCACTGCGACTTGGCCGAACTCGATCGCGTCGACTTTTTGTGCCTGCATCGGCACCGGCGCGTGGCTCGCACCGGATAGATTCCCGGCTTTCGCGGGTGGCCCGGTTGCGGATGCGTGCTGCGACGTTAACAGGAGGTTCTTGACTCGGCTGAGCATCTCGTCGAGTTCGAACGGTTTGCTCATGTACTGATTGGCACCGACGTCGAATCCTCGTGTGCGGTCCTCCGGCAGCGTCCGGGCCGACAGCATCAGCACGGGCAAACCCAGTCCCGCGTCTCGGATCCGTTGGCAAACCGTGTAGCCGCTCATTCCCGGCAGCATCAGGTCCAAGATCACCAGATCAATACTTTGGGGGGAGTGGTCGATCAGTTTCAGCGCCGCGGGGCCGTCCTCGACCAGTGAAACGCGGTATCCCTCCGCTTCCAGGTTGTATTTGATGCCGACGCCGAGGTGTTGCTCGTCCTCGACCACCATGATGTGTGCACGCACTGGAAAAAAATCCCGTTTTTCGTTTTCTGCCAAACCGAAGCGGTTCTGTCGCAGCGAATCGTATCACGTGCGACGTGTTTTTTCATAACCCGTCGGTCCGGAACCGATTTCAGAACCCATCATTTATTCAAAAACCATCTTTCCGTTTTGAAAATCCATCGATCCGATTTTGAAAGCCATGTCGCTGATTGTCGATGACCTGACACAGGGCTACACTACGTCAACGTTCACGAGGGATGCCCCCACGACCCGACTATACGAACGATCTGTTTGCCAACCCTGACTCACACGAATCGCATCTCCTATGAAGCCCTCAGCAAGTTTGGATATCGAGCAAATTGACACGGTTCGCGTCCAGCTGGGCGACCAAAGCTGTGAATTGCCTCTCGTCGAAGGAACCGAGGGCGAACGTGCCCTCGACGTCAGCCGTTTGCGTGCCGAAACAGGCGCCATCACTCTCGACGAAGGTTTTGTTAACACCGGTAGCACCCGCAGTGCGATCACTTTTCTCGATGGTGAAAAAGGTGTCTTGCGTTACCGCGGTTACCCGATCGAACAGCTCGCCGCGAATTGCGATTTCATTGAAACCGCCTTTTTGTTGATCTACGGTGAGCTGCCGAGCTCACGCGAAATTGAAACCTTCCGCGCCGGAATTCGTGAACACACGATGATTCACGAGGACATGAAATCGTTCTACAACGGTTTCCCTCGCGACGCCCACCCGATGGCTATCCTCAGCAGCGTGGTCGGTGCGCTGTCGACGTTCTATCAAGATTCGCTCGACCTGAATGATCGGCGCCAAGTCGAAATTTCGATCTATCGTTTGCTCGCGAAGCTGCCCACGATTGCTGCCTACAGCTATAAAAAATCGATCGGCCAGCCGTTCATGTATCCCAAGAACAGTCTCAACTACACCGAGAACTTCTTGCACATGATGTTTGCGACTCCGGCGTCGGAGTACTACATGGACCCCGATTTCGCTGAAGCTCTGAATCTGTTGTTGATCGTCCACGCCGATCACGAGCAGAACTGCAGTACGTCGACGGTGCGAATGGTTGGCAGCAGTAACGCGAACCTGTTCGCATCGATCTCCGCGGGGATCAGTGCGTTGTGGGGGCCGCTGCACGGCGGTGCCAACGAAGCCTGTGTGAACATGCTCGAGCAGATCGCACTCGATGGCGGCAACGTCAAAAAGTACGTCGACATGGCGAAAGACAAAGACAACCAATTCCGTTTGATGGGATTCGGCCACCGCGTCTACAAGAACTTCGACCCGCGTGCGACCATCATCCGTGCGTGCTGCGATAAACTGCTCGCGAAATTGAACCTCGATGACCCGTTGTTCGAAGTCGCCCAGCAACTCGAAGAAGTCGCCCTTCGCGACGAATACTTCATCGAACGCAAGCTGTATCCGAACGTCGACTTCTATTCCGGCGTGATCTATCGTGCACTCGGAATTCCGGTGCAGATGTTTACGGTACTCTTCGCGATCGGTCGTCTGCCTGGCTGGATCGCTCACTGGCGTGAAATGCACAGCAGCCCAGCGTTCCGGATCAACCGGCCTCGTCAGATCTACACCGGTTGTACCGAACGCGACGTCATCCCACTGGAATCTCGCTAGAAACTCTCAGGCGGGTTGGGTTCCTCAACGCGAACACGTCCGGCGTGACAAACGCCTGTCGTGTGGCGAACGCTGCTCCCAGGCGAGGCGTGGGGGCAATCGCCGTTGCTTGTGCTCTCTTTGCGTTGGGCCCGATGCGCGATATGCCCGTTGTCGGATGTCCCTTGCCGGATGCCCGCCCCCTGGTGCTATCGCCGGCCGGATTTACTCATTGATGATGGCTGCCTGGGGATGCGCGCCGCGGGTTTGGATGAGGCTTGAAACAGTGGATCGCTCGTAAGAATCAGGCCAAACGCTTTCATTCGTTAACTCGCTTGCTGACCGTGGGAATCGTGGCAGAAATCTCGTGACAGCACACTGATTCGCATTTATTCTGGGGGACAGCAATCCTCGAACCCCTGGTTGATAAGAAAAGTGCCGCGATGAGTGACGATAGTTCGGTTTCATACTCGGAAATGGATTCTCGAGGTTTTCTGCTGATCCGTGGTTTTTTGGATCAGGATGAGATTGAAATGTTGGGGCAGGATTTCGAGGCCGCCGCATTGGAGGTGAATTCGAACTACAGCGTCCGGCGTCTCTCGTCCGCCGCGATGGACCGTTTGGAAGAGAAGTTCCGGCACGTCAATGAACGGGTCGCCGCAGAATCCAGCGTTCGAGTCAATTGTCTCAATGACGGCGTTTACTTTTCCACCGTCTCCGAAAAGACAACCCTGAGCAGCCCACGCAAAGGTGCCCAGCAGGCGTTCCCGTGGCACCAGGACCACGAGAACTATTGGATGTGGCATGACGTCAAAAACTATTTGAATTTCTACATGCCGGTCGTCAAACCGGTCCTTGAAAAATCAAACCTCACCGTTGTGCCGTTGGATCGATTGAAAGAGCGGGCTCCTGAGATTCACGACCGGTTGTTGGGACGTGGCGCAACCCGTGTCTTGCAGTCCGGAAAGAAATGGGTCGTCAAAGATGACAACCGCGGCGGCAAAGTGGGAACGCTGGATTTCGATTTGGCGGAGATTGAAGAAACGCCACAACTCCGGCCGGGGGATTTGTTGTTGTTGCGTGGAGATATCATTCACCGGACTCAAGACTCATCAACGCGTCGGGTTGCCGCTTCGATTCGTTACATCAACAGCGAAACCGTGGTGCCACGATCGTCGGTCGCCAAGGGAGGTCTCGCGAAAATGTTGATGATGCTCAACGCGCGATACCTGTTCGAACCCGTGTTCCACTGTTTTGATCAGTCAAACGGTGAACCGATCCGCGCCGGAGAGATTGACCGCTATCTCAAAGAAGTCCGGGAGCGTCGTCTCAAAGGCGAAGAAGCCCAGAACACGAGCAAATTGGGTTTTCTTTCTCGATTGGCAAAAGAAAAAATCCGCTAACGCTTTTCATCTGAAGTGGCAATCGCCGAATACCGACTCGGGTAACTGTCTCGATTACCAGCGATCCGCGTTTGCCCCGATTTGCACTCCGGTGCATTCGCTGGTTGTCCCTGCGGCGGCTTTTCAGTTCGATGCCTTGGGTGATTAGATGTTTCTCGGTGCCGCTGAGTCTCGTCAACTATCTCCATTTTGGGCCGCTCGTTGACGAGTTTCTCTCGGCACGAGCGGAGCGTTTTGATTTCGAAGGCGGTCTGGCGAGAAAGCATTTATTGCTCCCGCGGCTGGCTCTCATTCGAGTTTTGCAGGTTCGCCCATTCTGATCGGGAACGCACGAGAAGACGCCTCTTTTCCACGATTGTCTGCGAAACGGCGTGGGAATGTAGAACATCGCTCTGCGAATGCGTAATAGAATCTGAACCCCGGTCATTCGGGCCGCATGATGGGGATTTGTCCTTGAGGGGTGAGTTTCGCTGTTTTCATGCGTTGGCGAGATATGGTGCGAGACCGAATACCAGATGGACCTCACTACGAAAGACGTACGAACCGTATGAATGCGATTGGCAAATGGTGCTTCCTGTTCGTTTGGCTCCCGTCGCTGCTGCAGATACCCGTCGCCAAATCGCAGGCGGCGGATTCCGCGGTTGCCGAGTCGCCTGTTCGGGAGAGTGGAGACGCGGCCACGCCGAACATCATCTATATCAACGCCGATGATTTGGGGGTGATGGATGTGGGGTTCAATAGCGATCGCTATCACACTCCGAACATTGATCGTTTGCGGGCCGAAGGAATGTTGTTCACCAATGCGTACGCGCCGGCGGCAAACTGTGCTCCGAGTCGCGCGTGTGTGATGAGTGGTCAGTATGGGCCGCGGCATGGTGTTTACACCGTCGGTTCGTCTGAACGTGGAAAGTCACGTGATCGGAAACTCATCCCAACCCACAACACCATTCACCTCGCGAACGATGACGTGACCCTGCCGGCGGTGTTGCAGGACGCGGGCTATCAAACGATCCACCTTGGGAAATGGCATCTCGGACCGGATCCGACCCAGCAAGGATTTCACGTCAATATTGGAGGCGATACGTCAGGCAGCCCATCCGGTGGAGGCTATTTTTCGCCCTTTAAGAGCGGGCCGATGAAACGGTTTAGCGATCAGTATCCGGCCAAGACGCACCGCGTCGATATCTTTGCCGATCAAGCGATCCGGTTCATGCGAGCGAATCAAACGAAGCCGTTCTTTATGCACATGGCCTACTATTCGGTACATACGGGCATAGAGCCGGTTCCGGGTTTGGTTGAGAAGTATCAAGACAAAGAGAACGTGCATGCCGCATATGCATCCATGGTGGAGAAGATGGACCAAGGCATTGGGAAGATTCTCGATGAATTGGATTCGCTGAATTTGACCGACGAGACATTCGTGCTGTTTTGCTCCGACAACGGTGGCGTTCGAGCTTTATCTGATCAAACGCCTTATCGATCGGGAAAAGGTTCGTACTTTGAAGGCGGCATTCGCGAACCATTGGTCGTCCGTTGGCCCGGCAAAATCACGCCCGGTAGCACGAGCGATGTGCCCGTGATCGGAGTAGATTTCTTTCCCACATTCCTCGACGTCGCCGGTGTGAAGTCCCCTTCGGCTCAACAGCTCGACGGTGTGAGTTTGATGCCGCTGTTAACGCAAACGGGTGACCTGGCCGAGCGAGCGTTGTATTGGCACTTTCCCGTGTACTTACAGTCTTACGCGAGGGAACGCGACGACTCGCACGATCCGCTGTTTCGCACTCGACCTGGATCAGCGATGCGGTTAGGCAAGTGGAAATTGCACGAATATTTCGAGGATGGGCGGCTCGAATTGTATGACCTCGAAGCCGATATCGGCGAACGTCGCAATTTAGCCGATCGTTATCCGGAGAAAACGGCGCAACTGCATACGATGATAAAGCGGTGGCGACAGGAAACGGTGGCTCCCGTGCCGACGCAGTTGAATCCCGATTACATGGCTGCTGACACCGGCGGCAAGCAGAAAACGAAAAATCGAAAAACCGAGAAGGCATCCCGATGAGACACAGCCGAATATTGCTATCGACCTTGATTTGCGTTGCGGTCTCTCACGTCGCGGCCGCCCTGAACAGCAGTGCGCAAAACGCGAACTCGCAGGATGCGGGCGCGGAGGGTGAAATCGCGAGACGCCCGAATGTGATCGTGATTTTGACCGACGACATGGGGTATGCCGATTTGGGCATTTCCGGAGGCGAACAGATCCTCACGCCGAACATCGATCGACTCGTGAATGATGGTGTGAACTTCACCAATGCCTATGTAACGGCGTCGGTGTGCTGCCCGTCGCGTGCCGGGTTGTTGACGGGACGTTATCAGCAACGGTTCGGTCATGAGTTCAACAACTTTGCGATTCCCACGGAAGGGTACACCCAAGATGATATGGGGTTGAGTGTCGACGAGCAGACCATCGGTAATGCGTTCCAAGATGGTGGCTATGCGACCATGTGTGTCGGTAAATGGCACATGGGCGGTGGCGAGAAATTCGATCCGTCCCAACGAGGGTTCGATGAGGTGTTCGCCATCGAAGCTGGGCATCGAAGTTACTGGCCTTATACCGGCGAAGCTCGAAGGGCCAATCGTATTCAAATCAGTGATGACGAGTTGTTGCCCGAAGAACAGGTGACCTACCTCACCGATGACCTCACCAATGCGGCGGTCGGTTTTATCGAACGTCATCAGGACGAGCCGTTCTTCATTTATCTCGCTTACAACGCCCCGCATGGTCCGATGCACGGGAAGGAAGCGGATGAGGAATTTTACAATTCGATTTCTGATCAGAGGCGGCGTACCTACGCGGCCATGATGAAGGCGCTCGACGAGGGCATCGGGAAGGTGCAGCAAACAATCGCGGACAACGGTCTCGCAAAACACACGCTGATCGTGTTCACCAATGATAACGGCGGCGCAACGAGTAACGGTTCGGACAACGGCCCGTTTCGCGGGATGAAGGGATCCAAATGGGAAGGCGGAGTCCGTGTGCCGTTTAGTTTGACGTGGCACCAAAACCTGCCTCGTGGTGCCGCGTACGAATTGCCCGTGAGCACGCTCGATATCTTGCCGACATCGCTCGCCGCAGCAGGGATTGAATATCAGGGCTTGCCGCTCGACGGAGTGAATTTGTTGCCTTTCATCGCCGACCCCGAATCGGGCTTACCGCATGACGCGTTGTTTTGGCGTCGGGGCGTTGCCGCGGCGGTTCGCATGGGTGATTGGAAATTGATCCGCGTGGAAGGCAATCCTGACTTGCTGTTCAACCTCGCCGCCGATCCTGGAGAGCGAAACGATGTCGCGCCCGACCATCCGGAGAAGGTCGTCACATTGAAAAAATGTTTGGCCGAGTGGGAAGGCCAACTGGCACCACCGAAATGGACTGAAGGTGAGAAGTGGAGTCGAAACCAAGTTCTCAAGCACCAAATGCACATTCAAACGCGACAGCAAGAACGCAAGTATCCGTAGACGTCGGCGAAGCAAAATCGCGGGGCTTTCCACGAGAGTTTTTCTGCAATTGGTGCAGGGTTTTGAAAGTCGCTGCGTTCGCGAGAACGTGGCCCACCGCCGGGAGAAGGTGACGACGGCAACAAAAATCGAAACGTGGTTGGCTCACCTGCGAGAACTTTTGCGAGCGAGCATGCTCCCTTAGTTCGAGCGTCCGCTTCCTTTGCAGGCCGGGCACGTGATCAGTCCACCGCGATTGCATCGGGGGCACTTTTCTTTGAACGTCTTTGGGGCGAAGAGGGGAGTGCCGGTGAGTTTGTTAACACCGACTTGCGTCGTCTTCTTGACCGAAACAAAACCGTTCGTGCAGCGTGCGCAATCGACGTTTCCTTTTCCCGAACAGACGAAACAGGTCATGTCGGGAATAAGGGCGTACTTGTACATCGCGTTCGATGTTGTCGACTCGCTCGGGGAGCTTGTTGCGGTCGGACGTTCATTGCTGTAGCACTCGATCATGTAGACCGAGTCGCTGCAGTGAGCGACGACGCTGGAAAAGTCTCCCGAGACGCTCGCCGATTCGGTTGCCGTGAATCCGGGAACTCCCGTAAGGAACATGCGGATTCCCTCGGGCGAGACGGCATAATTGCGATTGTTTTTCGATACCGCGCTGCCGGCAAAGTGGACACCAATCACATTCCCACGGGTGTCAATACATGGTCCGCCGCTGTTGCCTGGATCTGTGGATGCGTCATGGAGTAGTTGAAGGTTCCCGGTGACCAACTTGCTGACGATTCCGCGACTCGCCGTGATGCTCGCCTCGAAGACTTGGGGAATCGGGTAACCGAGCACCACGAAACTTTCACCGATGCTCGGAACGTTGGGGCGAATGTGCAGCGGTTTGGATTTGGCGTGTTGTTCGAGTTTGAGGATTGCCAAGTCGATGTCTTCAACGGTGCTGATTTTGTCGGCCCTCGCGATAATCGATACGCCTGCGTCGTTTTTGATGCAAAACGAATCGGCGTCTTCGGTCACGTGTCGATTGGTGAGCACCAGGTCGTCCGCGATCAAAAATCCGCTCCCGTAGCCGGTAAGGAATTTTCCAGGAGGTCCTGCATCGGCGGGAACGGCTGATTCGGGTTGCGCCTCGCCCGGTGAAACGATCGAGTGAAACGGGTCATGGTCGAGCGTGTACATCAGGTAATTGGCCACTTGTTCGGATCCTTCGGGGCGGCCTTTGGCGAGGACCGATGCGAGGCGTGATCGATTGGAACCGAGTTCTAATTTCGAATTCAAAATCAATGACGCGTTGTGATAGAGCGAGAAGGGGATCTCGCCCGAGGTAGCTTCGGCACCTTTGCCGAGGAAATTCGTCGCGCCGACGACGCTGCCCTGACGCACCGCGAGCACGGCGCGATTGCTGTACGTTGCCGCGAGCGTGTTTCGATGCAGGCCAGGGAAATGTCGCTCAATGAGCTCGAGAATCTCGATCGCATCGTCAAAGCAACGTTGCGATTGGATGAGGCTCGAACGACTGTTTCCCGAGATCGCGTGCAACACACCGCCGAGGAAATTGCCTCCGACGGCGTTGGGGAATTCGGTTCGCAATGCGTTGATGATTTCAATCGTCGCGCCTGTTTTGGTCGCGACCTGGCTCATGTGAGGTTCGATCAATGACGCCTGAGCATCGGTCTCTCGAATGGCGTCAATCGCGACGAGGAATTCAGCATCCGTCTTGCTCAGCCGATGCCGAGGGATTTGGATCGTTTTCCCGTCTGCTTTACGAAGCGAGGCAGTCTTCTCGTCGTGCGTCGATAGGCTCGCGTCGACAGAATATTTTCCAGTGAGGTCAGACCAAGTTCGAATGACATCGAATTCTTGGCCGGAGGCGATCCCTGGCGCGACGGCAATCAGAACAGCGAATAAAAGGCGAGCGAATACGAGCATCGATGATTCCCCTGGTGGCGAGGCTGCGGAGTTGACTGGATCCGTGCGGTTCTTTAGGGGGTGCTCGCCTGCCCCTGGCGTGGCCCCAGTCTAAGAGGGCTGAAATGGGGATGCAAGCTTTGCTCTCAATCGTTCGAACTCGTGCGTTTTGCCTCACCCAACGAATTGCGCCGACTCGCGTGATCCGCTTTCGCGATCGCTTGTGTGCGGGGTTCTACCGCCCGCCCGCGACGATTCCCGAGCGTGCGACGGTATTACGCGGGGGCGCGACTTCGCCGACGTGGTGACTGGGGCGGCAAGTTTTGAGGACGGGTTGGTGAGAGGAGTGTGAGTGGAATTTCCTCGTGCGACGCCGGTTTTTAACGTTTTGCTGAGGAAGTGAGTCGTGATTTTACGGAGAACTCCGTGTGAATACTGCGGCCAGGAATCTCGATGAACGCCATTTCTCAGTGTCGCATTCCCCGTTGACGGTAGAAATACGTTTGCCTCATGGGGCGTTTGTCGATTACTCTATGGGTTCCTGCCGTGGGAGTTCACATTCCCGCAATTTTCCCGCCTCCACGTGATGAAGTCTCTGGCTTTGACACGTTCCCCAGCGTCATTTTGTTGTTCACGCTCTCGCGATTTTGTCGCGTCATAGGATGCTTGAATGCGGTGACGAAAACTGCATGAATTCCATGTCCAGATCCCAAAACACCGGCTTTCTTGGGTTGTCTCACCGTCTGCATGGACGTTTCGCCACCGACATGCACGACGTGATCCGTTTTGCGGCTGTGAGTATGGCCACGGTCCTTGCGTCCGGATCCGTGCTGGCTCAGTCGCCGGAACTGGCTCAGTCACCGGAAACTGAGCAGGCCACTGTCGTGCAGGAGCCTGCCACCGTCGATGTGGTGCCCGCGGCAGTAATCTCCCAACCCGCGGCAGTCGTTTCTCAACCCACTGCCCCCGCAGCACCCGTGCCCGAAACGCCCGTTGCCGCGAATGAACCAACCGCGACGGACTCACCCGCGTCCGAGCCGGCACCATCGACCGATTCGGTTGAGGAAGTTGCCGAGTCACCCGAGCCGGCCCGTTTGGATGATTCCGGGATTCGGTTCTCGTTCAATGCGGCACCGTGGCGGGACGTGATCGAGTGGGTCGCTGAGGAGGCCGGTTTGGCCTTGCAGTTCGGCGAGTTACCCACGGGCAGCTTCACGTACAACGACAGCGGGACGTTTACTCCCGAAGAAGCGATCAACCGCGTCAACCTGTTCCTCATTCCCGAAGGTTTCGCGATGGTGCGATCGGGAAACTTGATGGCCGTCATCAACCTCACCGATCCTCGGAGTATGTCGCAGCTCGACGCGATCGCCGAAATGATCTCGCCGGAACAACTCGAGACTCGCGACGGTCATGAAGTCGTCAAGTGTTTGTTCCGCTTGGATGAACTCGAGGCCGAAGACGCGGTGCAGGAACTGTCGTCACTGCAATTGATGACGCCCCCTTCAGTGCTCGGCGTGACGAATCAACTGATGGTGACCGACACGGTCGCAAAACTACGCACCGTTCGTGTGATCCTCGATTCGTTCGAACCTGCGTCGCTTAAGAACGGAACGATGGTAAAAAGTTTCCGTTTGAAACATGTTGATGCCGAAGACGTGTTGGAGGTTGCACGCCCGCACCTGGGACTCGCAACGGGAGAGATGATCGGTATCGATGTGAGTCTGTCTGCCGACGTCTTGGGCAAACACCTTTTTGTCACCGGAGTGGAAGACAAGATCAAAGTGATCGAGGGGCTCGTGGCCGCGATCGACCAACCTGATCCGGAAGCCGAAGCCGTCCAGCGTGATTCCATTTTGAAATCGCACCTCGTCGAAGGCGGCAACGTGCAGATGGTCTACGACGTACTGCAAACCTTGTTGGCGGGCAAACCCGTTCGGTTGAGCGTTGACGAGACTGCTGGCAGCATCGTGGCGTTGGCGGACGATCAAACGCAGCGTGAAATCGAAATGACGGTCGAGCAATTGCAAGCCACCGATGCCGATTTCGAAGTTATCCAACTGAAGACGATTGACGCGTACTATGCGATCAGTCTGCTCGAGCAGATGTTAGATCTGCCCACGTCCATGCTCGACGATGACGACGACGCAAACCCCGATATTCCGCGGATCGACGCCGATGCCGGCAACCGGCGATTGTTCGTCCGGGCGAAGCGGCCACAACTCGAACAAATCAAGAAGATCATCGCCGACTTGGAAGCGAGCGAAGCGACGAATCTCGGCAAAGATGTTCGAGTCCTGCCGATGCCTGGCGAGCGATCCGAACGCATCTTGCAAACCGCGATCCAGTTTTGGCGTGGCGACAATCCGATCTCTCGCGTCACCTCAGATGTGTGGAATTCGGCACCGGCCGAGCGGGTACCGGCTCAGGACGCCGTTCGCCAATCGGAGCCGTCAACCGAAATGCCGGAACCGGAGAATCAGCCAACCAAACATCGTGACGATCAATCGTTCACCACCACCTCCGCTAGCAGTGCGACTGCGAGCAAGACGCCGTCCAAAAACGTTGGCATCAATAGCGACGCTCGACAAACGGAATTGGTCGGTAAAGTGGATCGTCGTTTTGTCAGCGAAGACGCCCCGATCCGGTGCCAGGTCACGCCCAGTGGGTTGCTTTTGCAATCGTACGATACGAAGGCGCTCGACCGGTTTGAGGAGTTAGTTCGTGTTATCTCCGGGCCTGCGGATACGGCGACGTCGAAGCCGATCGTCTTTTACATGCAGTACACGAAAGCCGATGACGCTCTGCGTATGCTCGCCAAATTGATCGACGGTGGCGAGTCCGCAAAAGAGGCCGACACGGGGACACTCGTCAACGGTTACCTCTCCGCTCAGTCGTCTTTCCTGTCGGGCAGTTACCTGTCAACGTCCGAAGGAACATTGACTCTCACGAGTGGATCCATGACGGTCGTCGCCGACACTCGTTTGAACCGCTTGATCACCCAAGGTTCGACCGAGGATATCGAACGCATGGAATACTACCTGCAGATCATCGATAAACCGGAGGGGATTACGGACGTTCTGACCAACGGACGCCCGCACGTGATTGAACTGTTCAACATCAAAGCGGCCGAAGCTGCAGAGGTGATTCGGCAATCGTTCGGAACTCGCGTCGTTTCCAATGACAAGAAAGAGGGTAACGGTCAAGCCGCAGGGAAACCGGTTGCGGATCCTCGCGCCAGTAAAGCGGACGCAACCGCGAAGCTCGCCGCGATGGCAAAGGCCGCATCGCAACCGAAAGACCTCGCCCCCAAGATGACCGTGGCGGTCCACGAACCAAGTAATTCTCTTGTAATCACGGCACCGGACAGCCTTCTCAAGGAAGTTCAGCATTTGATTGAATTGATCGACACGCGGGGTGAGCAGTCCATCGAAGTCGTCGTTCCGAGCAATGTTTTAGTCGTCGAAGAAGCATTGCAAGGGTTGATGATCGAAACCACTCGCAGTCGTTCTTCCTCGGACCGGTCACGTTCGAGAACGGGGCGTTAAGTCATGAGTTGTTTCATTCGTTGCCGCGTTATGTCAGTCGTAAATGCGATCGCCGCCCGTGCGGGGGCGATTGGCGAGCGACGCTTAACGCGTGTGGGCGTGGCCGTCGTTGCCGCAATCATGTTTTGTTGCGTTGGTCAAAACGCCTTTGCCCAGGCCGGGCTGCGTGAATCGCTGGAGCGTCTCGATACTAACGGGAATGGCGAGATCGACCCGAAGGAGATCACTCCTCTGTCGCGTCCGTATTTGGAACGCATCGCGGAGTCTCGACGCATGTCGCTGTCGCGGCCCAACCCGATCGACAAACTGCAGGAAGCTGCACGAATCTACTTCGCCAAGCAAAACGGCGTGACCCGTGAAGAGGTGCGTCCGGAACGGGTTGGTCAGTTGCGCCCGTTCGGCACAACACGCGACGAACCGTTATTGCCTGAATTCGGGATCGGCGATGTGAAGTACCCGTATACCGAAGACGATCTCGACGAGGCCGAACGCGTGTTGCGGCGTTACGACCGTGATCGAAATGGTTCGATTGATCGTGCCGAAGCCCGTCGTGGCGATTGGCAATACCGTGATCCGTTCGACGATGACCTCAACAACGATGACCGGTTGACTCGTTTGGAGCTCGCCCAGCGTTACGCGCGACGCCGAATGTTGTCGAGCGATTCCAGTGAACTGATTCAAAAAGCCCGCCGGGCAGGCAACGGGATCGAACCATCGAAAGTGGATCCGCGCCGCGACGATTCTCGCGATCGGCGTCGGCGTGGCGGGAGCGCCCATTGGTTGTCGGCGAGTGTCTTCGGGCGATTCGATCAGAATCGAAACGGAAAGCTGGAACGAGAAGAGTCTGTCAAATTAGGAATGCGAGTTGCCGAAATGGATCTCGATCGTAACGGCGAGATTTCGCGAGAAGAACTTCACAACCATTTGGAACAAGTCCAGGAGGAGGCCGGCGGCCTCGGCGAAGGCATCCCTGGATGGTTTTACGAGCGTGACCTCGACCGAGACAATCAGGTTTCGCTAGCGGAATTTGCGTCGGAGCCGACGCCGGAATCGATCGCCGAGTTCGTGTCTTGGGACGCGAACGACGATGGGCTGATTACGACGACCGAATTGGCTGGGTTGCGCGCCGCGATCGGCGGAACGTTTCGCTGTGACGAGGGACAGCCGTTGCCGCCGGGACGCACGGTTATCTCCGAGATCGAAGTGGAAGAAGGGTTCTTGATTGCGGATTTGAACGTACAGATCTCGATCACGCACTCTTACACCGGACACCTGGACGCTTATCTGACTGGGCCTGAGGGCGAGCGGATCGAACTATTCACGGAAATCGGAGGCGGCGACGATAATTTCAACGATACGATCTTCGATGATCAGGCGTCCGAGCCGATCGTTAAAGGCAGGCCACCGTTTGAAGGGAGTTTCATTCCCGAAGGTTTGCTGAAACGCCAACCGGGGTTGTCTGCCTATAACGGAAAGTCGATTCAAGGAATCTGGCAGTTGGTGATCCGTGGCACACGCAGTGACCGGTTCGGAATGTTGCACAGTTGGAGCCTGCAGGCACGGCCGATCGAAGATTGAGGCATCTCGAAAATGGGGATGAGAGTTGGCTCGGGATCTGTCGGTCAAATTCACATCATCGAAATTCACATCGTCGGGAGAAAGCCAGGCCTGCGTGCTGTAGAACGTTCTATTTGAGATTCACTTGGCAACCGCGGCGATACCGTACATGTTGTATCCGCGTTTGAAATCTTGTGGTCTTTCGAACGAGCCGAGTCTTAGGTCTTGCGGTTCGCGAACGTCACGTTTCCAGATTGAGAACGTGTTGTCGATGCTGTTGGAGGGGCCAACGGCAATCTTCTTTTTTGGTTTGTAGCGGTTGGCACCCTCGTCGAGCCCGATGTCCATCCCGGTGTCGACAAACGTGTTCGACAACCACGCGGGGATTTTGGTGTTGTTGCTGAAGAAGATGTAGACCGATGCAGGGCGAGCGATGGTAACGTGAACACCGAGGTCACCGACAAATTTGTCGTCGTTAAATGGCAGCACATAGTCAGCCCCGATCAGCTCACGCGGAATTCCCTCTTCGTCGATCCCGTTCCACTGGTGCGTCCGGTCGACGAACGCGCGGCTGTCTTCGCGAAGTCCGGCGTGGACGATCCGGTAGAACATGCGGCTGTCCGGTTGGCGTTCGCTGATGTTGTCGCGAACGGCGGAAATCACGGGACGATTGTAGTGCAGCGGTGCGAGGTCGCGAACGCCCGGCATGCGTTGGTTGTCGATCGAAAACACGCGACTGGAACGCCCTTGGTGATCGACCAACGTCGCTTGCCCTTGCACGAGGTGTTCCCGTTTGGCGGCCGGGCCTTGTTCGTTTCGGGTGTTTGGTGATCCGAGTTCGATGTCGACTTCGCCTTCAAAGACGGCAACCTCGGTCTCGCCGGATTCATGGATCGCGATTCCGAACTCGGTCCCCAAATCGGTTACGCGAGCGACTGGCGTTTCGATCGCGAACCCTTTGCCCCCAGAGGAGGCTTTGGCGGTGATGCGTCCGTACGTGCAATACACTCGGTTTCGGTCTTGAATGTTTAGCAAGCAGGGAGCAAGCACCAGCGTTTCGACGCCCGAATCAAAAACCAGTTTAATGCGACCTTGGTTGAACGAGATGTTCTGACCGACGCCAACCCTGCTCAGTTCGTCGACGGCATTGGATTGACTATCCCATACGACGTTGGTGCATTCGACGAGCGTGGCGACTTCGGTCCCGTGTGCCGCGCCGGTCATCGCCGGAATGTCGGCGTCGCCGGGCGTGTTCATCGCGACGTGTTCTTGATCGCCGTTGCGATCGTTATTCCAGAACGCCAAGGTAACCGCCAACAACAGTGAAGTCGCAATCGCAAAGCTCGACGCCACGCTGGGGAACGTGACGGTGTAGCGGCCCGGTGATTCGCCTCCGGGTGTTTGAGCATCGTGTGCCCGTGAAGCGGCAGTGAGTTGCCTGTGTTCGTTGCGGTGCTCGCGGGCGATGTTTGATCGCGATTGGCGGTCGAAGGTATGGGGGGGCGCGTCGTCGGTGTTTTCACTGTCGCCATGCGTCATGTCGGTGTGTACGGCACTGCCCAGTACGCCGGATTTTGAAAATTCGTCGTCGGGGTGAGGCGGGACGAGACGCGACGCGATGTGTGTGGTTTCCTGCATATAGCGGATGTATTCGCGACGCATTTCCGAGTCCGAAGTGATCGCGTCTTGCAGTTTTTTCTGATCGTCAACACTCGCAATTCCCTCGAGTTGCCGGGTGACGAGGTCATGAATCAGCGTGAATCGTTTCGATTGATCGGGGGTCATACTCATGAATACAACTCCGCGTTTTGCAGCCGGTTTTCGATGCAGTGTCGCAACACTTTGCGAATACGTTGGGCCGATTTATAAACGGCATCGACACTGCATTTCATGGCTTCCGCGATCTGTTCGACTTGCCGATTGGGTTCATAGAATCGTGAAAGGAGTTCACGTTGATGTTCGGTACTGTTTTGGAGGCACTGATCGAGTGCTTTCAAACGATCTTGTGACTGTTGGGAAGTGAATTGTCCCTGTTCGCTTTCGAGACATTCGAGGAAGTCGTCGCCGAAGACCAATCGGTTGCGGCTGACTTTTTTGCGCCATGTCAGGATTTCGAAGTGAGCGACCCGGATCGCCCAGGCTGCGAAGTTGGAGCCCCGCTGAAACTTGTCAAATTCCAGCCACAGCCGCACGCTCGTCTCTTGCCAAATTTCGTCGGCATCACCCCAGCGAGGAACGTTGGCAAGGATGTAACCCTGCACCGCTCGTTGGTGCTGCGCGATTAGCCGTGCGAATTCAGAATGTTCAGTGTCGAGCGACATGCTAATAGGAACGCCCGTTGGTGGCGTGTGGGTTTTGCGACATTTGTTCACTGCGGGACTTGTGTACGCTGCGGCAATCATTCGCAGGCTATTGCAAGAGGGCACAAGCGTGGTTTTTTGGACAGGAAATGTGCCGTCTCAGGATGAAGAAAAGTTAATTCTACGAATGTTTGCAAAAGTTTGTCCAAAACAAATTGAGGGAGGCCCTTTTCCTTTATAGAGGGCGCATTGCGAGAAGAGGCAACGGTGTCTCGTTCATGCATGTCAGCCACAGATCGAAGCATGGTTTTCGATGCTTCCGTTTAGCTCCAATTTTTGAAGGAATTTTCGATGCGACTTTTTCGACGTCGACAGACAACTTCCGGCTTCACGCTGGTGGAACTGCTTGTTGTGATTGCGATTATCGGTGTCTTGGTAGGTTTGTTGTTACCCGCAGTTCAAGCAGCTCGCGAAGCGGCTCGGCGGATGAGTTGCAGCAACAATTTCAAGCAAATCGGTTTGGCGGTTCACAACTACCATTCGACCTACGACTCCCTGCCTATTCACGGAGCGGGAACCCACCCCCAGACAGGAAGGAATGTTTGGTCTGACCGAAATGACTCGTCGAATCGACGACTAAGTTTTCTAGTTGGAATCTTACCGTTCATGGAACAGCAGGCTCTCTGGGAGCAAATTTCTAATCCGAGTGTCGTGCGGACAGATGGAGATACCTCTGCGACCCGAGGTGTTATCGGCAATCCGTGGCCTGCGATGGGGCCAACCCCCGAAGAGATTAACTACATTCCTTGGTTCACTAACATTCCCGCGTTGCGATGCCCGAGCGACCCGGGCGTCGGGTTGCCCGCGTTGGGGCGAACGAACTACGTCGCAAACCTGGGCGATTGTTTTTTAGACGGACGCAATGGCCCGCTTCCCGTGCGTAATAATGAGGTCGTTCCCTATCAGGAAGATCCCACCTATGCGTTGGAGGCGCGGGCGAAGAACCGAGGCTTTTTCAAAATTCACGAGCGCAGCCGATTCCGTGACATCCTCGATGGACTAGCGAACACGATTTGTGCTGGAGAGATTGCCACTGATTTGGGTGATAACGATATCAGGACCATCGGATATGATATTGGTGGGAGTTCCGACCAAAGCAAGATCGTGCTCAACCCTTCTTTCTGCAGCGATGACAGCACACCGTTGATCGATCCGGCGCGACCACAGTTTTGGCTCGCGAGCTCTAACCTTTATGACACCATCGCTGGACGTGGCTACCGATGGGCGGAATACCTGCCAAACTTTGGCGGCTTCTACACGGTGCTTTCGCCGAACTCGGAAACCTGTGGGATCAGCGTTACCTCCAGCACGCTCGGTTCAACGTCGAGTCGTCACCAAGGTGGTACCCACGTTTTGATGGGCGATGGCGCTGTTCGTTTCATTACCGACTCAATCGATGCCGGTAACTCGCATGCCCAAATGATCTGGTCTGGAAACACGCCTGGTGCTGCAAGCCCATACGGTTTGTGGGGCGCTCTCGGAACGCGAGCTTCGAAAGAAGTCATCAGCGAAGATTTCTAATCGAGCCATTAGGCTCCGTGTTAGGAACGTCTTCGGTTTGGGGACAGACGCCGATGTTTCAATCATGAGCGTTGGTGATCAATCATCGCTCTGAATTAAATGCCGTCGGTGTCCCCCACCTCACTTTTCAGATTGATGTCAGTTTGTTTCATCACGCGTCGATCGTATGCGTGATGGCAAGTTGCCTTCTTGTCACTATCTATTAGGAATTACCCACAATGAAACGTCTGGTCGTCTGTTCTTACTCTTGTCTGTGGTTGTTATCGCTTTGCCTGACTTTGGCGGTGTGTACGCAAACAGGATGTGGCAACTCCGGAAACTCCCTATCGCAAGATGTGACTCCTAGTGACATCGAGTCTTACGAGCAAATGTTGAAAGAGTCGCAAGAACGAGCTAACGCGGAAGAAAAGGAATAGCAGATGCTGTTGCTTCGGTTGGAGGGGGCTCGATGGCAGTTCTCGTTCTTGTTCATCGGAATGCTTGGGCTATCGATCGGCGATGCAGTGTCCGCCGATGGTGCTGACTCAACGCGGCCCAACGTGCTGTTCTTGGTCGTTGACGACTTGAATGATTGGGTTGGGTGCCTGGGCGGAAATCGTGATGCTCGGACTCCCAACATTGATCAGTTTGCTGAGCAGAGCGTTCTGTTTCGAAACGCCCATTGCCAGGTCGCGTTGTGCAACGCATCGCGTACGTCAGTGTTGACGGGCATGTATGCGTCGACGACCGGAATATTTGCAAACAGCTTGAAACACGCCGGTCCGGTCTATCAGTCCGCGACGCAAATGCCGGTATGGTTTCGTGAGCATGGCTATCGAACCATGTGCATGGGCAAGATCTACCACAACGATCACGGCAAGAAAGCATACTGGGACGAAGTCGGACCCAAGACGTTACGGTGGGGCCCGGAACCGCCGGAGGGACGCCAATTCACGAAGCGGTTTGGTGA
Source organism: Aporhodopirellula rubra (assembly GCF_014192335.1). Taxonomy (GTDB): domain Bacteria; phylum Planctomycetota; class Planctomycetia; order Pirellulales; family Pirellulaceae; genus Rhodopirellula; species Rhodopirellula rubra. The sequence continues at coordinate 131,310 of NZ_JACHXU010000002.1, read as the reverse complement.
TCGCGTCCAAGACTCGTTGGCCTGGGCGGCACTCGACATCGAGCGTGGTGAAATGCCGGACGAGCAAATTGCCACGTGGGCGAAGACCAAACTCGAAGAGGAACATCAGCAGCCGTTTTTTCTCGCTCTGGGGTTCTACAAACCGCATACACCGATGACCGCGCCGAAGCGTTACTTCGATCTGTTTGATCGAGAGAAGCTAGCGATGCCGGAGGTGCTCGAAAATGATTTGGATGATGTCCCGGAGATTGGGAAACGATGGGTGCTCGACCGCAGCGATTTGATCGCCGATGACGCCGTCGACCAATACAGCCCGACCTATCGACGTGAGTTGGTGCATGCCTATCACGCCTGCGTTGCTCTGACCGATGATTGCATCGGACAAGTGCTCTCGCATCTGAAGAATAGCGAATATGCGGACAACACGATTGTGGTGTTGTTTTCCGACCATGGTTGGCATCTCGGTGAAAAACATCACTGGCGAAAATGGATGCCATGGGAGGAATCGACTCGCAGTTTGATGGCCCTGCATGCGCCCGGCGTCTCTCGCGATGGAAGTGTTTGTGATCGCACCGTCGGTTTGATTGACATCTACCCCACCCTCGCCGAACTGTGCGGCCTCGATCCGCCCGCACAACTCGAAGGCGAGAGCTTTGTTCGTTTGTTGGTCGACCCGAAAGATGAATGGACACGGCCTGCGTTAACCTCGACGAAAGCGGGCAATCACACAGTTCGATCCGATCGGTGGCGCTACATTCGCTATCGAGACGGTTCCGAAGAATTGTACGACCATGAGAAAGATCCCCACGAGTGGCACAACCTTGCCAACCAACCCGAATTGCAACCGGTCAAGGAACAACACGCCCACTGGATCGACGTGTTGACCGAAGGCGAAATTATCGAATGAATACCATGAATCACAGCCTGATTGTTTCGACGCTCAGCGTCGTTCTGTTTGCACTCGCGACATCCCTCTCCGTCTGCGCGGCGGATGAAAACCCCGAAAGCACGGCGGATTCGGCACTGCCTTCGACGCCCAATGTGATCATGCTAATGAGCGATGATCAGGGATGGGGCGATGTGGGTTTCAACGGCAATGAAGTTTTGCAAACGCCAAACCTTGATGGCATGGCGGCTTCCGGTGTGCGGTTCGAACGATTTTACGCCGCCGCGCCGCTCTGCTCGCCCACCCGTGGCAGTTGTTTGACAGGGCGTTATCCGTTTCGGTATGGAATTCTCGCCGCACATACTGGCGGGATGCGAGTGGGCGAAACGACCATCCCAGAGATGCTCAAGAAGAAGGACTACCGGACCGCGTTCTTCGGGAAATGGCATGTCGGGTGGGTGAAGGCGGACGAAGTCAGCACGCGAGGTTTTTATTCACCGCCGTCGCATCACGGCTTTGACGAATACTTCGCGACGACGAGTGCGGTACCGACTTGGAACCCGACTGTCACACCACAGGGATGGGACAGTTGGGGCGGCGAAGAAGGTGAACCGTGGAAAGGCGGGTTCCCCTATGTTCAAAACGGCGTCGAGGCGAAAGAGAATTTGGACGGCGACGACAGTCGTGTGATCATGGATCGCGTGATTCCGTTCGTCGAGGCGAATAAGGATCAGCCTTTCTTGGCAACGGTTTGGTTCCACACGCCTCACGAACCGGTTGTTGCGGGGGAAGAGTACAAGAAACTCTATCCCAAATCTGGCAAAGCGAGGCAGAATTTGTACGGATGCATCACCGCGATGGACGAACAGATCGGTCGTCTGCGGGCAAAGCTTCGTGAACTGGGAATTGAGAAACGAACGATTGTCTTCTTCTGCAGTGACAACGGTCCTGCCGACGGGTTGGCGAAGAAAGGCGTCGCGTCCACCGGCGGCTTTCACGGACACAAACACACGATGTATGACGGTGGATTGTTGGTGCCCGCGTGTGCGGAATGGCCAGGTGTGATTCCGCCGGGAACGTCCACCGACGCGAGATGTTCGACGGTCGACTATCTGCCGACGATTGCGGGCATCTGCCTCGGCGATTCGGCGATCAAAAAGTCGCTTCCGATCGATGGTGTCGATCTCATGCCATTGATGACAGGCAAAGTCGACATGTTGGATCGCGACCTCTTCTTCGGTTACCGGCGTCTCGTCCAAGGCATTGATGGCAAAGCTATCATTTCAGGAGATTGGAAGTTGCTTCAAGAAGCCAAGAAGGGCGGCAAGACTCGCCTCTACGATCTGAGTAAAGACCCGTACGAGGAAAACGACCTGTCGGCCGCTTCTCCGGAGCGGTTGTCAGTGTTGAGTCAAAAACTCGCCGAGATCGAAGCCAGTTGCCAACGGAGCCGAGACGGAGCGGACTACCGCTACTAAATCGCAAACGCGGTTCAGATACAAAGATCGGCAGCGGTTGAGGATTCCTGGTACAACGAAGGACGGTGTTCCGCGTTGGTGCTGAGTCTCCTCGAATCGGGCTGTCGGATATGGTTAAGATCGCGATTGTTAATCCAGCGTTCGAGGTCTCGTACTGGGGGCTCGAACATGCACAGCCGATGTTGGGCCGGCGAGCTAACATGCCCGTGGCCAGTTTGCCGTTGCTCGCGGCACTGACGCCCGCCGAACACGACGTGACGTTGATCGACGAAAACGTGGAGCCGATCGACTTCGAAGCCCTTGCCGATTTTGACTTGGTCGGCGTTACCGGAATGAGCGTGCAGCGGTTCCGAATGGCTGAAATTCTGCAAGAGTTGAAATCTCGCGACATCTTTGTGGCACTCGGCGGGCCCTGGGTCACAGTCGAAGAGGACTACTTCGAGGACCTCGCCGATGTGATCTTTATCGGCGAAGCCGAGACGACATGGCCGCAATTCTTAGACGAGTGGCAACAGGGCACTCACCGATATCGGTATGAACAGACCGCGCGGACCGACATGTCGACGGTGCCTACACCTCGGCACGATTTGTTGAAAAACAAATATTACATGTTCGGCAGTTTGCAGTTCTCGCGTGGGTGTCCATTTCAATGTGAGTTCTGCGACATCATTGTGACGTTCGGGCGGAAGCCACGCATCAAGCAACCATCGCAAATTATCGACGAATTGGAGTGTTTGCGCCGTGAAGGATTGAAAATCGCCTTCATCGTCGATGACAATCTGATCGGAAATAAACGCGGGATCAAACCGGTGCTGAAAGAGGTCGCAAAGTGGCAGGAGGACAATGGCTATCCACTCGCCTTCAGTACCGAGGCATCGTTGGATTTATGCGAAGACGATGAGTTGATGGAGTTGATGGCGCGGTGCAACATCCAGTCTGTTTTTATCGGGATCGAAACTCCGAACGAGGAATCGCTGAAAGAGACAAAGAAGTATCAAAACGTGCGTGAACGCGGCGGCACGATGCTCGAAAAGATTCATCAGATCCAAGACTTCGGGATCGAAGTGTGGTGTGGGCTGATCGTCGGTTTCGATAATGACACCACTGAGATATTCGAAACGCAGAAGACGTTTCTCAAGGAGTCACGCATTGCCCATGCGATGATCGGTCTGTTGCACGCGATCCCCAAAACACCGCTGCACGCACGATTGCAGCAAGAAGGTCGGCTCGACACGAATGACGACCAGGCGTTTGGAACCAACGTGATTCCGAAACAAATGACACGCGAAGAACTTCGCGACGGCTACATCGAAACGATGCGACACGCGTATCAGCCTGATGTCTATTTCGATCGACTCGATGATTTGTTCATCACAGGCGGTTTTCGAACACGCGTTTTTGACACCGATCACTTTCGTGCGCGCCCTCTGCTCCGACTCCGCCAATCGGCGTTTTATTTCGCCGGATTCGCGGTGTTGTTTTGGCGATTAATGCGACACACGCCTGATCGAGAATTACGACAGATCTATCGCTCTCGGATCCTCAACGTGGTGCGACAGCGGTTGACCGACCCGGCGATCTATTTCTACTACGTGATCAAGTGTGCGATGCATTATCACCATCACAAAATGACGGCCGATATCATCGAGCATCCTGATACGTTCGTGTCGACGATCGGGAAGTCCATGCGAACCAGCACTCCGGCTGTCGAACCACTCGCATTGCAGGTTTTGACAAAACAGACGACGTGCCCGTGATTTTGGTGTGTCGGAAACCTGCGTGTTCCGATTCGCAGGCAATTTGCGCCCCCGATCCGGTCATATGAAGCCTGTGAGAGAGTCGCAAACGGCCGTTGGGCCCATCGGGTCCGCCGTTTATTGTCTTGCCCTCTAACACCCAGGTGACATTCGATGTCGAACTCTTCTATTCATTCGAGTAACTCTTCAATATCGGGCGAGCATTCCGAGAAGCTGATCGTTCCGGGAACGGGATGGATGGCATTGGCGGGATGCCTGGGAGCCTTGGGTTTGGGAGCGATTCTGTTGGTCAGTGGAGCGATTTCCGAGAATGCTGTGTCTGCGATCCTGGGAGTCGTGATGATTCCGTTTGCACTGATCGGTTTGTTCGGGTTGATGGCGATCGCACCGAACGACTCGCGGGTGTTGCTGTTGTTTGGAGATTACAAAGGCACGGTCAAGCAATCGGGATTCTTTTGGGTGAATCCGTTTTATTCGAAGAAGCGGGTGAGTCTCCGCATTCGCAACTTCGAAACGGGCTCGACATCCAATCCGGAAAAGAAAGACTCCGCGGGCACGGTCGTGCAACAGAAATCACGCTCAGCAAGCCGGCCGTCAAAGGTGAATGATCGCGACGGCAATCCGATCGAGATTTCAGCGGTCGTCGTTTGGCGAGTGGTGGATACGGCCGAGGCACTGTTCGAGGTGGACGACTATCAGAACTTTGTGGAAGTTCAGAGCGAGGCCGCGTTGCGTAATCTCGCGACGCGTTATCCCTATGACAGCGAGGACCACGAGGAGTCACTTCGTGGAAGCACGGACGTGATTTGCAGTAGGCTCCGCGATGACATCCAAGAACGACTTCACACCGCTGGGGTGATGGTGATCGAAGCACGGATCAGCCATCTGGCATATGCGGCCGAAATCGCATCCGCGATGCTGCAGCGTCAACAGGCGGGCGCCGTCGTGGCCGCACGTACGAAGATCGTCGACGGGGCTGTCGGAATGGTGGACATGGCACTCGATCATCTCAAACGAGATAACATCGTCGAATTGGATGATCAACAGCGAGCAACACTCGTCTCGAACCTGCTCGTCGTCCTTTGCAGTGACCGGCACACACAACCGGTCGTGCAAGCCGGTTCGTAGTCCGCATGTCGAAAACATCGAGGCAATCTCTGTCTCGTTTCCTGGACGATCGTCCGTTTAGCATTTGCGACGCGTTTTGAGTCGTTGATGATACCGTGTTGTAATGCAAGTTTGTCCGTGTTGACGTAAACCGGAGCGTCGACCGTCCGTGGTGAGGGCAGCCCCGTGAAAACACGATTTCAGCGGCGAATTGAATCTGAAAAGGAGGCAAACGTGGAAGTCCGGCAAGGCGAGTTCGGCGAGATGACCTTGAAGCGACCGAGGTGACGCGGGGGGCAAATCAATCAGAATAGATTCGCAAGGCGATGGCGAATCGACTGACACAGGTTGGTTTCGGTTCGCTGTTGGTGCTGTGAGGAAGGCCAACGTTGATTGGCAGACGACGTGCGGTAACTTTCATTTTGATGCTCCTGCGGAGCGTCCCTAGGTCTCGTTACCAGTTACGATGTCGCATTGCGAACCCCATGAAGTGGAATTAGTGTTTCGCAATCGCCCTGTCGCATCTAGTCGCTTTCCGTTTGAGTCGTTGTCATGGATTCCAGTATTTCACCCGGTATCACCTATCCACTCGGCGCGTCGATTACCCCCGATGGAGTGAATTTCAGCATTCATTCCAAGAGTTGCTCGCGGATGGAGTTGTTACTGTTTGATGACGTCGATGACCGCGCCCCCTCACGGATCATTCGTCTCGATCCCGTTCAGCACCGGACGTTTCACTATTGGCACGTGCATGTCGACGGACTCGTGTCGGGCCAGATTTACGCATTTCGAGCTCACGGCCCGTTTGATCCTGATCATGGGTTGAGATTCGACGGCGAAAAAGTTTTGTTGGATCCGTACGGACGAGCGATCGCGGTTCCCAAAGCGTTCGACCGAAAGGCGTGCGCTCGACCGGGGGACTCGTCGCCTTATGCGATGAAGAGCGTCGTTGCGGATTTATCAGCCTACGATTGGGAAGGCGACCTGCCGCTGTATCATTCGTTCAATAAGACGTCGATTTACGAGATGCATGTTCGTGGTTTTACCATCGATCCCAGTTCGGGTGTGGAGGAGAAGAAACGCGGAACGTACGCCGGTTTGATCGAGAAGATTCCCTATCTGAAAGATCTCGGGATCACCGCGGTGGAATTGTTGCCGGTGTTTCAGTTTGATCCGCAGGAGGCGCCGGCGGGATTGAGCAATTATTGGGGATACAACCCGATGGCGTTCTTTGTCCCCCATGCCGACTACGCGTCGGTGGACTCGCCGCTTGCCGTTTTGGACGAGTTCCGAGACATGGTCAAAGCGATGCACCGGGCGGGCATCGAGGTGATCTTGGACGTCGTGTACAACCATACCGCGGAAGGAAATGAAGCCGGCCCGACGTACAGTTTCAAGGGACTCGAAAACCAAGCCTATTACATCTTGGATGGTTACCAGGATTCCACCGGTGTCAAACGATCGCAATATGCAAACTACAGCGGTTGCGGCAATACGCTCAATGGCAATCATTCGGTCGTTCGACGATTGATCCTCAGCAGCCTGCGGTACTGGGTGGAGGAAATGCACGTCGATGGGTTCCGATTTGATCTCGCGTCGGTGCTGTCACGGGATATCAACGGGCACCCGCAAGCCAACCCGCCTATCTTGTGGGATATCGAGACGGATCCCGTGCTCAGCGGAACGAAGCTGATCGCCGAAGCCTGGGATGCGGTCGGGCTCTACCAGGTCGGGAATTTCTTTGGTGACCATTGGAAAGAGTGGAACGGGCAGTTTCGCGACGACGTCCGCTCATTCGTCAAAGGCGACGCCGGTACCGTTGGTACGTTCGCCAAACGGTTCCTCGGCAGCCCCGATATCTACGAACATCGCAACCGAGAGCCGGAACAGAGTATCAACTTCGTGACGTCGCACGACGGTTACACGATGAACGATCTCGTGACGTACGAAGCGAAATACAACGAGGCCAACAAAGAAGGCAACCGTGACGGTCATAATGAGAACGTCAGTTGGAATTGTGGTGTGGAAGGGCCGACGGACGATCCTGAAATCGAACGGTTGCGGATCAAACAAATCAAGAACCTGTTCACCATCAATGTGCTTGCGTTCGGCGTTCCGATGTTGGTGATGGGGGACGAAATGCGTCGCACCCAATTGGGCAATAACAACGCTTATTGTCAGGACAACGAAATCAGTTGGCTGGATTGGAGTTTTCTTGAGAAACATGCTGGCATCCATCGGTTCGTCAAATACCTGTTGGAATATCGCAGTCGATTGCCCGAACGTTCGGATCCGAATCTAACGCTCACCAACGTGATCTCACGCTCTCAAGTCCAATGGCACGGACGCGAACTGCACTGTCCGGATTGGAGTGATCAGTCTCACAGTATCTCGTTCACGATTCCGACCGCCGACAGTTGGTACCACTTGATTTTCAACACGTATTGGAAGCCGATTGAATTCGAGTTGCCTCAGGTTCCCGCCAAATTCAATCCATGGATGCGGATGATTGATACCGACCTGCCCTCACCGGACGACATTGGCGATGGAGTCGAAATCGGAGACAAGTTGTCTTATCTGACGCAGGCCCGGTCGTCGGTCATCTTGCTCGCGCGGCGGAAACAACGTGGCTGAGCCGTGATTAAATCGCGTTGATGCACGACTGGGAATTTTTGTGGTATCGCGATGGTGTTACAATCGCGGCTATCAACCGACCGATGGCTGCGTTTTGGCCTCCCACGCGAATTTAGGTCCTGACGTTTGGCAACAAACGCCTGATGGACGTTGAAATCAGGTGATGTTGATGTCGTGGTAGAATTGCCGCGAGGCCTTGCTCTCGGATCGGTGATCGCGACTCGAGTGAAAGCGTTCGGTCTGGTTCGCGTTTTGGTTTTGACGTGCCTCGCAGAAGGATGTATCGCTGATGCGCAACTTGACACGATTCATGCAGGATCACGTTCCCGGGTATCGACGGATCACGCGGCTGCCGAAACAACTCTTTGCAGTTTGTCCGTTTGAAGGTGATTGCACGCCCTCGCGTGTTCGGCTGTTTGATCCGGGGTCGGACCGGCCGACGCAGCCGTTTCCCCATCGTTGGAATTTTCAAGACCCTGTTCAGATTCTCGAATCGTATTTCTGGAACGCGGACGCCGAAGAGGGCCCGGGACGACACAATCGATATCTTGACGTGCCGGGATTTGCACCTGTTTTGGTGACCCGCGATCCAGGAATGATTCGGGCGATTGCGACCGCGACGGGAGATCGGGAGGGACAGTTTGATCGTGATACGTTGCCATCGGTGGGCATTGCGCGGGCAACGGGTACGGACACGTTGTTGTATGCCAACGGTGCGGAGTGGAAGAAGCAACGGAAGATTGCCGCCTGCCCGTTTGGGAAGACGACGCTGTTTCAACCCGAGCAGTTCTGCGAGTTTGCAGATACGTTTCGTGCAACGGTGCGAAGTCGGATCGATGTGCTGCGACAGCATCTGACCAACAGTGGCGCCGACTCGGTGGAGATTCCATTGGAACCGGAAGTCAAAGTCGTGATGTTGGAAATGCTCACCAACAATTTCTTCGGCGCCGAAATCAGCTACGACGAACTACGAGAAAAGTACGTCCCGGCACTGGAACGAGTGATCGATCATATCGTGTCCGATACGGTCAAAAATCGATTCGGGATTCCGTGGCGCAAGTTTCCGAGCGTGAGTGACCGGATCGTGCGAGCGAAAGAAGACGACGCGACGTTCGAGGAATTGACCGGGTTAATTTTGGCGCCGCGTGGTGAGCAGAAGGCATTGTGGAGGCAGTTCAAATCGGAGGCACCGGACGCGAAGTTGGTCAGCAACCTCAAAGTTTTCTTGGCGGGAGCCCTCGAGGCGACGACGTCCTACGCGACGTGGGCAATCTCTCATTTGGCCCGTCATCCCGAATCGCAGGAGCGTGTCTACGAAGAGGTGAAAGACATTGACGTCTACACGCCAGAGGTCTTGGCGGGAGCAACGTACTTGCGTGCGGTGTTGGACGAGACGTTGCGGTTGACACCTTCCTTGTACTTTTTGCCACGCCGGGCTACCACTGACACGTGGGTGACGGCGGCGGACGGTCGGAAGTTATTGATCCCTTGGGGGACGCATCTCTTGCTCGACGTATGGCACGCCAATCGTCACGAGGATCACTGGGGCGTGGAGGCGAGTGGGTATCCGGCGACAACGTTCGAGCCGGACCGCTGGCGGCATCTTCGCGATTCGGGGCGCGCGACCAAAGATATCCTGCATTTCGGATTTGGTCATGGACCGAGAGTATGCCCGGGAAAACATCTCGGTGAATTAGAAGTCGGGTTAACCGTGGGGGCGTTCGTGAAGACGTTTCGGTTCACCGCCGCGCAAGCCGAGAATCCGGCTCGCGCGGGCGTATCGACAAAGCCCGCCGATGGGACCCGGGTTCGCATGTCGCTGCGTTGAGACGGCGGGAAGTCTAGCCCGGTGCGTCTCGAGTCTTGACCCGGTACGTCGCTCGAGACGGTCCCGTTTTTCGATCAACCATCCCGGTTCGAACGGCGGCATTGCCGATTGCGTTGCGTGCTCGATTACTGCGGGTTCGCGACATCGCGTTTGGGGAGGACCCAATTGGGACGAGGGAAGTGGCACGTGTATCCGTTTGGGATGCGTTCGAGATAGTCTTGGTGTTCCGGTTCGGCATCCCAGAAATCGCCAACGGGCTCGACTTCGGTGACCACTTTGCCGGGCCATAGGCCGGACGCGTCGACATCGGCGATGGTATCGAGCGCGACTTCCCGTTGTTCGTCATCGGTGTAATAGATCGCGGAACGGTACGACGGCCCGCGATCGTTTCCCTGGCGGTTGGGAGTGGTCGGATCGTGGATTTGGAAAAAGAATTCCAACAGTTGCCGATACGAAATCTTCGCCGGGTCGTATTCGATCTCAATCGCCTCAGCGTGGGTTCCGTGGTTGCGATAAGTCGCATTCGGGACGTCGCCGCCCGAGTATCCGACTCGCGTCTTTTCAACGCCATCGAGTTTGCGGATGAGGTCTTGCATGCCCCAAAAACATCCGCCGGCCAAAACGGCACGCTTAGTCATCTCAGTTCTCCACAGGTTCGATTAACAGGTGTGTTCATGATGTCTGTCTGCATTGTTTATACAACGAAGGCAAACGCAAGCGAGCGTGGGGGGCGTATTGACGCGAAAGGATTCTCCCGCGGCTCATTTCAGTAGCGATGCCGAGACGAGCTGGTCGTCGCTGCGGGCGTAGATATATCCGTCCGCGATCGCCGGATGTGCCCACGTGACTCCGCCGCGGCGCGGCAATTGTTTGCGAGTCGGGGCCAGCAGTTTGGTTCGCGAGTGTTCGGTGAAACCTTCGGGAGAAAGGGTCGCGAAGATGAGTTCGCCTTGGTCGTTGAAGAGAATTTCGTTGTTGCCGTGTTGAATCATATGGATCGTTCCCCAGCGATTGCGAGGGACGGCGGTTTGATCTTCCCAAACTCGATCTCCGTTGGACTTTCGCAAACAACGCAATTCACCGTAACTGTCGACGCCGTAAATCCGATCGCCTTTGAATAGCGGCGTGCCGATCATGCAGTGCAAAGCGTCGGTGTTCTTTTCATCAATGCCGACGCGGTGCCAGAGCTTGGTCGCCTTAGGTTCGGTTTGATCGAGTTCGATCATCATGGAGCCGTCATAAAAGGATGAGACGAACAGATGTTTGCCGTCCGTGATCGGTGTTGGTACTCCGATGGGCATGTTGCGAGACGGCATCGCGACTCGCCAAAACACGTTACCGGTTTTGGTATCCAATCCCGTGATGCTGGCCCCGGTCCAGCATACCACGACGTCCTGGTCGCCTTGGCGGATGATGATCGGAGCACTGTAGCCTGCAGGTTCGCTCAACGCGTGCCAGCGTTCTTTGCCGGTGGCCAAATCGAATGCGATCACACAGGCACCCGACGAACCTGATGCGATTTGAATGACGAGTCCGTCGTAGACCAGCGGTGCACCGGCGATTCCCCAGATTGGGAGATCGGCATCGTATTCCTGTTCGAGGTCGTGTTTCCAATGCAGTGCGCCGGAGGCGGCGTCAAAGCAATGAAGGTGTCCCATCGCGCCGACTGAAATCGCACGGCCCGAATCAATCGTAACGGACGCGCGGGGACCCGCGGTGTACTGGATCGTGTAAGGAGCCTCGTATTCGTGTGTCCAAACGTTATTGCCCGTCGCGGCGTCAAAGCACAAGACGCGTTCGCGGCTGTCACGATCATTGTCGGACTGCCGGTCGGTAACGTAGACGCGATTGTCGGCAACCGTTGGCCCCGAATATCCAGGCCCGATCGGAACGCTCCATCGATGCGGTATTTTTCCGGAAGGCAACCGCGAGACGAGTTCGGGAATCGAACGCAGGACGCCATCGCGATTCACCCCACGCCACTGAGGCCAATCTTCCGCGAAAGTGAGCCCGCACGTGAACGCGAGAAATGTTGAGATGGCGGGTCGAGTGGGAAAAGGCATGGAGGTTGGGGGGAGTAGGTGGCAGGTGGCAGGTTGGCAGGTTGGCAGAGCCTTAGGTATTCCACTCCTGCTCTTCCTGTCTTCTCCCCGACATTCTACGGGATTCGATTGCGATCGGTCATCGATGGCGAGTCGCTGCGGATAGTGTTTGGCCGTGTGGTCGGGACTGTGACGTTTGTAGTGGCGGATGTCGGGGTGCGAAAATTGAAACTGGGTTTGCTAGCAAAACAACTTCTTGCGTACCCCGAGGGTGTCGGGGTGACCGGATTCGGAAACTGCGAATCCCCCTAAATGTTCTGTTGGGCAGGGAGCAAAAATGGAAGTTCTTGGTGCTTTTTTCGGCCTTTTTATGGTTTTTGTTCAGGCAACTGGTCCACCATTACCTCAAACGCACCGTGCGCGAACGGACCATAGTGGTAACGGAATCTTCATATTGAAGCAGTGGGATGGGATGTTTGGGTGGTTTTAAGAGGTGGTGACGCCATGGTTTTGCGTAGATTTTGCGGATCGACTGAGTAATGTGGGCTGACGCTGCAGGCCAGAGGGAAAAACTCCGCCCTGTGCGAAATTGTCACACCCTCCAGGACGTTCCAAGCATTTCTAAAAGCCGGAAAAGTCTTTAATGCGTCTTCCACAATCTTTATCTGTCACCCGTTTCGTCGAACGTCGAGGCGTCGTCCTTCAGGAGCCAAGCACGGCTGGGGACGTGGACGTATTGCACGTCCGGACGCCAACCGAAGAAGCCGTCGTCGAATCAGCCTGGCATACCGTCAGGCAAATCGCCACGTATGCCGTGATGATTGTTTCCGATGCGGTTACGTTGTTGCTCGCCATGGTGCTCGCGGTTTCAATTTGGGGGCTCGGCAGCGGTTTCGATCCTTTATGGATGTACTGCGTCTCGGCATCGGTGATGTTTGCGAGTTTCGCCATGCTCGGGTTGTACCCTGGAATCGGCATGACACCCGCAGTCGAAATCCGGCAAACGTCGATGGTGGTTTGCGTCGTGATGTCGACATTCGCCGCAGCAACGTTGTTGCACGCTCGCGACCCGTGGATGTTGGTGCAAGTCGGCCTCGTTTGGATGGCGTTATTAATCGCGCTGCCGGTATCTCGCGGGGTGACGCGTTCGTTGTTGTCACGGACCAATTGGTGGGGCGCCCCGACGGTGATCTTTGGAACCGGCGAAACAGGAGTCTCCATTTACGAATCGTTGCGAGACAACCCGACATGGGGATTGCGACCAATCGGGATTGTCGATGATTCCATTCGCAGCGAAGCCGCCGCGCAGGGTTATCTCGGACGCACATCCGAAGTTCCCGATTTGGTGCGTGAATTTGGCGTCACATGGTGCGTGGTCGCGATGCCCGACCGACCGCGTGAAGAAATCTTGCGTTTGGTCGACGACTATGCCGGCATGATCCCTCACACTTTGGTCGTGCCTGATCTGGCGGGCCTTCCGAGTTTGTGGACGGGTGCGGCCGATTGCGGTGGCTATCCCGGGTTGCAACTCAAAGAACGTCTATTGATGCCGGTCCCCCAAGTCATCAAACGTGGAACGGATGTCCTTCTGACGTTGTTGGTGGTTTTGATGTGTGTCCCTTTAATGGTGATTCTGGCCGCCATCGTTAAACTGACATCGAAGGGGCCGGTCTTCTATGCACAACAGCGATTGGGCCTGCATGGTAAACCGTTCCGTGCGTGGAAATTCCGCACCATGGTTCCCAACGCGGACGCGATTCTGGAAGAGTACCTGCAGAACCACGAAGAATTGCGTCAGGAGTGGGAGCGTGATCACAAGTTGAAAAAAGATCCGCGTGTCACTCTCGTCGGTCGTTTCCTGCGAAAGACCAGTCTCGATGAGTTGCCTCAAGTTTGGAACGTCTTGCTCGGCGAAATGAGTTTGGTCGGGCCACGCCCGATCGTGCAGGCGGAAGTCGACCGTTACGGCGATTGCTATGACCTGTACCTGCGAGTCCGTCCGGGAATCACTGGGCTTTGGCAGGTCTCCGGACGCAACAACACGACTTATGAAGAACGCGTCCAATTAGACGGTTACTACGTACGGAACTGGTCGCCGTGGTTGGATCTCTGTATTTTGCTGTCAACGATTCGCGTTGTCTTGCTCAGAGAAGGGGCGTTTTAGCTGGATGAGTGTGAAACAGCTCAACACATCGGCGATTGATCTGCCGGTAGCCGTGTCGGTCCCTTCGGCCTCTACGGCGGAAACCGAATCATGCACGCAGGCCGTCGAAGCGGTGGTGGAATCGCCGAAACCCGCAGAAATGAAAGGGACGCAAAAGCGACTTTTCCGCGAGAGTGTTTGGGTTGTCGGCGGACGATTGTTGGGCATCGCAACGGCGATCGGTCTCAATGTTGTCTTGGTCCGAGTCTTGCCGCCCGCTGACGTCGGTGTGTTCTTTGTGTTGGGCAGCATCATCACGTTCGCCGCCATTGTGGCGATGTTCGGAATGCATACCGCATTGGTTCGATTTGTTTCTGAACGGATCGGCGTGGGAGATGCTCGGGGCGCCGCCGCGGCGCTGAAGCAAGGCACGAAACTCGCGATCTTTGCGATCACGATCGGCAGTTTATTGAGCGCCGGATTCCTGTATGTCGCCGGCGAGCCACTGTTCGGTTTGCAACATTTGGAAGTGATCGCGCCGTTGGTAGCGTTGAGCGTGTTTGGTGCTGCGGCGATTCAGTTATGTGCGAGTTTGCTGCGCAGCTTTCATGACTCGCGGTTTTCGATTTTATTGACCGGGCAATTCGGTGGCCCGCTCTGCAATTTGCTGTTCATCGGATTGACGATCGGATTGAGTCTGTTCGTCGTGATGAGTTTGCAGCAGGTGATGCTGTTTTGCGCGATCTCGCTTTGCGTGCTGACGCCGATTGCGGTCATCGTTTTGTATCGCGTCGGGAAAGCCCGGTTGAGGGAAATCGATTCGAACGATCAGGTGACCGAGGCATTGCCCATGTCGGTGTTGATGGTCGCGTGTTTGCCACTGATGTTGGCGCAGAGTCTTTCCTATATCACCGGGCAGGCCGACATTTGGATCGGCGGTGCGATCGTAAATCACGATGAATTGGCTCTGTATGGTGCCGCCCGGCGACTGATGTTGTTGATCGGGATGCCGATGCAGTTAGTGAATTTGACGGTGATCGCATCGATCGCTGAGTTGCGGGCACAAGGTCGGTTGGACGATTTGCAGCGGATCTTGCGTTTCGCCGCGACCTTGGCGGCATTGGCCGCGTTCGCCGTCTGCATTCCGTTGCTGCTCTTTCCCGCGCAGATCACGTCCTTCATTTTTGGCGAGTACTACGCCGACGGTGCCCTGGTATTGCGGATCTTGTGCGTAGGCCAACTCGTTTTCGTATCCGCCGGTGCGGCTGAGTTGACGTTGATGATGTCGGGAGAGCACATGAAGGCGTTGTGGATCAACGTGCTGACATCGATCGCATTGTTGCTGTCCGGTGTTCTGCTGACCGCGGAGTGGGGAATCGTCGGTCTGGCAATCGCGTGCGCCTCGATCATTTCGTTGCAGTGTATCGGGTTCTGTTTGTACGCCCGTCGGTCAGTCGGAGTATGGACGATTCTCGATCTGCGGGTTCTGACGTCTCTACCGGATATTCTCCGCAATACCGTCGGGAAGCTGGCCAAATAGAGAGAAAATGACGCCTTGATAAAAACACTCCCTAATTAGACTGGACCGAATCAAGCTCTCCCGATCGACGGTGCCACAGCATCGAAAATCGAGTGTGTTGTTTCGGCCGCTCATGGCTGTCGCCCGATCGGGCGCGGCGAGCGAATCGATAGTCAGTGCTACGAAACGGCGGTATCGCCTTCGCGTTTTGTAGCCTGAGATTGCCAGCGGATCAGTCACGAGGACACCGCAAAACATTTTGCATCTTAAACCTCGGAACGAAGAAGTCCCATTTCCACGTCAGCGACTACACCCGCGGCATCTCAAACGATGCCCCACGAACCGGAGCGGCCCAACGGGTTTGCCAGATTCGCGACTGTCATTTGGCAGCCGAGTTTGGTGTTCGTTCCGTTTTTGTTGATCGGTGTGGTGTTGTGGTTATGCCCGTCGATGGAAGGAGCGTCGGGGTATCTGATTCGGGAGCA
Organism: Aporhodopirellula rubra; assembly: GCF_014192335.1. Taxonomy (GTDB): domain Bacteria; phylum Planctomycetota; class Planctomycetia; order Pirellulales; family Pirellulaceae; genus Rhodopirellula; species Rhodopirellula rubra. The sequence goes on along the minus strand of NZ_JACHXU010000002.1, from coordinate 115,431 downwards.
AATCACGTTTTCGAATCTCGCGATTTTGACGAGTTGGTATGCGTGTATCTGCGTGTGTGCGGTCGTCGGACAACGCGTGGCGACTGGGATCCCACGTCTCACATTGATGTCCAAAAATGCGATTGACCCGCATACGTTCTATGTTGCGTTGACAGTCTTGGCGTTCGTGGGTGTGGTTGGTGCTTGGTTAGCTGCGTTGCGGGCGGGACCTTCGTTGGTTGAGCTCGCCAAGACCCAGCAATTCAATTTGCTCAAAGATGCTCTCTACGACAACTACAATCTGCTCTATTCGCTTCGCTACACGTCGTCGCTCGTCGGTGGGTACGCAATCTATCGGATCGTGTTCTTGCGGAAGTTGACGCGTTTGGATGTTTTGAATCTTGTCCTCTTGCTAGCCGCGGCGGCAATCTCAGCACGGATTCTAATTGTCCAATCGGTGATTTTTTCCGGAGGGTTGGCGATCCGGTTCAACGACATCGGTCGAATCAGTTCGCGTACGATCGGTGTGTCTGGGCTGGTGTTGGCCATGTTGATCGTCACTCTGACATGGGTCCGTAGCGCAGGCAGTTATCGCGACTATTTCGGTGTGAAGAACCCGGTCGCGATGACGTTTCTGGAAATTCAACGATACTTGGGTGCTCCCGTTCAAGCGAGCATGGGGGTTGCGAGGATCGCGGCCAATCAACCGCCCCGTGGATCGCTCTCGAACCTCATCCTGTACGTCACTCCGACGTTCCTTCATCCGGAAGAATTGAAGGTCGAAGATCACTCCGGTGGCGTCGCAACGCAGTGGTACTTGCACGACGTCGACATCAGTGAAACGCTGACGACCAATTCCGCGTTCGTAGATATGTATGGTCATTTAGGGTTTTGGGCGTTCCCCGTGATCGCGTGGTCGACGTTTTTGATGGCAACGATCGGCAGCTATTTTTGGCGTTCGGATAACTTAATGTGCTTGATCGGTTGCATTGTGCTGTACGGCTTCTTTGAACTTTGGCGGACTTACTATTTCTCCGCCGGGTCGTTCACGTTCATGATCTTGGCAGTGTTCGCTGCGGCCGGTGCCGCGTCATTGGTGTCTCCGAAAACAGAGGTGGCGGCATGACTCAACGCGACGCAACAAGACAACGCAAAATCATTTTTGATTCCCGGTGGATGGGAACTCATGGGATCGGTCGTTTTGCCACGGAGCTGAACAACCGGTTGCCGTGTCTCGATGAGCAGACCTTGAGCGGCAGTCCCACGAGTCCGCTCGATTGCCTGAGACTCGGATACACGATTTGGAAGAACGACGGGGCGTATTTTTCGCCGAGCTACAACGCGCCGCTGTCATGGCTCGTTTCGACGAAGCGGCCGTTTGTTTTTACGATTCATGACCTGATTCATGTGAACTATCCCGCGGAGTCCTCGCTGCCAAAACGGTTGTACTATCAATACGTCATCCGTCCGGCGGCGCGAAAAGCGTTCAAGGTTCTGACCGTTTCGGAGTTCTCGAAGCAGGAAATTGTTGCTTGGTCAGGTGTGGATCCGTCGCATGTCGGCGTTGTCTACAACGGTGTGGGATCTGCATTCAAAGTCGATGGGCCGAAACGCGAAACGGAATACGACTACCTGTTGTATGTCGGTAATCAGAAAGCACATAAGAATGTGACGGGGTTGCTGCACGCGTTGGCCGAGGTTCGGAAGACCGTCGACGTGCATTTGGAAATCACCGGCAAAGCGGAGCCGCACACGACCGCGACGATTGAAAAATTAGGTTTGTCGCAACACGTTCATTTCTTGGGCTCGGTCACCGACGATGAACTCGCGTGTGCGTATCGGGGAGCCCGAGCCACGGTGCTCGCGTCGGAGTACGAAGGGTTCGGATTGCCCGTCATTGAATCGATGGCGTGTGGGACACCGGTCGTGTGTAGCAACGTGACGTCGTTACCGGAGATCGCCGGAGGTGCCGCGGTGCTGGTGGATATTGACGCTGAGAGTATTGCGGCGGGAATCCTCCGTTTGCTCAATGATGAATCGCTGCAGCAGGAACTTGTCTTGGCCGGACGAAAACGGGCCGCAGACTTCAGCTGGGAGGCGACGTCAGTAAAAGTCCTCGAGGTGGTTGGCCAACTCGCCGGCGACGAGTCGCAGTGCGTCGAACGAATTGTATCCCCCTTAGAAGCGACATCGCAGTAAGCCATGAAAAACGTTGCTATCATTCATGAGTGGCTGACCACTTACGCGGGCTCCGAACGCGTCGTGGAACAGATGCTGCGTGAGTATCCGGAGTCGGACGTGTTTGCCGTTGCAGATATTTTGCCTGAAAACGAACGAGAGTTCTTGCAGGGGAAAACGCCGAACACAACCTTCATTCAAAAGCTCCCCTTCCTTAAGAAACTGTTGCGGCACTATCTGCCGCTGATGCCGATGGCCGTCGAGCAGTGGGATCTGAGTGGGTACGACGTGATTTTGTCGTCCAATCATGCCGTTGCCAAAGGGGTGATTTGTGGACCCGATCAACTGCACGTCAGTTACGTGCATACGCCGATTCGTTACGCGTGGGATTTCCAGGCTCAGTATCTCCGCGAATCCAATTTGACGTGGGGAATTCGCAGCATGCTGACCCGCAGCATCCTGCATTACATTCGGTTGTGGGACAAAGTCTCGTCGAGTCGGGTTGATGCGTATGTGGCGAACAGCCACTTCATCGCACGCCGCATTCAGAAGTGTTACGGTCGCACGGCGAAGGTCATTCATCCGCCCGTGGATGTCGATGCCTTTACGCCAACGTACGAGAAAGAAGACTACTACATCGCGGCGTCGCGTTTGGTCCCCTACAAACGTGTCGATCTGATTGTGGAGGCGTTCCGAAAAATGCCTGACCGCAAATTGGTCGTGGTCGGTGACGGCCCGATGTTCAAATCGTTGAAGGCAAACTGCCCTGCCAACGTGGAATTGCTCGGTTATTTGAAGCACGACCGGATGAGCAAGCTGATGCAAGGTGCGAAGGCGTTTGTGTTTGCCGCGGAAGAAGATTTCGGCATCACACCCGTTGAGGCTCAGGCTTGTGCGACGCCCGTGATCGCGTACGGACGCGGCGGCAGTTTGGAGACTGTCATCGATGGCGTTACTGGTTGTTTCTTCGCCGAGCAAACCCCTGACAGTATTGTCGCAGCCGTGGAGACGTTTGAACGTCAGCACGGGCACTATGACTTGTCGTCCATCCGGCGACATGCCGAGGGCTTTCGCCCCGAACGTTTTCGTAAGGAATTGTCGGACTTCATCGCGGCCGAGTGGGCCAAGTTCGACGGGCACCGACGCCACCAACCTCATCATCAAGATCCCGTCGCTGATCCGCAATTCGCGGACGGCCCGGATCAACGCCCCGTCGTTATCGGTGACCCTTTAGGAATGACTTTATCATGACTACCCATTCTCCGAGCACTGAAAAAACATTGGACCTGACCCAGGCCTTGTGGCAAAACCGTGGAAAGATGTTAATCGTCTTTTCGATGGTCATGATCGCCACCATCGGTTTGCTGAAAGTTGCCAAACTCAAGTACACATCCGAAGCGAAGCTGTTCATTCGTTTGGGCAAAGAGACCGTGGGGCTCGACCCAACGGCGACGGTCGGACAGACCATTGCCGTTCAGGAAGGACGCGAAAAGGAGATCTACTCCGTTCAATCGCTGATGCAAAGTCGTGGCGTTCTCGAACAGGTGGTCGATGCGGTTGGTGTAGAGCGAATCCTTGAGGAAACAGGCGACGACGAGCCTGGTTGGATGCCGATCGATTTGAAGGAGCTGAAGAAACTCAGTCCTGTGTACGTCGATAGCCCACGCGATGAAGCGATCGAAAAGCTCGAAAAGGGTTTGGAAATCTACAACCCGCGTTCGACGGCGATCATCGGGTTACGGTACGAGACCATCAGCCCGAAACTCGCGGCGGAGGTACTCGATCGTATCATCGAATCGTCCGTCGACGCTCATGTCCGCATTCACCAATCCGAAGGTTCCAACGAATTTTTCACAGACCAAACCCAGCAAACCGCCGAAGAAGTGGCGAGGCTAGAAGCGGAACTGCTCGAATTCAAAAACGAGAGTGGTGTTTCCGAGTTGAATCAGCATCGCCAGGTCAAAATCGCTCAGATTGCATCGCTCGAAGATGCGTGGTTGGAAACGATCGCTCAAATCGAAGCAGTCGATGGCGAAATCAAATCGCGTGAGCGGATGGTCGCTCAGCAACCGTTGCAGGTTCGTTTGGCCGAGACAACGGGTTTGCCGAGCAGTGCCGCTGAGGGAATGCGTGAACAGCTTTACTCGTTGCAGTTGAACGAAAGCGAGTATCTGTCGCGATACCAGCCGACGCATCCAAAGGTTCGACAAATGCGGGCGCAGATCGCGGCCGCTCAGGAAACGCTCGATTCCGAAAATCGGTTGACTCAGGTGACGATGGGGGTCAACGAATCACGTCGTGAAATGGAATCGGAACTGCAGAATCAGCGAGCGATCGCGGCATCGCTCGCCGCCCGTCAGGAGATTTTGGCCCAACAGATTGCCGACGCGAAAAGCGAACTGAAGTCGATCAATGAGAATGAAATCAAGTTTGCACAGATCTCACGCCGACTCGATTTGGCGCGTACGAGCTACCAGGATTATGCACGACGATCTGAGTTGGCGCGAATGGATCAAGCATTGAGTAGCGAGAGCTTGTCGAACCTGACCGTGCTGCAATCGCCCAGTGCGTCCAAAATTCCATCGAGTCCCAAAGTCGCGATGACGCTTGTCATGGGCATCACGTCGGGAACTTTTCTGAGTGCTTTGGTCGCAATCCTGGCTCAGTTGAGAACGATTCATCGGGAGGAGCCCACGATGGCTCCTCGTAAGAAGAAGGAGCCATCATGGAAAGGATTCCGATTCGTTAACGCGGCGACGCGTTTGCTTTCCTTCCGGTGGCTTTAATGGACTTCAGGAATGAAGGGATAGGAAGCCGTCAGAGAGGGAGTAATCTCTTTTCCGTGCAGAATCTGCGCCCACACGTCGAGTCGTCCGGAATCCTTGCCACACAGGTTAAGAAATCGTTGGCCGTTGAAGGTTTGGACCGATGCCAACGACTCGAGCGGAATGAACGACATCAATTGATCCATCAATGGAATCAAACGAGTGATCCCTGGCCGGATGATCCGTGCCTGCATGAACTCTTTGAACGTCAATCCAAAGCCACACCTGATGCGGTAGCGGTGATCTATGGCGATCGCGAATTGACGTACGGCGAACTCGATGAACAGTCGACACGGGTCGCCTGCGCGTTGATCGAGATGGGAGTTGCCGGCGAAGAGGTTGTCGGTGTGGTCCTCGACGGAACGCCGGATGCGTACGTCGGGTTGCTGGGGATTTTGAAAGCGGGCGCCGCGTATCTGCCTCTCAACTCGTCGTTTCCACGGGATCGGATCACGTTCTTTCTTCGCGAAGCCCAAACCCGTTTCGTCGTTGGTTCGCTCGATGAAACGATCCACGAGGAGGTCTCTGGTTTACAAACCGTTGCGGTCCGAGGACTGCCCGAGGCATCGCACCCAAGTTTGCCGAAGGTCGCTGCGACGTCACTCGCGTATGTACTCTTCACCTCCGGGTCGACGGGCAAGCCCAAAGGGGTGATGCTGAATCACCGAGGCCCGGTGAACACGGTCCGTGATATCAATACGCGTTTCGGTGTTCGTGATACGGATCGTGTGTTGGCATTGTCATCGCTCGGATTTGATCTGTCGGTTTACGATGTATTTGGGATGCTGGCCGTCGGTGCCGCGATCGTGTTGCCCACGCCAGATCAGGCCCTCGATCCGGGCAGTTGGGCGTCGTTGATTCAGCGACACGGTGTGTCCGTTTGGAATACCGTTCCTGCCTTGATGGAGATGTTGGTCACGTATCTCGATGGTGCGTCGCAGTTATCGAGTCTGCGGTTGGTGATGCTGAGTGGTGATTGGATTCCGGTAACGCTTCCTGACCGTATTCGCGAAGTGACCCGTGACGCGAAACTGATTTCGCTGGGCGGTAGCACCGAAGCATCGATTTGGTCGGTCGTGTTTCCTATCGACGTTGTTGGCCCGCAATGGCGAAGCATTCCGTACGGCAAACCGTTGCGGAATCAACGTTGCTATGTCGTTGACGAAAATCAACAACTCTGTCGAATCGGCGAGACGGGTGAGTTATGTTTGGGCGGCATGGGAGTGGCGGTCGGATATCTCAATCGCCCTGACCTGACCGACGAACAATTTGTTAGCGATCCGTTTGAGGTCGGTGGGACGCTCTATCGCACCGGTGACCTGTGTCGTTACCTCGAAGACGGCAATCTCGAGTTTCTCGGACGCAAAGACCACCAGGTCAAAGTCCACGGGTACCGCATCGGTTTGGGTGAAATCGAATCGGAAATCACAAAAATGTGCAACGTCCGCGAGGCGGTCGTCATCGCCAGCGACGAGAAAACTGGTTCGCGTCTGATTGCCTATGCGGTATTCGAAAACGGACGCAGCATGACGTTGGCGGAACTCAAGGAAGCGTTGAGTCGCAGCCTCCCAGATTACATGTTGCCGTCCGCGTTGGTTTCACTCGATTCCTTGCCGCTGACGTCGAACGGAAAGGTGGATCGTAAATCACTTCCATCACCGACCGTTTCGTGCCATGCCACGCAGAGTTCACATGCAGCCAACGAAACTGAAGCATTCATTTCAGAGACACTTTGCGAGCTGTTGTATCTGCCCGGCGTAGACTCAAGCATCGGTTTCATGGAACTGGGGGGGAATTCACTGGCGGCGGTCGCGTTGGCCGCTCGGGTAAAAGCAAAATACGGTGTTCGGCTCGAGTTCTGGGGCATTCTCGCTAATTCGCTCAACACGATCGAAATGGCCAAAGCGATTGAGGAGCTATCGCATCAGGCTTCGAATTGCGACAAACCAAAGTCGACGATTGGACGGGAGCGTCTCGTGTCGGCGCCGCTTTCGTCTCATCAACAACAGTTGTGGATCGAACATTTTTTGGTTGACAACCGCGGACGGTACAACATCCCGTTGGTCTATGACTTCAAGGGAGAGTTGGACGGGCACGCTCTTGAAGAGGCATGCACTCGCCTCGTTGCGAGGCACGAAATACTTCGAACCGTCTATGAATCGGCGGACGATGGGGTAATGCAGAACGTGCTACCGCCCGGTCCGTTCAAAATTGATCGGGTTGATTTGCAAACGCACGATGCGGGAACGCGTTTGGAGACGCTCGAGGCTCGTTCACGAGCGTTTGCCACGATCCCGTTTCAGTTAAATCGCGAGGCTCCCGTTCGCGCGGCCATCTATCAAATCGGGCCTGCCGAGTTTCGGTTCGTTTTGGTCGTGCATCATATCGCGTTTGATGGGCATTCGATTGGTGTATTGCACCAAGATTTGGCTGAGTTTTACAATTCGATCCAGGAACAGAGGTCGCCTCATTTACCGTCGCTGGAGCATCAGTACGCCAACTATGCCGTTTGGCAGCAGCTTCAGCATGAGACTGGTTCGCTCGCAGAAGATCGTGAGTTTTGGCGAGCGAGTCTTGATGGCGAACTGCCCGTCCTGGATTTGCCGACCGACGATTGCCCCGTCGACGATGCGTTGTGTGACACCGTTTCGCTGACGATCGAGGGGGAATTGCTGGACGCCGCGAAAGAATTCTCGTTGCAGCGACAGTCAACACTCTTTGTCACGTTGTTGTCGGCAATTAAAGCGGTCATCTATCGGTACACTCGGCAGGACGACATCATCGTCGGATCTGCGGTGACGACTCGGGATGAACTGTCGACGGAAAATCTGATCGGGTATTTCATAAACGTGTTGCCGCTGCGAACGCGGTTTGACGCCGGCGGCTCCTTTGAAGACCTGCAAGGGCATGTCCGCGAAGTGGCACTTAACGCGTTTGCCCACCGTCACTATCCGTTTGAGTTGTTGAAGAAAGAGGTTCTTTCCGAGCAGCCGATGGGTGGGACGCCCTTTCGTGTGCTTCTCGTCCTGGAAAATGAACCGGAGCCGATTCAATTATCCGGATTAGATTCGAACCTATCTGTGATGGATACGCAGATCGCGAAGTTCGACTTGTTGATCGGTATGAACGAGTCGTTGGGGGCATTGAAAGTTGATTTGCAATATCGCTGTAAACTGTTTCAACGAACCCGAATCGAACGGTTCGCCGAACATGTACAGTCGCTCCTGGCCGCTGCGATTGCAAACCCGTCGTGTCCTGTCGACCGACTCGAGATGCTCGCTTCCGAAGAGCGAAAGGACGTGTTGTCGTCTCGATTGATCGAAGGAGCACCCCACGCGTTCGAATCGGTGTTGTCGCTGTACGACTCGCAGGTAGAGCGTACTCCCGATTTACCTGCAGTGAACTTTGCCGGGGAATCGTTGACGTACCGTGAAATTGACGATCGTGCATCGCGGTTGGCGGTGCGTTTGATGCGGAATGGCGTCGTGCCGAATTCTCCTGTTGCGGTTTCGATCGATCGTTCCATTGAGATGCTCGTTGCCGTCCTCGGTGTATTAAAGGCCGGTGGATGCTACGTCCCGATGGATCCGGCATTGCCAACGTCTCGACGGCAACGAATGCTGCAGCGTTGCGGTGCGAAATCGGTTGTTACTTTATCGGGATTGGTCCACGACCTGGATTTGGATGAATCGGAAATCCACGTCATTGACGTCGATGCGGAGACGGAATCTTTTGATTCATTCAAGGACGTCTCTTTCCCCGTCTTGGGGCCGGATCACCTTGCCTATGTGCTTTACACATCGGGTTCGACGGGCGAACCCAAAGGCGTTGCGATGCGACACGGGGCCCTCAGCAATTTGATGCAGTGGCAGTTGCACAACAGTGGGGCGACGACTTCGACCAAAACGTTGCAGTTTGCTTCTCTGGGTTTCGATGTCTCGTTCCAGGAGATCTTTGCGACGTTATGCAGTGGTGGCGAATTGCAACTCATTTCGGGTGAGTTGCAACGAGACCTGCATCGATTATGGCGGCACATCGTGGAGTCGCGTGCTGAACGTGTCTTTGTCCCCTTTGTCGTTTTGCGTACGCTTTGTGAGGTCGCGGGCGAGTCGGCGCACGAGTCAGCACTGCGTGAAGTGATCACGGCGGGAGAGCGGTTGGAAATTACTCCTGTCTTGCGGGAGTTTTTTAAGAAGCGACCGGGATGTCAATTGTGGAATCACTATGGGCCTACCGAAACGCATGTCGCAACGGCGTACCGGATGGAATCAGATCCGGCCGAGTGGGCGGCAGTTCCTCCGATCGGTCGTGCAATCGATCACTGCATCGCGGTGATTTTGGATGAGAATCAACAACCGGTGCCGCAAGGCGTCGACGGCGAGTTGTATCTCGGCGGAGAATGTTTGGCGGAAGGGTATTTCGGCAACGAAGAATTGACGCGAGAGCGATTCGTTGCAAACCCACATCATGAGTTGCCAACGGAACGTCTCTATCGAACCGGCGATATTTGTCGTTTGAACTGGGACAGGCAAATTGAATTCGTTCGGCGAAACGATCTTCAGGTCAAGGTCCGCGGACACCGTGTTGAGCTCAGCGAAATTGAAGTGGTGTTGTCGCAATTCCCCGGCGTGAGACAGGCTGTCGTCACGTATGAACGCAGCGGATTGGGTGGGCAATTGATCGCCCATGTGTTGTCTGATTCTGAGGCTCTGGCGGTATCTGAACTCGAGCAGTATCTCGGTTCGCAGGTGCCGTCCTACATGATGGTGAGTCAGTTCTGTTTGGTTGATGAGTTCCCACGCACGGCGAGCGGGAAGGTAGATCGAAGAAAGTTGGCGTCGATCCCATGCACGACCGTGTCGAGCGATCTGAACCGGAACGACACACCGGAAACCTGTGATCCACTGGTCGATCGATTGATTGCCATTTGGCAATCCGTGTTGGGCGTGAATGACTTGGATTCGCGTAGCAATTTCTTTGATTGTGGAGGCGATTCGCTCAGCGCGGCAATTCTCTTCACACGGTTGGAAAAGGAATTCGGCCGAGCGGTGTCGATTACCAAACTCGTCAGTAGTCCGACGATCTCAGATTTGGCGGACGTTTATCGCCAGGACGAATCACGCGTCGAAGGCTATTGGAATGAATTGGTCTCGCTGGATTCCAATGGGCCGCATGAGACGCCTTGCAAACAAGCCCCGTTATTCTGTTTTCCTGGTATCGACGGACACCTGTTGAACTTCCGCGAGATTGCCGCCGAGTTCGGAAAAGAACGTCCTGTGTACGGTGTCCAACCGCTTGGTTTGGATGGTGTGAGCACGCCGCCGGACACGATTGAGGAGATCGCCCGAAATCACGTTCAAATGATCCGCCGTGTGCTGCCTCACGGACCGTATCATCTCGCGGGGTTTTCGTTTGGTGGTGTCGTGGCGTACGAAGTTTCGCAGCAGTTGCGACGTGCTGGTGAGCAAGTGACTCTCGCGATCATCGACGCATGGACTGGTTTGCCGATGCCTGCACCGATTCATCAGAATCTCTGCTTTCACCTGCGGTATGCAAAACAATGCCAGGGACGCCAACGTTGGACGTATCTCTACGAACGAGTCGTGGGGATGGTCTTGGCGATTAAATACCGGTTGGGATGGATCACGATGGAAGAACGTTTGGAACGTATCATCGGAACGAAGGGGATTTACGCGAAGGTCGCCGCCAAGAACATGCGAGTGATTGACGGGTATCACCCGGACGCCGCTGAGGGAGCCGCGACATTGTACAAAGCCAAACTGCGTGCCAATTGGCCCGGTCGAGATCGCGTCGATCCGCGGTTGGGCTGGGGGACCGTTTTCGACGACGACATGTTAGAAGTCATCGAAGTCGAGGGGGCTCACGCGAACATGCTGTCCAAACAGAAGCTGCAAGGGTTGGTCGAGCACATGCGACGGCAGATTGCCGACGCGTGAGAATCAGAGCGAGCGATTGAAGAGTCCGGTGAGACACGCGGCGCCGGAGTTGACACAATCCAGAGATGGACCGCTCTCGCTACGTTCCCGCCGGACGCGTTGATTCGATTTGACGCACTTCGTTGAGTGCGTCGGGCGTTAAACCGAACGTTTCGGCGATTTCGCGATCATCATTGCTGAGTCTTTCGAGCGGCACGTTAATGCGTTGGCCATTGTCCGTCCGGAGCAGCGCCACGCTCGTGTCGGTTCTGCCGAGCATACGGGCCGGCACGCTGAACGAACCGCTCGTGTCGGCCCAGTTGCGTTCTACTTTCGTGGCGAGACGATAGACATCAATCCAACGTTTGCGAATGGCACGGGAAAGTTCAATCGCGTCGTTCGTTCGTTTTTGATCCGTTGAAGGCTTGGCTTCTGGGCTTTCATCTTCCATCTCTCGGTTCGCCATTGCGTCGACGATATTCCAAATCTTTGATCCATGCGGAGGCGGCGCGTAGCGGGAGATTGGGTCGCGATCAGAGATGAAAATCATCCGATCACGTTTGAGCAACCGTGTTTGAAGCTCCGCGCTTAGCTGTGACGGCAAACGCGGCATCGCGGCTTTTGAGAGAGCTTTTGCGTTCGCGATCATCATCGCATCGAACAGTTCTCGTCGCCAACCATCGAGTCGTAAGAAGCTGGCTTCAACGTCGAATGATTTTCCTGATATTCCGAAAGAGAGGCCTTGGACGATGTAGTCGGTTCTGCCTTGGAGTGGCATCCCGTCGCGTCTCGAAAAATCGTTGAATCCTGAGCCCGACAAACGAATGGCGGAGCCCGTATTCACGCCACCAGCCATTTCCGTTTCAACGTCGAACTGGACTACGATCGGTGAACTGCTTGATGCGGGAGTGACAGTTTGCAGCAGCGAGTAGGATGTGGCCGTCGTGTCGGCATTGCCGTCTTTGACGCGTACGAAATTCAGTTTCCGAATGTCTTTGTATCCAAACGGTTCGGACGTATCGTTTTCTGAGAGTCGGACGAGCGGCAACCCGATGATCGGTCCGAGCAGCAACGGCGAATTGGTCGACGTGGTGGCCGAGAGCAGTTCACCCTGAAAGTTTGCCCGCATTTGTCCCGAGCAAAATTGGTACACGCCGGGGTAATATTTGAGATTGTTCTCACTGATTTGCTTCATTCTCACAGCGTTCTGGATCATCCGCTCGTGAGACGCGCGGGCGAAATCGGGGACGCCCGGATGATTGAGTGTTTGCCCGGAAGAGCGAACCGTCACCTTGCTTATCGATTGCGTGCGAATTACCGGACCTCGAATGTCTTCGGGGTTTCGATACGGACCGTGTTGACCGTAAGGGATCGTTTTGAATGACGCTTCCCACGAGTCATTATTCACCGCCGTGATTTGATAGTGGATTCGACATCGTTTGCGGGTTTCGGGCTTACGCACGTCGCGACACACGATGCGCAGTTCAACGCCGAAGATCCATTCTTGTCCGACCTGGGGACGGTAACGCAATGACTCACCGCAGGCATGTGCCGCGTGCGAGGCGGTCAGGACGCATGCCAAAAATCCGAGAACTAGCAATCGCATTGGTATCAATCCATTTCCTCGGCGAGACGTTCGGTGTCGGTTCTCAAACCTCGCATGTAGCGTCTCCATTCGAGTTCGAGTTGGGTGCGGTCGCCGAAGCATTCGTCAAAAATCTCGAGAAGGGTGTTGGCTCGGGCTTTCCAGATTTCCTCGGTCATTTCTCCTTCCTGCTTTTTGAGTTGGCCGACCTTTTTGTAGAACTTCATCAACGAATCGAATCGTTGGTCAAACAAGAAATGTGTCAGCGCCCATGCTTGACCGTAAGCGGGCAACTGGTTTCCTAATGTGGACTCCAACACGAAACCGAAATCGGACACGATGAATTCGAGGCTGCCGCGAAGTGGGTCGCCTTCGAGTACGCGGTAATATCCGATGCGAGTTTTATCGACGACACCGACACCGCTCCATTTGGCGAGTTTGGCTGATTCGAAATAGGATGCCATCCCTTCATGAACCCAGCGAACGAAAGCACCGTCGCGTGGAAAGACGCCGGTGTTTGCCGTCAGATGATGGATCGCTTCGTGAGATACTGTCGAGACATCTTCACTTTCGCGGGTGATGTCAATCAGCAGTTCAATGGTCTTGGCGAAACGGATCAAATCGCCTGCGCCGGCCATGCGATTCTTTTTGGCGATCTCACGTGCTTGGACGAGTTGTTTGTCCAATTCCATGAGAACCTTAAAGTGTTCTGACGTGCCGGAGTCATAGAACATGGAGATGTTCTCATCGGGCAGGTAGAAACCCGCGGTCTGTTTGAGACTGCCGCCGAGGCGACGTTCCATCTGAAGGAAGTCACCATGACGACTGAACAGGACGACCTCCAACCGCTTGTTCGGCGGGCGTAGAAACACGCCGCGAAATGCAAACGTGAGGAAGTAAGATTCGTAAACCGTCTCGAGCAAATTCAATCGCATCTCAGCACGAGTCTTGCCCGTCACTTCATCCTCTTTCTGTTCCGCATCGTGCAATAGCAGGAAGTGTTTGCTGCGGGTGACCTCCATCGCGCGTCCGCCGACGTAGTCACGGGCGTGTTCTTCGACTGCAGGGTCGGTGGGGACGGACGCGTTGATGTAACGCATCAAGCCCGCGAGTTTTCTTAGCTGCTCATGAGTTGAGTCAATTTTCCACGCGACGCTCAGCAGCGACTTCGATTGCTCGAGCATTCCGTTCTGGAGACACCATTTGGAAAGCTCGAGTACTTCGTCAACGTCGTTGGACTTTCGAACTTCGCGTAGTCGCCGCGAATAGATCGTCTGAGCGGATGGGCTCTTGAGTACCTGAATATCATGGGCACTGAAGTGGAGCGATCCACGTGGGTGACGGTGCGTCGCGGTGCCGCCTGCGTGATGGGTAACGGATCCTTCGAGCAGCAACTGCAATTCCGTTCCGGGCAGTCGGTAGAGCGTGTAGTCCGCGACGGCGGTCTGTGACGCGAGTGCAAAAAGGGTTGTGAAAACGAGAAGCAGAAAGATCAGGAAAAGTGCACGTCGCATGCGTCAAATTGCCCCCTAAGAATCGAGTGGTAGCCAAGCTCGATCGAGTCTGGAAGGCAGTCCTGATCTTGCTTTGCCGAGTGGTCACGGGGCAACGTGATCCAAATCCCGTCGTTTTGCCCCGATCAAGTGTGTAGACCCCCAAAGTAAGACGATTGTTCCCCCATGGGAAGGAAATCCTTCGAAAATCAGACGAACTTCCTCACGGATTCGATATTCGACACGAGAAGATCGTGAGAATCGGCTTCAATCGGCACATATTCTGTCGTGGGTACACACGGCACTTCTGTGCTAGAGCAAAAATCGATCGTGAAGGTTTCATTCGTTTTCTTGGTCTAGTCTTTTTGGAAAGGTTGAGTTATCGCCCACTGAGTGTCCCCTGATGGCCTGCATTGCGGTGCTCGCCTCCTCTCCCCTCCCCACCTGAAATGTGCGAAACGTGAAGACAATTTTCTTTCCATCCCTCCTTTTGTGCGTTCTCACGATCTGTCCCGCTGGTCAGTTGCCCGCAACGGCGGCGACGACGCTTCGCTGCGAGTATCTGGAAGATCCTCAAGGGATCGATATCACATCTCCCCGTTTGAGCTGGCAAGTGGAGTCGGATTTACGCGGTCAGTATCAGGTCGCGTATCGGATTCTGGTTGCCTCGTCTGAGGAGAAATTAGCCGAGGACGTCGGAGACCTTTGGGATTCGGGACGCGTTGAATCCGACCAAACCTTGTTTGTCCCCTATGCCGGTCAATCGCTCGGTTCGCGACAGCAGTGTTTTTGGAAGGTCAAATCGTGGGCTTCCGATGAAGATCGTCCGGCCTGGAGCGACGTCTCATCATGGTCGATGGGATTGCTCTCCGATGACGATTGGAACGCTGATTACATTTCGTACCGTGACCCCGATCCGGTCTACGATGATCCCAGCGTGTTGCATTTGCCCGCCGCGCGACAATATCGGAAAGAGTTTGCCGCACCGAAGCAGATTTCGCGTGCGACGATCTACGCGACCGCCCTTGGGATTTATGAATTGCATCTCAACGGGAACCGCGTTGGTGACGCGATGTTCGCACCCGGTTGGACCGATTACCGACAACGCGCTTACTACAACACATACGACGTTACCGAGATGGTCAAACAGGGTGACAACGCTATCGGCGCCTGGGTCGCGGACGGTTGGTACAGCGGTTACGTCGGGTTCGGTTTGCTCACCGGGATCGGTACGGAAAAAACGGGGCGGTCCACATACGGGAAAACGCCTGCCCTGATGGCTCAGTTGGAAATTCACTACACCGACGGAACGAGCGAAACGGTTGGCACGGACGCGTCGTGGAAGGTGTCCGGTGACGGGCCGATCGGAGAAGCCGATTTGCTGATGGGGGAATCATACGACGCGCGGAAGGAGTTTTCAGGTTGGGATGTTGCCGGGTTCAACGACAGCGATTGGCAACATGCTGTATTGGCAGAGGAAAACGGCAGCAAATCAGCGACGTTCTTCCAGTTCCGAAATCCTGAAAAGCAAGGTCAGCCCGTCCGGAAAGCAGGAACGCCAGCCGAGTTTGGATTTGTCCGTCCGAAGCTCGAAGCGTTTCCAGGTGTGCCCGTTCGAGTGATACAGGAGATCAAGGCTCAATCGGTAACCGAACGTGAACCAGGGATCTATGTCTTCGATCTGGGGCAGAACTTTGCCGGGGTGATTCGCATGAAAGTGAACGGTCCTGCGGGAACGCAGGTCCGGATCCGTTACGCCGAGATGCTGCATCCCGATGGACGCATCATGACCGAAAATTTGCGTAAAGCGCGTGCGACCGATTTTTATACTTGCCGTGGGGATGCCGACGGTGAAGTGTATCAACCGCGTTTCACTTTCCACGGTTTTCAATTCGTCGAAGTCTCGAACTTTCCTGGCGAACCCACGCTCGATACCATCACCGGGTTGGTCTTGCACAGCGACACACCGATGACGAGTTCATTCCAGTGCAGTGACGCGATGGTCAATCGGCTCTACCAAAACGTGGTTTGGACGCAACGGGCGAACTTCCTCGATCTGCCGACGGATTGTCCGCAACGCGACGAACGGATGGGATGGACCGGAGACGCACAAGCGTATGTCGCAACGGCGGCGTACAACGCCGACATCGGTGCGTTCTATACCAAGTGGTTGCGTGAATTAATGGAGTCGCAACGGCCCAGCGGAGCGTTTCCAGGATATGCACCCTATCCGTTCCAGCACGGCCAAGACTTTGGGACGGCATGGGCGGATGCGGGTGTGATCTGTCCGTGGACGATCTGGCAAGCATATGGGGACACACGTGTGATTGAGACGTGTTGGGAACCGATGACGAAATTCATGCAGTGGCGGGAGCGGACCAGTGTCAACGACTTGGGCGTCGCACACGGCAACGCATGGGGCGATTGGTTGGCTCAGGGCGCGAAGACACCGCTGCAGTACATCGACACGGTCTACCTGGCGATTTCGGCAAAAATGATGTCCGAAATGGCTGACGCGATTGGACGGCACGACGAAGCGAAACGGTACGAAGATCAATTTGACCGGACCAAAGCTGCCTTTGCGAAGGAGTACCTGAACGACGACGGCAGTGTGAACATTAAAACGCAAACGGCTCAGGCACTCGCCCTCTTTGCGGATCTGGTCCCCGAAGAGAAACGCGAAGCGACGGGACGGCACCTCGCCGAGATGCTCAAAGAGAATGGCAATCACATGGCGACCGGTTTCCTCGGCACGCGGCCATTGTTGCCCGTCCTTTCGGAATCAGGGCAACACGATCTGGCGACGTTCTTGTTGCAGTCACGTGAGTTCCCGTCATGGGGTTATGAAATCCGAAACGGCGCCACGACGATCTGGGAACGTTGGGACAGTTACACGAAAGAAGACGCCTTTGGTCGCCACAACGCGGCAATGAATTCCTTTTCTCATTACGCGTTCGGCGCAGTATGCGAATGGATGTTCCGCACGCTCGCGGGAATCCAGTCCGATGGGCCGGGCTATAAGGCGATCATCATTCGGCCGACACCGCCGTCACCCGGCAGTAATTCAATGCACGATGCGATTGATTGGGTCGATGCGTCATACGACAGTATCCGCGGAACCATCCGCAGCAGTTGGAAACTGAAGGACGGACAATTTTTACTGAACGTCTCGATCCCTGCTAACACTGATGCGAAGGTGTTCTTGCCGACCAGTAATGCGTCAAGTATTACCGAAGGTGGAATGTCGATTGATCACCACGCTCACGTTCGCGTGCTTCGCCAGACTCCAAACGCCTGCGTGCTCGACGTGGCGTCGGGAGAGTATGCGTTCGAATGCGTCAGCGGTATCAAGCCGGCTTCGCAGGCACTCGCAACATCCGAGCCCAACGATCATTCGGTGAACCCTGACGATGTCGATTTAACGGGGGCGAAAAAGGTTGCGTCGTGGGACTTCACTCGGGCGAGCGATCTCGAACAGTGGAACGAACGTGATGACGTGCGTGTGGTTACCGAGAACGGAAACACCAAGTTGGTCGCGGAGGGCAGTGATTCAAGAATCGCAACCACGCTGGACAAAAGTTTGTCTGGGCGATTGGTAATCGAACTTCGTGCGGTTCTCGGCAAAGGAGCGACCAGCCAGTTCTTTTGGGCACCGCCTAAGGAAGGATTCAGCGAGGGGCGGCAATCGCTGCGACCGCTCGCATCATCGGATCAACCGAAGAGCTATCTCTTTCTGATCGATGGGAACGATCCGGTCAATAAACTTCGATTCGACCCTTTCCAAACCTATGACCAGTACGCGGACCGAGGCGAGATGGAAGTGCAGTCGATCTCCATCTATCAGTTGGCTCAATAGCGAGACCCCGTCAATTTGAATGCGTTCAGCGTCAACACGAAGCGGGCGTATCACCATGATGATTGTGCGAGAATGGCGATGTTAGAAATGGCATGGCCAGATTGGCCCCGCATCCGTGCTGAGTTGCGGGCCGGCTCAGCCATTAGCAACGTTTTTATCAGTTTTCTTTCGAACTAAGAGTTAAATGATCATGCGATTAGGAACCCATCTGTGGCGGACGCTCGCGCAGTCCGTTTTGCTCGGCACGTTCTGCTGCGCTTGTTTTGTGAGTGCCCAGGCTGCCGATGCTCCACCGAATGTCGTTTTTATTCTGGCGGACGATCTTGGTTTCAGTGACACGACGTTGTTCGGAACGACGAAGTTCTATCGCACTCCGAATATGGAACGGCTTGCCGCGCGAGGAATGACGTTCTCGCACGCGTATGCATCGAGTCCACTGTGTTCACCGACGCGGTCGAGCATTCTGACGGGATTGAGCCCGGCACGTACTGACATCACGGCGCCCGTATGTCACTTGCCCGTGGCACGGACGACCGCCACACCGGGGACGAGTGCCGGGCCTAACAAGAAAGCGATTCTGCCGAATTCGGCCACACGTCTGAAGACGGAGCACTACACGCTCGCGGAGATGTTTCGCGATAACGGGTACGCGACCGCGCACTTTGGGAAATGGCATTTGGGGCCTGAACCGTATTCGCCACTCGAGCACGGGTTTGATATCGATATCCCGCATTGGCCGGGACCCGGGCCTGCCGGTTCGTATGTCGCGCCCTGGAAATATCCCGATCTCGATCCGCAAACTCCTGACGAGCACATCGAAGATCGCATGGCTGAAGAAGCGGTTGCGTTCATGGAAGACCACAAGGACAAACCCTTCTTCTTGAATTATTGGATGTTCAGCGTTCACGCCCCGTTTGATGCCAAGCAGGAGTTGATCGACGAGTACAAAAAGCGAGTGGATCCGAACGACCCGCAGCGCAGTCCCACTTATGCGGCGATGATCGAAAGCATGGATGATGCGGTCGGTACGCTGATTGACGCACTCGATCGGTTGGAGATTGCAGACAACACCATCATCATTTTTGCGTCGGACAACGGAGGCAATATGTACAACGCCGTCGATGGCAGCACTGCGACCAGCAACGCGCCATTACGAGGCGGCAAGGCGACGATGTATGAGGGTGGGGTACGGGGGCCGGGAGTTGTTGTCTGTCCCGGTGTCGTTGAGTCGGGATCGCGAAGTGAAGAAGTGATTCAAAGCAGCGATTTCTACCCAACGCTGTTGGAGTTGCTATCGATCCAAAAGCAGCCTCAGCAATCCTTTGACGGAATCAGCATCGTGCCGGCTCTTAAGGGAGGCAAGCTCGATCGGGAAGCGATCTTTACGTACTTTCCACACAGTCCAGGTATCCCTGATTGGTTGCCGCCGGCGGTGAGTGTTCATCGCGGCGATTGGAAATTGATTCGATTGTTCTACAACGGTGACAACGGCAAGCATCGATACAAGCTGTTTGATCTCAAGCGGGATGTTGCGGAAACCACCAACCTGGCGGCACAGTATCCAGACATTGTGATGGAACTCGATGCGATGATTGATGAGTTTTTGGATGACACCGGAGCGGTGTTGCCGCGGCCCAATCCCGCGTTCGATCCTTCAAAATACGACCCCAGTTTAGAAGGGAAAGCGACGCTGAAGGGGACCGCGAAGAAGCCGACGACGAAATCGAAGGCGAAATCGCCGCCCGCCGATCTTGTTGCCGGTTGGCAACCGATGGGGACATGCCGACTATCGCTTGAAGGCGGCGAACTCGTGGTTCATAGCACTGGCGGTGACCCGCACTTTTACACGTCATTGCCGAAGAGTGCGGTCGTTAAAGATTCGTCTGGACAACCGTTGGTACTTCGATTCACGATGGCGTCCGACGCTGATGACGCCGGACAAATCTTCTGGCACGAAGAGGGCGTCGCTCCTTCGTACTTTCGAGACCGCAGTGTTCACTTCAACGTCGCCCCTGATGGGCAACCACATGAGTACGCGATCACTTTGACCCCCAAACATCCCGTCGTCGGAATTCGCATCGATCCTGCAGGTACTGCGGGCGTGATCCGGTTGTCGGACATTCGTTTGACAACGCGGGACGGGCAGGTCCTGCACTCATGGGAATTCTAGTTCGGGTTGCGGGTTGGGCGTGCCGGTTTGTCGGTGTCTTCTCCTCGTGTTTTTTCTTGTTCCGTAATCACTGAAGATGTATGTGTTCTCGACTGATTCGGCCTCTCGTTTTTCTCGTTGGTGTGACGTTGCTGACGAGTTCGCTCGCGGCGGACAACACTAGCATGCCTGCCCGGCCCAATATTCTCGTGTTGATGGCCGACGATCTCGGCTATTCCGATTTGGGATGTTATGGCGGCGAGATTGAAACACCGCGTATCGATGAACTCGCGAAACAGGGAGTCCGATTTTCGCATTTTCGTGCATCGCCCATGTGCGTGACTTCACGAATCGCGTTCCTTTCGGGGATGCCGTTTCACCGTGCCGGCGGCAACGCGTATTCTCATTCGATGCCTTTGCCTGCCTTGCTTCAGGAGTCAGGCTATCGAACCATGATGACGGGCAAGTGGCACGCCGGGACGCCGGATCCGCGTTCGCGCGATTTGTTTGATCGTTCGTTTGGTTTTCTGAGCGGGATGAGCGATTGTTTTATCGGCGCTGACGACTGGTTCATGGACGAAGAGCCGTTTCGCGATTTCGGCCCGGAGTTCTACTCGACGGATGCTTTTGCTGATAAAAGCATTGATTTCATGAGTGAAGCGGTCAAATCGCAGCAACCGTTCTTCATGTACGTGGCGTTCAACGCACCCCACCATCCTTGCCAAGCTCCTAAACGCTTGGTCGACAAATACATGAAGCGGTATGAGCAAGGGTACGAGGAAATTCGTCGGGCGCGTCGCGAGCGGCAAATCGAGATCGGTCTCATCGAGGCTGACACTGAACTCGCCGAGGTAGATGAGGAGACGCGTCATTGGGACGAGTTAACCCCGCACCGCAAGAGTGTCGAGGTGGGACGAATGGCGGCATACGCGGCCGCGGTTGATGGCGTTGATACGGCGGTAGGACGCATCATGGATTACCTTCGCGAAGAAGGGATTGATCAGAACACGCTCGTCGTTTTTCTTTCGGACAATGGCGGCGACTACAACAACGGCGGCATCGAAAAAGACGAGAAGCAGATTCCTTGGGCCCCGCATGGCAATCCGTCATCGAGTAACGGATGGGCATCCGTGAAGGCGACGCCGTTTCGATATTACAAACATGCATGCCATGAGGGTGGAATCGCGACACCGATGATTGTCCGATGGCCGGCGGGAGTCCAACACGATGGCGGCACGATCGTTCGATCGCCGGTGAGCATCACGGATTTCTACCCGACGTTTTTGGAACTCGCCGAAGCGGAGTACCCGAAGACTCATCGCGAACGAGAATTGCGATCGTTGACCGGGGCGTCGTTAGTGCCACTGCTACGGACCGACGGCAGTCGTGCGTCGAAACCCGATTTTCAGCACTATCACTTTTCAAGAGCGTGGATCGAAGACGAGTGGAAAGTGGTCAGTTTGTATGACGGTCCGTGGCAGTTGTTCAATCTCAGAAACGATCGAACCGAACGTCATGATCTGGCATCGCAGGAAACCGAGCGGTTGGAGATGATGGTAAATCGGTGGGTGGAAGAAGCGGTGCGATCGGGAGTCCCTGAAGCGTCTGCACGCCCGTTGCCACATCAGAACGGATGGGGCTGGCATCGACTGAAGATGATCTGTCCGCATTTGGAGGCGTTGTCGCCGGCCAATTCGAGCACGAGTGATTCGGTAATGATTTCTGTTTCGATGCGGTTCAGCAAAGCGATTGATTTTGCCGGATCGGAGGGCAAAAGCATTCGGTTGTACTCGGTGTCGGACGAGAAAAATCCGATCTGGCAGGCGAGTCCCGACGAGCATCACCCAGCCCAAGGTAAGATGGAGTTGGTGTTTGACGACATTCCGGAACTGGAATCCGATCAGGCCTATATCTTTTTGTGGGATCCCGGTTGGATCCGAGTCGGCGATCGCCCCGTTGGGGCACTGAACGATGGTGCCTTCTGGTGGCGATTTAGGTCGCCGGTCGTCGAGGCGCCGTAACGGGCGGCCTTATTCCGGAGCGGCGACACAGACCAATGACTCCTGTCGGTCACCGCCGCTGCCTGTTCCAATTCGAAAAACGATTTGGCTGTTGCCGATCGCGGGAGAGGCGTAGCAGTCGCTGCCGAGTTTGTTTTTCGCGATCTGCTCGTAATTCTCGTCTGATGCTCGGAAGACGAAACAATCGCCGGAAAGGTTGGCGACGTAGACGTTACCGTTGCAGATCACGGGTGATCCGCTGAAATTGCCGCCCAAGCGTTTTCTCCACATTTGTTCGCCGTCCTCGAGCGACCAGCAATACGCGATGCCGTCGTCGCTGACCGCAAAAACGAGTCCGTCGTGGGCGATCAACGACGGTTCGTAGACCTTCGTTCCGTTGGACCAGAGTTTCTCGCCCTTGCCAGACAGACACACGGTTTCTTTGTCGGGATAGCCACCTGAGGCTACCAAGCGGTCGCCGGCGATAACGACGGTTCCGCAAGTCGCTTCGGCGATGCAAGGTGTTTCCCAGAGCAGTTCGCCCGTGGCCGGATCGTAACTCGAGACGGAGTCGCACCCGGAAATCAATAACTGATCGCGTCCGCCAAGGTTACCAACTGTTGCACTGGAGTAGCTGCTGATGTTTCCACGAGCGGTCCTCCACGCGGGTTCACCCGTCGTGCGATCGAACGCGGCGAGATAACCGCCGCCCTGATTGTCGGCGGCGATGATGACGAGTGATTTGTAGATCAGCGGTGAGGGAGCGTAGCCGAATTTAGGTTGGAACGATCCGGCTTCGCGTTGCCAAAGTTGATTGCCTTCAAGATCCAGTGCGGTGACAAAAAGCTTTTGCGAATTTAACATCGCGGTAAAGAATCGTTCTCCATCACTCGCGACGGTGGAGTTCGCGTTGGTGCCTTTGTTGTGAATTTCTCTTTTGGAGGGAAAGCCTCCTTCGTGAATGATCGTTCGCCAACGCTCCGTGCCGTCGTTGCGATCGAAACTGATTACAAGTTGTTTCTGTTCGTCGTCGAGAGCAGTCGCCACCACGACTTGGTCACCCACCAGGATCGGGCTGCCGTGTCCGCGACCGGGAACGAGGGCCCGCCATGCGACTCCCTCGTCCGCACTCCATGAGGTCGGTAGTGGTTGATCGGGCGCGAGACCGTCGACGTTTGGCCCTCGCCACATCGGCCAATCGGTGTCTGTGATCAGAACAGCCTGATCAATGATCTCGACGCCGCTTTGGTCGACGGAGAGTTCTTCGACAGGAGTTTTTTTGGAACAGCCCGAAACGGATGCCAGGAACAGAAACGATAACAGAGTATACCGGATCATCAGTGTTTTTCGATTGAGACGCGGAAAAGGCACGCGAGGAGAATCGCGGGGAGAACAGGGATTCGCGATCATGGGAGGCGTTCAGGATGCTCCCCCTCAATGATGCGACCTTCTTAGCGTACCGAAAGAATCGGGCGTCGTGGTACCGCTAACCCCGTTTATCAAAGTAGGAAACGTTTGCGAGCGGTCGTGAGCCGCTCGGATTCGCACGTTTGCTGTAGCCACCGTTGCTGTAGCCACCGTTGCCGTAGCCACCGTTGCTGTAGCCAACGTCACCCAATGGGTGGACCACGCGACGGCGAACGTAACCGCCCCCACAAACCTACGCGGTTTGCAGAAATGCTCGGATGAACCGGTTGGCAATAAGTGTGTCAATTTACGGTCGCTGGTTGGTTGTCCGTGGCGGTCTTGCCCCGCGTTTTGCGTGATCGACTATTCGTTTGTTGCCAGCGCCAACGGTTCGGCCGTGATTGGTTTGGTGATAAGTTGGTCATGTGTGGCGACGATCTGATTCAAGAAAACGCGGCGGATGGCGTCGTAGCCGCGGTCGTTGGGGTCTTCAATGTTGTCGTAGAACCAGTAGTGAGGGTCGGAGATATCGTAGTTTGCTCGCCAAAATTGGCGGCAATGTGATCCGTGGCCGAGGAAGGTTTGGTAGAGGTCGACGACATGGATATGATCGCGTTTTGATGCGACATCACGAATCGTCGCGTTGTATTTCGCATGGATCGCGAGGCCGTCGGCCCAATGGGGCAGGAAGATGCTCGGTGCATCGCCGACACCGTCAGTCGGATCGTAAATGTCGCCGACATAGATGACACATCCGCCGGGGAACCGCTCCTCAATGCCGTCGAAAATCGTATTGAGCCGTGTTTTGAAATTGGCGATCCACGGGAGAGCTTCTTCGAGCGTCGCACCGTACATCGCGCCCTCGACGGCGGGACGTCGACCATAGGAATGAATCAAGTCGTTGCCACCGGTTGTCATCACGACCAGCCCAAACACATCATCAGGGTAAGGCTCGATTTGAGTTTCGAGTGTCTGAAGGTGATCGATCGACGTTGATCCCGAAACCGCAAAGTTTTCGGCGGTTAGGTTGGGGAGGACTTTTGCGAGACACTTGCCCTGCATGTCGGCAAACTCGTCGGCGGGATTGTTCTGTAATCGCTCGAAGTAGGTGTGGCTGCGTGAATCAGCACCGAGTCCACGTGTGACGCTGTCGCCGATACCGAGCATCATGATTTTGCGATCAGTCCACACCGATTCGAATGCGTCGGCGGAAATAGACGGTCCGGCAGGCCCTTCGCCCACTGGTCGACGGAGAAAGAATTCGATGTAAGTCGGTACAAGTGCGACAATGATCACGCCGAGTAATATCAGCCATCGCCGACTGCGAGGTTTCTGATCGTTCATCGTTCAACCTGCCCACGGTAGAAGAGACTCAGTGCTGCGTCGGCGATTCTCATCGTGATCGCGAGAACATACGAGACGCAGCGTAAGACGTTTAGGATAGCATCATCGCAAACGTCATTGTTCGGGGAAATTTTCCCGAGTCGGAGCGTGCGGTCTGGCGTGCGGGAGTTTGTTGACCTGCGGCGAGAGCGTCAGCTGGATGAAACGAGTTCTTCGTCTCGTGAGGTTGCGTTGGTGGCAACCTGACCTCGAGCGACCCGTTTCTGGTAGTCGGGCCAAACTTCGTCCGCCAATTTTTCTTCACCAAGGGTGATCGTCTCGTTGACGTTCAGGTTTCCCTTGACGATGTGTGCCGAATTCAACGCGTAAAAACCCGGGACGCTGGTGACGATCGGTGGCAATCGGGTGCTGTAGTCCACCGTCGACAAAGCGGCCACGTATTTTGCGCGAGCGATTTTGAACTCGATGACTTGATCGCGTGAGAAGTGATCGTACATTTTTTCAAGAGTCGAAAGGCACTTCTCGCGATAGTCGTCGTCGGACTCGTTCAATCCTTCGTGATCGTCCGGCAAGTACTTCGGCAGATAGACAAGGTGTTTGCCATCGAGTTCTGATTCGGGATCAACGATCGTGGACATCTCGATCACGGCGGTCAACGGGACCCATGTGTCGGTAATGTTGGTGACGTAGTACTGGCTGATCGGTTTGTCCATCAGCATCGATGCGCAGACAACGCCGAGGTAGCGAATGTTGCTGTGTTGATCTTTCTCGGTTTGTGTCAGGGCGTCGCAGGATTGGGCGATGAACGGTGACGCGATGGTGGAAACGACGTTGTCGTAGACTTCACTATGTCCGTCGGCAAATTCGACCAGCAGTTCACCCGAATTCAGAGGCGCAACGTTCTTCACCGGAGACCCGGTTTTCATGGTCACGTCGCGTCCAGTAAGCCAACCGACCCAGCTCTCGAGGATTTGTGCGTAGCCGCCGGGGACGTAGCCGAACCTCTCGGTTTTCATTCCGCTGCGCCGTGCCTTATACATTCGCGCGGTGTGCGCCCAAATGAATGCGGCGGAGGTTTGTTTGTACGCTTCACCGAGTTTGGCTTGCAGCAGTGGTTGCCAGATTTTCTCGAAGACACCGCGACCGGACCAACGGCGGAGCCATTTCTCAACGGTGAGTTTTTCTAGGCGTCGCCAATTGCGAATCTTCGAAGCGTAGAAGATCGTCCCGCCGAGTCGGAGTTTTTCGATTAACGTCAGCGGTGGGAATTTCAAAAACTCGCTCGTGTTGCTCATCGAGAGCAAGCGACCTCCGGCGTAGAAGCCGGTTTTGGTCTCGACCCATTTCATCTGCGATTCGAGGCCGAGTCGTTTGAGGACGTCGCGAATTTTGGTGTCGCTCATCAGCGTGACGTGATAGAAGCGGTCCCAGATCACATCGCCGAGATTCCACGCGCTCGTTAAACCGCCCATCGTCGGAGCGGCTTCCGCGATTGTCACGTTCTGGCCGCGGTCGCGCAGATCAGTGGCGACCTGCAACCCCATCACTCCACCACCGATGACGAGCCATCGGCTCGCCGGTGCGGTGTCGGATTGAGAGGTCGTGGGGGCGGACTTCGTTGACGAGTGTGTCGGTGAACTCGCGGGCATCCGATTACGATCCCTTAACGCGGTGACGTCCGAGCATTTTCAGCGTCAGCCAGATCGTTTTGAAGACCTGCATCTTGCTGGCGCCGCCCTTTTGGTCGTAACGCAATCGCAGTGGGACTTCGCCGAAGACGCAGTCCATCTTGCGAAGTTTCAGCAAGATGTCGGCCATGCATGAAAACCCGGTCTCACCGACAAAATCGTCACCGTAACGGGCGAACCCGTCGCGGATCGCCGAAGCACGGTAAGCTCGATATCCGGAGGTGTAGTCGCGAACACCGCGGGTTGGAAACAGGAGCGTGAACAGCAATCGGGCACCGATGCTGAGGAAGTGACGTTCGATCGGAACGCCGACGACACGGGCACCGTTTTGGAATCGTGATGCGATAACGCAGTCGCAACCCTCATGAACGGACTGCACCATGCGGTTAATCAATCCGGGTGGGTGTGTGTTGTCGGCGTCCATCGTGATGATGATGTCGCGTTCGCCGGCGCGGTCGACGGCTTCTTTGAGCCCGTCCCGGATGGTCACGCCGAGGCCTTGGTTGACTTCGTGCTTGACGACGTGGACTGGCATTTGGAAAGACATTTGCGACGCGATCTTGGCCGTGTCGTCTTTACTGCCGTCGTCGACGATCACGACTTCGTAGGGCAGTCCACTGTCGGCGAAGGCTTCCCCGACCCGTTCGAGCAATTCCGGAAGGGCTTCTTGTTCGTTGTACGCCGGCAGGGCCATGATCACCTTTGCGGGGCGAAAACGCAGCGGATTTGGGGCCGTTGCCACTGGCGTGGACGTGGCAGGTGTCGTGTCGGGGGACGGGTTCGTCAGCGCCGATGGTTGGGGTTTGGGATCGTTCATAAAATTCGCCCCCCGCAAGGGGCGTTGGTCCGAAATGGGGAAGATCAATTGCGATTCAATGAGCCCCCATTCTATTCGCCCGTTCACCCATCACAACTGACGCATCCGTAATTACTTGCTCTGGGCTTATTTGCGGAAAAAAGCTACCCTGAGATGGCGTGAGCGTATCGAAATTGTGTGTTTCTCTCTCGCTTGCCGTGCCCCGTGGGGTTTGGTTTGGAGTAGTTAATCGAAAGTCACGGGCGGCTGTTCGCTCCGTCCTCCTCGTATTCCTCCATTGAAGTCGCTGGTCCGTTGCCTACCACCGTTGCCGAGTTCCCCGCACCCACTATGTCCACCGGCGGCCCTCTGATTGACCTGCGGCGATACGCGGACCGAGAGCATTTGCTGCTCGCATCTTACGCGATGCACAGCAGTGATTCGGCCGGACGGGTCAAGCACGAACCGCCACACGCCTATCGGGGACCCTATGGACGGGACCGAGATCGGATTCTGCACAGCAGTGCGTTTCGCCGGTTGTCGGGCAAAATGCAGGTTTTCACCGGTGAGATGGGAACCTATCACCGCACGCGTTTGACGCACACGTTCGAGGTCGCCTCCGTCGCCCGCACTTTGGCCCGCGTTCTCCGGCTCAACGAAGATTTAACCGAAGCGCTGGCTTTGATGCATGATATCGGGCACCCGCCCTATGGACATTGCGGCGAGGACGTCTTGAGCGAGTGCATGCATTCGGTTGGCGGGTTTTCACATAACCAGTTCGCATTGACGATCGTCGAGGAACTGGAGCAGCGATATCACGAATTCGCCGGATTGAATCTGTCGGCGGAAACCTTGGCCGGTCAGGACACCCGGGCTCACAAGAGCGAGGCGGCCGTCGGGCGAGCACCGTTGTTAGAGGTGCAGATCGTCGACGCCGCGGATTCGATCGCCTATGACGCACACGATATTGATGACGCGTTGCAGATGGGATTGCTGTCGATCGACAGTCTTTCCGAGTTGGCGATCATCCGTCGAGCGATGAGGCGGGTGCGCGAAAAAGCAGGTGAGTTGCCCATCGGCCCGATGCGGCAACTATTGGTGCATGAACTGATCGATTTGCAAGTAAGCGATTTGCTGCACGTGTCGGTTGATTTACTGCAAACGGCACAAGGAATGTCGGCCGAGGATGTTTGTGACGCCGGAATCCGTGTCCATCACAGCGACACGTTGGCGGCCGAACGCAGTGAGTTAGAACGGTTTTTATTTAACGCGGTCTATCGTCACCCCAGGTTAATACCAGTGCGTGAATCGGCCGCAAACCGGGTGCGCGTGTTGTTTGATGTATTAAGTCATACACCAAGTCGTTTGCCGATGCGATTTCGGCGTCGGGCAGAATCCCGACCTCTGGCGAGGGTTATCGGTGAATACATCGCCGGAATGACCGATCAGTTCTGTGATCAGCAGTATGCGAGTCTGGAGCATTCGACGGCGGGACCGTTGGCCGACTGGTAGAGTTGGGAGTGGTTCGGTAACCGGCAGGAAAATTTGTGCTTAATCTCAAAAGCAACAAAACCTTGCCACTGTTGGGCTCGTCCCACTACAAACCGAACCAGCGATGGCAGAATCGGCTCGTTCGCGTGGGGCAACCCCTGGGCGATTCCAACTGAGCATTTACACTGGTCGATTCCTCCGCTTTCCCTCCCTCCTTAAAGCTTTAGGTCGGTCCGCGTTTCGAGCGTGGGCTGCAGACACATATGGCACTGATCGTTCTGCGTCTTTTCTTTTTGCTATGCGCCGGTGGCGTTTCGGCAATTATTAACACCTCGCTGCCCAGCGGCGGATCCACATATCTGCCGTGGATGAATTTCGTCATCATCATGGGGTTGGCCGTGGGGATGGTGATCTTTGATATCTACCTCCCACGCAAACGTATCGACACGATCACATCGATCTACTTTGGTGTGTTGGTGGGGGTGTTGTTGACGTATATCCTCACGATCGCGGCGGCGCCGTTTTTGGACCAGTTCGCCAGCGCTAATCACATCCGTTTGGTTGTCGGGATTTGTTTGTGTTATCTCTGCACGTCGGTGTTGTTGCAGACCAAAGATGACTTTCGCTTTTTGATTCCTTATGTCGAATTTGTGCGAGAGGTGAAAGGGTTTAAGCCTTTGATCTTGGACACGAGTGTTGTGATCGATGGCCGGATTGCTGACTTGGTCGCGACGGGTGTTTTTGACAACCAACTGATCATGCCTCGATTCGCATTGAGCGAGTTGCAGGCGATCGCCGACAGCAGTGACAAACTGCGTCGTACCCGTGGTCGTCGTGGGTTGGATGTGCTCAACCGTTTGCGTGCGGACGAGAATGTCGATTTGCAAATCTTTGACCGTGAACTCCCTGAGCTCGCGGGCCAGACGGTCGATTTGAAACTTGTTTTGCTGGCCAAGCACCTCGAAGGCAAAGTGGTCACGGGCGATTTCAACTTGAACAAGGTTGCCAAGGTTCAAGGCGTCCCGGTGATCAACCTCAATGAGATCAGCAACGCGTTACGACCGGTCTTCTTGCCTGACGAAACATTCCGATTGCGTGTGATTAAACCGGGCGAAGGCCCTGAGCAAGGAATCGGTTACCTCGATGATGGTACGATGGTCGTGGTGGAGGGTGGTCGAAACCGAATCGGCCAAGAGCTCGACGTCCGAGTGACGAGTACTCTCCAAACCAACGCTGGCAAAATGATCTTCACCAAAGTCGACGCGCACTGATTCATGGCAAAGAAAAAAGTAGCTTCATCCACGTTCGAATACGTGGAACCGATCGGAGATCGTGTGCTCGTCCGCAAGGATGAGCCCAAGCGTGAAACGCGAGGCGGCATCGCGCTGCCTGACGCGGCTGAAATCCCAACGATCACCGGACGCATCGTCACGATCAGTGCGGCAGTTGAAAATGATGAAGAGTTGCCTCTTCGTCAGTACGACAAGATTCTCTTTCATCCTAAGAACGCGATTCCGGTCGATCTCGAGCACGACAATCAATTGTTTGTTGTCCCCGTGGAAGACATCGTCGCCGTTTTTCGTCGCAACGCGCCGGAAGAGTCGTAGGCGTCTCTGCGGCGTCCGATCGCTGTCGATCTATCCAAAGTGCTCGTCTAATTTGGCCACATCCAACAGGCCGAGTTTGGCGTACAGCCCGGTTTAGTCGATGACATTGTGTGCGCGGTAGATCAGTCCGTCCTTCAATGTCCCAAAGCAGGCCGTGTCTAAGGCGACGTCAATTCCAGGGTCCTGTTGGTGTCCTTCGAATTCCATCGTGGCCGTGAACTGATCGCCGCGCAGTAGCAAATGATGGATGGTCACTGTGCGATGATGCAATCTTGCACACATGGCCCGGTGGGTAACACGCATCTCATCCAAGCCCTTAATCACCTCGGGGGCCAGGCCGCTGACCATGCATTCAGGATGAAAGTGTTCGCCCACGAGGGAGCTGTCGTTGGCTTCCCATCGGCGAGTAGCCAACGACGTAGAAGAGCCGCGTTGATCTTTTCACGCTGCGTCTAAGGAGGATCGATTTTGGGGCTTTCTTCTCGGAAGCTCATTGGGTGATTCGTCCTGTTGTTTTTTCGTCGGGAGTAGAAGGTGACCGAAAGCCGTTGCGACTTTATTTCGCGTGTTGCAGATCTTGGTTGTTCAAGAGTTCGTGTACGCCGGAGGCATCTTCGACAATAGCCGGCAGTGTTCGCTTCGCTCGACTGCCGGCTAATCTCTGTAACGCCTTCGGCGTATGCGCGCCGTGGGTGATCGCAGCCCTTGGGGTGGTGGTTTCGCGGGGCGATTGGGGCTGCGAGGGGAGTGGTCGCTCAGTCGTCGTCCGATGGATGGGTTTCGAACGTGTCGTCTTGCCATAGGATCACATACGCGATCGCTTGGGTTCGGCATCCACCGAGGCTGAGGTGGATGGTGTCGACTCCGGCGTCGAGGGCCCGTTCGTGGGCGCTGCCGGTCAATGAGATGGTGGGGCCGCTGTGAGGGCGTGTTTGGATTTCGATTTCGGTCCAGCGGACACCTTTGCGATGGCAATGAAGGGCTTTGTAGACCGCTTGTTTTGCCGCCCATCGCCGCGAGAAGTGGCTGGTGGCGTCGGGCAATTGGGCACAGTGATCAATTTCTGCGGGCGTGAAAACGCGTTCGAGAAACTGTTCGCCGTGCTGTTGGATCATTTGCGAGATCCGAGCACACTGCACAATTTCCGTTCCGACGGCAACGATCGCCATGGTGTCACCGCACCCCGCATGCGGAACGTGCTCTGTCGAGAACAGCGCCGGCGACTTCGCGTGCTCGCACGGCACCGGCGTCGAGGATGTCGCGGACCGAATCGAGGTCTTTTTCGAGTTCTTCGCGACGTTCGCGGGCGGGCGCGAAATGGGCTTCGCTGACTTCGGCGACGGCTTTCTTGATCTCACCGTATCCGAATCCACCGGCGCGGTACTTCTCCACCATCGCCGCGACTTCATCCGGTCCGGCGAAGAGTTGATAGAGTTCGAAGAGGTGATCCCCTTCGGGATCTTTCGGGTCTTCCATCGGGCGACTGTCGGTGACGATCCGCATGATCTGTTTGCGGATTTTCTTCACGTCACCAAACAATGGCAATGTGTTGTCGTAGCTCTTGCTCATCTTTTGACCGTCGGTGCCGGGCACCTTAGCGCCGACATCGAGGGTCTTTGCCTTCGGCATGACGAACGTTTCGCCATAGGTATGATGGAACGATCCGGCGAGGTCGCGGCAGACTTCGATGTGTTGAACTTGGTCAGCACCGACGGGTACGATTTGCGAATCGTAGGCGAGAATGTCGGCGGCCATGAGGACCGGGTACGTGAAAAGTCCGGCGTCGGCGGGGAGGCCGCGTTCCTTTTTGTCTTTGTAGGCGTGACATCGTTCGAGCAAGCCCATCGGCGTGCCCGTGAGCAACAGCCACGTCAGTTCGGTGACTTCAGGGATCCGGGACTGGACGAACAGGGTCGCTTTGTTCGGATCGAGTCCGAGGGCGAGTAGGTCGAGTGCGGCGTTGAGAACGTTCTCGCGGAGCTGCGCCGGATCACGAACCGTGGTCAGGGCGTGCAGGTCGGCGATGAAGTAAAACCCGTCGTTGTTTTCTTGCAGGTCGATGTATTGGCGAATGGCACCGAAGTAGTTTCCCCAGTGGGGCCGGCCGGTCGGTTGGATGCCAGAAAGTACACGCATGGGTTGAATACGAAGTGGGGTTTTTGGGTGGGGAGAACGGACGATGGAACCGTTGACGCGAATCCACAGTGATGAGGTGCCCCGCTCATTTGACTGATTCTAGTCGATTCCGTTCGGATGTTTTCTAGGCGATCCTGGCAGGATCGTCCTGGGAATGTGACCGAGTATCGTCGTGATGATACTAGCTGACGCCGACGGCTGCGGCGAGCTGTTCGTAGGTGCGTTGGCTGTCGATTCGTGAGCCACGATTATCGCACGCAATTTGATACAAATGTTGTCCGACGGGCGTCGGGTATTTACCTGTAACACAAGCCTGGCAAAGTTTGCTCTGCGGCAAATCAATCGCACGTGCGAGGGCGTCAACCGGCAGGTACTGCAGCGAATCGGCACCGAGGTCATCGGCGAGGCGTTGCTGCGCGTCGTCGCTGAGTTCGCCGTTGAGGGAGAAGTACTTTGGTGCGATCAGTTGGTCGATCGTGCTCATGTCGATCCCGTAAAAACACGGGGCCACGATCGGAGGGCAGGCCACGCGAACGTGGATTTCCTTCGCACCGCCGACGTCGCGGATCCGGTCCAACAACGCGTTCATCGTTGTGCTGCGGACGATCGAATCTTCGACCAGGATGACACGTTTGCCTTTGAGTACTTCACGCAGTGGGGTGTACTTCGCCGCGGCTTTGGCTTTCCGGGCTCGTCCGCCTTCGATAAACGTTCGTCCGGCGTAGCGGTTTCGGATCAATCCTTCGCGGCACGGGATCGACAACTCGTAGGCCATCGAATCGGCAGCCGCTTTACTGGTGTCCGGCACCGGGACGATGATCGTGTCGGGATCGTCGAGCGGCACGCGACCGAATCGACGTTCGGCGTCGGCGAGTTCCCGGCCCAGATTGGTGCGGCTCAGGTAAACGCTGCGATCATCGAGCGTGCTGGCGACGTTGGCGAAATAGATCCATTCAAAGAAGCAATGCTTTGGTTCTTGGGGGGCCGCAAACTGCTCAATGCGGAGTCCGTTTTCGGGATCAATCAAAATCGCGTGGCCAGGCGGCAACGATTTGATTTGGTCGGCTTCGAAGCCGAGGTTCAGCAACGCAACGCTTTCACTCGCTGCGGCGAACAATGGACCTTCATGGATGTAACACATCGGTTTGATGCCCAGCGGATCTCGGGCAACGATCATTTCGCCTTCACCGGTCAGTAGCGCCAGCGAATACGCGCCGTCGAATCCGGCCGCGGCTTGACGAAGGACTTCGATCCAATCGAGTCGGCCGTTGGTGGCTGACAGAATGCGACCGAATTCGTGCAGGATAATTTCGGTATCGGTGTCGAGCGTCAGGTGGTGATCACCGTCGGCGAGCAGTCGCTGTTTGAGCAGCGTGTAGTTGGCCAATTGACCGTTGAAACAAAAGCTGAACCACTTGCGTTTGTGGATGTGGCGTCGTTCGAACGGTTGGGCATAGTTCCGGTCGTCTTGACCGCAGGTGGCATATCGGACGTGTCCGATCGCGGCGCGACCCGCCAGCGATTGCATCAGCGAATCGGCTTTGGCGCGGTGGTTGAGACGGAAGACTTCGGTGACTGTGCCGACGTCACGGAGCGTTTTGATCAGGCCCGGGCGGTCGGGATCAAACGTGCTCATCCCGGCGGCCAGTTGTCCGCGGTTTTGGATATCGAGCAGCATCCGTGGAAGCAATCGCGAAATTTGTCGCGGCCCGTCATCGGTGCAAATGGGGCTTCGGCCACGGCCGGAGAGATGGTAAATCGCGGCGACGCCACATTCGTGGTTCAGTTCGGCCATGAAAATTATGTTCGCGTGATGAGCGGATGGCACAGGAAACGTTGGAAGCCCGGCAATCGCCAAAACAAAATTTGGCAGAATCCCGACCGGTTCGACGCCCTGAGTTTACCGGTATGACGAAAGAACGCAATTCAGTGTTCTCACCTAGATTGCCCAAATTCGTCGCTGAGCCTGGAATCGGGGCCGGTTTTTTCGTCTGGGGATCCTTCGTGGAATGTGAGTTTCGTCTTCCACCAGACCCCCCAGGCAATGAGTGAGATCAGCATAATGGTCATGAAAACGGTGGATAACGCAATCGGAACTCGTTCGAGCAGAAGTAACGGCAACCCCACCGTGATCATCCCCCCACCGATGAATGGGGCCGATAGCGGCGCTGCCAGGGCGTAGTGTTCTGCGGCTCGCGTTTTCAGTTCCGGGTCAATCACCCGCAGTAACACGAAACCGGTCGCCGTTGTTCCTGTGGACATGCCGAAATTGATCAGCCCGAGTTCGAACCAATGGCTGTCAGGCAAAATTCTACGACTCAGAACCAGCAAGCAAAACGTCGACCAGATGGCACCACCGACAAACAACGCGGTGATCGGAATCCACAGTGATACAACGACCGCGAGATTCAGCGTCACGACCGCGGCAACGACCAACAGGTCCATGCTCGCGCCCACGAGGCTGCTGATCGTGTCGTGGTCGATCCAGCGGTCGCCGGCGGTGCGGATGACGGCAAACCGAACGATCGCGCCTCCGAAGAGGGTGTAGATGAACAGGGGGAACGAGCCCACAACGCTGGCAATTCGTAATCGGTCGCGGAGCACCTGTTCGCCCGCGTCGGCTGAGTCGGATCCGGCAAAGATTTTAGAGGCGTCCACCGCGGAGGCGAGTGAATCGACGAGGCTCTGCATGGCTAGCCCGATGCCGAAAGCCAACATCAAAAACACGAGTTGCAACAGGAGCGGTTCGATCGCATCGGCAATCGATGACGCCACGTTTGGTTCGGAGAGACTCGTTGGGTTGGTGGGATCTCGAGACGCCTCGACGTGCGAGTCGTTATTGATTGAGTCACTCGTGTTCGCTGTCGCAAATCGATCGGCGGCGATCCACCCTCGCCGCGCACCGACTTCGATCCAGAGGATTCCCGATACCAGTCCGTACACCAATCCGGACGTGGCCATCAACACGCCGAGGTCGAGGCCTTCTTTCATATTGATTGTCGGATGTGAAAAGACCGCTCCCATCGCAGCGGCCGTTCCGTGACCTCCCGCGAACCCGGTCTCGATCAGCATTGCCGCTGAATGAGGAAGGTTAAACTGTGGCCCGATCCACCACCAAACTAACCACAACCCCACCACCGTTTGGCCGAGCACAATGATCCATACCATCAGTGCTTCGCGTGCAACGGGCGAAAACCCGTGTTGGTCATGAGACGCGGTTTTAGATTGCGGGCGAGAGCTTGGCGGCGTCGTATCACCATTTTGCGGCGAACGTGATAGCAGCATTCCCGAGAACACGACCGCGATGAGCCACCCGGGCCACGACCGGAGATTGGCGATCGAGTCATTAGTAAATGCCTGTACCCATTGTGTCCATCGATCGGGTTCGGCTTCGTCGGCCCCGGCGACGCTCCACAGAATGATCTGCCATGCGATTAGACCGATAGCTCCTGCAATCAACGATGCGGGTATGCGGGCGATCGCCAATATGCGGAACCGACGGCGCAGCACGACGCCCAGAACCAGCAACACGGCGGTGAGAAGGATGGCGCCTAACATGTGGACAGTCTAGCGTGCGGGCGACTCCCGCGAAGCCGGTAGGCCGGACGTGTTAGGAGGGCTCACGGGCGGCGGGCGGGCGTGCGTCCGGTGGGGCTGATTCGCGGCATTTTTTGCAGCCGAGTCGGAAGCCGAGCATGGACCTCCTGCCCTTGGGGGTTAATACCCATTCGCGGCGGACCAACGGAGGGTCATGGCGCACGTGTTGATTGTGACCGCACTGAAGCTGAGCGACCCAGTGCCCTTCGTCATCGACGTGGTAGCCGGTGATCGCACTGGGGACCACATTTGAATTGAGATTTGGCATCGACTGCAGAACATGCCTCATGTTTTCGACAACTGACGGTGGGTTTCCGAATGCTTGAATGCTCGGAAACACGCGGCCCATGTTTGGAGCCCGACGTCGGTTGGGACGGGGGAAGGGATTGGTTTCGATCGGGATCGAAGTGGCTTCTGGTACCTGCCCCTGGCACGCTCGGCATTTAAGCCGCAAATAGAGAGACGCGTCAATATCGTCTCGCGGAACGTTGATCAGTTCATCGCCTTTGTGGCGTGGTGCGTTTCTCGTAATGGAGTCGTGGTGTGCTTTGCGATTCGCACGTCAAGTGTTCGTTGGGGCCTAGTAAACCGCCGGAACGAAGACTTCTCGCGGGATCGGGTGGCGTTGGTAGTCATCGCCGCGTCGTCGTTCAGGCAGTTCAACGGAGTCTTGCTCGACTTCCTGATACGGGATCTGTTCCAGCAGATGATGAATGCAGTTCAGGCGTGCGCGTTTCTTGTTGTTGCCGTCCACGATCCACCACGGTGCTCCTTCGAGGTTGGTTTTGTTCAGCATGATCTCTTTCGCGACGGTGTACTGTTCCCATCGTCGGCGAGACTCGAGATCCATCGGGCTCAATTTCCATTGCTTCAAAGGATCGTCGATACGGCACTGAAAGCGAAACGCTTGTTCTTCGTCCGAGATCGAGAACCAATACTTCAGCAGATAGGTGCCCGACGACACGATCATGCGTTCGAAGTCGGGGACCGTGCGAAAGAACTCTTCGTATTCATCATCGGTGCAGAATCCCATCACGCGTTCGACACCGGCGCGGTTGTACCAACTGCGGTCAAACAACACGATCTCGCCGCCGGCGGGCAAGTGCGGCACGTAGCGTTGGAAGTACCACTGAGTTTTTTCGCGTTCGTTGGGAGCCGGCAGAGCGGCCACGCGGCAAACACGCGGGTTCAATCGTTGCGTGATTCGCTTGATCACGCCGCCCTTTCCGGCCGCATCGCGTCCTTCAAAAACGATCGCAACTTTTGACTTTGTCGCAATCACCCAGTCCTGCAATTTCACCAGTTCTAATTGCAGGCGAAGCAGGTGGCGAAAGTACTGCGTGCGGGTGAGGCGGTTCTGCTCGCCGCCACGTTCGTTGTCGAGTTTGTCTAGCAGCAGGTCTCGGAGTTCGGCTTCGATTTCTTCATCGATCGAATCGAGGACTTCTTCTCGGATGCGTTGGTAATCTTGCATTTCGTCGGTGCTTGGAGAGTAAGACTCAGTTCTTCGAGCGGCTTTCAACCAACAGATAAGCGAGGAAATCTTTGATCGTGTTCAGTGACAGTTTTGCGCCCCGCATGTGTTCTTCGAGGTGTTCAATTTCCATGTCCTGTGCGGCGATTTCGCGGCGCATTAGTTCGGCTTTCAGTTCACCCAGTGTTGATTCGGTATCGGCGATGAGGTCGCGTATGCTCTCGTTAGAAATTTTTTCGAT
This sequence comes from Aporhodopirellula rubra, assembly GCF_014192335.1. Lineage (GTDB taxonomy): Bacteria > Planctomycetota > Planctomycetia > Pirellulales > Pirellulaceae > Rhodopirellula > Rhodopirellula rubra. The sequence goes on along the minus strand of NZ_JACHXU010000002.1, from coordinate 77,649 downwards.
ATCGGTCATGGGTTTGCCTTATACGAGACTGGAAATGCCGAGGCAGATTCCCGGGATGACAAAGAAGACGCCCAGGATGTACGCCAGGGCGACGAATTTGTTTTCGGCCGCCGTGGCTCCGAGCCACTGGGCCGCCCGCACGGGTGCGAACCGTAGGAAGGGGATACCATAAATGACTAACACGCCGAGAACGTTGTATGTCAGGTGGATGAACGCGATTTGTAACGCCGCGTTCGCGTTGCCCTCGACCGCCGTCGCCGCGAGCAACGCGGTGATGCACGTTCCGATGTTGGCCCCGAGTGTGAAGGGGTAAATCTGTTTCAACCCGAACGCACCCGAACCGGCTAACGGAACCATCAGCGATGTCGTGGTCGATGATGATTGAACAAACACGGTGACAATCGTGCCTGAAATGATTCCCGAGATCGGTCCCTTTCCGATCGCGGAGTGCATGATCTCTTTCGCCTTGCCCACCATCAAATGTTTGAGCAGTTTTCCGACGTAGTGAATTGTCATGAAGATCAGGAACACGCCACCAATGATCAGCAGTGTTCCGCCGACGGCATCACCTAGATCCAGTGCGTAGTGTTTAGCCGTGCCGACGACAGGAGCGGTCGCTGCTTTGACAAAGTTCATGCTGCCCATCGAGGCGTTCTCGACGACGAAAAGGCCCGCCAGTGCGCCGCCGATTTTTTCCAGGAACCCGAATGCCATCTCGAGCGGCAAGAAAATCACGACAGACAATAAGTTGAAGAAGTCGTGAACCGTGGCCGCCGAAAACGCTCGCGCGAACTCTTTCTTTTCGCGAACGTGTCCGAGCGAAACGATCGTGTTGGTGATCGAGGTGCCGATGTTGGCTCCCATCACCATGGGGACGGCAACCGAAACGGGCAGGCCGCCAGCGACCAAGCCAACAATGATTGAAGTCACCGTTGACGACGATTGGATCAGAGCAGTCGCAACGGTTCCGACGACGAGGCCGGCAAACGGGTTCGTTGCGAAGGCGAACATTTCCTTGGCTTCGTCGCCCGTGGCCGCTTTGAATCCCGAGCCGATCAGTCCGACTGCGCAGACGAGGAAATAAACCAGGATCGAGACTGCGATCCACTGCAGCACGTTTGACTTCGACGTGGATGCGTGCAGCGTGTCAGGTGCTGGGTCGAGCAGCGATTCGTTGTCGATGGCGGTTCCGTCAAAACTCGTTGCCGGGGTGGCGTCACTCATGAGTCTCTCGATTGGTACTGTGCGAGGAGAAGGGGGCAACGGTTGTGGGGCGTTGCGAGTCGAGATTCCATTCGGAGGGCGTTTCGTCAGCGGCATGGTGCCGCAATCGAAGCGGTCGTGACGGAGCGGTAACGCTAACTGATTCGCGGTTGCCAATCCGCATGAGGGTGCATTGGGGGGATCTGAAGAGGACGGTCGGTCGGGGCGAAATGCCCTCGACCGAGGGCCGTAGCTTGAGCAAAGTCAGCCGATTTGCCTAGTCGCGGGGACGCTGATTCACGGAATCTTAACGTGTGGCGATGGGTAACGCACATGCTAACGTCGTGGCCGTTTGAATTGGCCGTGCCGATACACCCCGACCCTGACTTTTGCTGCGGTCCTGAGGCCGGAAAACACAGGGAAATCGGCTCGTTCAACGCCCTCAGGGCCGCAAGGGGGGCGACAATTTAATCCCCTGAAATCGAGGCTGTTTCAACGCGGGCTGTGATCGCGGGACAGATTGTCGCGGGGCGGACTGGCGTCGTTTGCGTTTATTGTCGCCCGCGGCGGAGTTGTTCGCGGCGGAGTTGTTCTTGGTGCACTGCGTCGAGGTGAGGTTCGGTCGCGGATCGGATCAGTTCGACCAACTCGGGATCCATCGGTTGGTATTCGTCGGGGATGTCGAGCACGTGCAACGGAGTATGCCGCGAAGGATCGGGGAAGTCGGCCAGGATCCGACGGCGGTGCTTGTCCTCCATCACGAGGATCAGGTCAGACCATCGAATGTCATCGGCATTGATCGTTCGTTTTGCATTTCTCGCCGTGCCGCGTGAGCGAACGCTGACTCGAGCATCGTTGCGGTAGATCTGTTCTGCCGTTGGGCTGCGCCACTGATTGCGACTGCAGACGAACAAGAGATGAATGCGGTTCATGAGAGAGGCGATCGAGAGTTCTGCAGCAACTGGCCGAGCACGCCCGCGATGTTCCACGCGTCGTCGTCACCGCGATGATGAGTGCCTTCCATTTCAATGCCTATCTTCTGACACGCGGTGTCGAGGCCGACTTCGTGAGGGAGTCCCATCGTGACGGCGAACCATGACTTGACGTTTAAGTGAGTTGGGCTGAACGGGTAACCGACGTCGGCGGTGTGGCAGCAGCGTTCGAATTGTCTTCGGTCGTAGTCACCCCAACTCGCCCAGGCACGGTCTTTGGATTCGAATTCTTTCTTCAGTCGTCTGACCGCATCGGCGAGTGCGCCGGCGCCAGCAAACATGTCGGGCGTGAGTGTGGTCAGTTCGGTGCAGAAGCCACTGATCGATGAGAGTTTCGGCGCGACCAGGATACTGTGCTTGCTGGAGCGTGACAGCGATGCAACGTCGAGTGGGCAAAGACCGATTTCGATGATCTCGCTGGTCTCTCCCGCCGGCGGTGGTCCGTCCCAGCAAGTCGACTCAACGTCGATGACAAGAATTTGATCAAGTTTGCGGGCCATGGTGATCTCGGTGGAATGGCGGGTTTAGTGAAGTCGCGTTGCGGACGGGGCGCGATTCAACGGCAATGGTAGGTAACGTATGACTTCATTTGGGAGGATTGATGGGTGCGATGGGTTCATGCGATTGCTTGATTTCTCCGTGATAGCTATGTTCGGGGATGCGATCCAGGATGGCCGCGGGGGGGGGAAGAGAATGATCCAGTTTCTGCGGTCTGCTCTGCGGTCTGCTCAGTCCGCGGCATCGGGCTTTCCGCTGTGACGCTTTCTTGCGTAGCGGCGACGATGTCCGCAAAACGTGGAATCCCTCGCCAACCCCAGCACCTCTCTTATACCGAAGCGACGATGGCACATCTCGGCAAACTCCTGATTGCTTTGGCGACGGTGTCTCTGCTTCACGCCCATTTTAACCTTCGTTTGTTCGACGGCGTTCAAAGCGGTTCGCAAGCAGATGGTTCGGATGTGCGCAAGTCGTTGCGGGTCGGGCATCTGCCCGTGACGTGTCATTTGACGTGCCCGGTCACGAGTTGGGTGAGCAAACATTCGGAGGACCACTCGGAGTTTGTCTCATGGCGATACACGAGTTGGCCGGCGATGACCGAAGACATTGACGCGGGAAACCTCGACGCGGCCTTCATTCTCGCGCCTCTGGCGATGGTGATGCAGCGACAGGGGACGCCGGTAAAGATCGTGCATTTGGGCCACCGTGATGGAACGGCGATCGTCGTGAAGGAGGACTCTCCTTACAAAACATTTGAGGACTTGCGAGGGAAACGAATTGCGATTCCGCATCGCTATTCGAATCAACGAATTCTGATCGAGAAATTGAAAGATGAATTCCATTTCTCGAACGCTGAAATCACCTTGATCGACTACCCGCCACCGGAGATGCCAGCGGGATTAAAGTCCGGACAATTTGAAGCGTACATCGTTGGAGAACCGTTTGCGGCGAAGGCAGAAGTCGATGGATTCGGGCGTGTGCTGTACTTCACCAAAGACATCTGGCCCAACTTTATCTCGTGCGTGTTGGTCGTGACCGAGCGTTTGATCGACCGAGATCCGGAGATCGTTCGCGAGTTGGTCCAAGGCATCTCGGCGTCGGGTAAATGGATCGACGAAGGGGATGATCGTTTGATGGCGGGATTGGCCGCCGAAGGTGACGCGAGTTCGAAGGACGCTGATGCGACGATTGTGCCCGATGGCTTTGGGCGTTCGCCCCGCATGCAGGCCGCGTTGATTGCGTCTCGACAAGAGTACTACAACCAAGACCCTGAGTTGTTGAAGTTCGTTTTGACGCGGCCGCTCGACCGAGTCAGTTACAGCAGCCTCGATCTGGCCGAGCAAGATTTCGCGGAAATTCAAGACTACGCCGAACGGCTGGGCTTTTTCAGTTTCCGCCCCGTGACCAAAGACGATCCGTTCGGTTTCGACGATTATTGTGACCCGTCGTTTGAAAAGTCCGGCACGTGGGATTTGCCTGTCGGAGATTTACCCGTCTCGGATTTGCCCGTCGGGGATGAGGCACAGGATTGATGCACGGACGCAAAATACTGCTCGGGTTGATCGGAATCGGAATCTTCCTCTTGGTTTGGCATTTGGTGACGCTCGGCAACGGTCGAACGGATGTGCCGGGGCCTTGGTTAACGTTGACCGGATTGATCGAGCTGGCCACCGGCGGGCTGTTGTGGCGTTACATCATCGCGTCGGTCTTTCGCGTCATGTGGGGATTCACTCTCGCGGTTGTTGTGGGCGTTCCGGTCGGATTGGCGATCGGTTGGTCGCGATGGTTTCGCGAATTGGTTAATCCGTTGGTCCAAGGTCTACGTCCGATCTCACCGATCGCCTGGTTGCCAATCGCGGTGCTGGTGTTTGGCGGCGTGACGTGGTGGGAACCGAGTGATCTGTCGGCGATCTTTCTCATTTTCCTGGCGTCGATCTTTCCGATCATCACGGCGGCGACATCGGCGGTGGAGGGCATCGATGTTAAGTATCTTCGCGTGGCCACCAATTTTGAGGTGAGCGGATTTACGGTTCTTTTCCAAGTCATCCTTCCTGCGGCGATGCCTCAAATATTGACCGGGTTGCGGTTGGCACTCGGGATCGCCTGGGTGGTTTTGGTCGCCGCGGAAATGTTGGGCGTGCAGTCGGGATTGGGTTTTCAGATCAACGATTCACGAAACAACCTTCGATACGATTTGGTGGTCGCTGCGATGGTCGTGATTTCAATCATCGGGATGTTTTTGGACGGCGTCATGGCTCGGATTGAAAACACTGCCCTTTCACGTCGAGGGACCGCAAAGCGATGATTGTCGAAACACCCAAGATCGAATTCCGCGACATCGAGTTGTGCTTTACCGCTGAAGACGGGGCCAAGGTCCAAGTGCTCGACTCGGTTAATCTGAATGTGCGAGAGGGCGAGTTCGTCTGCATCGTCGGTCCATCGGGTTGCGGTAAGTCGACATTGTTGAATATCGCGTGCGGGTTTCTAAAACCTTCTCGGGGGCAGGTTTTGATTGACGAGGTGCCCGTCGATCAGCCGAACCGGCGGCGTGTTTTTATCTTTCAAGACAACTCGGTGTTTCCGTGGTTGACGGTTTCGCAAAACATCGGATTCGGGCTCGCTGACCAATCACCGCAAGAGAAAGACGAGATCATTCGGCGTTACGTGGAAATGATCGGTCTGACGGGGTTTGAGCACGCGTATCCTCGCGAGTTGTCCGGTGGCATGAAGCAGCGAGTTGAGATCGCTCGTGCACTCGCGTCGGGACCCGATGTCTTGTTTATGGACGAACCTCTCGGTGCACTCGATTGGTTGACGCGATTGAAGATGCGAGCCGATCTGGTCGAGATCTGGCGTCAAGAAAAGAAGACGATCTTGTTTGTGACGCACGACGTGGAAGAATCGGTTCAGTTGGCCGACCGTGTCGTGGTGCTGAGTGATCGTCCCGCGCAAATCCGCGCCGTCGTGGATGTGGACCTGCCGCGACCTCGAAACCTCGATGACCCCGAGTATCTTCGCATTCGCGACGAGATTTTTGAACTGATGGGGCTCGACCATCACGGCATCGAGGCGGCCAAGGTGTAACGGTTCGTCTGGATCGGGAATCCGCGAGGCAGCGGATGGATTTCGCTGATCCGGCTACAACATCAGCAGAATAATGCCGGTGAGGATGCCGAGAACGCAGGCGGCTTTTCGTTTGAGATTGATTTCGCCCGACATGCGGCTGCCGAAAATTAACGCGACGACAACGCTGGCTCGACGCAGAGGAGAGACGATGGAGATGAGTGCATCGGGATCAGCCAATGCGGAGAAGTACGCCATGTCGGCGGCCAGCAAAAGTGGGCTGATCCAGACGATCGACGCTCGCATTTCGAACTGGACGATTTTAGCCGGATCGTCTCTTTTTTGTTCGAGGTACCATCGCACGGCGAGCGGGGTCATCACCGGCACGAGGTAAACGCTAAACCATGCCTGGACGGTGGCGGGGCTGAATCCGAACTCTTGCAGTAACAGTTTGTCGTAAATTGCACTGAACGCACCGAGGATCGTTGCCGCAATCATCCACCAAACGGCGCGATCGGTTCGAAATCGGATTCCTTCTTTGGCGCCGACCAACGACAACGCCCAGAACGAACCGAGCACGATGGCAATTCCGAGCCACTGCAGCGGCGCGGGCCGTTCAGCCAAAAACACGATCGCGATGAAGAGCGTCCACAGCGGGCTAGTCGCGCGGATCGGGGCGGCGATCGAAAGAGGGAGGACCTTGAGCGAGTAAAACGCGAGCACCCAGGAGGCACCGACGAGCAGCGACTTGCCCGCCAACGCGAGGTGTCCTTTGCCGCTGATTGATTCCACCACCAGTAATTTTGGAACGGCGATGGATGGCAGGAAAGTCTGCACGAGCAGCATCACCGTCCAGATCGCTGCACTGACGCTGACACTGACCAGCAGCACCATCGGGACCGCGTTGCCACGCACGGAGACTTTCTTGGCGACGTCGTAGAGCCCCAGCATCAATGCTGAAACGAGCGTCAGGATCATCCATGACATGTGTGGCTACGGTGCGGAATTGAGTGGATGGTCGGCGAGGGTAGGGTTCTTGGTCTCGACCGGCGTGCGTTGGCGATTGGCTTCGAAGACGGTTTCCCACCAAAGGGCCGAGTCGGCTTGCGTCCAACGTCCTGATTCGGGGAGTGCGTCGAGGCGGGTAACGAGTTCATTGACGGACGCAGGACGCGAATCGGATTGCAGGGAGAGGCACTCCATGATCAGGTTTTGCAGCCCATCGGGCAAGACGCGTCCCAGCCGTGTTTCAGGGCGGACGGGGGCGCGTTCGAGTTGTTTCAAACACAAATCGATTGCGGAGTCTCCGTCGTAAGTGGTTTGCCCGGTGAGCAGGGCGTATCCCACCGCGCCGATCGAATATAGGTCACCGGACATGCTCGCGGCGGTCGGGTCGCGGATCGTTTCGGGCGCCATGTAGAGTGGGGTGCCGGTGATCGAATCGCTCCGCGTCATCGTCAGTGCCACGGTGTCGTCGACGCGTCCGAGGTCCTTTACGAGGCCGAAGTCGAGCACTTTGATAAAGTCCCACGAGTTCGTTTGGGCACTCAATAGGATGTTGGCGGGTTTGATGTCGCGGTGGATCAGACCGGCGTCATGTGCCTCGGCGATCGATCCGCAGATTTGCAGCAACAGATGGATCACGCGGGTCGGGTCTTGGGGGCCATAGAAATCGATGAGCTGTTGCAGCGAGATCCCATCGATGTATTCCATCACGTAATAGAAAACGCTATCGGTATCGTGTGTCCCTTCTTCGATGTTGTGATGGAACAACCGGTGGGCTTGGCCGTAGTCGTAAATCGCGATGGTGTTGGGATGACGGAGCGTGGACGTCAATTGAACTTCGCGGCGGAAGCGTTCGATCGATTGTCGCGACAGGTCTTCGCCTTCGAGCACCTTGATCGCAACGTCGCGGCGAAGGTATTGGTGGCGACCGCGATAGACCGAACCCATCCCACCGGCGCCCAGCAACTCGGTTAATTCGTATTGTCCCAAGCGGCGGCGTCCGCGGTCGCGATCCTGCAAACGTTCTTGCAGGCGGGCCGACCACAGTGCCAGTCCTGCCACGCAGAGGCCCGCGAGTGTCAGTAAACCGAACAATCCTACGATCACTCGGCGGAGAATATTGACGGGCGCGAAGGCTTCGTCCGCGTCGATCTCCATCGCCATCCCGAGATTGAACTCAGGCAGCCATTGCCACGCGCCGACAACGCGAACACCTCGGTAGTCGTTGTACCCATCGGTGTTGACGCCTGCGGATCCTCGTGTGGCTTGGTCGGCCATCTGTGTGAGTGGGCGACGAGCGAGTTCGTCAGCGGTGATTTCTTCGGGGGATTCGAGAAACCGGCCGGGATCGCGGATCAGGATCGGTTGCCAGGCCGTTGGTTCTTCGTCGGTTTCCAAAGCCGAAAACGGAAGGCGCGAGCCGAAACGGCTGCGGGTCAACATGCGAGCCTGCCGGTCAAACACGTAGGTTGCATCGGTTGGGGTGATCGACATTCGGGCGCTGAGATAGCGGCGAGGGTCGATGAGCCATCCGAACGCGCCGAGCAGTTGGTTCTCCTCCGTCAAAGGGGACAGGACAGACATTGTCGGGGTGTCTGATTGAAGAGGCGGCAAGACGAGAGTGGACTTGTTGCCCAGCAATTGCATGCGATTGTGATCGGTCCATTGGCTGAATGTACCGATGCGGGCCTCGTCATCGGACGCGACGACGCGTCCGGCGCCGTCCGTCAAAATCCAACCACCGGTGAGTGGGTGGCGCGTGATGAGCGATTTTTGGGGGCCGCGATTGGCGGTGTCGCTTTCTTCGTCGCCGTCGGTCGCGGCAGTGCCGCCGGTTCTCGTTACCTGTGGGTTTGGGGCCGGAGAATCTACCGTCAGTGATTCGACGAGTGAGGTGCGGATTGATGAGTTTGCGAGCAGTTGTTCCGCGTCGCGTTCGAGTTCAACAATGTGCAGCCGAACCCGGGCGACGTTGCCGACCAAAATGGATTGGATCGATCGGCCAGTCAGTCGGCGCATCGAGTGATCCAATTTCCGGGTCACCCAAATCATCGTGGTGAACATGACCACGAGGTAGGCTGCCGCGAACCACGACACCAATCGACGATTGGTGCCGGTTTGGATTCGCGATCTCAGAGTCTCGCTATCGTGTAAGCGACGCGACGGCATCAATCCTTCTCTTGCAGGCTCGCGATGGACGCGAGATCTTCGAGGGTGGACGTGTCGCCCGCCAATTCGCGTCCGGCGGCAACGTCACGCAACAACCGGCGCATGATTTTGCCGCTGCGTGTCTTCGGAAGAGCCGAAGTGAAGCGGATGTCATCGGGTTGGGCTAACGCACCGATTTGTTTCCTCACGTGCTGTTTGAGTTCTTTGAGGAATTCGTCGTTGACTTCGCGGTTGGTCGTCGTGACGAATGCCGCAATGGCTTGGCCTTTGAGATCGTCGGGGCGGCCGACAACGGCGGCTTCGCAAACGTCGGGGTGAGAGACCAACGCGCTTTCGACTTCGATCGTGCTGAGTCGGTGACCGGAAACGTTGATCACGTCGTCGATCCGGCCCATGATCCAGTAGTACCCGTCGCTGTCGCGTCGCGCGTTATCGCCGGTGAGGTATTGTCCCGGCACGTCGCTGAAGTATTGATCGACGAAACGTTTGGGATCACCCCAGATGCCACGCAACATGCCGGGCCATGGCTGCGAAATGCAGAGTTTGCCGCCGTGTTCGCTGTCGACTTCGTTTCCGATTTCGTCAACGATTTTCGGAATGACTCCGGGCAACGGTTTGGTACATGACCCGGGCTTGGTTGGCGTGATGCCGGGGAGGGGGCTCATCATGATTCCGCCGGTTTCGGTTTGCCACCACGTGTCGACGATCGGGCATTTGCCGCCGCCGATCTTTTCGTGGTACCACATCCAGGCTTCCGGGTTGATGCCTTCGCCGACACTGCCGAGCAATCGCAGGCTAGACAGGTCATGTTTGTCGACGTGTTCGTCGCCCCATTTGATGAAGGCGCGTACCGCGGTCGGTGCGGTGTAAAGGATGGTGACTTTGTATTTCTCGACGAGATCCCAAAAACGGTCTTCGGCGGGATGATTGGGCGCGCCTTCGTACATCAAGCATGTCGCACCCGCCGTCATCGGGCCGTAGACAATGTAGGAGTGTCCCGTGATCCAACCGCAATCGGCCGTGCACCAGTAGATGTCGTCGTCGCGATGGTCGAACACCCATTCAAACGTGCGGCGAGCCCACAGGTTGTAGCCCGCGGTCGTGTGCAGAATGCCTTTGGGTTTACCGGTGCTGCCAGAGGTGTAAAGGATGAAAAGCGGCGTTTCGCTCTCGAGCGGGGTCGCGGGCAGGACGCCGGGTTGGGTGTCGACGACGTCGTGCCACCACACGTCACGGCCTTCGGTCATCGGAGTGTCGTCGCCACCGGTGCGGCGAAGGACGAGACACTTTTCCACGGTGGTGGATTTGTCGAGGGCTTCGTCAACGGTCTGTTTCAGCGGCAGGACTTTGCCCCGGCGATTCAGTCCGTCGGACGTGATCATCAGTTTGGCGGAGGCGTCATTGTTCCGGTCCGCGATCGATTCGGCACTGAATCCGGCGAAAATCACCGAGTGGATCGCACCGATGCGGGCACAGGCGAGCATCGCGATTGCCAGTTCCGGCGTCATCGGCATGTAGATGCTGACCACGTCACCGAGGCCGACGCCGAGTTGTTGGTAGGCTTCGGCGCATTTCGCGACTTCGGTTTGCAATTCTCGATAGCTGAGCGTTCGTTTGTCGCCGGGTTCACCCTCCCAGATGATCGCGGTTTTGTCGCCGCGGCCGGCTTCGACGTGGGCGTCGACGCAGTTGTAACAGGCGTTTGTTTTGCCTCCGACGAACCATTTTGCGTCAGGTGCCTCCCATTGGCAGACTTCACTGAACGGTTCGAACCAATGCAGGTGCTCGTTGGCCTGGTCGCGCCAGAAATCGTCCGGGGTGTCGCGGGCGGCCGCATAGAGTTGTTCGTACTGATCTTGCGTCGAAATTACAGCGTTTTTTGTGAACTCGGCAGATGGCGGGAACAGGCGGTCTTCGGTCAAAACGTGGTCAATCGAGCCACCTTGTGAAGCGTCGGCGGGAGTTGCGGACATCAGCAGTCTTGTTGCGAGGGGAGGCGGGTGGATGGGGAAGCCCACAGTCTAGCAGTTGTCGCGAAATCGATGGGGTGGGCAAAATAAAACAAATGTTTCAAACAGGTGTTTAACTTTTTCGAGCTTCCAGTCATGATGGGTGTGAAATCGCATTTTCGGGGTACTTTTTCTTCTCTTGAACGGCCTTCATGCCTCCTTCTCAACAAAATTTGTCGCAAGATCCGCTCGGTTCCGACGAATTGTCGAACGCGGACTCGGATGCCGGTGGTTCGCCCGTCGGCAAAACGCCCTTGGTCGCGGGGGACCCTTCGGCTCGATTGGTTGCCGCCGCGGGGCCCGTATTCGCTCGACGCGGGTTCGATCGGGCTCCCGTGCGTGAAATTGCCAAAGTTGCTGGGGTCAATATTGCTGCGGTCAATTATTATTTCGGCGACAAAATGGGGCTCTACCGCGCCGTGTTGGCGGGGATTCGGAATCGACGCCAGCGGGCGTTTCCGGCTCCTGTGGTGGGGGACGCTCCACCCGAAGAGACGCTCCGCAAGCTCGTTCGAACGTTGTTGTCGCGGATGCTGTCGAGCGACAGCACGGGATGGGAATCGATGCTCATGATGCGGGAGGTTCAGCAGCCGACGGCGGCGTTGAGCGAAGTCATTCAGGAATACTTTCGTCCGATTCATGACGCGCTCTGCCAGACGATCGAGCAATTGATTGCTCCGTTGGAGGCGGCGAAGTCGCAGCCAACCCGTTCCTGGCAGGAAAACGCTCTGGTCGCGCAAGTCGCACTTGGCGTTGTTGGTCAGTGCTTGCACTACCTCCTCGGCAAACAGGTGATCGAACAGCTCGTCCAGCCCGAAGTTCGTGCACGGCATTTCGACGTCGATTCGCTCTGCCGACACATCACGGCCACGACGCTGGCCGCATGCGGTCGATCGGACATCGTGCAGGTGCATCAGCAGATCGACCGTGACGCGAGCAATTCGACCGGAACAGAAGATCGATCGGTTCAGTCATCTCCGGGTCCCACGACCTAAGAACGAAACAAAATCGAAGCATTAGAAAACCAAAAGAAAATAGGCCGTCATGAGTATCGAATCGACTGAAGCAAAGTCCCCAGGTCCGACCGGGGATCCGTACGCGGGATCGGAGAAGAAATTGCCGCCCGATCCGAATCATTCTCCTCCATCGACCAATGGTGACTCATCCACCAACGGTGATTCGACCGCTCACGGTGATGCGGCGAGAGCACCGGGGCTCGGTGCGTCCGGTGGGGATTACGCCGGGGCGACTTTGCACGGCAGCGGTGAGGTGCCCGGCAATCCCGATTTGCCGGTCAAGCCACTCCGCAACTTGCCGAGGTGGTTGATTTACAACCTCGTCATTCCGGTCATTTTGTTATGTGCCGCGGCGGGAATCGTTTGGATGCTCGGGACGGTCGAGTCGGCGGCGCGACCGCCGATTGACGACACACCCGTCGGCCGATTGTTCGCCTTGCCTGCCGTCGACGTGGTCCCGGTTCGGTCGCTGGTCAGTACGGGCGAGAAATTGCATCTGAGTGCCGACGGAACCGTGGTTCCTTTTCGGGAAGTCATTCTGGCGACGGAAGTGGCGGGACAAATTGTCGAAAAATCGCCACTGTGTGAAACCGGCAAATACGTGACCAAGGGGGCGGTGTTGATGCGGATCGACCCCACCGACTATGAACTCGAAGTCAAACGGTTGCAGCGCCAGCGTCAGCAGGAATACGAGGCGCTCGGCGAAGTTGATCAGGAGATGGTTAACACGAAACGCTCGATGGAACTAGCGCGAGCTGATATTGAACTGCAACGACGCGAACTCAAACGACAAGAAGCGTTACCGAGTCAGTTTGCCAGTCAAGGCGAACTCGATCAGGCACGGCGAGCGTTGTTGTCGGCGCAGCAACAACTCGTTGTTTATCAGAACCAACTCGATCTCTCAGAAAAGAAACGAACCCGGTTGGAATCCGCTGAGCGATTGGCGGCGATGCAACTCGAAGCCGCTGAGAACAACCTTCGCCGCACCGAGATCAAGGCCCCGATCAGCGGAGTCGTGGTCAGTGAACAGGCGGAGTTAAATACATTTGTCGCTCGCGGGAGTCCGGTCGTCACGATCGAAGACACGTCGAAGGTCGAGGTGGCGGCAAAGCTGCGGACGGACCAGCTTTATTGGGTTCTCAATCAACGCAAAGCGGACGTTGCCGATGACACCGACGCTGCATTGACGGCGCCCCTGAACACTCAAGACCGCGGATACCGTTTGCCTCCGACGCCCGTCATCGTTCGCTATGTCGTGTCGGGCCGCGACGGTTTGATTTACCAGTGGACGGGCAATCTGATCGGCTATGACGGGATCGGATTGGATGAGCAAACGCGAACCGTTCCTGTACGGATCTTGGTCGACGATCCGCAAACCTTTCAAGTGATTCGTGACGGGAAGGTGACCAAGAAAATGAACGCCTCGGATGAAATCGCTGGACCGACGGCGTTAGTGCGAGGCATGTTCGTCAAGTTGCGGTTGGAGCTCGATCCGGCGGTGGAGTTGGTCGTCTTGCCTAGCGAGGCGCTCAAGCCGGGCAATCGTGTTTGGCAGTTTTTGCCTGACGCGAGCGTGCTGGATGTTTCCATCACGCCTGAGGGTGACGAGGCGGAAGGTGGCGATGCAGACAGAGGCGATGCAGACGAACCCGAACCGTCCGCCGCGCCTGAGCAGGCGACCGAACAGATCGCCGATGCGTCGAAGTCCGATGACGCATCGCCGGAAGAGTCTGAGGGCGGCAAAGATGAGCCAGCCGGACGATCCGAGACGGACCCGATGGCGGGCTTTGACCCGGCCGCGTGGGTGCCGGGCAATTTGGTCATCCGTCAAAATATCCGTCCGATTGATCTGTTCGTGACGGAGGAGGAATTCATTGCGAACGTTCCTGGCGATGATCTCGATTCGGAAGTTCAGGCAACGGGTCAGTCGTGGATTTGCGAAGTGTCTGGCGATGTGCTCGTTGATGGTTCGTTTGTCGTGGTGTCACCGGTCGGAAATTTGCGGACGGATGTCTTTCCCGTTCGTGCACCGGCGAGTGTCGTTGGTGAAGTGACCACGACCGCCGCGGAAGAGATCGCGGGGCTGCGTTTGACGGGACCCGAAGGCGTGTCGCCAAATCCAAAGTCAGCCCGCGTTCAATCGCGAAAGGTTGCCGTCAATGGCGAGCGGCAACGGAAGTCCGATTCCGCTGAGTCGGAGGTGAACCGATGAGACGAGCGATTTCATGGGCGATCCACAACGCGCCCGGAATGAATGTGGTGATGTTTGCGTTGGTGCTGATCGGCGCGGGCGCGTTCATGACGATGCGGCGTGAGGTGTTTCCCGAGTTTGAGTTGGAGGTCGTGATGATCTCGGTGCCCTATCCTGGCGCGACACCCCAGGATGCCGAGGAAGCGATCTGTCAAAAAATAGAAGAGGCGATTCGTTCGATCGACGGGATCAAAAAGGTCACCTCGATCGCACTGGAAGGGACCGGCTACGTTCTCGCAGAATTGCGGAGCGACGTCGACGACGTTCAAAAGGTGATGTCGGAGATCGACCGAGAAGTCGATCGGATTCCGAGTTTTCCGGACCTCGCCGAAGACGCGAGCGTGGAACAGATCACGTTTCGTGATACCGCAATTCGCGTCGGCGTGATCGGACCGGACGATCGCTCGCGTCGTGGTGAATTGGCGCTGCGTGAAGTGACCGAGCGTGTGCGTTCGGAGATGCTGCTGTTGCCGAGCGTTTCGGTGGCGGAATTGATGGGCACGCGTGACTATCAAATCGATGTTGAAATCCCCGAGGCGACTCTGCGCTCGTATGGGTTAACGCTCGATCAAGTCGCAGGCCTCATTCGGGCTCACAACGTGGAGTTGCCGGGCGGTCAGTTGAAATCGCAGGGGCAGGAAATTCTGCTGCGGGCGAAAAACAAAGGACGCGTCGGTCCCGAAATCGAAACGATCCCGTTGATCACCGAACCGGGAGGTGTGGTGTTGACGGTAGGTGACTTGGGCGTCGTTCGAGACGAGTTCGAAGACGTGACCGCGGTCGGTGAGATCAACGGCGAACCCGCGCTCGTTGTGAACGTGCAGCGCACCAAGAGCGAAGACTTGCTCGCGTTGGTCGACGATGTTCGTGGATATGCGGAAATTGCCGAATTGCCTCCGGGGTATCGATTGGTTTTGTGGGGCGACACAAGTGTCGACGTGCGTGACCGGATGGCGTTGTTGCTGCGCAACGGTGCCCAAGGTCTGGCGTTGGTCTTCTTGGTCTTAGCGTTTTTCCTCGAAGTCCGTTTGGCGTTCTGGGTGGCCCTTGGCATTCCCATTTCGATCATGGGTGCGGGAGCGGCGCTATCCTACGGTGATCAGACTCTTAACATGTTGTCGTTGTTTTCGTTCCTGATTGCGCTCGGGATCGTCGTCGATGATGCGATTGTGATCGGCGAGAATATCTACGCGCATCGTCAGATGGGCAAGACGTTGATGGACGCGGCGGTGGACGGGGCGACGGAAGTTTTGCCGAGTGTGACCGCATCGATCGCAACCACGGTGATCGCGTTCTCGCCGATGTTCTTTGTATCCGGGGTGATGGGCAAATTCATGGCGGTGATCCCTTTTGCGGTGATCGCGATGTTGATCATCTCGTTGTGGGAAAGCACGTTTGTGCTGCCGTGTCACTTGGCACATTCGCATGCCGGATTTTTCCGCTTTGCAGCCATCGTCACCTATCCGTTGCGGCCGTTCATGTTGTTGCTGTTGTGGATTAATTCTCACGCCAGTGACGCGATGGAATGGTTCGCAAAGAACATCTACGTTCCTACGTTGAGGTTCTGTTTGCGGAATCCGGTGTTGCCGATCGCGGTTGCGATTGGCATGTTGGTCGGAACGTTCGGCATGGTCCGTGGCGGTGTCGTCAAGAGCGTGCTGTTTCCGAAGACGGACAACAATTACCTGCAGGCGACGGTGGTGTTTCCCAATGGTACGCCCGCCGGCGCGACGGACATGGCGACTCGCAGGATGGAAGTCGCGCTGGCGAAAGTCAGCCGGCAATTCGCCGAAGAACGTGCTGCGAAGGAACGTCGTCCCATCGAGGCGATCTATCCTCCCGCGCAAGGCAGCTATGTCGGCCCGGTCCGTTTGGCCTACCGTGAAGTCGGTGCGATCGCGAACACTCAGGGGCCGATGGGCGGACAGAGCAGCAGTGGCAGTAACTCAGGGCAGATTTTTGCGGAACTGCACGGAACCGAAATCCGCGGTGTGCACAGCGATGAGTTGATCAATCGTTGGCGACGGGAGGTCGGTGAAGTCCCGGGGGTCGAGAAAATGACTTTCGGAAGTGTTGGCACGGGTCCGGGCGGTAAGCCGATCGAATTCAAGCTGCTGGCGTCGAGCGAACACATTGATGAGTTGCTCGAAGCGACCGAAACGATGAAGAAACGCGTCGAGAAGTTTGCCGGGGTGTATGACATCTCTGACGACAACACACCGGGTAAGTGGGAGTTTCAATTCCGCGTAAAAGACACCGCGTTGTCGACCGGCGTGACGCCCACCGATCTCGGTCAAACGGTCCGCAATACTTACTACGGGGCCGAGGTGATGCGTTTGCAACGTGGTCGGCACGAGGTCAAGTTGATGGTCCGGTACCCGAAGGAAGAACGCGCCTCGCTGGTGAACTTTCGAGAGATTCGCGTCAGCGATGGAAGCGGAACGATGCGGCCGATCGGCGAGCTAGCTGAAATCGATCTGCAACGCGGGTTTTCGGAAATCAACCGTGTGGATCAGCAACGCAGCATCACGATTTCGGCTGACCTTGATGAGACGACCGCGAACGCCGATGTCATCATCGGTGAGCTCAAACGCGATTATCTGCCCGAGTTTTCTGGCTTGTATCCCAACGTATCTATTCGGTGGGAAGGGCAGCAGGAGCAAAGCCGTGAATCGGTGGGCAGTCTGTTGATCGGGTTCATCGTCGCGATTGTTTGCATGTTCGTGTTGTTGGTGCTGCAGTTCCGTAGTTACGCACAACCGTTGTTGATTTTGGCGATCGTTCCTTTTGGAATGATCGGAGCCGTGTGGGGACACGCGGTGCTGAGTTTGCCTCTGACCCTTTTCAGTATGTTCGGGTTGGTGGCGTTGGCCGGAGTGGTTGTGAACGATTCGATCGTGTTGATCGACTTCATCAACTCACGTGTCCGTGCGGGCGAGCCACCGCTCGAGGCGTTGTTGCAATCCGGCGAGCGTCGATTCCGCCCGATCATGTTGACCAGTTTGACGACGATCGCGGGGCTGGTGCCGTTGTTAACGGAGAAGTCGTTCCAGGCTCAGTTGTTGATACCGATGGCGACGAGTCTCGCCTTCGGATTGATGGTGGCAACGGTTTTGGTGTTGCTGCTTATCCCGGTACTGTACCTGTTGTACCTCGTGGTGCTGCAATCGCTTGGAATCTCATTTGTTGAGATTGAGGAGTGATGCCGAATCGAGGAGTCGTCGCATCTCGGCGACGGCTTCTTTCATTCCCACCATCACGGCGCGGCTGACGATGCTGTGCCCGATATTGAGTTCACGCATGCCGTCGATCGCGGCAACGGGACGAACGTTGGCGTAGGTCAAACCGTGACCGGCGTGCAATCGCATGCCGTACTCGGTGATCTGTTTGCCAACGCTTCGCAGTCGTTCCAGTTCCGAGGCGGCTTGGTCTCGCGTGGCGATCGCGTAGGGGCCGGTGTGCAATTCCACCGCGTCGACACCGAGTTTAGCGGCGGCGTCGATTTGCCGAGGATCCGGGTCGAGGAACAGGCTCGTTTGAATTCCCGCGTCGGCGATTCGTTTGACCGCATCGCGAACACGCCCCTGATCCGATGCGACGTCGAGTCCGCCTTCGGTCGTGACTTCTTCGCGGCTCTCGGGGACGAGCAACGCCCAGTCCGGTTTCAGGCGACAGCAAATGCTGAGGACTTCATCGGCGCAGGCCAGTTCGAAATTCGTGCTGACGCGAACCGTCTGCATGAACAGTTCGACGTCACGGTCTTGGATATGGCGTCGGTCTTCGCGCAAGTGAAAGGTGATGCCGTCGGCGCCACCCTGTTCGGCCAGAGCGGCCGCGATGACCGGATCGGGCTCAGTCGTTCGCCGGGCCTGACGCACGGTCGCAACATGGTCAACATTAACGCCTAAGGAAATGAAAGACGACATGGGTTTGGGGAGAGGTTGCAGGGTGGGGAGGAGATGGGGAATGGGGAGCCAGCGAGTGAGCGGTGCCCCTGCCAAGCGTCGGTTGCCTGTTTACGTCAGCAATCCCGCGACGTAGTCGATTTCGTAAGCGATGTCGCGAGCCATGGCTTCTTCGCGTGACATCGAGTCGTCGATAGCGAGAGGGCCGGTTCGTTGCGAGTCCGGAAGGACGGACCACGCGTACGTTTCGACTTCGAGGTGGCCGGAGAATTCGAGCACCGATCGTGTCGAGCGAGAACCCTTAGCCAGTGGGGCCGATAGCTGTTCGACCGCGTCGAGGGCTTCCGCAATTTCGTTACGCGTTGTCTTCAGCAAACCGAACTTTTCGAGGAAAACGGGGACGTGGAAATGGACGACCCATCGCTCATCCTTGATCGGCGTCGAGGCGGTCGCGTCGAGCAGTTCGGGAAGGTCTTCCGCCATTTCGAAACGGCCGTTTGCGGTGCGGCGTCCGGTCTGGTGGAGGTAACGATCTTCGGCGAAAGATCGCAGTTGTTCTAGGACAGCCGGGTGGTCGGAAGGTTCGGCTGATTTCCAATCCGCCACGATCGCGCTGCTGATCTGCACCTTCCCGAGAACGATGCCGGCATCGGCATACCGTTTGAGTGTTTCACGTTGATCTTCCATCATGACGGCCGAGTGGCAAACGTCGTGGCAGACGCCGATGTATCGTCGGTGTGTCGGGTCAGGGAGTTGTTTTTGAAACCACTCAACGACCTGTTCAGATCGTTCGAGCAGGCAACCGGGTTCGGGTTCGATCGCGACGATGATTCGTTTGCCGGTTCGGTTCTCGAGCATTCGCAGGTCTTCGGCCAACCGGCGGAAGTTGGTTCCCGCGTGGTGGAGTTCGTCTTCGGTGACGTCGCGCCAAACGGGATTTGTCTCGGTCGATTCATGTTCGTCGATCTGGCGTGGCCAACCCAGCGGCAGTGTGCTGATCGTGCCCGTGGTCATGCCCTCGGGTAGCAAATCGCCAAGGATTTTCGCCAAATCCCGTGTGTATCCGACTCGTTCGTCGTGCCACCATGCAGGTTGGTACACGGCGTGTTTGACCCGGTCGCCGTGAAAATCATCGTACGGGAATCCGTTCACGGTGTAGGCGAGGAGGCTCTTATGTCCGACCGCTTCTTCGAGCGGGGGCATGCCGTGTCGCCGTAATTCGACAGAGGCTGCGTGCGGAATCCAAAGGCCAACACCGAGCGGGCCGGATGCCTGTTCCCGTCGGCGGGCAACCTCTGCGGAGACCGTATTGAGGTTTTTGCAGATCGCGTCGACTTCGATTCCCGGATGAATGTTCGTGCAGTAACCCAGTGTCCAATCGGATCGTGAAGCAGAAGGCATGGATGAATTGGTTGGCGTAGGAATGTTTCCCGCCTCCGACCTGTTCGGCAGCGAGTCGTAAAGGGTAAGCTGCCGGGGCTGACTTGTCGCCCCGCCCGGCATTTTTCCCAACCACGTGATACCGCATGTCTCACCTCAACGCTGAAATCATCGCCATTGGTGATGAAATGATTAGTGGAGCTCGAATTGATACAAACACCGCGTGGTTGAGTCGACGGCTCGCCGAGTTGGGAGTCGATGTTCATTACCACAGCACCGTGGGGGACACGCTATCGCACAACACCGATGCGTTTCGGATCGCGGTTCGTCGGGCGGATATTGTGATTGCCACCGGTGGGCTCGGGCCGACACGTGATGACCTGACCCGCGAAGCGATCGCCGAATCGCTCGGTCGTCCCCTGCAACTCGACGAGGCGTCGCTCAAGCACATCGAATCGATGTTCTCGGTGCGGGGGCGTGATATGCCCGAACGCAACCGTTGCCAAGCGATGTTCCCGCTCGGAGCGTCACCCATTTTTAACCCGCAGGGAACCGCCCCGGGTGTCGATGCCGCGGCAACACGGGCAGACGGAACCGCATCGCGAATCTTTGCATTGCCGGGGGTGCCCGATGAAATGAAAACGATGTTCGATGCCTCGGTCGCCCCCGCGATCCTTTCGCTCAATCATGCGGGACGGCATATCCGTCACAGCGTGATGAAGTTCTTTGGCATTGGCGAAAGCGACATGGAGGAACGGCTCGGTGACATGATCGACCGGTCGCGGCAACCACGCGTCGGAATCACCGTCAGTTCGGCCACGATCTCACTACGGATCAGCGCGATGGCCGACACCGTCGCCGAGTGCGATTCAATGATCGCGTCGACGCGAAAAGAGATTCTCGACCGAGTCGGCGATCTCTATTTCGGAGACGGAGAAAAGTTCGAGCAACAGCACGCGGTCGAAGCGATGTTGAAGGAGCGTCAACAACGTTTGGTGGTCATCGAATTGGGCAACGCCGCGCCGCTGGGGGATTGGTTGGCGGCGTTGGGCGATTCGCCCGTGATTGCCGGCGGGTTGTCGCTGGCCGATAGCGGTGAGTTGGCGAGGTTCACGCGTCAGCCGATTCGTCCTACCTCGGCGGATGCCGAGGGATCTGATCAGGACACCAGGTACGAAGATTGTTTCCGCGTCGTGCGGGAGCACTTTAACGCCGATTGGGTTTTGTTGGTGGATCGCTATCCGGACTTAACCGCGGTCGACGGACGGGTCACTCCCGCAGTACCGGTGACGTTTCAGGTTTCCGGGCCGAACGGACAAATTGTTTCGCGAGAAAGCCGCCTCGGTGGGCATCCCAGTATCGTGCATCCACGGATCGCGAAAGCGGCATTGATGCTGCTTCGCAACGAACTCAAACAGTCGGCGTCGTAGAGCCGGTATAAACGCTCGGCAGCGCCCATTAATTGTTGGACGTTGCTACTTCCACCGCAGATCGCTGAGTCGCGAGCGGAGTTCGCGTGAGCGGTCGTTGTTCCATGATGGAGGCGGTGGGCACTCAAACGTCATCATCTCACGCAGCGTCGGGTGTTCGATCGTCAAGCGAAGGCTGTGCAACGCGATGCCTGATTCCCACACGGTTTGGCTGCCGTATTTCCGGTCGCCCACGATGGGCCAGCCACGTGCGGCGAGCTGCACGCGAATTTGATGTTTCCGGCCGGTCAGCGGAGCGACAGCGATCACGTTTCGGTCGTCGCCACTCGTGAGCGTTTGGTACAGCAGTGCTGCGGGTTTGGCTCCCGCTCGCGATGTACGGACCGCGCGCATCCGGTGGGCTTGGTCGTCTTTGTAGAGGAAATCATCGAGGCGACCGTCGGCGGCGAGCGGTGCCGATCGATTAGGCTCCGGACGCGCCACCGCGAGGTAGGTTTTGCGAATCAACGTCGGTTTGACGTTCTCGGAATCGATCTGATATTCGAGATTCTTCGCGTGCTGAGCAAATTGGGTGCTCAGTCTCGCGGCCGCCTTGCTGGTCCGGGCCAACACGATCACTCCCGACGTGACCGAATCGAGGCGACTGACGATCCCGACGTAGACGCCGTGGGGTTTGTTGTACTTTTCCTTGAGGTACGCGGCCGCGATCGAGTGCAGCGTGACGCGGTCTCCGTCGCCCATCGTGGCCAGTCCCGCCGGTTTGTTGACGACGAGCAAGTGGTTGTCTTCGTAAAGAACGTCCAATTGGAAGTCAACGCGATCGTCTGATCGGTTACTGACGGGGGGCATTGAGGTCGTTGCCGTTGGGGTGGGCCCCTGCATTCTGAGGTGCGAGTTCCCCAGTGTCGTCGTGAGCCTGATCGCTGATCATCCGGAATCGGCTGCTGTGGATCCATCGTTCCCACAACCGAGCCTTACGGAGTTGTGGATCATCGGCGGGAACTTCGTGGCGTTTACCGCGACGGGTGCGTAGTTTGAGGGTGCCGTCGTCGCCCACGGAATCGATGATCCAAAATTTTTCGACGGTGTAACGGTACAAGTTTCCCTTTGAGGCGGCATGGACGTTTTCCGCACGAGGCCCGGGACTCGTGCTGCTCTTTTGCTTGGTGTAGATCACCCAATCCCCAGGTTGGTAATGGTGCTTCGGTGACATGTTCTGAATCCTGATTTGTGCGACTTTCGGTTGCTTTGTTGTAGTCTTGTCGAGGGGATTCCGCTACCGACCTAATTTGTCGCAGCGTGTTGTCGGGATTAGACTAGACTATCTTTCCCGTCTCCCTGATGTCTTTTACCTCTGCCGAATCACCAACTCCCCATGATCTATTTCATCTGCTGGGCCGTTTTCTTAGTAGGGATAATTCTCTCCGTGATTATCGCCCATGTAATGGAAAATCGTGGCAACAAACCCGCCGCGGCTCCGATCGCGGATGATGGTGTGGCGTTTGATGAAGAAATGCCAGTCGATGAAGACGGCGGCGTCATTGAAGACCCGCAGGCCTTCGAAGAGGTCGTTGAATTTGAGGCCGGTGAACCCGCCGACGACTTCGCGGCATTTGAAGAAGAATTCAAATAGCCCACCCGGTTGATGGTGCCGCTGGCATTGGTGCCTACCTAGGTTGGCTACTTATCGTCGCGCCAGGTAGGTCGTTTGCGGCGTGCGCGCGGATGGTGAAACACTAGCTCGTACGGCGAATCGCTCGCTTTTAACTTCCGGCCCGCTGGCCGATGCGTCGGGCGAACGATCTTGGCTCGCAGTTTCTGCGTCTCTTCGTAATGGTCGTCGTCGAGTTCGAACTCGACATACATCTCCACCTGAGGGACGATCCGCGGATCGGATTCCCACGCCATTTTGTGGAAAAAGACGTCTTCGCGGAAGTCTTCGGCGCGAATGAAACCGAATTCGTTATCGTCTCGGATGTATTTGATCTCGCCCAACCGTTTCTTTTGGATTCGAAACGGTTTCTTCTGTTCGTCGTCATCGTCACGACGCAGTTTCGACGAAAAACCAGAGAGCGGACGATCGGACACGAGCGACTTTGCGAAAAGGAGGGCGGATGCGGGCAGGGCGCCCTGATCTTAGTTCAGTTGGTGCGCATCGGCAACGTGTTCGACGCCTAACCAACGTGACACGCTGCTGGACGTGGCCGAACGGATCAGTTTGGGCCATAGCCACTCGTCCGCGGTCGACAGGATTTCGGACGTGGCGGGAATCCGGTGCCAAACGCCGGCGGCGATCTCCTCGCTCAATTGTTCCTGAGTCCAGCCGAGGTGTCCGACAATCAGGCGATAAGGGACCGGTTGTCCGGCCTTCAGTAACGCTTCGAGATGGTCGCGGTGGGCGGCGACGAAGATGCCTTCGCCCGCCTCAGCTTCCCCGAGTTCGGGGGCACCGTGGACGGCGACGATCGGGCCCGACAACGGTCCACCGAAATGCAACGCTTTCCCGTTCAGCAGTTTGCCGGCTTCGCTATCGCCTGCTGGTCCGATCAGTGCAACGTGTGGTTGCCCCGGTTGTTCATTCTCGTCGACCGTTTCGTCCGCTGAGCCGATTTCGACATTCACCGCTTCGACCGATGCTTGGTCGGCTTTGGGTTGGTCGAAAACCTCCGCCAATCGATGTGCCCCGGTTGAGGAGGCCGGTGGGTTGGACGTTTCGGACGCGTCGCCCGCCGCGCTATCGAGGGTGGGTGCGGGGACGGGGAGGTGCAGTGGACGATTTAGCATCAACCCGATCGCTGTTTGATCATCTTCATAGACGAGCAGACATACGCCACGATTCAAGATTGTGCCATCGACATCAGTGGACGCCACCAAGAGATCGCCCACTTGAGAATTTCGCATTACAAGTTTCCAGATTGAGACGCGGCTGACGAAGAAAATCGTTCGGATGAGACCCGCAGAAACACTCGGATGGGTACCCGGTTGCTCTCTTTGCTCGTGTCGAAAGCCAAGGTGTCGATATGACGCAGGGCTTCCTGCCGTATGCCACCTTGGCAGACACACGCGAACTACGTCCTATATATGGCAAGCGGCGCGCCAAACCCGCCGTATTTCGGCCCGAAAGGGGCTCCCCACGAAAATGCAGAGCAGAGAAGCGCAATAGCAATGAATGCAAAACCAGGAGACAACACCCCCGCCGGTCGGAACGCCCCCGTTGGTCGGATCGACCAAATGCGAAAGTCCTACACGCTCGGTGGCCTCTTAGAAAATGACGTTGATGCGGACCCAATGGTTCAGTTTCATCATTGGTTTAATGAAGCCGCAGGACACGAGGCGGACCAAGACGACGCGGTGGAGGACGATGACGCGTCGAAGTCAGGGATTCCGCCTTGGTTCGAACCCAACGCGATGACGCTTTCGACATCGACTCCCGAGGGGCGGGTGTCCAGCCGCGTTGTTTTGCTCAAAGGAGTCGAGCAGGCTCAGTTCGTTTTCTTTACCAATTACGACTCGGTGAAGAGCCAACAGATTACGGCTAACCCGATGGTGAGTTTGTGTTTCTTTTGGCCTCACTTGCAACGTCAGGTCATGATCGCCGGTCGCGCCGAACGCATCTCTCGCGATCGTTCGGAAAAGTATTTCCATTCGCGACCTCGCGAGAGTCAACTCGGGGCACACGCGAGTACGCAGTCCGCGGTGATCGAGTCACGCGCGGTGTTGGAAAATCGAATCAAGGAATTGGCTGATCGCTATCCCGGCGACACCGTCATTCCCCTGCCCGACAACTGGGGCGGGCTCGCCGTCGAGCCGACCGAGATGGAATTTTGGCAAGGACGCGACAGTCGCTTGCACGACCGAATCGTGTATCGCCGCGAACTCGATCAACCGCCAGGGACGCCGTGGAAGATCGTCCGTTTGTCCCCTTAATGCATCATCAATTGAAAGCTACTCGATACCCAACGAGATTGCTCAGCGAAGTCCCGCTGTATAAAGCTCTCTCACTTCACTCGCTGTCAGTGGTTCCAGCCTTTGGATACCCCACAAATCATTTCCCCACTACGCCCCTGTCAAATCGCCACTTCGACTAATTCGACGAGCCAAGCAACTCGAGGAACTGGATTTTACTGATTCCTCCCACTCGCCAATCCAAGGCCTTCCCATGTGAGTCGCAAACGATTGTGACTGGCGAACCTTGAACGTTGTAAGCAGCCATGACTTCTGCGTTTTCGGGATCGCCCACATCAATCGCCACCGGGACGAACTCCGCATTGACCAACTCCATCACCTGCGGATCGGCCCAAACTTGCCGCTTCATGACGCGGCAGGGAACACACCACGTCGCAGTGAAATAGAGAATGATCGGCTTGTCGGACATGGCCGCTTGCCGCTTGGCCAAAGCGTAGTCTTCCGCCCACGCGATCTCGTTCGCGGGAACGTAGAAGCTATGCCAGGCGTAGCCGAGCGACACGGCAAGAAACGTCAGCCAGAAGCATCGCCAGAAATGGAACAGGGGCTTTCGCTTCGGGCTTGGATCCACCGTCCCGGCGGCTGGAAGCTCGCATTCAGTGTTGTTCATGATTGATCCTCAATTGACGGTCGGGTGAGTCCTCTACCTGACACCCGCCATTTCTCTCTGCTGCCCGACAACGATTTTTAGAAAAACGTCTCTATCGCACTGCTGATTTAGATTCTTGCAGGGTTCATCGATTCGGACTGAGAGTCGTGGACGAATCGGAAGAAGGCGACGAGACTTGGAGCCCCGCTATTCCGTATCGGCTGCCGCGAACTCGCTACACCGAAGCCGGTCACAGGAGCGATGAAACTCGGAGATCCCGGGCCCCGAACGCAAATCACTAGATTTTCAAGCCCGCCGAACGTGATTTCGATTCCCGTCGTGAACGATATGATATAAGGTCTTCAGAGGGAGGGAGCTTTTTGGCAAATTGACTGACTGAGGAATATTCGGCCCTTTGCCGAATTTCTGAATGCGCTGTTGGGGCAACCGTGGTTCACTGAGTTTTCCTGTGTTTGATACAATCCTCCATTTCGTCATTTAGGATTGAACCCATGTCAACAACTTACGTTCGGCTTCCCGTTCTATTTGTGGCATGGCGCGAGCCGGACTCTCGCATTTTCCGAGTCGTCGGTCGATTGGTGGCGATTCCTGCTGAACAGGCGAATCGCTTTCAGTTCGAGTTCTCGTACACGGCGGGCGCACGAATTGCTTCAAAGGCTGGATTTCAGGGCTTGCCAGAAATTGGGGGTGGGGATGATTTTGACAGCGTGGTGCGGAATGAAAAGCTTCCGCTCTTTTTTACGGAAGAGCAGGGTTCTGGTGATGCATTCGCAGTGCTTGACCAATTTGCAACTGGTGTAATTCAACCAAAGGATGACTCGTACGAGGTATTTTCCGCGCCCTATGAGCAAGGCCCCAATGCAGAGGGCGACAGTTGTTACTTACTTAACTTTTTCATTCATGGGCTTCGATACCTTGATGTCGACCAGGCAAAAAGATCAAGCGAACTCTCCAAGGGAGAAACGCTCGTCGTCTCGCACGATCCTGTTCCGGAGGACCCGGATGCGTTGGCGATCCGCACCAATGACAAAGTCAGGGTGGGGTATCTGCCGCGTTATTTAGCTCCGGATACTCGGTTGATCGAGAATGACCCCAGCGCACTCCAAATTAGAGTTTTGGAAAACCGAGGAAAACTCTGTCCTCCCAACAGGCGTGTCAAGTGCCAACTCCGTGCCTGTTGGCCAAGTGGCTTTCGCCCCTTTGACTTGCCAACTTTCCAGCCGATTGGTGATGCCACTCGGTTGTTTAGTCACAACTCGGTAATGAGCTAGTTGTCGGATTGTCACGAATCCACGGGATTGCGTACAATTTGCGTTATGGGCAACAACATCCACTACGTAGCGCCGCCGATTCGTGAAGCCATTCTGAATTTCCGTTGCCCGAGCGATGGAGTTGACTTTGAATATCTAGATTCTGGGCTCGAAACACTCGCCAATCAGTTCGCTGTCGAGTTTCCAGTCCGTCGCAACCACGATCAGCTATCTTCGATCGACTCAAGACGCGGAAACTCGATTGTATTGGCGCAAAATCCTGAACGGTTTGTCTGGCAAATTCGTCGCGATGGTATGCTACTGAGTCGCTTGCCTATTTACGATTCCTGGGGCGAGGTGGAAGAGTTAGGCCGGCGGTTATGGGCTGCCTACAGAAGTGCAACAAGTCAACCCACGGTTTCCGAGCTCGTTGTGCGTGCGATCAATGAGCTGCATTTGCCAGCGGGGCAAGTCAATCTTCAAGACTTCGTTCGCACCTATCCTCATGTCAGTGATTCGATCGACGAGCCCATCAATCGGTTCGCAATGAACGTGGGATTTCCGATCGCCCAGCCAATTGGCCAGGCGAGCTTAACTGTCGCACCTGGAGCCTCGCATTCGTTAGGTAGTATGGCTCTATTGCTTGACATCACCGTCAGTTGTCGTGACGTGGAGGCGATCGAAGCAGATTGTTGGGGCGTCGCGAAACAACTGCGAGCACACCGCAATCGTCTCTTTGAAGCGTCGATCACGGATAAAATGCGAGAGACATTCCATGATTGACGCAGCGTACGTTGTTCAAGAACAAGAGTGTTTGAAGATCGACTTGTATGATCGGCAGCGGGGATTCGGTAACGAATTTCAACAGCTTTCGGACATCGCGGATCAGCTCGCCATTGCGCCACGGTTTGGCCCTACTGCAACGCCAAAGGGAAGCAAGATCGCACGGGATGCAGGGCATAGCCCGAAGGACAGGCTAAAGGGATTTCAAGAGTGGCTGGTTGAGTCACCGGATGCCGCCGCACTGTTCGTAGCAGATCAATTACGCCAGCACCGCAATATGGATGTTGATTGGCTTGAGGCGATGGTGCGAGCTGCCGAAGCGGTCGTGTTCCCTTCGGAGTGTCTAAGTTCAGTAGCTCAGTCACTTTTGGGAGCAGCGGAAACGTTTCGTCATCGCGATGAGTTTGGAAGTGCTGAGATATGCTGGTGTGCCCTTCATCGCGCCGGCTCGCTGCTGCCAACCGACCAGATTGACTTACTCCGACCATTCCTACAGAACGACGCGCACGTCGATACCCGTCTCGTTGCGCTTCAAGCGGTTTCCAGCATTGTTGACGTAGCTCCTCTGTCTGACAATGCGGAGGCCGCCGAGCTAATTTCTCGGATTGAATCTCTAGGCAAGAAAGTACTGGAAGCGGATGTGTTCTCTGCTGGCGAGCTTTCTGCGATCGGGATCGAATGCACAATGAACCTAGCAGGTCTTTCGCCTGATTGCCCCAATGCGTTGGTAGACAGAGTCCTTGCGTTGGATCGAGAATGGCTTACTAACATCGTTATTCAGCGCTACGAGGAACTCATTGCGAGTTGGCGGAATGTTGGTGTGACTTTGCGTCAAGTCGCTGTTTTGGAAAACGATCTTTCGCGTTTGCGCGATAACGTTCAGTAAAGAGCTGGGGCTGGTTAATGAATGGGGTAAGCGATGAGGCTTTCGTTATCGCTAAGCGACTTGGCCGAGAGGCTACAGCGTGTAGCCGATACTCGATCGTTGGGACTTACGCCGATGACTCATCCACCTTCGTCAAGCATGCGTCGTTGCTGAAGAATCCAGCTTCAGTCGTAGCGGGAAGTGCCGTTGGAGTTTGGCATACGGGACCGCCGATTGTTAGCGGTCCAATCTCGCAATCGGAATTTGGAGAGGCGACCAGTGAAGCTCATGTTGTCGGCGAATTTCCGCTTCGTCCGAGCCAGTGTGACGCGATTTCCAACTTCTTAGCGGGGATTGACAAGTATCATCGGACGATGACTGTGCAACCGCTACAGCAGTATGTGATTTTCCCGCATCACAAATGGGTTGTTTCTAAAGAAACGAACCGTCGAATTCGACGGAAATTCAGTTGTGCGGGCTTCGTTATCGAAGCGTACGCTGCTGCGGGGATATTGTTGGTCGACGTCAACAGATTGCCACTTGCTGGAGTCGACCATGTCGAATTCGCTTATCCGGACTTCAGACGCCTCGAGGAACTCAGTGAAGCGGTGCAAAAACGGATCGGATTTCCCGGCTTGGAGGAATTTGGAATCGTGGGTGATGGTCCTTGGCCGATCGCATTGCCGGGCTATCTTTTCTACGCATGCGATCGTGGTCAAACAACTCAGGAGTTTACGACGTTTGTTGTCTCTACGGTGGACATGGCCTCATTTCCAAAGACCTAATCGTCGAGATTGTTCTAGCAACTCCATACTTCGGAAAAGAAAAAAGTTCCAGGACTCAATATTGACGCTGAGAAGTGCATCCGGTCACCGATCCATGCGCGACGCAACCGTATGCGGACTGGCTTTCGGACCTTTTTACTTATCGTTTCGTCGGCCGACGCCGGAGTGGGGAGGTTAGCGCAAGGGATTGGGGCTTGTGGCACACTGGTCAGTGGCGTGATCTTGACGTTCAGGTTCAGAAATTGCAGGTGTTGATCGCGGTGATTGTGAAGAGGTCGATGCCGTCGTTGTTTCTGCTTGTTGGCATTGGCTGGGGGGAAGGTCTGAGTTGTTGGGGCTTCTTGGTTTACATTTCGGCGGTGGGTGACATGTCCTCTTTGCGTTGGGTGTGTTTCTTGCCTGGCGTTTCTGGTCTGAAAGGCTGGAAGCCTATCTCACTTTGTTGATGACGAAATGCCATGCGAACGGTTGCTGTTTTCTTCTTGGTGTTGATACCTGGCGCGTTGGTGGGTTTGCTGCCGCAGGCCGCAGTTTGTGGCGAGCCGATTCGGTAGTCGGTTGATCTCGATCAGGGGCGTCCGATTTTGCAGACTCTCTACGACGCTAACAAGCAAGTGCATTTTTCGCCCGGTTTGGTTTGATCACCCGGCTTACGCGGAAAGGTGCATTGCCGCGGGGGGGCCGTTCTTTCGCTTTCCCGGCGGCACGGGGGCAAACTTCTATAACCCTTTCACTGGTTTCTTTGACGACGTTCAACGCAACTTGATCGGCTATCTGTACACCGATGTGCCTAGCTGGGTGATGGGGCGTGCGGAACAGATGGAACGGAACGATACAACGATGATCTATCCCTGGATCAATGCGATCTTGCCACTGGGAGAATCATCCCCGGGAAAACAGCGATGGCTTCAACACTTGAAAACGCGTTATCCCAACGCGGAAGCTGCCGCGAAAGTTTGGGGCATGCCGGTGAGCCCGACGTATGGAATCTCATGGAAAGAGCTGGCGCGGTAGATGGACTGGAGCCACTCCACGGACGCGGAAGCCGCCAAGAAGGATATGCTGACGTTCATGCGGATCCTCGCCGAATAATGGTATGGACGTTCACGAACGTCTCATTCGAAAACATGACCCGAACCACCTGATCCTTGGCGACAAGAACATGGTGATGTGGCACTACGATTTCATGCTGCCTGCAGTGAAAAAGCATGTCGACGTGGTCTGCGTGCAAGCGTACGGACCAAGGGAGAAGGACAGAAAACTGTGCGACATGATCTATGAAGCGACCGGAAAACCGATCTTCAATGGTGACGGCTGTTTTGGCTTGGCAGGCCCCAATCAGCATGAGTGGGGCGTGAAGGGGTTCCGGACTGGTGCCAATTCGATCGAAGAGGTCGCGGCCAAGTATGAAGAGATGCTGCGTGGCATGATGGCAACGCCCTGTTATCTCGGTTGGCACCATTGCGGTTACATCGAACAATGGGACGATTCCGAACGAGGGGACGCACCCCGCAACGAGAATGGTTTTCTCGATCCGTTCGAAAGTTACCGCACCACGTGGACCAATGTACTCAAAACCATCAATCCGAAAGCTGCGGAGTTGCACGCCGCCGCGGCCGTTGATTAACGTTGGTCCCGTAGCGGAGACTCAGGCGAACTAACGCAGATCGCGTTTGTTGAGCGAACCCACCGCAAACGGTCGCACCGTATCCTGCGTCAGGAGCGTTCTTTGAAGGTGCCGCCAATGTTGCCAGACTTCGTGGGACTGAAGTCTGGCAAGCCCGTTTCCTGGGAAGGGGCACGCCATCCATTGAGTTGCAAGGCAATTGCCCGCGCTCGTTGCGGCGATTACTGCGGGTGTGGTTCGGTCCAAATCGGATGTTGCGATATTGCGTCGGTCATTTCTTCGACGAGCAACTCGATCGGACGTTCGGGTGCTAGATCGTTTGCTTGTTTGCTCGCTCGTTTGTTTCTTGGGGCGCTTGCCGAGACGTTGGCGTCCTCGGGTCCGGTGACGTGCGTGCTGATCGCTCGCATTTCGCTGAAGGAACGGAACCAGGTTTCTTGACGGCGGGCGAGACGCCGGGTGTGAAAGAGGACCTGTTCGGCGACGTTCGACCAATCGGGTGTATCGAGCGTTCCCGTGTCGGCGGTGTCCGCGGTCGCGGATTGCCAATCGGTGAACTCAGGACTTTCGAGTACCTCGCGATAGCCGACTGCGGTTCGAGCGGTCTTGGACATTTCCGGATAGGCGTGTTTCAAGTCGCGAATCTCATTGACCAGTCCGGCATCGAACATTCGCTCAACGCGTGATTCGATTCTCCGGTGCAGCACCGGGCGCGGCGTCTTTAACGTGAACACCAATCCTTCTTCGGGCGGTCGTTCGGATTCAAATTGTTTTTGCCGATGGCTGATGGGGATTCCGACTTGCCTTGCAAATTCGAGTGCGCGGATCATTCGCCGAACATCGCTCGAGTCGATCCGCGCAGCGGACAGGGGATCGACTTGTTGAAGACGTTCTCGCAGGGCGTCGATGCCGTAGCGTTGTACGTCCTGCATCACCGATCGCCGAAACGATTCATCCGCGGGCGGGCCAGGATCGAAGCCTCGCAGAATCGCTTTGAGGTACATCGGTGTCCCGCCGACAAACATCGGCCGGTTGCCCCGTGCCCAAATATCTTTGACGCAGCGATGGGCGGCGGTCAGGTATTCCGCGACGCTGTAGTCATGATCGGGGTCGACGACATCGATCAAATGATGGATGACACGTTGTTGTTCTTCGCGAGAGGGTTTTGCCGTTCCAATGTCCATCTGGCGATAGACGGCGATCGAATCGAGCGAGATGATCTCGATCGCCTTTGCCGAGCCGTTGGGCGTAACCGATAAATTCGCCAATGCTTCGGCAACTCGCAAAGCCAATTGAGTCTTTCCCGAGGCGGTCGGTCCGGTTAGAACGATGACTTGATCAAGAAGTGCCGGGAAGCAATCCAAGGGGGCACGGTCAGGCGAGGGCTCGGGTGTCATAGAAGCAGAAAGAAAGTCCAAACGGGTGTCGCTGATGTGGTAGAATGAAGTGTCGTGGAGTGTCAGGATTCATGAAAGGGTGTTGACGCGATTCACGACAGAATTTGGCTGCATCCGTTTTGCCCGAACCGAATTGCCCGTTTGGTTCTGTTGCCGTCATCCGATTTTGCCTTGTGCGCCCGGTACCTGTGCACGATCGGTAACCGCCAACCCACCCTGTTGCGCCTGGCCGAACCCCTCCTGTCTCCCGCGTGTCGTAGACCACTCAATCCCGTTCTTTTCAGGAACCGACTTCAATGGGCATGACCTATTTTCGCCGTTACCGAATGGAACTGAACCTTCGTGGCTTTCGTGCTCAATGGGATCACGAATCGCTCGCTTCGGCGGGCTACGAACTGGTCGGCTACGATGAGGGGCTCGTTCGCGAGCACGCTCAAGCCAAATATCATAGTTTCTGTCGCGAGATCGATGCGGACGTTTTTCCGTGTCTCGGACGTCGCGACGGCTGTTTGCGGTTGATGCGAGAGATCACCTCTCGTGGTTCGTTCGTTCCCGGTTCGACTTGGTTGCTCCGCTATCGAGATCGACCTGGTGGTCGTGGTATGCCCGTCGGCACGGTCCAAGGACTCGAGCAGGATGATTGGGGGGCGATCCAGAACCTCGGCGTGACACCCGAACATCGCGGACGCGGGTTGGGCCGGTTGTTGCTCAACCGTGCCGCCGCAGGATTCCAGGCCGCCGGTCTGGACAAGATGCACCTGGAGGTGACAACCGCGAATACCGGAGCGATCCGGTTATACGAACAGATCGGTTTCCGCCGCGCGAAGGTCGTTTACAAAGCCTGCGAAATCGTTGGTTGATCCGTTTTTGCGGGCGTGAGTTTGCTCTACCGCCGATTCGTGTCCCGTACGGCGGGGCCGCTCTGACTCGCTAGTCGTTGTGTGTGTCGCCGAAGATCAACCGGCGGACGAGGTACAGCGATTCTTTCTGACCGCCACGCAAACGTTTTTTCTTTTCCGCACGCTCCACCGCTTGGTCGAATCCGACCGGTGATAGGAACAATTCGGCCGTTTGGCTGAGGTTCGCCAGTCGAGCCACGTGATCGAGGGCCACGCGGTGCGGTAATCCGATACGGTGGGCGCGGCAAAGTTCCAGCGTCAGGTCGTCGGAAATCGGGATCGCCGGGACGCGGAGTTGAAGCGTCAGCCAGTAGATTGCCGCGATAATCAACGCAACGAGCAGGAGGCCTGCAACAGCCCACCAGGGGAATCCGCGGGCGGCCGTGAGTTCGCGAAACTCCGGCGCGAGTTCGCTCGACCGAGTTTCGGCGAGAAATACCACGCCGGTCGTCCATGCGTCGCAGAGGTTTGCGTGAATCAGATTGAGTGTTCCAGAGTTCCCGTTCATACTGCGATCCCCCGACGATTCAGTGATTTTTTGGCCGCGTCTCTTAGCGATCCGAGTGGTGAAGTTGCGAGTTCTTTGAGCAGTCCCGCCGATTCGTCACACTGCGCCGTTGCCAATGCTTCGGCGGCAGCAAGTCGTGCCTGTTGGTGATCGCTGTGAACGATCATGGTGAACGGTTCGATCATCAGTTCGACGAGGCCTAGCGTTTGAGCGAACTCGATCGCCTCGATACGACGACTCATGACCGCGTGTCGCAAACCATCGCGAACGACGTCGAGCGTGGCGGGATCGATTCGCAGCAACATTCGACCGATCCTCATACGCTCTTCCGTGGTGAGGGTTGGGAACAATGGCAACATGTTGTTGATGTTGAGTTCACGCAGCAATCGTAAAGCAGGTTTCGAGAACCGAGAGGACCCCTCTTCTGCCCAACGCACGACACGCATGCAAACTTCCGCGGCGCGATCCTCAAACGATTCGCTGATTGAAAATCCGTTCGACGATTCTCCGTCGTTTTCGGTCGTCTTTGCCGATGCAGGTTGATCGGTGGCTTCCGGAAGACTTAGCCCGGGGGTGGCTTCCGTGTCGTTGTCTTGATTCAGTATTGAATCGATCCGGTCGCTGCGAATGGCTTGCAACCAATAGTCCAAACTCGGTACATCACATCGTCCCAAACAGATCGCGACGGCATCGCAGGCCTTCTCACTCGTGCTGGTCCGTGTGCGGTGTCGTTCGAGGATTTCCATGAGCACGGCGATCGTTTCAGGGTCATGCCGCATCGCCATGGTGTATGCGTGAGCGATCGCTGAATCACGGTCGATGCCGAGCGTACGCAGCAGCGAAACGCCACCACGCAGGCAGTCGGGTAATCCGTATTCTTTCAGGTTCGCGAGCGTCACCGCCGTGGGTTCGGGGGTGATGACCTGCAGGAGTGTTTCGCAGTACATCGCGTCACAACGCTGCAGCATCAGCCCCAAAAGGCATTCGGGGATTGAGCGTCGACGAATGAAACCGGCGAGCAATTCCATGACCGCTTGTTGCCGACTGCTGCGAAGACGTCGCAGGATTAGCGTTCGACAGGCGTTGTCGCTATCGAGGGCGCTTCGCAGCGAAGGGTCGTTCCAGGTGCTCAGCACCAGGAACGCGTCGAGCAGTTGTTCGCTGCGGTGTCGTTGGAAATTTTTGGCGCAATCGAATAGCTGCGTCGTCAGGGCGAGTCGCAGGCGTTCGATGTTGGGGTCAGGGCGTTGACCGGCGTAGTGGCGACGGGCTTGTTTGCCCCATGCACTCGAGATGGCGATGACAGTGTCGACGCATTGTTGACGCACCATGTGCGAAGAGTGGTTGCACGCCGCGTCGATCATCAGCGGCAGTGCCTCGCGGATGGAAAACGCCAGCACCATCTGCGTCAAAGTGCTGGTGCGTTCGGTGTCGAAATCGGAATCATCGCGTTGGTCGCTCGACAATTCCGTTTCAAGGCATGCGACCACCGTTTCGGAGAGTCCGTCTCGATGGCCGACGGTCGCCTTTACGATCTCATCGCGATAAGCTTGCCAGCTGTCGATGACTAATTGGTGAGATCGGGCACACGATCGAATTGCCAATGTGCGGAAACAATGCTGCCTCGTGGAGGCGTCGCCGGTGGTGAGTCCGCTCTTTAAAACATCAACCGTCTCTGGTTGTTTCGATTCGGCTAGAATGCGGTAGGTGGTTTCGAGCGACATGGTCTTGATGGGTACCACGAATTGAATCTGAAAGGCAGTTTCGACAGTCAAACTTAGGTTCCCTTTTGCACACCACCATCCACCTGATTGGGGAATCCTGACTGCTCGAGCTACCTGCATCGGCATCGTCGATGTGACCCGTACAATCCGAACACAATGCTTCTCATGCCTGCTCATAACCACATTCGTTTTGTTGTTCTGGTGTGTTTGTTTGTGACCTGCGGTCAATCGGAGGCGGAACAAACTCCTGTCGTGACGCTGCACGCGGAGGAAAGCCAAGCGACCGAGGCGGATGGGTTTTCGTTTGACGCGGTTGTTGCCGTTGTTCGCACGGGTGACGCCGCCGAAACGCTGGACGTCAAATTGTCGATTTCGGGGACCGCAGAAAACGGTCGTGACTACCGATCGGTTTCACCGGAGATTCAATTTGCCAAAGGTGAAAGGATTCGTCGAGTGAGGATTCAGCCGCTCGATGACGGAGAATCCGAAGGCCCCGAAACGGTGGTTCTGAGCCTCATGCCGAGTGAGGAAGAATCCGACCTGCGTTCCGATGCTGCAGGAAATGAAGGCAAGGACTGGTATCACGTTGGGCCGCCGAGTCAGCGGTCGGTGACGGTTACGATCTCCGGCGAGATATCACCAGAAGATCGTGACTCCGCGTTGGTGTTCCAACAGGATTCCGATCCGCCGGTTTGGGTCGGCGAAGATGACTCGCACGACCGATTCGAGGTCTCGGACGCTGAGCTTCCGTTGAAAATGGTTGATGCAGTCTCGGTGAACCATGCCGGCAACCCGTGGGAGGTGGCGTTGCGATGGCCGCTATTGCACGGCGTTCGCAAGGGCGACGAGGTCCTCGTGCAGCTGTTCGCACGCCGTACGCCGGAGTCGAAACGCGATGTCGATGGCAAGTTCACGGTCCGGATTCAGCACGACGAACCTCCCTATGACGGGACGGAGCAAACGTTTGTCGTCGGATCTCAGTGGCGTCCCTATTTGATGAGAGCAACCGTGACGGAGGAACTCCCGGGCGGTCAGTCGTCATTGGATATCCGTGTCGGATATGGGAAGCAGAAGCTTGAGATCGGTGGACTACGTTTATGGAATTTCGGCAGCACGCCGCCGCCCAACCTTCCCCATCCGGTTTGGACGTATGAAGGACGCGAAGCCGATGCGGCGTGGCGTGCGGGATTGGACGAGCGGATCGACCGTGTTCGCAGCGAACGTGTGCGTTTGGAATTCGATCACGACGCCCGCGACCCCGTGGCGTATCGCTATCGGCAGACGGATGCGGAATACGAGATCGGAACGGCGGTGAATTTTCGATGGGTGGCACCCGCATCGGGTGAGTCTTCATCGACCGCAGACGCCCAGCGGTATCAAGCGTTCGTCAAAAAGTATTTCGACCGGATCACTGACGAAAACTCGCAGCAATGGGTGTCGTGGGAGCAGAACCCTCAGCGTGCGATCGAGACCGCGGCGTGGGCAATCGACAATGGTCTCAAAATAAGGGGACACAGCGTGTTGTGGGGTGATCCGGTCGAATGGCCGTCGCCGCCGGACCTGTGGGAAGACTATCAGAAGAATTTTAAGAAACCTAACGGTGGTGTGCGTGTCGCCATGTTGGAAATGCGTCGCCGCATCGCCGCCCACATTCGTCAAAACACACTTGTCGCATTGTCGGGGAACATCGACGGGACACAGGAGCCGATTATTGCGCAGTGGGATGTTTTAAACCATCCGATTTTGCATGATCGAATGTGGGAAATCACCGGTTGGGAATTTTTGCGTGCCGCGATCCGCGAAGCCCGTCTTCTCGCCAATCCTAAAACGGAGTTCTTTGTCAACGAGGATCAAGTCCTGAGTCTGCCGAGTCACCCCAACGCGGAGCCGCTGTTTCAATTGATTCGATCGTTTCTCGACGTGGGGGTTCCGATCGACGGGATCGGATTCCAGTGCCATTTCAAGAGTGACCGACTGCCCTCGATCGAAAGTATTCAGGCGACGCTCGAACGATTTGCTGGATTCGGATTGCAATTGCACGTCACGGAATTTGACATCGATGACGTTTTTATCGATGCACAAACGCAAGCCGATTTTACACGTGACTTTCTCGATCTACTCGCTGCGGAACCTGCCGTCACCGCCACAACGATCTGGGGTTTTTGGGAGGGGGAGCATTGGCGGAACGAGGAAGGTGCCGCGATGTACGACCGGGCGTGGAACCTTCGTCCGAACGGTCAGGCGTTCATCGATCATGTGGATCGCCGATGGCATTCGATCACGTTTGATGAATCAGATTCGGTTGCGGAAATAAGCGTTGCGAATGTGATGCTGCGACGGGGGACATATGAGATTAACTCGCTCGACGCCGCGGGCCGTGCTGGAAAGGTTTGGCGGGTTACTGTTTCGCCGAGCGAAACCGAATTCGAGCTGCGGTAGTAGAAGTGCGTTTTCCCGCCTTTCGTGTTGGTGAATTGACGCCAGCGGTCGCGGTGTCGGCGATCTCAATCGATGCCTCCCTGGTGAGTGTCGTCGTTTCGCTGATTTTCGAGAGCTTTTTTTTCCGGTTTTCGCTCGCACGTTACGGCGGATTTGTGAATCTCAATGGCTGAACCTTGTCGTGAGCACGACCATTACAATCGGCACGATCATTTGTCCACTCCGATCGATTTGCTCCTCCCGTCGCAACCCCTTCGCCATGGGCCGTTTTGATAACTAACATGGTGAGCATCGTTCGTTCAGGAAATCTGTTGTCCCGATCTTTTCCTCGCTATCAACCACGACTCCATGATTCTCACCCAACCGCAACTGAACCAATCAACCGCCATCGAGCCGATTCGCAAGATCTGCTGCATCGGAGCCGGGTACGTCGGTGGACCGACGATGGCCATGATCGCGAAGCAGTGTCCCGATATCGAGGTCAAGGTCGTTGATATCAACGAAGCCCGTATCGCACAGTGGAACAGCGATGAGTTGCCAATCTATGAACCGGGGTTAGACGATGTCGTGACGGAAAGTCGCGGACGCAATTTGCATTTCTCGACCGATGTCGATCAGGCGATTGCGGATGCTCAGATGATCTTTATCTCCGTCAACACTCCAACGAAGCATTTCGGCGTTGGTGCCGGGCGTGCCGCGAACCTCGAGTTCATCGAAAAGTGTGCTCGGAAAATCGCGGAAGTCGCACAGGGGCACAAAATCGTTGTTGAGAAATCGACGTTGCCGGTTCGCACCGCCGAAGCCGTTAAGGCGATCCTTGCGGGGGCGTCCTCCGGTGCGACGTTCGACGTGCTCAGTAATCCCGAATTTCTCGCCGAAGGAACCGCAGTCGAAGATTTGATCGCGCCGGATCGCGTGTTGATCGGTGGCGAAAGCAAAGAAGCCGTTGATGCACTCGTGGATGTGTACGCTCATTGGGTCCCACGCGAACGATTGTTGACGACAAATTTGTGGAGCAGTGAGTTGTCGAAGCTCACCGCGAACGCATTCTTGGCGCAACGTGTTTCGTCGATTAATTCGATTTCCGCGCTGTGTGAAGCGACCGAAGCGGACGTGGATGAGGTCGCGATGGCGATCGGAATGGATTCACGGATCGGACCGAAATTCCTGAAGTCGTCGGTCGGTTTTGGTGGTTCATGTTTCCAGAAAGATATCCTCAACTTGGTCTATCTGTGCGAGTACTTTGGGTTGCCTGAGGTTGCCGAGTACTGGGAACAGGTCGTCAAGATGAACGACTATCAGAAAACGCGTTTCGTCAACCGAATCGTTCGAACGCTGTTCAACACGGTATCAGATAAGAAGATTGGGATTTGGGGATTCGCGTTCAAGAAGGACACCAACGACACCCGCGAATCGGCAGCAATCTATATCTGTCGCGACCTGCTGCGTGAGCGTGCGAAGCTCTCAATTTATGATCCACGCGTCGATCCGAGCCAAATCCGCCGCGACCTCGCCGACGTGATGCGAAACGGCGATGCCGAACTGAGTGCCGCGTCTGAAAAACTGATTGCCGAGAATGTTGAGATCGTCACGGATATCGACGCGGCATCCAAAGATGCTCACGCGATTGCGGTTTTGACAGAATGGGATGAATTCGTCGACGCAGATTTCGAACGAATTCACAACAATATGAAGAAGCCGGCGTTCATCTTTGATGGTCGGAATATTCTGAAAAACTTGCCACTTGCCGATATGGGCTTTATTTATCAGGGCATCGGTTTTTCGCGATAGCCTCGGGTGGTAGTCTGACGGTTCAGAAACACGGCACGACGTGTCGACTGAATCCCTGAACCGCCGAGCAGCGAACAAGATGTCCAAACACGAATCGATTAATTACGTTGAGTTTCCTTCCCGCGACATGCAGGCGACGAAGGCTTTTTTCGAGTCGTGTTTTGGTTGGGCGTTCACCGAGTATGGGCCTGACTATATGTCCTATTCCGGCGAAACGATCGAGGCCGGTTTCTTTAAGTCCGATCAGTCGGCTAGCACGGCCAATGGGTCGGCGCTGGTCGTGCTTTATAGCGAACGGTTAGAAGAAACGCTTGCGAAGGTAGAGAAGTGCGGCGGCACAATCGTCCAGCCGATCTTTTCATTCCCCGGCGGACGACGCTTTCAGTTCGCGGAGCCGTCGGGCACGGAGTTGGCCGTTTGGACAGATGTGAACCCCGGTTAGAGCAATATCTGAAATGATGTGACCACCGTTGTCCGACGGTGGACCATGTTCTGCCAAACGCAGCCGCTTTTAAAAGCCTGCGTCGTTTGCGGGAAATTTCTAGGCGATCATGAACTGAATTTCGGTCAGGTATTTTTGGGGGTTACCGCGAAAGATCATGCCTGGTCCTTTGTGGTAGATCTCACGCGTGGGCATTTCGTATTCCACGCCGCGTGCCTTGACGTCTTTGAGGATTTTCTCGTAGGAGCGGCCGAGTTCTTCGTAGGGGCCCAGGTGCATGAGTGACAAGCACCGCCCACCGGCGAGTTCGCGGACGGAGATATCGTCCTTCGATTCGCCGCGTTTGATCGGCATGGCCGCTTCGAAATCCGCGTCGTCGGCGCGGTACTCGTGATCGTGATGCAGCATCATCGGTTTGCCGCAAATGAATCGCCCGAATTTGCGACCGATCTTTGCGAAACCGCTCCCGCAGTCGCTGTATTTTCCCTTCATGCGGACGCTCGCGATCAAGATCGCGTCGACTTGTTTTTCTTCGACTTGGTAGGTTGCCTGTTGCATTTTTGCGGTCGCCTCTTTTTCGTGAAGGATGGTTTTCTCGAGCAATCCTAGCGTTTCGCGGTCTTTGCGCATCCGTTGTCGAATCTCGTCTTTTTGCGATTCGAGGAACGAGATGATCTCCGCATCGTCGCTGTGATTACGCAGGATTTCTTTGATGTCCGCGAGGGAGAATTCCAGGTCACGAAGTGCCGCGATCACGCGCGCCGTTTCGATTTTCGATTCGGCGTAGAAACGATAGCCGCTGCCCGCTTCGACGTGAGAGGGCGTAAGCAATCCCTGCTCGTGATAGAAACGTAACGTCTTCACGGTCAGGCCGGTCATCTTGGAAAACTCACCTATGCTGAACATGCCCGAAGTTTACGGCCTCCAGTAAGGGGAGAGTCAAGCGAAAAAAGTCGAAACATTTTGACCGTCGGATCGGTGCAAACGCGGAGCTCTACGCGAGTAGCTCCTTCACGACATTACCGTGAACATCCGTCAGACGGAAGTCGCGTCCTTGGAAGCGATAGGTGAGACGTTCGTGGTCGAGCCCGAGTTGGTGCAGGATCGTGGCTTGCAGGTCATGCACGTGGACGGGGTTTTCAGCAACGCTGAATCCGAGTTCATCAGAACTGCCATATTCAAAACCTGCCTTCATCCCGCCACCGGCCATCCACATGGTGAATGCGTCAGGGTAGTGATCGCGTCCGAGCACTTTGCTGCCCGATGTGCGTCCTTCGCGGAATGGGGTGCGTCCAAACTCGCCGCCCCAGATCACAAGCGTGTCGTCGAGCAACCCGCGTTGTTTTAGATCTCGAATCAACGCCGCGACGGGTTTGTCCATTGACGCGCATTTGCGAGTCAGCCCGTCAGTGATGCCTTCGTTGGGATTGGTGCCGTGGAAGTCCCATC
Organism: Aporhodopirellula rubra; assembly: GCF_014192335.1. Taxonomy (GTDB): domain Bacteria; phylum Planctomycetota; class Planctomycetia; order Pirellulales; family Pirellulaceae; genus Rhodopirellula; species Rhodopirellula rubra. Next base: position 36,193 of record NZ_JACHXU010000002.1, on the reverse strand, counting down.
CCCAATCGAACAGTTGAACGAACCGGACACCGGATTCAACGAGGCGTCGGGCGAGCAAGCAGTTGTTCGCGAGACTCGACTCGCCGGGGGATGCCCCGTAATCGTCGAGGGTTTGTTGCGATTCCTGAGAGATGTTCATGACTTCGGGAACGGACGCCTGCATCCGGAACGCGAGTTCGTACTGAGCGATTCGCGTCATCGTTTCGGGATGCCCCATCGTGGCGGCTTGCATCTCGTTGAGATCCCGCAGCGCGTCGAGACTTTTGCGGCGCAGGTCACGGTTCATGCCCGACGGGTCTGACGAGTACAGAACCGGATCGCCTTTGGATCGGCATTGCACGCCCTGGTAGACCGACGGAAGGAATCCGCTGCCGAACGAGTTGCTGCCGCCGTTGGGTTGGACACCGCTGGAGATCAAGACGACGAAGCCGGGCAGATTTTCGTTTTCGCTGCCGAGGCCATAGGTGACCCACGATCCCATCGACGGGCGACCCGATCGAGGCGAACCGGTGAAGACGAGCAGTTCGGCGGGGGCGTGATTGAATTGGTCGGTGTGCATTGAGTGGACGACGCACATTTCATCGGCGATGTCGTGCAGATGGGGGATCGCGTCGGACATCCACATGCCCGCCTTTCCCACGCGTGACCATTTGCGGGGCGAGCCCATTAATTTGGGAGTGCCGGACGTGAATGCGAATTCCTTGCCTTCCAAAAAAGCGTCCGGGCAATTTTGGCCATCTCGGCGATGCAGTTCCGGTTTGTGATCAAACATGTCTAGGTTCGGCGGCGATCCTGTCATGTGCAGGTAGATCACCCGTTTCGCTTTGGGAGCGAAATGTGAAGGTTGCACCGCGATCGGATTGTCTGCCGGACGCGCCGCACCGGCGGCATCGGCGAGCAGACTCGTTAACGCGATTCCACCCAATCCAGCCGTGGATTGTTGAAGGAAATGTCGCCGCGTGCGGAGGTGGAGGGCTTCTAGTCGAGGGTCCATGGGTTCGCCTTTATCGTTTCATCAACATTTCATCGAGATTCAGAACGACGTTGCAGAGCACGGTCCACGTCGCCATTTCGGCTACAGCATTGGTGTTGCCGTTGGACTCGTTGTCGGGCAACGGTCCCAACGGGGCGGTTGCCATCTTGACTGCGTCGTCGGAGTGATCGAGGTAGTAAGTGGTTAGCTCATCGGCTAGTTGCGTTAACCGGTCGGCTTCGGATTCACTTGCGTCGCGGAGCAACGTTTGGTGGAACAGGAATTCGATGCGTTCGGGGATCGCCGGTGAGGTCGCGACAACGCGGCGGGCGAGAGCCTGAGCGGCTTCGATGTAGACGGGATCGTTTAGCGTGACGAGCGCTTGCAGAGGCGTGTTGGTGCGGATTCGACGAACGGTGCAGACCTCGCGATTGGGGGCATCGAATTGTGCCATCGATGGATAGGGGCTCGATCGTCGCCACATCGTGTAGATGCCGCGGCGGTAGCGATCCTCACCCTCGCTCGTTTTCCAGTCGGTGGCCGATCCGAAAGCGGCTTTCAATCCCAGGTCGGGTTGGACCGGTCGGACGGGCGGACCGAACATCTTGTCGCTCAGCAGTCCACTGACAAATAACGCGTTGTCACGCACCTCTTCCGCGGACGCGCGGAATCGAGGCCCGCGTGCGCACAAACGGTTGGCGGGATCGATCTGCAACAACTCCGGGTCGGCCGCCGAGCTTTGACGGTAGGTTGCCGAGGTCACCAGGAGACGCAGCAGTTGTTTTAGATCCCATCCGCCGTCGCGCAGTTCAACGGCGAGGTAGTCGAGCAGTTTGGGGTGCGACGGCAACTCGCCTTGCGAACCAAACTCTTCACTGGTTTCGACGAGGCCGATGCCGAAAATTTGTTCCCAGTGGCGATTGGCGATCACGCGAGCGGTCAGCGGATTCTCTTCGTCGATGAGCCACCGGGCCAGCGTCATCCGGTCGGGCTTGGATCCGTCTGGATGCGAGTTGTCTGGATTGAACGAATCTGAGTCAGTGGCCGGTGAGGTCAGTGGATGAAACGCGGCCGGCACGCCCTCGTTCACTTCATTGCCGGGGCTGAGATAGCTGCCTCGTAAATGCACGTGCGATTTTCGGTGTTTCGTTTCGGGAAGTTGCCTCATCACGGGAACGGTGGTTTCCGGTTTCATTCCGGAAAGCGTCGTTTTGAGTTCTTCTAACGCAACGCGTTCTTCGGCGAGTAAAGGCGTGACGTTGCGATAGTATTTTGCGAGCTTCTCACGTTGATCGTGGTCGAGAGACTGAGGCGAGCGAATCAAACTGCGAATGTGTGCGGGCAACTGTGCCCATCGCGTGAGTTTGTCGTCCGATGTCACTGACAACTGAAATCGATCAACGTCGGCCGAGACACCGTCGACGTGAATGGTCAGCAAACCGTTGGACAGATCCATTGGCGACGACAGCGAGAAGACGTGGTTAATGGATGCGTTGTCTTCGGAAGGGCCAATGTCGATCGGCGTCAAATCCAAGTTCACGGAATCATCGGTTGAGTAAACCGCGCTGGGTGACGGACTTTGTTCCGGAGAGTGTTTCCAGATCTCCGTTCGATCTTCGTCGAGTAGAACGATCCGAAACCCGTTGAGTCGATTGGTGATTGGTTTTCCGCCGTCGGTGCGGTTCCAGACGCTGACCGAGTCGACCGGTTTGATTGAACCAAGGTCGATTTCGAGCCACGGCGAATTTCCGCTGTCGGTATGCGTGACGGAGCCTGCCTTGAAGTCGCCGTTGGTGTTTCCGTCGATCGCATCGCCTGCGTTACCGTCGCGTGTGGTCGAGCTCTGCGTTGCTTTGCCTTCGGTTGCAACGTTGACTCCACCGGCAAACACCTCGACTTCCGCGACGTATAGGAATTTGTCTTTGCCCGGCAATTCGATACGAACATATCGGGCGTCGATTGGTGCCGCGTTATGAGGTTTCCAGGACGCCGTAACCAAATCGGCAGCAATCATGATTTTCTGATCGGATTGGACTCGCAGGCTTAGTCCAGTGATGCGATCGGATTGTGGGAAATCGATGCGACACTCAACGTCTGATGTTTGCTGTGTTTGCAGATCGATCCAACCATTTTTGTCGACGTTGAGTGGCGTTTCGGAGGCGGTCGCGGAGATCGGGCGAATCCATTCCCATCGCGGCGGTTCGCGAAGTCCAGCGAGCCACTGGTCGTGTGCCGCCATGATTTCCGGTGTGGTTCGATCGAGTGTTGATTGCAGCGCTGCGATCCGTTGTTGCAGTTGTTGTTTGGTTTCGCGTTGTTGGTCTGACCAGATATCGATTACTGGGCGTTCGTCTTTGCGATCGGCGTCTTCGGTGTTGTTGAAAAATGCGAAGAACTGAAAGTACTCATCGTGAGTGATCGGATCGTATTTGTGGGTATGGCACTGCGCGCACGCCATGGTCGTTCCCATCCAAACCGCCATCGTGGTATTCACGCGATCGACAACCGCAACGTTGCGGAACTCTTCATCGTTGGTGCCGCCTTCGTTGTTGGTCATCGTGTTGCGATGAAACGCGGTCGCGATGAGTTGATCGGGAGTCGCGTTATCGATCAGGTCGCCCGCGATTTGTTCGATCGTGAATTGATCAAATGGTTTGTTCGCGTTGAGTGACCGGATGACGTAGTCGCGATAGGCCCAAATGGTGCGTGGCGGGTCATCCGCGTAACCGGATGAGTCAGCGTACCTCGCCAGATCTAACCAAACGCGTGCCCACCGTTCGCCAAACGACGGTGAGTCGAGCAATCGATCAACGAAACGTTCGTAGGCGTCCGGGCGTGGATCGTTCGCGAACGCATTGGCCTCTTCCCACGTCGGCGGCAAACCGGTCAGGTCCAAGGAAACGCGGCGGGCCAACGTGAGTCGGTCGGCACAGGGAGAAGGTTCCAGCCCTTCCGATTCGAGACGTGCCAAAATGAATCGGTCGACCGCGTTGATCGGCCACGAGCTGTTGTCGACCGCAGGAAGTTCGGGACGTTCCGGTTTGACGTAGGACCAATGTTTGGCGTAGCTGCCACCTTGTTCGATCCAACGACGAACGAGTTCGACTTGCTCGGGCGAGAACACTTTTCCTTTGCCTTCGGGCGGCATCCGCAGGTCTTCGTCGTCGGTCGTGAGTCGTTCGAGCAGTTCACTGTCTTCCGGGGCACCCGGGACAACGGCAGCGTACCCGCCGAGATCCTCTTGCGAGCCTTCTTCGGTATCGAGTCGCAAGCCGGCGGCGCGTTCCTCTTCATCGGGACCGTGGCATATCAAACAATTGCCGGAGAGCAGTGGGCGGATGTCGCGATTGAAATCGACGGCTTCGTCAGCGCTGCAGGGCAATGCGCATGTCATCGATAGAGCGACCGCGGACATCAGCCAACGGGTGCACTTTGTTCTTGAAAACATTGACAGAGCAGTAGGTGAGGCGGGGGAACCGGATCCCGGCGGTACGCTGGGAGCCGAGTGTTGCGTGAGGCGGGGCTCATTTGTTGAATGAGCGTGACGGCAGGTCAGTGAGTGACATTTCTGCTGCTACCGCACTGTGACTACTACCGCACTGCGACAAATTGTACACGCTAAAATGCCATTGAGCCGCGAATCGACGGTCATCGATTCAAAACCACAATACTTTGACGTGATTTGAAAACCGCAGCGGGCAGCGGAGAGAGAAGCCGTTGCAGAAGAGGACCCGGACTGAGTGTCGTGGGCGGGGGGCGGCGTGCCGCGAGTAGGCTGGTTTGTCGGGAGCGATGTGGTGCGGCGGGTGTTGCGGCGGGTGTCCTGGGCTCGATCATCTTCGGACGAGAGGTCTGGGATCCGACGCGTGGGCAAAGTGCATACGAAGAAACCCCATCCGAGCGTGAACGCCTGAATGGGGTGAATGTTTATCGAGGTCGACTGAGGGAGCCGATGCGGTGTCGGCTAGGCTTCGTCGAGCAAGTCGACCGCTGCGAAGGCTTGACCTTCGAGCATTGCGAGCGACGCACCACCACCGGTGCTGACATGGCTGACTTGTTCCGCGAAGCCGAGTTGTTCGACTGCCGCGGCGCTGTCACCACCGCCAATGATGCTGGTCGCGTCGGAGTCCGCGACGGCTTGGGCGACCGCTTTGGTGCCGGCGTCCATTGGTGGTTTTTCGAACACGCCCATGGGTCCGTTCCATACGACGGTTTTGGCGCTCTTGATGATGTCGCTGTATGTCTTGGCGGTTTCCGGTCCGATGTCGAGACCTTCCATGCCGTCAGGAATTTCGCCGGCTTTGACCACGGCTTTGTTGCATCCCGCGATGTTGCCGAAGTCGTCACCGCAGTGCGTGTCCGATGGCAGGTGCAGTTTGCCGTCGCTCTTCGCGAGGAGTTCCTTGGCGAGGTCGACTTTGTCTTTTTCGACCAGGCTGTTGCCGACCTTGCCGCCTTGAGCCAACGAGAACGTGTAGGCCATCGCTCCGCCGATCAGGATCGAGTCACAGATGCCGAGCAGGTTGTTGATCACGTTGATCTTGTCGCTGACTTTGGCACCGCCGAGGATCGCGACGAAGGGGCGTGCTGGAGTGCTGATGGCGTCGGAGAGGTAGGCGATTTCTTTGGCGACGAGGTGCCCGACGACTCGCGGTTTGCCCGCCATCGCTTCGGGGACGGCGACCATCGATGCGTCTTTGCGGTGACAGGTGCCGAAGGCGTCGTTGCAATAGACGTCGGCCATCGCGGCGAGTTTGCCTGCGAATTCGGCATCGCCCTTTTTCTCGCCCGCGTTGAATCGCAGGTTTTCGAGCACGAGGACTTCGCCTGCACCGAGTGCCGCGGCTTTGGCTTTCGCGTCGTCGCCGACGGTGTCGCTCGCGAAATGAACGGTGCTGCCGAGCAGTTCGCCCAGACGGGTGGCAGCGGGGCTGAGTGAGAATTTCTCGTCGCCTTCGCCGCCGGTGGGGCGTCCCAGGTGGCTCATCAGAATCAGCTTGCCGCCGCGATCGATCACGCTTCGGATGCTGGGCAGGGCCATGCGGATACGACGGTCATCGGTGATTGCGTTTTGCTCGTCGAGCGGGACGTTGAAATCGACCCGCATCAGGACAGTTTTGCCTTGGACTTCGGTCTGGTCGATTGTTTTCTTGGCCATCGGAAGGAGTGCTCCGGTTTTTGGGAAAAAGCAGGTAAATTCGAAATTTGATTGAGATTCATTCGAGTCGGCGGCCCAGTATCGGCCAGATTCCCGCGATCGCGAAGGGGCCGATGGTTTTTCGGTCTCTCCGGCACGGTTTCCTCACGTCCTACCACCGGCATAACCGAAACCAGAGAGTGCATCCCTGCGGTCCGGTGTGAAAGAACCGCGAACGGTGCCGGTCTGTCGCGACCTTGGTGGAACGAGTCGCGGTGGCATCGTCAGGTGAACGCAATATCAATGCAAGTGAGGGGGCGGTGCTGGTGATATCCACACCCATGATGGACAATTCATGCACGCGCTTTACGCCGCGAATCATCTTGACGCTCGTCGTCGGATGTTCAATCTGGGTGACCCTGGCGGGAAATCTGCAGGCTCAGAGCACGCCGGCTCGGCGTTTTCCCACCGTACCAGGATGGGGCGGTAACGCGGATAACGAACCGCGCGTCGGTTCGGCCGCCCACCGCAAATCGATCTTGGATGCGTTACCGCTCGATCGTTTGACTCCCGCTGCGCGGACGCAAATTCTCAGCATTGCCGAAAACCCGACGCTGTTTCGGCAACTGCCCAGCCAAGCGATTACGTGCGACAAGGACATGTTCCTGTTCCTGACACGGAATCCGGATGTGTTGGTCGGGTTGTGGGATTTGATGGACATCACGAAAGTGCAAAGCCGTCGGCTCGGCCCGTATCAAATCGAAGCCGCCGATGGTGTCGGAACGGTATGCAAAGTCGATCTCGTCTATGGCGACGCGTCACAGCATATTTTCGTCGTCGACGGATCCTACGACGGAAAAATGACGCCCGCACCGATCCGCGGTAAAGGCGTGTTCGTGTTGCATTCGTCGTATGCCCAAGGCTCCAACGGACAAACGACTGTCTCGGGCACGCTCGACTGTTTCGTGCAGCTCGAAAGTCTCGGGGTCGATCTGATCGCCCGAACGCTCAGTCCGATCATCGGACGATCCGCCGACAGTAATTTCATGCAGACGGCCCACTTCATCGCGCAGGTGAGCCAGTCGAGCAGTCACAACCCGTCGGCGATGCTGGACATTGCGGACCGGTTGCCACAAGTCGAACCGCCGATTCGCAAGGCGTTTGCGGACACGATCGTGACGGTCGCCCGTCGCGGGCAACCCGCAGGCAGAAATACGTCGGTGCAGCCGGCGGTGGCTGATGCGAAGGATCGCGGCCCGCGTGAGATGGCGAGGTAGGTGGGGGGAAGAGGTTGCAGGTTGTCGGTTGTTGGTTTTATTTCTGATGGGTTGTTGCGGCGGTGTGAACTGCGCGTTCTTGGCACAATTGGCTGCGCGAGTGCTCGCATTTGATCAGCAGGATCTCCGCCAAATCTGCGAGTTGCCGGAGCGAGTCGCAGTGGGCGGTGAAGCGGAGGCGCGGGCGGATCGAATCCGTTAACGCTCTTCCGCCGACCAACAGCACGACGTCCTCGGCGAGCGACGCAGCCATCCGGTTCTGGTTGGCAACAAAAGTGTCCTCGTCGTCGATCGAGGAAACACTCAGCCATACTAACTGCGGCTGGCAATCTGCGGTCGCCTGTATGAAGCTCTCCAGTGGCAGTTGATTGCCCAGGCTGGTCGCTCTCCAACCAGCTTCCCTCAATGTCAGTTCCACCAACGCGGTCGGCAATTGGTAGGGATCGCATTGTGGCGAGCCACCGATCGCCAGAGGCGCGTCGTCAGGGACCGGCGGCAATGAACTGCTGAGGTCGAAAATCAGCCTCAGCGCCATGTCACAGGCCCGGCGTTCTTGATAAACGTCGATCTGGTCGCACTGCCAGGCGTGCCCGACGCCGTGCATCGCGTCGGCGATCAAGCACTCCGCCGCTTGGCTGCGTGTTGCACCTTCATTGATCATTTCATGCAGAAGCCTGCGGCAGACGTCGTGCTCGCCACGGGCGAGAGCATCACGAAATGTCTGATTTCTCGGAGAATTTTTTCCCTCGACGCAAACGACTCGCGTCGGCGGCATCTTCGGCAAACCCAATGTTTCGGGGCAGGAAATGTTCCGATTGGATTTCGCCAGAAAGCTCTGTAACGCCTCGAGGGTGATTTTTCGGTGTCCGCCAGCCGTTTTCTCACTGGGAATGGCACCGCAATCGCACCAGCGCTTGACGGACGACTCGCTGACGCTCAGGGCGCAAGCGACTTGTTTCGGCGAAAAGAGAGGTTGTTCTGCAGCCAATTTTCAGTTTTCGGCGAAAGTAAACGACGGGTCCGAAGGAAAAACGACCATTTACATCAGGTGTACCCGTGCCGTGAACGTTTTGGGCGTTTTTTGATCGTTATGTATGAGTATACATCATCGTCAAATCGGATCGCACTTTCAATTCCAGCCAGAACTAATCGTTGAATCGATCGATCTTTTCAATTTTTTTCAGCCTTCCGCTTGCCTCGCGTCCTTCCCACGGATATACCTGATTGAGGTGAACGTTTTTTGATTTGAAAACGTTCATTGGTTGTGGTGTGAGAGGCACGGTTCCCCCGCGTCCGTCCGAATTCCCGTCTTATCGAGCAGATTCAGGTAAAGAAAATGAGTTCCTCCACTAGGTCCAAGTCTCGAAAGGCCGTCGCTTCCGCCCCGAAATTCGACGGAGTCACGGCGTCGTCGGTTGCCGCTCGGTTGCCCGCATGGGTGCAGTGCGACGAGTTGAAGGTGCCGATCGCCGAAACCCGCGATCAGGTCCGAAGCCTTGAACACGCCGCCGCCGCCGAGTTGCGATCATTGACCAAGCAACGTTTGCGTCAAGAAATCGACTTCATCGGCAATGAACGTTTTAGTTCGGCCCGCGAAGGCAAACGGATCTTCTCCGCCGAACTGGGACTCGCCGAACGTCAGACGGCGTTGGGGATCGCGGCGATCCGCCGTAGCGGCGTTGATTTGCCGATCCACTTGGGACGCCTGTGCGAGGCACCGCTGCTCAAGCCAGAGCAAGAACGGATGTTGTTCGAGAGAATGAACTATCTCCTGCAGCAAGCCGCGATTCACCGCAGTGTTCTGAACCCCGATCGTCCTTCGCGGCATCGTTTGGAATTGATTGAACTCTATGTCGCCTTGGCCGATTGGCACCGCGACCGGATCGTGGAAGCCAACTTGCGGTTGGTGTTCTCGATCGTGAAGAAGTTCGTGAATCCGAATAACAGTTTCGACGAGTTGCTCAGCGACGGGATCGTGGCACTGATCCGCGGCGTCGAGAAGTTTGACTTCGATCGTGGATTCCGGTTCAGCACTTACGCGACCCAGGTCGTTCGTCGGAATGCGTATCGCACCGTTGTGATGCGGCAACAAGAACGTCAGAAGGTGATGGGAGGATTGCAGGATATGGACATCGATATCGGTGAGGAAGATCGCGAGTCGGCGATCAGCGAAAAACGCTGGCACGAATTGCGAAGTCGGTTGAGCGTGATGCTCGGCGACCTCGATCGTCGCGAGAAGTTCATCATCCGAGCCCGCTTCTCGCTCGGGTCGCACCGCCGCGTTCACACGCTGCAGTCTCTGGCCGATCGGTTGGGTGTTTCAAAAGAGCGAGTCCGTCAACTCGAACGACGTGCGATGGACAAACTGCGGGCGATGGCCGGCACGACAGATCTGGCTGAACTCGAAGGCTAATGTCTTCGTCTTCGGTTCCTACGCGAGGATTCCGTCGACAATGTGTCCGTGAATGTCGGTGAGCCGCATGTCGCGGCCACTGTAACGGTACGTCAGCTTCGTGTGGTCGAAACCGAGGAGATGAAGGATTGTCGCGTGTAAGTCATGAACGTGCATGCGATCTTCTACGGTGGTGAGCCCGACTTCGTCGGTGACCCCGTGAACGTGTCCTGATTTGACGCCGCCGCCTGCCATCCAGATTGTGAATCCGTCGTCGTGATGGTCTCGTCCCGGTTTCGGGCCGAGCGGCAATTGGACGGTGGGAGTGCGTCCCATCTCGCCGCCCCAAATGACGAGCGTGTCTTCGAGCATGCCTCGCTGTTTCAGATCGCTCAGTAACGCCGCGAGCGGACCGTCGCATTCAGCGGCGAGTCGACGATGGCCGACATCTAAGTTTGCGTGCGAATCCCAGGGTTGTCCGGCACCGTGGTAAACCTGAACGTATCGCACGCCACGCTCGACCAATCGTCGTGCGATCAAGAGTTGTCGGCCTTGTTGTCCGTCGCCATACGCTTCGAGAATGTGGGCGGGTTCGCGGGTGATGTCGAACGCGTCGGAGGCTTCGTCTTGCATCCGAAAGGCGAGTTCGAGCGATTGGATTCGCGATTCAAGTGCGTGGTCTCCCGGGCGATCGGCCAAGTGCAACGCGTTGAGTTTCTGAACCAGTCCGATTTGTTGTCGCTGTTGTTTCGCGAGTAAGTATTCGTTCTGAATGTTCGCCACCAACAGGTCGGGATCGTTGTACTGCGAGTCGACGTAGGTGCCTTGATAAATGCCGGGCAGGAACGCACTGCGCCAATTTGCGGTCGCCGCCGTCGGGAGACCCTTGGGGCACATTGCGACGAAGCCCGGCAGGCTTTGATTTTCGGTGCCTAATCCATATAACGCCCACGAACCCACCGCGGGACGCGGACGGACAATGTCGCCGCAGTTCATCATCAACAACGCCGGTTCATGGTTGGGTACATCGGTAACCATCGACCGGATCACACACAGGTCGTCGGCGTGCTGAGCCAACTTAGGAAACAGTTCGCTAATCTCGATGCCCGATTGACCGTGTTGTTTGAACTTGAACGGCGATCCATGGGCAACACCGCCGAGACGTCGATCCTTCTCGAGTTTCTTCGACAGCGTTTTGCCTTGCATTTTTTGTAGCATCGGCTTGGGATCGAACGTGTCGATCTGTGACGGGCCGCCGTTGGCGAACACGTGAATCACCCGTTTGGCCCGCGCCGCATGATGAGGCTGCCGCGGTGCGAGCGAACCACTGCCGCTCGACGTTTCTTCGGCGAGCAGACTCGAGGCGGCCAGCATGCCCAATCCCATCCCCGAATTTTGGAGAAGCGACCGGCGAGAGAGTTGGTGAGGTTTACGATCAGGATGCATCGTCGATCAATCCAAGTAGAAGAATTCGTTCGTCAACATCAACGCTTGCGCGAGTTGTTCCCATCCGTCGAGATGCGGAACCGGTGGTGGTGAAAAGCCAGCCGATGCGTTCCACACCGTCGTCATGTTTGCTGCGTCGATGGCCCGGATTTCCGGGGACCAGAGAAAAATGTCGTTTGACGCGTTCTTTCCGGCACCGATGACGAAGTCGATCGTGGTTCCGACGCGGACGTTCACGTTCTCGACCCGGGTTTCGCATTGGCTGTTCAGGGCCGTCCAAGAGGGGGTGGGTTCGATCGTGTCGCTGGCGATTTTTGCGATGACGCCATCGCCTTTGTCCCGTTCATGTTTCAAAATCCCAGTGATGGAAACCGTCCCTTCAATTGGGGACACCCAACGACGAATGACGGCACGATTGGCCCCCCGGGGTGTGTTCCCGCCACGCGACGTCAGACGAACGTAACCGACGTTCGCGTCGGGGAACGTGTCGCTGAATTGGTACTGTTGGCCGGTCCATTGTTCGAGCGGCTCAAAGTCGTGTTCGGTTCCATCGAAGCTGCCGATGCCGTATTGCCAAACGGCGAGATCCTCTTCGTTGGTGGTTTCGGCGACAGACAGAAAACGCGTGACGAGTTTTCGTTCCGTCGGCGTGGCGTCGCGCGAGAGCACGCGTTGGTAGATGGCATTGATGCCCGTGGCGTGATCTTCGTTGCCGGACGGGCGAGCGAGTTTCGCGAGTTCTTTCGCGCATTGCACCACGAAAGGATGGTTCATGACAAAGAGTGATTGCTGTGGCACGGTCGTGACGGACCGTTCCGCTGTCGAGGTTGTCGGCGTTGCGAAATCAAAGGCACGTAACATCGGGTCGAGTTCAACGCGATCGACGTAGGCGTAAACGGTGCGACGCGTTGGGTAGGGCGTCTCCGACAACTTCACGCTGCGGCCTCCGACGTTGGGGTCGAGCGTTTCGCTGACGGCCAACATTGCGTCACGCATCGCTTCGAAGTCGAGACGTTTTCGGTTTTGGTGACTGAGGAAGACGTTTTCCGGATCTCGCTCGCGAGCGATCTCATTTCGATCGCTGCCGCGTTGATAGGCGGCCGATGAAAGGATTGTGCGGTGCAGCCATTTCAGTGACCAATCGTGCTGAATGAATTCTGATGCCAACCAATCCAGCAACTCCGGATGCGATGGCGGCGGTGATCGCAGTCCGAAGTCATCCGCCGATTCGACCAACCCGTTGTCGAAGTATTTGCTCCACACTCGGTTGACGATCACACGTGGCGTGAGTGGGTTGTCCGCCGAGGTGATTGCGGCGGCAAGACCCGCACGACCGCTGCCGTCGGCGAACGGTTCGGCGTCTTCGCCGGCCATAATCGAAACGAACCTCCGAGGGACGCGGTCACCGCGTCGGGCGGGTTCCCCACGAAGCATCACGTAGGGATTCACGGGGGTGGGTTTGTCTTCAATCACCATCGCTTTGGGGGGAGCGCCGGGGTGAGTCGCGTAGACCTCCCCGATCGCTTTTTCAAGATCTCCCAGTTTCCTGCGGCCCGAGCCGAGTAACCGCGAACCGTTCACGACCGCTTGTTCGTCGAGCATGAACAGGCCGTCATTGCCCAACAACGCGAGGCGAATCTGTTCCTGAGAGTCATCCGACAACCTCGCCGCATCGGGATTCTGTTTGCTGGCTGTCCGCCATGCATCCATGACTTGTTGGAATTCGCTGGCATAGACCAGCAGCAGATCCAGCAGTGTCTTTGGGGATGCGGTAACGATCGCTTTCTGCAGAACCGGATTGAGTTTGGTGTCGGCTTTCCACTTCGCGATCAAGTCTCCATGACTGCTCGCGTAGTCCGATTCCGATTTGGAAAACGCGGCGACCCACGGTCCCCAGACCGGATCGTTGGAGAGACGTTTTTGCCGTGTCAATTTCAGCAAGTCGGCTGCGAGCGGTGTCATCGCGGAGTGCTCGACTTTCCGTTTGCTGACAACGGCCCGGATTTGCATTTGGCTGCCCACGTGCATGTCGTAGTAGCCGAGGAAGTATGGCTCACAATTTTGTTTCAGTTTCGCGATCGCTTGGGAACGCAGGTCACGACGGTACTTCGACATTGCTGATTGGGCGCGGTTCAATTGGCGTTGGAAATCCTTGCTCAGATCTTCGTCCACGCTGAGGCTGCTGATTTCGGGAAACTCATCGGGAATCTCGCAGCTCGCCATCACCCCGTACAACGAGTAATAGTCTTCGATCGGAATCGGGTCGTATTTGTGATCGTGGCATCGGGCACAGGCGACAGTCAGCCCCATCAAACCTCGAGTCACCACATCGATCTGATCCGCGGCTCGTTCGATGCGGTTGTTACGGAACCGCGGTCCCACGGTGATGAATCCCAACGCCGCGAGTTCCGGTGCATCGTCTGGCAAACCGAGAGAGTCGGCGGCAATTTGTTCCGTGATAAATCGGTCGTACGGTTTGTCTGCGTTGAGGGAGTCGATGACGTAGTCGCGAAAGGTGTACGCGAACGGGTACCGCACGTCCGCTTGGGCCTGCCAATCTTGGGTGTCGGCGTACCGAGCCAGGTCGAGCCAATAACGTCCCCAACGTTCGCCGTAGTGTTCCGAGGCGAGCAGCCGATCGATGACTTTCGCGAACGCGGCCGAATCCGAGGAGTCATCCTGAATGAAATCGCTGACTTCCCGAGGCGTGGGCGGCAGGCCGATCACGTCCATCGTCGCCCTGCGGATGAGCGTTCGGCGGTCGGCCGGCTTCGAAGCGGGCAGCTCGTGTTCGATCAATTGCGAGTTGATGAACGCATCAACCGGATTGTTGATTCTGCAACCAACCGGTGCGTCGTTCGCCGGTGCCGTGGCGCCTTGCGATGCGAGGTCTGGAACGGGTGGCTGGCGAATCGGTTGGAAAGCCCAGTGGTTCTTTGCGATTTTGTTGATCGCGACTTGGTCTCCCAATGCCGCCGCGGCCGGTGCGGCTTCCTCGGGCCATGGCAGTCCCATCATGATCCACTTTTTGAAAACGTCGATCTCGTCTTCTTCGAGCGGTGCCTCCGGTGGCATTTCCAAACCTTCGTACAGAACCGCCTGCATGATCAGGCTTTCGGCCGTGTCTCGCGCGATTGCCGCCGGTCCACTGTCGCCACCGCGAAGAACCCCCATGCGTGAGTCGAGTCGGAGTCCGGATTCTTGTTTGACATCACTGTGGCATTCATAGCACTTCGCGATCAACAAAGGACGCACACGGGCTTCGAAGAATCGTTCTCGGCGTTGTTGCCGGTCGTCTGTTTGAGCAACGGCAGTGGCAGCCGTCAGAACGATGCAGGCGAGAACAAACAAGGATTGTTGCATCGGACCGAATCGGGGCGGGAGGTGGGGAGAGATACGTCGAGCAGGACGTGGCTGGGGATCGCGTATTTCATATTACCAGAACTGAATTGGTAATGTGTAGATTTTCGCGGCGATCAAATTCAACGTGTGGCGGCGTTGGTCAGTTTGACAGCGCGTGTCGCATGGACGACAACGGGCCGATGTTTCCTCATTGATTCGCGTCCCCATTTGCACGGTTATCGGTCTCCGCCATGTTGCGTATCAAAGCGATGTTTGTTCTCGGGCTATTGTGCCTTTCCAGTGACGCGGGGGCTCAAAGTCTCGCGAGCCGGGTTCGCGATCTCGCCGAGCCCTTAGTAAAAACCGAACGCGTTATGGGGATGTCGATCGGCGTCATCTCGGGTGGCCAGCGATTGACCGTGCATGTAGGAACGGTCGCTAAAGGAAGTCCGCGGGCGAGCGATGAAACGGTTTATGAGATCGGATCGATTTCGAAAGTCTTCACTGGATTGATGCTGGCCGATGCGGTTGCTACAGATCGGATGCGGCTGGATCAACCGGCCGGTGATTTCCTTCCCGAGGGAGTCGAGATGCCGAGGTGGAAGAACACGGCGATTACGCTGCGGCATTTGGCAACGCACCGATCAGGGTTGCCGCGACTGCCCGACAACATGCGAGATGTCGCGTCCGACAATCCATACGCGAGGTACACGTCGACGCAAGCATTCGAGTTTCTGAAATCACATTCGCTCCGCCGGGCACCGGGGGCCGAAGGTGTGTATTCGAACTTTGCCGTTGCGTTGCTCGGGGATCTCATCTGCCGGGACGCCGAACGTTCGTACGACGAGCAATTGCGAGAAAGAATCACTGGCCCCTTGAAGATGGACGCCACCTCCGTGGAACTGAGTGATTCGATGCGATCGACAATGGCAACGCCTCACGACGCCGGTTTGAATGCAACGAGCACGTGGGAGTTCGCCGACCTTCCCGGCGCCGGTGGCATTCGCAGCAACATTGACGACATGTTGACGTTTGCCCAGACGAACTTGGACCCGCCCGAAGGTGACGTCGGCGATGCGATCGAATTGGCGTGGCGGCAACATCAGGCGACCACCGGTTCTGCCTCCGCGATGGGACTGGGGTGGCACGTTGCCGGCGATGGTCAAACGCGTTGGCACAACGGCGGGACGGGTGGGTTTCGTTCGATGTTGATGATCAACCGTGATCAAAAGATCGCCGTGGTGATCTTGTGCAATACCTCGTGCGACGCGGTGGATGCGTTGGCGACGCGGATCATGGTGGAGCTCGCGAATGCCAATGACGCTTCGTCAGCTTCCGAGACGCCTGTCGAGGTCGACGTTGCGTTAGAAAAGATGAAACGACTCGAAGGACGCTACCAGTTGGCACCGACTTTCATTTTCGACGTCCGTGTTCGCGACGGCAAACTGATGGTCGGGATTACGAATCAGCCGACGCATCAAGTCTATGCCAAGTCAGAAACCGAGTGGTTCTACAAAGTCGTTCCGGCGAGCCTCGCGTTTAAGATGGGCGCCGACGGCAAGTGCATGTCGCTCGAGCTACTGCAAAACGGAATCCGTCAAACGGCGAGACGTGTTGAGTAGATGGCGGAACCCAGGTTTCGCACCGTGTGATGTCCGCAGATTGAGGATGACCACTTCTGCAAAACGGCGAGTCTAACGGGCCGCTTCGATGGCTTCATCGAAACTGAGTTCCAGTTCGAGTTGCGTGCTGCCGTCGTCGTATCCGAGTTCGCGGTGCAGGAGGCTCGGCTGAATGTCGGTGCTGTTTTGATACTTGTCTTCGTCGCACGGTTTGCAGGTGCCGAGCAGTTCGTGATAGGAGATCTGGCACACTTGCATCTCGGGGTAAATGCGAACGGGTTGGATGCAATGCATCTCGAGCGTCCACGTTCCGCAGTATCCGGACTGGCCGAGACTTCCGCCGGGGTTGAGAACCAGGCCGAGTCGGCCCAACGAAGATCGTGCGTGCAGGACTGGGACGAGGTTTTGCGTTTCGGTGTGCTCGATCGTTCGTCCGAGGTAGAGCACGCCGGGTTGCAGAGTCAGGCCTTCGGAGGGGATCTCGATTCGACGATATCGGTTAGGACTGGCCGCATCGAGAACGACTTCCTCGTAGACGAGCAATTCGTGATACAGCGACAGGTTGTAGCTGTTGGAGTTCAGTCGCGACGGATCGAAGGGATCAATTACGAGGTCTTTGCCCATCCGAGAAAGCAATTCTTGACTGGATAAAATCATGCGATGACGCTCGTCAATGCGGATGGTCAGGGGTGTCGATTTACAAATCTTAATTTAACGAGTTTCGGCCTGCCGTAACCGGTCTCGCATCCCATAATTCGCTATATTTCAGGGGCGGTGTGCGTTTTATAACGTTTCGCCCGCCCGCATTCATCGAAAATGCCCCCAGTTGCCGGGGTGATCCCGAAGGCGTTCGCCATGAATCCGTTTTCCGACGTGACCCAGCTACCCGACGAATTTGACGGACAGGTGCGTTTATTTCCGCTGCCGGGGTTGGTGATGTTTCCCCATGCGATGCAGCCGCTGCACATTTTCGAACCGCGGTATGTCGAAATGCTGCGGGAATCGTTGGCCACAGACCAACTGATCACGATGGCGACGTATTTAGATGCCGCCTCGGTGGGGGAAGCGGAATCGCCGCCTGTCGCCAGGACCGTTTGTATCGGAAAAATCGTTTCGCACGCTGAGCTGGCCGGTGACCGGCACAATATCCTGATAGTGGGTGTGCGGCGGGCAAAAATTCGCCGGGAACTCGAAACGACGCGTCCGTTCCGATCCGCTCAGGTCGACTTGATCGATGACTTCTACGTTCCGGCGGCGACCGGGCAACGCAACGAACTGAAGCGACGGTTGCTGACGTCGTTCGGCAAAATCATCCCGCCGAAAGCCGGTTCGCAGCAAAGCCTCCATGAATTGATGGCCGGGCAGATGGGCGTCGGTCCGATCACCGATATCATCGCCTACACGCTCCCGTTCGAACCCGAAGACAAATTGAAGTTGCTGGAGATGAGCGACGTCGACGCCCGTGCGGAGCACTTGATTTGGCTGATCGATCGCGGTGAGATCAATTTGCAGTCGGTCAGCTCAAGCGAAAAAGACGTCGATCTGCAGGAGCATTCACAGCGGTCGAGCGACAATCAATTCCCGCCGCCGTTTAGTGCCAACTGAGCCGTCTGTTCGAACGCGACCTCTGAGTCTGCGCACGTGACCCATCGCTTCGGCGAAACGAAGACGCGTTGTAAGGTTCAATCGGTAGGGACGCACCATCGCGATTTTGGGAGAGCGGTTCGGCAGGCTTTTCGCGACTCTTTTCGAGCGTGCGTTGCAAAAATCATCCGTGATTGCCAGGGAACCCGATCGCCGAGTAAAGTGTCCGTTCTGGGCTTGCTGATCAAGCGAGCCTGATCCCCCCCCACGCGCCCGTAGCTCAGCTGGATAGAGCATCGCACTTCTAATGCGACGGTCGCAGGTTCGAATCCTGCCGGGCGTGCTGATGGTGTGGATTTCGCGTCATCGATGGCGATCGCATCTGGATTGGCGATCGCGAACGGATCCGGTGCCGAACTTATTGCGGCAACCAGATTGTGGGCTCGGTGGGGCTCGGGACGCTCGAATCGGCGGAGGTCGCCACGTTTCGGCGGGCTTTGATGCGAACATAGGGGGCGATCACGCGGGCTCGGTCTGCGAAGGTGTCAGGCGCCGCGTCGGCGGACGCGTGCAGGGGCTCGACGAGATCTTCGACGACAAAGCCGTTGCGACACAGCCCGCCGATCAGTTGTTCCCAACGGTGCAGGAACTCGACCGCGCCGCTCTCGCGCAGTCGGCTCGATACCGGGTTCGACATATCCGGTGGTGGCACGGGATCGGTGCGATAGTAGTCGTGGCGAAGTTCGTAGTGTCCGTTGCCTCGCTGCATCGATCCCTGCAGACTGACCGGGGATTTGTGTTGGCTGATGTACAGTCCGCCCGGCCGAGTGACTCGTGCGACTTGAGCGTAGATGGCCGCGACATCCGGCAGGTAGCAACTGCTAACGGGATGGACAACCAAATCGAACGATTGTGGTGGCAACATGGAGAGGTCGTCCATCGATCCTTCGAACAGACGCACCGAATACTTCCGCCGTGCAGCCGCCTGGCGATCGAGTTCCAACATCGCGGGGCTGAGGTCGACGACGGTGACGTCCGCACCGGCCGCCGCGTACAGGCAACTCTGGCGACCACCGCCGGCGGCCAAGCAGAGAACTTTCCAACCCCGAATGTTTCCGCCGAGCCAGCCGATCCGGTCGACCGTCTTGAGCGGTTCGGCGAGCTCTTCGTCGGACACGATTCGGCACAGCGGCGCGTCGGCCGCCGTCATCCGCTGGTAACACTCGCGGTTGGAACGCAGGACGTTTTCTCGGGGGATGCTTGAGGCGTCGGATCGAATGCTCAATGAAATGTCCAAATTTTGTGCGTGAAAATGATTGAGCGGCGGAAAAAATGCACGGGCCGCTCAACGGTTGTGAATTTTGCGTTAAGGGGCAGCGAAACGCCCGTGACTGCAAAATGAACCCAATCAGGCGATCAGAATTTTGGTTTTTTGGCCAGTCCAGGGGCTTTCAGCATCGAGTTCCAAGATGGTTTTCCCTTAATTTAGGAACTTTTCCGGACTTGTGGGCATCTCAGCTTTGTCAACCGACACGGACGTTTTTTAAACCACATGGATGTGCTGCGCCGAATCGATGCGAGTCTGACTCGCCTCTGAATCAATTGCCGCGCCTTGCTTATTGAAGACCCGACAGTATGTCAGCTCCTGTTCCCGATATCGATCAACTTCTCAGCGACCATCTTGATGGACGGCTCGACGAGAACGACGTGCAAACGCTCGAAGCGAGATTGCGTGATGACGCTGCGCTCCGGTCGCAGTACGACGCCATGCTCGCCGACCGTCAGAGTCTGAAAGAGATTTTTGTTTCGTCGGAAAAGACACAAACTCGATTGCCCGCCGATTTTGCCTCTCGTGTTCTCGCCGAGAGTCGCCGGCGTGGTTTGAATATCGAATCTGAATCGACCACCGAGTCAAATCTCGTTCGTCCACGCACGTCATCGGAATTGGCATCGTCGGGACGGATGCGAATCATCGCGGGCGTCGTTACGTCCGCAGCAGCGGTGTTGTTGTTGATCTCGCTGAATTGGAACGGGCGGACGGATGTGAATTCTATCCAATCAATCGCTCAGAACGATGACGGTTCGGCAACGATGCCGGCTGAGTTGCCGGAGGTGACGTCGATCGATCAGCAACCTTCTGCCGTCGTCGTTGGAGGAGATGAACCGAACACCGGAGCCGGTGTTGTGCCAAACGGTGTGGCACCATCGATGATGGCAGTGACACCGGATGTTGAGCCGGATGAATCGTCGGTGAAGGTCGACGTGATGGATGTGGCGCCGAAGCCCGCAGCGGCCTCGGTTGCGTCCTCGGAATTGCCTGCCGGTGTGGATGCCTCGTCGAGTGTTTCGGTTGGTGCGGACGATTCGCCGATGTTCGCTAGCTCTTCGCTCGCCGGAGCGATGATGGTGTACGACGTGCGTTTGAGTCAGAAGGGCCGCGTGACGGGAGTCTTCTCGCAAGCGATGCAGCGAAACGGGTTGGATGAATCCAGCCGCGAGCCGTTGAACCGTGACGTGATCGCCGCTGCGAAAAGTGCCGAAGTGTTCGACCAAGACGAGAGTTTTCAAATCATCTTTTTGCAAGCGTCTGCGAAAAAGGTCGATCGCCTGTTCTTAGATTTGCTTAAAGACAGTGAATCGGTTGAGTCGGTCGGGTTGTCGCTGGTCACGGACACGCCCATTCTCCGCATGACGGATCAACTGACGCATGTCGATTCCACCGAAGTGAAGCATCAGCAACCGATCAGTTTGGAGTTGGGCAACGGTGCGGACGACAAGGAACTCGAAACGCTCCGTGATCTGCTCGGCGAGCAAAACTTCATGCCGCTCAACGCGATGGCAGGTAACGTCGACGCCGCGAGCGAGTCGTTGTCGAGCTCGGGTAGCGACGTGATCTCGCGAGTTCTGATTCTGGTCCGTTGAGACTTGTCGTATCCCCGAAGGGTGAATACAGACCGAGCGTGGCGTTCGTTTTAGACGAGAAGACGTTTTCGCCTAGCGAGCCGGAGACCACGCCCGGAGCGATGATTACTCTCGGTGGCTGTGCCTACGCCTGAGGCAGTTCGACGTGGCGGCCGGTTCGGATGCTTTCGTAGATCGCGTCCACACAGACCATGTCACGTAGTCCTTCTTCGCCGGGCACGGTGCTTTCGCGGTCTTCGAGGATGCATTTTGCGAACGCGTCCATTTCGGCGGCAAACTGGTCAATGTTTTCGTGCTCGATTGGGCCCTTGCTGGTTTTGCCTTTGATGCCCTTGTAGCTGTATGCCGGTTCAAGGCCGAACCAACCGTTGTCCGCGTAGGCGTTGTATCGGTTGATCCCGTTGAACGCGTACGTGGTGCTGCAGTAGCAGATCACGCCGCTGGGCATCTTCATGGTCCACGTGATCGATTCGTCGACTTCGGCGAATTTCACAGGATCCGTTTTGGTTTCTTGCGCAGAGATCGAAACGGGCTCTTCGCCACTGATGTACCGGCAGGCTTGGAGCGCGTACACGCCGACGTCCATCATCGCGCCACCGCCGGCGAGTTTGCCATCGAGTCGCCATTGATTGGGATTGCCGATCTTGAAACCGAATCCGGCCTCGATCGCTTTGAGTGAGCCGAACTTTTCGGAGCGAGCCAGGTCGATGCAGTGTTGATGGTGGGGTTCGAACTGGCATCGATATCCGATCGCGAGTTTGCGGTCGTTCTCCTTGCACGCGGCGATCATCTCGCGGCATTCGGCGCTCGTGTTCGCCATCGGTTTTTCACACAGGACGTGCTTACCCGCTTTTGCACCCCGAACGGTAAATTCTTTGTGCATGCCATTGGGCAATACGATGTAGACGACATCGATCGCTTCGTTCTCGCTGAGTTTATTGAAGTTGTCGTAGTTGTAGATGTTCTGTTGTTCGATGCCGTACTTGTCAGCCCATATCTTTTCTTTGGCGGGCGTGCCGGTGACGATACCGACCAGTTTCGCGTGTTGAGTTGTTTGCAGGGCCGGTGCGATTTGGTTGGTGCTCAGGGAACCAAGACCGACGAGGGCAAAGTTGACCGTCGATTTATTGTCCGCTGCCGATGAGGTGTGCACCCCGAAAGATGTTGCCACGGTAACGGATGCGGTTGTGCCGAGGAAAAGCCGTCGATTGATCGTCATGGGGACACCTGTTGAAAGATCGAGAGGGGGAAATGGCTAGTGGAGAGCGAGAATGCGATGTCGCTGCGTCCGCTTCGTTGGTGCTTCGGCATTTCTCACGACCCGTGGTACTTAGTGTTGCGTGTGTCACGTGGTGAGGCAACCTTTACGCGTTCGCCGCGTGTCGGTGGCGTGCTTGCACCGGCGATGCGAGTGGGCCAGAATTCTCGATAATGAATCGATCAGCCGCGATTTGGCGAGAAGACTTTTAGAACACGTGACGCTTAATGCGACAATTCGCCTACGTTTGATGGGCGTCTCTCTTTGACAGGCCGACGGAGTAGTTTCAACGATGCAACATCACCGCGCCTGCCACTGTTGTGGATTGATTCATCGAGTACCCGAGTTGAGCGATGAAGAACGGGCCGTCTGCACGCGTTGCGGTTCGACTCTGATGACCGCGAATCAATCGCAGAAGGGAGCGAGTCGCACGGCGGCCGCTGCCGTCGCCGCGTTTGTGTTGTTTTGGCCCGCGGTGTTGCTGCCGATTCTTGAAATCGAACAGTTGGGTCAGCACAGCGAACAAAGCATTCTGACCGGCACGTTCGGATTGATTCGACACGGTAGTTTCTTTGTCGGTGGGATCGTGTTGTTGTTTTCGATCATCTTTCCACTGACCAAAATTGTGTTGCTGATTGAGCTGAGCCTGCTCGAAATCTTGCACCGCAAACATAAAGCCTTCACCCTTCGTGCGATGGAGCACTTGGGGCGTTGGAGCATGATGGATGTGATGCTGCTCGCGTTCTTGGTCATGTTGGTCAAACTCGGTAATTTGGTCGAGTTCCAATTCGGTCCCGCTGTGATCGCGTTCACGTTGTGCGTGGTGATGAGCATGATCGCGTCATTATCTTTTGATCCACACTCGATTTGGGATGAATCACATGAGTGAAACGGAGTTTCCTGTATCCGACGTTGTCACGCGAGGACGTGGAATACGCTCGATGACGTGGTCCCCGATGTGGATCGTGACGCTGGTCTCTTTTCTGCTCGCGACCGTTTTGACTTGGGCGGCACTCGATGAGCCGGGGGTGTGGATCAAAATTCGATTCGATCGCGGGCATGGATTGAAAGTTGGTGATGTGATGATGTACCGAGGAATCGAGGTCGGCCGTGTCGGCAAGTTGTCATTGCGAAACGATCTCGATGGCATCGACGTTCACGTTATTCTGGAACGCGATGCGGCGCAGATTGCGAACGAAGGATCACGGTTTTGGATCGTTCGGCCGCAAGTCAACGTGCAGGGGATCAGTGGTCTCGAAACGGCCATCGGATCGAAATACTTGAGTGTCATCCCGGGCGACTCTGATCAACGTCGACATGAGTTTGACGGACTGGAGACGCCACCGCCCGTGGGTGCGGATCAAGGTGGATTGGAAATCGTGCTGCGTGGCGACGACCGCTGGGGCGTGAACCCGGGTTCGCCATTGTCGTGGCGAGGCATCGAGGTGGGGCAGGTTCTCGCCTGTTCGTTGTCGCCGGATGCCCGTCATGTCGACACACGAGTCCGCGTCGACGCGCGGCATATTTCGTTGTTATCGAAGGACTCGAAATTCTGGGTGACGAGCGGCATTCAGATGGATCTCGGTATGAGCGGGTTGAAGCTGTCCGCCGAATCGTTGTCGACGATTGCCCGCGGTGGAATCGCGTTCATCACACCGGGACCGATTGACTCCGATGAATCGATCGGTCCAGGCGAGGTGTTCCGATTACACCGCACGATGAGGGACGAGTGGCTCGAGCAGGCCGCGGCGATCAATCAGTTCGCTGAAGTGCCGCCGCATGCTGTTCGCGTTCAGGCCGATTGGAAGGAGAGTTTCTTTGGCATAACCCGTTCGCGTTCATCATCGGCATGGGCAATGGTTGTGTCGACGCCGGCGGAGGGCACTGCGTTATTGATGCCCGGTACACTGATTGACAGTCGAGGTGATGCGATCGATAGTTCGTTTGGGCTCACGGTGGTCGACGGTGAAACACGCACGCCGATTTCTCTGACGAGCCTCCAGCGCGACGAGGGAGGGCTCATCCGATCGGTAGGTGATTGGCAGCCGACGGATGGCCAGACGATTAACCAAGATCGAATGCGGAATCCCGGCGGACCTGAAGACGTTTATGCCGTCTCATGGAGAACCGAAAGTGGCCAAACGCGAGGTTCGTCAAGCGAAACGATCATTACGGAGATGATAGGTCGTGATCAGATACGGGAAGACGAGCGGCGATGGCGGGTGCTCGATACGGTCCTGAGCCCGGAGTTATGGAACGGTGCGCCGGTTGTTTCAGCATCCGATGAAAAGATCGTCGGAATGTTAGTGATCGAAGACAGCGGTACATCGATCATGAGGATTCCCGCCAACGAGGCATTCCTGGAGATAGATTCATCGCAAGCAAGTGAATAGCATGATTGCGAGAGAGTCTCGCGAGAAGTGGAGCAGTGCCACCGGTTGATGGATTGACTCTCAATCGACCGGTGTCACTCCAATGCGATCGGGTTAAGTAATCGCGTGTTGTCGAATTTTGAAACTGTCTATGCCGCGAGCATGTCGCTCGCGGGCGAGATTCCATTCGCGTAGACGGTCTCTGCGGGGCGGTGGCCTATGAGCGGTTTTGATCCGCAACGACAACGACTCGGTTACCCACTTTGACGGCGACTCCGGTGATCGAAATGTTGTCACCCTTCTTCGGTGCTTTGTTGTTGGCGACGTCGCCCATGTCGACGGTTAGCTTTTTACCTTCGTCTGTTTTGAGTTTGACGACGTGATGCTCCTGGCCACGTACTTTGGCGGTCTTGGTCGACTCGACTACGCCATTGTACTCATGTCCCATGCGGGCAATTTTCATGCTGCCTGCTTCCGGAATGGTCACTTCGGTGGCGAGCAAGACTTGTTTGTTGCCTCGTTTGATAATGGGGCCATGAAATTCGGCACGGTCGCCTTTAAACAATTGTGTGTCTAGGCTCTGCGATCCGAGGTCGACCCAGATCTTTTCGCCGTCATCACTTTGCACATGAAGCATCAACGTAAGGTTGTCGAGACGCTTGACCATCTTATGATCTTCAACCGTGCCACTGACGGTGTGGCGTTTGCCGCTGAGGCCTTCCTTCACCGACTGAGCAACGTTGCTCGGATGAACGGCTGACTGCGTGGTCTGTGATAGCTGGCTGTAATCGTAGGTGTCGTACATGCCGTCATTGTCAGCGTCTTCGTACGTCACATACGCATCGTTGAGATAGTCGCCGTCACTGTCGACGTATCGGGACGCACGCTCGTAGTTGCCGTCCTGATCGCGGTCTTCGTAGGTTTCGTAACTCTCGTTGTAGTCGTCACCGTAGAACGTCTCGGCATCAATAACGAGGTTGTCGTTGTCGGAATCGCTGCTCGTTCTGGCATCGTTGTACGACCAGACTTCATCGTCCCAACGGCCGATCGCTTCGTCTGTTGGATTGTAGTCATTGCCATCGAACCATTCCGACACGTCGTACCAAGCGTCGTCTTCGACTTTGCTTCCTTGGTCTTCGCGGTCATAGTCGCCTGTTTGGGCGGATGCCCGATGCATCGTCGCGGCGGGGCCGAGGGTGATCGCGGCGCAAGCGATTAGCGTACGAAGGTGAGCACGTTTTTGATTGAGCGTCTTCATGTTCGTCTCCTGTTGAAAGTTCATTGCGTGGCAATGTGGTGCCATGCAATTTCGGTTGTCATAAGCGGGAGTTGACAATTGGAGGCGTCGGGTGTTGCAGGCTGGCAGCCTGCATTGCGGTCGTGTCTCCGTGAGAGCACGCAGCAGATTGGTGGCCTGGACTGCGACCACATCGCGGTTTGGTCGCGCGGCAGACTGGACGCCTGGAGTACTGTGCAGACGATGCTGCACTATGATGTTGTTAACTCCGCTTCGGTTTACTGTCGATGAAGAGGGTCGCAAACTGCATGCCAACGATGGGGTTGGATTGGGCATGAGAAGGGCGTTGGGGCGAATCTGCGCCGTGACCATGCGAGCGTGTTATCGCACGCTGTAGCACGAGCCAAATAGGATTTCTAGAGTTCGCCAACCGAAATTGAAAAGGTCTGTGTGGACCACTTTCGAGTGGAGACGCGATCTATGTGAATTGCATCTCTGAGGCGAAGATGCGGTGGCGGTTGGTGCGGCAGCGATCGAGGCGGGTGATTTTTCATCACATTCGAAGACTTCGCGATGCCGATGTCGATCCTGCCACGCAGACGTGTTCGTCTCTCGTTTCGTTAACGCAAAAAAGTTGAGGACCCTCTCGCGGCATCAACCGTTAGCCGGACGAGAGCAGTTGGGTGAAGTTATCGATCGCACCACGCACGCGGCTGCGGGTGGATGTCTGTTTTTCCCAGTGATCGACGAGTGTCGAGAGTTCTTCACGATCCGCTGCGGTGATCGCGGGTTGAACGCCGAGGTCGCGTCGGACGAGCGATCGTTCGACTTCATACAGCAGTCGTTCTGCGGTTTGACCGACACACAGTTCGTCGAGTTTTGCGATGCAGTCGTCTAGGCAATGGCTCGCTTCGTCGAGTCGGCCGAGACGACGATAAGCGGTGCCGAGGTCGCCCCAGACAATGGCCTGATGGATCGAGTCCGGTGGAATGTGCTGTGTGACTTCGGAACTGGTTAGAATCTCGGCGGACTCTTCGATGCGGTTGAGTTGCAAGAGTGCCGCGGCTCGCGCCGAGAGACAGATCGCGATGCCAACATAGTCGTCGAGTTGGCGATAGATCTCGAGTGCCTGGTTCAGCGTCTCGCAACATTTTTTGCTGTCGCCAGCGTCGTCTGCGGCGAGGGCACGGTTATTGAGTGATTGAGCGAGCGTGGGGAGGTCGCCGAGTCGTCGGCTGATTCGTTGGCAGCGATCGTAATCGTTTTCGGCTGATTCGTAGTCACCGCTTTCGGCCGACGCGGCGGCTCGTCCGAGTAAGGCTTGCTGCAGGTGGCGAGGGTCGGATCGGTGTTCGACGCGAGTTTGCTGACGGAGTGCTTGGTCGAACAGGTTGCGTGCTTCGGCGATGCGTCCTCGTTGCAACGCGATCTTTCCTTCCTGCACCGTTAGGCCGGGGATGAAACTCTTGATCGCGTCGGCGACGGCTGTCGTGATGCGGCGATTGGCGAGTGGACTGAATGCGTCGCCCATGACCGAGTCGGCGATTCGTTGTCCCTGATCGAGTAGTTCGGTCGCCACGTCGAGGTGTCCGAGTCGACGGTTGGTCTCGATGAGTTCCAAAATTACTTCGAGCCGGGTGGCGTCATCGATTTGAGCCTGGTTGTCCGAGTCGAGGATGGGTTCGAGAAGTCCCACGGCTTCGGTACCGCGGCTGTGCCGGAAAAGGATCTGTGCCAACAAACAACGCGTGTCCACTTCCAGTTCGAGCAGGCGTGGATCTCGTGGCGATGGGATGCTAGGAGATGGTTCGTCCGATTTTGTCGCGTCGGGAGAGGCGAAGTGTTCGAGGAGGTTGCGGCACAACCGTTCGGCGTGGTCGGTTTGACCGGCTAACCGTTTGGCGTCGGCTAATCGAACCATCAGTTCGATCCGATCGTTTCCGGAACTGAGCGTGAGACCTTTTTCAATGCGTTCGATTCGCAATCGGCTGTCGAGTTGGTCGGCGCCGAGATGGTCGGCAGTTAGAATCGCGCGGACGCACTGAGAACCGCGAGCGTCGTCGAGTGATTGGTCGGATTCGATTAACCACGAGGCAGCGGTCCACAAATTGGTCGCGAAGTGCCGGGCATCGATCTCGGACAACGGCACCGGATCGCTCAACAGGGAATCGAGCATTCCGGCGGCGGTATGGTTGCGTGTTTCGCTCGCGATCGTTTCGAGAATGTATCGGCGGACGGTGTTGTCCGCGTGGATGTGGATCGTTTCGTCGTCATCGCGTAGACGCAGCAATTGCCGTTCGCGCAGTTCGTCGATCCAGTCTAACGGATCGTCGTCGATCGAGACGTTTTCCGGCGAGTCGTCGACGTTCGACGCGATCAGTGATTCCGCGACCGACATCGGAACCGGTGCCGGCCAAATGGCGAGAGCTCTCAGCGTGGATAGCTGCCACTGATTGAGGAGATCAACGCTCCATCTCACCACGCTGCTCAGGGTGCGATGGCGGTCGGGACGGTCGGCGCGGTTGCTCTTGAGCACACCGAATGATTGACTCAGCCGTTTGCGTAAATTCGGTATCGTCAGCACGCCCACGCGGGCGGCGGCGAGTTCAATCGCCAACGGGTTGCCATCGACGATACGGCAGATTTCGCGGATGTCTTCTTTGGCCGCTGCAGTGATTTCGAGTCCGGGTTTGACGGCCTCGGCTCGGCGGATGAACAGCTCACTGGCTTGTTCGGATTTGTCCGTTGTGAGCGGTTGCAACGTCACGACGCGTTCGCCGCGGATCCGCAGCGGCAATTGGCTGGTGACGATCAGACGCACGGCGGGATTGCGCAACAGCCAATCGTTGATTTGCTCAGCGGCGGTGCGAACGATTTGTTCCACGTTGTCGAGCACCAAAGTCACCGGTCCGCGAACGGCGATGGTTTGGGCGACGCGTCGCCGAGAAGGTTCGTTGGGTTGTTGGGTGACACCGAGCGCGGCCAAAACGGACGAGGCGAACTGATCGGCGTCCATCGCCGTTGCGGCGTCGACCCAAATGATGTCGCCGGAGGTTCGTGGTGCCAAACGTTTGGCGATCACCGCGGCCGTTTGTGTTTTGCCGATGCCGCCGATTCCGGTGAGGGTCAACAATCGGTTGTTGGTGTCGTCGAGCCACTGGACCGCGGATTCGATCACGTCGTCGCGGCCGACCAAGTCCGGTTCGCTCCATGGGCAACCGACCAATCTTCCTTGGCCGATGGAATGTCCCGAGTGCAACATCGAACTGAGTGCCTCGTCGGCGAACCGCTGCAATTCGTTGGCGAGTTCGGCGGCTGTGGCGTAGCGATCTTCCACGCGTTTAGACAAACACCGCAAACAGATTTTGGCGAGCTCATCGGGGATGTCGTCGCGGAGTTGGCCCGGCGGAACGACGCTGCGGGTTTGAATCGCCTCGAGCACGTGTGAGGTCGTCGAGCCGCTGAAGGGCAATTGACCGGTGATCAATCGGTACAGCATCACGCCGAGACTCCAGACGTCGCTGCGACCGTCGAGGTGATGCGTTTCGCCGAAGCTCTGTTCGGGTGACATGTATGCCGGCGTGCCAAAGACTTTTCCGGCGAGTGTTTCCTGATCCGAGCGGCGGATGGCCAGCCCGAAGTCCAGGACGGTGGGGTTTCCTCGCGAGTCGATCAGCACGTTTTGTGGTTTGAGGTCACAGTGAATCAAACCCGACAGGTGAGCGTGATGAACGGCTCGGCTGATCCGTGCCATCACACCGGCGAGTACGCGGTCGTCAGGGTTGGATGCGTTGCGGCAAAACTCGGTCCACCATGAGTCCATCGGTTCGGCGTCGACCATCCGCATGACCAAGTGCACATGTCCGCTGTCGACGATGACGTCGTAGATTGTCATCAAGTCGGGGTGGTCTAACCCGGCGGCGGTGCGTGCCTCAGCGACCAAGGCGTCACGATGGGACAGGTTGCTCGCCAATTCGGGGTGCAGCGTTTTGATCGCAACGTGTCGTTGGAGTTGTTGATCGTAGGCTTTCCAGACGACACCAAAGCTGCCTTCGCCGAGCAACATTTCACGTTTGAACCGAGGCCTCAATCCGTGCCAACTGTCGGTGGGCCCGGAACCGGTGATTGACACATTGGACGATCCGACGAGCGTATGCAAAGGGTCCTCGGTCGGCCCCGACTGCTCTCTTTCATGGGAGGCGGATTGGTTTGGTGCCGGTGTGGATTCCGGTGCCGGTGCCTCAGGTTGGTCGTCGAGATCCGCGAACCATCCTTGCAGCTTTTGTGAAAACTCGGCGTAGGCGCGTGGCGATGCGAATGCGGTCGGCGGGTAGTCTTCACGCCACTGCTCGAGAGTTGGCAATTCGCCTTGGCGTTGGCAAAGTCGCCATTCGTCTTCGATCATATCTGCCGTCGCGGTGATCGAAGGGTATTCCGCGAGATATTCACGCAGCGTTTTGATAGCGTGATCGGACGAGCGGTAGCGATACTCCAAGTCGAGTCGCACCAACTCCACGAGCAACCGCTCTCGCAGATCAACGTCGTCAACGTTGTCGTTCAGAAAGGAATCGATGTCCGGAGGTGTGCCGTCGATCCATTGCGATTCGAATTGATCGAGCAAAGCTTCTTCACGTCGGTCATCTTCGCCGAAGGGATCATGATCGATGTTTGCCGAATTCATGTTGCCAACGTGTCGAGTCGTTCGCGCCAACGCAACCGCATCTTGTCGAGCAAACGACGAACGGTCCTCTCGCTGCGTCCGACTTGATCGGCAATTTCGGTCATTTCGAAGCCCTGCATCCGCAGCCGAATGATCTCGACTTGATGTTCGTCCAGATCACCGGTGAGGTGATCAAATTCCTCCATTACGGCCGCCGCGGCATCGGGCAGCGGTTGCATGGCAGCGGCTTCGAAACATCTCACGTTTTCGTCACCGGGCAAATTGGCAACCGATTGCTCGGCGTCCATGCCACGCTTGGCGGCTTGGTGGTGGGCGACGCGACGACGGAGTTTGTTCAGGGACATGACAACGAGTAGTCGCCACAGGTCGCCGGTCTGGTCGATATGAAATTTTTGGTTCTCGACACCGACGAAGAAACTGCGGAACGCCGATTGGACGATGTCCTCGGCGTCAACACGGCGGGTCAACCGCGAACTCATCCGGCGATGCACCATGGTGATCAACCGGGCGACGTACCGATCAAACAGTTCTTGCGAAGCGGCTTGATCGCCTTGGCGGCATCGGTCGACGAGGATGACAGAATGTTCGTCCATCGTTGCAAAATCAGGTTGGCATGTCACGGGTTGGGTGGTGGTCATTGTAGCCAGCAGGTGGAGATTGTGACCCTGTGCGAAGAAGAAAATTGAACCGTCGTGAACAACGGGCTGACCAAGTGAGGAATTTGCCGATCGCGCGATTTGCGTCGCGGGAAACGGTGTGCCCACGAATGGAGGCCGTCGGCCGGTCACGTGTGATCTGCGAACGCGGCAAACTACGGAGCGTGTGTCCCCCTTTATCTGCCTGTTTAGGCGGGCGTTTTGCTTTCGGTGCCTTCATCCATTGCGGGCGAATGTCATTTAATTAACCGGCAGCCGTTGCACTGGGCAACCGAAATGACGGGTTCGGTGAACGAACGTATCCTGCGGTCTTGTGTCGTTGCAGGTCGTGCGGAGGGACGCTGTCGTGTTGATCGGGGGAACGTGCGGCTGTTCGACTGTCGCGTGGGAGGCTTGCTTCGTGATAGATGTGAGGCCTCGCGAAAGCACCATCATGCAATCGACGGATCCCGAAGCCGTCGGTGTTCGCATCCGGTTTTAAGAGTTTGGCAACAAAAAACGCGGCCGCCCTGAAGGACGCCGCGTTCAATGATTGGATCAGTACCGTGTTCGCTCGGATCGATGAGCAACCGCGAGCGAAAGTTGGGGTACAGTTCCGCGTTCGTGAAACCTCGCGGCCCTGGAGTGTTGGCCGCATAGAAACGCTGCACGCGGGAGGTTCGTCCGCTTAAGCAAACGGGCTGTACTTGCCTGGGACTGGCACGGGGTACTTGCCGTCGTCGCCGCGGACAACCGGTGGCGTCGATTGCAGGGTGTACTCGTCGATTCCAGGAGCCAGGTCGTGGCCTTTCTCGAGGAGATCATCCCATCGAACGATCTTGCCCGAGTAGCAGGCTTCGCGTCCGAGGATTGCAGTGAATGTGGAGTGGGCTCCGTATTCGCCTTCGTTGTAGATCTCGCCACGCATCAGAGCTTCGATCAAATCGTGCTGCTCTTGTTGGTGACCGTTGACCCGTTTGCCTTCGAACTTCCATGCGTTCGGGCCACCAATTTCTCCGCTCGGGTTAGCTGTTCCCTTGGTGCCTTGTGCGAATTCACCGACGTGATTCCAGGCTCCCTTGAGGTGGCGACCTTGGCTGAACATTTTGGTGCCGTCGGCAAACGTGTATTCGCAGAACGTGTGGTCGAAGATTTGAGATTTCGAACCGTCGCCACCTTCACGTTGTTGGTGACCGCCCATGCCGTTGCATTCAACCGGGTAGGCTCCCTTGACCCAGCAACCGACGTCGAGGTTATGGATGTGTTGTTCGCAAATTTGATCGCCGCACAACCAGTTGAAGTGGTACCAGTTATTGGTTTGGAATTCCATTTCGGTTTGGTCGTCGGTCTTGTTCTTGTACCAGATGCCGCCGCCGTTCCAGTAAACCTGTTGTGAGATCACGTCGCCGATGGCGCCGTCATGGATACGTGCAACGGTTTCCATGTAGGAGGGTTCGTGGCGACGCTGCAGCCCAATGCCGACCATCAGGTTTTGCTTCTTGGATTCTTCAACGGCCTTGAGAACACGACGGACGCCAGGGGCATCGGTCGCGACAGGTTTTTCCATGAAGATATGACGTCCACGGGCGACGGCATATTCGAATTGTTGTGGTTTGTATCCCGGTGGGGTTGCGATCACGACGAGGTCGCATTCGGTGTCGATGGCTTTCTTGTAGCCGTCCAGTCCGGTGAAGATTTGGTCTTCGGGCACATCGACTTTGTCGCCGTGACGACGTCCGAGTTGATTGAGAGCTTCACGGCACTTGCCTTCGAACGCGTCGTGAACGGCGACGAGTTTGACGTTGCCTTTTGTGTTCATGATGTTGTCGGCGGCACCTTTACCACGGCCACCGCAACCGATCACGACAAAACGGATCACGTCATCGCCGGCGGCGTGTGCAGCGGGGATTGCCATCGCGCTGAGGCCTGCTCCGGCGCCCAAAGCGGTGCCTGCGAGCACGGAGGAATTCTTCAAGAATCCGCGGCGAGAATCGGACGTTTCAATCGCAGCCTTGGGGGTGATAATGGGAGAGGTCGCGGAGGTCTGCTTCGAGTTTTCCATGTTGTTCTCAAGTCAATGGAGGTAGCAACAATCGCCGCCGAGCATTCGGTGGGATTATGAGGGGGTGGGAAACATTGGAGGGATGGGCCAAACAGGGTTTGTTGGACCCACTGTCTCGCGGGAACTCGGGAGCATCGCCGGTTGCGAGCAGACTCGAGTCTTGCGAGCTAGACGGATTGTAAACGAAATTGGTTTCGATCGCACCTTGATTGGGGCAGGTTTTCACCGAAGAGGCATTTAGCGATGGACCGCATGACTTCCCTGCGATAACGCGAAGTCCATAGACCCGGCGTTGGTGGGGCGGTCGGATGACTTCCGCGGTGAAATTAGCCCTCCATGTGTGGTTGCCCCGTGGGAGCAGTCGCGGTTTTAGCGATGCGCCGCATAGGAATACGCCGTGTGGATTTTTGGGCGAGGGTGTCAGTCAAGAAGGCTCGTTCCCAGTGGGGGCGGATATGGCGTGGTTTCCTGGTCTGGTATCGAGTTCGTGCAGGGTCGGTCGAACCGTCGGCCGAGCTTTCGCGTCCTGACGAGTGGCGGAATGCGAAGGTTTTTCGACTTGTAACGATTATTTCGGCGATTCGTACGTCCGATGCCGGACCAAAAAGGCAGAATTCGCTTTGCCGGTCAGCCAATTTGCGTAGACTGAGTGGACAATGTCGTTTGGCCGGTTCACAGCGACCCTTCGCCGTTGTCTATTCCTTTTCCTCGATCGCATTTTCACGCTCACGTCCCCCCAAGTGATCCCGCGTGATGATTCGCCGCACTGGTTTTCGCAGTGATTTTTTTGTCTTCCGAACCTGCAATTCGTTCGACGAGGTTGTGTGCTGCACGCCGCGTCATTGATCGTTGCACGGCTTTCGTAATGACGATCGCAGTGTTGGCGGTTTGGGGCGCGACGCAGGTTCATTCCCAGGGGCCTGGAACGTTGCCCCCGCCAGGGTTGTTTCAAGAATCCAATCCGTGGCCCGAACAGTTGCAGGGGATTCAGCCGGACGCGTTTTTGTTCCAAGACGAATCGAATACGCCCGTGGTGATGCCGCGGATGTCGTTCGAGGAAATCGACCGGTTGCGAAAGCTCGATCGCGGCATGCGTTCGGGTGATCGTGTCTCGACGCTCGAAAGGTTAACGGTCGACGGGACGGTGGAACCCACACGTGCCCAATGGGACGCGGATTTGGTGATCCGATTGGAAGCGGCCGCAGTGCGTGAGATGGCCGGCCGGGCCGTCGTCGTCGATATCGGATTCGCGGGGGCTCACTTGATCGAAGCCGCCGAGGTTCGCTTTCTAGACGGCAGCGATCCGAAACAGGGATCCGGTGAGGATCGTGGACAAATCGTTCCGGGGGCTTACGTGCGTTTGCCTCCGCCGACGTCATTCACGGTTGCGGGCCGTGCCGCGGTCACGAACGACGCCGCCGAAACGGGCACTCCGATGAGTCCGATCGTCGGTCCGTCCGCGGAATCCTCAACGCTACCATCGACGTTCCCCAGCCCACTGCGTCAAGCGATTGGTGGGGAAGCGAACGCGTGGAGTAGCGCGGGCGGATATCAATTGGTCATTCCGTCGGAGTCTGTCCTCGATCAGTCGGCTGCCCCGCGTGAGCCACCGTTGGTTCTGGTGACGTTAAAAATGTCAGCTCGGTTGTGGTCGACGCCGCCACGACAGGCATGGTTACCGATTCAATTGCCGTCGGTGCCCACGACGATGCAAATGCGGCTGCGTCCTGTTGATCGCGAATCGGTTTCGATCGCGTCTCTGGACGTTGTCGGATCGGGCAGGGAAGTGGTGCGGCGCATCGATACCTCCAACGTTTTTGTGATCGAGTGCGACGGCGGGGTGATCGCGTTGCGCTGGGTGGCGTCGGCGGGGCCGTCCGGTGACACGGGAGACCTGATCGAAGTCGAATCAGAAACTCAGTTGCAGTGGGAATCGCCGACCGAGCCACCGTCGATGGACGTGCGGTTGATGGCGAGGAATCTGCGTGGACCGCTCGGCGGATGTGAAGTGCGTTTGCCGGCCGCGGCCGTGTTGGTTTCTCCGCCGGAAGTCATTGCGACGAGTTTGGATAGCCGCGATCCGGCCAGCTCGAGTGCAACGAATGGTTCAAGTAAGCCGCTAGCGCGGCGGTTTTGTATTGGTGGTGGAATGGACGCGTGACGGATTGTTGGAAGCAACCTTTCAGGAGGAGCTGTTCGCTGGGAACAGCTCAGCAACTCCTCCTGAAAAGGAACACAACATGTCCAATTCTAGCTCAAAAAGTCCGCAAAATGTACCTGGAGCCCACTTCCCTGAAAGTCTTCGCCTGAGACTCTCCGAAGACTTGCACCTGACCGGCAAAGCCAAGCGAACTCACGATGGCTACATCCGAGCGGTCAGGCAGCTCTCCGATTTCGCCGGCTGCAGTCCCGATCAGGTGACCGAGCAGCATGTACGGCAGTTCTTCTTGCACCTTAAAAACGATCGCAACTTTGCTTATGGATCACTCCGCGTGGCCTTCTCGGGCATCAAGTTCTTCTTCACGCATACCTGCAAGCGTGACTGGGAAATCATCAAGATGCTCAAACTCCAAAACATCACCACGTTGCCGGAGGTGCTGACGATCGGTCAGGTTCATGAACTGATCGGCTCAGCGACCACGCGGCGGATGTTCGTCTATTTCTGGACCGTCTATTCGCTGGGGCTGCGGCTCAATGAAGCGTTGCATCTGCAGGTGAGCGACATCGACGCCGAGCGAGGCTGGGTTCATGTCCATCGTGGCAAGGGAGCCAAGGACCGGTATGTGCCGCTGCCGACGACGACTGTTCGACTTCTGCGAAACTACTGGACAAGTCACCGGCACCCCCGCCTGCTGTTTCCGGCAGATGGACGAAACCACCGCCTCGCCAAAGACGGCATCAGCCAAGCGACGACTCCGATGAGCGAAACGGCCGTTCAAGGAGCCATGAAGCTGATCACAAAGAAGCTTCGCTTTGGAAAAAAGGTTAGCATCCATACGCTGCGTCATTCTTATGCGACGCACTTGCTCGAAGCGGGGGTGGGACTAAAGGTGATTCAAAAGTACTTGGGGCATTCGTCGCTGCAGACCACGATGGTCTACCTGCATTTTACAGATACGGCCGAGGCGAATGCTCGCGAACAAATCGAAAAGCTGTTTGATAGGCTACCGGGCAGCGGCGAGTAAAACCGCTCACGCAAATGCCCACGGTTGCGGAGGCCCTTCGGCAATTCGCACCGGCATACCTGCAGCAA
>NZ_JACHXU010000001.1:476801-688126 GCF_014192335.1 Aporhodopirellula rubra | reverse complement strand
TCCAGACCATGCACGCCGGGATCGTTGCTCGCGATGACACCGCCGCCGTAGATGTCGTAGTAGACAGGCGCGTTGTCAGCATTAACGTCTTCGGCAAACGTCACCGTATTGAACACGGGGAACTCAGGGGCGTCGTTGACCGCGCGGGTCGTCAGTGAAACGGTCGCCGGACCACTTCGCTGTGTGCCGTGCGTTGTGGTAGTCGTCGCCTCCCCAACCGATGCGGCACCGTGCACGGTGACTTCACCGAAGTCTTCGACGAAGTAAGTGAACTCATCCTGTAAATCAAACGGGGCTTGATCGTTGTAATCCGTATTCGGCACGTAAACGATTTCGGTGAGCTCGCCCGTTCCCGAAGCATTGGAGAACGTGAGCGTCAGTGTTCCGTTTGCCGTCGCCAATGTTTCAGTGACATCACCTGCGGTGTAGTCCAAGGTGGTGGCGTCGAAGCTCGGAGTGGCGTTGCCGGGCAAACCGATCCCGAAGACCCGCACCGAGGTCTCATGTTCGTTGAACAATCCTTCACCCGACAGCGTGTCGCCTCTCAGTGAAAAGAATGCTTCGAGAGCCGAGTCGGATTGACCATCCCGCAGTAACATGGCGGACGTGATCGTGAGAATCCCGTTTCCATCATCAGCAACGTCTGGGGCTGAATTGGCGACTCCCGTACCGGCTGCGAACTCTTCGTACTCACTCAGCTCAAAGTCACGGTCGATCGCCAGCGGAGCGTCATTGACGGGTTTGAGCAACACGGTGACGGTTGCCTGATGCGTTAGCGGAGCAGCAGTCGGTGTACCGTCCAACGCTTGATCGATACCTTGGTCCGTGATCGTATAAACAAACGTATCAATACCATAAGCGTGCGGAGACGTCGAAGGATCGTAAACCACGTCGCCATTGACATCGATCGATAGAGTCGCCCCCAAAGCGCTGGTGGCGTCGACAGCAGTGACGGTCAACCCCGCGTCGTTGGTGTTGTCCAGTTCGTCGTTGGCACCTGCACGTGATTCAACATCGTTGAGCAGCAGGTATGCCGACGGAATCGTTAGCGACACATCTTCGGTGGGAACCGGTGCGACTTCCGCCGGAGACAAACCGTTGAAGTATGCAAGCCAGCCGGCGTTGTTTTCACTGATCGTGTCATCCGAGGCCACAGGCGTGTCGTTCGTTGGCCGAACATTGATTAATGCCGTGACTTTGCGACTCAGTGGTGTGCCGCTCACTTCGACGTCATCACCTAGATCAGCAATATCGAGCGGATTGATGACCCTGCCGTTGTCCTGAATCGTGAACAGGAACGTGTCTTGGAACGGAGCGGTGCCGCCCAACACGTCGTTGTCCACGTTCAGGTCTTGATCGCCGGTGTAGGTGAGGGACTCCAGGAATCCTCCGGTGAAGACAACACTGATTTCACCACGTGGTGTGGAGTAGGTTCCTGATGCCGTGATCAGGGTTCCCGGAACGACTTCGATCGACGTGATTTCTATCTCGTCGACGTCTTCTTGAGCGGACTCATCCCATGGTGCCGATGCGGTCGCACTGGGATACATCGGATCGGCGTCGCCCTTAACATCCAGAACACCATCTTCGCCAACGAGCAGATCGTTCTTGGTGAACACTCGGGGTTCTTCTTCGATCGCATTGAGAACCTGTTGATCTCCCGCGATTGCCGGTTCATCGTTCACGGGCGTCACGTTGATCGTGACTGTCGCGATTCCAGAGACGCCGATTGGATACGCGGGAGCCGAATCGATCGAAGTCTGCTGCGACGCCAATCGGTACGTGAACGTGTCGTAACCGGCAAAGTCGGCCAGAGGCGAGTACGTGAAGTGCCCCGTCGCTTCATCGAATGTGAACGCAGCCGCGTTGCTAGGCCCATCGACAACAATCGCGGTGATCGGCGTGAAATTGTTAGGGTCGATGGTGTCGTTATCGGTCACGCTCGGCAGCGTGTCCGCCGCGGTATCAAAACTTCCATCTTCGGCAACCGAATACAACGCGGTCGTGTCGTTGTCATCGTTGGGAACCGGAAGTGCGACGGGAAGGATGTCGATTTGATAATCTTCGACCTCACCACCAACCGCTAAACCGGTTGGCGAAAGATTGCCTTCGGGCGAGATGCGGAATCGCGCCCACGTCGTTCCCGCCAGAGCCGTCTCCGGCGTGAACACGGTCAGCGTGTTCGGTCCAGCGACGAGAGGCTCGTTCGCGAAAATCTGTTCGTTCGCGTCGAAGACTTTGTTGTTATTGAAGTCAATCCACGCATCCAACAATCCCGCG
The DNA here is from genome assembly GCF_014192335.1 of Aporhodopirellula rubra. Classification (GTDB taxonomy): domain Bacteria; phylum Planctomycetota; class Planctomycetia; order Pirellulales; family Pirellulaceae; genus Rhodopirellula; species Rhodopirellula rubra. Next base: position 685,846 of record NZ_JACHXU010000001.1, on the reverse strand, counting down.
GCACTCGCAGTAACAACGACCTGGGATCCGGTGGGATCAAACGGGTTGAGGAAGCCGAGCACGTCGGCGTTGTCCGTCGTCGGCGAGGTGCTTCCCGGTTGCATGAATACTCGACGGTCGGTGGTTCCGTCGTTGTAGATTCCAACGCCAACACCGTCCTCGTCTGCCAAATCGGATGCTTCATCCGTCCCACCCGGCACAGGCGCATCGGCTTCGCCATCAACGGTCGCCCCCAAGTAGAGCGTTCCATCATCGATCACAGCGTGTCGTGCACCATCATTGATCAACCGCGTGCCGTATGTATCAGGCAAACCAACGTCTGACGCATCGCCAAAATCAATCGGCGTGTCAGAAAGAATAATTGTGAATACAGTGGAACCATTGGTGCGATTAGACCGCAACGGGTTGCCCGCCAAATCTTCGATTTGGGCGTTGTCCAATGTGATCTCGTAGACACTTTCGAGTGTCCACAGCGTCGACCGCGGCGTCAAACGCAATTCACCTGTCGAAGAGTTGAACGCCAGCAAGAAGTCTTGTTCCGCAGTCAACACTTCATTGTTACGTCGAATCGTCACCGTGGATTCGTTAACGGTAGCCGGGTTCACACCGGTGCCTTCGAACGGCGAGTCAGGGTTTTCGCCATCGGAAAGAAGGATCGAGAACGCACCCACGATCGTTTCGTCCCAATGAACGAACGTGTTAGTCGGATCGAGATCCACTCCATCGATGTCGTTATCGACCGGGTCGAGCAGCACCGCGTAAGGCTGCGTCGAATCGGAGAAGTCAAGAGCACCGATGTCAATGTCAGTATTCGGACCGGCACCATCACCACCGACGCCGCCACTAACTCGCAACTGCCCAAACGCGTCGAGCGTCGGTGCAAAGAACGGCGAGTCAGGGATACCAAGAATGTCCTTGAAGGCCGCGTACGAACCACGATCGTTGAGCACATCTTGTGAGTTATTGATCGTGCCGGCGCCGACGGCGGGATAGTAGTTGCCATTATCCGCATCGACAAACAACGGGTTGTTGTCCGTGCGCGCGTCCGAACCTAACGGAGTGCCCGCGTTTTGGAAGAAGTTGTTGTCGATCACTGCACCGACGCCGTTGCTCACGATGCCTGTCGCGAGTTCCGCGAACACGTTGTTGAGCAACGTTGGGCTAGCGTTGTTGTTGATATTCACGCCAACGCCACCGCCATCCCCAACAAAGGTGTTATTGATGATCCGTCCGATCGGCACCGGTCGCTGCGGATCGGTGTTGGCTTCCCCGGAATAGTTAACCCCACTGCTGCCGACGATAATATTGTTCTGAATCACAATACCAGGCACCAATTGTGCACTGTCGATATCGGCAAAGTTCTGCGTTGAACCTGGATAGGAAACTCCCACACCAGCGTCAGCGGCATCCGGGTTGTCTGCCGGATCGGCATCGCCTTCCACCTCGCCTGGTTCGACGTTGATTCCGAGTACACGGGAGTCGGACAGGATGTTGCTCTCGAGGATCAAAATCCCTTGAGCACGCTCGCGGTTTCGGTCCGCGTCGAGCCCGGTTCCCAGGAGGGAATCGAGGAGATGCCGTGAGTTGGTTTCGTAGTGTGCGAAGATGACGATCGAATCGTCCGAGGCCAATGCGTATTCACCAGCACGCCGGATTTCGAGTTGATAACGTCCGGAAAGTTGATTCGTTAGGGAATCATCATCCCGGTTCACGTCAGCGCGATCGCTGTCACTGGGATCACCTGGAAGTTGATCTGAGAGGTTTGATAGATCAACGAACGCGTTGGTGGCCGTAGCGGGTGCCCCGGTCACCATTTCGCCACGCTCAGCAAATCCGACAACAAAGTCGTCTAGGTACAAACCTTCGAAGTTATTGTTCAGTACACCGACGGAATTCTCACTATCGTCGTCATTAATATCTCCGAATTCATCACCAATCAAGTTACCTTGAATCGACGAACCGCTCGTGCTGAATTCGAACCGCAGTTGCACGTCTGCCTCACCGGCAAATGTGGACAAGTCAACACGGGCCTGTCTCCATAGTGGCGATCCATCGGTGTCATCGATCAATTCCTGCCGTATTTGTTTCTCAGCTGGTTGGGGATCAGAACTGTTTACCCCCGCGTCCGATAGATGCGACAGGAAGGTTGGCAACTCAGCTTGACTGTTCGCGTCCGAAGCATCTGGACCGCTAAGAGCAGAATTATTTGTTGCCAGCAATTCCCAGGTCACTCCTCCGTCACGAGAGGCATATACGCGTGCACTATCGCGGAAGTAGCGTTCCGCATTGGTGTCACTGACCTGCTTGCCATCATCGCCTTCGGTTTCAAGCAAATAGTTGAAATAGAGCGTTGGCCGATCATCAGCAACGGCCCCATCGAGCGAAAAAGCGTTCGTCGTCAGCCCGCCCTTCGCACCACCGGCAAAGTCATACGTATCTCGCAAGTTCGCATTACTGCTGAGATCTTGGTGTTGTAGCTCACTCAATCCGTACTGTGCGTTTACATTTACATCAATCGGGCTGATGTAACTCAACGTCGTACTTTGCGGGTTAAATTGCCATTGTTCCAAGCCGAAGTAGAAACTGGCACCGCCAGCTCCTTCGTTTGTAACTCGGGTTCTGGGAATTGGATCACCAAGATCGTCGAATAGCAGTGGTAAAGTTCCATCCGGGATTTCGACTGCAAAGTTGCCCGAATCGCGACTGCCATCGGAGGCTTCATTGATCCCGTGCCCCAAATCATTGCCACGCTGCATCGTAGGGTGCCAAAGGTTGAAATCCAAAGGCGAGAACGCCAATCCTATCGGCGCCCCATCCATGCCGGTGACACTTGTCATGACATCATCTGCTAAACCATCGGCGACGGTCCCCGAAACAACCGCATCGGCAACTGTACCATCTAGCATTCCAGCGTTGTCCACAACGAGCGGCGTCACATCGAGACCGGCAAAGCTGCCCGCAAAATGAACCACAACTCCGCCATTCTGCAAATCGCCGCTGACACGAATATCTCCCGTTTGGATATTGGCCAAAGCCAGCAAAGCATCCTGCACACTCTGGGCGCCGGTTACATCGGTGGTCACGGACGCAGTTCCGACGGGAGTCAAACCGCTATCATCGAGCACAAGTTCTGCGACATCGGTTTCGGCAAGTGATCCGGCGAACTCGATCGTGACACCACCGGCCAGAGTTAGATTGCTGGGATCGGTGAACGTGACCTGGACATCGCCTCCGCTGAGGTTCGGCAACGCCGCCAAGGCGGCGAAGATTTCATTATCGTCTGCATCAAAATCGATCGGCCCAGTGGTCTCGAGAGTGGCCCCGTCGTCATAAGTCAGGGTAAAAGTTCCGCTCGTTGCGTTGGAAACGACTGTCTGTTTTTCGTTGACACTTTCAACAGCAGGTGCATTCGCCGAAATGGGAGCAGTGGTCTCCGCTGTCACACCATTGTCGAACGTGAGTGTGAACGTACCATTGGCGGCAGGAGTCCCGGGGGTCACCGTGATCGTTTGAGAGGCATCGCCCGAATTGAACGCTCTCACCGCATTACCATCGGTATCAAAAGCGTACAGTTCGCCATTGGTGGTGGTCGCAAACAACACGTTTCGGTAGTTCCCCCCGTCAACGTTTTGCGGACCGAGTGCCAAACCAGAGAAACTCGCTCCTTCAGTTATCGACAAAACGGTGGCAACACCACTGTTGCGATTAATCTCCAAAAATTCTCCCGCGCTGGTTACGCCGTAAAGTTGACCATTGCCATTGAACTGCGCCATAGAGAGACCGGTGACCACACCCTGCAGAACTTCATCTGCATTTCCAACGCCTCCGCCGACCGAAAAATTATCGGTACCTTCAATTGCAACCGTCGCGCCAGATCCATTGTTATCATTTCCGTCGTCATAGATCATCGCAACCATTCGTGGACTTGCTGAGCCAGAACTATTGATCGCGTTGACAATTTGCTGTGCCGTTGAGGTCACTGCTAGCGGATCGCCTGCACGTGCCAAGCGGATATTGAGTGTGTTCGTTCCGTTGTTGAATGTAGCCTGGATAGGCTGACCGTCGCCGCCATTAGTGAAGGTCACATCAAAGTTGCCCGCCTCACCAGGAATAGTCGAACGAAGATAAATCCTCGTCGTGACGGAGTTGTCACCTCCACTAGCAACCTCAAAGAATGCTTCTGCGTTGGTAACGCTAGCAGTTTGAATGTTGCCCACGAGACCATATTGCGGGGTCCCGTCGGCCTGCGCAGGCGCCGGCAGCGCGTTGCCGTTTGCGTCGCCTCGATAAAGTCGCGAACCGGACAAACCACCGCTGCCAATGCCTTCGCTAACGACATAGTATGTTTCGTAGATTGGCACCGGAACGGTGTTATCGCCCGTTACAGCACGACGCCGGAAGGTAACGGCATTCGCATCATCCGAATTGGTGACTTGACGGGCTCGTTGAAGTCGATTCTGAGTGCCAACGTTGCGGTCTACCGGATCCGGAATCACAGCAACATTGCTGAATCCCTCGACCCCTGGAATATTGTCGTCTTGGCTAGTACCTAGAACAACTGCACCAGTGGCGGGGTTCAATTCAGAGAGTCTACCGACAGTGTCAGCACCATCTGCAATCTCGTGGTAGCCATAGAGTTTCCCGTCACCACGAATAACGATGTCTTGAACATCGTCACCTCCACTGGTCAAGTTTGCATTGTCTGGAGTGAGATCGGTGACAATATCGCCGCCGTTTGAAGGGTCGACGATATAAAAATTGTCCCCATTTTCCCCGTCCTGATCGGTTGCAACAAATAATGGCACGTCTTGAAAGCGGAATGCAGTAATATGTTCATCCAATGCCGCTTTGGTGCTGAGATCCAGTAGCGGTCCAGTCAACGGATCGATCTTGTTCGTTAAGTCACCAGCTCCGGAGGTGTAGCCGGTGAAACCGATGTGGTCTTCAACGATTCGTGTGACTGAGTTGATGGGTTCCAATCGAGTTCGAATGCCTGCATCGCCCGTTCCATCTTGTCCTTCGATCGAGAACTGCGACGCGACAACTGACGGTGTGTATTGGTTGCTCATCACGGCGACGTAATAACTGCCGCCGGGCGTCAGATGCACAGGACCGATCGATGGATCATCCGTGCCGAGTGATCCACGACTGAGATCGTCCAAGCTTTGCCCGTCGCCGCCGACCTCGGGTTGATCGTCTTCAATATTCGATTCCCGACCGATGAAGATCAATTCATTGTTCGCATTGAATACAGCAATGGAGGTATCCCCTCGCCTCTCGTCGGCGTAATCAAGATCAAACACGACTCCGACGGTCCCCACGGCTGTGGTGACACCTGGAATCACTTGAGTTGACGGATGGCTGACCTCAAAACGATAGACATCCACGTCCGTTTCCGAACTCAGTGATCCCGCGATTGATAATGTCGCCGTATCACTTGCAAGTAAGTTTGCCAGTTCTTGCGATCCACCGGGGGTGACATTTCCCCCGGCATCGCCCTGCTCAGCAGCCTCGCCAATCAGTGGGCTGCGGCGTGGCAGTCCGCGAACGTCGAATGCGGTCGATGCATACCGAATATCGGCGTAACGAACCGTTGAACCGGGAAATTCATCGACTTGTTGCAGCCTAATCTGCAATTGATACTCGCCCTTCGTGACCTGAGCGCCAGCCGATTTCACACGGACAAAGTATTGCCCCGAAGCATTTAAAATGGCAGCGATCCCTGGATCGTTGTTCGTCAGCGAATAGAAGTCTCCTCCCAATAGCGGCTCTTGCGTGAGCGATCCAGCACCGCCGGTTGCGATCGGATTATCAAGCGTCGCGACGACCTGCCCGGCAGCCGTCCCATTGTCGAGAACCAACTCCATGACTAGATCAAGTGACGGATCGGTTCGATCGATGTCAATCCAAACCTGAGTCCCAGCGGTCGCCTGAAAACTGTAGGCGTCCACGTCCTTCGCGTTGTTCGGACTGATGTAACCGTGAACTTCAAATCCGAGTCGCCGGTTCTCATCACCGCTCTTCAAGTCAGGAGCAAGAACGCCGAGTGGCTGAGCCTTGGTAATCGGATTTGAGTTAGTTTCCACCGTTCCGCTCAGTGGTGACTCAGCTTCGAGGATGATCGCAACATTGCGGTCATTGCTCCATTCATCAAACAAGAATCCTCGCCACTCATCGCCGCCGCTGACACCACTGGTGTTGTTGTCGGTATCTAGGTTCACACGTCCTTCGGGTGTGAACCCGGCGCCAACCGTATCGTCTGCAAGGTGCGTGATCACCACGGGATATCCAGGCAATCCAATGACCTGAACGGTCCCACCAATGCGATCGACGATATCCAACGGCGCTCCCGTCGCGGTGAAACCCGAGTCGCTTCCGTCAACCTTCACAACGAGGCTTTCGGAAACACTACTCTGCAACCGAAGACCGCTATAGGTGTGGTGATTCTCGACAATCACTTCACCGCTGAGCACGTGAACAATGTCAGAATCATCCCAGATACTCTCCGTGGTCAGTTCTTGGCCACGAACCTTCATACCGTTGATGGTATTGTTGTCGGTCTCGTTGAGCCGTACTAATGGCCCGCGGTTGTCATCAAATTGCGAGTATCGATCGGCAGCACCAATACTCCGCCCCCGGTCGACTTGAGATTCAAACTGCAGAGCGTTGGCATTGATATTGATTGCTGGCCCGACGTTGTTAACGATTTCGTTGCCAATCAAGATTGGTTGTGCGCCACGCACATAGATCGCAGCAGCTTCGTTGCGTCCACGACCGAAACGGTCGGTTGTTGCGTTCCCGCTCGCGTTGTCTGTTATCAAACTATTGGCGACACGAACGTCAGCTTGATGAATTTCGATGGCGTTGAACGAATCCGATCCACCCCCGGACGATGCACTCGTTGGGACGACACCGCCTCCGTACGCGATCACCGCATGATCGATACTGCCCGTGGAGGCTTCACTGAAGAAGAGACCGCCCCAGTCACCGGCAGTCGCAACACCAACACCGGTGTTCGTATCGAATACGCCGCTGCCGCCATAGCGAGAATCATCTAAGGAAGTGAAAATAATTGGACTGTTCTGAGTACCTTCGGCGATCAAAGTCGCCGCGCCTCGTGCGGCTTCGATACGTGCTTCACTGAGTTTGATCACGGTACCAGGATCGATCACCAACCGTCCCGAGGGTCGTGCTTCAAGCGTACCGCCGACGAGCGTTGGGCCGCCTGGGTTGCCCTCGATGATCAACGACTCGGTAAGAATGTGCGCAATGTCGGTATCGTCAAAGCGTCCCGACACGGTCATCGTCTGTACCGATCCGCCCAGCGCGGTAGGAATCCCGACAAACAAACCGTTATTGGTATTTCCTCGGAGATAGTTGCCGACGATGTCCGGACCGATCCGTCCGCCGGCGTCATCAAAACTGTCCGGCGTCGCCGCCACTGCCGCTCTTGCCGCATCGGTGATGGTGTTGAAACTCACGGTCGGTCGAGCATCAACGATATCGATAGGCGAGTAAACCTGCGTGTCAGACGGATTCCCCTTGCCACCACCATGCCGAATGTCGAGATGATTGACGGTATTAAGAAAAACGCCAGAGTCTTCCAGGTCCGAATCGTCTCGCATGACGATTCCGCCGTAATCACCGGCTCTGGCACCTGGTCCAATACCGTCGGAGTTTCCGCCGACGGTGTCATCGTGGAACGAACGCAGATACACGGGTAACTCAGGAGTCCCGAGCACCTGAATCGCTCCACCACTGCGGTCGGCTCCAATCGACGAGGTACCGACATCAATGTTCGCTGCACGCATCTTCAAGAGTGCACCGGCCTCGATTCTCACCGTCGTATCTTGGGGAACATTCAGGGACGTGCCGTCAGCGAGCGGAGTTCCATCGGGTCTGAAACCGATCAAGTATGGTGTCGTCGCGGACAGCGAAGCGGGCATGCTGTCATCGAGGCTGCCGACAACACGAACCACCGACCGGCCTACCGCAGCCTGCGCCGCCAAGAGTGCCGACGCGATCGTCGCATGCGAAGCGACCGTTGCACCGCCGACGTCCACGTTGGCACCGAGTTTGTCGACGTAGAAAGTGTTCGCGGCATCCGCGTTGTCGAACCAGAAAGAATGCACACCACCGGGAGTACCATCGCCGTCACCATCGATCGCAGTTCCGTCTACGTCGGTGAGTTGCTCACCAGCGACAGGAGTCGCGTTGAACGATAAATGAACCTCATATTCCCCATCCGTCGTGCCGCCGAACCCGGAATCCGCAATCGCCGGATCGTACTGGTCGTTGCCGGTACTGCTAACACCGAAGAAGTACTCGCCGGCTTCAAGCTCAATTTCAATGAACGAGTCGCTTCCGTAATAACGATCGTTCTGCGCAATTGCCTCAGAGGTGCCGTCTGCGTTCTTGCGGAACAACCGGAGCACCGTGTTGAGCAGGCTCGGATCTTTCCCGTGCTCCGCCTGTGTCAGCCGTTCGGCGATTGTTTCAATCTGCACCGTTCCCGGGCTCGTGAGATTGAAACGATACAAATCGATGTCATTGGCATTTGCTGGAGAAATTCGCTGGAGATGGAACAGGTCAGCATCGCCAGGGCTGGTGACCGATCCTCCCGAATCACCCTGAACCCCTTGCCCCTGAACCGAATGCAGTTCATACGAGTGCCCTAGGCCGAGAGCATGTCCGATCTCATGGAACATGACACCAGTAAAACCATCTCCAAACGTACGGTCACTACTGGTGTAGTCCTCTTTATCCAGAACCACCAACGTCGGTCCACCACGTCCCGCAACTCCACCCGGCGCCGAGGTGTCAGAGGTGGTCGATGCCTGCAAGTCACCTTTCCCGATCACCAACGTCGAGCCGTCAACAGTATCAGTCTCGATGAACTCGACTCCGACTTCCGCGGCATAGATCTCTAAGATGCCGCGGACGATTTCCTTTTCCGAAGGCGAGATAAAGTTCTGGTAAACGATCCCGGCATCGTTCGGACGGAAGTTTACCGGGAACGCATAGCGAACCACTTTGACATCAGCCGGCGTAACGGGACCAACACCTGCATTTGGCAAGGTGTAGTGATTCTCGAGCTGGATTTCACGGTGCCCAGGCTCGTCGGTACCGCCGGGACTCGCGGGCAACGCCACCGCACCTGCTGGAGAGATTTCCGAGCTGACCTTTACCGCCGTTCCGGAACCGATGCTCCCTAGGTTTCCGGAGTCACCAACGTTTGCAAGATCACCAAACCAAGTTCCGATTTCCGCCCCGAACGTCTGCTCTGTTGGTACCGCTGAGCCTGGAAGCGCCGACTGCAACCCGATGTCGAGTCGATAGGTCGCCGTCGAAAAAGCGGCGGCAAAGTTAAGCTGCACACGGTTCTCATCGGGAAAGTATTCCACCGTGTCTGGGTTCACCGCCGCGGTCGGCGCTCCGGCAGTATCGACCAAGCGATAAAACTCTCTGGTCTCAGCGACCGACTCGAGAATGTCTTGATCGTCGAAGTAGACATCGATTCGCTTGTCTTGAACTTCTAGATTCCCACCCACCCGTTGGATCGGTTGTGGGATGACTGCGATGACCTGCAATCCACGGTCGAGACGAAAGGTGGATAGCGAATCCTGTCCCCCGTTGAACGCGGTCCCGTCGGAATCCATGAGCGGATCGGCACCACTGCCGATGATCTCAATTCGATACAGGTCATCCGGAAATGCAACCGACGGATCCGTCGCGTTGTGCGCCGCGGTGCTCGCCGGACGGAGCATGATCCGGTTCAAATTTTCTGCGTCAGTTCCCCCAGGTTCGACAAATCCGACGTACCCGATCGATACCTGGACGTCATTGATGTCACCAAATGTCCCGTCGCCACCGGCCCGCACCAATCGAACGGTGTCTGACGAGATCGTGCTCTCGTCGATGCTCGCATCACCATTGAACAGTAGGCTGAATTCTCGTGGGGGCGAGTTCAGGACAGTGTCTTCGGCGAGCAGGGCTCCCGCGTCGGGACGGATCGCGAGGAGGTCGGCGGCGAGCAATTCCCGCTTTTCTAGAGTTTCGTGATTGAGTCGACGTTTGAATTTTGACTGGTTCGCGGCCGATCGCTTAGTTTTACGGGCGTCCGTGCGGGAAAAATCTGGGCGAAGAGTGCCTGAACGACGTGACATGATCAACTCAAAACTGGGGATAAGTGAACGCAACGTCACCGCCATTCCCGAAAATATTGAAAAACATCCGGAAATAACGGGTCAATTGATACGCGACTGGTGCGATACTCGGGGGGGCAGGTCGCCGTAAAAATGCCTATACAGCGTACAAACCCTCCAGACCTCATAAGAATAATTAGCGACAAAACTCTTCGTGCCCGGCATCTTGAGAAATTCCACTGAAAACTTCAGCGACCTCTTGATTTTGCGGGCCATTAATTCACACCAGAGAAACTGAGGGCTTTGGACAACCTTAACGGTACATTGGTTCCTTGCGAACGAGGAGAGCCTCGGCAAGTCTGTGTATTCCGAACCATCTGAATGCCCCCAAAAGCCCCCTCGATCGCACCCTCAAAAACCTCCTGCTCTTCCCCCCAGGACGCCCGATAGCCCTACTCAGTCCGGGGGAAGCCCATCGAAACGGCGGGCCGCTTTCTGTCGCGGGCGGAAATTCTCGGCGTCTCGCCACAAAAAGCAGTCTCACCGCAAAAAAATCCGAGCGAGCCGCCAGAAACCTCGCCGCGGGCCGTTCGCGAACGCGCCGCGCCCCCAATCCTGGGCGATGCCGCCTACAACGGGATCGGAGGGGCAATCGCCCGCAATTGGAAGCCACACCAACTCGATAAGTACGGAACTTACTTGCGGTTCTGGTGTTCCATTGCACAATGGGGAGTGTCTTGCAAACACGACCTTTGTTGTGTCTGCTGCCGCCCCTCCTGTTTCCTCCCTTCCCGACCCATCCCTCCCCCACAAGATTCTTCACGAACCATGTCTTGCCGCCAAATCAATCGCGTCTCCACCCGTTCCCGGATCGCACGCCCGACCAGCATCGCTCGCTCGAATCGTGATCGCCGGTCTGTTCGTCGTAGTGGTTTCACCCTGCTCGAGCTCTTGCTCGTGCTCGCGATTCTCGTCGTGATCGGCGGGATCGTCGGAACGAACATCCTCGGTGCCAAATCGGATGCGGATATCAACGCGACCCAGGCTCAGCTCAATTCGCTCAAGAGCAATATCGTTTACTACAAGCTGAAAACGAACTCGCTTCCCGAAGCCCTCGAGCAACTACGCGACGGCCCGAGCGACGCGGCTAAGAAAGCCCAATGGGTTGATTCGATCATCGAAAGCGTGCCTGTTGATGCCTGGGGCAACGAATTCGATTTCAGCACCAAGGGCAACCAATTTGAAATCCGCAGCGCCGGACTCGACGGCCAGATGAACACCGAAGACGACATCGTCGTCGAAGGCCGATAGGCGTCGCGTGACGAGTACTGCGATATGACGTTAGGACATCCGCGAGGTCGACGGCGACCAACTCCTGGGTTCACGCTGCTCGAATTGCTCCTGGCGATGTCCATCTTTGCGGCGGCCGCGGCGTTGGTGATTCCGATCGCGGCGGGAATGTTGGGCGACCGAGAACTGGTTCGCTCGGGCGACCAACTTCGAGGTGAGTTGACCCGATTGCGGGTTCACGCGATTCGCGAAGGGCGCGTGATGATGCTGCAATCCAATCCCGAATCGGGCGAACTGCACGTCGTACCGATGTTCACCGCCGGTGACTCGACCGAGAGCACCGATTCCACCGGAACGATGTCGTCGCTTCTCACGGGTGCCGATCAGGTGATGGGAACCGCGACACCAACGGGTGATCCGACCGCGGAAGGATGGACAATCGAGTTGCCCGAGGGCATCGTCGTTCGCAGTGTCGTGACCTCCCCACTCGGCGGAACATCCTCGATCGAAGCGGCCGATTTGAACGCCACCGCAGTCACCGCATCCGGTGGCAACACCACCTTAGGCAGCCTCCCCACGGTCTATTTTTACCCGACGGGGCAAACCAGCAACGCAATCATCACGCTCGGCAACGCGGGCGACGAAGCGCCCGAAGGTGTCGACATGACCGCCATCGCTGTTCGCGTGCAAGTCCGCGGTTTGACCGGCGACGTGACGCTGAGGCCGAACCCATGATTCGAATTCCCATGTCGATCCGGAGTCGCCCTGCACGCTCGGGTTTTTCGCTTCTCGAAATGCTGCTCGCGCTGGCACTGCTAGGCGGTGCGTTGGGCATTCTGTCGCAAGTCGCCATGACAGGCACCGACGCGGCCCGTGAAGCCGAACACTTGGCTCAGGCGAGACTGATCGCACAGAGCCGTTTGGCGGAGATTTTGGCGAACAGCCAAGTGCAGAGTCCCGCGGCGATCCCGCCCACGCCTACCGAACCGATGGACTCGCAATCGACGACGCCCTTCGAATACCAAGTCGACGTCGCACCAGCCCCCTTTGACGGCATGCTCGCGATTCGGGTCACGGTCCAAGCACTCGATGAAAGCGGCGGGCCACCGGTAGCGAGTTATTCACTCACACGATGGATGATCGACCCGATGCTCGGTCTCGCCGAATTGGAAGCCGAAGAGGAAGCCGCAAAAGAGGCGGAGGCGACCCAGTAGTGGGCTGACCCTCACACCACGCCTCGGACGAAATAGCGGCTTTAGGCAAGACGAACTCAGAAACGATGTCACCAAGAACGTTTATCCGTTTTTGGCCGCGACCGTCGCCAAACGACGGACCACGTTCTGGCGAACGTAGCGACCTTTCGAACCCAGCGTCATCAACCAACCCTGCGCCACCGACCAACCCTGCGCCATCAATCAACAACGCCGGCCCCCCCAGCAACATGCCCATTCATTCATCACGCCCGCGATCGACATCCGGCTTCACCCTTCTCGAGATGCTGCTCACGCTCGCTCTCTGCGTGGTGTTGATGACCTTGGTCAGCAGCGCGATGACGTTCTACGTTCGTGAAATGGCGAGCGCCGAAACGATGTACCGGCAATCCCAAGTTGCCTCGGCCGTTTTGCAGATGATCGAGGACGACCTGCGGATGACATTGACGACGCGTCCGGTCGACACCTCCCCATTATCCGACGTGCTCGCCTCCGCTTCGGCGCCGCTCTCCGCACTCGGAATCACCGGTGGAGAAGACTCGGGCGGGTTTGGCGACGAAGCATTGCCGGAAGATCCTGAATCGGCCGGCACCGATTTGTCGAGCGATCCGCTCATGGATGAAACCGCCGACGCTGAGTTGCTCGACTCCAGCCTCGGCGGAACGGTCTTGCAATCACCGGGCCTGATCGGAAACTCGCTGCAGCTACAGGTCGACGTCAGCCGCTTGCCACGACTCGAGCAATCGGTGATTGACCCGTCGCTCGCGGTGACGGGCGGAAAACTACTCGACCGCCCCAGCGACATCAAAACGATCAGTTATTTCGTTCAAGCCGAAGGCTCTGGAACGACCCTCGATGCGGTCGAAGAATTGGCGATCGCCAACGGGCTCCCCAGCGTGGGGACCAACGGTGGCGGACTCGTCCGCCGAGAACTCGACCGCACGATCAACACCTACGCGTCCACCACGGGCGGTCTCTCACGACTCGGATCCGTGGGCGAGCTGATCGCTCCGGAAGTCACCGCGATCGAATTCGAATACTTCGACGGCGTCAATTGGTTGACCTACTACAGCAGCGATGAGATGGGATACCTCCCTCCGGCGGTGCGTGTGACGCTGCAAATCGACGGCGATGCGGCCGATGACGAAACCGAGATTGAGACGTCAAGGACTTTCACCCACGTGATCTATCTCCCGATGAGCCACCCCGAAGACGCCGAGTCCGAAGAAGACGAATTCGCATCGGATTCCACTCTCTAACGTGTCGGCCGCCTCATCAATCCGGTCCGTCACGAAGCTGTCAGATGACGGAACGCCTCGTTTGATTCGCCGAACCCTCGACATAATGTCGCAGCCGTCCACGCGAGCAAAACGACGCGAGTCGAACAACGGGGCATCAGCATTCCCGCCACGCTTACCGGAAGAACCGCCACGGCCTGAATGTGACGAGCCGGGTGCCCAGGATACTATGGTGAAAGCGGACGCCTGGACTTCTCATCTCGACGGTCGCAGTCCATCATAGGGCGGCATCGACGGCGACGGGCTGTTTCCTCGCTGGGATCGCTCGTCTCCGACGAAACAGCGACAGTGATCTCAACGTCCGCGAATTACCAATTGCACCCGATCATATGCGTCGCCGATTCCCCACGCCGCCAATCCCCCACGCCACCTCTTTAATTCCGCCATGTCGTCGCCCATCGAGTTGAACACCATTCCCGAAGCCGTTGAGGCCATCGCTCGTGGTGAGGTTATCATCGTGATTGACGCGGAGGATCGTGAAAATGAAGGCGATTTCATCTGCGCCGCAGAAAAGGCGAGCGTCGAAACGATCAACTTCATCCTCGGCGGCCGCGGCCAATTATGTGCCCCGTTGCTGCCGGATCTGTGCAAGAAACTCGAGCTCACCCCGGTCGTCGCCCAAAACAACGCACCGTTGCAAACCGCGTTCCTGACTCCGATCGACATCGCGACCGCGCGAACGGGAATCACGGCTGCCGAACGCAGTGAAACGATCAGACGTCTCGCCGACAACGACGTGTCCGTCGACGACTTTGTCCGCCCGGGCCACGTTTACCCGTTGCTCGCAAAAGAGGGCGGTGTGCTTCGGCGAGCCGGTCACACCGAAGCGGCCGTCGATTTGGCGAGAATGGCAGGCCTGCAACCGGTCGGCGTTCTGTGTGAAATCCTGAACGAGTCCGGTGACCGTGCCTCTCGCGACGACTTGGCGAAACTCGCCCGCGAACGCAACCTGAAGATCATCAGCATCGAACATCTGATCGCCCACCGCCGCGTCAGCGAAAAACTGATCAGCCGATCGGCCACATCGACGCTGCCGACCCATTACGGCGACTTTCACATCATCGTCTACAAAGTCGAATACGAAGCACAGGAACCGATCGCGTTGGTGTTCGGTGACATGACCGCCCCGGGCCCCGCACCATTGGTGAGAATGCACAGCAGTTGCTTCACCGGCGATCTGGTCTCATCGCTGCGTTGCGACTGTGGCGATCAATTGCACATGGCACTCGAAATGATCAGCCACGAGGGACGGGGCGTACTGGTTTACTTGCCTCAAGAAGGACGCGGCATCGGGCTGGCCCAAAAGATCCGTGCCTACGCACTTCAGGACAACGGACTCGACACGGTCGAAGCCAACCACGCACTCGGATTTAAAGCCGACATGCGTGACTACGGCATCGGACTGCAGATCCTCAAAGACCTGGGTTTGTCCGAAGTCCGATTGCTCACGAACAACCCGAAGAAGACGAAAGCGTTCAACTTGCGTGGATTCGACTTAAAGGTTGTCGATCAAGTTCCGATCGTTTCGACGGTGAACAAGCACAACCAGCGTTACCTCGAAACCAAACGCGAAAAGATGGGTCATCAATTGCCGCCGATGTCGTGATCCTCCGGTTCACCATTTCACTGCACCGGATTGGCCCCGGATTGAATCGGCACACCGCTGCCGGAGTGCCCATCACGGATCATCTCGATTGGTTCTTCGAAACGACTCCCGATCAAGCGAACAGTTTGAAGACATTCGCTTCGCCGATCGAAGACTTTGAATCACCGGTGATCGCGACGACTCAACTATTCGACCATCGCGTGACTTACCTCGACTACGATGGCGACGTCTCTGGCAACCGAGGATCAGTGCAACGGCTGGTTACCGGAACCTACCAATTCGTCGCGAGCAATACCAATCGGTTCGCCATTGGGCCGATTGCCATCGAGAAAGCCGTTGCGTCGGACTCTCAAGTCGATCAAGAACCTGACGTTCATCAAATCAGAGAAACGTTATTTCGTCTGCTAACGCAGCACGAGACGATCGAACTGACATTCTGACGAAGACGAGTGTCTTTCTAAGAGAAAGCAACGTTTTTCAAAAGCACCGATATTCGCCAGAACGTGGTCCACCGTCTGGCAACGGTGGCTACCGCAACAACTAACGTTTTCGATGTAAGGCATCCGGCGCGACGAAAGCCTACGCGCCGGATGCGTCAACCAATTCGAGTTTCGCGAACGCGAGCCGAAATGTCTGTTCGGGCTCGCCATCGGAGAAACGGATTTTGGCTGTTCGCTTCGGGCCTCTTCCGGTCAGTTCGGTGATCGTTCCCTCGCCATACTCGGGATGCCGGACCGTGCATCCTTCGCGATAGGCACCCAACGGCACGCGATCCGACGACATCATCTCACTCGCCGTGGTGAGAGCCGCCGCGATCGGAACGACGCGTTGTTTGGGTTTTGATTTGCTGGTCGGCGGATCCATGTAAACGTCGGGGATCACCGACACGGAATCCGACACCGTACTGGGTAAACGATCGACGGCCGACGGCGAAGGTTTCGGTTGCTTGGCCGATTCCTCGGGTTCCGCCGCGGCATCGGCCTTGTATTCCATTTCCCCCTCTTCTTCGGGTGCCGGTTCCTGGACCAGATCCCACGAATCGGGATACGAATCATCGCCCGAATCGTCAAAGAAATCTCGATCCGCGAACGACTCGATCACATTCATATCCGCCCGTGGTAGTTCGCTCAGGAACATACTCGGGATTGCGACGCGGATATCGCCCCGCATGCTACGGCGTTTCGCGTAACTGAGTTGCAACCACTGCTTGGCACGAGTGATTCCCACGAACAGCAACCGACGTTCTTCTTCGAGTTGTTGATCGTCCTGCTTGCTACGGTAGTGCGGCAGCAGGTCATCTTCGACCGCGATCACGAAGACACGTGGGAACTCAAGTCCTTTGGCCGCGTGCAACGTCATCAACGTCACACGGTTGTTCGAATCTTCGAATTTGTCAGTATCGGACACCAACGCAACCTGTTCCAAGAACGCTTCGAGGGAACCGTCTTCGGGGTGCATGCGATCGAACTCGACGGCAGCAGACAGGAACTCGTCGACGTTTTCGATCGGATTGGAATCCTCTTTCTCAACGGAAGTACGTTCGAGGAATGCAATGTACTTTGTTTCCTCGACCAGGTACCGAACGAGATCCTCCAGCGATTCGGTGGCTTTCTTTCGCAGGCGTTCATACAACGACACGAAACTGCGCACCATCGTCTTCGAACGTTTGGAGAGCGTGTCGATTTCGTCGGCGCGGCGAGCCGCCTCGAGCATTGGAATCCGTTGGTCGTCGGCAAACTTCTGCAGTCGGCCGACCGTCGTCGCGCCAATACTCCGCGTGGGAGTGTTGATCACTCGCTGCAGTGCGACGTCGTGGGATGGGTTATTAATCAGGTGCAAATATGCCAGGAGGTCTTTCACTTCTTTACGTTGATAGAACTCGACGCCGTTGACGATCTGGTACGGCAATCCACGGTTACGCAGTGCGTGCTCGAGCGACCGGGTCAACGCATTCATTCGGCAGAAAATCGCGAAGTCGCGTGGCTCGGCATTGCCCGCAATCATTTGGGCTGCGATTTCGTCCGCGATCGCATCGGCTTCCTCATATCCATCCTGGTATTGCCGCAGGATGACGTTGTCGCCGTCAGGATTATCGGTGAAGAGCTCCTTCGATTTCCGGCGTCGATTGTGCCGGATCAATTGATCGGCGACCGCGAGAATGTTCGGCGTGCTGCGATAATTTTGCTCCAAACGGACCGTTTTGACGTTGGGATAGTCCTTTTCGAAATCGAGAATATTGTTTAGGTCGGCCCCCCGCCAACCGTAGATCGACTGATCCGGGTCGCCCGTGACGGCGAGGTTAGGGTGATCGACCGACATCGCACGAACGATCGCATATTGAGCGAGGTTCGTGTCTTGATACTCATCGACCATGATGTATTTGAGCTTCGCGTCGAGTTCACCGCGGACCTCAGGGTTTTCTCGCAGCAAACGTGCAAAGTGATACAGCAGATCGTCAAAATCGACCGCATTGGCGAGTAGCAGCTGCTCCTGGTAGACCGGATAAACACGTGCGGCGACCGTATCGCTGGCCCGTCCGGACTGCTGCTGCATGCTTTCGGGCGTGATCAGACGGTTTTTTGCCTTCGATATCGCCGACGAGATCTGCTCGGGCGTCGCGTGGCTCGTCGAGACACCGGCGGCCTGGATCGCCCGTTTCATTGCCGACCGCGAATCCGCCATGTCGTAAATCGAATAGTTTTCCGACAATCCGACAAAAGACGCGTAACGACGCAGTTGCTGGGCGCAGAATCGGTGGAACGTTCCCATCCACACAGGCTGATCCGGGGCCAGCAAATTCACTCGCATCCGCATCTCATCAGCGGCTTTATTCGTGAAAGTCAGCGCAGCGATTTGCCAGGGACGAACGCCCTGGTTGAGCATATAGGCGATGCGATGAGTGACCACGCGGGTTTTACCGCTGCCCGGGCCAGCGATGATCAATAACGGTCCATCGACATGAGTAACCGCATCGGCCTGGGCCGGGGTCAGGTTTTTGGTGATTGCATCCATGTCGATCAGGATACCCGACCCGGCGGGAAATGGGCAACTTCGAAAAACGGCGGTCATCCCGGCGATTCCGGCTCGTCGAGATAGGCAGACTTCGCAAAATCCAGAGTCAAAAAGATGCGAACGCAAGTTCCCCCGACAGGACACGCCCCACACCGCTCGGACTGAACGGAGCAGACTGAGCACGCGAGCGAGCCCCCCTTACCCAAAACACCTGTCGTTTGAGCATCGCTGCTCGCCCGGTGTGCGCAGACATCAGATTTCCGCTCATTTCGAAAACGCAATCTGAACATTCTCGTCAGGCTTAGTAGGACTTCCCAAGCATTCCGTTTGCCCGCATTCGACATGAACCTAAGCTTCGGTGTCGCCATCGATGACGATCGAACAGAAAGGTTCTCTCGAGGCGCACCCACTATGCATGTCCCCTTTTCGAGACGACGCCTCCATCCAAAATGTGGTCGTGTGTCTCACCAACACCAAGAGCCTATCATCATGAAATTGCAAATCCATTCAATCGTTGTTGCCCTGACCGTCATCGCCGCTCTCACCGTCGCTACGGACGCGTCCGCTCAAGTCAGCGACAGCCAAACGTTTACCGTTACCGTTCCATCGAACCTGTCGATCACCGCGCCCGTTGATGCAGCATTGACTCACGACCAATCCAATTCCAACCAAGCATTCCCGAGCCAAGCGTGGACGGTCGTTGGCAATAGCCTTTCCGGCGTGACGGTCTCGTTCGCCACCGCATCTCCGTTCGTTCACACCTCGGACCCGTCCTACAAACGTGACGCTCAATTGGGCCTCGCCGTCACAACGAGCAGCGGGCCGGGAACGTGGACGGTCAGCCAAGCCACCGACGTGACCGATTACGACAACAGTGACAACACCGCGACGGTCACAGCAACGAGTAACGGCACATCGAGTGCCACGTTCGCTCTCGCGGTCAGCTTCATCACCGACACGTACGGCAGTTTTCCATCGGGCGACTACGCCACGACGGTTACCGGTACCGTGACGGCCAACTAAGTTCGAAACAGAGGGTTTGGCATTGCCCCATCCACATGCCCCGGTGGAATTGCCCCTGCTGAACTCTCAATAAAAAAACCCCGGTTCTATGCTCAGAACCGGGGTTTTATTTTTGCGTGGCGTTTTGCAACGCGTTGGATTGACGAGTCGTTCTCACACAAATCGCCGGCGAACGTTAACGTTCACGTCTTAACGTTCCCGCTCAGGGAACCAACAACGCGGTGCCGGTGACGGCGGCGGCTTGGTACCACGCCCCCTTCACGCTCAAAGGTACCGGCGGGATGATCCACGGTGCACAGTTGCCGGGTCGGTAATAACCCAACGCATACTGACATTCGTGCGGCGAATGAACGCCCATCTTGTAAGGCAACACAGCGATGTTCAGGAAGAAGTGAGCCGATGAAATGATCGGCTGAGCCAAAGGACCGGCGGTGTGCCCGTATCGTTCCAGGTTGACTTCTTCGAAATACAACGGTTTGTGGCAAAGGTTCGAAGCCATGTAAGTCATCGTCGTCGGTGTCCACGATCGAGGCGTGTAGGCCACTTGTTCGATCAGGCACTCGGTGGGCAATCCCCAGTTCTGCGAGATGTACGCGAGGTCGGGTTCGCTCAAACGGTTCAGCGGGATTTCCTCACGCGTTCCGAAGTCGGTGACAATGATGGCTTTCTCGTAAGCGAGATCGTCCAATCGACCGGTCCCGAGCGAACGCCCTTCGATGCTCCGCCATGTCCGGGCCTTTTGCTTTGTGCTGAACTTGCCCTTCAGTTTGGCGAACTCGTCGTTGTCGATCACGTCGGGACGAAACGGTGGGCTCGGGTCGAGTGAAACTTGATCGATGGTCGCCGATCGGATGCGATCGCGGAAGTCGTCACATGACAATCCGGTACCACTGTTGGTCGGCCCTTCGTCGCCTGCGCCAAACAAAGACGGTGCCGGAGCACGGTCATTGCGTGGTTCGAATTCGCGAAGGCTGTCCTCTCGTTCTTCGGTACTGCGGCCGAACGGATTCGGTGCGAATGTGTCTCGATCCGAAGGCGATTCTTCAAACTCGTCCGACATGGGTGCCGGTTCCGTCGGCTGAATCGGTGCAGGTGCGGGAACGGGTTCCGGTTCGTCTTGCAACATATCCCGAATCGATGAACCCGAATCGGAAGGTTGTGTTGGAGGCGACGAGGGCATGGGGTCGCCTTCGAACAAACGCTCGAGATCATTCGACGGTGCACCGAAGTTTGACTCCGGTGCACTCGGTGGCACCACTGAATCCGACGGTGCCGGGAGTTCCTGCACACCGCTTGGATCGGGAACACGGAACGACGGACCGGGTTGAACGATTTCAGCATCCGCCGGTGGTGTGACGGTGCCGTCGCGAAACGCGTTGCCGGGCAGCGAGAACCCACCGCCGCTGGACTCGGTCTGCTGTGCCAACCAAGCAACCTGTTCGACGTCGGCAGGCGTCTCCTGACGCAACCGGTTAGGCTGAATCGCGAGCGATGCTGTGCGAGAATCGACGCGGGCGCTGTCGGCAGCGGTCGCAACGATTTGTGGCTGTCGCGAGGGTTGAGCAGGTTGCTCGAACGCGGCATCGCTGATTTCACGAGCTTGTTCGGCCGCGATTTGCGGGCTCGTCCGCCACTTCAGGTTCCACCCTGGTCGCTGCGTGGGCGTGGTACCCGCCGATGCGTTGTTGATCGTGCTCGGATACATCGCCGAGGAGCGAACCTTCGGGACCGGACGGAAACCGGGGTTCCCGTTCCATCCCGTCGTGCCCGTTTGATGCATCGAACGGGACTGATTCATCGAGCCGGCCGATGTGCTCTGCGAATTCTGGCCGTAGAAAGAATTCGGGGGCCCCGTGGAGAGCGACCGTGGGGACGCCGCGGGAGACTGTGTCGACGCCGGATATTGGGCCGACACGGGCGAGAATGCGGTACCACTGAACCACATGCCGCAGGCGGCGATCACGATCGCCGCACGGGACGCCCGGGAGCGTCGCCGCGTTGGGTGCGAATTAGTTCGAATCGCCCGAATGGACATCGGGGCTGTAGTTGGGCGCTTCTTGGGTGATCGCAATGTCATGCGGGTGGTTCTCCCTCACCGTGGCTGCCGAAACGCGAAGGAATTTCGCGTCACGACGTAGTTCGTCGATCGTCCTTGTACCGATGTAACCCATGCCGGCCCGGAGCCCGCCAACGAGTTGGTAGGCGTAGTCCGACAGTGGTCCTTTGAACGGCACACGACCTTCGACACCTTCGGGGACAAGTTTGCCCGCGTCAGTGCCTTTTTGGCGGTACCGGTCACTACTTCCTTTCACCATTGCGCCCATGGATCCCATTCCTCGGTACGCTTTGAATGTGCGACCTTGGTAGAGAATCATTTTGCCGGGACTTTCGGCGAGACCGGCAAAAAGGCTGCCAATCATGACCGTGTTCGCCCCGGCGGCGAGTGCTTTGGTGATGTCACCGCTGAAGCGAATGCCGCCGTCCGCGATGACAGGAATGTTTTGTTTATGAGCGACTTGAACGGCGTTTAAAATCGCGGTCACCTGCGGCACTCCGATGCCACTGATCACGCGCGTCGTACAAATCGACCCGGGTCCGATGCCGACCTTCACCGCGTCAGCTCCCGCAGCGATCAAATCCGCTGCCCCCTGAGCTGTCGCGACGTTCCCCGCCACAACATCGATGTCCCATGCTTTGTTCGTTTTAATTTCTTTGACGGTGTCGATCACGTTCTTGCTGTGCCCGTGAGCGGAATCGACCACGAGTAGGTCGACGCCTTGGGCGATCAGTTTTTCAGCTCGTTCGAAATCTCCGACTCCGATCGCAGCGCCCACACGCAGCCGGCCCTGCGGATCTTTACATGCCCGCGGGAACCGCTTCATCATGTCGATGTCGCGAATCGTGATTAACCCCGTCAGTTTTCTTTCTTCGTCAATCAGGAGAAGTTTCTCTACCCTTTTTTCCGTTAAAATCTTCTCAGCTTGCGCAAGACTCACATTCCCCACAGCCGTTACTAAATTATTTTTAGTCATGACCTCGGAAACGGGCAGGTTCGGGTCCTCGAGGAACCGCAAATCTCGCCGCGTGAGAATGCCAACGAGGGTTCGGTCGGCCGTCACAATGGGGATACCGGAGACGTTGGCCCGGTCCATCAATTCCGCCGCTTTGCCGACCTGTTCTTCCGGCGAGAGCGTGACGGGGTCCACGATGATGCCGTTGGCGGACCGCTTCACCTTGAGGACTTCCTCGGTTTGCTGCCGCACGGAGAGGTTTTTGTGGACAATGCCTAATCCTCCCTCTTTCGCCAACGCGATCGCCATTTCGGCTTCGGTGACCGTGTCCATCGGCGAGGAAATCAGCGGGATTTGCAGCCGAATCCGCTGCGTTAACTGGCTGCTGACATCGACTTCGCTGGGCACCACCTCGCTGTAGGCAGGAAGCAGGAGCACGTCGTCAAAGGTGATGCCGAGGTCGCCGATTTTGTCGTGAAACATTGAGGGGATGCCGTTTCCGAGAGAGGGTGAGTCGGGAAGGCGAGAGATTATGACGCGAAAACGAAGTCTGTTGTAGGGCGGGATGAGAAGATGACGAAGAAAGGGGAAGAAGCGATTGGAAGCGGGCAACTAGCGGTTCGCTGCTGACAATTAGCATTCCACGGTGACGGCCCCGTTCGTCCGAGTTGTCCCCGTTTTGATCACACGTCGAAGGTATCGACCGTTTCCCGTCCCCTCAGCTCATTCCTCGCCCATGTCGACAGCCGCGAAAGCCGATGCGAAATCCAGTGCCGTGGATCCGGTCCGCACGGTATCGCTCCGCCGTGACGTTCCGGCCTTGATGATTGTGGCGATGACGTTGCTGACTTTCGTCGCCGTACTGACCCATGACTCGGCCGATCCGGTGCCGACGTCCGTGTGGCCGGTTTCGCTGTTCTATACGCCTGACGTCTCGGCCTATCCTGTCAACGAAAGCGTCCAAAACGCGTGCGGTTCGCTCGGCGCGTTGATTTCGGCGGTGACACTCGACGCACTGGGGATTGGCGTTTCGCTGTTGATCGGTGCGGGCGGAGGGATCGCGACGGCGCTCTTGGTGCGGGGCCACATGAATGCCCCTGTGCTGCGTTCGCTCGGCGGATGCGTGATGATCGTCGGTGCGTGCACGGCGGCGTCGATGACCACGATTGAATTGGCCGGCATGCCCGTCGTCGGCAACGGCGGTTACCTCGGTGCGATGGGATCGACGTTCCTGTTGCAACATTTTCACCCGGTAGGCTCGTGGATTCTGACGCTCACGACCTTGGCGGTTGGACTGTTACTGACGACGGATTACATGCTGGTCTATGCCGGCCACAAAGTGGTCGTCGGCGGAGCCAAGGTCTCACGTCGAGGGATCGCCAAGGCGGCAGGAGCGATGCCCGTAACGCTCAAACGACGGCGTCAACCGTTCAGCGACGTTGACTCGCCGATCCTTCTCGACGGTGAAGTGCCACCGGTTCCGGAGCAACGCGTCGATCCACCCGAGCCCAACATTCAAATCCGTGGCCCGCTGCGTCCAACCGAAGAAACCACCGAGGCCCCTGCCGAAGAAGCCGCCGCCGAAACAGCAACCACAGCGCAGAAAACGTTGGGTAAAGCGGCTGCAATCACCGCTGGCCTCAAAGCCGTCGCGGGCCTCAGCACCGCGAAAGAACCTGCTACCGAGGAAGAGGAATACGAGGAGGAAGAATACGTCGAGGAAGCCCCCGAGCCGGTCACGCGCGAACTCGAATATGAAGACGAAGTACACGCACTTCGCAACGACGAGGCACACGAAGAGACCCCCGAGCCGAACATTCAAATTCCACGCAAAAAAGACATGCGTGCCCAACTCGACGATGCCGTGCAAGATACCAGCGACGATCTCACGGATTACCACCTGCCGAGCCTCGAGTTGCTCGAGAGCAGTGACGGGTTCGACTACGACGAACAGGAAGCCGAGGCACGCCGCAAAGCCATCCTTTTGCAGGAAACGATCTGCAACTTCGGGTGCAACGTTCGGGTCACCGACATCCAACTCGGCCCCGTCATCGCGCAGTATGAAATTGAACTCGAGGCGGGTTTGCGTTTGAACAAAATCAGCGCCCTCGCCGACGACCTCGCGATCGCGTTGCGTGTTCCGAGCGTTCGCGTCGTCGCGCCGATTCCAGGAAAGAATACTGTCGGAATCGAAGTTCCCAACGAGATCCGCCAAGTCGTGCGGCTGCGTGACGTCATCGAGCAATCCGACTCACGCGTTCACAAGATGAACATCCCCGTGTTCCTCGGCCAAGACGTGTCGGGGGCGCCGATGCCGGTCGATCTCGCCAAGATGCCTCACCTGTTGATCGCTGGACGAACCGGTACGGGTAAATCGGTTTGTCTCAACGCGATCATCGTCAGCATTTTGATGTGCTGCAAACCGGATGAAGTACGGATGCTGATGATCGACCCAAAGATGGTCGAACTGAGCGGCTATGGACGCCTACCGCACCTGATGCACCCGGTGATCACGGACATGAAAAAAGCCGAGGCGATCCTCGGTTGGGCCGTCGACAAAATGGAAGAACGCTACTCGTTGCTCGCTAAAGCCGGCGTGCGACACATCAACAGCTACAACGACCTGGGCCGCGAAGAAGTCCTGCGGCGTCTCGAAGTCGACGAAGAAGACGGCGGCAGCGACGTGCCCGACAAACTTCCCTTCATCGTGATCATCGCCGACGAGATGGCCGACCTGATGATGACGGCTGGAAAAGACGTCGAACAGCACATCATTCGATTGGCTCAAAAGAGTCGTGCCGTCGGAATCCACTTGATCCTCGCGACGCAGAAACCAACCGTCGACGTCATTACGGGTTTGATTAAGAGTAACCTGCCGGCGCGTTTGAGTTTCCAGGTCGCCAGCAAAACCGACAGCCGAGTTGTGCTCGATGAAAACGGTGCCGACAAACTGCTCGGCAACGGTGACATGCTGTTCCTTTGGCCGGGAACGAGCACGCTGATTCGTGGACAAGGCACATATTTGTCCGACGCGGAAATCGATCGCGTTTGTGATCACTGCAGCAACGGTGGCGAACAACGATTCATCGGCGAATTGATGAACCTCAAGATCGACGCCGATGGCGAAGCGGGAAGCGGTGAACTCAACGTCGAAAACCTGCGCAAGAAGGACGAACTTTACGAGAGCGCGATCGAAGTCGTCGTTCGCGAGGGACGTGGTTCGTTGTCGTTGATTCAACGTTGCCTCGGAATCGGTTACGGCCGCGCCGCACGCCTGGTGGACTACATGGCCGAGGACGGAATCGTCGGTCAGTACAACGGTTCGAAATCCCGCGAAGTCCTGCTAACGATGGCCCAGTGGCAACAAATGCAGGGGCTCCCCGTCGACGCGGATGAAGAGGAAGAGACCGTCACGAAAACGGCCGCGACGAGCACATCGCCGGTCAACGAAGCCGAGGAATATGAAGAGTACGAAGAGTCCTACGAGGACGACGGGGAATATGAAGACGTCGACGAATAAGCAACTCGTTCGTCGATAAGATGCAAACAATCGACACTCGGTGAGTTCACATTAACCTCGCTCGTGTCGTCAACGACCGGTAGTCCCGCGTTCAAACTTGGCGCGGCGTTTGCAACCTAGGTCTGCTTCAGAAGTCCGTTTTACCGAACTCTCAGGAGCACCTCATGTCGCCCAACGCCGAAATCGAAACCACTCTTCAACACCTCACCGAACTCTGCTGCGACGCGATCAAGAACGGCGGTGAGTTCAACCACGAGCGGGCCGAACAATTGACGGCTAACCTCTCGACAAACGGTTGGTCGCGTCATTCCGAAGGGCAACCGCCTTTATCGAACATTTTGAAAGATCGTATCCGAACCGAATGCCCCGAACCGGCAATTCATCGTGGTGCGGCGATCGACGGAGTGGTCGGCGAAGTGCAATCGCTTTACGAACGTGCGTCGCGTTACGAAGACAAAGCACCTGGTGATACCGACCAAGCGATGTCGCCACGGACGATGACGTAGGACGATGCCAAAGTTTATGGCAAATGCTCGGGAGCGCGTACAACACGTTCGAGACCAATGCGTGTGGTTGAACCGCACGAACACCGCTCGACCACTTTGAGTGAGCGACACCAGCTACGTCAATCTGAAAACGATCGAGGCAAAAAAATAGCCCGGCCACTTACGCCGCCGAGCGTGACTTGTCTCATTCGATAGAGCTGAGTCAGGGAAGTTGACTCACTAAATCAACAAGTTTGAGTAGTTCCGGCTTCAAGGTATTGAAAAGTTGTGTCGTCTCTTTCTCATCGCCTTGACGTGCCGAATCAATGAGCGACTGCAGCCCTTCAACCGGTTCGCCGGTTTCGAAAGTGCTGAGCAAGCCCTTCAACGCGTGAGCAGTCTGCGCGGTGGCGTCGAAGAACCCGTTGGAGATTTCTCCTTCAAGTTTCTTCATCAATACGGGAGCATCCTCGGACGCCATTTCGGCGAGTACGATCAAGATGTCTTCATCATCGCCCACCCGCTCAATCGCACTGGCGAAACGTTGCCGCTGCTCACTCGAAAGTTTTGACATATCTGATTTCGCATTCATCCTGCCGCTGCTCCTACTTCGACGTCGTTCTTCAAGACGATGTTGAATGAGTTGATCCGATCACGAAGTTTGCCTCGCGTGATTCCTAAAATCTCGGCTGCTTGACTTTGGTTGCCGTTCGTTTCACGCAGCACCTCGGTAATCACGTACCGTTCCATGTATTCAGTTGCCTCCGCGTAAACGTTGGTGGAACCGTTCGTTAGCAGTTCACGGACCAGCTTAGGCAGACCGGCCCCCGGTGAGGCGGCATCCACGCTCGCGCCCGTTGCCACTGTCGTTCCCTTGTGTCCGGTAACCTCTCGTGGCAATCCGTCCGGTGTGATTACCGGCATCACGGTATCGAGCACACAGCGACGGATCACGGCTCGCAGTTGCCGGACATTTCCGGGCCAGTCGTATGCGGACAACAACTCGACCGCTTCGGGCGAAAGGCCTTCCAAGTCCGGTTTGTTAAATTCTCGTTTCGCGCCACTGAGGAAAAACCGAATCAATGCTGGCACATCACTGAGTCGATCACGAAGTGGCGGCAACTCGATCGTCACACCATTGAGTCGGTAGAGCAGATCCTCTCGGTACTCGCCATCGTCGACCATCTGTTCGAGTGGCCGGTTGGTGGCGGCAATGATTCGAACGTCGGTCTTCAGCTCTTTGTTGCCGCCTACCCGCTCGAAACGCTGGTCCTGCAACACACGGAGCACTTTGGCTTGAACCGTGGACGCCATATCCCCGATTTCGTCAAGGAACAGAGTTCCCCCGTTGCACTGTTCGAACTTACCGATGCGACGCGATTCAGCGCCCGTGAACGCCCCTTTTTCGTGACCGAACAATTCACTCTCGAGCAGATTGTCGGGCAATGCGGCACAGTTGACGGCCAAGAATGTTTCTTCGCCTCGTCTGCTGTATTGGTACAAGGCACGGGCGACGAGTTCCTTCCCCGTTCCACTCTCACCGCGAACGAGGATCGGCACGTCTTGTTTGGCGACCTTTCCGATTGCTTTGAAAACATCGAGCATCGCCGGTGAGCGACCGATGAACAGCTCACCGCCGGTATCCGCTGACTCATCGTCAGCCGAGATCGCGACCGGCACGCTGCTGATTTGTCGCTGTTCGATCGCCTTCTCAACGAGATCACGCAGCGGATCAACGGCGAGCGGTTTGGCAATGTAGTCGAACGCTCCCAACTGCATCGCTTCGATCGCGGTATTACTGGCCGCTTCGATGGTCATGAAGATGACGGGGATTCGGCGATCGTGCTCACGAATCTCACAGAAAACGGCGAGCCCGTTCTGATCGGGCAATTGGATATCAAGCAGGACAGCGTCGAAATCGCCTGCCTTCAATTTTTCGATTCCCTCGGAGGCAGACGAAGCGGTCTCGACATCGGCTATCGAGGCGAGCGATTTCTGCGCCAACGTGAGAATAAGGCGGTCGTCGTCAATGACTAGCAAACTCGGCATGGTCTTGCACCAAGAGGATTGTGGCTGTGTTTTGTCCACCTTTGAAGGCAGACTCTGCGGAAAAGCAATTCCAGCGGACATGATAGTAGTACCTAGCGAGTTTACGCGATGAGTCAATTGAATGTCGACCGACTTCAGGCAACCGCACTCGGCCCTGCGATGACTGCGGTGGCATTATCGAGTCAGATGAAGAAAGCGATCGGAGTTCGTAAGTTCCGACCGCTGTTGTTTTGTCAACTGCTTTGTCAACAATAAAATGTTCAGGTGACGCGAAACGACTTTCGCCACGTCGGAAACCTTTTTGAAGACAGGCTGCGAGTACTTATGGATGCGCCGAGCTCGGGCTCGAACTCGACAAAACGTTCGTGCCCCCCGTCCAACGAGACTACGGTTTCAGTTTCCATCCAACCACAACGCCGAGTCCGAATGCCCAGCAAGCGGCGACGTCTGGATTCTCGCGTGCGTACTGCTTCGCCAAACTGAACAGATCTTGGGCAGGTTCGCGGACAAAGTGGCGGGCTGCGTCCTGCGCGACTTCACTGGCGTGGGCGGCCGCGCGGCTCGCCGTCTCGCGGGCTTGATCCGACACAGTTTCGGCATGCGGCGTGGTTGGATTGATCGATTGAGACATGATTATTTACCTGGGTGAGAGGGAACTACGGTCAAGAAAGTGATCTGAATAGTGCGACTCCTGTTGAACATGACGAGACGTCGCGTTCGGATCGCTGAAGGACTCACGGCGGAATTGGTTCCGCGGCGATGATTCAGGGGCAAGTAATGTGGCTTTGAGCCAACGCAAGTTTTCGGCAAACTCGGACTTGGTCTCTGCCATGGCGTCTGCGGCACCGGTAACTGCCTTCAATGCGATCCAGCCGAGCACGGCGACCACGACAAACACTGCAAGGCAAACCATCAACATCGCGGCACCGGTCGATAACGCAGTGAGCTCGCCGAGGAGCAGACCCAAAGCGATCATCAATACCGTCAAGGCAGAACCAGCGAGAACCGCGGCAATCGAACCGCAAACGATCGATCGAGTCAGCTTTCGCTTCGCCTCTTGGGAATCCACCGAAATCAACTGCATCTGCAATTCAAAGAGATCGCAGACATCACGTGCGACTCGCTGGAAACTGGATGGCAGGCGGGAAGTTTGTTCTTGCATCGGATTACCAATTCTTACGTTTGACGAGCCAACCGACGGTCAGCCCGAAGGCCAGGGCCACAGTCAGTGCAGCGGCAGGCTGTTTTTCAATCAACTGGCTCAGCACCCGTACCGGGCGTTGTTCGTCTTCTTCGAGCGCGATGGCGTGTTGACGTGCGGGATACGGTCGTTCTTTGATTGGCGCGATCATGAATGAACCTCTTGGCGAGAAAGCGATGGTTGGACGGCGTGACCTGCAGAGAACTTGCTCGCAATTTGATTCGCGGTCATTGTCGCCGCTTGCCGAATCAGCAATGTCGCGACGGCTCCGGCGATTCCTCCGAAGACGCTCCGCTTCGCAGGTGGAGCAGACGCTTCGGCCTGTTGATGATGAATCACCGTCGATGACGATCGCTTCGCGGGTACCAACAGGTAACCGACCACTGCCGCGGCGGCCATTACTGCAACGGGCCGGCGCGACATGTGGTACTTCCAATCCGACAATTGCTTCACACGTTCGCGGGCATCGTCAACGTCATACGGCAGTTCGCTGCGTATCTCACGCATGGAGGCGCGAATTGCTTCGGACTGCCGACGCGTTGCGTTCGTGACAGCCATGACTATTTCTTCCGACCGAGGAAGAACAACGCTCCCGCTGCGATCCCCAAGCCGAAGGCGATTGCCATCGATTCGGCCGGGCGAGTGCGAACGGTGTGAGCGACGCGTTGAGAGTAATCCGACGAGCAGGCTGCGATCCGGTCGGCTTGCACGCGAGCGTATCGCGACGCGTCGTCCGCCAAACGGTGAGCCGCATCGGCGTAATGCTGCACCGTTTCGGCAGCCTGATCGCTAACCGAGCCGTTGTAGAGCCCGTCGATGAAGTTTTCGATTTCTCGCCGGGTCGCACCGGTCTTTTGCTGGACGACGCCGACCAACTGCTCGGCATTGCATTCGGCTTGGCTCAAGTCGTCGTCGGTGAGTTGTCCCCAATGTTCCTTCAGGCGGCCTTTGACTTCGTTCCAATGGCCTTTGATTTCTTCACGGTTCGTCATCGGTATCTCCTTCATTATCGAGTGTGCGGTTTTGGCTACGGCGTTTTGAGCCGGCAACATGGAGGTTGCATTCGGCGTGCCAAGCCCGAAAAGAATCGCTAGAAGGAGATCAAACGCGATTCAGTGGCCGAAAAACGCACAGGTTGGTGGTTTGCCGATCGCTATCGTCTGTCAGAAAGTCGTTTTTCGAACGCATTCGGCTCGGCCACTCCCGCCTGGGCAACTTTCACGGAACTCTGCCGTCATCTCAACTTTTGAGCGACGTTCCTTCCGTCGGCGGGATTTGCTATCTTCGCGTCGTTGTGAATTCCGCCTCCTTTGCCAGCGTCATTACTTCATGTCCGCATCCCCACCTGTAAACTCCCCCGCTGTCGACACTTCGGTTGTTCCAAACGGATCTCCCCGCCGTCCCGCGACGAGTGTTGTGGTCACCGGTTTGGGGGTGATTAGCCCGTTGGGCAACACTCCGGACGAATTGCTGGACGCGTTGCACGCCGGACAATCGGGGATTGCCGCTTTCACGCTCATTCCGACTGAGGCGTTTTCCGCTAGCCATGGCGCCGAAGCGACTAAGTTCACTGGGCACATCGACGATTACGGACCGCTCGAAAAAGCACTGCAGCGGACCATTCGCAAAGGCAGCAAGGTGATGTGCCGCGAGATCGAAATGGGCGTCGCATCGGCCCAACTCGCACTGCATCACGGCGGATTCAACAGCGAGGTGTTCGACCGAGACCGCATCGGTGTGCTCTTCGGGTCCGACTACATCATGTCGCTGCCGGAGGAATACAGCGCGGGAATCGCCGCCTGCATCGAAGACGGCAAATTCAACTTCGCCAAATGGGGCGAAACGGGTTTGCCAAAGGTGAACCCACTGTGGTTATTGAAATACCTGCCCAATATGCCCGCCTCACACATCGCGATCTACAACGATTTGCGTGGACCAAACAATTCGTTAACGTTGCGCGAAGCCTCCAGCGGCGCGGCCATTGCCGAAGCGACCTCGACGATTCTGCGTGGCCACGCGGATGCTCTCGTGGTGGGTGCGACGGGCTCGCGTGTCCACCCACTCCGAACGCTGCACGCGTCAATGCAAGAAAAATTGGCGGCCGACCGAGAAAACTGCGGCGAGATGTCGCGACCGTTCGATTCAACCCGAGACGGAAGCGTGTTGGGCGAAGGGGCGGCGTCGATGTTATGCGAATCGCGCGAACACGCCGAAGCCCGGGGCGCCCAGATTTACGGTGAAGTGATCGGGTACGGCACCAGCGCCGTTGGTGAATCAGGCGGCCCACGTCCGATTCAAATTGCAATTTCCAACGCATTGCGGGCAACGCTCCGTTCGGCCCAAAACGCCGGCCATGGCGAAACGCCCGTTGGACACATTCATGCCCACGGTCTGTCCGACGTTGACATCGATCGTGATGAAGCCGCGGCAATCCAAGACGTCTTCGGCGATGTCTCATCACAACCACCGGTAACGACCGCAAAAGGCCACTTCGGTAACCTCGGTGCCGGTGGCGGGATGGTCGAAATCATCGCCAGTTTGAAGAGCCTCGGCGGCGATCTGTTCCCAATCCGGAACCTCGAGTCGCTCGACGAAAACTGCCCCATTAACGCCGTGACGACCGCCGGCACCCCGGCGGGAGACAGCTTCATCAGCATCAACGTCACGCCACAAGGTCAAGCCTCGGCCGTTTGGATTCGCAAAGCGTCCTAACGGGCGGAGGATTCTGCAGACCGCCACTGGCTGATTCATGCATTCGAACTCGAACGCGAGACCGTTCTGCGGAATCGAACGCGTCAATCACCTGGACAACATTGCGTGGCCTCAACGTAGACCACGACAAAATCTATCGATTAAGCTGTTGGCTTCCCGCCTTCCGCTCTCGATCCCGCCCAGGCACCGATGTCTCGCGCCGCACTCAGCCCACCCGCGACCAATCGCTCGCGACGCATGCTCCGCTTCCTCTTCACGGCGCTAACGCTCATCAGCATCACCGGTGGCGGAATCACTTCTCCCGGTCGCATAGCGTCAGCGGATGATTCTGAAACCACGCAGTCACTCAATGCGTCCGAGGCGGCACCTCAACCTCTCAACATCCTCGTTCTTTATGCGGACGATTGGCGTTTCGACACGCTCGGGGTGGCGGGCAATCCGATCATCAAAACACCGCACCTCGACGAACTCGCGACTCGTTCGATGCGGTTCACGCAGAACTGCGTCACGACCGCAATCTGCGGGGTCAGTCGAGCGTGCTTGTTCACCGGACAGATGATGTCGCGGCACGGTTGCTTCGGCTTCAAAGCCTTCAAGACGCCGTGGTCGGAAACCTACCCCGGACTGCTCCGCGAGAACGGCTACTACGTCGGGCACGTGGGCAAATGGCACAACGGGAAATTCCCTGCGGAGCACTTCGATTTTGGCCGATCGTATTTCGGCCGTCATTGGATGACAGAACCCAACGGAACCAAGATTCACGTCACGCAGAAAAATGAAAACGACGCTCTCGAATTCCTTGAGACACGTCCCGACGACAAACCGTTCTGCCTGACCGTGGCATTCTTCGCCACACACGCCGAGGACAGCCACCCCGATCAATTCCTGCCGCAACCCGAAAGCATGTCGCTATACCAGGACGTTGAAATCCCGGTCCCCGTCAACGCGACTCAGGAATCGTTCGAGCGTCTTCCCGACTTCGTTGGAAATGAGAAGAACGAGGGCCGAAACCGGTGGCATTGGCGATTCGACACTCCGGAAAAGTACCAACGGATGATGAAAAATTACTACCGTCTCGCCAGCGAAGTGGACGCCACATGTGGACGCATCCTGAGCCAACTCGAAAAGGACGGCATACTCGATCACACCCTCGTGATCTTCACCACCGACAACGGCTACTACCATGCCGAACACGGACTCGCCGACAAGTGGTACCCGCACCAAGAAAGCATTCGTGTCCCCCTGATGATCAGCGACCCCCGGATGCCCGACAGCCAACGTGGTCAAACGAACGAAGACTTTACACTCAGCATCGATCTGGCGCCGACGATCCTTTCCGCGGTCGGCGTCGAAACTCCCCAGCAGATGCAAGGACGCGACATCAGTCCGCTATACATGGGCGATGATCCTTCACACGACGCAGAACCATGGCGAACGGAGTTCTTCTATGAGCATCCGACCATTCGCAACAAAGACTTCATTCCCTGTTCGGAAGCTCTCGTTCGCAAGGACTGGAAATACTTCTACTGGCCCGAGTCCGATCGCGAGCAGTTGTTCGATATCGCTAACGATCCTCATGAAGAAAACGACCTCGCGGCCAATCCCGAACACGAAAGCAAACTCGTCGAGATGCGAACCCGTTTCGCGGAACTCAAAGCCCAGGCGAAATAGTGTTACGTCAAATCGTCTGCGACAACTAAATTCAGGCAACCGGACGCACGCCGAGCCACCGGACGATCGCAATTAGGCTGGCGGTGCCAACGGCCAGACACAACCAAACCGGGACGCCAAAGGCGACCGGAAGTGTCCCCGTGACCACGCAAACGGCCCCCGCCAACAGCGCGTATGGCATCTGCGTCCGAACGTGCAGCACATGATCGCATCCGCATGCCCGACTCGACAAAACCGTCGTGTCGGAGATTGGCGAACAGTGATCACCAAAGATTGCCCCCGCGAGCACACCACTGAACGTCGCCAAAGCGATCGGTGAATTGACAGCCACGTTGGCGATTCCCGCCGCCGCGTCGGCTTGCATATCCAGTACGAGACTGACGGCGATCGGTGTCACAATCGCCATCGTGCCCCAACTCGTGCCCGTTGCAAAGGCGATCGCCCCTGCGAGGATAAACACGCAGGTCGGCATCAGTCGGATATCGATCGCGTCGCTGAGCACGCTCGAAAGAAATCCTCCGGTATCGAGCGATTCTTTCCCGGTCATCGCGGACAACGACCAAGCTAACCACAGGACCGTCATCGCCGGCATCATTTGCATCGCACCATCGAGCAACCCCTTGCCGACTTTGGATCCAGAAAGCTTCGAGACCGCGAACGCGATCACCAACGCGATCACGAGACCACTACCGCCGCCGACCATCAGCGCTAAGTAAGAATCGCCCGAACCGATCACATCACCGGCAATCCGAAGACCGCTCATGAAACCGGTATCAGTCGGGGGCAGGGTCGCCTCAGTCACCTCGCTCTCCGCAAGACCGCCCCCTGATACGCTCGCGCGTCCCGTGACGATCAATGTCGCGAGTACTGCGACAAGGCATCCGGCGATCGGCAACAACGCGGCCAAGGTATCCGCGATCGAATTTCCCGCAATCGCGTCCTTCGTCGCCGTCTCGGATGGCTTCTCCTTCTCCGCGATCAGTCGCGTTGTCGCTTCCTGTTCGGCGACTCGCATCGGCCCAAAGTCTCTCCCCGTTCTGGCAATAACAAACACGAGGATCAACGCGAACCAAGGATAAAACCGATACGGGATGCTCTGGATGAAGATGTCGAAAACTTGAATCGACGCTCCATCCGCAGTTTCGGCATAGCGGGACGCATCGATTCCGGCTTGCAAGTAACTCAGTTCGGTTGCCACCCAAGTACTGACGAGGGCCAGCCCGGCGACCGGTGCGGCAGTACTGTCGACCAAATACGCGAGCTTGGCTCGCGAAATCCCGAACCGATCCGACGTCGAACGCATCGTGCCGCCGACGAGCAATGTGTTCGCATAGTCGTCAAAGAACACAGCCAGCCCGGTTGCCGCAATCAAACATTGCGTCCCCCGTCGATCACGAACCCGCCGAGCGAGCCTCGCGATCGTTCGCCGCATCGCGCCGGACACCTCGATCACTCCAACCATCATGCCGAGCAGCAACGTAAAGACGAGCACACGGAGGTGGTCGGAATCACGTACCGAATCAACGATGCTGCGGATAAAGATTTCGCCAGTTGAAATCAAAAAACCAGCGTCCGTCTGCCCCCACGCCAGCAATCCGGCGCCAACCAAAATCCCCGCCGCCAACGGCAACAACACATGCCGTGTTAACAACGCCAATGCGATCGCGAGCAGTGGCGGCAGCAGACTGGTGTATCCGTAATCCAACCGATGTGAGCCGTGGGAGTTGCGGTTTAACGTGACAACAAAAAGAGGTTTGTTGCACCCAACCTAACGAATTCCAACATCAACGTCATGCACCGTTTCCCACCAGCCTCCTGATCCTCGTGCCGTTGTCCCCACAAAGAGGTCGTATGGCCCAGGAATTCACCCTCCATGCTCGAATCTCAAGGCCCGAGCGGACGAACGTCCGAGCAAACCAGGCCTGATGATTAAGCACATGTCCATCGACGACAGCGATGAGAGGACGGATACAATCCGCGTCTGTTTCGCGGTGGTCTATCACGACCACTATTTCACGACCAAGTTCACCATCCGTCCGGGGACCGCAATCTGTTTGACGATTTGCTTGTCACCGATCGCTTTTTGAACTTGCTCGTCACCCGTTGCCGCTTCGATCATTTGGTCTTTCGTTGCGTCCGGCGAAACATTGATTTTCGCCTTCAATTTACCATTGATCTGAACCGGGATCTCGATACTCGATTCCGTCAACGCTGCCTCATCCCATTGCGGCCACGCTTGCTTCGAGATCGATTCCTGATGACCGAGCAAACGCCACAATTCTTCAGCGATGTGCGGAGCATAAGGGTGCAGCAAGACGAGGAAAGTTTCCATCGCATCACGGGGACGCTTATCGCATCGCGTGAAGTGATTTGAAAACTCCATCATCTTGGCAATCGCGGTGTTGAAACTCATCGCCTCGGTGTCTTCGGTGACCTTGCGAATGGTTTGATGCAACACACGGAGTTGTTCCTCGTCGCAGGGCTCGTCAACGATCGCATCGGACAGTCGTAAATCATCAGCTTTCTCGTCGACCATCAATCGCCACACGCGATCGAGGAAGCCGCGAACGCCACCGACACCCGTCATCACCCACGGCTTCGTCGCCTCAAGCGGTCCCATGAACATCTCATACAAACGCAACGAGTCGGCACCATAGTCGCGAACGACGCCATCGGGATTGACCACGTTGCCGCGAGTCTTGCTCATCTTGAATGCACGGCTGTCGATCTTGATCGACGGATCGGATTTGAGAACAAACCCTTCGCCTTTCTTTTCAACATCTTCTTCGGCGATCTTGACCGTTTCGACCACACGTCCGTCTTTGGTGACACGATTTCCTTCGGCATCACGGCGAACGTTCTTGGTCGACACCGGCTTGCCCGCTTCGTCGACATAGCCCGTAAATTCGACTTCGCCGAGGATCATGCCCTGGTTAACCAGTTTTCGGAACGGCTCGGGACACGACACGTGGCCACGGTCGTAGAGCACCTTGTGCCAGAAACGCGAGTACAGCAGGTGCAGCACCGCGTGCTCGGCACCGCCGACGTACAGGTCGACCGGCATCCAGGCTTTTTCGAGCTCTGGATCGATCAGTTGCTGCGTGTTTTTGGGGTCGATGTATCGAAGGTAGTACCAGCACGATCCCGCCCATTGAGGCATCGTGTTGGTCTCGCGGCGATACCGTTTGCCATCGAGTTCAACGATCAACCAATCATCGTCCGCTTTCGCCAGCGGCGGTTCCGGACGTCCGTGCGGTTTGAAATCTTCGAGCTCGGGCAGGGTGACGGGCAGTTGCTCGTCCGGCACACCGCGTTTGATCCCGGTCGGATTTCCGTCGGCATCGATCTCGTGAAGGATCGGAAACGGTTCACCCCAGAATCGTTGGCGACTGAATAACCAATCGCGCAGTTTGAAGTTGACCGCTTCGCGGGCGAGACCTTCTTCGGCCAATCGAGACGTCAACGCGGATTTGACTTCGGCGGTCGTTTTCCCGTCGAACTCACCACTGTTAATCGCTTCGCCCTCGGCCGCAAAACAGGCCTTCCCCGCGAGAATATCATCGCGTTGTTCATGGTCGGCCGGTGGGTTCACCACTGGGATCACGGGCAAATCGAATGCGACCGCGAACTCAAAGTCACGAACGTCGTGCGCAGGAACCGCCATGATCGCACCCGTCCCGTAGCCAGCGAGCACGTAGTCAGCGACCCAAACCGGAATCGCACGTCCGTCGGCGGGATTGATCGCAAACGATCCCGTGAAGACACCGGTCTTCGCACGATCACCATCGGTGCGTTCACGGTCACTCTTGAATGAAGCCTTCTCGCAGTACGTGTCGACTTCGGCCTTCTGCTCGGGAGTTACGAGTCGGTCGATCAACGGGTGTTCGGGCGAGACCACCATGTAGGTCGCTCCGAACAGGGTGTCCGGCCGTGTCGTGTAAACACGCAAACTGTCGTCCTGCGATTCTCCGGAGAAACCGCTGGTTGCCCGAGCACGCTTCCATGCGGTAAACGGACCGGTCGCATCCTCGCCCGACGAGGCTCCCGACTGCAGATAGAAATCGACCTCCGCTCCGGTGCTGCGTCCGATCCAGTCGTACTGCAGCTTCTTGATTCCGGCCGGCCAATCGAGTTCATCGAGACCTTCAATCAACCGTTCTGCGTAATCGGTGATTCGCAGCATCCACTGCCGAAGCGGAATTCGTTTGACAGGGTGACCGCCGACTTCGCTTTTACCATCAACGACTTCTTCGTTGGCGAGCACCGTGCCGAGGTTCGCACACCAATTCACTAACGCGTCGTCTTGGTAAGCCAAGCGTCGAGAATCGCGATACAGTTCGACGGCATGGTCTCCCTCCGCGGACACCTCCGGCGGAATCGGCAACTCGGCGATCGCGCGTCCCTTCTGTGTTTCGGTATCGAACCAGGTGTCGTACAAGACCAAGAAGATCCACTGCGTCCAGCGAAAGTAATTTTCGTCGGTGGTCGCGAGGACACGGTCCCAGTCGTAACTGAAACCGAGCATCTTCAGTTGGCGAGTGAAGTTGTCGATGTTCCGTTGTGTTTGAACCCGGGGATGTTCGCCGGTCCGGATCGCGTGCTCTTCCGCAGGCAAACCGAACGCGTCAAATCCCATCGGGTGCAAGACTCGCTCGCCGCGAGCGCGGGCGAACCGGGAAACGATGTCCGTGGCCGTATATCCTTCCGGGTGCCCGACGTGCAAACCGTCGCCGCTCGGATAGGGAAACATGTCCAGCACATATCGTTTGGCCACATCGCCGCCGAGGTCTGCGGGACCGGGCGTCGCGAATGTGTTGTGTTCGTCCCAATAGGATTGCCAGCGGGGTTCGATCTCGTTGGGGTTGTAGCGGACCATAGGTGGTTCAAAGGACAGTGTCGAGGAAATGGGAAACGATCGTGCGGGATTAGAATCGCGATGCGTCTCGACGACAACGCCTTGACGATCGATCCCCGGCGAGCGATCAGGCCCTCGGGCGTGTCATCGACGCCGGCACGGGCTGGCTCGGCGCATAAAAAAAGCGGACGACATCAATGATGTGTCGCCCGCTCTGTTCGTCTCTGCGTGTGGGTCGTTGCGGCTTAGTAGCAGCAAGGATCACAGCAAACTGGCTCGCAGCACTTAGCTGCACGACGTGCGGCACACTTTTCACGCAAACGAGCGAAGAAGCCCTTGCGTGGTGGTTCGCAGCAAGGATCACAAGGATCGCAGCAAACTGGAGCTGGTTCTGGGCAGCAAACAGGTGCTGGAGCTGGGCAGCAAACGGGTGCTGGTTCTGGGCAGCAGACAGGTGCTGGCTCTGGGCAGCAAACGGGAGCTGGCTCTGGGCAGCAGACAGGTGCTGGCTCTGGACAGCAAACTGGTGCTGGGCAACAAACTGGCTCGCAGCAGTCAGCCTTCTTCTTGAAGCAGCCAAACAAGCCAGCTTCGGCTTGAGGAGCGGCGACGGAACTGACGACAGCAAGCAAAGCAACAGCCAAGATCGTACGAATCATTTTAACTCTCTCCAAATGGGGGTGTATCTCTCGTCGGACGACGAGGCAATTTGGGGAGAGTTTACGGCCTGAAGTCGCTGCGTCAACTAGGCAAAATGCCCGCACCTCGCAAATCACCCCTCCAATAGCGGAACGTTCATTCAAGTTCAAACACAGTAAGAACTTAACTCGTCCATTAAGGAGCGTTAGTGCACATGTGCGTGCGGATCATGGTCGTGATGTTTCTGATTCACGTGCACATGCAGTTGCGGGTGATTGCGGAACAACCACATCCATCCGATGTCTGTAATGGCAGGATCGTCGAGATACAGCGACTCCAACCTCGGGAGTGTGGTGAGCACTTTCAGCCCTTCGTCGGTGACCGGCACCCCAATCAAATGCAATCCACGGAGTGTCGTCAATTCGGCAATTGCTCGGCAGCATTCATTACTCAAATTCGGCGAGCCAAGACGCAGTTGTTTCAACTTTGGCAACTTTTTGAGTTTCCGTATTCCCTCGGTGGAGACTCGGCAATGGGGCAAATTAAGCAGCCAGAGCTTGTTACAGGCCGCGAGACTGGCAATCCCGTTGTCGGTGATCGGAGAAAGACGCAGCCGCAAATGCTCCAGATCAGGCAATTGCGAGATCACATCGAGCCCTTTGTCCGTGACAACGCCTTGGTCAATCAGCACGGTATCGAGGCGTGCAAACGTTGGTTTGGTCTGTGCTTTATCGCCCGAATTGCCGCGTGACCGGACCTGATCGTCGGCTGAAGTGTCCTTTTGGCGCGCCGTCTCGAACCGGGACTCGCCGTCGTCATCCAGTTCGGATTGTTGGGCAAGAATTTCGCTAGTTTTTCGATTTTCTTCGGCAGCATCGATGGACTCTTGGAGAAGAGTGTCCAACGGCAACTCATCGAGCAGTTCGTCGGTGATGACGAGATCGGAAAAATACAACCGAGTGGCTTTCCCCTTGAGCACCAGATCCACCTGCTCGGTGAATTGTTCCTTGTCCGACGTTTGGACCAGCGGTGCCGTTTGCTCAGCGACGGGGACATCGGCCTGCCACGCGTACCATACGATTACGGCCAAAACGGCGATGGATCCGAAGATCGCCATCCCAATCAGCGGCTTGGTATGCTCACGCAGGCGTGCCTTGAGTCCGGGTTTGGGTGCCTCTTCGGACTCCGGTGGCGTTGCTTCGACATCGTCAGGGGGCGCGTTCATGAAAACTAAATTAGCGTCACGCGCTATCGGACGTCAAAAGGAAGTCCCGCCGGTCGCATTGGCGGTCGCAGCGGCAGATTTTTGTATCGGTGCATCGGGGTGTCGACGAATCGACACCCCGATGCATCAGCGGATTTCGTTGGGAAACTGAACTGCCGGGACGATTGACCCAGTAATCTTCGCGACAGGATAAATATTTCCGTCAGCAGAGCTGATCGAGAAGCAATTCCCGCAAATCAACGACTCAACAACGAAAACCTATGTCTTGGTTACTCATGTTGGTGGGTATCAATTGCGGCAATCGGCTGTCAACGCTGGTTTGAGGAATTCTTCTCGAAACGTTCGATCTGCTCGTGCAGGTGCCATTGCCCCGGGTCGTCGATGAGGCATCCTCGCTCAATCATGAGGGCTTGGGCAGGGTTACCCGAGCGTGCCAGGATTTCCGCGAGCGTGTCACGGTAAATCGCGCTTTCGGGTTCGAAAAAGACCGCGTGACGAGCCAAATTGAGGGCTCGAGGCAATTCGACGTTATTCATCGCCGCTCCCCAAGCAATGTTGTTCGCGGTGACCGCGTCGGCAGGGAAAGCCTTCAAGTGTTCGTCCGCGACGTCCAACATTCGGCGGAGGGAGGCTCTCACCTCTTCCTTCATCCCGATTTGCTGCATTTTGGGCAGAATTGACTCGGCGGTCGTGATGTCCATCCGATCGAGTTGGTGCAACCGTTCGAGCAAACCGCGAGCACGCTGCCCCAGTGATTCGTCCTCCGTCTGAACAATGTCGATGACGGTCAGTTCGAGTTGCTCGCGGGCGATTAGCCGCGGATAAACGAGATAGAGCTGCGGCCGGAATTCGACGCCCGTGAGCGTTCCCGCGAACGCGGTGTCAAACCAGGTCACGGCACGGCGACGCAGATCGAGATCGTCAGGTGCGAGTTTTTCAATCTGATTGGCCCGCATCGCGGACTCGGTCGTCGAAACCTCCGCCGCCGTCGCTTTGACCGCAAAGCGTTGATATTTGCGAGCGATATCGATCAGAGATTGCGTTTCGTCGGACGTGATCGCGGTCATCATCAATAACGACTGGTAAACCGAATCGGCGATCTCCCATTGCCCACAATCAGCCAACACGTCGGCGATCTGTTGCCGCATGTCGGTCGATGGCGTGCAGGCCATTGCTCGGATTTGTTTAAAAATCGCGTCGGCGGTGTTCGAATCGCCTCGATCGCGTGCCAACCGAAACTGTTCACCGACCGCTTTGACGCCGGTCATCACATCGTCACGGAATCGGAGATTTCCGTCCGTGTGGGCGGAGGCAACCGCGTCCCAGACTTCCTCAAAGGTGTCGAAATCTGCTGTGATCGTCCCGCCGAGTCGGTATTCCTTCGCGAGCGTGAACGTCGCCTCGAGATCCCCCGTGGCAGCCTGCTGTTCCAGGAACGGTTCGGCGAGATCAGGCCGGCCGTGAGCGAGAAACAAATCGCTCCAGACGCGCGGCGTGCCTTCAAAAAACTCTTCGAGATCCGGATCTGGACTGACCTTTCGACGCAGCGAACCGTCACGCAACGCCTGGGACAAATCCGCGACACGTTGACCATGACGTCGCCGGTCCTGCTCCTCCGCCCGCGCGATCTCACACGCGATCCGAAACGCCGCTTTCGCCGACGTCGTCGGTTTCTGCAATTCGACAAAGTGAGAAAGAATCGCGAGCAATTGAAACTCATCGGTGACCGCGATCCGGCTGATCAGACTTTGACTCACCACGGAGGGCTCGATCTCCCAGTCACGCATCCCCAATTCAATCATCCAGTCCGAGTGCGTTGTCCACAAAAGGGCCAACAACACGTAGTCACGTACCAAGTATTCGCTCGATCGGTTGACACGTTTGGCGTGCAGATCTTCGAGCGACAACCGGTCGGCGATTCGCCACGCCGCGTCGTCGCGGCTGACCTCGTCAAACAATCGGATCAGCGTGAACATCGTTTCGATCTCGGGCGCCAATCCGGTTTCACTGACCCGGGCCGCCTCAGCGAGTTTCGCGGGATCGTCGGAGGTTGCCGCGTCATAGAGATCTCGTTGAGCCTCGATGGCGGCGTCGATCCACGACTCCAGTTGCGTGTCGATTTGATCGGCAGGAAACCCGAGCCCCGAAAGGGCATCGGCCGCACGCGAGCCATCGACAGCGATCACCGCCGCACCGGACGGATCGGTCTCCCTGACCACATCGAGCGCCGCGTCGACTTCGCCGTGGATCAACAACGTTCGCCAAAGGAGGGCCTTCACGTCCGCTGCGATCGATACCGATTCATCGCTGCCATTGGTGATCAAACCCTCGACGGCGGCAGCGCGGATTTCGTCGTTATTGCAGCGATCTGCGGCAATTAACGCGTCGGACCAGTGCCGAACGGCTTCCTCGCGGTAGAGGGTGATCTGAGCGATGTTCGCCAATTGGTGCCTGGCATCACGTTTCGCGCCGTCAGGTTTCGACTCCTTACTCTGATTGCTGTCACCTTGGTTACCGCCGTCCTTGACAGGGCTAAGCCGTTCAGCGGCGCGTTCAAAGTCTCGTGCCGATGAGGAGGCTGCCGCTGCGATGGCGTTCCATCGCGAGGTGACCATGCGGACGACGCGAACGAGTGGTTGCTGTTTCCGCGACAGCAAGCCCGTGACGGGATCGCCGCCGCGATTTCCCGCTGCCATTTCGCGTTGTTGAAGTTCTCGATCGGCCCGCTTGGCGACATCCATCGCTATCTCAATGTCGCCATCGAGCAGATGCAGCAGGCATTCGGTTTGAGCGACCAGTTCGGGATCCCATGCTTCCATTGCCGGGGGCAGTCGTCGCCGATTCGGATTGCTCGACGCCTCCGCTCCATCGTTATCGATGTCATCGTGTGAGAACAGTTTCGCCCAATCACGACGACAAACTGCCATCTCTTTCGTGCTGCAGGCAACATCCAAGAACGCGAGTAATTGCGAGGTTTGATCCGTCACGACCGCAGCACGTGCGTAGATCGGAAACCGCTGGTCGAGCGTCATCGATACACGCGCAGCGACGGACTCAAACTCCAACGTCCCGGTTGCTTCCTGCATCGCGATCGTCGCCGCGGTAAAATGGCTTTCCTCGAGCAACAATTCGATCGCTTCGACCGGCGGCAGAATCGCGAGTTGTTTGGCGAGATCCGGAGGTGTGTCCGCTAAGATCCCACGCTGCCATCGCCCCAACACCCATCGCGCCCGCTCGGCCGTTTCCAACTCCTCGCTGCGAGCGGCTGCCAAGACCGCATCGCGATATCGATCTCGGTCGAGCCAAAGATCCAGCGTCGAGCGACGGCGAAGTGAAAAATCCCGTCCACCGAGCGGCCCGGATGCATCCGGATCCACGCCCTCGTTGCCCACAGCGCTGGGCGGACGCGTGTTCGCGGTCACCTGATCGGCGCCGTCGCACACCACAAAGGTTCCGGCCGCAAACAGAAATGCGGCCCCCGTGGCGACGATTCGCCGGACACGTTCAATCCGACACGAGAAATCGATGATGTTCATGCCCACGATGATAGTCGAGAAAATTGAAAGCCTGCAAACGTTCACCCCAAACGATCGCGTAACGTGCCACTAAGATAC
The DNA here is from genome assembly GCF_014192335.1 of Aporhodopirellula rubra. Classification (GTDB taxonomy): domain Bacteria; phylum Planctomycetota; class Planctomycetia; order Pirellulales; family Pirellulaceae; genus Rhodopirellula; species Rhodopirellula rubra. The sequence continues at coordinate 641,279 of NZ_JACHXU010000001.1, read as the reverse complement.
CAGGATAGCAATTTCTAAATCCCCCACGATGATTCCGAGCGACCCATGCCCCAGCTTTCCCGCCGGTTGTCCCACCTGACCTCATCTCCCACAACAACATCTCCCACAACAACATCTCCCACAACAACGAAGCCTCCCGCAGCCACAAATCGCAACCTCATCCTCGTCTTGGCCGCGTTGTTGACCGCGGTCGGCCATGTCGGGGCGAACGCGTCCGACCCCGTAACGACTGAAACCTCCGCCACGACCACCTCAGCCGATCGGCCGAACGTGTTGTTCCTGATTTCGGATGACCTGAATTGCCGAATCGGTTGCTACGGAGACCCAAACGTCCAAACACCGAACCTGGATCGGCTCGCCGCGCGGGGCGTGCGGTTTGAAAACGCGTACTGCCAATTCCCGCTCTGCGGCCCCTCACGCAATTCGATGTTATGCGGTCTCTACCCCGACTCGACCGGGATTTTGGCAAACTCACAGATCTTTCGCGAAACGATTCCGCAGCACCAATCGTTGCCTCACGCGTTTCGACTCGACGGTTATTTTGCGGCGCGGATCGGCAAACTCTATCACTATAACGTTCCACGCAGTGTGGGAACGAACGGGCATGACGACCCGGCATCATGGGAGATGGAGATCAATCCGATGGGTTGCGATCGATCACTCGAAGAGTCCGAGATCTTCTCACTTAGGAAAGGCAGTTTTGGCGGAACGTTGTCCTGGTATGCGTCGCCTCGCAGCGAAGAAATGCACACCGACGCGATGTTGGCCGAGGAAGCCGACTGGGTACTCGAACGATGTGCGAAGCGAGCGGACCGTCCGTTCTTTCTCGCCGTCGGTTTTTATCGTCCCCACACGCCGTACGTGGCGCCGAAAAAGTATTTCGAATCCTACGATCTCGACAACATGCCAATCGTAGATGACGTCGAGGAAGATCGCGTCGACTTACCTCCGGCGAGCCTGCTGAGCCATAAGGCTGATCACGACCTGTTAACCGACCAACTCCGACGGGAAGCCATTCAGGCCTACTACGCCAGCATCACGTTTATGGACGCGCAGGTCGGCAAAGTGCTCGATTCCCTCGAAAAACACGGGCTCGCCGACAACACAGTGATCGTCTTCACCAGCGACCACGGGTATCACCTCGGCGCCAAAGGGTTGTGGCAAAAGATGAGTTTGTTCGAGGAGTCCGCTCGCGTGCCGTTGATCATCGCAACACCCGAAGGAACCAGCCGTGGCGAGACAGCAACATCGCCCGTGGGGTTAATCGATTTGTACCCGACCCTCGCCGAACTGTGCGATGTCAAACCGCCCGCCAATCTGCAGGGCCAATCACTGCGACCGATGATCGATGACGTCGACGAACCCGGACGCGGATTCACGATTTCCCAAGTCACCCGAAAATTGCCGAAACAGAAGTCGCGTTTCTTCGGCTACACCATCCGCACGCCTCAGTATCGGCTGACGCTTTGGGACGACGGCAAGAATGGCGTCGAGCTCTACAATCATCAGACCGACCCGACCGAGAAAAACAACTTGGCCTTCGACGGCGATCAAACTGATTCGATGACCCGCGACGCCGACACGTTGGCGACGATCCAAAAACTTTCAAACATGCTTCGCAAAGAGATCGCCCGAGGCATTCCCGAAGACGGTCGCCCCGCCGTCAAAACTCGCAAGTGGGTAATCGACCTCACGAACCCATGATCCGTTCGCGATCGCCGAATTCGCGATCGCCGAATCAATCTGCGAGCTCCAAATTAGTTTGCGAGCCCTACCGCCGCGGCCGAGTCGAGCACAAAGTGAACGTTCGCGTGCGTTTGTAAAAACGAGGCCGGGTTGTCGCGGGAGATCGGACCGTTGATCGCCTCGGCAACGGCCTCGGCCTTCGAGTCTCCGGTCGCCAACAGCACAATTTTCCGGGCACGCAGGATCGTGGCGATGCCCATCGTGATCGCTCGACGCGGCACGTCGCTTTCGGATTCGAAGAAACGCGAATTGCTGTGGATCGTTCCGGGGGCCAAATCGACAACGCGGGTCACGGAATCTTCTTCAGCCCCGGGCTCGTTGAATCCGATATGACCATTGGTACCGATACCGAGCAATTGCAGATCCACGCCGCCCGTCGACTCGACCAGCCGCTCGAAGTCGTTCGCCGACTCGCTCAGGTCGGCGGCGTGAACGTTGGGCAAATGGGTTCGGTCACGGTCGATGTTGATGTGTCTGAACAAGTGCTCATGCATATAATGCACGTAGCTTTGCGGGTGCCCGGGAGGCAGCCCGATGTATTCATCTAAATTGACCGTCGTCGCCTTTCCGAAATCGAGGGCTTCCTCGCGATGCCTTCGGGCCAACTCCGCATAGACTTCCAACGGGGTCGACCCGGTCGCCAATCCCAGGACACATGCGGGTTTTTCGATCAGAACAGCGGAAATCGTGTCCGCGACCGCAAGCGACGCTTCGTGATGATTAGGGTAGACGGTCCAATGGATCCCCACGCATTTATCCTCGACTGCGAGTCAATTTGACGGCGGCGTCCTGACCGCCTGCTAGGGCCGGGAGTCTAACATGGCCCTACAGAAAAACCACGTCGCAGGGTACAACAAGCACTCCAACGCGGGCGTTCCGCGGCCAAAATCGTTCGGTGGTCCCCCTTAAAACCGGCCTGAGTAGCATTTCAACACCATGGCGAGAATCGGAATCGTTTTCGGATTGCTACTTTTCGGTCTGACGATCGCGGGCCTCAGCACGACCTCGCAGAAAACGTACACGCAATTCATCCCGATGATGTTCGGCATCCCGCTGTTGTTTCTCGGGGTTGTCGCGTTGAACCCGCATCGACGGGGCGAGTCTGTTTTCGTCGCGTTGTTGCTCGCTCTGTTATGCACCATCCTCGGTGGTGGACGTCTGATCTCGTTGGGCTTCGCATGGATGGCGGGCGAACACATCAACCCGCTCTCGGTACGCCTCGTCGCCGGAATGACGATCATCGGTGGCGTGTTTGTGATTGTCGCCGAGCGGTGGCGGCGAAATCGACGTCGCAGCGAAAACGCCGCTAAGTCATCCGCATTATCCTCTGCAACTACGACGATCGAATCGGCGACCTCCGCTGCCGAGAACGTTGACCCGTCTGCCGCCGTGACCCGGGCCCGTGGCGACAACGAAAATCCTTACAAGACGCCCGCGATTTTGGACGCCCCGGCTTCCATCTCGCCCCCGACGCCCGCTCCTTCCAGCAAACTGACCGATCACACCCCGAAATGACAGCCTCTCACGTGTCCCCCACGCCAATCGCCATCTACGACACCACCTTGCGAGACGGATCGCAGGGAGAAGGTGTGAGTTTTTCGCTGCAAGACAAGCTGAACATCGCTCAACGGCTCGCCGAGATCGGGATCGATTTCATTGAGGGTGGCTACCCCCTGTCCAACGAAAAAGACGTCGCGTTCTTTGAAAAGGTCCGCGACCTCGATTTGGGAAACAGCAAAGTCTGCGCGTTCGGAATGACGCGTCGCCGCAGCATGAAAGCCGAAGACGATCCGGGCATGCGTGCTCTCGTCGCGGCCGGCACCCCGTGCTGCACCATGGTCGGAAAAACGTGGGACTACCACGCCACGGAAGTCCTCCGAGTGACTCTCGACGAGAACCTCGCCATGATCGGCGAAAGCGCTGAATTTTTGGCCCGTCACAGCGAAGTGCTCTACGACGCCGAACATTTCTTCGACGGCTACAAAGCCAACCCGAAGTACGCGATCGAAACCCTCCGCGCCGCCGCCTCCGCCGGCGCAAAATGGATGGTACTGTGCGATACCAATGGCGGATCGCTCCCCGAGGAAATTGCCGCGATCACGACCGCAGCCCGGGAAGGACTCGCCGACTACGACGTGCAGTTCGGCATCCATTGTCACAACGACAGTGAACTCGCCGTCGCTAATTCGCTCACCGCCCTCGACGCAGGTGCGACGCAAGTTCAAGGAACCATCAACGGGATCGGTGAGCGTTGCGGGAACGTCGATCTGATCGCGATCATCGCCAACCTCAGCTTGAAGAAACCGAACTACGAGGTCCTCGGTGGCCGCCCGCTCACGCAACTCACCGAACTGAGCCGGTTCGTCTACGAAACCGCCAACCTGCAGTGGCGTGGCAACCAACCGTTCGTCGGCCAAAGTGCCTTCGCGCACAAAGGCGGCATGCACGTCCACGCGATCAACAAAGCCGCCAAGACCTACGAACATATCGATCCGGCTCTGGTCGGAAATGAACGCCGGATCCTCGTCAGCGAATTGTCGGGCCGCAGCAATATCGAAGCCGTCGCGGGCAAACACAACCTCGGCGAAGACAAAGAACTGATGAACAAGATTCTCGCCGAAGTCGTTCGGTTGGAGAACCAAGGTTATCAGTTCGAATCGGCAACGGCCTCCTTCGATCTCCTGATCAAAAGGGTCAGTGGCACGTTTAAGCCGCATTTCGAAACCATCAAATACCGTATCGTCGCGGGTGATCGGGATGTCGAGAATCATGTCGCGTTCGCCGAGGCGATCATCAAACTCAAAGTCGGAGACACGCTGTGGTTCGACGCCGCCGAAGGACACGGACCAGTCAACGCGCTCGACGCCGGACTGCGTAAAGCACTCACCGGTGCGTACCCGCAACTCGGTGAAGTCAGCCTGATCGACTACAAGGTCCGCGTCGTTGATTCTGCGTCCGGCACCGCCGCCTCCATCCGCGTGAACATCGAGAGCACCGACGGCAAAGAAACCTGGGGCACGATCGGCGTCAGCGATAACATTATCGAAGCCAGTTGGAGAGCACTCGTCGACAGCGTCGAATACAAACTGCACCGAGAATCCGCGGTCTCGCAACCGGTCGTCGCGCAATCAGTCGGTTCCTAAAATTCGCGTCAGATCGCAGTGCCACCTCGGCATGAACGATCGTGAAAGCCGTTCGCTTTCCTCTCACTCGCATACCAAGAGCAGGACGCTAGTAGCTCGTCGCTAGTAGCCCAACGCTATTCTTCCTTTGCTATCTCGTTTTTCACATGATTCCGATTCGTTTTGATCACGCCGACGCCGCTTCTGGAATCCTTCAACAGTGGGAAGCCGCGAAATGTTCGCACGCCGAAGCGTCCAGCGACAAACCGCCGTTCTCGGTTGTCATCCCGCCACCCAACGTGACCGGCGCGTTGCACCTCGGGCACGGCCTTAACAACACGCTGCAGGACATCGTCGTCCGTCGCAAACGCATGCAGGGATTCGAAACCCTCTGGATGCCCGGCACCGACCATGCGGGAATCGCTACCCAAGCGGTTGTGGAGCGACGTCTTAAAGAGAACGAAAACCAAACGCGGCATGACCTCGGACGCGAAGCCCTCGTCGAGCGGATCTGGCAATGGAAAGACCAGTACGAACAACGTATCCTGGATCAACTCAAACGAATGGGCTGCAGTTGCGATTGGGAACGATTGCGGTTCACCCTCGATCCGATTTGCGCTGCCGCGGTTCGAGCGACATTCTTTGACCTGTTCGGAAAACAATTCATCTATCGAGGCAAACGTCTCGTTAACTGGGACACGTTTTTACAAACCGCCGTTTCCGATGACGAGGTGTTCAACGAAACCAAGAAAGGCCACTTCTATCATCTGAAATATCCCGTTATCGATCCCAAACCCGGCGAACCCAAAACTATCGAAATCGCGACCACGCGTCCCGAGACGATGCTCGGTGACACCGCCGTTGCGGTGCATCCCGATCCCGCATCGGCATTCGACCGCGTCGGCGAAGCGTTGAAGGAGAAGCTCGCCGAAGCGAGCGAAAAAGAAAAACCCGCGATCGAAAAACAAATCACTGCACTGGAGAAACGTCGCACGCAAATGCTGCCCGCGTTGATCCAACTGCGTGACATGGCCGCCGACGGTCGACACATCCGTTTGCCGCTACTCGATCGCGAGATTCCGATCGTCGCCGACGAATGGGCCAAACCCGAAATGGGTACCGGTTGCGTCAAAATCACACCGGCTCACGACCCGAACGATTACGAAGTCGGACTTCGCTGCGAACTGCCAATGATCAACGTGCTGAACCCCGACGGCACGATCAACGCCGACGGTGGCAAGTACGAAGGACTCACCATTCCCAAGGCACGCAAGGCCGTCATCGCGGACCTCGATGAATTAGGATTGCTCGGAGAAGTCGAAGATCGCGAGATCGAACTTCCGATCAGCGACCGCAGTAAAACGCCGATCGAACCCTACCTCGCCGACCAGTGGTTCGTCGCGATGGACACGCTCGCTCAATCGGCGATGGATGCGGTGACCGATGAACGCGTGCAGATCTATCCTGAACGATATCGCAAGGGCTATCTCGACTGGTTGAGCGAGAAACGAGATTGGCCCGTCAGTCGCCAATTGTGGTGGGGACATCGCATTCCGATCTGGTCATGTGGCGGTTTATCGCAAACCGATGCGAACGAATTGTCGAGCAAACTGGAAAAGCTCGCCGAACAACATCCCGACCAAATCAGCCACCGCATCGATCCCGACGGCGAAGAGACTGTCGCAATTTTCGTTTGCATCCGCGACGAAGACGCCACGGTGGAAGCCGACGTCGAAGCACTCGGACTCGAACAAGATCCAGACGTTTTGGACACCTGGTTCTCGTCCGCATTGTGGCCACACAGCACGCTGGGTTGGCCTGCCGAAACCGCTGAACTGGCGAAGTTCTATCCCACATCAACATTGATCACCTCGCGAGACATCATCACGCTGTGGGTCGCACGAATGGTGTTGATGGGACTCAACAACGTCGGCGAAATCCCGTTCAAAGAAGTCTTCATTCATCCGAAGATCCTCGACGGTCTCGGCGAAACCATGTCGAAGTCGAAAGGCAACGGCGTTGACCCGAACGACGTGATCGACAAGTTCGGCCCCGACGCATTGCGTTTCGGACTCGCCCGTCTCGCCGGCGACACGCAAGACGTTCGCATGCCCGTGCAGTACGAATGCCCTGCCTGCGAAAAACTGATCGACCAAACGAAGAAAAATCGGTCGCTGCCGAAACTCGATTGCCCCTCATGCGGCAAACCTTTCTCGACCCAGTGGGCAGAAACGGAAGAGGACAAAGCCCTGCCGAAGGGCGCCGTTGTCAGCGAACGATTCGAGACCGCACGAAACTTCGTAAACAAGCTTTGGAACGCATCGCGGTTTGTACTGATGAACCTCGAAGGCTTCACGCCACAACCGATCGATGTGGCAACACTTCCGATCGAAGACAAATGGTTGCTGAGCCGATTGGCGAGCGTCACGCAGCAGGTCAGCGAAGGGATCGATCGCTACCAATACAGCGAAGTCGCACGCATCCTCTACAACTTTGCGTGGGACGAATTCTGCAGTTTCTACGTCGAGATCGCAAAACCACGACTGAGTGATCCTGAGCAAAAACAGGTCACCCAAAACGTGATCGCACACGGCCTCGATCAATTGCTGCGTTTGCTGCATCCGATCATGCCATTTGTCACCGAATCGGTTTGGGGATACCTCGGCGAACTCGCACCGAGCCGCGGTGTGCCCGAGCCCATCGAAGCGGAACGCTTTGTCATGACGAGTTCATGGCCGGTCGCACACACCGAACACCACGACGTTCAGATCGAACGCCAATTCAGCGAATTTCAACAGATCGTTGCCGCGATCCGTCAAATCCGCGCGTCGCAGAACATCAAACCGAGCGATACCGTGCCGGTCGCAATCCGTTGCGATGAATCGTCACGTGAACTGCTCGAACCGATGGCCGCCTATTTCAAGGGCCTCGCCTCGGCCGACATCATGGCAATCGGATCAGACGTCAAACCGTTCGAAACCGACGCCCACATCGGACTGGCCGATGTGAACGTTGACGTGCACGTCGACCTCGACAAGTTCATCGACCCCGAAGCGGAACTCGCGCGATTGGAAAAATCCAAAGCTCAAATTGCGGGCCAGATTACGGCGAAAGAAAACAAACTCAACAACGAGAGTTTCGTTAGCCGGGCTCCGAAAGAGATCGTCGAAAAGGAACGCGAATCACTCGCCGTGCTCCGCGAGCAATACGCCAGTATTCTCAACGACATCGCTCGCCTCAAAGCCAAATTAGGCTAACCCTCAATCCGGTCCATCACCGATCATTCTTGTCCCTGCTTTCTCCTTCACCCTCCCGAGGGTGATCTCAGCGAATCGGGCGTAGGGTGGAGTGTTAGCGGGGCAGGTTATCGGCAGTCCCAAACGTTAGGCAGTTAACAAGGCTCAGCGAATAGAGCATTCCTGAATGGGGAGGTGAGTTGTTTAGAACTTACCCCGCCGTCTGGCGACGGCTGCTACAGCAGCAACCTAAGACTGCTCATCCGATTGCCAAACCACGTTCTTTGCCGCTTCTGCGGTCTAGATTACGGCAGTTGGTTCCGTCGCTGATTTTGATCGGCTTCGCGATAATTGCACGAAAACGGTGATCGTTAATACGATTGCCGCAATGGCACTTTGCGGGGTCCAACAGAGAAAGATCCCCATCAACACTTTGTCGAAATCAATGCTCAACGCTTGACCGACCACCAGCGCGACAGCGATCAATGCAAACGTGCACGGCATCAGGATGACAACGCGTTGTTGCCACGATAGCCTCCGCGGCAGCATGGCGATGAGCACCAGACAAAGTGGCCCGAGTGCGTAGATGACGACCAACGTTTCCTTGCGTGCAGCAAATCGGCTCGCGATCATCGCGAACACCGCCGCGACCGTCGTCGCAATCATCAGGCTCTGGATACTGAACTGAATCGGCTGCGTCTCCGAGTCGCCCGCATCTTCGTTGATTTCGCTTTCAAAGCTGTCGAGCATCAACTGGTTGAGCCAATCGGCCTTCATCGTCGTCAAAATAGCGATCGGCATACTGACCACAACGGCCACCAGAATATTGATTCCGATCATGGGGTAGTCCGCAAACAGCCCACCATACATGTTGCCGGATTCCCAAATTTCAAACGGAAACCCGATCGATTCACCGCGCGGTTGCGCCTTCCCAACGAGGCTGCCCCAGTGTTCTGAACGCACGAAGTAAGACAGTGCGTTGAGGCTCGCCATGAACAACATCCCCACGGCCAACCCACGCACAAACCAACGCGGTTTGGAACCAAACTCCGCAAGGAATTGCTGACGACGATCGACGGAATCAGATTCGTTCGGCATAGAGAGAGCGGGAACGCGACAAGCAAGTTGACTGCATGATCAGCAGGAGACCATTCCTCAGCAACGACACCTGATTGTAGACGGTCGCCCAGCGAGGTGCCGAACCCAACCGATGCTTCACTTTTGTGACGGCAGAAGAGCCCGTGACACGAAAGGGGCCAGTAACACGTGATCGGCAGTCACGTAGTCACCAATCAACCGGTGCATGGAGACCGGCTTTGAGAGACCGCAATCGTGTAAATTCCACTCGCCTGATGCGAGAAGATCAACAGAACGCGGGCCCCGTTTGGTAAACGAGGCAAAACAAGAGAAGAGGTGACTTCGCATCGATTGAGCGAGCGAAGAACCTGATTGATTGAATGTTCGCTGATACGACATGCGTGAACAGCGAAAACCCTCCTTCGTGGAGGGCTATTTTTTACTTGGCGGCTGCGAGTGAACGCAATTCGTCGAGTTCGACGCTGAGGCGATGACGCAAAGGACTTTCGTCGCGAAGTTCTGCTTCCAGAAGATCTTCCGCACGGTCAAACGTTTCTTCGGTTGGGTTAGGTACCGAAACGATTTCGCGGAACATGCTTTCGACGGTGGATTCAGTTAACACTGGGGGAGTCCTTGTGCTGGAGAGTGGAAGTGGGGATGGCGAAATCGGGGCGACGCGGAAACGTTCAATTTGAACGCAAACCTTGCTCCATCATAGGATGAGATTGTCCGGCCACAAGTCCAACACGCGAACGAATCACGCTGTTCTCCGGGGGGTGTTAGCCGATCAGTCCCACCACCATTGTCCGGGTTCGAGATCAGTCGGTCCGGCTGCGTTCTTGGTTTCAACGTTCTCGCCGCTGGCGTCGACTTGCATTCGATCGCTGTTAAATGCCACGCGTGGTTGCATGTTGACTCCACCACCGAGCGGCGTCATCAACGTATTGCCACGCCAAATGGCGTTCACTGCGGTCTCGACCTTCTCCGGCGCGGTGTACGTTTCGACGGTCAACTGCGATTCATCACCGAGTACCGGCATGTTCCAATCGGCCTGTGCGTAGAAGTCTTGCTCTTGGATGTAAGCGGCAGCAATCGCGAGGTCGATCAACTGTTGCAGCTCCGCGTAGACACGAACTTTACTTGCGATCAGCGGGTATTTGTCGGTGAACTCTTTGGTAAACGCTTGGCTAGCTCGGTTTCCACGACCTGCCATGACACGTTTTCCATCGCCCATGACGCGTTCGCCTTCGCCGACCAATTGGACGCCACGTTCGTTAATTCGCATCGCCATGCGGTCATCGCTGACCGAAACGCCGTCGTAGTTCGGCTGGAAATACCAACGCTCGAGTGCGTTGGCCGCGACGGCTTGGGGACTGGTGCGGGACACATAGCTGCGAACGGGAACAGGCAACTGTTCGAGCCCGATCCCGATCAATTTCATGCGATAATCGGCTTCGACGAGCACGCGGGCGAAGTGAGTCGCCGCCGGGATCCCTTTGATCGTGACCGTTTGCAGCCCCAGGTTTTGTTTGAGACCTTGCACCAAACGCATGGTATCGCCGCGATTGGCACGCCCACCGACCGAACGCAAGAACTGCTGCATCCGAGCGAGCCCCTCGGGAGTTGGGTCGATCGAAACGGAGATCACGCGGGTTGGTGGTGCAGAGGGTGGATAGGCACGAAGGGCCGTCGCGAGGTCTTCGAGCAGGATCGTCGGGCGGCCGGTATTCATGCCGACAAAACGCTCGGTTGGGTCGGCAACAAAACCTTCGGCGGGGCCTGCGATCACAATGTCTTGCGTGTCAGGATAGAAAAAGACGTATTTCACCGTCGTCAAACCCGCCACCGCGAGAATATCGTCGGGCAGCCGACGATCGGCGGCGACGTGCTCGGCAACGACCTTTTCGAGACGGTTGAGCGAAACTTTCCGCAGATCGCTGCGACGCATCACGTCCTCGGTCTTGGCCGCCTGCTGTGCCTGCATCATTCGCTGACGTGCCAGTCGCGGGTCGACCGTACGGACCTTCAAAACACCGGTCGCGTCCACATCAACCCCGGCAATCGGGTTACCGAAAATGATCGTGTCCCCACCATCGCCACCACCGCCGTCTTGAGCCATCGCGATCGAACCGCTCAGCGACAGGATGAGACCAGCGATTAAGCATCCGGCCGAGCGGACGATTGAATTCGAAAGGCCGCAGGAAACCGGGGCGGGCAGGAAACGGCGGAAGGTTGCGTTCATGAGAGAGCAGATTCGGCGTGGAAGAGACCATCGTCACGGCGGACGGTGGGGGCGGTCAGCGACAGCATGTGTGAATGAGACTCAGGATAGCTCGACCGATTCATATGGGCAACAAAAACGCAATCAAACCCTTCGAAAACCTGCCGCGCCGGCCCGTGAATGCCCCAAATTGGCCGCAGAACGGTTCGAGTTGAATCGAACACATCAATTTTGAGGGCAGCACATCAATTTTGAGGGCAGCGCGTGCCACGCTCAGAGAACACACGGCGAGAGAGCATCAGTTGAATCCAGCCGTCCGCGTGCGGCTCCGGCACGACCGAGCCATCGCAACTCGCTCGCGCCTCACCCTCTCGAGAAGGGATCGCTAAATCACGGATTAACGGGTGGTTCGTCGAGCTCTCGCAAGGCGGTCTCAACCCGAACATCCACCCGGCCCCATACTCCGGACAGTTTTCCCACACCGCACTGCTTTCCTCGCCCGTGCGATTGGATACCGATACGGCTGAGAATCGACGAAATTCGACATCGAATCTTCACGATCGGGGCGGCGGCAGGGTAGCGTATGCGGCGACGTGATGGAGCCCAATCTTAACCCCGTAAGCAGAAGCCGATGACCCAAGACGACTTTGACGCCTCCGCCCCTGATAACACTGCTGATTCCGCCCAAACCGATGTCGCCGCGTCGTCGGATGTCTCGGCGACTCCAGCAACCACGCACCCTCGTTTTGACGCATCGGAAGTCTACGAAGACGTGCCAGACGAAGAAACTGCGGCCGTTGCCACTGCCGAAGTGAGCGATTCAGTCGATGATTCGCCGGCAATGTCAGACGAAAGCAGCGTTGACCCAAACAGCGCCGACGATAGCGATGCCGACCAATACGAAGACGTCACCGACGCCACGGCGACGATCGAGGAAGCCCCCGCCGCACTCGAAGCGGTGGACGAATCGGCCGAGTCGACTGATCCCGCCGCAGGTTTCAAACCCGCCGGCAGCGACGAAGAACTGATCGAGTTGCAGCAACCCTTCGTTGGGCAATGGAACTCGTTGATCAGCACGACGAACTGGGAAAAGGGCCGCATCATTAGCGAGTGGCGTGAAGCCCTCATCGAAGCCGGTGCACCTGTCACGGATTACTCCGACGAAGCCTGGGCGTCGCGAGTCGGCGGCGTCACGTCACCTCACGTCGGACGACTCCGACGGGTGCACGATCGCTTCGGCGAGCAAGCCAAGACTTACCCATCGCTGTACTGGAGCCACTTCCTCGCCGCCCTGGACTGGGACGATGCCGCCCTCTGGTTACAAGGGGCGGTTGAGGAGAAATGGTCCGTCTCGATCATGCGTGAACAACGCTGGAAGGCCAACGGAGCCGTCGAATCGGATCGACCGGGTGGAAGCCAGATCATCGAAGTCGACCTCGACGAAGACACCCCTGACCTCGGTACCGCACCGGCCCAAGGCGGCAGTTCGACCCGAGACTACGACGGCGACACCGACGGCATTGCGGCCGGTCCCGCCTACGAGGCTCCCGACTTCGGCGAAGAAACCGAACTTGCTGCGTTGCCCGAAGGCAACAACATGAACGACGCCAACCAAGCCGAAGGCGGTGGCGGAGTGGGTGTCGCCGAAGAGGCCTCGCCTTCGCCGATGCAGCCCTTCGCGGGATTGCCCGAACTGCCGGATGATTTGGCCGACGTGATCGAGTCGCTCAAATTATCAGTGCTGCGACACAAGACCGCCGGGTTCGAAGAGGTCGACGCGGACGTGATTCGACGTTACCTCGATGCCGTGAAAATGTTGCTCGAATCGTAACACCCAATCGTTTTGGGTCGACGCCGTCGCAAATACCGCCGGCATGAGCGAAGCTTCTCCGTTCAGAACACTTCGCCAATCGCTCGCTCGCCGAACACACCAACAGCCGATCCACTCAGGTGGACCGGCTGTTTTCGTTTCGTGATCCCGAGGGCGAAAAAGACGACGCGTCAGACGCTTTGGACGCTTCAGCGATTGCGAGGCGGGGCCCTCAACGCTTACGCGTCCGTTCGGATCGAAACGCTTCGGGCGTGAGCGGTCAGGCCTTCTTTCTCGGCGATTCGGATCACGTCGCCGGCGATCTCTTTCGTTGCCTCTTCGCTGAACATCGTCACGCTGCCTGATCGCAAGAAACTGTTCACCGACAACCCGGCCGCCCACTTGCACGTCCCACCGGTCGGCAACACGTGGCTCGGTCCGGCCGCATAATCGCCCAATGCGACAGGGGTGTGATGCCCTAGGAAGGCGGCGCCGCTGTTGCGAATGCGAGCGATTTGGCTGTCGGGATCCGCTGTTTCGATATGCAAGTGTTCGGGAGCGAAGGAATCGGTCAGCTCACACGCTTGCTCGGAATCACGCACCAAGATCAACGCACCGAAGTCCGCGAGCGCGTCACGCGTCAGGTCACTGCGTTCGAGTTTAGCGAGCTGCGTTTGCAGTTCACCGCGTACCGAATCGATCAACGATTCGTCCCATGTGATTAGGATCGCCGACCCCGGCGAGTGTTCGGCTTGGGCGAGCAGATCGGCCGCGACGTAGGCGGGCGACGCGGTCGAATCCGCGATCACGATCACCTCGCTCGGCCCGGCGAACGAATCGATGTCCACGGTGCCAAACACTTGTTTCTTGGCCAAAGCAACGAACAGGTTGCCGGGGCCGACGATTTTGTCGACCGCCGGTAATGCGTTGCACCCGAACGCCATCGCCGCGACCGCTTGCGCGCCGCCGCACCGGTAGACTTCGGTGATTCCGAGTTCATGACAGGTGGCGAGCATGTCCTTGTTGTACGCACCAAAGGGCGTCGGCGGCGCGACCACCACGATTTCGTCGACGCCCGCAACTTGGGCGGGCACGGCGGTCATCAAAACTGTCGACGGATATGCCGCGGCGCCACCGGGGACGCAAATGCCGACCCGCCGCATTGGGACATATCGCTGGGTCAATCGAACGCCCGGTCTCGGTTGGATCGTGACATCCTGATGCCGGATCGCGGTCTGAAATTCGACGATGTTGTCGCGAATCCGACGGACCGACGCGAGGAAATCCGGGTCCGCCCCCGCGTGGGCAGCCTCCAGGTCTGCGGCGGGCACCCGCAGCGTTTCGCCGGTCAATGTGGTTCGGTCGAGCGACTCGGTATATCGCAGCAACGCCGCGGTTCCTTCGGACTGCACGTCTCGACAAATCGTCTCGACCACTTCGACGGGGGTGAGCGGTTTGCCGAACACGGCGGCCGTCAATTCACGACCACGGGGGCTGACCAAATCACCTCGTGGGCTGAGTTTCTCGCGAAGGTCGGCGAGGACGTCCATCCCGCCTTCGCGTGCGTCCACGAATCGGATCAAAGAGTCGACTGTTTCGGAGGTCATGAAAATTCGTCGTATGATGTCGGATTTCGGATACGTTTTGTGATAGTCTGAAGCCGTCTCGAGGCCGTCTCAGCCAGGAGGCGAATCGTTAAGCTAAACCCAGTGGCGGGCTTTCGCCAGAGCATGGGGGCACACCGATCGCCAGGCATCTCTTGCGAGAACGGTATTCTTCCCAACCTTTCCCGGCAATTGCACAAGAACTCTGCCATGATCGACCTGCGAAGTGACACCGTCACCCAACCCACCGCGGAAATGCGGCGAGCCATGGCCAACGCGATCGTCGGCGACGGCGTCATCGACGTTGATCCTACCGTCGATCAACTCGAACGCGAAACGGCAGCGTTGCTCGGCAAAGCGGCCGCCCTGTTCATGCCCAGCGGCACGATGGCGAACCAAGTCGGCGTGCGAACGCACTGCGAACGGGGTTCCGAATTCCTCTGCGAGACGGACTGTCATATTTATCATTATGAACAAGGGGCATTCGCTCAATTATCAGGCTTGGTCGCTCGAACAATTACGGGCGATCGAGGCGAGCTCGGTGTGGAGCATCTCGTCGGAACGATCCGTCCTGAAAACGACCACATGGTCCGCACCCAATTGCTGTGTCTGGAAAACACCCACAACCGCTGGGGAGGTCGAGTGATCCCACAAGAGTCGATCGACGCGGCCTGTCTGTGGGCACATGAGCATTCTCTCAAAACACACCTCGACGGCGCACGAATCTGGAACGCGTCCGCGGCGACCGGAATCGACGTCGCTCGCATGGCCGCTCCGTTCGATTCGGTCAGCGTTTGTTTCAGCAAAGGTCTCGGTGCACCGGTTGGTTCAGCCTTGGTCGGGTCTCAAGCGTTCATCGACGAAGCACGCCGCGCCCGGAAATTGTTCGGTGGCGGAGTGCGTCAAGCCGGAATCATCGCCGCCGGTGCGTTGCACGCGATCCACAATCATCGCGCCCGATTGCACTTCGACCACGAAGCCGCTCAACAACTCGCCTACACGGCCTCGCACTTACCGGCGTTGTCGATCCGCGGAGGACGTGTTGACACAAACATCGTCATCCTGGATATCGATCCGATGTGGGGCACAGCGTCGGAGTTGCAATCACGGCTGTTTGCATCCGGCATCGATTGCTTTGCGATCGATGATCAAGCGATCCGTTTCGTGACACACATGAATATCACGCCCGAACAAATCCAACGGGCGAGCTGCATCTTACGTGACGTGATGGCCATGGCAGGCAGCATCCACTGATCACTGGAGCGCCGTTACCGTGCCGCGACGCGGCCGCATATCAGGTTTCGTAATGAATCTTGCCGTGCTTCTGCGAGCGACTGATTTTGTCGAGGCTGTAGAGGCCCGCCAGAATAAATTCGACGCAAGAAGCTCGCATCGCTTCGTTCTCGCTCGCATTGACCTCGAACGCCCGGTCCCACGCCGGTGGCACGTGCTGCAGTCGTTCGGCGTAAAGGCGACTCGGTAGCATATCGCCGACTTCGACTCGCACTCCTCCTCGAAAGATCTCCGCAATTTCGGCGAGTCCGTGCTCCTCGATGTATTCGCTGAACACGATCTGAATCGCTTCCGCGACCACATTATCGAGGACTTGCCGTTCGCTCATTTGATGCGTCCCCATCAAATCCAACTCGAGCTTGCCGAGCGAACTGGCGTAGAGGTGACCGAGATCACTGATTCGAGGGACGGCCGGTGACTCACCGTGGACGATTCCACGCTGCCGTGCCGAGGCAACAATCGTTCGGAAGTTCGCCAACGAGAAGCGAGCCGAGACCCCCGACGCCTGATCGATGTATTTGCTTTTCCGAGCACGGTTGGTGATCTCTTCAATGATCTGATACATGAACAACGGAACATGGACCGGATAATCGCCACCGAGATCGCCGCCGATTTCCTGCTGCAGAATCTCGATCCCTTGATCGCGTTCGCGCGGGTAGTGTGTTTGAACGATCGTGCCGATACGGTCTTTGAGCTGAGGGATCACCTTGCCGCTGCGGTTGTACGTTGCCGGGTTGGCCGAGAACAGAATCATCACGTCGACGTCAAAGCGGATCGGATAACCTCGGATCTGCACATCGCGTTCTTCGAGAATGTTGAACAGACCGACCTGGACGAGATCGTCGAGTTCGGGCAATTCGTTCATCGCAAAGATGCCGCGGTGCATTCGCGGGATCAAACCGAACGAAAGAGCTTCCTCGGCGCTCATGCTGACTCCGCCGGTCAGTTTGGCGGGATCGATTTCACCGATAATGTCGGCGAACTTGGTCCCGGGGCTGAGACGTTCGGCGTACCGTTCATCGCGAGGCCACCATGCGATCGCGATGTCTTCGGGCGCGTTCTGCTCGACGATACGCCGACCGAGCGATGAGATCGGCTTGAGAGGGTCCTCGTGAATCGGAAGGTCGGGATGATCGATGTAAGGCACGAACGGATCAAGAAATTGCACGAGTTGCCGCATCAGCCGGCTCTTCGCCTGCCCCTTCTCACCGAGAAACAACACGTCGTGGCCGGCCAACAGGGCGAGGTTGATTTCGGGAATCACCGTATCCTCGTAGCCAACGATCCCCGGGTACAGCTCTTCACCGGCGGCGAGCATGCGAGAAAAGTTGTCTCGGATCTCCTCCTTCACGGTTTTAGATTTCCAGCCTTGGCTGAGAAGATCGCGGAGGTTAGTGGCAGCCGGGGGGGCCATTGTGGAACTCACGGGGCGGTCTCGGGAAAAGGAAAGCAAACTCGGACGGTTCAACGAAAGGCGGCCTTGGGGCGGCCAACGGCATCTTACCGGATCGCCTAGGCCGGAAACGGAATTCGACAGATGGCAGTTTTTCGGCAAACCAAAACCCGGAACGCTGCGTAGCTTCGAGACCTCCGGTTTCGCGAACCCGATTCGCGATGGGTACCTTATTTTTGCAATCTTCCCCTCGTTTTGAGTTGCCGAGCATGATCGCTGGCCTACCTGATGCCTTTTCGTCCTTGTCGTTCGGCCGGGAACAATCGATTTCACTCGTTGATTCTTTGTCGACCAGCTCGATGGACTCGTTTTTGGTCCTTGGACAGATGGGCAAATGGATGCCCACGTTCGCGACGCCGATTTGGGTACTGTCGATCGGATTGCTGCTCGGCGTTTTGATGGCCGCGGTAGCCTACGGCGTTTTGGCGATCCTCTCGTTCGTCCCGGCACTCGGCACGATCGCGGACCGTCCCCGGCAGGGCGTCACGCTTTCCCTGATTGCGGGAGCCATCTTCTCGGCAATCCTGTGTGTAATCTATCTACCGCAGGGGGGTGACAACCGCCAACTGCTGCTACTGCCGCTGATCACGATCGGCGTCGGACTGGGATTCGGCTTCATCTATGGCATGTGGCACCGGACCCGCGATGAATGGTTCTCGATGCTGACCGAAGGCGTGGTTCCTTACCTGCTCGGAACAGCCGCGGTATTCGCGGTACTCGGTTTAGTGCTGACGCCGTTTGTCGAAAACCCACGAGGCATTCTCGAGAGCATCCCTTCGGTCAACGTCATGAGCGACGGCACGCAAGTGGAAGTCGCCACGATCGATCCGGCATCTTCGGACGAACCCGAATTCTTTGCCGCCGGAATCGAATACAACTTCCGCAACGTGGCCGAACTGACCATCGAGAGCGACAAGAAAGTCTTCCTGGCCGACTCTGCGGATCCTGCCGCGTTCAGCCGTTCACCGGTGGAACTGAACCCGGGCAGCAGCGAGGCGATCAAGTACCGCTACCAAGATCGTGAACAACCACCGATCCCAGGCGATCCGGGCAAACTGCATATCTACAACCAAGAAATCGACCCCGCCCGCGTGGTGTTCACATTCAAGAACCTTCCGCAAATTCCACAGGCCTCGTCGATCGTCTTCATCGCAATCATCTTCTTCCTGACGCTGACCGCGCTGATGGCGACACGCCAAGCCGCACCACGCGTTTGGGCGTTGGCTCTCTCGACGGCGAAGAACGAAATGGCTCAACCGCTGTACCTGCTGTTGCTCGCGTTGGGCATCTTTGGCGTGCTGCTGTTTGGAATTTTCCCGTTCAACACGCTCGGCGATGACATCCGTTTGCTCAAAGACAGCGGCGTGACCCTGATCATGATCATGGGCATGTTGTTGGCTGTTTGGAGTGCGGGCACGTCGGTCAGCGAAGAGATCGAAGGCCGGACCGCGTTGACCGTCTTGAGCAAACCGGTCAGCCGGCGTTCGTTCATCCTGGGCAAGTACACGGGCATCATGCTGAGCGTGTTGGTCCTGTTCGTGATCTTGTCGGCTGTGTTGTTGGTGGTGCTGAGTTACAAACCGATCTATGACGCCCGGGAGACGAGCGAAAAACTCCCCGTGTGGCAGGTGGGACATGAAGAGATCATGACAACCCTGCCGGTTCTGGGCCTGTATTTCATGGAGACGATGGCAATCGGTGGTGTGGCCGTGGCTCTGGCAACCCGTTTGCCGTTGCTGGCGAACTTCATCACATGCTTCTCGATCTATGTGATCGGTAACCTGACCAGCCCCTTGGTGGCGTCTGCGAAGGAGAACACTGAACTAGTCGGCTTTGTCGGCAAACTGATTGCGGTGGTGGTGCCGAACCTGAACTCGTTTAACGTCCAGGCGGCGGTCGACTCTGGGAATGCGGTGCCGCTGATCTACCTAGCGGGCGTGTTCAACTACCTGGTCGTGTTTGTGATCGCGGTATGGATGTTGGCAATGTTGCTGTTTGAGGATCGCGATCTGGCGTAGCAATTAGGGCTTCGCTGAATAACCCAATCTTTTGGTGTAAACTCGGTTCACAGGCAGGTCCCCTGCGAGTGCCTATTCCACGATCAGGATCATGAGGCTGGTGAACGTGAATCGATTTGCAACTTTAGCTCAACCCCGCCACGAAGCGACCTCTTCGGGATCCGCGTTCCATTGGTTTTGGGCGATCATTGCCGGGTTTTCCGTCCCGATACTGATCGTCATTTTCGGGATGGTTGCCGCACTGATCGAGTACGGCGAATTGCCACGAACGACCGCGAGCTTTGCTCGCGAAACGGGAAACCAACATTCCGTCGAACTCGGTACGTACCTGAACATTCCGGTACCGTCCGCGTTCGCGACCCAGGCCCCGTTCGCCCAACTCACAGAACTGGTCATCATCGCGATTGCGATTTCAGGTATCTTCTGTTTCGCCGTTTGGATGAACCGACGATCATCGGATCACCGCACCCGCGAAGTCGTTAAGAACCTGCACCAACGTCTGCTGCAACAGAGCCTCCGCAGAGCCGAGAGCGAGGGCGCCGCGGCACAGCGATCGCGGGCCCGACAATTGATCAGCAACGACCTCCCTGAACTCGGAATCGGATTATCGCTCTGGCATCGCGTGATC
The DNA here is from genome assembly GCF_014192335.1 of Aporhodopirellula rubra. Lineage (GTDB taxonomy): Bacteria > Planctomycetota > Planctomycetia > Pirellulales > Pirellulaceae > Rhodopirellula > Rhodopirellula rubra. The sequence goes on along the minus strand of NZ_JACHXU010000001.1, from coordinate 621,071 downwards.
CCTCGCAGCGTTTTGATGCTGGGCGGATGCGTCGTGTTGGCACTGCTCGTCAACGTTTGGTTGGCGATCCTTGCGGTGATCAGCGGCGCCGGACTGTGGCGTTTGTACTCATGGATGCGCAGCCCCGACTGGTTGCAGATGTCGAGATTCGAGATCCCCAAAATCCGCGAAAGATTGGTGTCCCTGATCGGAGACGCGCCGATGATGGCGAGACTGCAGGCCGGAGGCTTGGCCGATCAAGCGTTCCAGGCGGAACTCGATGCACTGGATCGATGGGTCGCCGGTGACGACGCTCGTCGTGGTCGATTGTGGCCGGTGTTGATGTTCGCCGGCAGTATCGCGATCGCCCTGTTGGTGATGGGTTTGGGAGCCAACATCCTGCACGGGCAACAGGGCCTGAGCCTGCCCGCATCACTGGTGCTGGGCCTTGCGTTGACCGCGTCGGCATTTTCGGCAGCCCGCTTGAGCGAACTCGCCCGTCAGCTGCGACGAAGTTCCCGTGCCTGTGAATCGATTTATCTGTACTTGCAACGCGGAGACGACGTCGCACCGAGCGAACGCCTCGTCGGGCTCGCAGGACTGCGTGAATCCGTCGACCTCCGTGACGTTTCGCTGCAAGACGCCGGCGGCAAACCGATCCTCCGTGACCTCAGCCTATCGCTGCGGCCGAAGTCGCTCGTCGCGGTGCTCGGCACCGACGACGTCTCCACCCAATCGCTCACCGAATTGCTGATGGGATTCGGCCGACCTCAACGCGGGATCGTCGAAATCGACGGGATCTCGCTGCGAGACGTTCACCCACAGGCACTCGCCAAACAGGTGATGTGGATCGCTCCCGATGGCCCGCTATGGGAAGGCACGATCACCGAAAACCTGATGGCTGGATTGAGCAAATCGGTCGACAAACGCGACATGGTGAACGTGCTCGAAGAACTGGGCATCTACGAACAGATCACGCGGCTCAGCGACGGCCTCGAAACGATGGTTGGCCCCGTTACCGATCTGCGAGACGGGCGTTCGAGCGATGGGTTGTCGATGAACGCCCGCTACATGCTCGGCATTGCGCGGGCGCTGCTGCACCGACCACCGATTATTCTCGCGAAAGAACCACCGGCCCCGACAGAACATCTTTCGAACGACCCGTGTTTGAAAGCGATGAAAACCCTCGCCGCTTCCGGCGCGTTGGTATTAGTGCTACCACACCGACTGCAGACGCTCCGCCAATGCGATCGCGTCGTGCTACTCAATGGCGCTAACTTGGTTGGAGAGGGCGGCCACACCGAACTGCTCAATTCCAGCGATTTGTATCGGCACTTGAACTACCTCTTGTTCAATCCCTACCGTCACCGTAGCGGCAACTAGAATCGCCGCTCACTCGCCAGCTTCTACCACTTCACTCGGATCGAGAAAGCTTTGACGGATTCGGACATGGACGACGAGCCGCAGACACCCGAAACACTTTTCCATACCGCCGTCGGAGTGGAAGGCGGTTTGGGCGTGCTGGCTCTCACGCTGGGGTATTTCCTAGGTCCAGACGCCCGGGAACTCGTCCCCGCGTTCAACCAACTGCCCGCCCTTCTCGGCGGTGTCGGCCTCGGTATCCTGGCCACGTTTCCGCTGCTGCTATTGATGGCAGTGATCCGCCGGATCAAACACCCGGCCGTGGAACAGCTCGATCAATTGAGCGAACACCCGATGATCGAGTTGATGCTGAAACTCGGGCCGGCCGAACTGCTGGTGATCAGCCTATGCGCGGGCGTCGGGGAAGAGTTACTGTTTCGCGGCTGGCTGATGCCGGCGATTGCACAATTGCTTCACGGCGACCCGGTCAGCCTGCTCAGCGGAGATCCATCGATCGTTCGGCCCTGGTGGGCGTTCGGAGGATGGACGTCTGAAATCGCCAACGAACTCAGCCGCAACTCATCCGCTGCCGGAGAATCAGCGGCGGTCACCTGGTCGGGACTAACGCAGTGGTGGTCCAACTCGATCGGTTGGGAAATGACTGTCGCGTGGATCCTCTCGTCGATCGGATTCGGATTTGTTCATCCGATCAGCAAGCTGTACATCGGCGTGACCGGGTTGATGGGTTTGTATTTTGGGGCACTCTTAATCCTGACCGGGAACCTGATGATTCCGATCATCGCTCATGCTCTCTACGATGCGATTCAGCTTTGGAGCGCGGCCGCGGAAGAAGCATCCAAGGACGCAAAGTCGGCATAGAGCGTTTCGACGTCGGCGGCCGTCGTCGGCACACAGGCAAACGCTGCCGCTCGCCCGGGCGCGATCGTCCCGTACCGATCGTCTTGCCGCATCGCCCGGGCTCCCGCGAGCGTCGCCATTTCCAATACCGTCGCGGGCAAAAGGTCTTGCCGATGATTCAGCAAGTGTCGGACCTCACGCCATAACTGCAGATCAGGATTGCTGGCTCGCGAATCGGTGCCCAATGCCACGTTCACACCCGCCGCAATGAGATCCGCGACCGGATGCCGGGCGTGACCGAAAAAGGCGTGCGTTCGCGGGCAGTAAACCACACTAATCGATGGATGCTCGGCAAGGCACGCGATCTCATGAGGCTGCAAGCCGTTGCCATGAACGAGCAGCGAGGCGGGTGCTCGGGCGAGCAATTCAATCAACGTTTGAATCGGCTCAGCCTGCCGCCAAGGGAACATTTTCGCAACATCGAACCCAAGACTCGTGAGATTCTCGGCGAACGGACCGGTGCCCTGGGTCAACAGCTCTCGCTCGGCCGGAGACTCCGCCACATGCATCGCGAGCGGGCAATCGACCTGGACAGCCAATTCAATACAACGGCTGATCAATTCGAGAGGCGTCGAATAGGGTGCGTGTGGACTCACGCCGGAAAACGGTCTGATCGAATCGACATGCTCGCGAGCGAGGGCGAACTTCTCCGCGGCACGTTCAGGCGTCAGACCGAGCACCTCCGCGAACGCGACCACCGTTATCGCCTGCTGATCATCCCACCGCGAATCGCCCCCAGGCCAAGGCGTGGACGCGATCTCGCCGATCAGGGCCGTTCCACTGGCCAACGCCTCGCTGACGCCCTGAGCCACCGTCGTACGAGGCGTCAACACATCAGGAGCACGCGACAACGCCTCGCGGCGGGCACGCACGACCTGCACGATCCATTCTGCTAACTCCATGCCCGGATTACCGATCGGTGCGTCCAGGTCACTGAACTCGAGGTGCGTGTGCGCGTTGACGAGGCCGGGCAATACGGCGACATCACCGAGGTCTTTCACGCTCCCATCGACAACGGGTTGGCTCTGCGGCACCTGACCGACCCGAACGACTCGGCCGCCCGACACGACAACGAATCCGTTCTCAATTGGCGGCCCGCTGATCGGGACAACCCACCGGGCTCGCAGGGTCACTTCACCGTCAATGAGTTCACACTCCGTAGGAGGCTCCGTCGGTGGATTCGACAATCTTGAGATCGCCACGCGTCAGTCAACGCTCAATGATTGACTCTTCTTCATCGCGTCAGGCGGACCTTTCGAGAGATCCGTCGCGATGCCGCCGTTGGTTAACGACCTTTGGCGAAGGTTGCTACGTTCGTCAAAACGTGGGCACCGCCGGGCACCGGTGGCTATAAATTCCTAGAGACCCGCTCTAGCTGGTCGCAGGATGACTGGCGCCGACCGAAGGGCTGATACGGCCTGGATCGAAAGCTTTGTCGGGATCCATTTGGTAGGCGTCTTCCATCGCGTGCGGGTCATCATCGAGATGCTCGTCATGCTCGTGAACGGCCATCGATGAGATAAACAGCACGGTCAAGAACGTGAAGATGAACGCTTGCAGACAGCAGACGAACAGTTCGAGCAACGTCAAACCGGTACCGACCAACACGACAGGCAGGCTGACCGCGTAGGCAGTTCCATCGCCCGCAGCACGAGCGGCGAAAATCAGACCGACGAACGCCGCGAGCACCAAGTGCCCGGCCATCATCGTGCCGAAGAGCCTCATCGCCAACACGAAGCACTTGATCAGGAGGCTGAGAACCTCGAGGACGTAGAGCAACAGAGCGATTGGCAACATCGCAATCCCGCCGTCCCAACCGATCGGGTTGAAGTGGTTCAAAAAGTCTTTGACGCTCGTTTCACGGATGCCGATGAACACGATCGCGAACAGAGAGGTGATCGCCAAAACACCGGTCAATGAAAGGTTTCCGGTCGCACTTCCGCCCCAGTGGGAAAAGTGCGTGTCACCGGTGATGAGTTGCAACATGTAACCGAACGGAATCACACCCAGAATGTTGGCAAACAGGATGAAGAAGAACACCGTCCAAATGTAGTAAATGTACTTGTCGGTGAGCCCACGCAGGTTCGGATAGGCGACTTCGTCACGAATGAACGCGCAGATCGTTTCAAACAACTGCGAAATGCGTCCACGGGTTTGATAGCGGCCGAGACCTTCGCCGTGGTAGATGCTGATCTTCCGCGAGCAAAGCACACCGGCGACGATCAGGCACAAACCGACGAACGCGGACATCATCAAGTGATTCGTGATGAAAAACTCGTAGTAGCCGTCTCGGATCCCGAGCGCCGGGATGTTCGTTTCGGCACCGCCAGCGGGGATCTTCAGCAAAGGCGAATGGTGCAATGCGTGCGGGATCGCGTGGTCGGTCGGGTCGTGTCCGGCGGCAAGAAAATAGAACATGGAATGTTGGAAAGGCGGAGGTGAACCGAGAAATGCGGGTGGGGAGCTCGCCGGCAGATTCGCCAGCGGCATCAAAATCGGGCTTTTTGGGCTAACTCTGCGTCGGCAATTGGATCTCGCGAGATAGCGTAATCACTTCAGTCATCAAGAGAACCAAGTGCCATGCTAACACCCAAATTCCGATCCTCGTCGATGACGCGTCCATGTAATAACTGCTGAATAAAAACAAAGCAACGGTGCCAGCGATGCGAATCATCATTCCGATCAGAAAAGCGTGCCCGAGACGCTCGATCGCCATCGCCCGGGGCGACAACGGCACCGGCACGGCCTCCTCCTCGGAATCACCCGCACTCCCCTCGGAAGCACCACCCGCAGGGCCTTCGGAACTGCCCTCCGCGACCGCGTCCGGTGGCTCGTTCACGGCCGGAATTCGCTCCACCGGCTCCTGTGGTCCCGTCTCGCCTGACGCCAAAGCACCCGAAACCTCCCTAGAGCCCGCCCCAACGACGCCACCGGGACCAATACCATCGACGTGAGATTCGGCATCCTCCTCGGGAGGAATCGTGATCGACCACCCCGGCATGATGGAACCGATCGCTACCATACCGCTGACGACAGCAATCAATACGATATCGGGTGTGGAAAGCACCGTGTTCGCGGCGTCGCGCTGTGCCGGCCGGGCAGACCACTCGAACCCGACCGAGGCAACTGCGACAATCAACCACACCCCTGCAACGGCGATCAAAACGTTGCGGTACGGTCGGATGAGCGGGGTGTCCATGAACGCGAGCGTCTCCATCGGCGAGAAAACTTGACCTGCCAACCGGGCGGTCATTCGGTCGCGGGAGGTTCCCGACCGTTGCCAAAACCCTAACCTGCAAGTGGCGAGACGAAAACGCCGCTGACTTTTTCCAAACCACGAAGGACCCGTTGGAACGACGGAATTCGATTGGATCACCAACTCCCCACCCCGCTCTCCGAACGTTGCCATTGGTGTCTCGCCCCTGACCAGACGAGTCACCCTCCGGGGGACTTTGTGCTGTACTGGATGCACAACGCCCTACGAGCACACGAGAACCCGGCCCTCGACGTCGCCGCGACCCTGGCTCGCCAAAACGGTCTGCCGCTGTTGATCTATCACGGATTGTCCGAAAAGTACCCCTACGCCTGCGATCGCCATCACGCGTTCATCTTGCAGGGCGCCCGCGACGTTCAACGAGAAATGGCCGCGGCGGGATACACGTACGTCTTTCATCTCGAGCGTGCAGGACATCGCGGGGCCCACCTGCGAGACCTCGCCCGACGCGCCGCCGTCGTCGTCACCGAGACCATGCCGGTGGCCCCGTTGGTGCAGTGGACCGAACGTTTACGCTGCATCACTTCGACACCGATGGTCAGCGTCGACACGACCTGTGTCCTGCCGCTTTCGGTCATCGCCGCACTGGCTTCGAAACGACCGGGCATCGACGAGCCGAACGCTCCCAGTCGCGCCCCCGATCCGAACGACTCCGATTGCGGAGTCACGACTGCTGGCGATGCCACGGTGATTGATTATTCCAAACTCGAACCGTGGGTATGTCGAGCATTCCGATACCGCGATCTGACCTCCGCCGCCTACGAACAGCGAACCGAAACGGCCTACGACTTTTCAACGTCGTCCGATCACCCGAACAACGAGACCGCATTGCCGGAGGCTTACGTCGGTCCTCTCGGTTTAGAACCGCTCGATCTTCAGGACGCGTGCCTGGTGGAGTTGATCGGTCAATGCAAGATCGACCATTCGATCGCACCGGTGCCTGATTCTCCCGGTGGATCGCGAGCAGGGTACGCACGCTGGGACGCATTCCGCGAGGAAGGACTGCACGTCTACGACCAGCGACGCAACGACTCCGCCGATCCGCTCGCCGGCAGCCGCATGAGTGCCTACCTTCATTACGGTATGGTCAGTCCGTTCCGCATCGCCCGCGAAGCACTCGCGGCAGCGGATTCGGCGGAAGTGGGAACTCCAGCAACAAATGATTCGGCGACTCAAGACCCGACATCTCAAAACCTGGCATCCCAAAACCCAGCGGCTCAAAAATTCCTCGACGAATTCCTGATTTGGCGAGAGATGTCGTTTCACTTCTGCGAGTTGCACGCCGAGAAACTCGACACGTTGGAGGCGTGCCCCGGGTGGGCCCAAGAAACTCTTTGCGATCACAGCAAAGATGAACGGGAACACCCCCGCGACTGGGAAACACTCGCTCGAGGCAAAACGGATATCCCGTTATGGGACGCGGCTCAGCGAAGCCTGGTGCGGCACGGCGAGTTACACAACAACGTCCGGATGACGTGGGGTAAAGCGTTCCTGCCGATGACGAAATGCCCCGAACAAGCGATGTGTTGTCTCGTCGACCTGAACCACCGATACGCTCTCGATGGTCGCAGCCCGGCGAGCTACGGTGGGATCCTGTGGTGCTTTGGTCAATTCGACAGACCTTTCAAACCGGCAGCTCCGGTGTTCGGACTGGTACGTCCGCGATCAATCAGCGAACACACAGACCGGATCGACCTCGACCGTTATGCCGCCCGCTGTGATCGTGCGATCGCGGCGAAACTGCCCCGCGTTGCCGTAATTGGCGCCGGCATAGGAGGTTTGACCGCTGCCCGAACGATGACCGACCACGGGCTCGACGTTCGCGTTTTCGATAAGTCTCGCGGGGTCGGCGGACGAATGGCGACGCGGCGAGGCGACGGCATTCCCTCGTTCGATCATGGCGCCCAATACTTCACCGTTCGCGACGACCGGTTCGCCCGGTACGTTCGGAGCTGGATCGCTGGCGGAAAGGCCGCTCCGTGGATGGGCCGTATTGTCGAGCTGATACCCGGCGGCGAAGTCGTCGCCGAAAAACGCTCGCAATCGCGCTATGTCGGTTCGCCCGCGATGAACTCCATCGCCAAACATTTAGCCACGGATCTCAACGTCTCGCTCGGTTGCCGCGTTGGCAAAATCGTCCGCGACTCCAATGCCTGGGAACTGATCGATGAGAGCGACGAGTCACTCGGGCGTTTCGATGCGGTAGTGATGAACTGCCCACCGTTGCAGTCCGCCGCGTTACTTGATGGACATACTGATCTCGCCGAAATCGCCGCGTCGGTGCCCATGGTTCCTTGCTGGACAGTGATGTTGCACTGCGAGGGACTATCGGACTTGCCGTTCGAAGGTGCGTTCGTGAACGACGGTCCGCTGCGATGGATCGCTCGCAACGATGCCAAACCGGGACGAGCGAAACCGGCTCCCGAGTCCTCGTCGAGTTGGGTGTTGCACGCGTCAGAGAACTGGTCGGCCGAGCACCTCGAGAGCGACACTGAAGATGTCCGCGAACAACTCATCGACGCGTTGCAAACCATCCTCGGTCGAACGCTGGGCAGTGTCCATCACGTTGCCGTTCACCGTTGGCGATACGCCAACACCAAACAAGCGTTACCCGATCGTTGCCTTTGGGACCGGACAACGATGTTGGGTGCGTGCGGCGATTGGTGCGGTGGCCCACGGGTCGAAGGCGCGTTCCTCAGCGGAGCCGCGATGGCCGGTGCGATCTTGCGTCACGTCACGATCGACCGCCCTGCTGCCGAAGCAACCGAGGCGGTGGATCGAACGAGCGTCTCGTCGTCGTGACGCGCTAGGACTCGTCGTCGACGAGCACGTCGCTGAGTTTTCCGGCGGGACGCAATTCATACGTCTGGCCATCGATTTCGAGCGTCACTCGTCGTGCGGAAACGCCAGTGACTTTGCCGCGGATCGAACCGATTTCGAACTCATCGCCGATTTTGAGCTTCAACGTCTTCCCTCGCGTTCGGACGTTCATCCACGCGGTCCAGTCATCACGGCCCTGCACGAGCGCGGTCAGGAACGTCTGTGTCGCGTCGTCAAATCCAGGCGGTGGCGTTTCGGGAGCCGGTGGAGGCGGCGGCGATTGCATTTTGACAACCAACGGAAATGCCGTTTGACGACGTGGATAACCGTTGTCGCTGGCGATGACCTGCACCTCAAATTGCTCGATCAGTTTTCCGTCCTCATCCTTCGCACTCTCGCCATCGACCGGCGGACTCACGATCAATCGCTCCGACTCGCTATCCCACTCGACCCATTCAGGAAAGTAACCTTCCACGCGAACACTGACCGAGTCATTCTCGGGATCGGTGAACGAAAAATCGACGGGGTTCTTCTGCCCTCGGTAAGCGACGATTTGCTCGTCGCCTCGATACAGTGGCGGTTGATTCGGCGGTTGGAAAAGGTTGCGGTTCAGAATGATGTCCCGCGTTTGAGCGAGTGTGCGAGTGATTCGCCATGACGGATCACTCGATGGCGGAGGCGGTGATGCCTCGGCGATCGCCATCGAAACCGCATCGAGCGTTAACACCACACTCAACGTTTCGCCGTTTTCGCTCTTGGCGTCGGTACGCCGAACGCCCTGCCGCGACGGCGCGAACTGAAGCTCACGGATGCGGTGCAATTGATCACGGGCTTGAATCGCATAAACCAAATCAACGAGCCCTTGAAGATTCGTCTTTCCAGATACGCGAAACCCAAACCGAGTGTACAGGTCACCAACGGGGACTTCGCCCACCGGGTCAACGACGGCGTCGACAACCCCGATGCGTCCAACCGTTTCGAGCAACCATGACTGGTACGCACTCTTGGCGACTTCCGAATCGCTCGACAACGAGCGGACTTTGTACTCACCGAGTTGCCGTTCGGCCTCGGCACCGGCGAGCCATTGTGCCTGCAGCTCTTCGGTTTCGTTGGCGAGCGAATTCAAACGGTTTTGACGAAACCGAACCGCCGAACGATATTGGTTGAATGCCCACTGAAACGCGAGGGCCACGAATAGACCGCCGATCGCGATCGACAAAATGCGTTCACGCTGAGTCATTAGGTGGCCTCCGTTGCGGTGGGTTCGGTCGTCTCGTCATCGCTCGTGTTCTCGCTCTGGGATGCTTCGTCCGCAGTCGTCTCTTGTTGCAGGGCTCGCATGCGTTCGTATCGTTTTTCACGAACCGCGGACTGAGCAACGGCGATCGTTTCGATCATCTGCCATCGGTACGAGTCATCGGTTGCCAACTGCGTGACCTTGTCACCGGTGACTTGGTGGAACTCATCACGCATCGCGGTTTCGAAAGCATCAATTACTTCGGGCGATGTCACCAAACCGGAAATGACGATACGCCCTCCACCGTCTCTCGGGTTCGCTACCGCGGTGACCTCCTTGACGATCAATTCGTCGGCTGCGGGCATTGTTTTTGCCAAACGTTCGAACTCATCGATCCAGTTCACATCGCTATCGAGAAATTGATCAATCAACTCGGTCCGTTCGATCATCTTGTCAGACGTTTTCGTCTTCGATCGCAGCTCTGAATTGGCGGCAGTCTGTTTATCGATTTGCTCATCGAGTCGGGAAAGGTTTCCCCACAACATCCAAACGACGGCCAAGACCAACGCCGCCGGGATGCCAACCATCGCGGCGACCTTGCGAGTGTCCGTTTTGGCTTCGATCGTTTTCCGCGGATTGAGAAAATCGATCAACTCATCAGGGCTGCTCGCATCGGCGACGAGCAAGCCGACCAACGGCGCCAAACGACCGACCAAAGAACCAGTCGACGCTCGAATACTCGGATCGGCACCGACCAATTCGAGCGGGTCGATCAGACGTGTTTGACAAGGCGTGTCTTGATGCTGACCGATGCGTTCGGCCAACAACGTCATCTCTTCGCCGTGCCGTTCTTCGGTACCCCACATGACCACATTGCACTGAGACGCGACCGCCCCGCAGGCGATCAAGCTACGACGAATTTCACCAGCGAGTGAATTCGTCCGAGCATGCGAGGTTGGAGCGGAAACAGGAGCATGAGGTGGCAATCGGACCGAACGCACGAAGACAATTTCGCCTCCGCGTAGTAACACGATTTCAGCTTCGTCGGCGACCAAATCGATCAATGCGATTGTCGGTTGTGTTTCGTCATCAACCGGTGGCGGCGTGTCGGCGACCTTCATCCGGTACAGTGCTGCCGCAGCGATTGGCCGCAGCGCGACCCGGTGCAACGTCCAACCGGCCGCCTCGATGGTCTTTTGAATCGGATTCAATTGAGCCGGGCCCGTCGCCGCGACGATCGCCTTGATCCCGTCGGCGTCGACATGCGTGGTCATGTAATCGATCGCGGCACTGTCGCCGGCCGACGCGAATTGCCGGATCGCTTGGAAGCGAACGATTTCGGGTAATTCCTCCATCGGTACCGGAGGAAAATCCATTTGGCGTAGTTCCGCCCGATCGCGTCCAATGGCGACCAAGCACTCGCCTTTTTCGAGCGAGTGATCCCGGATCAGATCGCGGAGTGCCGTCGGAAGATCCCGGTCGCCAATGGGCACCACCGCGGCGGCGCGCAGCTTGAATTGCCGCCCCGTGAGGTCGGCGGCCACCATCCGGATCTGTTCGTCATCCCAATCGAGTGCAATTCGAAGCATAAAAGTGTACGGCTGAGTGCTAAAAGTTTCGTCGGCAGGGTGTTCAGTCCCTGGTTTCATTCGTTGCCAAAAACGGCATTTTTCGCGTCTTTTCGCGTGAGATACTGGGTAAACCCCAGTCTAGTCTCAGTGACTCGCAGGAACATCGAGAAATCGACCGAGAAGCGAACATCGGTGGACTAGTATCCGCCCAAAACCGACAGTTCAAACCCTCGTCCCAGATGAGTCAGGTCTCGATACGCGACCACCCGCGGGTTGACCGTCGTGGCGTCAATGATCGCTTCACCGCGAGCGGCCAAGCCCGTCGTTTCGTCAAACCCGACCACCTGGGCCCGAAATACGTCCCCGCCAGCGGTTACCAGTGGCATCAATGCTCGCATCTGATCCAGCGTGATGATCCCTTCGGTCAGGGGCCAGGTTTCGTGGGTGCGGTCGGTCGAAGATCCGCTCTCGAGAGACCCACCACCGGCACCTCCCGCATTTCGGGCCTCGAGAATCGCCGCCATCGTGTCGACATCGACCAGCGAAATCCCAGCCAAAATTTCTGCCGGTGCCTCGTTCAGATTGATGCGTCCGGGCAACACATCGACGTCCTGCGTCGTCAATTGATCCACCAACAAAGGCAGGTACTCGGCCATCAAAGCCGGGTCGCCAATAAAAGGGGACATGTACACCACTGCGTTGTCCCCCTCACCGATCGTGACCTCCGCATCAATGAGGTCCAAAATCTGATTGATCTCCACTCCCGCGCCGGCGGTGAGATCGAGGTCCGCGATCGCTTCCCCGGTCCACAACTCTTTCTCTGAATCGTCCTCGGAACCTCCTCCGGTAGGTGACGTGACTTCGTCACCGCCGTCGCCACCACCGACTGCCGCAACAGCCATCAATGCCGCCGAATCTTCGATCGACGATTTGCCCGCCATCCGGTAAGCGACAATAAAGGATGCATAGGTTTCGTCGCCGAGCGCCGTCAGCAGCTCGTCATAGAGAACCTCGAGGTCTTCGTCGTTGACATTGACACGTTCATCACCCGCAGCGGTCTTGTTGTTCTCACCACCGTGAACGGTCAGGTAGGATGCCCAACCGAGCACGCCCGCGGTATCGATGCTCGCGGCGGTCCGCTGTTGTTCGTCGAGATCCAAAACCCCGTTGCGATTGGTATCGGCCCCGAACAACAGTTGCGGTGTCACACCACGGACCAACAGCAATTCTTCCACACTCTTGAGGGGCTCGTTCGGGCACGCGTAAGGCGTCGTTAATGACGAATAGTATTCGTCTTCGCATCCCAACGGGCGCGGGTCGGAATCCGTGTCGATCCAATCCAAAATCGCGTCGGCGGTCGACTCATCCATCCCCGGCAATGTCATCAACAGTTGCACCGCAATGTTGTCCGCATCCAACATCTCATCGTCACCAGACGCTGCACCGGAGCCAACGCCGATCGCATCACCGAGGATACCACCGGCATCCACATCGCCGCCTGATAACGATGTCAGCATCCCGATCGCCTCGGAATTTTCTTCCAAAACCAATAACGCGTTGACGTTGATTCGCGCCGATTCGTTCTGCAAACCAAACCGGATCCCGCCGTACGCCCCGGTGTCACCGATCCCAGGTGCAATCACCGTGAACCGCTGTACCGACCCATCGACGCTGTTGGTAATCGCGACTCCGCGGAAACGGGCCGCGTTGTTGTAAACGCCTCCCATCGCGTCGCGATCCGCCGGCGGACTCGCCAAGATCAATCGCATCGCCTCGACCCCGGTGTCCACGTTCAACCTCGCCTGCACCAGATCACCTTGCAGGTACGCAGTCTCATCCGCGGCCAACATCAGTTCCGTGAACGAATAAACCGCCATCGTCGCCACCGCGACAACGACCAAAACGAGTATCAAGAAAAAACCGTGTCGGCGACGGAGGCGGCTATGATTCATCGGGGCTATCTGTCATCGAGAAGGAGCGGGGCATCTCGCACGATACGCTGGAGAAACAAAGTATACGGCGGAGGGGGCAAACTGGACTCAACGGGGCAACACACGAACCAAATACAAACCGGCCCGCTATCGGGAAACTTGAACCTGGTACCCGCCACGGTTGTCCGCCCGCTGATACCGACCGTCATCACCTGGGACGTCGTGGACACGAAACAACAGCCAACTCGGACGATCGATTTGCACCGTGTGGACCGCTTCCGCAGACGATGTAACCCCGGCAGAGGCCGAATGGACCGCGGTGGCGTTTCGGGAATCCAACGGGCGGATGTCCAACGCGTTGACTTCCTTGAGATCCGCCGACGGAACCGGCAGGACACAAACCTGCAACTGGCCGATCGGGGCCCCACGATGGAAATGCACTGTGATACCCGCCGGAGTACTGACCCAATCTCGCTGCAATAAGGTGGCCTCCTCATCTCGCCCGGCATCGTTGCCCAGACTCTCCTTGGCGACGATCACACATTGGCCACTCGGTCGAAGACGAATCGTTCCTGCGGGAAACCAAACTCCCGCGGACTGCCACCCTTTCCGCGAATCGATCGCCAATATTTTGGGAACATCATCGTAACGGGGGTCATCGGTCGAAAGCTCGACTCGATACCGATCCCGGTCAAAACCGTATTCCAAATCGTGAATCCACAACTGCCATCTGGCGCGGAGGGCAGGCCATTGGTCACCAATCTCGCGAAAAAAACGCGTCGTGAAGGAAGGCGACTGATCGCGGCCATTTTTGGCTGCCGCGATGAAGGCGTCTTGCGTGTCCGGATACGAGGTGAACATCAGCGAAGCCGCCCAACACCAAGTGTACGAGTCCACGTCGCCTTCGAGATTGTTCGGCAATCGCATCACACTCGCGAGAGTCGGCAGCGTGTCGGCGTTGCGGCGTTGCTCGATCACCCGATAACGCCCCCACATCGAGGATTCGTCTCGACTGCGTGGCAATTCATTGATTTCGAACTGAGTGTCCGCCTGGGCGAGCATGCCGTTGGCGGCACCGTTTCCTTCACCAGGGTCTGAATTTGGTAAGTAAAACGATGCCGGACGGTCACGGTGAGTGGCTAGCAATTCAGCCGTCCCTTCCATGTACCAACTCGGCCCGCCTCCACCAAACAACTCAAACGCGAGAGCGTGCACGCCTTCGTGCAGGATCAAATGCCGGTTGTAGTAATCACTCGATTGCCGGTTGACCCAAATCGCGGTGGGAGTCGCAAACCCGTTCTTAAAGTTGGGAACGCTCGCCGGCAAATCACCGCTGCGCCGAAACGCGTCGGAGTCCGCCATCAGATATCCGTCGATCCGCCACCCCGAGCCACGCTCGGGCGGGAATCCCCAAAATGCCAACCACTGAGGGACCGCGGCATCGAACGATGAGACCAGGTCGTCGAGCAAACGGGCATCGGGAATGTCACTGGTCAAACGCAAATGCACGCCCTCGCGAGTCACCGTCTCCGCGACGGTGACCTTCCCGGTCCCGGCGATCGATAGCCAGAGCAAGGTCGTGATCACAAATTTGAAAAATTGCGGCATACCGGCGTTACGCTCCCCATCCCGGGAACGCCGGTGGGCGATCGAGCGATTTGCGTTGATTACGGTGAGTGGTTTCAGCATGCATCCGCTCAGAATACCCGCCGAGATAAGGAATTGAAACGGTTTTGCCGGCACTTCACCACAATCGACGGACCTCCCCGCGGCATATCCGGAACGCGCACTCCCCCGGCCAAAATGGTATCCTGATGTACACATCATTTCGCAGTAATTCATTTTCCCCACAGGAAATCTCGATGGACGCAGTCAGAGTTCTCGGTGCCATGCTCGGTAATCGGGCGGGTCGAACGCCCCGCAACGGTCAAATTCTCGGCGAGGTGCTCAACGGTGTCGCGGCAATCACCCGCTCGGCCCAACCGACGTCGCGGCCCGGCCCGCCCGGTCGTTTTCCGCCGTCGCATCACTCGCCGTTTGAGCACATGGTTCGCGACAGCGTCGCAAGACGCCATCGCCAGGGTGGTCATTTCCCGTCTCAGGCGACGAACTGGATTAACGACCGGGGCCGCGGAATTCCCGCTCCACCGCCTCAGCACGACCGACATCATCACGATCACCACTCCGGTCTCGCCTACGACGCCCGCGCACAACTCCTGATCACCGCGATGATCATGGCCGCACAGGCCGACGGTCGCATTGATCCCCGCGAACAGGAGGAGATCATCTCCCAACTCCAACCGCTCGACGCCAGCGAAGCCGAATTCCTGAGGCGTGAATTCCGACGACCTCACGACCTACACGCATTCGCCCACGCGGTCCCCCAAGGCATGGAATATGAGGTGTACAGCGTCTCGCTGATGGCGATCGATGTCGACACGCGAGCCGAAGTGGCCTACCTACAACAGCTCGCCGAGTGCCTGCACATCACCGGTCCCGAATGCCAAGCGATCCACCATCGCTACGGTTACCAAGGAACGTTCTAGTGCCTCGCCACAACGAAACGGCACCCTAGAGCACCCTCGTTTTAACGTAGCGAGACTCGCCCGACGGATCGACTACTTCACGATTTTCCAACAACGGTGGATACGGCGATTTCGATATTCGTCGGGCACCGTTTGTTTGGAAATCTCGTGAACCGTCGACGCGGTTAACGCTTCTGAGTCAAACTTGAACCGACGGAAGTTCGTTGAGAAATAAATAACGCCGCCTGGTCGAACCAGCTTCAACACGTTGTTTAAAAGCGGGACCGCATCGGTCTGAACGTTCCAATCCTGGTCCGTTCGCTTGCTGTTCGAAAACGTCGGCGGATCGCAAACGACGAGGTCGTAGACTTCGCCCGGTTTATGACGACGAATGAACTCCCCAATATCCATCGCGGCGAACTGATGCTGGGATCCCGCGAGACCGTTGGCTTGTAAATTTTCTTGAGCCCAATCCAGGTACGTCTGCGATAAATCCACGCTCGTGGTGGAGGCGGCACCACCGGACGCCGCGTACGTCGTGAACGAACCGGTATATGCAAAAAGGTTCAGGAAGTGTTTTCCCGCAGCCTCTTCACGGACCATTTGCCGGGTCACACGGTGATCCAGGAACAATCCTGTATCGATGTAGTCGGCCAGGTTAACAAGAAACGTCAGCCCGCTTTCCTGAACGGGAATCTTCCGGTCCGTCTCCGCCACCTTTTCGTGCTGCGTTTTTCCACGCTGGCGTGATCGACGCTTCAGGAAAACGTTCTGTTTGGGGACATCGAGTGCCTCACCCGCCGTCTCCGCCATCAGGTCGAGCCAACTCGCGTGACTGGCCGCGTCTCGGTCATGAGGACGCTCGAACTCGCTCAAGTGCAAATAGTTTTCATAGCGATCCACCACGAGTGGGATCTCGGGCACGTCACGTTCGTAAATCCGGTAGCACGTGATGTTTCGTCGCGACATCATCCGACGAAAATGCTTCGCCCGTTTCCGCAGACGCGTCGCAAACAGATCGGCCTGATGTTGAGCGTTGCCGGGCAATGCACCAAACGCGGCATCGCCAACGGCATGCACATACGGCTTCGCGGCGCGTGGCGGATCCGATGTCGGTTTACTCGGCTCACTCTCTTGCGTTACGGACTTGCTGCTCCACGGATTAGCCACGGTCGCCGGTTCAACATCCGGTTCAGACTCCGGCGCCGGAGCGGCCACCTCTTCCGGCGGCGCTGCCGTTCTCCCGGATTCCCCGAGCACCGGCTTTGGACCTTGGAACTGGTAATAGGTACACTCAATCCGCCCGTTATAGAGCTTACGACGCCGATCAGCTTTACGCCCCAACACCTGCTCGAAACCACCGTACGCGGTCAGAAAATAAAACGACCAGGTTGGCAAGTGTCGCAGCACATGCGGGATCGCGGCATAGAGTTCTTCAATCTCCCAATCACGCCCGATCCGCATTCCGTAGGGCGGGTTGGTGATCAAACATCCGAATCGACGACTGCTCTTAAGGTCGCGGACATCGGCCGTTTCGAAATGCACATCGGCGGTCACCCCCGCGGCTTCGGAATTCTCGCGAGCAAAACGCAGGACTCGAAAGTCGGTGTCACTGCCCAGCAGTCTCTGCGGCAAGGGGTCAAGAACGTTTTGCAGTGCGTCACTACGCAGTTGCAACATCGCCTCGCGAGGTGCTCCGGCCCATTGCTCAAATGCAAATTCACGGGATTGCCCCGGAGCCATGTTTCGCCCAATCATGGCCGCTTCGATCAGTATCGTTCCGCTGCCGCAGAAGGGATCGACGAGAGGCCGGTCACGCTTCCAATAACTCAGCATCACCATCGCGGCGGCAAGTGTCTCTTTAAGCGGCGCGGCTGTCACGTGAGCGCGATACCCGCGGCGATGCAAACCACGCCCCGTTGTATCGATCGTGATCGTCGCGGTGTCTTTGAGCAACGCGATGTCAACCTTGTACTGCGTCCCCGTCTCAGGCAGCGTTTCGGTTTTGTGATCACGCTGCAGTGCATCCACGATGGCTCGCTTGACCGCCCGCTGGCACGCCGGGACGCTCGTCAATGTTGACTTCACACTGCGTCCGGTCACCGGAAACTCCGCATCCACGGGCAACCAATCGCCCCACGGGATCGCTTTCGTTGTTTCGAACAACGCGTCAAAATCCGCGGCGGGAAACTCGGCAACGCGAATGGTCACGCGGTCGGCGCAGCGCAACCAGAGATTCGTTTTTGCGATCGTCTCCGACGTGCCTTGGAAATGCACCCGCCCGGATTCACCGATGGTCGCTTCGATCCCGAGTGCCGCGAGTTCCCGCTTCACGACCGCTTCGAGGCCGAAGGCACACACGGCGATGAGGTCGTAAGTTTGTGTGGGATTCATAGGATGTCACCGACTGAAGATGGGCGGAGGTTCGGAATCGTTTGCTGATTCCTTTTTGTTTGCTCCGGCGAAGGAAGCGTTTCTGATCATGGCACAAAAAAACGGTCCCAGCGAACTGGAACCGTTTTGTGTCTTTCATCGTTACACGACTGTGAACGTGTCGCTGGACTAGTTCACGGCCACGCGTTTGAATTCGACGATTTCAGCTTCAGGGCTGAGTTCTTTCACAGCCGCTTCGACTGTCTTGGTGTCATCGAGTGCGTAGAACTGGCTCAACAGGCAACGCTCTTGGTCCAACGCGGTGTTGTCCGCGATGAATCGTTCGAGTTTCCCAGGAATGATCTTGTCCCAGATCTTTTCTGGTTTGCCTTCGGCCTTGAGTTCAGCTTTGATCGCTTCTTCGGTCGCTGCCATGACTTCGGGAGTCAACTGACGACGGCTGGCGAACTGAGGAACGTTCTTGACCGGCTTGCCGAGGTTCTCTTTTTCGTTGAGTTCATTTTCGGCGATGATCTGAGCCCGCAGAGCCTCGGTTTCTTTCTCAACCAGTTCGGCATCGAATTCATCGGGGTGCAGGATCGATGGCTTCATCGCTGCGATGTGCATCGACACGCCGCGGAAGAATTGAGGAGCTTCTTCCTTGCCGCCGTCTTTGTAAGAAACCAACACGCCGATTTTGCTGCCGGCGTGAATGTAGGACGCGATGTTATCGCCTTCGACGACTTGAACGTCAGAGACTTCGATCTTCTCACCGGTACGACCGGTTTCAGTCACGAGGTGTTCTTTGACGGTCGTGCCTTCGATGCTCAACGCGTTAACTTCGTCGACCGTCGAGGCGCCATTTTCCATTGCGAGCTTAGCGATTCGCTCGGTCAGCGCGATGAAGTTTTCGTTCTTGGCGACGAAGTCCGTTTCGCAGCTCAGAGCCAACAACATGCCCTTCTTGCCTTCGGTCAACGCGACAACGACGCCTTCGTTGGCATCACGATCGGCACGCTTCTCAGCAACTTTTTGACCTTTTTTGCGAAGGTAATCGAGGGCACCTTCCATGTCGCCGCCGGATTCCTCCAACGCCTTCTTGCAATCCATCATGCCAGCGCCGGTTGATTTTCTCAACTCGCTAACGTCTTTTGCAGAAATGCTCATTCTTTGTTCCTAACTAATTTTAGAGAGTCAACTGTATTGATTGGGGAGATGGGTTGGTGAATCGGTGCGGGTGCCCGCCTGCGCCGGCGGCCGCCCGCATTGCTGCCGGCAAGATGAGGCTGTGAAATCACCCCCGCCATGAGTAACGGCGCCGTAGAATTTTGGTTCGCCGGTTCACGAAATCTTCGTTTTACGAAACTCGTGATCGCCCCGATTCCGGGCCAACGAATCGCGGCAATCGAATGATTACCGCGATATTATTCAGGAAGCCGTTTTGACTCCCACGAGAGACACGAACTACTCGGCAGCAGGTTCAGTCGCTGGGGCAGCAGCGGCCTCTTCGGCGGCTGGTTCCGACGCCGGTGCGGCAGCTTCGGGTGCTGCGGCCGCTGCAGGAGCGGGAGTGTCGGCAGCCTGCGTTTGAGCTTGGCCCTTGCCCGCGATGACCGCATCAGCGAGTTCTCGCATGATCATCTCAACGCTGCGGATACCGTCATCGTTACCTGGAATCGGCAAATCGATCAGGCTCGGATCGCTGTCGGTATCGATCAAGGCAACGGTGGTGATGCCGAGACGCTTGGCTTCGCGAACCGCATTACGCTCTTTGCCTGGGTCGACGATGAACATCACTTCGGGCAAACGGTTCATGGTCCGCAGACCGTTGAGGTTGCGGTACATCTTGCGATACTCGCGGTTGAGCGAGGATTGCATTTTCTTGCTGTATTCGTTGATACGGTCGCCGCTGCGGAGTGCTTCGAGTTCTTCCAATCGGCCCAGACGGCTGCGAATGGTACGGAAGTTGGTCAACGTACCACCGAGCCAGCGTTCGCTGACGAAAGGCATGCCGGCACGCAGCGACTGCTCTTCGACGGCTTCACCAGCTTGACGCTTGGTTCCGACGAACAGAATCAGGCTGCCGCCCGCTGCGACTTGCGAAAGATATTTCTTGGCCCGCAGAAGTCCGCGGAGTGTTTCGCGAATGTCGAGAATGTGGATCTGGTTCTTCTTGCCGAAAATGTACGGGGCCATCTTCGGGTTCCAGAGACTGGTGCGGTGCCCGAAGTGGACGCCCGACTCGATCATCTCTTTAACAATTTCGTTTGCCATCAGTGCTTGTTTGCCCGTAAATGCGGGCAATCTCCATGTTGTTTCTTTTCACGTCGGGTTCGAGAATACAGGCACATCGTCATAACGAGTGCCGATTCCAGAGCATTTCGGCAGCACCCCCGGTTACACCGGTCGGGACCTACGCTAACGCCCTTCGCCCCACCAAGGACATGAAAGAAAAGGGGAATTGGGAGCCGGGGCAGATTTACCGCCGGCTTATCGGAACGCGAAATGCTAGAAAACGAAACGTTTTCCCACAACCCCAACGCTCTGTTCTCCGGCAAATCCTGGGCATTGACGCCAAAAACTCGCTCTCGTGAGTCTTCAGCCCCGCAGGCAAATCGGAGAACCTAAGTCAGTTTCTCTAATATCGGGGAATCGACGGGTCCACCTTGAGGGACCACTGATCGATCCCGCCGGCCATGTTTTGAACCTGCGTGAATCCCACACCACGTAGAGCCTGGGTCACCTGCATGCTGCGTCCGCCATGATGGCACTGAACCACGATATGGTCATCTCGGTGCGACTCCAACTCTCCCAGCCGCGTCCGCAACTCGCTCATCGGCAGCAGTCGAGCCCCCTCAATTCGGGCGGTGTCGTATTCCTGTTGCTCGCGAACATCGAGCAAAATGAAGTCTTTGCCCGACTTGCGAAGTGCGTCCACCTCCTCAACGGAAACCTCGATCGGCAATTCGTCAGATTCGTTCATGGGACTCTCAGGTTCATTCAGAGGGGGAGTTCGGGCGGACGGGATGCGTCAGCGTATCGTAAAACTCAGGTTGGCGATCAGCAAACCGGTCGATCACGTGTTTGCCCGTCGTTCGCTCGATTCGCTTATTGCGGGCCTGCGCCAAATCCACCTCCGCGAACAAAATCTCGGGTTCGGCGCCCTTCGCACGAGCGAGTTCAACGCCATCGGGGCCACAAATGGAACTGATTCCGCAGAAATCAAACCCGCGTTCGTGCCCGATCCGGTTCGCGGCCACAAAAAAAAGATGGTTTTCCATGCTTCGGGCCGGCGGCACGATTTCGGCGGTACGAAACGCCCCAACCGGCCAATTGGTCCCCAACGCGATCACATCCGCCCCCGCCAACCCGAGGGCCCGCATCGGCTCAGGAAACGAGATATCGTAACAAATCCCGAGCCCCACCCGGGCGGCGTGCTCGCCGGGCAACGTCCATGCCTGGTAAGGAATCTCACCTCGGTCAACGAAGCGGTCCACCCCCAAATGCGGAAGATGAATTTTGTGGTAACGGCCGACGATGTCCCCGCCCGCGATCAGCAATGCCGCATTGTGCAGCTTTTCGCCGTCGCGAATGAGCGAACCGATCGTCAACGCGACCCCCGTCCGCTTCGACGTGGCGATGATTTCAGCAATCTCGTCAGAATCTTCCGCAACGGCCACTCCCCACGCCTCTTCGCGGCTGTCGAAGGCGTACCCGGTCAACATGCACTCGGGAAAAACCGCGAGATCGACGCCTTTCTCGCTGAGCCGTTCGAGCGTGTCGAGAACCGTCTTGAGATTCTCTCTCACCGATGCAAATTGGATGTCGGTCTGGACGCAGGCTAGCAACATCGTAAAACCAGGGGCTGGCGGAACCGGAATATCATTTGTTGTCTTTCTCGCTCCTGATTCGACCAAAATCATTCGGCCCGCGACACGTCCCTTCTCAAAAACAGGAAGCTCACAATTGAGTTCGACCATCACCAAGACGGCATCGACGGAAACCAGCAACGATCCTGAGAAGGAACCCAAGCCAATGACCGAAGCCGAGCGATCCAAATTTGACTACGACCTGTTCGTCATCGGAACCGGCCCCGGAGGCGAAGGGGCTGCGATGCAGGCGGCGAAAGGGGGATGGCGAGTCGGCGTCGCCGAACGTTACCGACAAATAGGTGGCGGATGCACTCACTGGGGAACCATCCCCAGCAAAGCACTCCGGTACGCGGTAACCAGCACGATGAAGTCGCTGAAGAATCCCGTCATGCGGGAACTCGGGTTTACCGTCGCCCCGACGATGGAACAACTTGGTCGCGGCACCCAAACGATTATCGGTCGGCAAGTCTCGATGCGACAATCGTTCTACGACCGCAACAATGTTCCGGTCCATCGTGGCCAAGCACGCTTCGTCGACGAACACACCATCCGTGTTGATAACGGCGAAACAATCACGGCTGCCCACTTTGTGATCTCAACCGGATCGCGTCCTTATCGACCTGCGGGCGTCGATTTTTCGCACCCGCGAATCTTCGACAGCGACACCATCCTGGACATGAAAGAGCGACCGAGTTCGATCACCGTCTATGGCGCCGGTGTGATCGGCACCGAGTACGCGTCGATGTTTCGCAATCTCGGTATCAAAGTCAACCTGATCAACACACGAGCCCAATTGCTCGAATTCCTCGATGACGAAATCATCGACGCGTTGTCATATCACCTGCGTGATCAGGGTGTCATCATTCGGCACAACGAACACTTCGACCGCATCGAAGGTCATTCCGATGGCGTGGTGCTGTACCTCAAGAGCGGCAAAGTGCTCAAAACGGATGTGTTCCTGTGGGCCAACGGTCGCCAAGGCAACACGGACGATCTCGGTTTGCAAAACTTGCCGATCGAGGCCAACAATCGCGGGCAAATTGATGTCGATGAACAATTCCAAACTTGCCTTCCGCATATCTACGCCGTCGGCGATGTGATCGGCATCCCGTCCCTGGCCAGCGCCGCCTACACGCAAGGCCGGGCCGCCGGGATGCACATGCTCGGCCAATGCAGCGGTAACCTGCGACTGCACGATATCCCGACGGGAATCTACACGAGTCCTGAGATCAGTTCGGTCGGCGCCACCGAAAAAGAACTCACGGCCCAATGCGTCCCCTACGAAGTCGGCCAAGCACAATTTCGATCGCTGGCACGGGCTCAAATCACCGGCGAAACCGTCGGCATGTTGAAACTGCTCTTTCACCGCGAATCCAAGCGCATCCTGGGTGTGCACTGCTTCGGTGCCAACGCATCCGAAATAGTGCATATCGGCCAAGCAATCATGAATCAGCCCGACGAGCACAACACGATCGAATACTTCATCGAGACCACGTTCAATTACCCGACGATGGCAGAAGCCTACCGCGTTGCAGCGCTCAACGGCATCAACCGATTGTTTTGATTTAATGACAAACGAACCGCATGCCCCAGACGCACCGCAAGACCGACGAAACGAACTCGCGCTGCTCCGAACCGACCTCGCCAACGAAAGAACGCTGCTCGCCTACGGGCGGACGGCGCTGATGATGGCGGGTACCGGTGGCACGTTAATCAAATTCTTTGGCGATTCCCCTGACATGCTGGTGTTGGGCATCGTGTTGTTGATCCTCGGCGGGGTGATGTTTGTTACCGGCATCGCCCGTTTCAACATCAAGAGAAAACAAATCAGCGGTCGAGCCTAAAACCGTCCGCTAAATCACCCGCAGCAACACGTAAACCGCAGCAGCAATCAGGTCAGCCGACGTTCCCGGATTGAACCGGTTCCCGTCCGCTCTCAATTGCTCATCGAGCACGCGGACGTGTCCGGCCATCTGCGCAGGATCGCTCCCGTCGATCGCCGCCAAACATTCTCGAGCAAGTTCCGCGACGCGAGCCGATTCTTGGTTCCCGCATTTCCTCGCGATCAAACTATCTCCCTCCGCCGCAAGCAATTCGATGTGCGCGAGCACAATCCCTGACAACACGTCACCCGTTCGGTCAACCCGTTCACGAACCGTGGGAACAACGACGTCAAACAAATCGCGATAACCTTCGGCATACTGACGAGCGATCCGGTCCCGCGTGGACGCCAAACGCATCGCCGCCAAAATGTCGTATGACATGCCAACATCGCCGTTGACGTCGAGCGGATGATCCTCCCCGAGCGAGTCGTCATCCAGTCCACCAGCCGATGAACCGGAGATCGCCCCGGCAATCACCGCTCCCTGTTGCGGGTCGACATCGGCGAGCAACGACTCAACACGGGCTTGCCACTGCCGACAGCGCTGATCGAACGACTTCGCGGACTGTGACTCGTTCAACGCAGACCAATCCGGTTCACTCGCTACTAGCGGAGCGAGCAACAGCACGATGCCGAGATTCACGTTCGTGCCCGTCGCCTCCACCGATGCCCGCACCGCACTCGCAATGGCATCGCCGACCGGATCATCGTTTTTGAGATTCCCGAGTGCGTCCGCCGTCACCCCCGCAGCAATCACGAAATCGGCGTACGCGAGATCATCAAACCGCGCCGCCGGATGCACGTTGCCGACCTTCGGCGCGGTCGCTTCAAGAACACACGCCATCCGAACCGCGTCGGCTCGGCAACGTGTCGCCGATGAGATCACCCGCCACGGCGCGTCTCTACTGGCAATCGGTCGTGAATCACTCACGTGGCATCGCGAGCGGGGATGCCAAATTGGGACAAGAATGCTTCCATCGTCTCGAGAGTCTCCTCCGGAGAATCCTCGATCACATAGTGGCCGGTCGTGGCCAATTCCTTCACCGCGGCGTGCGGCCACACTTGTTGGAAACGACGCAGACATTCAGGTCGAAAACACCAATCTTTCATCCCCCAAATCAATTGAATCGGAACGTTCGAAAAATCAGGCAAATCGGCTTCGAGTTGCTGGAGCGTTGCGAGTGTTGGGTGATCTGGCGTGAGCGGGATGTCACGGACAAATCGATCGATGGCGACCCGGTTGGCCCAACTGTTGTATGGGGCCAATAACCCTCGCGCGGCATCGGCGGAGAGTTTCGTTCGCGACATTGCCATCGTAATCGCGGCGCGTGCGAACATGTTCAACCCGCGTACCGCAGGCGTGCCCACGATCGGCCATCGACACGCGGCAATGCGGCGGGGCATGTAGGGCGGCGGAAAGGCCGCGGTATTGAGTAACGTGATCCCTCGCAAACGGTCGCGACGCTCGTGCACCGCCGATAACCCGATCGCACCACCCCAATCATGCGCCAACAAAACAATGTTCTGGAGATCGAGCTCATCGATCATACGGATCAAGTTGTCGCGGTGAGCGGCCAACGTGTACGCGAACTCGCTGGCTGCCGGTTTGTCGCTACGCCCACACCCGATGTGATCGACCGCGACAACGCGGCAGCGAGGCGAAAATCGCTCGACCGCTCGGCGGTAGTAAAAACTCCACGTCGGGTTGCCATGCACGCACAGGAGCGTCAACTCGGAATCGCTCGACGGAACCTTGGTATCGATATAGCGAAGTGCCTTCCCATCGATCAAAAGCGTTTCTGATTTGTAGGGGAACAAATCCTCAGCAACGGAGATCATTTCCTGTTCGTTCGTTTCCGTCGTCAAGAGATCGTCAGGGGTGGGAGAATGGGTGCGAAAGCGTTCGAAGTGGCCGAATCACCGAGAATCCCGACCGTCTGCGAAGTTTGTCGGTTCGGCGGCGTACCTGCAAGGCGACAGGTCTGTAATAATGCGTCGGACCAAGATTGCCCCCAATCCTCCCGCTCCCCCACACCCCACCCACTGAGGCGACGCGATGAATTTTCGTCCTGCGAACACGATCCTGGCCATCTCAACTCACACCCTGACGTGTGTCCTCGTCGTCGCCTTGTCCGCGACGTCCGGGTCCGCCCAACCGCCTGCGGCGCCAGCCCCCCCTGCGGCGCCAGCCCCCTCAGAGCCCGCCCCACCACCGGCCGATTCACAGGGCGAAATGAAAGCCGGTCAAGTATCCCCGACTGGTCGCGAAGCCCGATTGGCGGCCTATCTATCAGGCTCAACTTTTACCGGACAATTCACCATCGAGGGAAACGCGAAGGCCGATCCGAAACCGGAATCCTACAAAATCGCATCGTGCGAACCGCTGGCCGAAAAAGACATGTACCGGCTCAAGGTCAAGATTCGCTACGGCGACGTCGACGGTGAATTTCCGATGGACCTAACAATCCTCTGGTCGGGTTCCACTCCCGTGATCACCCTCGATGGTGTTTGGATCCCAGGCCTGGGCACGTTCTCGTCACGCGTGTTGATCCATGACGGACGTTACGCCGGAACTTGGCAACACGACGCCAAAGGCGGTCACCTGTTCGGCACGATCGAACCCGCCACCCAATCCGCGCCCGCTGAATAAATTCTGCAGGAACGACCGCCGGAAATCACCGATAGTTCCCTCGGTCCAGACTTCTCTTGGTAACAAAACCCTCCGAGTCACGCTTGGTAGCCACAGCCACGTCGGCTGAATCCACGCAACTCGGATGCAGGTTCCATTGAAATGTGTGGCTGCCACCCCCCAACCCCTGATCAAATCCACTCGGTCGCTGAAGTCTTTCAAACACAGGGCAAAATCGAAGCGATCAAGTTTGTCCGCGAGACGTTTCGCCTCTCACTCATGGAGTCGAAAGAATTTGTGGAACAACATGTGGCCCGCTCGCGGCCGAAACAAACCGGCTCACGATTGCGTGCGGCATCGGGCGACACTCCGAATTCCCGAATTTCGGTACCGCCCCACGAAACGTCAATCGAACGTGGCACGAAGAACCAACCAACGCGCACTTGGCAACCATCTCGATTTCTTGCGTTGCAAACACTTCTATGGTGCACGCTCGCCACGATCATGTTCGCGACCGCGTACTACACCTGGTCATCGCAACAACAACTCATCGCCCGCTCGCAGATGGTAATCGCAGACGTGGTTTCGATGCGTTCAACAGAGGGCGGTGCGCAGCGTCCCGTGTTCGAATACCAGATCCACGGAAAAGACTACCGCTGGGAACGCTCGATCTCGTCGAACCCTCCGAGGTACTCCGTCGGAGATTCCGCAGAGCTTTACGTCGACCCTAACACCCCCACCAACGTGCTCGTCAACGACTGGCTCCACCGATGGTTCTTCATCGGCATCACGTCGTTCTTTGGAGTCGCGTTTTCGCTCGCGGTCTTCATCTGCATGTTCATGTTCACGGCATTTCGAACACCAAAATCCCGAACGCCAATCGCCCCAACCTCAAACACCTCGAGTGCGTTTCTGAGAGTAACGTAGGGCTCGAAAGGCGGCTGCATTTTCCAAAGTAGGTAGCCAGATGCCGGGGAACTCATGTTGAGTCCCGCTGCAAAGAATGCGGCCGTGACAACGCGAGAAGAACGATGCCCCCGACGTCAACAACTACTCGTTGTCCGAATCGACCTCCTGGCTGTCGCCATCCTCATCCGCAATTTCATTCTCCAACTCGGTCAGATACTTGGCCAATCGAGAGCGAACTTCCGGAGTCGCCGCTTCGACGGCAGCACGCTGCGTTTTGAGAGCGGCTTCGCGGTCACCGAGTTGGTACTGCAGGTGGGCGATCGTGTCCATCAGAAAAACAGCATTGGTGCCCGCACCGGCGACTGCACTCTGCGTGGCCTCCAACGCCATCTTCAAGACAGCATTCTTGTTCGCTCGGTTTTGGCGGCTCATTTCGTAAACGGACCAGGCAATCTGATTGACACCCGAAGCGTCCAATGAATCGTCCGCCAACATCTCTGAGGCGGCCCGATTTGCCGCAGCTTGAGCTGTTTTGACTCTCGTCATCAACATACTGAGCTTGATCGATTTCAACTGAGTCTTTGACGACTCAGATTTACCATTGGCGATATAGTCGTCGATCAGCTCGATTGCTTCATCTTCCTTCTTCGATCGCAACAGTTTGCTCAACTGAGTGATGACCGCACGCGATTCTTGCTTCGCGGCGAATTCCTCGCGGTACACTTCGCGATCCCAGCTATCACTGACGACTTGTTCCAACGCATCATCGATCGACATGGGATGTCCGATCCATTCAATCTTTGCGTCCTTGCCCACGATGAACGCGCAAGGGATCCCGTTTTGCTTTGCGGCTTTCATGTAGTCATCGTTCGTCGATGCGTCGGGATCCGATGTCAGGCAATACGATTTCGTGAGCTCGCGATAGGTCAATGGCGCGGGCTCCTCGTCCGATTCATCCTCACCCGTTTCATCATCGGCCACGTTGTCATCGTCGCTCTGGCGTGAGTTCTGGCGAACCTCGCGTTCGAGAAACGCGTTCACGGTTTCAACATCTTCTCGAGTGATGCTGACGATCTGCACGCCGCGATCTGCGTACTTGTTTTGCAACTCGACAATGTGAGGCATCGACGCGATGCAAGGGCCACACCACGTTGCCCAAAATTCCACAACGTAAACCTTACCGGGCTCGAACTCCGTGACTTTGGGAAAACGTCCTTCGCCGTCATGGATCCAATTTTCAATATCCAACGAAGGCGCCGGTGAACCGATCGTCATGGGAGGAACTTCCTCCACCTCAGGCGTTGAAGCTGCTTTTGCGACCTTGGTCGGAGCTGGCTTGACCGGTGTTGGCGTCACCTTCGCTGGCTTTGCTGAATCCGGCTTCCCTCCCTCGGTGTCGGCTTCTTTGCAGATCGCGTTCGGACAAAGAAAGGCGAGAGCCAGCGTGAAAGAGACGGTAAGCAACAATTTTTTCATCAATTCGTTCCTGGTCTATCGCGTTAAGAAAGAGGGATACGGATGGTGAACTGAAACCGCATGCCAACAAAGACTCTGCTGCGTAACAGACGCCAATTTCGGTGGCAGAATCTCAGAAGGTTTCAGGTTTAAATGACACCTTCACCCAAACACACACCGCCAGCTCTCGAGGATCGTGATGGCCCATCCAACCATCTGCAAATTACTGCCGAGCGTCATAGATCCACAAGGGATCACCAACCATTAAGTTCAGCGATACGCCCTAAGATTCCGATACCGTAGCGACCCTGGCGGTTTCCACCATTTCCGATGTACTTCTTCACCAATGGAAATGCAGGCTCGCCTATCCAATCGATCACGTTGTGCAACATGACTTCGTCGTCGGTTCCCTCGAACAGCAATCGATCGAGGCATTCGACCGCATCGTCGGGGTGTCCGAGATTGACTAACGTCCAGGCCGCCATCATACGAACTTCATCTGCCTCGTCTTGCAACGCACGCTCTAAGACATCGATTGCCTCCGCCGCGTCTGCACCGAGTAAGTGGATCCCAACAACGGACCACCAACGCACCACTTCATCGGCGTCCGACATGCCGGTCTCGAACACGTTCAGGTTCGCCGTCTCCCGGGCGAGTGCCAAGTCAGCCGCGTCCAAATACTTTTCGAGCGGATACAGCGATTCATCTCGCACCATTTCGTACAGCGTGACGTTGTGGGCTGCGGCGCGACGCTCCCGCATCTTTTCAGGCATCAGGCCCGAGTCTCTCAACTCGAGTTGCTTGGCACGCATCGCGGACTTGAGTTCAGCGATTCTCGCCTGTTGCTCGGGAGCGTCAATCAAATTGTGAACGTTATCGAAATCCGATTCGTTGTCATAGAATTCCTCGGTCACACGCGGACGAAAAAATCGCCCCGTGATTTCGTCCGTTTTGCCTTCGCGGTGATGTTTCTCCCACGCCGCCGTCAGTGGTGATTTCCACAGATAGGCCAAGTGATGTCCCGCGGGGGCGTAGGGCATGTAGTTCTTGTGATACGCAAACCGCGCGTCCCTCATTAACCGGACGTTATCGAGTCGTTCGTCAGCACGTTCGCGAAACCCAAAGTGATACGTCGGCGGCGACTCGACACCCTCGCCTAGAAAAACTCTGCCTTGGAACTGGTCAGGGATCTCAGCTCCCGCCAAACTGAGCCACGTTTTCGGCATGTCAACAAAACTGACGAGACGGTCGACTGTCGTACCGGGAGCGGCGGCGGGATAGAACTGCTTCCATTTTTCGGGGATCCGAACAACGAGTGGGCAATGCACGCCACTTGAATAAAGAAAGCGTTTGCTTCGCGCCATCACACCGCCATGATCGGAGTTGTAGACGATGATGGTATCGTCATACAAACCGTCGTGCTTGAGCGCCGCGACAATCTCGCCCACCCGACGATCCATTTGCTCAACCGCATCGGCATATTTCGCGTAGTTCTTCCGAACATCGGGCAGATCCGGATGATAGGAAAACAACTTCATCTTCGCAGGATCATGCTTCGTGTTCTCGACGCTCCCGTGGGCTCGGCTCTCGTGACTGTCCGTGATGTTCACCACTGCGAAAAACGGCTGGCCTGGTTCACGAAGCTTCCAGCCGTATTGGGTCTGTTTTTTCCCGCCTGCGTAGTCCCAACATTCTTTGTCGGGGCGTCCGCCGATGTTGTAGTCCGTCTTCCCCGGATTGGAGGTGTGATAACCGGCCTGTCTTAGAAGGTCTGGATAATACTTGATCTTGTCGTGTGGAATTTCGTTACGGCTTCGCATCGGTTGGGTGCCGTTGGAGACACCATGCATTCCCGTAATCCAACATGATCGCGTGGGCGCGCAGACGGCAGCGTTATCGAAACAGTGCGTGTAGCGAAACCCTTCCTTCGCCAATTGGTCGATCGCCGGGGTTTGAACATTCGTCCCTCCGTAGCAACTCACCCATGAGACGCCATTGTCCTCACTGGTAATCCAAAGAATATTCGGCTTTACCTGGTTCGCATTGACCTCGCCCGGTTCGGACGCTTTGGGTCTCGCCATGTTTTGCGCCGAGCAAACGACACGACCATTTCCGATAAGGGCATACAGCACACAAAGGAAAACGATCCATGTGCGAGACTTCGGCAGAACCGAACTCGACTTACAAAAGACGCGGGGATAGAAGTTCACAGGTTTGTCCGTACGAGTTTCAGCGGGGATGAATCTGCCCATTCTCATCGGTGGCTCATACCGGGTCAATCAAGCGGAATGGATATCGGAATGAGGGCAACGGCAGCACGTCGATCAATCACGAATCGGCCAAAGAAAAGACTCCGGCGTATATCAGATACCAGTGCCCGTCGGATGGTAGTGCATGTCCGAAGCCAGCGGTTTGTCACCCTTGTTGCAACCGTTTCATCACTCGGTCCCATGCCAAACACTTGGCAAGGTCGAACGGTTTCATTCCGTTGGCCGCGGGCGTGTTCGCGTCAGCACCATGCTTCAAACAAACATCAACTCCATCAAGTGAGCCGGCCAGCGAGAGTTGGTGCAGGAACGTGAAGCCCTTGTCATCGGTCTCGTGGAGAAGCTCAGGATTTTCTTGCAACGTCTGCTCGAACGATTCTCGCATGTTGACCGACATCGGGTGTTCGGCGGCGGCAATCTTTGCGTAGTCCTGTGGTTTCTGAGGTGTTTTCTTGAAACGCGATAGAAAGCCTTTTTTCTTGGGTGGTTCGCCGCCCAGGTAACTCGCTGGCACCAAAGGCACAATGCCAACATCACCAAAATCGTGTCCCCACGCACGGTCGTGCTGTTTGCGTTCGCCCGCTTCCATACGACTTCTCATCAAATCAATCGTGAACCCACCGCACACTTCTCCCATGCAGACGTACATCCAATCGCCGAGCTGTTTGCCAGCGATCTTCACACGTTGGCCTTCTTGAAACGATTTCAATGAGTGAGGCGTGTTGATCAAAGTTCCTTCGACGTGCCGCCCATCGAAATCCACGTCTAACAACCACATATGCTCAACCTCCAAACCATCCGGATTTTCGGCCTGCACTTCCGGAGGATCGGCCAACGAGGCTTTCACCGCGGCCACTTCTAACCCGGGAATGATCCGACGGTTTTCCCAAGAAAGTTCTCGCCAAAAATATTTGAACGTTTGCCTGGCTTTCTTGCTCGCTGCTGCCATCTCAGGATCGTCACCCGGAGAGAGGAAAACAGGGTTTTCAGTGTTTGACATGGGGATGACGCTTTCGGTTGGAATGTGGGGAGCACGAAAGTGAATCACGTAGATGCCGACGACGCGGACAATTGCATTGTACGGTGTTCGCCCCCATGGCTGGGCATCGGGGAGCCAGCGACTACCTCCTCCCCGGTCATCACACGATTCGGCGTCGCCGCGAGACATCGACGCGAGCGAATAAAGGCCAAAATGCTCTGCTGCGGTAGTAACTCAGTGACCGGAGGAGTGGGCTTCCGTCTTCGTTCTTCGCCGCCCACGCTCGCTTCGAGTGACGTCCGCCTCCGACCATCCCTCTCGGCGTCTCACGTTTCGTTGAAACCTCACCACGACCACTGAACTATTTCCATGAACCAACTCACACAATCCCGAAAGATCTTTTCATCACTGTGTTTGGGCATCGCGATGACGCTGTCGTCGACCGTTACCATTGGTGCAGACGACCGCCCCAATATCGTTTTGATCCTGGCTGATGACCTGGGTTATTCCGATTTGGGCTGCACCGGCAGCGATTTGTATCAGACTCCGAACATCGACGCGTTCGCCCGTGATAGCGTGAAGTTCGAAAGAGCCTACACATCGCCAACCTGCTCACCGAGTCGCGCGGCCATCATGAGCGGCAAGACCCCGGCCCGCCTGGGCATCGTCGGCCACGGCGGATTGAGAAGCATGGAGGGCGGTGGTGATTTTCTCGTCAGTGAGGAATACACGGTTGCCGAGGCGCTTCGTGATGCCGGGTACTCCACCTGCCACATCGGAAAATGGCACGTCGGAACAAAAAGTGTCACGGGACCGCACGAGCAAGGCTTTGATGAAGTCATCGCCTCCAACGATTTCTGTTGCCCAGGAAGTTACTTCTACCCATTCCGCGATAAACGCAAGACAGGAAAGGCGGCCGAACGAAGTGCCGTTCCGGATCTGGAAGACCGTCATCCCGGCGACCATCTGACGAAGTGTCTGGGCGAAGAGGCGGTGGATTATCTCGAACGTCAAAAAGCGTCAGATAAACCGTTCTTTCTCAACCTCTGGTACTACGCGGTTCATACGCCTATCGAAGCGCAGCGGGACAAGGTCGCTAAGTACAAATCACTAATCGATCCAGACTCTCATCAACGCAATCCATCCTACGCCGGATTGGTCGAGCATCTCGACGACAGCGTCGGATCGGTGCTCAGGGCAATCGACAATAAAGGATTTCGCGACAACACCATCGTGATTTTTTTCAGCGATAACGGGGGCGAGATTCGCAAAGGAGTGACGTCCAACTTCCCCTTGCGATCGGGAAAAACCTCTCTCTACGAAGGCGGCATTCGGGTGCCCCTGCTCGTCCGATGGCCAGGTGTCACCCGAGCCGGCGAAACGTGCCAAGAAGCCGTCGTTGGACATGACCTGTATCCTACAATCCTGCGTATGAGCGACGTGAAAGGACATGCGGACCAAAATGCAAACATGGACGGAGTCGATATCACACCGCTGCTTCGTGATCCATCGGCTTCGCTTCCCACGCGTGCAATGCATTGGTTGAGATATGGCGAATTGATCCACTACCCAACGTACAAGAACGATCGCGAGTTCGGTCCGTGTGCAGCGATTCGCAAGGGGCCCTGGAAAATGGTGGAACGCTATCCGACGCCCCACGGTTTAGAACACCGATTCGAGCTTTTTAATCTGCACGAAGATCCCTACGAGGCACATAATCTCGCACGTGAGGAGCCCGCAAAGCTTGAAGAACTACGGCGAGACTTGACCGCGTGGCAAACCGAGATCGAAATTCCGAAGTACGAGGATCTCGCCTATCCCGCGTTTGAAAAGCTGAAATAGCTCGGGAAATCTCACGCAGTGCGTGACGCCGGCTCGAACCAGTCCGCTCCCGTGGCTCATTTTTGGCCAACGAATTCGGCGATTTTTTCGAAAGAACGTTCGATGTTTCGCCATTGCAAACTGCGGCGAATCAATATTGTGACGAAATGAAAGTTTTGTCTAAAGTCCGGCTGTGTTCGAGTTTTTCCACCCCCGCCGGCTCGCAGTCATGCGTCAGAATCGTCCGCACTCCACGGCCGCTTCCTCCATCGAGCGATCACATCTTGTGAATCGTGCAATCGCTGGGTGCGCCGTGGTGTCCGTCATTTTTCTGACCGGATGCAGCCAAAATCCCTATTTGGCAGGCGGTGGAACGTCCGTTTGGCAACCGCCTCCGGCAACCGGTGGCGGGATCACCGCTGTTCAGGCTCAAGTCGCCGAACTCAATCGCCGCGTGCAATTACTCGACGACAACAATCGCCAACTCACCACTCAATTGGCCCAGAGCGAACAACAGGCTCAGGTCTATCGTGACGAGCTCAATCTCGTTCGCAAACAACTCGCCGACACGGCCCAACAATACGACGCCGCACGCATCGCGGCGAGCGAAGCTCAAAACTCCGCTCGCAGCTTCCAAGCGTCCGCGCAATTGCGTGGAGGAGCAACGATCCGCGCCAACACGAATCTGAATCAACTCGCCGGTCGGCTCAATCTCGGCAATTTGCAAGTCCAACAAGACGGCGAAGTCATTCGGGTGATCCTACCGTCGGACCAATTGTTCGCTCCCGGAACGGCCCAACTGCAACCTCAATCCAGCACCCTACTCGATCCCGTCGCCGCCCAATTGCGTTCGGTGTTTCCACGCCAACGAATCGGCATCGAAGGGTACACCGACAACGCACCGATGTATGGCGGTGCCGCCTCGAGCGCCCATCAACTCACCTCAGCCCAAACGTCCGCAGTGCTCGACCTGCTGACCCGTCGCAGCGGAATGCCGGGACAGCAATTGTTCATCGTTTCACACGGTTCGAACAACCCGCGTGGCGACAACTCCACGCCCACGGGCCGCGTCGCCAATCGACGCATTGAGTTAGTGATCTACCCAGAAACCTTCTAGGTTCGATCGACTCTTTCTCGGTTCGCTCTCCTTCCGCGGTACGTGATTATCCTGTACCTGTGTTAGGTCGTCAGAGCGGAATCCCATCGGTACGCAATCTGCGGTACCGGCTGCTGCGTTAACGGATTTCGCCCGCAACGCCGGGCCGATGAGTGTTCGCCTACCGATTTCGTTTTTATTCCAAAGGTTTTCGCGGTGTCCGCAACAACTCCACCTTCCCGCACCCCCAATGCTTGGCTCCGGTTGCTCGCCTTCCCCGCAATCGCCTCCATTTTGATCGCATTTTTAGCGTCGGGGGAATCCAACCGAACTCACTCAGTCGTCGCGGTCGCCACCGCGCCCAAACCGATGTCAAACGACGACATCATGACCTCCGCTGAGGGAGAACAGGTCGCCGATGGGAAAACCGTTGAGGTCACGATGAGTGAAATGTTGGCACTCGCTGAAAAGGCATTGGCAGCCACCATCGCCAACCTCGACGACTACACGACGCGAATGATCAAACAGGAACAGGACCGCAGTGGCGTGCTGCAACCGGCATCAGAGGCCTTCATGAAAATCGCGACCCGACATCCCGGCGGGCAACCGGGTGCGCCGCTCAAGGTCTACATGCGATTCGATTCACCGGCAGACGTTCAGGGCCGTGAAGTGATTTGGGTTGAGAACCAAAACGACGGCAAACTGCTCGTCCGCGAGGCAGGCACGATCGGTGCAATGATGACTGTCCCTTTGCCACCCGATGGCTTCCTTGCGATGCGAGGACAACGCTACCCGATCTCCGAAATCGGTCTGACGCGATTGCTCGAAAAATTGATCAGTCGCGGCGACGTCGACCGTGACGATCCGAACGTGCGAGTCTTCAAGACCGAAGGGCATCCATATGACGGCCGATCGCTAACGCATCTGCGGATCGAGCGGAGCAAACCGAGTGGCCGCGAAGGAGACTTTTCGCTCGCCGAATTGATCCTCGACCGCGAGCGAAACCTCGTCGTCAGTTTCCGCAGCTTTGATTGGCCCGACGCCAAAACGGGCGAGCAAACGTTGATCGAATCGTATGAGTATCACGACCTCAAACTGAACGTCGGTTTGACGGACAGAGATTTCGATCCGTCAAACCCGGAATACACCTTTTCCGAGAGCGCCGCCTCCCGGTGATAACGTCAAACCGTTATCGCTGAGGTTTGCTCATTAACAATTTGTAGTGCCCGTTGCCTAACAAATCATCGAGTCGTTCACGCAATTGCGGTGATATATCGACTTTGAATTTATCGGCTTTAAAGTGCACCGTTTCACCTTCCTGCAACGCCATCGAAAGGTGAAGTTCCTTCGAACCGGGATACCCGCGAACGATCTCACGCACCTTCGACACGGTGGTCTCATCGTGATCGGCTTCGTCGAGCCGGATCCGCATCCCGTGAGTGAACTTATTGTCAAGTTCATCGAGCGGCGTGATTTCATCAACGATCAAGTTCACTTCGTCACCGCCACCACGCCGGTCGACTTTGCCCTTGAGCAAAACGACGGCGTCGGGTTGAACTCGCTCGCCGCATACGGCGAACCCACGCGGCCATAGAATGCAACGCACGTTGCCTTGCATGTCTTCGAGATCGAAGTTCGCGTACTTACTCGGTTGCCCCGGCTTAGGGTTCTTGGTGTGCGCGATTTTGATTGAGCTGAGCATGCCGCCGAGGATCACCTCTTCGCGATCACTGCACTGCGTCAACAGATCGGTTTGGTGAGTTCGGAACGTGGCGAGTTTCGGTTCAAATTCCGCGAGCGGGTGGCTGTCGAGATAGAAGCCGAGCACTTCCTTTTCGGCCAGCAATTTCTCGCGATCGGGCCACTCTTCGATGTCGGGTAACGGCACGCCGGGTGACGCGGCCTCTTCGGCGGCCTCCTCCTCTTCATCAAACGCCCCGAACAAGCTGCCCTGGCCGTGTTTCTTATCCGCTTGCACCGCCGCACCGGCTTGCATGGCACGTTCGATAACCGCAGCGAGTTGGCTGCGTTTGGCGCCGAAACAATCCATCGCCCCGGCCTTGATCAATGTTTCGATCGAGCTGCGGTTACAGTCATGCGGATCGACGCGTTCGCAGAAATCAAAGATATCTCGGAACGGTCCGTTCTTTTGACGTTCGGCTTCGATCGAGATCGCCGTCGACCCACCACACGCTTTGATCGCTGAGAGTGCAAACGGAATCTTGCCGTCGAGCACCGAGAAGTCTGCGGCGGACGTATTCACGCTCGGCGGGATGACCTCGATCTCCATCCGATCGCAATCCTCCATGTGCTCGACGAGTGCGTCCTTGCGTTTGAAGTTCCGGCCGGAAATATCACTCGACAGCAACGCTGCCATGAACTCAACCGGGTAGTGAGCTTTCAGGTACGCGGTTTGGTAGGCAACGAGTGCATACGCGGTACTGTGCGACTTATTGAAACCGTAACCGGCAAACTTAACGATCAGATTCCAAATATCTTCGGCGTCTTTTTCGGCAAGACCGTTCTTGACCGAACCGGCGATGAAGACGTCATGGTTGGCGTCAATCAACGCTTGCTTCTTCTTCGAAATCGCCTTAATACACGTGTACGCTTTGGCCAGCGGCACGTCACCGAGACGGTTGAGAATCCGCATCACCTGCTCTTGGTAGACCATGATCGAGTTGGTCTCTTCCAGGATCTCCTTGAGCACAGGGTGTTTGTACTCGGGCTGTTGTCGCCCGTGTTTGATGTTGACGTAATCATCAACCATCCCGCCCTCGAGCGGTCCGGGTCGGTACAGTGCCGCCGTTGCGATAATGTCGTTAAACGTGTCCGGCTTCATCCGTTGCAACAGGTCGCGGATACCTCCGGACTCGAGCTGGAAGACGCCCTTCGTTTCACCGCGTTGCAGCAACGCGTAACTCGGTTTGTCGTCGAGCGGGAATTTCAGCGGGTCGATGGTCTTGCCCGTTGTTTGCTCAACGAGTTTGACCGTACGGCTGAGAATCGTCAGGTTGCGAAGACCGAGGAAGTCCATCTTGAGCAAGCCGGACGCTTCCACGTCGACCATTGCCCACTGCGTGATCACATCCTGCTTACCAGGCACACGCCCCAAAGGCACGTACTCGGTCAACGGTTTGTCCGCGATCACAACCGCCGCCGCGTGCGTGCCGACGTTTCGCGCGAGACCTTCGATCTTCATTGCGAGATCGAGTAACTCGCGAATTTCGGGGTCGCCGTCATAGGCCATCTTTAGGTCGGCACTCTTGTCGAGTGCCTTGCTGATCGTGATCTTTAGCTCGTCGGGAACCATCTCCGTGATCTGGTTAACACGCGACAGCGGAATGCCCAACGCACGGCCGGTATCCTTGATCGCCGCCTTCGCAGCGAGCGTTCCGAACGTACCGATCTGGCACACCATCTCGCTGCCGTATCGTTCCTTCACGTAATCGATAACTTCGATGCGACGTTCTTTCTCGAAGTCGATATCGATATCAGGCGGCTCGGTGCGGCTCTCGTCGAGAAACCGTTCGAACAAGAGGTCGTATCGCAGCGGACAGACGTGCGACATGTACAGTGCGTAACACACGATCGCGCCCACACCACTTCCCCGTGCCGTCGCCGAGATACCGATGTCGCGGGCATGGTTCACAAAGTCCCAAACGATCAAGAAGTACGTCGGGTAACCGAGTTTCTCGATGACGTCGAGTTCCCGGTCGAGCCGCGCCATGACCTCCTCGGATAGTTTGCCATCGACGATCCTTTCATCATCGCCTTCATACCGCTCCATGAGCCCCTGTTCGCACAAGTCGCGAAGGTACTGCAGCGGCGTTTTCTCGTCCGGGCACGGAAAGCTCGGGAAGAAGTACTTGTTGAATTCGATTTCGATATCAACGGTATTGGCGATCTCTTGACTGCGAGCGACCGCATCATCGAGTCCCGGGAACTTCTCGTACATCTGTTCGGGACTGCGCAAGAAGAACTGGTCGTTCTCCATCTTCATGCGTGTTTGGTCCGTGCGGAAACGCCCCGTGTTGATACACAGCATAATGTCTTGGGCTTCCGCGTCCTCCGGATCGACGTAGTGGCAATCGCTCGTCGCGACCAGCGGCAACCCCATCTGGTTGGCGATCGTGACGGCGCCCTCGAGTTGTTGCCGTTGGATCTCCACGTCGTTGTTCATGATCTCGATGAAGTATCGATCTTTAAAAACGTCGTGGAACCAACCGGCGATCTTCTTCGCTTCGCGCTCATGCTCTTCCGTCGCGATGCCTTTCAAAATGGCGCGACTGAATTCGCTGCTGACACAACCCGAGAGACAAATAATTCCCTCGCTATACTTTTCGAGAATCTCTTTATCGATCCGAGGCTTGAAATAGAAACCTTCGAGCGACGCCGCCGAGGCGAGCTTAATCAGATTACTGAACCCTTTTCGGTTTTGAGCGAGCAGCGTCAGGTGATAACTGGCCGCCTTGCTGCTCGATGCACCGCCTTTGTCGAATCGGCTGCCCGGCGCGATATAGGCCTCATACCCGATGATCGGGTTGATGTTCGCACTTTTGGCCTTTCGATAAAATTCGAGCGCCCCGTGAAGATTGCCGTGGTCGGTCAACGCGAGCGCGTTCATCCCATGAGAGGCGGCACGATTGACCAATTTGCCGATGTCACCGGCGCCGTCGAGCAGGCTGTAGTGACTGTGGCAGTGCAAGTGGACGAACGGACGGGGTTCTTTCAACGTTCCGTCGGCGGCCAAATCGTTCGCGGAAGCGGGAATGATGTCGCTCATCGCAGAGGTCCTTTGCTGAGAGATTGTGTTTCGTGCGTCACAACGGGTGGGTCGCGGTCCGCCGTGTCCTATTCTCGCCTCACACGCATTTGCCGTGACGCAGATTCGAGGGATCGCCGTTGGGTGTCTGTGGGTTCGGGTCGTCCAGCCTAACGGGTCAACTGGAGTCTGTTCAGAGGCGATCTTGACGAATTTTGACTCGAACGCGTGAAACCCATTTTCCTCCATTTGGACTGTACTGGTTGGCATGGATTTCCGATGGACAACCACGGCAGGGGGGACGAACTTTCTCCTGCACCATTTTTTCTAAATGGGCCGTTCTCAAAGGAGACACGCATGCGCCGCCGGAAAACCACCGTTCGCCGATACCTGATGCTCGGCCTCGCCGGAGCGTGCCTTCTCGGCCAAA
Source organism: Aporhodopirellula rubra (assembly GCF_014192335.1). GTDB lineage: Bacteria > Planctomycetota > Planctomycetia > Pirellulales > Pirellulaceae > Rhodopirellula > Rhodopirellula rubra. The sequence goes on along the minus strand of NZ_JACHXU010000001.1, from coordinate 580,976 downwards.
TCGGATGCGCAACGATCGCCAGCGAGAAACGCTACCCGGTGACGGTTGATAACACCCATGGGCCGACGTTTTTCAGCGTCCAAGACCGCAAAAACAACGTCGTTCATCAAGGCGTGACGCCACAACAGGTCACCCTCGATGCGAAATCGTTCCCGTTTTGGCCCGCCAAATACACGGTCGTTTACGCGGGAACCGATTCGATGACACAGAGCCGAGAACTCAAGGCCGGTTTCGACCCCTGGGTCGCCGGAAACATCCTGATCGGTGGCGGCGCCGGTGCGATTGTCGACGGTGCGACGGGAGCCATGTTCAAACTGCCCAAACGCGTCGAAGGCGACATCCCCGCCCAATTCGCGGTCGTCGACCCCAACGAGGGCTCCTTCCTGGCCCGGGCCGCGGTAACAAGACCAGCAAACACCACTACCGAAATTTCTCTCGCCGAAGGCACTCCTTCGCCCACCACGCCTCCGGTTCGCATGGCGTCCGCAATCCAGGAGTGATGCTAGAAATCCTCAGGTGATGTCGAGGTTTTACTCGCGTGAATCATCCGGCTTCGTAAACCGGCGTTGCTCTCGATACGACCGAAAGATCAGCGCACATCCCGCCGCGATCAACACAAACATCGCCAACAGGTGAGTGAGTTTGGTGTCAACGATGAACCGGATCCGGCTGAGGATTTCGACCGCGAGAAACGCGAGTCCGATGTAGGTCAACCACCACGCCCATTTGCGTCGCGCATCGACGAACAATGAGAAGACGCCGATAAAGAACGGGACGAACAGGATTCCCATCGAGGTCGTGTCAATCATCCTCCCGCGACCACCGCCTCCCCCCATCGCCCCACTCAGGATGCCCGCGTGCCCGGTCGTGACGCGAACCGAGTCAAAGAAGAAATAGATGCCGCCGATTACCATCAGCAGCCCAAAGAAAAAGAGACCGACGCCGCCATCGGTACCACCTGAACCCTTCACACGCACTCGCCTCAAAGAAAGAAAATGACTTCGTCCGAGCCATCATCATAACCGGTGGGAGTGACCCGCGTTCAAATGCCTCAACGTTACCGTGGCGCGCCATCGCAGACGCGTTCGTCATCTGGAACGCGAATCTTGAGACAAAACGATTTCAGACGACGCGAAATCGGCAACTTTGATTTCGGGGTCATGACTCAACTCCCCGTTAGTGCCGTTACGTCCCTTCGGGTGGCCGAATGTCATCGGACCAAGAACCACGACGATTTGCTCCAAAATGACGACAAGAGGCTGCAGAGGTCCGGTTGTGCAAAAGATGCGTGCCGGGTCTGAACATTGGGGTAAATTTGTGTGCCCCGAATTTCCGATAGCTACGTTAGAACTCGTACTACCCGGAGATCCCGTCGTGCCCGTTAAGAATGTCCGTCGCCTGTCGCCCGTCTCCAGCTCGCGCCGCCGTCGTTTGGCGATGTGGCTCATGCTCGGTTGTGTCTCATCGAGCCCGATGGTGAACAGCGGTGTCTGCGCAGCGGACGATCTCGACTGGGGCAATGGGCTTTCGTTCTCGGCACCGACTTCAAATTCGGGATCCCCGGCACTAAGCAGTCCGATGACGGACGGGCAACAATCGCAGAACGGCGATGCCAAAGTGCCGACGTTCCGCCCCACCGATTCGGTCAATTCGGTGCTAGGCCTGCGTGGAGGTCGCGCCGATTGGGACGGAGGAAAAACGGGTCCCGCAGGCACATCGATTCAGTTGCTCCCGGTGGAGCGTCCGACCGCACCGAAACCACAACCGACCGCGGAAGCGTCGGCCCAATTGCGGCCTGCCGCACCGCCGCCCGCGCAGCCGACTATCTCGACGCCTAATTTCGTCACAAGAGACAACGCCGAACTGCGAGGCATGCACCGCACGTGGCAGCCGGCCGTTCCGACATTCCAAGCTCCCACCAATGAACTCGTTCTGCGACCGGTCGCTCCGGATGTCGACGCGACACCAGCACCCCAACGAGACCTGTCCGCGCCGCGAGCGTTGCTGCAACCGCCGCAACAAATTGCAACACAAGCCCCGCCGCCATCGCAATTTGCCCCCGGTGCAGCTCCCACGCAAATCCCGAACCTTGCCACCGGCCCGAATGCCCGCACAGTATCGGATCGACGACTATTTCCCGCCTGGATGAGTCCACGTAGCACCACGCCGACTCAAACGGCACCAACTCGGACGACACCCGATCGCGTCTCAACGTCAGACCGATCCTACAATCAACCCGAAGTGAATTCGCAAGGACCATCGGTAGGCTGGCAACCTCGCGGTCAATCAATCCCACCGCAACCGCTGCGTGATCCGATTCCCATGTCGGTCACCACGCCGATGCGAAGCACCCCGATGCCTTCGGTAACGACGCGTACCCCCGCGCCGATATCGCGTCTACCCGAATCCACCCCAGGACTGCCGGAGACGACTACACGACTTGACACCGTGCCTCGCAACAACGAACCGGTTGGAAGCGGCGTCTCGCCGGCACCTGTGATCGCAAATCCGCCGAGACTTCTTTCTCCGGTGCAACGTATGCCATCGCTCGACGCGTTGCCCGATGGCCCGGCTTCGATGGACATCCCGTCGCGAGTTGATCTCGACGAGAACCTCAGCGAGGATCTCAACGCGAGCCTCGAACTCGAGACGCTCGACGGCGACGAATCGGAACTCGATGCGTCCGAAATGAGCCTGGGTGCTCCCACGGCATCCTCGCAATTGCCTGAACTTTCATCCGCCAAAACCACGGATGTGAATGAAGGCAACAACGAGGGTGATATGAGCGGACCGCTCGCCGCAGATGATTCAGATGGCAAAGATCCCGACGAATTGGAAAGCGATTCTGCTTTGGTCGAGTTGCTGCAATCTCCAAACGCGACGACACCGTCGGTCACGGCCAAGGCACAACCGAGCGAAGAAAAGGATTCGCAACCGGAACTGTCCGTCACTCGCATCAAACCGCTCGTGATCAATCCGGCAGGCCCACTCAAACCGATCGACGAAAAAGCCGATTTGCATGACGTCCATGACGACGCAAGCCGCGAAGTGGCGGGTTCGTCCCGTCGCAGCGATTCGGCACGAGACCTATCGGATCGGGGATTATCGGATACTCGCGCCGAAGATCGATCGGCGAAGAATCGCAGCGAACGGATTGCCTCGTTGCCAGCGGACCGGCTCGCAGATTTGGATGCAACCGGACGACCGAAGACGTACTCCGGTCGCGGCGCGGTCGCGAATCTCGATCCGGCAATCCAACGGATGCAACGCCCGATACTGCAAACGCTCCGCAGCTTCCACGCTCGCACCGAGAAAGCCGACTCGCGTAGCAACTGGGGCATGATGCACGCGATCATGGTCTACGGCGCGGACACGCGAATCATTGCCCGTCGCCGCAACTACAGTGCGATCGCATGGATCGCGGGAAATAATGTTTGCCGCGGCAACCGATTGATGACGACCGAGCGTGGCAAAATCAAGATCCGCGAAGGCACCGGACTGCAGGGACACCAATCGCAATTCCTTTGCGTGTTATCGCTCGCCGGTGTGCCGTCAAATTACCCGCTCTATGCCGACAACCAAAAGTTCACCGTTGAGGACCTCGTCCAAGTGGAAGCGGCAGCTTGTGAAGAGGGCAAAGAGTTAACGTTCACGCTCATCGGGTTGACGCATTATCTCGACACCGATGCGACATGGATCGGCGTCGGAGGTGAACGATGGAACTTCGACCGATTGCTAGCCGCTGAGCTGAACGAACCGGTCGTCGGCGCGGCATGCGGCGGGACACACCGCTTGATGGGATTCGCCCACGCGTTGCGGAAACGACGTCTCGAGGGAGAGCCGATCGACGGACAATGGAAACGGGCGGAGGACTTCCTGAATGACTTCACGAAGTACACCTACTCGATGCAAAACCGTGACGGTTCGTTCAGCACCAATTGGTTCGAATCACGTGAGGACAACGGCGTCTTGCAACGCAAGGTTCAAACGACCGGACACATGCTCGAGTTCTTGTTGACGCATTTGCCGGACGAAGACTTGGTGGATCCGCACGTCGTCAACGCCGTGCGTTTCATCACCAATTCGATGGGACGTGTTGAACTCGACGATGCCGGGGTTGGCTATCGGGGTCACGCACTGCGATCGCTCGCCATGTTCCATCGCCGCGTCTACGGCACCGCTCCTGATTACCCTCAGGGCAACGTCGCCTCGGAACGCACCCATCAACAACGTCGCCGCTAACAGCGAACACTCGGTTTGCTCGACACGAAGACACGTCCGATACAACCGAACCGGATAGCGGCTTAGAGTTTCGGCACCGGACGTTTTGGTGCTCGGTTGAGCATCCGACGCTCATCGTCTCTGGGCGTGTTGTTATTGTTGTTGCCACCCTGACGCGGCGTTCGCGGCGTGGTGTCAGTGAAGGTTTCTTTCCACGTCCAACCGATCGGCACATCGAGTTCGCGTTGAGCCAGCAAGGCCCACGGCGTACCCGGGTGTTCATCCACAACACGAGTGAGAAACTCACGAGCGGTGTCGGCTTCACGTTGCCACTTGCTGCCGACGCTGATCTCGTCGCTCGGTTCGAGCACCCACGTGTTGTTCTTCTTTTCTTTGAAGGGCATCCCTTGTTTGGCCTGTGCAAGGACCGCGTTGTACGTTTCGGTTCGCACCTTCTGTGCCAAAACGCGACCGTAGGCGAGATCAAACCCGGCCAACCAACGCGGGCTCTTCTCTTCCTCTCGTGATGACAAGCCTTGTTGCAACGTCGCGGCCAACCGAATCAATGTCGGTTCGAGCGGTGCGGCGTCCTGCTGTGCTTTGGTCAAATCGCCGGCGAGTTGAGCTTCGTTCGTTTTCACAAACCGCAACCTGGGTCGTTGAATCCCGGTTGCGTTTTGAATCGTCGCCGCTTGCACGAGAGCCATCCGCAGCGGACTGCGTTTGACCGAACTGACGTAGTCCTCCTGCGAGAGATAGTCAGGGCGATACCGGATCATCGCGGTCGGGTCGAAGAAGAAACGCATGTCGGAACTGAATGCTTCGATCTCACGACGGCGAACTTCCCGCGACGTGTTTCGACTCGGGTGCACGGTGAAATAAATACCACCGGTTTCGTAACACAATCGAGTCAAACCGTAGGGGCCGAAACCACTGTCGATGACCGGTTCCTCTTCGAAATTACCGGTGAAGCTCAGTTGAATGCGTTCTGGCAAAAACGTCTCGGGGCCTTGGTCGACCTGTGCCCATTGAGGCGATTGATCGTACTGCGGGTCCGGGTCAACGTATTTGACCAACGTGTGCTCGCGGCCGAACGGCGCCGGCACTCCAACGACGTAGACGGGGATACCGAGTTTGCGACAGGAATCGATCGACGTTTCGAGTCTTCCGTAATCGTCGCCCTTCTCATCAGTAACGACAACGAACAGTACGTTGCGTTTGGGGCCGTTCGGCCCAACGTTCCGGCGCAGTGGCTTGTACTCTTTCGCGGCGGATTCGATCGCGGTGAAGACACGTTCGACGCCCGAGTTATCGACCGGGATGTTGTCGACAATCTTTTTGATTTCCTTCAAATCCGCAGTCGGCTTTTCCGTATACAGTTCCACGCGTTCACCGAAACCGATGATCGACGTCAGAATACGCTCGTCTTCCGGTTTGGTCTTTTTGTCGTTCGGAGAGGCGTGCAAGAGTCCCAGTTCATCATAGATTCGGTCGAACCGATCACGAATATCGGTACGCTGGCGAGTGAGCGAACCGCTTTGATCGAACAACCACACGACCAGGGTCGGGCGTTCTTCGGCCGCGAGGGTGATTTCGGCGGTGATCTGATCGACGGCTCCCTGCGCCCCAGCAACACCAACTCCGGTGCTGCCTTTTTGCGTGACGAGACGTTTCTGTGGTGCGGCCGGCTGGGTGAAGATTTTGTTGACCATGATCTGACCAAGGTCAGTCGGCTGCAAATCGACCGGGTTTGGGATATCCGCAACCTCCGCGTAAACCTCGGCGGACGCTTCGGCCATGTCCAGTTCGGCGAGAGCGTCGGCGCCGACTTCCGTTTGTGGCATATCGCTGACGACAAACTCCTCGATCGATTCGAGAGTCTCTTCGTATTCCGGAGGCGCCGCGATCATCACCACCGCTTCGTCATCAAACGGTTTTTGCAAATGGATCAACGCCAGCGACAGAAAGATGATGATGTGCACCTGCATGCTGCCGAGCATCGCGATCGTCTCATCGGAATCCCAAAGCGGATCCGAATCCTCGGCCGGATCGACTCCGTCCGAATCGGTTCCGGTTCGCCGGCTCCACCAGTTCAGAGGGTTGAATTTCGAAAGCCCGGCATGCAGCGATCGCTCAACAGGCGTGTTTTGATCGCCCTCCATCGGTGCGGCACCGGGAACTTCGAGCGTCGTCGAGTCGTCAGCGAAGGATGAATTCATACTCAAAGGCTAAGAAGATGAGGCGGTTCGATACCGGGCAGTCTGAATGCCAGCAGTTTGATCGTCGGGTCAGCGAAGTCGGTTCTGTCGTCGTTGCGAGCCTTCGATGATCCGGCTCGGAACGTTTGGGGTCACGTAACGTTGGTGATGTAGCGGTTTCGGTTCCGAGTTGAGGCCCTTCACCGGTGGTTTTGTCCTGATTTGAGTCCAAGCGTGGGCGACCGGCCAACGGATCGAACAGCATTTGAGCGAACAGACCCGCGACCGCCCCCACCAACGATCGGGTTCGGCAAACGATTCGGATAAGGGGGTCATTGGCGATTCGCAATCAACCGCTGACGGCTGGCTGCAACGGGTCGAGAACACCAGTGGGGTTAACATGGAAACGTTTTCTGCGACGATTTGTACTCCCCCGATTATAGCCGAATCGGCTGAGGATTCGAAAAAACACGGAGAAATAAAGACTTGAACGGACGACTCATCGCGATCGGCGACATTCACGGTTTCAACAAACCGCTGCAAACCTTGTTGGGAGCCATCAAACCGGCTCCCGAAGACCTGATTGTCACGCTCGGTGATTACGTCGACCGGGGTCCAGATTCGAAGGGCGTGATCGATACTTTGATTGAATTGGGGCAAAAAACACAGCTCGTTGCGTTGCAGGGCAACCACGAGGAAATGATGCTCAACGTCGTTCGGGGCGATGAACCACACCACGCGTGGTTGCGGTACGGGGGTGTCGAGACTCTCGAAAGCTACAATTTCGACGGTGAAATGAATTTCCTGCCGCCCGAACATGAAGCGTTTTACAACTCGCTCGGCGACTATTTCATTCACGATCAGTTCTTCTTCACCCATGCAGCCTACGATCCGAACCTGGAAATGGATCAACAGCCGACGGAGCTTCTTCGCTGGCACTCGCTCCGGGCGGGCATCCCCGACCCGCACTTCAGCGGCCGCACCGCCGTCGTCGGTCACACCGCCAACCACGAGGCCGAGATCCTCGACGTCGGACACCTGATCTGCCTCGACACGAACTGCTACGGCGGCGGACTGCTGACGGCGATGGAATTGCCATCCAAACGGGTTTGGCAATCCAATCCCGAAGGGGTTTTGATTCGCTGATCGAACCAACCATGGGGCAACTCCGTAGGCCCCATGCATTCTTTCCAGCTAATCAGTCAGTCCCCCCTGCAAATCCCGTTTGGGTCTCATTCGCATGAAGACGTTCATCGCTTGTCTCGTGATTGCCGCTATCGGCATCGGCATTGGTTTGAAAATCAATAACGATCGCTACGGCCACTATGAGCCGGCGTTCGGCCCCATCACCTTCCACGGTGACGTCGATGCCTCCAACGCGATGGCGTCGATGGCGTCGCAGTGGTCTGACACGTTCCCCAAAGTCGAGCTGCCCAACGGGAACGTTTACGACTTCGGCGTGATGGAACCCGAGGAAAAAGGCGAGCACATTTTCATCGTCAAGAATGTCGGCGACGACACGCTCAAACTCAAAGTCGGGGCGTCGACCTGCAAATGCACCGTCGGTGAACTCGGGACCGAAAACCTGGAACCGGGCGAACAGACCGAAGTCAAAATGAGCTGGACCGTAAAGACGAACGAAAGCTCCTTCGGCCAATCAGCAGAACTGCGGACGAACGACCCCAGCCAAGTGGCGATTCGTTTTGAAATCCAAGGCCAAGTCGTCCGCCAAGTTCAGATCGTGCCCGAACAAGTCACCTTCGGCGAAACCGCAGCGGGCGAAGACGTTGATTTCGTCGTCAAAGTCTTCAATTACCTCGGCCAGCCGATGCGGGCCAGCGAAGTGAAATTCGGTGACGAAACGATCGATGAACTGGCTGAATTCGACGTCACCACGTTCACTCCGAGCGAGGACGACGGTGTCAATGAAGCGGCCGAGCAAGCGTTCCGAGTCGCGGTGAAGCTCAAACCGGGGCTGAAACAAGGTCCCGTCAACCGAAACATGATGCTGACGTTGATGCCCGAAGACGCCGAGGACGACGACGTGTCGAAAGGTCGTGTCGTCTACATCCCCGTGACTGGGCGAATCGTTGGGGCACTGAGCATGCTGCCCAACTCGCGACTCAAGGGCGTCTCGGGGGGTGGCTATATGTATGACTTTGGAATCGTGGAAGACGAAGATTCGATGACGGCGAAGGCGTTCGTGGTGCTCAAAGGTGCCGAACAAGCCGCCACGAAACTGAGCATTGGCGAAATTGAGCCGGCCGAATTTATCGAAGCCTCGCTGAACGAACCGGTCGGCCAGGGCAAAATGACGCTGTACACTTTGCAGCTGAAACTCAAGCCGGGCGCTAAAAACGTCGAACGACTAGGCATGGGGAAAGGTGATTTCGGGTACGTGATGATTGAATCCGATAATCCGAAGGTTCCAGCCCTGAAATTGCTACTGAAATTTGCGCTCTCTGCGCGTTAGACTGATGCCCAACGCATCGTTCTGACCGAGGAAATTCATGCCCGTCTCTCAATCACCGTTCGCCCTACTCGCCGCCGAGTCCCTCGCAGCCTGGGGAGTGGGTGTCCGTTTGACTGCGTCCCAACTGCCCAACACAGCAGGAAGCCCCGCAATTTACGGTCTTTTGAGAACATGCGGCGTTCTGGCCGCGATCGCGGGAACGATGACACTGACGGGCTGTGGCTCGCCTGAGTTCGACGCCAATCTCGCCGCCGAAATTTCCACTGCGTCGGCAAATGTGTCAAAGATTTCTGGGAACCGGAAGGAAACCAATCCGGCGGCACTCGAGTCGACGATTCGCGATGCCTACCTCGATCTCAACGCATTGACCGAACGCGTCCGCCGCGCCGACACCGAATCGCCGCAGCAAACGAGTCCCGCGACTACTCTCGTCGCAATGCAGGCCAGCGAAGATGACGAGGTGCCCGCCGAACCCGTCGAGACCGCTGACGAATCGGCTACAGAATCAGATGAGCCTGACGACGCAGACCAACCCTCCGACGCAGACCAGCCGGAAGCAGAAACGAGTGGGAAATTCGACGGCGAATTCGATCCGAGCGAGATCGACACCAGCGAAGATGAAATTGTCGAGCCATCAGCATCGGATTGGCGAAACGCAGAACTCGTCCCTACCCCTCTGCCACGAAAAGAGATCGTTGCCGAGGAAGTTCCCACGCCTCTGGGCATTCCCGAAAATCCACGCGTCGTCCGCAAACCACCGATCACCCCACGCACCCGCGCCGACGTGACCTCGGTCGTCCCGGGCGGCCCTTCCCCGATCGCGGGTTCCCCCGTCGTGGCCTCGCCAAAAACCGCCGACGCGGAAGCCAATGAATCGCCTCGAATCGCCGCTTCACCGGTTGAATCGGTGCGTCCCAGTTCCGACGCCCTGATGTCGAACGATTCGAACGCGGACGGAACAAACCAAGCCCCCGAAACGGTGCAGCACGGCACCCAGATTCTCGATCAAGCCGTCGCGGCCGCCGAAACGGCAGCATTGCCAGGAACCGGATTGGGTGGCCCCGTGGACTTCACCAAATGGCCCACCCCGGAAGTCGCGATCTTCGTCACCGGACAACAACACGGCTACATCGAACCGTGTGGCTGCACGGGGCTCGAACACCAAAAGGGTGGCGTCGCTCGCCGCATGACGTTCGCAACCCAGCTTCGCGATCAAGGATGGGAACTGCTGCCCGTCGACGCGGGCAATCTGATCCGGCGGTTCGGCCGACAGGCTGAAATCAAATTCCACCGCTCGCTCGAAGCCCTTCGCAAAATGGGATATGTGGCTGTCGGCTTCGGTCCCGACGACGTTCGCATCGGCGTCGGCGATCTGATCCAAGAAGCCGCAGCCGAAAAACCCGAAGATGCGATCTACGCGTCGGCCAACGTCGTCTTACTCGACCCGTCGCTGATGCCCGCCTACCGAATCGCGGAACGGGCCACGATGAAAGTCGCCATCACCAGCATTCTCGATCCCGAGTCGCTCGAATCGACACTCAACGAAGAGATCATTTTGGGTGACCCGGTCGAATCAACGAAGGCCGTGATCGCGGACATCAAAGCGGAGTCGCCGGACTACACCGTTCTCACCTTCTACGGCACCGAAGAGGCCGCGCAGAAGCTCGTCCGCGAGGTCCCCGGGTTCGATCTCGTCGTCGTGGCCGGCGGCTACGGAGAACCGACTTACCAGCCCGAAGCCATTGAAGGGTCCAAAACGAAGATGATCCTCACCGGCAACAAAGGCATGTATGTCGGACTGGTCGGACTCTACAAAGACGCCGAAATGAGGTACGCCCGCGTGCCTTTGGATGACTCCTTCGGCGACGCTCCGGCGATGCGTCAATTGATGGCCGAATATCAATTCCAACTCCGCGACCTCGGCCTGGACAACCTCGGCCTCAAACCGATCCCGCACCCGTCGGGCGAAAAATTCGTCGGCTCGGAAACCTGCGGCGAATGTCATACGACCGCCTACGATATTTGGGAAAACTCACCTCACTTCGGCGCCACCGAGAGCCTCGTGCACCCGGGCGAACGCGGCGACGTGCCCCGGCACTTTGACCCCGAATGCATCTCCTGTCACGTCACTGGATGGAACGCGCAGAACTACTACCCCTACGAATCAGGCTACCTCGATCTGGATGCCCACACGCATCTGCACGGCAACGGTTGTGAAAACTGCCACGGTCCTGGCGAATCGCACGCTGCGGCTGAAAACGGCGAGATCGAAGTCACCGACGAGCAACGAGCGCAGCTCCGCGCGGCCATGCAGTTGCCGCTGGAAAAGGCTCGCGAGAAGTGCATGGAATGCCACGATCTCGACAACAGCCCCGACTTCCACGAAGAAGGCGCGTTCGACGACTACTGGGCCGAAGTCGAGCACTACGGAGTCGACTGACTCTAACGCTGGCCCGCCCAACTCAAACTTTGCTGTGGCGCGGCACCGCCAACTCGGCGTCCCTGCCCGTTAGCTGATGGGCTTTCGAACGAGTTCAGTTCTCTCTTAAGGGCGAACGGGTGCCGCACGCGGGCACGCGCATTCGGCCTCCCCCCTGCGACGCGCCGCTGGCAAGCCTGGCAAAATGGCGAACCTGGTGTTTTTTTGCGTTCCACGGTGCGGGTTAGGGCCAGGACGCCGCGCTTCTGTTGGTGGGTAGAACCCGATCGGCCGCCGGAGACCGTGGGATCAAAATCGCGCCATCCCGGTCTTTCGCGGCCTGAGACGCCGTGAATTTTGACAAAATGTCGATTTTGCATTTGCAAATTTCATTGCTTTGCGTAGGCGTCGTGATTCTACTGATAGGACGATGCAGGGCCCCCATCCTGGAGAAAGGACGCTTACGGCTTGGGGGGATCCCCACCGTCGCCTTATCTCCGGCATCGTTTCTTGATCCTCGACATCCGATTGGATTCGATAAAGAAACTCGCCGCTGACACTCATCATCTTTGATCCGCAGCCAGGCATACCAGGAGTTCTTTCAGTGGTCTTTTTCAATCGAAACTCAAACGACAAGACAGCACGTTCGCAAACGAAACGAAGGAATCGAACGAACAGTGGCAAAGATCGAGACGCTCGTCGCGGCCGACTGGCACGGTTAATGACACGGCGACCGCACGTCGAAGCTTTGGAAGACCGACGGTTACTGGCAGTTGTGGGTTATACAGCGGGCACCGACGCTCTGACGTTTACCGCAGATGCCGGTGAAGTCGACAACGTTCAGATTGTCGGTAGCACAGGCGCAAATACGCTCACCATCACGGTGGGCAATGGGGATGCAATCACACTGGCTGACGACGCGGTCGCGAATGCGAACTTCGTGCTGTCAACGACCGTCACGGCAAATGACACGCTGACCATAGATACCAGCGGTTCGCCTATCAACGATGCGGTAGTCAATGCAGGTGACATGAACGACATGGTCGACGCCAGCCAAGAAGAAGGTGTGATCGGTGGCGTTCTTACCATCAATGGCGAGGGTGGTGCTGATACGCTGACAGGTTCAACTCAGGTTGACAGCATCAATGGCGGTGATGGCGAGGACATTATCGTCGGCGGACGTGGCGCCGATGTCTTGAACGGCGACGCGGGCGATGATTCGTTCACCTGGAACAACGGTGACGGAAGCGACGTTATCGAAGGCGGTGATGATACCGACAGTGTCTTTGTCATTGGTGCCGACGGAACGTTTGCGAGCGAGGATTACACGATCGAGGACGATGGCACGGGGCGTGTCAATCTAACTCGCAACAATCTGACAACGTTCATGCTGGACATCGACGGCGTTGAACAACTCAATTTGGAAACCGAAAGCTCATCGGATGCTAACGAACTGGTAACGGTAAATCCGCTCGGCGGGACAGATCTGGATGAGCTGAATATTGATGTTGGCAATGACAACAATAATCGAATGGTCTTCAACGGCACTCCCGGTGCGGACACCATCACCATCTCACCTAATGAAACCATTCTGGGCCTCGGGCCGGTCATCAATACGTTCCCGGCGCTGGGAATTTTTGGCGATGAAATCACAATCAATGGTAACGGTGGCGAAGACAGCATCACCGTCACGGCCGCCGTCAACGTGAACTTGGTGCTCAACGGTGGCGATGGAAACGACCACATCGATGCGACCGCCAACACCGAGGGTGTGATCATCAATGGCGGCGATGACAATGACGTCATCCTAGGCTCCGCTGGCGATGATGTGATCAGTGGAGGTATCGGCAACGACATTATCACCGGCAACGGCGGTGCCGACATTCAGTTTGGAGATGCAGGCGACGATCGATTCATTTGGAACAACGGGGACGGTCCGGATGACAACACGGGCGGAGCTGACGAAGACACGTTCGAGTTCAACGGCGCCGATGGCGCGGACGATGTTTTGATCCTGGGCTCCGGGGCGGGCGACGGTTCGCTGGTCGGTGCCGATTTCAATCTGCAGCGGACCGCCCCTACTGCGTTCTTTATCGAAGGGGCGACGATTGAGAACGTCGAACTCAACGGGCTCGCCGGTGACGACGATATCACCGTCGCTCCGAGCACGACGTTGAACGTGAGCGTTGACGGTGGAATCGAAAACGTCGCGGACGTGCTGCGCATCGATGCCGGGGGCGCCGACGTCACCGTGACTTCGACCACCGTGACGGTTGCGGGTAGCAATCCGATCACCTACGTCAACATCGAAGAACTCGACATCCAGAACGCGGGCCAAACGGAAATCGTGGGCGACGCGGGCAACAATATTCTCGAAGTGACCGGCAACGGCGCCGACAATGAACTGTCCTTGGCGCTCGACGGGTTGTTTTTCACAATCACCACAACGGCGCTGAGTTTCCAAGGCATGGGCGGCGACGACGTGCTCGTGATTGATGAAACGGCGGGTGGATTACCGAGCCTGACGGGAGTTGCAACGGGCGCTCACACAAACGGTCCGTTCGGGACGAGCGGTCTCGGTCCTGCCAATGTCGGCATTCACTTTGATGGCGGCGGCCAGAACGATTCCGTCATCGCGAACTTCACAACGGCCCAGGACGTCGCCTATTTCTCCGACGGCGTGGGCGCCGCCAACAGTGGCGTGGTCAATGTCTCGGGCGTCTTTACGATGTCATTCGAGGGGCTCGCTCCCATCGGGCTGTTCGGTGCGGGCGGATCGCTGATCGTGGATGCGACGGGAACCCCCGCGACCACGACGCTCACGTTGGCCGATCTGGCACCTGCGGGCGATGGCGTCAATCAAATCACCGGTGATGGCGGATTCGAGACGACCACCTTCAGCGGATTTGCCAACCTGACACTGCGTGGTGGCGATGGATCGGAGACGATCACGCTCGCCTCGCTCGATGCCGCGGATCCCGATGGGGCGGGACCTGGTGCTGCTCTTACGAGTGTCACGCTCGATGGTGACAACGCCGCTGGCACCGATTTATCCAATGACCTGATCCTTGTCGAAGCGGTGCCGACGACGGTGACTGCGACGGTTACCGGCGGAGCGGGCGACGACGTAATCATTGTCGGGTCAATGGCGAGTTCGCTGGATCCAATTTTGGGCAACGTGATCATTGCCGGTGAAGACAACAACGCGGCACCATTAACCAACGGATCCGCTACCGCCAATGGCAATGTGGTGGCCTATTCGGAACCTAGCGGTGACGTGCTGATCGTTGATGACGCCGGGGATGGCGACGCAAGCGTTTGGGACATCGATGACGGCACGATTGCTCGCACTGCCGCCGGACTGATCACATACGGCACGATCGAAACCCTGTTCATCAACACGGGCAGCGGTGCCGATGACGTTAACGTTCTCGACACAACCGATTCGATCGTGACTGACATCGGAGATTTCGGTGGCAGTGACGACATTGATGTGACCACAACCGGCGATAATTCTTTGCTGATCATCAATGCAGGCACCGCCAACGATTCGATCGACATCGCATCCACGGGTGCAGGCAGTGTGACAATTGCCAACGGCGAATCTGGCATGGATTCCATCACACTGGCATCGAGCGGTGATGGATCTGGCGTGAGCCTTATCGGTGGCATCAATGGCGACACGCTGATCGTTGATGGAACCGGCGGCGGTGGTGCTGTCGTTGAAGTGCAGGGCGGTGATGACCCCGACGCGATCAACGTCAATGGCACCGCGGCAGGCAGCTTCACCGATGTGTTTGGCGGCCTCGGCGACGACACGATCGACATCGACGGATCAGCCCCCAACACGCTCGACGGAATCCTTGGATCGGTTCGCGTCTTTGGCGGTACAGGCACTGACGCATTAACAATCAACGACGAAGACGACACCAACGACAACGCTTATTTTGTCAACGCGAACGATGTCACTCGCGTTGAAGTCGGCGGCGGATCTCCCGACGTGGTGATTGAGTATGACGAAGTCGAGACGCTGAACGTGTTGGCAGGTATTGGTATCGACAAAGTGGTCTTCCATCAGAGCGATGCCGACACGGTCTTCTTAAATGGAAACCTCCCGACGGGCGCCGGTGGCGATCCGAATGGAGACCAATTGGTAATTACAACGCCGCTGCTGGTTACCCCGCAACGAAACGCAACCTCAGGTATCTTTGTTACCGCCGCCGCGATTCCGGCACCTCCGGGACCGACCAGCGCGACGTTCATTGATTTTGAACACGTGGTTTGGCAAGACCGGTATGAAATCAATGATGTCTTCGATCCCGGTAACGACATCGACCAATCCTATGCACTCGGATCGGAAACAGAGATCACGGAATCCGACCTGAGCATTCACAGCGATGAGGACGTTGACGTCTTCCGCTTCACCGCGCATTCGACGGGAATGGTGGCGATCAATTCGATCTTCAACCATGAACTCGGAGACCTGCAGATGAGCGTTCGCGACGGTGTGGGCAACGTCATTGCGACCGTCGACACGCTCACCGACAACGAACAAATCATCATCCCCGTGGTCGGACAAGAGGTTTATTACGTTGAGATTTCTGCGGTTCCAAACGCCGATCCTGCGATCTGCAACGCGAACACCTATTCGCTCGAAATCGAAAACTTCGCCGCCCCTGTGCCTGAACTTCCCGATCTGATTGCCGCGAGCGACAGCGGCATGATGGACGACGATGAAGTCACGAACATCAACACACCAACGATCCACGTGATCGCAGACCTGAACAACTTTGCCTCCATGGGCATTCCGGTTGACCAAGGTGGCGGGACGCCGGGTGCCGATGTCATCGTTGCCTTCGTTGACGCGACCGGAACAACCGTCGCGACGATCGACGCGGACCTCGTCGGTGGTAGTACCGCACCAACGACCAGCACACTTTGGTCCGCAACCGCTCCTGCCGCTCTCGCCGATGGCCAGTATCAGGTAACCGCTTGGGTTCGTGTCATCGACGGTGCCGCAACCGCGGCGGTTGGTCGTGCTGCGTTTAGCCAACCACTGCAAGTTGTCATCGACGCCACCCCCGCGGCAGCCCCCACGAACATCGACCTCGCTGCCGTCGCCGATTCTGGCACCGCCGACAATGACGAGATCACGAACATTCGATCACTCAACATCAGCGGTGATGATGTCGAAGCCAACGCGAAAGTGCGTGTTTTCTCCAATGGCGAACTGATCGGCCAGGGCGTTGCCTCTGCCACCGGTGGATGGGAGATCACAACCGAACCACTGATTGACGGTACCCATCAGATCACCGTCGAACAAGAAGACGCCGCCGGAAACGTGAGTGCTCTGAGCGTTGCACTCCCGGTGGTGGTGGATACACAGCAACCACAACGTCCGACGCTAGACCTGCCGCTTGCCAACGACAGCGGCTCGAGCAACGACGACAACGTTACCAACAACGCCAACGATGTTCCCTTCACAGTCACGGTTGACGAGGGTGACGCGAGCTTCCCACTGACCGTTGTCATCAAAGACGGCAACAACGTGATCGACACGTTCGTCAGCGCAGCCGGTGGTGTGGTCAACCGAACGTTGACACTAGCCGAAGGCACACACCTGCTCAGCGTCGAAACGACCGATAGTGCCGGCAACCGAAGTCACCAAAGTGAAGAGTTGGTTGTCGAAATTGATCGCACCGCTCCCGCCGTCGCCGCCGCACCTGATCTGCTTTCCGTTGCGGATACCGGATTGTTCGACAACGACGACGTGACCAGTATCAAAGCACTCGCGTTGGGTGGCACCGGCGTGGAACCAAACGCCAAAGTTCGTGTCTTCTCCGGCGGCGACTTGGTCGGCCAAGGCGTCGCGACCAGCGAAGGAGACTGGGAGATCACGACCGAACCGCTCGACGACGGCACGCACAGTTTGACGATCGAACAGGAAGATTTAGCCGGCAACATCAGTGCCGCCAGTGCAGCATTGGACGTCGTGATCGATTCGGCAGTGCCCAATACGCCGTACCTGGATCTGCTCAATGACGATGGGCACAGCGACACCGACAACATCACCGGATCGGGATTGCTCGAATTCGAGATGATCGGCAACGACACCCGCGACGGACAAGACAACCCGATCCCTAATGACATTCAGTACCGTCTGTACTGGCGAACCGGCGATCCGGCCGGACCAGGATCCGGCACAGGCGAAGTATTGGTGTATGACTCACTCGCCGAATTCGCGGGTCTAACCGATCTCGGACAAATCATCCGGACCGTCAGCCAAGATGTAAATAATCCCGCCGGAACACCGTTCCCCGACGGAGTGCATAACTTCAAACTCGAAGTCGAAGACCGAGCGGGAAACATCAGCCCTGACTTCCTATTGACGGTCGAAATCGACACAGTCGACCCTGCGACGACGATCGACATTCTCTCGTCGAGCGACACGGGGATGTATGACGACGACAACGTGACCAGCATTCAAGAGATCGCATTCCAGGGCCGCGGCGATGTGATGAATGACATCACGCTATTCGCGCAGAAGGTCAACGCAGCGGGTGTGCCATTTGGCGATCTGTTGATCATCGGCACCGGAGTCGTTGGGTCGGATTACACCGACGTCGAAGCTGGAATTCCGGGCGCCACCGATGATGACCGATTAGGCATGTGGGAAATCACCGCCGAACCGCTCGCCGACGGTGTCTACGACGTCTATGCGTTGATCGAAGATTGGGGCGGCAACCATGCGACCTCGGAAACCATTCGATTGGAAGTCGACACGATCCAGCCGAACACGGCATTTTTGGATCTGGTCGAAACGAGCGACTCGGGGCGTCACAACGATGACAACGTCACCAACGACAACACGCCGACGGTCACGATGACGTCACACGACACCAACGTCGATCTGCACCAAGTCTTATTCCAGGACAACTTCAAATTCCGCATCTACGATCGGTTGGAAACGTCTGCCGAAATCCTGCTGTACGATTCATCGACCGATGCCGCGGAGGACGCGAACACGTCACTCGTCGGTCTCGAAGCCATGTTTACCGCGAACACCTTCATCACCGAGACTTTGCCACTGCTGGCTGACGGCATTCACAATTTGAAACTCGAAGTGGAAGACCGTGCCGGTAACATCAGCCACGACTTCCTGCTGGACGTGACGATCGACACCGTCGCACCGCCGGTTCAGATTCGGCGAGTCGTTGACAACGACAGCGGTGACGTTTTGATCCCCGGCACACTCAACGATCTGATCACCAACGACACGCGCCCGGAATTCGTCGGAACCGCGGAAGCCAACGCGATCGTTTACTTGTTCGTTGATTCAACGGACAATGACACGGTTGATCCGGGAACCGAAACCGTCATCACGGTTGCCTCACCGCTCGATGGCGACGATGCCTACCCGTCAGGAACCTGGCGTAACGAGTTCCTGTTCGACCTCAACGACACGAACTTCTTCGGAGCCGTCGACGGACTTCGCGAAGTCTTCGTGACGGCGGAAGATTTGGCGGGCAACCTGAATTCGATCGCCGATGGTGTTGGCGACAACATTCAGCAACTCGAGATTTTCCTCGACACGCAAGGCCCTCGCGTAACCGACGTAACGATCACCGACGTTGACTTTGATCTATTCACGCTGAAACCCGACAACGTGGACCAAGGTCCAACCCCGCGAGTCGATTCGCTCACCATCGCGATTGAAGACTTTGTCGAACGCATCGCGAAGTTCCCGTATGACGCGTTATCGAATGTATTCAACGGATCCACCATTTCGGTCGTTGGCGATCACTCGGGAATCATGCCGATAGCAAACATCACGTTCACTCCCGATGCGGCGGTTGTCAACGGCGAAGCTACCGGAAACATCATCTTGACGTTCACGGAACCACTTCCCGACGACCGCTTCACCCTGACAATCAAGGACACGTTGATCGATCCGGCAGGAAACAACCTAGACGGAGAGAGCGATTCCGATCGACCGCTCGGCGGATTGAACCTACCCTCCGGTGACGGTATTCCAGGCGGTGATTTCGTCGCCCGATTCACCGTCGACAGTCGCCCGGAAGTCGGAACGTGGAGCCAAGGTCTGGTTTACGCTGATATCAATGGCAACCAAGTCTGGGATCCGGAAGGTCAGGACAACGATGCTACCAACCGCGATTTCGTTTACCAATTCGGACGAATCAGTGACGGGTTGTTCGCAGGCAACTTCGGCGCCGGCGGTGGAGCGGCGGCTTCGGGATTCGATAAACTCGGTGCGTATGGCCTCTTCAACGGCGCGTACAGCTTCCTGATTGACACCGATGATGACGGTGTCGGTGACGTCGCCAGCGTGAGTGCGTATCAGGTCAATGCCGCACCCGTTGCGGGCAACTTTTTCACTAGTGCTGCGGACGTTGCCGCGATTGCCGCGGGCCGGCGACCGAGCGATGAGATCGGTTTGTTTGACGGCCAGAACTGGTATCTCGACACCAACGGCAACAACACCATCGATCTCGGTGAGATTATCCCAACCAATTACAACGGCATTCCGTTGGTCGGTAACTTCGTCAACATCGGTTTGGAAGGCACGCCCGGCAATCCTGCTCAAGATGATCTGGCCGTCTACGTCAACGACACCAACACGATTATCATCGATTCGAACCGTGACGGCATCGCCGACATGCAATTGCCACTGACCGATGACGCAGGCCGATTTGCCGGCCTGAGCGGATTCACTGACAAACCGGTCGCCGGTGACATTAACCTCGACGGCATCGATGACATCGGGATTTGGGTGAAGGGCCGGCAAGCCGTGCTGCCGAAGGAACAAGGTGAGTTCTTCTTCTGGGTCTCCGACGATACCGGAGCCAACGCGGAAACGAACTTCGCATCCTTCAGCCCCGCACCTCTCGGTAACGACCTGTTCACGCAGTGGGGCGATGAGTTTGCGTTACCGATCTTTGGCAATTTCGACCCACCGACCGGTGAAGACATCGACGTTGATTCGGGCACACTGACGAACGAGTCCAACGCCTACGACGTTAACAACGACGGCAACGTGACTTCACTCGATGCGTTGATCATTATCAATCAACTCAATTCAGGCGTTACCGAAGCCGAGGCGGGTTCGCGGGCTCGTGTTCAGGCAACCATTGGCGACCTCTTCATCGACGTCAACGGGGACGCGAAGTTGACCGCCGTCGATGCGCTGCAGGTCATCAACGAACTCAACCGGCTCGATACCGTTGGGGTCGGCGGAGAGGCGGTTGATCCTTCGGACAGCACCGAGGCCAGCGAAGTTGAATGGCATGATGCGGTGGATTCATTCTTCGACAGCGAAGATGATGACGAGACCGAAGACGCCCTCGACGCTTTGATCGGCCTGACGTTCTAAGCAAGACGCAACACGACGTCATGATAAGATCGCTTCCGGGCGATCATGGGATTTGAGCGTGGGTTCACGAGCAGCGTCGAAATTTCGTGTCTACTGCTCGTCTACGGTTAGCCGTTATACTGCCGACGCTTCTCTACTCTTCCCTTGATCGCCCTCGTCTCATGAACCATCTAATTTCGCCCTGCGCGTTACGACTGACCATCCTGTTTTTGGTCGGCTGCCTTTCCAACACCTGTCACGCCGATAATTGGGCCCACTGGCGAGGTCCCGATGGGAACGCCGTCGCCAATAACGCCGACCCGCCGACGGAATTCAACAATTCACTCAATTTGCGATGGAAAGTTGCCGTGCCGGGTCTCGGGTCCGGCTCGCCAATTGTCTGGGAAGACGACATTTTCGTTGTTTCGGCGATTCCAGTGTCAGAAGGCAAAATCCCCCAACATCAGTTTGTGCTCTTTTGCTTCGACCGCGAAACAGGCATGGAACGATGGCGACAAGTTGCCGTTGAAGCCACACCACATCAAGAAACCCACTCAACGAACGGATTCGCATCCGCGTCGCCGGTTACCGATGGTGAACATGTCTACGCGTCGTTCGGTTCGCGTGGTCTGTATTGTTACACGATGAACGGCAACCTCGTTTGGAAGCGAACCAACTTCCCACCGATGACGACGCGAAACGGTTTCGGTGAAGGCAGTTCCCCCGTCCTTGCCGGTGATCGATTGATCCTGCCTTGGGATCACGAAGGACAATCCAAACTCTACGCGATCAACAAGACCACCGGCGCAACGATCTGGGAAGTCGAGCGTGATGAGCCGACCAATTGGGGAACGCCGCTGGTAATCGAACACGGCGGACGTGTCGAGATCATCACAACGGGCCAAAACTACGCACGAGCGTATGACTTCGACACCGGTGCAGAACTGTGGCGATGTGCGGGACAAACTCAACGCCCCGCCGCATCACCGGTCTATCGCGATGGTGTCGTCTACATCGCCAGCGGTTTCCGTGGTTCATTCTTGGGTGCGTTTCGTGTTGGCGGGCGAGGAGACTTGCAAGGCACGTCGAACGTCCTATGGACAATCGAACGCGACACGCCGGATATCGCGTCCCCATTACTTTCAGGCGATCGGCTGTACTACTACAAAGGGCGAGCCGGCGTGTTGACCTGTGTTGATGCCACGACAGGCAAGCCGCACTATAGCACCCAACGAATCCGAGGTCTCGATAACATCTACGCGTCGCCGGTGGCTGCGGGTGGGCATGTTTATCTGTCGGACCGCGACGGGACGGTGGTTGTGATCAAAGACTCCCCACGTTTCGAGATCGTCGCGACCAACGAATTAGGTGAAACGATCGATGCCACCCCGGCACCGATTGATAATCAATTGATTATCCGTGGCGAAAAGCATCTGTTCAATTTTTCACGCTAACGGAAATCTTTTCGTGAGCAGGCGACGGAAGTAGACACTCCCGCAACATCTTTGACGGAACAATTGCCGCGACCCACGCACGAACCGGCATGGGTGTCACTTTTCGTCGTGGAAGATCCGCGCCACCGTGCCGCCAAAGCGATCGCGGTGATTGGTTAGTCGCAGCGTTGGATCAACACAAAAAAATCCCGCAGGAACAAAGCTCCTGCGGGATCAGTTGTTTGGTCAATGCGATGTCACAGATTTCGCGATGCGAATCTCAGACAATCTTCGGAACTAGATGCCGGCGTCGGTTGCGGGCAACTCGTGAGCTTTGATCTTCTCGCCAAACGCTCGGCCGTCTTTGCTTTTGACTTCGCCAGCCTTTTTGAATCCTTCGAGAATCTTTGCTTTGGCTTCATCTGGATTGTTCTTGATGTAGTCCTTTGGGAAATCCTCTCCGTCGAGGAATTTACCGACAGCGATTCCATACTCGTTGCGTACTTCGTCTTTGTCTTCGCCTTTGACGTGACAAATGTAGCAGTTCGCTTTCTTGACTGCTTTCTTGAATTCATCCGGTGCTTCGGATTCCATCACTTGTGCCTTGAATTGTTTGCCGAATTCGCTGATAGCAAACGACGGTGTCGTCAGGCAGACGAGGAGGCCGAACATGAGAGCCAAACGTTTCATCGAGTTGTTTCCTGGGTTGAATCGGTGGGTAAGTAAGGTGGGAGTCACGATCAGTGGATCTTTAATCGCCCCTATTAAAGTCGCTCGCAGGGGGCAAAGTCAAATGATCATACTTTTTGGCACGAAAAATTTCCACGCCTCGATTCTAGACCGATGGCGTCCCACTAGGGGGTTTCGGTCGTCGAGAAATCCAATGTTCGCTGCATCGGCATTTTTGGCAAGCTTTTTTCTTGGAATCCGGCAAATAATGAGCCATCTTGGCGGAAATCGGCTGGCACCAATCGACTAACCGAAACCGAATCCGGAAGCGGTTGCGACCAGCGAACCACCCATCGCGGAGTTCTTTCATCGGCCCAAATCGGCTGATTCACGATTAAATCATTCAACGTTGTCGTTGTTTTTTGACCGGTTTGATCGCGAATGACGTACAAGGGATCACTCAACGTAGTGTCGGCTTCGTAGGCATTGGACGCTCCACGCAGACGCAGCCAGGATTGGTCCTCGTCATCCCGAGAGACTCCTGTAATCTCAACGTGAGGCACGCCGCGATCAACCACAAACACGCTCTCTTCAGCCTGACGTTCGATCGCGACCGGGTACGGCGTGCTGACCCCGAGGCGCATCGACAACAAACCTCGCGGGACGTACGCGGTGAGCCGCTGCAGCGACAACCGAATGGATCCCGATTTGGGCTGTGGCAACTGTATCGATCCGCCCGTTTCAATCATTCGCCGGGAAACCGCGAGCAGTCCGTTCTCCCACAACAACTGCAACTCTGCAGCGATGTCCATCCGCAACATCGAAATCTGACCGCGAACGATTACGTTGTACAATTCGATCGAAATCAGCGGCAACGGATCGGCCAAACCCGTTGAGGTTCGTGCCGGACGCACACCCCTCATCTCCAGCGAGTCTTCATCCGTCACGATGTTGAACGCGTGAATCTCGTCGCGGCGTGAGGGGTTGTCGATCGTGATCGAACAATCCGTCAAACGAACCTGTCGATTGTCGTTCATTGCTAACATCGCACCGCCATCGGTCTCACTCGCCGGCACCGTCCAGTACAAATGCAAATCGACGAGATCGATCCGGTTCGACCCGATCGACATCATGTCGCTGCGTTGCATATCGACTTCACGATTAGACGTAAACACGATCGCCGTTCCGCCTGGAACCGACGACGCAATCACCAAGTCGTCTTCCTCCACGACAACGGGACCACTGGCCAACATCGGCGTATCAATATCGATTTGTTCAACACGATGGCGACGTGCCAATTCCAACGCGTCCGCGAGCGACGTCGTCAACACCACACCAGCGCTCTCGGCATCCTCTCGAATCGTCATGCTCTGCATCGCATCCGCCGTGACGATGCGAACGAGGTGAGGAGGATCCAGGATGGTGGTGCGATCGGGAAGGTCCCCTGCCGTTGTCGAGCGATCGGAGTCGGTGCCGCTCATCGCTACCGAATTGGAATCACTCGGACGTAGATTCATGCCCGCGAAAGAAGGCACGCGAGGCGTCATCGGCATCTCGCTGATGTCATCGATGTCTCCCTCCGAACCGATGGGCAATGGAAAGTTCTGCAAGCTCGGCGGATCACTCGGCAGACGGTTTGAACCGACGCGTCGTGGATCCATCTCACTGGCAGCCCCCGAGTTCGCCGACACAGTGGGCGACGGCAATTCGGGTCCGATCGTGGGTCCACGCGGATCGAGTCCAGGCAAGACATCAACGATCGAGGGCGATTCAACGGGCACGGTCGGAACCGACAACGGCAACTGCGGCCCCATGATGGGAAGACGCGGCCCTTCGCTGGCATCCAACATGTCTCGCGACAGCGGCAAATTCGACCGAGGAGGGTTAGGACCGATGGCACCGCTCGAGACTCCCGAACCGATCGTTGCCCCATAATCCGTTCCCGGACTGTTGACGCCGCCACTGCCCGGAACACCAGTCGTTGCACCGGAGTCGGTTGGGCCCAGCGGGGGCAGATAGAGTCCGTCGTCTTCGACGATCCCTGGTGAAGTGAAAACAGGCCCGTTGCTCTTGAGCGGATCCGTCGTGGCCTGGGTTTTCGAATCGCCCTTTTGTTCAAGACTGTTGGTGGTATTGAATACGGGAACCGATTCGATCGCATCAACAGAAACCGTCGACGCCACCTGCGAACTGAACTCACTTCGCTCCTGCCACGAAAACACCTCCAATCCGATCGCGCTGACCAACAATAATGAGGCCGCGACCACCCATGGCAAGTGACGCAGCACCCGTCGCAGGATCGCTTTGTCGTCTTCGACCGTCACGACGTCCACGCCACGACTGCGACGCAAATTTTCTCGCAACGCCAACTCGCGCAAATCCGCGATCAAGCTTTGCGAGTTTTGATAACGTTGGTCGGGCTGCTTAGCGAGCATCTTCCGCAAGATCGCCGCTAAATCGTCACTCGCATCGTCGCGGTGTTCGCGGATATCAGGGATCGCCGCATTGCCGTGATTGAGCAATTTTTGCAACATCGTGCCACCGGGGTAGGGTGGCGATCCGGTGAGCATGTAGAAAAACGTACAACCGAGCGAGTAGAGGTCACTGCGGATGTCGGCCAATCGAGGATCGTGTGCCTGTTCCGGCGAAATGTAATCGAACGTACCGAGCGTCACGCCGCTCGCGGTCATGTCTTCACTCGTGTCAAAACTCTCCGACCGAGCCAAACCCATGTCGACCAGTTTGATCGAACTCTCTTCCGTCACGACCACGTTGGACGGTTTGATATCGCGGTGCACGATCCCGCGACGCGATGCATGACCGATCGCTTCGGCGACCTGGCACGTATAATAGACCGCGTCATCGAGAGACAACGGGCCGCTGCCCGAGACGATGTCGCGAATGTTGCGACCGTCGATGTATTCGAAAACGATGTAGTACCACGGCCCGTCGTTGCCGACTTCGAACACCCGAGCGATCAGCGGGTGATCCAGCTTCGCGGCACTCTGGGCTTCGTTACGAAACCGCCGCTGCAAATCGGGGTCACCGGCGGCAAAGGGGACCACTTTGACCGCAACGGTTCGCCCGAGCCGTTCGTCGACAGCGCGGAAAACGGCTCCCATTCCGCCCCCGCCGATCTGTTCGAGAAGCTCGAAATGATTCAGCCGCTGTCCCTGCAAATCCCGCGTCAGGGAGGCGGGCGTGTGGTGCGTCGGCCCGGGCAACGAACCGCTGCCGGAGCCTCGCGAGCGAGAATCACCACGCGAGTTCGAATCGCCGCCATAATTTCCCGTTCCTGGATCACCGCGAGACGCCGATCCGTCTCCCGCGGACAAATTCCCCGAGAGTGATCCGAGAGGATCCTGGCGAATGACCGTTTCGGCCGCCTCGAGCTCGCTCTCGTTGACCGATAACGGCGTGACGCTCTCTTCGGGCACAACCTCACCGGTCGATTCGGCGCGATGCACCGTCGAGGCTTCAGGTCGGATAGCAGAAGAGGAGTCCATGCGGCCGTGCATCGAGGAATTAGGAGAAGATGAGATGCGATCCGTCACTACATGCAGACTAATCTCGTTGCCGCATTCTGGCAAGAAATCAAGCCCGGTCTTTATAGAACGCGTAACACCGGTGGACGTTCTTCGGATTTTCTCGATTGCCCCGCTAATTCTGTCAATTTACGCAGTGAATCCCGGCCAACAGTGCCTAAATCGACCGTCCAGTCGTTGACGTACAGGTCCACGTGCTGCATCAAAACCGAGTCCTCCATCGCCTGGGCATATCGCCGCATCGCGGGCAGAGCCGTCTGTGGGTCGGCCCGAGAGACCGCGAGCGAACGAGAAATCACGTCACTGACCCGCCGCATGACCTCAGCACCATGCTGCACACGCATCACCAAACCGCCCAACGGGAGGGGGCATCCCGTGGCCGATTCCCACAATTGACCTAAATCGGCAACGCAGTGCAGCCCGGATTGTTCGTACGTGAAGCGGCCCTCATGGATACACACGCCGAAATCGGCAGTCCCCGCCGAGAGCCGTGGCATGATGTCTGAAAACACCACGTGCTCGACGTCGGTCGTATTCGGATAAAACAGGTCAAACAGCAATTTTGCGGTCGTGTGTTCGCCCGGACACAGCGTCAATTGCGGATTTTCACCGGCGGAAACGCCCCGCGGTACCTCGCCCGCCTTCGACGCCAACAGCAACGGCCCGACGCCAAAACCGAGCGCCGACCCGACCGGCAGCACCACGACGTCCTCGGTCAGCGACAAGGCGGCGTGAAAGCTCGTTTTCGCCACATCAAATTGCCCGTCGATTAATCCATGATTGAGCTGATCGATATCCAGCAAATCGATGTCAAATTCGAATCCTCCGGTATCGACGCGTCCTTCCAGCAACGCGGCGAAGGCGAACGTGTCGTTCGGACAGGTCGAAATCGCGAGGTGCATCTTCTCCCCGGATCCGACTCGGACTCGATCACTCATTACTGGCTATCCGCCATCCCGAGCACGTCGAACATGTTGTACATCCCGGCAGGCTTCGGCCCCCCCGCTTCGCCTTGCATCAGCCATTTGGCCGCCGCGAGAGCCCCGGACGCGTAACAATCACGATTGCTCGCGGCAACGTTCAGTTCAATCCGTTCACCGAGCATTCCGAACACGATCGTGTGTTCGCCAGGATTATCCCCGACGCGAATCGCGTGGTAACCGATTTCGTTTCGTGTTCGCTGCCCGGTGTGCCCTTCACGTCCGTGGACATGCTGGACGGGTTCGTCCGCGTCCATCGCATCGGCGATCAGCTCACCGAATTTCAGCGCTGTTCCGCTCGGTGCGTCCGCTTTGAAGCGGTGATGACGTTCGAGAATCTCGATGTCCACTCCACCGGCGACGTCACGCAGGGCGCGAGTGATTTGCTCGGCCATCCGCATCGACAAGTTCACCGCCAACGACATGCTCGGCGCCCACACGATCGGAATCGAACGAGCGGCTTCGGCGAGCGACTCTTTCTGTGCTTCGCTTAATCCCGTCGTCGCGATCACCAACGGACACTTTTGGGCGACGCACTGAGCCACGCAGGCATCAAGCGCCTCGGGCAACGAGAAATCGATCACGACTTCCGCCGTCGATGGCCATTGCGGGGAAATCGGCACGTCGATCGGGCTCCCACCGGCAACCACTCCGGCATCTTGGCCAATTTTCGAATGATTCGCGTGATCGATCGCGCCGACCACGGTGAACCCCGATGCGTCCTCGACCGAATCCGCCCCGCTCGCCAAAGCGACTACGCGTTGTCCCATCCGTCCGGCAGCCCCGTGGACCGCAAGTTTGATTGTGTTGTTCATGCACGAAATTTACTCTCACGTCGCCGTTTCGCCCAGGACGGTGGTGACGCCCCACCGGGAGCAGAACCGAATCGCGGCCCCGAGCATCACTGCGGCGTGAAAGATTTCGTACCCTCGCCTCGCCACAGCAAGAACCCGCTCGCCTAATCAGCACATGTTTGTTCAATGCGACACCGCGCCGACGACGCTCAGGTCATTTGCCCCACCCGGAGGAGTTGCCGTGTACGAAAAATTTCGATCTCAGTGTAAGATACGGCGATGCTCCCCATACTCCAGCAAATATCCGTAACCTGCTTCACCGCTAGTTATCTCGTTGTCCTTGCCATCGAACTGCTTCGGCTGGTCGGGCGACGCCTGCCGGGGCGTGGACTGGCGGGGCTGGTGATGATGACGATCGGGATTTTCACGCACGTCGTTTACCTTTCGCTGCGAGCCACCATGGTCGATCCCGGGTCCGCCGGTGGCCCCGACATCGGCCGTCTCGCAACGTGGACGGATTGGTCCTTAATGGTCGCCCTCGGCCTCGCGATCGCCTACTTCATCCTCTACCTGCGTCGCCCGGACACGGTCATCGGTTTCTTTTTCCTGCCCGCGATCCTGGCGATGATCGCGTTGGCCATGTCGGTCCAGCATCTGCCCGCATTCGATCGCACCGAAGCGACCGAGTTCTGGAGGAGCGTGCACGCGATTTCCATGATGGTCGGATCGGCGGCGGTGCTGTTCGGTTTTCTCGCCGGCGCGATGTACATGGTCCAGTCATGGCGACTGAAACAGAAACGGGCCGGTTCGGCACTCCGGCTACCGACCCTCGAAACACTACAAAACCTCAATCGTCGATGCCTCGTCGTCAGCACCGTCGCGGTCGGCATCGGTTTGGTCTCCGGCGTCGTGATGAACCTCAACCGCCTCGGCGAAATCCCCTGGACCAACCGCGGCATCATGCTTTCGGGCGTGCTGTTTGTGTGGTTAGCGTCGGCGACCGCGGTCGAGTTTCTCTACGCACCGGCGAGCCGTGGACGGAAAGTCGCCTATCTGACGCTGGCGAGCTTTGGATTTCTCGTGCTGGCCATGTCAGGCGTGCTGACGACTTCGCACGGAGGAGCCGCGACCGAAACCGAGTCCCCGGGTGCCAACCCGTCGCAAGCATCCGTTGAGCTGCACGAAACGTTTTCGGCAACAACGCAGCGGGGTGTCGCATGACCCTGCAAATGATCGGATGCTCGCATCATGATGCCGCCGTCGAAATCCGCGAGCAATTGTCGTTCTCATCGGAACACACTGAGCTAGCGTTGTCACGTTTTGGCGAACGATTCGACGGTGCCGAACTCGTCGTGTTGTCGACCTGCAACCGCGTCGAACTCTACGCCGCCGGAGGTCCCTTCGGCAGCGGATTGGTCGCGAGCGATTCTGCATCGGGGTCACTTACATTCGACGAAGTTCGCACGTCACTGATCGAATTCGTCGCCGAGTGTTTGGAAAAACCCACGGACTTTGTCGCCGAACACATGGCCGTTCGCCAGGGACGCGAAGCCGTTGATCACCTGTTCCTCGTCGCAGCGAGTTTGGACAGCATGGTGGTCGGCGAGGCTCAGATTCTTTCTCAAGTCAAACAGGCGTACGATCTTTCCAACGTCGCCGGTTCGACCGGACCGGTAACGCACGCGGCGTTCCAAGCCGCCAATCGCGCGGCCAAACGGGTGCAAACCGAAACGACAATCCATCGCCGCCGTTTGAGCGTGCCGAGCGTCGCGGTCGGCGAAGTGGTCCCCGAAGTCTTCGAAACGCTGCGTGGCAAACGCGTTGTCCTGTGCGGTGCCGGCGAGATGGCCGAAGAGACCCTGCGATATCTAAAAAATGGGGGCAGTGACAATCTTTGCATCGTCAACCGAAGCCAAGAACGGGCCGCCGCGCTGGCGGTTAACTTCGGTGCCCAAACAAAACCGCTCGAAGAATTGCCCGAACAAATCATCGCCGCCGACCTGTTGATCGGAACCACCTCGGCGGACGAACCTCTCGTCGACGCAGCAACCTTTGCCCGCCTGAACGGCCAACGTGGCGGACGCATCATGCTGGTTCTCGATCTCGCCGTCCCTCGAGATTTCGATCCTGTGATCGGTGACGAACCGGGGGTCTATCTCTATCAAATCGATGACCTGCAAGCCGCCTGCAACCGCAACCGACGCGAACGTGAAAAACAGTGGCCCAAGGCGAAACGAATTCTCGACGAAGAAGTCAATCGCTTTTTCGAATCGCTGCAACACCGCGCCACCGGTCCCGTCATCCGACGACTGAGGGAACGGGCAGACCAAGTCAAAACGGCGGAACTACACCGTCTGCTCGACAAACTCAACGGTTCCACCGACGCGGCGATGACGAAAGAAATTGAAAAATCGTTTGACCG
Source organism: Aporhodopirellula rubra (assembly GCF_014192335.1). Classification (GTDB taxonomy): domain Bacteria; phylum Planctomycetota; class Planctomycetia; order Pirellulales; family Pirellulaceae; genus Rhodopirellula; species Rhodopirellula rubra. The sequence continues at coordinate 550,452 of NZ_JACHXU010000001.1, read as the reverse complement.
ACTAACCAACAAACTTCTGCACCCGCCAATGGCGTCACTACGTGACGACGCCGCGGCCGGTCACTCGCGTGGCCTGCTCGAGGCGCTGCGACATTTGTTTAACCTCGGTGACGATCCGTAATTCTGCTGACCGTCAATCTGTTCCTCAACATCTCCTTTGTGACGCCCCACCATGCACCAAATCCTCACCCGCAGCCTCCTGTTCGCCGCGTTGCTCGTTGCGAGTACGTTGTCGTTCCACACTCAATCCATGGCTCAGGAAACTGACACCCAAACGGCCCAAGAGAACACCAACGCTTCAGCGGCCGATGCGGACCACGCTCGATCGCTGCAAGGCGGCACGGTCACAACGCTCTTCGATGGAAAGTCGCTCGACGGGTGGCGTGGCAGAGATGATTTATGGTCCGTCGAGGATGGCATGATCGTCGGCAAAACGACTGACGAAGCCCCGATCTCGAAGAACACGTTCTTGATCCTCAACGATGAGGTCGAAGGCGATTTCGAGTTATCACTGCAATTCAAAATTGAGAACGGCAACTCGGGCATCCAATACCACAGCCGGGTGCTCGACGAAGACGAATTCGTCGTCTCGGGTTATCAAGCCGACATTGATGCCGCCAACCAGTTTGCCGGAATTCTCTACGAAGAAAAAGGCCGTGGCATCCTCGCCCTCCGCGGGCAAAGCGTCGTCGTCTCGGAGACCGGTAAGAAGCAAGTCGAAACGTTCGCTGATGCCGCCGAACTCGGGAATGGGATTCACCCCGGCGAGTGGAACGACTACCGAGTCGTCGTCCGCGGCAACCAACTCGAACACTTCATCAACGAAACGCAAACGATGAAGTTGACTGACAATCAAACCGAAAAGGCGAGACATTCCGGCGTGATCGCGTTGCAATTGCACAAGGGCCCCGCGATGACGATTCGACTCAAACACATCACGCTGCGTCAGTGGAAGTAACCGGCGAAAGCGAACACCCTCGATTGGTATGATTCGTAATCGTGGCCGCTTACGGTCTCACGATTGCACGATTTCGTAGAGATCGTCCCACAAGTCGCGCAGGTTCCCGACCCGGCTGAGGTCGATCGTATCGAGGTGCTGCTGCACTTTGATTCTGGCGCCGGGTTGCAGCGCTGCATCGGTGCCAGACAACAGTTCTCTCACCAGGTCACCAATCAGATCGGGTGACAAATGGGTTCGGTACAACGTCGCGAATCCCGCGACGTCCGAATGACTGGTCAACAAACAAAAGTGATCGCGACGCTTGGCCCGGTGGGCGATCCACCATCGCCAGAACGCGGGAATCTGTTCGCCGCCGTCAATCACCAACACACCGCCGCGGGGCACTGAACGCTGCAGTCGCCCGACCGTTCGAATGTTGTTCCAAAGATCACCCAATCCTCGAACGATGCGTTCATTCCGTGTGGAGGCGGGGTCAGGCCCGGTCAATTGGACCCACTGTCCGCCCGGCATTTCTCGTTCAAGTGTTTCGGCTAGCTCACGCAACAACGTGGATTTGCCGGTTCCGTGATCACCGACGATCACACCACAACGTTCCTCACGAAGCCGGTCGACGAGCGAGCGAACAAAGTCTTCTCGGGATCCCTCTTCGTGAGTGCTCGATACGTGATCAAACCGAAACGCGAAAGCGCCCGGTCGAACAAATCGACTAGCGAACGGGTTCGACCGAGTCGGCAGTGGTGGGGTTGGAGAGGACATCGCCTACATGATAACGATGACACGTCGTACAGTGATCCCCGGCGGCTTTCGCGGTATGACAGTGAGCACACGCGACTTTGCGAAGCGGAAGGAAATCGGAGTGCCCGTTCAATTGCGGTTTCGCCGTCCCGGGTTCGATCGAATCGTGGTGAAATCCGCCGGTTAGGGAATGATCCGACGCTGCAAGTCCTAAGTCCGGTTTGGCCGACACTGCATTGACGAGGTCGAGAGCCCGGTACAACGTTTCGACGCCTCCGCGTTCCGCGACCGCTTCCACCGCCGGCAGGCTTGGATCAGCACCCACGTTCGAATGCATTGTGTGACAATGTTCGCAGTTCTGCAGCGCCGCGATATCGAGGTGAGGGCGATGGGTAAACCGAGTTAACCGGTCGCGAAGGCTGTTCGACGTCGTCTCTCGCCACGGAAGTTGAGAATGACAGGTAACGCAGGCGGCAACGGCGGGTTGTTCCATCACCAAATCACGCAGCGCATGGTCAGACGTCTCGGCCATTTCGATCAGACTACGCAAGACCGCGTCGGAGTGCCCTGCACCGCGATAACGGATCGAGAGTGTGAGATCATCGCGATACCATCCACCGAGCGCCTGCGAATGTGCCGCATCAAAACGTCGGCCTAACTCATCTTCCCAATTCGCGAATGCTTTTTGCGTCGTAGCGGAAGCCGGCCCACCACTCAACAGATCGCCCCCCAAAGGATCGTCCAACGATGCGGATGCGTCGCCTGAGAGCAAAAGATCATCGTCCTCCTGAGCCGACCAATCGACGAGGAGGTCGTCTCCCGCCGAAGTCAAATCATCATCGAGAAACTGATCGTTGTTGCTTGCGGGTGTTTGCCGTGCGGAGAATCGATCGCCCGCCGAACTCGTCGGCTTTCCAAACCAATCGGCTGCGGCGTCGCGCATCACTTGAGTCGGGAAAGAGGAGGCAAAAGCTCTCGCGGTCGTCGGATCAGCCCCCGCCCGCTCCGCGGCCTCTAACAGGAACGACTGCCCGTCGAGAGACAACGCAATCGCGAATTGCCGAATCGCCCGGCCCAGTCGCACGGCGAGGTCTTGGTTATGAGGCAACCGCCAATCAACGAGCGAGAGATCTGCTAGCGGCGCGAAGTCGATTGAAGGGTCTTGATCGCGAAGTAACAAAAGCATCCACGCCGACAACTTTCCGTCGGGAGATCCGGTGGCATCGGCCGGCCATGATTCGAGCTGATCGGCGATCTCGGGCGGCAGAATTGGCAATTCGATCAACGCGGGACCGCTCGCGATTTGAACACCGAGTGATTGATCGTGACACGACACGCAGGCCGACTCGAAGGGCAGGGTGCTAACGATCGAATCGTTCAGCAGTCCGCCGGCAAGATTACTAGAACCTGCACCGTCAACGACGTGACAGGCACGGCAATCGAACTGCAGCACCGACACAGACTCATCGCTCGCTGCCGCCTCGGCCGTTTTGGGATAGTGAATCGTGGCGTGACGGGAATGATCAAACGCGATCGCATGGGGTGACGACTGAGGCCAATCCGTGAATTCAGGGTGTGACGATGCAAACGAACCAAACTGCTGTGAATGGCAAGTTTGGCAACGTGAATCCGCGATGGCTTTGATATCCGCATCCGCACCATGGTGTTCACGGTGACAGACACTGCACGCCACTTCATCTTGAGAGATCGCCGGTGGTGGTAACCAAATCGCTGCACTGGATTTTGAGACGGTTCGAATCTCGCCTTTTTCCTTCGCCGCCAAAAAAATGTCACGGCGTTGATCACCAATCGCGACCCGTGTTTCGACTGACAGGTTATGTGCCGACGTCGCGAAGTCCGTCGGAATACGATCGTGATGGCATGCGACGCACCGATCTGTCATCGTTAACGAAGCTTCGGTTTCAACATGCCCGGCATCCTTCATTGCCATCCACGTTTCCGCCGAAACGTTCCCGTGACAAACCGTGCATCCGCCGGAAGTCAAATCGCCGGTGAGAATTTGGGCATGCGATGTCGAAAGATTTCCAGGTCGAACGAACTCGGGAGCCAGCGACGTCCCAAAGACCCCCACGAGCGCAAACGCAAACAGCAACAATGCCCCCGCCGTCCATCGACGGCGACGGCCCGCCCATGTCGGAATCGGCCGGCAAGGAGTGTTATCCAACGCACCTTTCTTCTTTGGCGCCCCCGATTTCGAGCCTCGTCCGGCGCAGTGACGGGCCAACGGACATTCGCCCGAAACGGATGGCCCCTCGGCACAGGGCGACGCGTCGGATGACGACTGCGAGGCTCCCGTCACGCCGCCGTGCCCCCGACCGCATTGGTAAGGGTGCCCGGGATGCTGCACCCGAGGCGGATCAGGTAAATCGATTTGGTCGCGTTGAGAAGATCGTGTCATGATTCAACAAACCGCATCGCGAGGATGCCGTGGATGATCGCCATCACCACCAACGCAATCGAGGCGGTGCTGTGGAACATCACCCATACGCGAAGACGCAGTTGCAATGCGTATTGGTAATCCAAATCGTCTCGTCGGCGAACGAGAGCGGCGAGGCGACCGCAAACGCGGCATCCCTCCTCTTCGAGATATCGATTGAGTTCCACAAGTCCCGCGAGCACCCGCCGACGACGCACCGAGGTCGGAACGAGCAAATACAACAAGGACGGTTTACCGCCGATGTAACGACTGAGATAACGTCTGTGGAATTCACCGATCACGGCAATCGATGCGGGATTGGTGAGAGCCTGTACTTCTTGCGAAACCGAACGAGCGATCTGTTCTCGGTACCAGGGAATCTGATCCATCCGGACTTGTTCACCCACGTTGGTCAAACGCCACGGGATCCGGCGACTCGCGATCAGACCATACACGCCCGAACCGCTAACCAGCAAAAACAACCCACTCAGCGAACCCTCGAGATAACCGCTCGCGATCAGACGCCCTTGCAAAACGGCAGGCACGTGCATCGCGAACACTCCCATCGCAAAAACGCCGGTGTAGATATGCACCTGGGTCCAAACGCTCATCGTCCCCAACGGCAATACCGGGATACGTCGCCGAACGCCAATCAGAATCAGGAGAATGAGGCAACTCATCAACATCCACCCGGTCATCACCCCGGTATGCAACAGCGCCGAATGCATGACCGAAACGAGCCCCGCGTCCAGAGCGAGCGAAACCGCAACAATCGCAGCAGCCACCACTCGCCGGCGACGGAACGAATACGCCCGTCCGAATCCACTGACTCGTTGCACCGAATGGGCGACTGTTGTTTTCCATTTTTGCGTGGCAGAAACAGCGTTGCTTTGCCTGCGTTCGACGAGACTCATGTTCGCCTCCGTAGCCAATCTTCTAGCGGCGGCGATTCACTCAAATCGATGCGAACGAGTGCGTCGTGAGGACAAGCCGCCGCACACGCCGGTCCGCTCGGCAATCCGCTGCACATGTCGCACTTGGTCGCCTTCGTGATCGGCTGCTTGCTCTTCACGTCGAGAAAAGGTCGCCCCTTCGGATCGGAAACCGCAACCATCTCGATGTTGTCGTACGGGCACCCTTTCGCACAAACGCCACAACCGATGCAGATATTTTCTGAGATACGCACCAACCCCGTCGCTTCGTCGCGGTGCAACGCCCCCGTCGGGCATCCGATCATGCACACCGGGTCGGTGCAGTGCATGCAAGCCTCAACGAACTGCAAACGTTCGTGATGATTACCGATACGTGCAAACCGAGGGTTACCGTCATGCACGTCGGCACACGCTTTGACGCAGTCATCGCATCGCGTGCAACGGTGCAAGTCGATGATCATCGCTTGGCGGCCGTTGTTGTATCGATTCTGAACGATGAACTCCAACAAACCCGTCGGTTCGAAGGAAGTCCCCGTGGGGCTGGGCAGGTCATCCCATGCCTTCGCCTGCACATTCGTTCCAGAGGCTTCCTCATTCCCGGAAACAGATGAAACCGACTCGCTGTCCGACCGGGCACGTTTGAGAGCGCGGCGTTCACGCGACTCGACCGTACTCGGCGAATGCAGCATCGCTTCGGCAGCGTTGGGTGGCAACTCCGACCGGCGAATGTGCGGTAGTACCTCGCGTGCGAAACACTCCACCGGGATGTGCAACGTGTCGAGAAAACCAACCGCACGTAATGAGTGCTGCAGCGGCATGGGCGAACCGTTGCCACCGGTAACACTGAGTGTGATTTCTTCGAGCCCGAAGACGTGTCCTTTGCCGAGGTACGCCGTCGTCCGTTGAGCCGATCCGTAGTTTTGGCAAACACGGCCGAAACCGCTGCGGACGATAATCAGGTCAGTCACGTGATGACCTTCGCGAGCGACGATCGGTTCGGATTCGATCTGCTCGGCGGGCGAGAGTTTGCGAGTCTTCGAATAGTCTGCGTTCCACTGCAAACGACCGAACGATCTCAACTGCGTGTGCTCGACCACGTTTCGCAGATTGGATTCGGGAACAAAACGCAGCAACGGGATTTCTTTGAGATGGATCGCGAGCCAGTGTTCGCGGTAGTGTTCTTCCATCCGCTCCGCAAACGCGGTGTCCCGCTGCAGCATCTTCAATCCTTGCAAACGGATTTCCAGCAGCGTTGCGTTTTCGCCGGCAACGACCGTTGCCCCATGCGGTCCACGAAGCATGGTGGCGACCTCACCGAACAATTCGCCCGCGACCAAGCGAGCGGTTTGACCGGCGCGAACGAGTCCGCCGAAATCTTGCAAGAATAGAGTAGGCTGAGTCTCGGCCTCGCCCGCAGAGTGATTGCTTTTGTCTGAAGAGGCCGCGGACAAATGGTCCGTTCCGGGGCGGTCATGCAATTCCACATCCGGCGTCACGTCTTCCGGATTACGGGCTTCCCGAACACCACTGGGCCGCAGAAATTGCCAAAGTGCTTCCGGCCAACTGCGTTTCTCGACTTCTCTTCGGCCGAGCACATCAGGGGGCAGCGGACGGGTGATCAGTTCCGCGTTTCCCTCGAGCACCAAGAACGCACTGTTGGCGTAATCGCCCTCACGAACGATGACCTGGCCCGGCGAAAAACGGTGCAACCGGCAATCGTTCTTCAGCACGCCATCGAGAGGGATGGACTTGGGAAATTGGCTCGCATCCAGCCCCGCAAAAGGCATCCGCGCGAGTAACCAATCAACATCCGCGTCCGTCATGTGCGGATCCATCGGTTCGTCCCAACGTCGGGGACGATGCACGGTAACGCTGTCGACAGGCGGCATGAAACGGGGAGATTCAGGCAGGTTGGGTGAAGTGCGAAACGCCCCCCGCAGGGACGTCTTCCATATTCACCCCGCTGAGTACCCCGTAGATCACCACCGCGTCAAGTCGGTTCGACAAGTCCCGAATTTCGACGCGTTCCAACCGGGGTGTCGCCGATGGACATTTGCACGCCGGTTTCAGTGGTTCTGAAACATACTCGCGTCCCAAACCAAGTTTCCGTTTTTCAAACGCACGCGAGGCGGGTTGATGGCCATCACCTCAACATCGCCCACGCGATCGCCGACAACGACGAAACGAGTCTCGCCGCCGACTTTGAGAATCGCCTGCTGCTCGCCGAGTTTCGCGAAACCCACGACGCTCACGTTGCTCGCCGTGATCGCTTTGTTCTGTGGCTTTTTGCCTTCCTCGGTGACGTGAAACGGGTCGCGACGTTCGGGAAAGGGAACCGTGAATCCCTCGCTGGATACTCGAGTGATGGTAAGTTCGGGCGGAGTTTCGATGCTCGAAAACGCGGTGGATTGCTGCCGCGACATCTGCTCGATCCGAGAAATCGTTTCTGGCTCGATCCCGCAGCCCGAAATCGCAAGCACGATCAAGCCGACCATTGCCTGGCGATAGTGAAACAAAATCATCGATGCCTCACTGTGCGAGTGGAATGGGAGCAGGAATTGTTTCATACGGGGCCACATGGATCGGCGGGTACGAGTCCGGCACCGAATCGGTGGTCCCCGTTCCCCATCTGGTGTCCTCCATATTTTCGATGCCGTGCGACGGATGCGCGGTCTCCGAAACGTAGGCGGACTGTTCGTCGCTGTACGAAACCATGAACGGTGTGATCCCTTCCCCGCCCAACATCGCGAGTCCTTGACTGCCGCCGTTGATGCGAACGCGAGGATGGTGATTCGGACAATTCAGATCGTTGCAGTACGGAGTTTGCGGACAGTGACTCGCATACGGGATTCGGTCGAGTTCACGCATCGCAATTCTCGCCGCCTGACGCTCTCTCGCTAAACCCGGATGGCAAGGACTCACAATTTCCGGCTTCAAAAACACGATCAGTTCACTCTCGACGATCGACGTGTTGTGACTTTGAAAGAGTTTTCCGACGTACTTAATGTCTTGCAGGTAGGGGATGCCGTAAACATCTTCGACGACCTTCTTCTGCCGCAATCCGCCCATCATGAACGTTTGACCGTTGGCAACGCGGACCGTTGTTTCTGCCTCACGTTCATCAATAATCGGTAGAAAGTTGACCGTTCCCGTCCGTGTGCTGTGTTTCGGCTTGACGACCATTTCGATAATCCCGTCGTTGCTGATACGTGGTCGCACGACGAGCGTGATACCGGCTTCCTTAAATTCAACGGTCGGGATTTGCTGAGTGATGACCGATGTGCCTTCTTCGCTGTTGGATTGATCGGGCGTCTCTGCGGTTCGATAGGGGATCTGGGTCACAATTTTGATCATGGCATCACGGCGGTCTCCCACGGTAATCGATGGGTTCGCCAGCAGTTTCGCTTCCGCCGTACTGTCCAATGCCTCCACGATCAACGACGCGTTAAAGTCATTGGCGATGGAGCCCATGCTGAGTGTCGACAGTCCCGTTTCCGCGATCGCACCGGTGGGCACGAGGCTCGCAAACTCAAGCGATTTGGCGACCGCCTGACCGCCCAAGTTTCCGCGTCCCCACTGCACACCGAGGCTCTCGAGTTCTTCCAGGTTGACGTCGTAGATCAATGCCGAAATGCGCACCTGAGCCCGAGGCACGTCGAGTTGCTGAAACGCTTCGGCGGCGAGAGACAATTGGTCCGCTGTGCCGCGAACCATGATGCGGTTTTCTTCTTCGTAGACGGCAACGATTGGCGGATCAACGGTCGATGTCGTCGCCCCCGGCGCCGCCGATGCCGTGTTCCCACTTCCCAAGGCTTCGCTGAGCGACACGCCCATCTCGGCCGCCTCGGTATATTGCGGGGTGAAATACGCGATACGCGTTCGAGCCCACCCCACGTTACCGGCTCCATCGGTCGCACGCGAATCCCCGGCCGCGGAATCAGAACCATGCGTTGTACCGGAGCCCGCCCGATCGCTGGCCAGCAAATCCGAAAACATCTGTTCGACTTGAGCGATCCGTTCGGGTGAATCGATCACCAACACACGTCCGTTTCCGAACGCTTGAATTTTCCCACGTTCGCTGAGCAGCATTTTAGCCGCCTCGATCGTGGATGCCCGCTGCACGTCATCGGTAATCGGCAACGCAATCGTCCGCGATCGAAAGTCGGGGCTTCCTGTGCCGACCTCATCGATCGGGAGCACGACGAGGCTACTGCCCGCGGACGTGTACCCATAACCCGAGGACGTGAGGATCGCCGAAAGCACATCTCGCAAGGGCGCGTCGTTAAACACGCCTGAGACTTCGCCGGTGATTTTCTCACCTGCAACTATGTTGATCTGCCACAGATCGGAAAGCAAAAACACGACTTCCTGCAGCGACGTTTTTCGAAACGTGATACTGGCGCGTCGTTTTAACGCTTCCTCAATAAACGATTGAGATTGGGAAGCTTGCGATTGCGAGGACGAGGCTTCCGCGGACTGTGCTCCACCGACGTCAGGTGTGTTGTTTTGGGTTGCGTTAGCCGAAGCGTTGAGCGAAACAGGTTGAGGGGCGCCGAGAGCGCTCATCGCTCCACCGGCTTGGCTTCCCGAAGACATCTCGACCGAAACGAGGGGCTGGTCCGATGCAGGATCGGCCGCATCGGTACGTTGAGTCCCGGAGCCGAAAACAGACGAAAGGATCAGGAAGCAGCATAATTGCCGCTTCCGTCGCCGGGCATTTCGTTTCGCCATGCCTTCCGTGGCCATAAGCGTTCAGTTCATCAAGAGGGATAAGGTCTGGGACAGACGGAGCAGTCCATCACCGTCAAATTCAATCAATCATTGCAAACGTGTCTTCGATCGGTGCGGGGGCGTGCAACAATCCGAACAACGTCATATTCATCTCGAGACTAAGCACCGATTCGCCTCCCGCGACCGGCTCCAAAGTCAACGCGTCAATGTTCAATAACCAGTGGTGATCATCAACGACACTAATAATTTTCAATACCGCCTCGAGCGGTCCAACAACCGACAAGGCTACTTCGTGAGAATGCAGTTCGAATTCCGATTCGGTTCCAAATTCGGGTGACCGACGAACTCGAGGATCATCATCCTGAGTTCCCCAAGGTCGCTTCTGTCCGTCTTCGATTTCCAAAGCACGCAAACTACCACCGCAATCACGGATCATGGCGATCAATTCATCTCGCACCGCAGGGATGCGGTTTTGATTCACACATTGTTTGACGAGCTGCAGCTTCTGTTCGTGCAGTTTCGTTTCGATCCGATGCAGTCGAGCGTCACGCGACTGCGATAACTCAAACTCTTTCTCTAGCTCCGACAAGGCGCGATGGTCTTCGCGAAGCCTATAACCTTCATCGACTAGTGGATACCCGATCACGATTAACGCGACAAAACTACCACAGGCAACAATCGCTCTGATTAGCCGATCGTTCTGTTTATTCATCTTACGACTCCTGCGCCGGGTCGAGTTCCGCGTCCACATCACGCTCGGGTAACCAAGACAACCGCATTTCGAACTGGGACTCGCCCTGCACGACACCACTGGTCGTCGCTAACAATGCGACTTGATTGATCCCGGTGATTCGCCGCAGGTAGCCCACGATCTCGTATATTTCCGCTTCGTTAGACGTCTTTCCCGTCAACATAATGTTGTGTTCGACATCAAATCGAATTGACGTCAATGCTGCCTGTGGTGGCAGACACTGCGTAATTTGAGTGGTCAAGTCAACGATCGGCGGCGACACGGTTTGCTGCTCGATACGGCCGAGGTGTTGAACCCAACGTCGGTCCGATTGCAACGACGCCATGCGGGCCTGGGTTGCCCGCATCTGTACTTCAACAAATTGACGTTGCTGGTGTTTCTGCTCCGCTTCATCTCGTAACGAACCAACCCACAACGACGCAGTCATCAAGAGAACCGCCGCAACCGCGATCGGCCAAACCGTTAACACAGCCCGAACGATTTTTGACTGCGCCCGATCACGGCGGATCGTTTGCAGAAGGTCCGGCGGGTTCTGAACAAAATCCGGTTGAGTTAACGGCAAGATGGCCGCGAATGCGGCGATCGCGTCCGACTCGATCTCTTTGGGAACACGAACCGACACGCACGATTCGGGTAACTGAAATAGTTTCGCACTGAGGCTGGCGGTTGGCCCGAAATGAGTGATCACCGTGTCAACTTTTTCCGGCGGACCTCCGACGTAGAGATCGCTCAATTCACTCTGCGTCATTCCGCGGTGACGTTGACAAAAGCGGCGCAGCCGAGCGAGGTGCTGGTCGATCGCGATTGCGAAGGTTTGTGCGTCGTGAGCCGCCGCGGGACGGTAATCCAACAACAAACGACCTTGGTGCGTGATGCCGACTTCCCAGGATTGCCCGAATGAGTCGGCGATCAGAACCGGCTTCTCGCTATCGATTCCAAGCATCCCCACCATCCTCGCCATACTGACGAGCGACGGTTCGATCCATGCCACATCGACATGACAACTCACGAAGGCTTCATAAAGTGCATTCAGCCGGGTGAAGTTGCCGACGGCGGTCAACGCATGATCGATCCCGGGGCTCAGCGTCTCGCGAACCTGACCGATCAATTTCCCGCCTGGGCCGAGTTGCAAATATCGCGGTATCCGACCGGCGAGTGCACCGAGTTTTTGCTCCACGTCATCCACAGTGCCCGTCGAAATTCGGGTCACACAAAAGTCACCGGTCAGAGAAACGGCAACACTCTCGCCACCGATTTTGTGCCGAGTCGCGAGCGTATCGATCGCATCCCGCAGACGTTTCCAACCGTCGCCGAGCATCCAGTCAAAATTCATCCGAGCCGTTTGCGGCTCACGTGCAGAACGACTCGTCGGCGCCGCGTTATCGAGCGTCTCATCGCCGAACTCTCCGCTTTCAATTTCCTCGGACATGCTGTCCGGTTGAGCGGTCAGTCGGATGTAGTCAACTTGAACATCGACCGGTTCATTCTCACAGCACGTCGCGATGACTAAGATCACGCGGTCGCATTCGATCCGAAAGGCAAACCGGCGGTTTTGCCCGAGTTCGGGCCCCGCGCTGCGTTGTTGAAATGGAGAAAGAGACGAGAGCATCGGTGCGTCATTAACGAGTATCGAAACCGCGACTCTTCGCCAAACTCATACCGGTTCAACGAGGAGTCTCGGCAACGTGAAATTCCTTCGCGTCGATTTTGTTCGCATGAAATTCGGGCGGTGAACGTGATACACTGACGCTTGCCTTATTCCTCCACGTTCCCGCGGGTTGCTTAATTATGTTTCGACATCCTTTGCGTCATCTGCGACTTCTCTCGCCAGACGCTCGGTTTTACCGACGAATCGGAATGGTCGTTCTGTTCGGTTTGTCGAGCTTGTCCGTATCGACCGCCATGGCACAGAACGGCTCATTTCTCGAGAGCCTGTTTCGCTCGATCGCCGAAAAACAAATGCGAGAAGCTCGTGAACGGACGGGACAACCCGACACACCCACCCCGGCCCCTCAGCCTCGCGACAAACCCTCCGATACAACCGGTGGATTCCCTGCGGGCCCTCTCGGCCCGGCCAAAGGCCAACCGCGTCCAACGTCGCCGTCGCCACAAGTTACCCCACCGCGTGAACCCTCACGCCCGCGGCAACCCGACACACGTCGCGATCCGGCTCGGCCCTCCGACGACGCATCCGGCTTCGGACGCCCCCAAGACTCGCGATACGGACGACGACCGCCCTCACGCGTTGATCCCCATCCACACGACGTGCATGAGCTCGACCTGACGTTGACGCAGTTTCAAAATGAGCTAACTCAGCTCATGCAAACCGTCCAATCGGCCGCGCGATCCAACCGTGACTTCCGCGCACAATTACCAGAGCTCTACCAACTTCGCGCCGAAGTGGGCGCACTCATCTCACAAGCCGAAGCGTCATCATCGCTGGCTCCGCTCGTTCCCGCGTATCGCGGAATCGACCAACGCTATCGTGAGGTGTCCTTTCGATTGCGTTCGGTTCCCGATCGCGATCAAACGATGAGGAGGCAGATCGCACGCTGTGACGCGACGTGCCGAACGCTCGCGGGAATTTGCGAGATCGCACCGCAATTCGATCGTCATGGGTTACACGACCAAATGGTAATCGCGGCGACTTACATCCAAACTCTCATCGACGATTTACCCGACGCACGCATGCCGAGCGACCGATCGCGCGAGCTCACTCATGAGGCACGTTTGCTACGTCAAGCCATCTTGGAAGAAGCCGACCACTTACCGTCGTTGTCCTACGACGAGATCGTCACCAACTTCACGAACTTCGTTGCCCGTTGGCGACCATTTGCTGAGTCGATCGCCCGGTACCATGACCCCATACTCGACCGACGACTCGCCCGCGTAACTCAGTGCGGTGATGAAACCTACGCGTTGCTGTGGATGGCGCCACCACCGAGCGGATTGCCACCGGTCGGCATTCCCGAAATGGTTCGTGAAAAATGGATGTCCGATGCTGCTGCCCTCGAAGGCATCGCGGAGTACTTTTATGCCGACATGAAACGGCTGCAACACTACCTGCGTCCCGACGACTACGCACGTTCACTCGTTGATCATGCACATGATCTCTACGAAGCGGCGCGTTCGATTCACTCGCACCTCGAAGCCGGCCAACCCTACGAACGGCTGCAACGTCCCGCCTCGCAGTTGGCCCTAGCGTGGCAGGCATTAGCGTCGGAACTCGAGCACGTCGATCACCACGGTTTGACCGGCCGGCGGGCATACGCGGTTCTGCAACAACAGCAACAGATGTTGCCATTGGTGGCCTCGCTAACAGCGGCTCTCTTGCAGGACTCGCCGTGAGTGCCCCGGCTGCACCGAAACACTCAACCTTCGACCGCCATGAAGGTCGACGCAACCATGCCGGCAATTCAGCGCCGGCATGGTGAACACGTTTTTGCCACGATCACCGCTCCCCAAGATCCCATACCGAAGCCCCCACCGCATTGAACGTGACCGAACCGATTTCTCCATTCGATTCCGACGCGATCGAACAGCTACGCCAACAACACCGACTCGACCCGGAATACGTACGCACGCTGCGAAATCGTTTATTCAAACAGTTTCGGTCGGACGAAGACGCCACGTCAAATTTCCCCCTTCGGGATTCACTCCGGTGCCATGTGCTGCAGCAGTATCGTCGGTTTGACTCCGACCTCGACGGTGCGACCAAACTGCTGTTCCGCACCGAAGCGGGCATGTTGATCGAATCGGTGATTCTGCGTATCGCGACCGGACGCACCACCTTGTGTGTGTCCAGCCAAGTCGGGTGCGCGGCCGCGTGCGACTTCTGCGCGACGGGCAAAATGGGCATCGCCAAGAATCTCGACTACACCGAAATTCTCGACCAAGTCCTGCAGGCCGGTCAGTTACTCGCCTCCGAGGATGGCAGCCTCGACAACATTGTGTTCATGGGAATGGGCGAACCGTTTCACAACGAATCCCAACTTCACAAAACGATCGAGGTGCTCACCGCCCCGGACCACTTCAACCGTTCTCCCTCACGCATTCTTGTTTCGACCGTCGGTGTATCTGACGCGATGATTCAGATGGCAGGGCGATTTCCCAAAGTCAACCTCGCACTGAGTCTGCACAGTGCCGATCAATCGACCCGCGAGAAAATCATTCCTCTCGCCCGACGTTATCCACTCGACCAACTACGAACCACGATTCAGCGGTGCAATGAAATTCAAAGCCATGAGGTCATGATCGAATACCTGATGCTTCGCGACGTCAACGATTCGGTGATCGACCGCGATCGTTTAGCGAAATGGCTCGACGGATTGAACGTTCACCTGAATCTAATCCCGTACAACCCGATCGAAGACGCTCCGCATTTGGCGGGCACCGAACCAGACGCGATCGCGGACTTCGCCAGGGCGATGAAGGGGCTCGGCGTGAAGACCACGGTTCGCTATTCACTCGGTCGTGACATCGATGCCGCGTGTGGGCAACTGGTCCGTAAAGAAAACCGAACCTACGCGTTGCGGCTCAATGCAAACGTGGCACGCCACAGCCCCACCGCGTGAAACCAGAACACGCCAACACAACGTACGACAATCGTACAATGTGGCGCCGATTGAGCCTTCCTTCGACGATTGTCGAGCCTGCAACGCGAATTCACCCAGGACTTGAGAGAGCTTTCATTTTTTGATCGGTTTTCTATCGCTCAAACGCTCTCAATGGCCCCCGAAAAAGGAGCGACCGTCACCTTTTGACGGAGCCTCCCATCTTACCTAACCGGGCTTGGGCAGGCGGCGTGGTAAACCTTGCGGGGCGGGTTATGCGTGATCAAGCGATCGAGCGTGAATGTCCGATGCTACCCCTTGTGCCGGTCACTCCGGCTGGCACGCGGCTTCCGTTTTCTTCGGTCGGCTCGGTGGGTGCGGGGATACATGCGTTTTTATTATCAGAATATCGATACCTGTCTCCCCGTTTCGGCGACAAGGGCTCTCCAATTCACTCAGGCTCGAATCCCTTCGGGGGTCCGAAACGCTTGGGTTTGGGGGATCGCTGTGGTCGTGATCGCGGCGATGGGCGTGGCGAATGCCCCGCTCTCATCGGCGGAGGATTTGCAATCGGTAGCCGCAACCAGCTATCGTAACGCAGCCACCGACCATGGCTCGCTCAGCGGCAGCCGTCGATCGCTACGTGAAACACCGACCGTCACTGCGATTCGCCGTGCGGCCCCGTCGGTCGTCAATCTGCACGGCCAAAAAACGATCCGGCAAACTGCCGCTTCGATGGCGGGATCCTCCAACGACGTCGCCCGCCAAGTCAACGGCATGGGGACAGGCGTTGTCATTGATCCTCGTGGATACGTCGTAACGAACTATCACGTCGTCGAAGACGTTTACGAAATCAACGTCACTCTGCACGACGGCTCGACGACGACGGCGGACCTCATCGCCTCGGACCCGAGCAACGACCTCGCACTCGTGAAACTCCGCGGGGCCGGTCCGTTCCAAACCATCCCACGAGGACACAGCAACGATCTCATGGTCGGGGAACCTGTGATCGCAATCGGCAACGCCTTTGGGTATGTCCATACGAGTACCGTTGGGATCGTCAGTGCACTGCATCGTGATATCCCCGTGAACGAAACACAGAGTTATCGCGATCTGATTCAAACCAGTGCCGGGATCAATCCGGGCAACTCGGGTGGTCCGTTGCTGAACATCGATGGCGAAATCATCGGTGTCAACGTCGCCGTCCGTGTCGGAGCCCAGCAAATCGCGTTCGCCATTCCGATCGACCAAGTGCTCGACACCGTGACCGAAATGATCGTCCGTCACAATGACCGTCGATTCGTGATCGGCCTGCAAGGCAAATCGGTTCAAGAAGGCGGGTTCCAAGTGGTCGACCTGATCGACGGCGGCTCCGCTCAACGTGGCGGACTGAAAGCGGGTGACCGGATTATCAAAGTCGACAACGACAAGATCAACACCCCCTTGCAATATGCCCTTTCCGTTCTCGATGCATCACCGGGCGAGAACCTTCGAGTGGAGTTCCAACGCGGTAACGAAACCTATGAAACGTTCGTCGCCACGGTGCCTTCCTCGACCGGATCAGCCGATCCTGTCGCGTCACTCGCATGGCAGGTGATTGGAGTTGCCGTTCGTCCCGCAGGTGACTCGTTCACACGCCGAATGAACAGTCAGATGCAAACGAACTATCGCGGCGGTTTGGTGATCACCGACGTCCGCCCCGGTTCGGCCGCTGACGAACAGAGCATCCGAGTCGGCGACGTGCTGTTGGGCATCCACTCCTGGCAAACATCGAGCCTCGCAGATCTCGCTGAGATCCTTCAGCATCCTGAGATTCGCCAAGGCCCCAACGCCAAGTTCTATATCGTGCGTCGAGATCAAACGCTCTACGGACACATGAAACTCGCCGTCCAACCTTCGACGACGCGGCGTTAATCAACGCCATCTGATCGGTCTGCCAGCGGACGTACGCCCGCCAAACGCTTTGCCGCGATCGCTTTGAGGCAGTACCGACACGAAAACTCCACACCGGCGGTGGACACGTCCTGGGACGGATGTTCTGACTCACTCGCACGCCCGCACGTGCACCGCGAGCCAGAGCATTCGTCGACCCAGCCGGGACTGGTCCATCGCCGGTGTTTCGTTTTCGCACTGTTGCTCACGTCATGTTTGGCGATGCATTCAAGCTTGCAGCGAAGCCCGATCACGACAGACGACGGTCGTCTCTCGCAGCGGAAGTGTCTTTCGGTGAGCCAACGAAAAACGGGACGAGTTTGGAAAACTCATCCCGTTGTCGCTTGAATCAAAATTGGACGTGTTTGGAAATCGAAATCAGGTTTCCCTCTCTCGATCCACGTCCATGGGTGTGTGGTTTATGACACTCGACGAAAACGTCTCGTGTTAAGAACCTGCCGTGAGGCTTAGTAACGGTCGCCGCCGCGTCCGCCGCCGCCGCCACCGCCGTAGCCACCGCCGCCACCACCACCGTAGCCGCCGCGACCGCCGCCGCCGCCGCCGCCACCGCCGTAGCCGCCGCGTCCACCACCGCCACCGCCACCGGTGCGTGGTGCTCGGGGCCGAGCTTCATTGACCGTTACGTTTCGACCGCTAATCGCTTGACCATCAAGGTTTTCGATTGCGTCTTTTGCTCCGTCGGCATCAGCCATTTCGACAAACGCGAAACCCCGACTCCGACCAGTTTCCCGATCCATGATAATGTTGACAGCCGACACTTCGCCGTACTGCTCAAACGCTCCCCGAAGATCATCTTCGGTTGCCGAGAACGACAGGTTCCCTACATAAATATTCGTCACAAAACTAACCTTACGAACCGTCACCAACGAGACAAAAGGTCTCTCGCATTCAAGGCGGAATTGGCGGAAAACACTTCCAAAACCAAACAGCCGCCAAGAGTGTGGTGCTCAACTAGCTCGAAGCCTGAACCAAACTGAGGCGCCAGTCAATGCCAGGAATGTCAAAAAGCCGCGGTTTGGGGTGATTGACATCTTGAATGACCTTCCGCCCGCCGCAACAATTCAATCTCAACGGCATTGGTGTGCACCTTTGTGCACCAGCCTCTCTTCACGGTGGATCTGCCTCCTGATTTCCCGCATCGACGCGTGCAGTCTCGAGGCCCGCTCTCCACACAGCCTCTCTTTTCGAAAGCAAAACCCATGGACGAATTGATCCAACTCATCACCGGACGCCTCGGTATCGACTCCTCAATCGCCAATGCCGGAGTCGGCAAACTGATGGCTCTGTTGAAAGACCAAGTCGGAGGCGATCTCTTCAGCCAAATCGCGGGTGCAGTCCCCGGTGCCGAAGAGGCCGCCTCGCAAGCCGCTGAATCACCCGAACCGGCTGCCGGTGGCGGTCTGCTCGGCAAGCTTTCCGGAATGGCCTCCGCCGCCCTTGGCGGGAACGCCGGCGGTGGACTCGAGATGGCGTCCGCCTTGGCCAGCACCGGAATCGACGCGGACAAACTCGGACCGTTCATCTCTACCGTCGTCGAATTCCTCAAAGACAAACTCGGTGACGATGTCGTTGAGCAGATCATGAGCAAGCTCCCCATGCTCAAGACTTTGCTGGGTTGATCTTCAAGAAAGTTTAACAGTTCAAATAAGCGGATTCGGCTTCAACGCCGATCCGCTGGCCGCGTAGGAACGCCCCCCATCCTTGCTACGCCTCGGTGAACCGAACCAGCCCGACGTATTACCTGCCCGACGTATCACCTGCCCGACGCAATCACAGCCTGACGCATCAATCGTCGAGCACCGTCGCCAACGGGAACGCCAACCCGATCATCGCCGTGCACAGCATCATGCCGGCCGCGACCGACAACGCACCAGACAATCCGATCCGTCCTGCGATCTGGCCCCACATCAACGAACCTACCGCCATCGATCCTGCCATCATCGTCAGATAGCAACCCATGCCGCGTGCCCGCAGACGTGGTGGCAATGTGATTTGGGCAGTCGCATTGAGCGTTGTCAGCGTGGCCATCCATCCGGCCCCCATCACCAACACAGCCGGCATCAGGATTTGCCACTGCGGTGATTGACTCATCACCCACAACCCGATGGCGAACACCGACATCGCCGCGGCCACCAATCGATCCGAACCGAACCGGTGACGCAAACGCGGCAACACCGAGGCACCAACCACGGCACCGGCACCGACCGCCGCCACCATGATCCCGAAACCTCGAGCGCCCCAACCCAGTTCCGTCTTTGCAAACAGCGGCAGCAGGGACCAGAACGCGCTGCCGGGTAAAACAAAGAACCCGACGCCGATCATGACGTGCCGCATCACTCGGTGTACGGCCACGTAACGCACGCCCTGCCGCATCGATGCCAAAAACGATCGACCTCGACTGCTCTCGGTAGTCTTGCGTTTCCAAACAAACAACACGCCAACAACGGCCGCAAACGTGCATGCGTTGATCGCGAACGTGCTCCAGATTCCAACGACAGCAATCAACACACCGCCGATCGCCGGCCCCAGGGTACGTGCAAGGTTGAAACTGATACTGCCCAAGCCCACCGCCCGCGAGATCTGACTGCGGGGCACCAGTTCGGGAATCGCCGATTGCCATGTCGGCACGTGAACGACCATCCCGAGCCCCATCACAAACGTCAACGCTAGCAATCCCCACGCCGTGATCATGCCGGTCAGTGTCAACGTCGCCAACGCCGCGGTCACGCCGAACAACAATATCTGCGTCATCATCAACAGACGCCGCTTATCAATCCGGTCCGCCAACACTCCCGCCGGAATGGCCAAGAAAACGATCGGCAACGACATCGACGTGCGAACCGCAGCCACCATTTCGGGACTGCCTTGCAACGTCGTCATCAACCATCCCGCTCCGACCTCGTGAATCCACGTACCCAAGTTGGAAGCCAACGACGCGATCCAAAAAAACCGAAACAGCGGCAAACGCAACGGTTCCCAAAACGCCGCCTTGCGAACCGGCGATCCCAACGCCGCGGCTGTGCTGATGTCAGCCTCGTTCTGCACTCGTGCAACATCGGCAGTCGCGACTTCCGACATCACGGTTCCCAACGTTGTCGCTCCCGCAATCGTGGATTCGCCCGTGCTCGTCCCGGCCGCATCACCTGACCGTGAACTCGCCGGCCTGGCAGTCGGCGCACCTTCACGCAGCGGTGAAGAGGGCTTCACTTTCGTCCGATTGAGATTCGGCAGCGAGCGTGATCGGGAATCCAAGAAGAGCTTCATAACAAGAGAAGGAACCAAAAAAGTCCGGACAAACGGTTTTGTCGGCACAAAGGGAACGGACGCGGCAACTATTCCGGCGGCACCGGTTACCCGTTTTGGGCGATTTCGTAAGTGCATGCTCCGGTGGGGTAGCGTTGCAAGCAGGCAACCCTTGTTCCAAAACAACCCACGTCCCATAAACACATCGATACCGTGTGATGATCGAGATCACTCACCTTCAAAAACTCTATGACGACACGCTCGCCGTCAAGGACATCAGCATCTCAATTCCCGCTGGGGTGGTTTGTGGGCTGGTCGGACCCAATGGCGCCGGAAAAACAACCACTTTGCGTTGCCTTGCCGGCTTGATTCGCCCCACTGAGGGCGAGATACGGGTGCACGGATTGTGTCCGATCCGAAATCAAGTCGAACTCAAACGTAACGTCGCCTACGTGCCAGACGATCCACCACTGTTCGATGATCTCTCCGTCGGCCAACACCTCGACTTCGTCGCGCAGTTGTACCGTATCCCCGATCACCGACGCCGCGCGTATGACTTGCTCGAGCAATTTGAGTTGTTGCCGAAATACGACTCCGCCGTCACCACACTCTCACGCGGCATGCGTCAGAAACTCGCGATCGCGTGTGCGTACTTGATCGAACCGCCTGTTCTGTTGCTCGACGAGCCACTCACAGGCCTCGACCCGCCCGGAATTCGCACGCTGCTCGATTCCATCACCCAATACGCTCGCCAGAGCAACACTGTCATCATCAGCAGCCATCTGCTCGCGATGATCGGCGACGTTTGCGATCAAGTCTGGATGATGCACGGTGGAACGGTTCGTTATCACGGTGCGACCACTGAATTGCGTGCCTCGTTCCCTCAAGCTCAATCGCTCGAGCAAGCTTTCTTTGCAGCCATGACGGTCGTCGGATGAGCACCACATTCTCATCACCGACGTCTCACGAAGCGACAACATGGCAACCGTCGACAAAGATCAGCTCGCTCGGCGCGTGGAAACACCCACTCGAAACGATCTGGCATCTCGAATCGGTCCGCACGTCTTATCGTTTGCATCGATTCTGGGCTCGAATTCGCTCCCCCCGCCAAGCCGCCGCCTCGTTCCTGGCGATCGGCTTCATCCTGCTGTACCTGCTCGCCGGTTTCACCGTATTGTCACGACGTGACGTCGTCGATCCCGGGCGTTTACAACTGTGGCTGTCCGGCGGAATGGTGCTGTACACGCTCTACCACTCAATCAAATATCTGTGGGCCTCCCGACCGGTCGACGCCCCCACGTGCGTCGTGACGACACCCGCGATGTCGCTATGGGTCGGAGGCGGCCCGATGTCTCGGATGTTCGTGGTCCTGCATGACGTCGCCCGCGTGGTGCCCGCGACGATCATGAAATCGCTGCTGCTGTGCGTCGTGCTATGGCGTGACGTTCCGAACCTGTTCTCATTGTGGATGGGTGTCTTTCTCGCACTCTTCACTCTCGAGTGGATGCGGAGAATCGTCAGTCACGTGATCGACGCCATGAACCGACGAGAAAAGAAATTCCTGCAAACCGCCAGCCTCGTCGTCGCCTTCGCACTCGTCGCCGCCCTCGGACTGCAAACAATCAATGAAACTCCGCCTGGCGGTGATCCGGCGATGTACATGTCGACCGCGATCTCGGAGGTGGCACTCTTCGCCGGCAGCGACACGGTGCAGTGGTTCGCACTTCCGCTGCAGCCTGCCTCCCACCTCGCGGTCAGCCAACCGATGTGGCCGTTCACTCAATTCATTCCCGCCGCATGGATGCCGTTGCACTGCCTCGCACTCCTCCTCAGTTCGATCGCAACGATCGCATTGTTGGGCGTCTCGCTGATACGACTGGACGACTGGTCCATCCAACGTCGCCACGCCAGCGAACAGGCGTTACTGCGATCATGGAACGAGCTATCACCAACCGGCATCGCACCAGGAAACACTTCCCATGATGCCTCGGCAGTCTCAACCACCTCCGCGACACAAAACAACGGCTCGTCATTAAACAAGACTTCGTCATTCAATTCATCAACGAACAACCGCGCCGCACGTACGCGTGAAATCGAATCCTATCGGCCTTTGTTCACGTGGCCTCTCTGGGGTATCGTCGCCCGACAATTGCACTGCATCCGCCGCTATCGCGCCAACGTTCTCGTCAGTTTCGCGATCCCGATGGCGGTATCGCTTTCGCCTCTCTTGATGCCTTCCGAAGGACTCGCCGGGCAAGCGGCCAAGCAATGGATTTTTGTCATCGGCGGCATCGCTCTGAGTTCACTCCTGTTAGCGCCGCCCGCACTGCAAATTGACTTCCGACGCGACCTCAAACGCATCGGTCTGTTGCGATCTTTCCCGTTGACGGCGTCGGAAATGTGCGCGGGAATGTTGTCGGTTCCGGTTGCCATCACGATTCTGTTTCAATGGATCACGCTCGCCGTCGCGTCCCTGATCGCCGATGTCCCCGCTGCTCAGGTCGGATGGCTCGCGGTGGCGTTCCCATCGCTCGCCGTGCTGACCTTTGCGATCGAAAACTCGCTGTTCCTAGCTTTCCCGCACCAGATTCACGATCAAGGCATCGCGATGGTGATCCGGGCCAAGATCACGTTCCTATGGAAAGGACTCGTTCTCGCGTTCGTTCCATTCGTGTTGTTCTTGTGGGTGACGGCATGTCATTCACTCCTCCCTGAGAACATCGTCTTTCCGGTCGCGTTCACGGGCAGCCTGATCGGATGCTGGACGTGCGCTCTGGCCGCGTTCGGGATCTTGGTGGGATGTTGGAAACGGTTTGATCCCGCAATCGACACTCCGCCCGATTGATCCAGGAAAACTGGACTGATTCAGTAAAAGTACGACTGGGTCCGTACGACACGATTGAGGTCGGTACAATATCACGTCGGTCAGGTGTTCTACCTCTGTTCGAACTCTTAGGACGTCGTCCACGACGATCGATTCGGCTATGAACCGACAGATTGCAATTCTGATACTGCTTGTTCTCGGTGCGCTGTCTCCTGCAGAACGATTGCAGGCAGGCTTGACCGGCGAGAACGTCGCGTTAATCGTCAACGCATCGTCTTCCGATTCGCTAACGATTGCCAATCACTACATTTCCCTGCGCGAGATTCCTCCGGGAAACGTGATCTTTCTCGACGACGTCCCCTCGGGTTTAACGATCGGGCTCGATGACTTCCGCGATAAGATTCTGCGTCCAGTTTTTGAAACGATCAACGCCCGCGGACTCGCCGCGCAAATTCATCTGATCGCCTACTCGGCAGGATTCCCGACGTCGGTTTCGATTAAATCACACACCAAACAACTCACCGACGAGGCCCAAAAGAAATACCAAACGCCCACCGCATCGATCAATTCACTTACCTATTTTTATCGATGGGTGATGGCCGACTCGCCGGCATATTTGGGTTGGGCATCGAACTTCTACGCCCGTGGGCGATTTGAACGCCATTTCATTAATCCCTTCAGTGGTGAACCCGGCGAGCAGTTCCAATCGGCTCTCGACGCGGCCAAGGCAAATGATTTTGTCAAAGCCGCCCAAACGTTCGAATCGCTCTCCAACGAGTATCCGACGCTACACCCGCTGAGCATTCTCGCGGCCGAAAACTGGCTCCGCGCCGAGAACGAGCAGAAAGCGATCGAACAGGTCGGCGAAGCGATCCGCCACGGGTGGACCAATCAACGACAACTGACCGAAACCGAACCTCTGCGGCAATTGTTTGATCCCGATGCCCCGGAACTACCATCGGATCGCAAACGTTTGATTGAGCGTTTGCAAGACGTGCCCGTCGCCTCGCAAGGCCCCGTGGCGTTCTCATCATCGGTCGGATGGGCCGGCAACGGACATCCCGCGCCCGTCAAACAGGGTGCGATGACTTACATGCTGTCATGCGTGTTGGCCGTAATCCACAAAAACGGCAGCACATTGGACCAAGCCGTCACGGTACTCCAACGGGGCGCGGCCGCCGACCGCAGCTATCCCGCCGCCACGTTCGGTTTTTCAAAGACCAGCGATGTGCGATCCACCACACGCTTCACCGGAACCCCCGACGCCGTCGCGTGGCTGTTGTCGCGAAATCAATCCGTCGAGATTTTTTCGTCATCACTACCGAAAGACCGACGCCGTTATGTCGGCATGATGTTAGGCGCCGCGAACCTGCCGCTGCGAAACCGTGATTGGACATTCACTCGCGGCGCGATCGCCGAAAACCTCACCAGCCTCGGTGCCGTCTTCAGCAATTCGAGCCAAACAAAATTGACAGAAATCCTGCACGCGGGCGCCGCGATCAGTTGTGGCGCGGTCGCGGAACCTTACTCACTGCCGCCGAAGTTTCCGACTGCGATGATGTATCCGTTCTACTACGAAGGCGTCACGGCGATCGAAGCGTTCTACCTCACGTTGCAGTCTCCCTACCAAATGTTGATCGTCGGCGATCCCCTCTGCCAACCCTTCTCGCGTGCACCCAATGACTTCGTCAGCATGAAACCGATACCCTCGCCAACGACCGAGGAATCAGACGAAGATACCGACGAATCAACAACCACTGACACCCCGCCCGCCGTTGCGATGCGTTGGCAAACGCTCCCCGAGAGTCCCATGAGCACGCCAACCGCCGCCACGGAGATTTATCTCGAAGGTAAATTGGCGAACCGTTCACGACCGCTCGCCGACATCCGCATCAATCTTCCGAATGAAACGCGAGGCGTGATCGATCTCCGCATGATCTTGATCGGCAACCATCCCACCCAACCGCGGATCGGATTTCGGGAACAACTCATCCTCGGCGACGAGTCGCGATTGCCGCGATTGCCGCGAATCGAACAACTCCGCAAAGACAAAACGGACGAATTCACGCTGTTCGCCGAATGCCCCGATGCCGACAAGATCGAAATCGTTCACATGGGACGCGTCGTCGCCGAAATCAACGCAGCCGCGGGCCGGCTGACCCTCGCTCCCGAAAAGATCGGACACGGACCGGTTCGCCTGCGGGCCATCGCCCACCAGGGCAAACGTCGTTTGGCCGGAAAGACGCTCGAATTCGAATGGTAGAGATCACCATCTCGGTCCATCCCCAGCATTCTCTCAGCGTTGATTCTGCAATCGATCGTAGAGGTCACGATACGCGTCTACCATTCGTTGCACTGTGAAGTCTTTTCTCATTCTTTCTTGATTCACACTGCCAACCCGCGTGGCAAAATCCGAATCATCCAGAAACCGGTTAAGCCTGCTAACCAAACCGTCCTCATTGTCTGGTTCGAACCCTTGATCGGGATCATCACCGATCAACTCCAAACTACCTTCGACGCGACTGCATACGACCGGTTTGCCGGCCGCCATCGCTTCGAGAACCACGTTCGGCATCCCCTCATAGTGACTCGGCAAAACGAACACGCGGCATCCGGCGATCAACGGCGCCACGTCCGATTGCCAGGGAAGAATCCGCACACGATCCGTTCCCACTCCGTCGGCCCATGCTTGCAACATCTCATGCTGCGGACCGCCACCGGCGATGACGAGTTTGCGGTTTTCCGCGTTTACAAATCGATCGAACGCCCGCAGCAGCAAACCCAAATTCTTCTGCTCATGCAAACGACCGATGAACAACACAACGTTGGCGTCCGGCGACCAACCGAGCGATTGCCAATCGAACGGCGTCGCACTCACCAGACGCTCGACCTCGACCCCGTTGGCAATCACGCCGGTTTGATTCTCTCGCAATCGATACCGCCGCCGTGAAAACGCCTCCACCGCTGCACTGACGCAAACCACATGATCGGCTTGACGGAGTGCCTGTCCTTCGATCGCAATCCGAATCCGATTCGGATCCGCGACCCGAACACCACCCACCCACGGCGTCCCCGATCGCGTCTTTGCGTTTGCACCAATCGCGTGTTTGGTCAGTACATTGGCATGAAACAGGAAACTCTGCCGAACCGCGTCCGGCCGCCGGTGCAGCCATTGCTTCAACTCGCGGTAAACCGACGGCAATTGAAAGACACCCGCGGCGTTACCGCTCGTAACGTCGATGCCGTGATCGTAAAGCTGGCGGAGCAACTGATCCTTGCCATCACCGGGACTTGATTCGCGAGGCAGACTGCCTAATGAAAAAATCCGAACGTCGTCACCCCGTTGCTGCAACCCGACCGCGAGCCGTGTCAGAGCACGCTCGGCTCCGCCGACATCGAGTTCGGTGATAACGAGGTCGACTTGCATCACATCGCCAACGCGTCTGCGATCCGCAGCGTCTCACCGACCAATTGATCTACTCGCCCGGCAATGTCGTCATCGGCCAAGTGATCGCCCTCGAAGTTTTCGCCCGTCGAATAAAGAAAACGCGGAACGATCAGACAACGAAAATCCAACATCAAACTGTTCGCCAACCCCATCGCCGACATGTAACTGCCTTGCCCACCGGCCGCCAACATTAACGCCACGACTTTCCCCGTCCATGCCTTGCCGGTTAACTCGACCGCGTTCTTCAGTGCGGCGTTAACGTCATAATTGTAGACCGGCGACGCGACGAAAACAGACTCCGCATCACGCAACAATCCACTGAGCGCGATGACTTCCGCGTCACCGTAGGCCGTCGCCCCATCGCAGGGCGGAAGGGTGCGTTGCGAAAGATCGAAGACGGTCACTTCACGTCCCTGAGCCTCCAACCGCGTGCGAACTTCTCTCGCCAAAATACGGCTGCGACTGGTCGGATGAAGCGACGAACTGATAATCAAATGCATGTCGAAAACGTAACGGGTGAGTCGGTAGGAAGAAAACCTAAGCGGTAAAGAAGAATCGCGTCACGTGATAGAAAATCGGTGCCGCGAAACAAATGTTATCAATCTGGTCGAGCACTCCGGCGTGGCCCTGAACGAGCGTCCCCGTGTCCGTCACACCCCGGTCACGCTTGATCGCACTCATCGTCAACGTTCCAACGCTCGCCATGATGGTGACGACGACGCCCATCAAC
Organism: Aporhodopirellula rubra; assembly: GCF_014192335.1. Taxonomy (GTDB): domain Bacteria; phylum Planctomycetota; class Planctomycetia; order Pirellulales; family Pirellulaceae; genus Rhodopirellula; species Rhodopirellula rubra. The sequence continues at coordinate 523,154 of NZ_JACHXU010000001.1, read as the reverse complement.
AACGCTTCCCACCAAAAGAACGGCGTCGCCCATCGCAGCAGCGCGGCGATCACCCCTGTTGTCATGATCGAACCGAGCACGCCCTCCCAAGTCCGTGATCCGTTGATGTCCGGCGCGATCACATGCGAACCGATCCACCGACTCCAAACCCGTTCCAAGGTCAACGACAACTGCGCGATCAACACGAAAAACATCAACAGGTTCGTCGCACTGCCGTCCCACTTCTCACCACCGGTGCGAACCAGTTCGAGATACAGCAGCGCCGGAGCATGCGAGAGACAGTACACACAGATCAACAGCCCGTATTGGATTTTGGCACATCGTTCCAAAAACCGTTTCGCGTCACCCGCGATCGCCGCCCGAGCCGGAATGAACAAACTAGCGTAGACCGGAATCACGATCGTGTAGAACTCGTAATTCTGACTTCCCAATCCGATCAGAACGTACTGCATCGGCGTGAAGACGAAAAAGATCCAAAACAACGTCCGATGGTCACCACGCCGTGTCGGGGTCATCGAGATAAACTCGCGCAAACCCCAGAACGAAACAAACGCGAACAAGACCACCAATCCGATCCGGCCGGTTAACGAACCGATCACAAACACCGCCACCATCGTCCACCAAACCCGAAGTTTGGATTGGAAACGTTTGATCAGCGCCGCATCCGTTCCCGGCGTGTTGCTCCGCCCCATCACCACACCGACGATGGTCGCGATCGACAACGCCGCCAGGATGACGGCGATCAAAAGATAGGTCGTAAAATCGGGCACGCTGCGTTTGAGACCTAAGTGAGTGTTGGCAACTTAATCGAAAACAAACGGTATCGCAGACACGCGATCATTTGGCAATTTTAGCAACCACCGCGGCGCCCATCGCCTCGGTGCCGATCGCGGAGTCCGAATCACCACGAGCCAGATCGGACGTACGCAATCCATCGGCCAACACGCCTGCCACAGCGGCTTCGATCAGATCCGCTTCGTCGTTCAACGAGAGCGAATGCCGCAGCATCATCGCCGCCGCCAAGATCGTCGCCAACGGGTTCGCGATTCCCTTGCCCGCGATGTCAGGAGCACTGCCATGAATCGGCTCATAAAGCCCTGGTCCTGATTCGCCCAACGAAGCACTCGGCAACATGCCCAACGATCCGGGCAACATCGACGCCTCGTCGGTCAAGATGTCACCGAACATGTTCCCCGTCACGACCACGTCGAAATCGGCCGGACGATTGATCAGGTGCATGGCCATCGAATCGACCAAGACGACGTCGTAGTTCACATCGGGGAACTCTTCCGCCATGACTTCCGCCGCCACCCGTCGCCACAACCGGCTCGGTTCGAGAACGTTTGCTTTATCAACGCTGGTCAACCGGTTCGATCGACCACGAGCCGCGGTCGCCGCCATCCGCACGATCCGTTTGACTTCGCGACGCGAGTACGTCATCGACTGGTACGCCGTCTCGTCTTCGCCTTCGCCCGAACTGCCCGACTCACCGAAGTAAATCCCACCGGTCAATTCACGGAAAAACAGAATGTCCGTGCCGCGAACAATATCCGCCCGCAACGGCGAGGCGTCGGCGAGCTGATCGAACAATTTGATCGGCCGCAGATTCGCAAACAGCCCGAGTTCCTTCCGAATGCGGAGCAGCCCCGCCTCGGGACGCGTCTTCGCCGACGGATCATCCCACTTCGGTCCACCGACCGCACCGAGCAAGATCGCCGACGCCGAACGGCACGCGTCCACGGTCGCCTGAGGCAACGGGTCACCCGTTTCATCAATCGCGATGCCGCCGATCTGGTGCGAACTGAACGTGAATTCGTGGCCGAATCGATCCGCGATCGCAACCAGGACGAGGCGGGCTTGTTCGACAATTTCCGGGCCGATCCCGTCACCGGGAAGCAAGACGATGGAGTGTTTCATGGTCGGAGGACGTGAGAGTGAGAGTCAGGCGGGTAACGAAAACGCCCCAGATTAGCCGAATCTCACCGCTTGCCCCAGGGTGCACCAACTCAAGATGCCCGACGCCCCAACGCTATCGTCATCGCTGGCGTTTCACTCCGACATTCCCCAGCCTGACTTTCCTCGCGCTGAGTTCAATGCACTGGGTTCGCCGCACTGATTTGCCCGCAATCAAACATCGCTATTCCTCGAACTGCATCTCGATACCACCGATGACGCTGGCGCACAGATTATAGAGGAACGCCATGATCAATCCGCCAATGAAACCGATCACGCCGTAGAAAATGGGCATGAACACCGCACCGATCACCCCTCCTGCCAAACCGGCCGCGATGTTGTTACCACCCGCACCGGCAACACCGAGCACCGTGATCGCGATCATGAACACGGACATGAGCAGACCGATGAAAACGTACAACGCCCCGAGCATCTTGCCGCACGACAGTGGATCGAGACGTTTCAATCGCATCGAACGCATCTGCCCGCTCGAAAAACCGCTCATCGACGAGGCGGCAGTGGGAGTTCCATAGGGATTACTGGGAGGCACGCTCATGGGAGTTTCCTTGCGAGGTTGACGCGAGTCTTCAAACCAACGTCATGTGTGAATGAAACGAATCGAAAAGCAACTCCTCCGAATGCCAAGCTGGCCACACAGGGGTCTGCCCGTTCAGCATACCAATTTGCCGAGCACGCCTGGGACGCCAAGGAGGCAAAAAACGTCAGCCCATTCGATCAACGAATCACGACCACGTCACCGCAACACGTACGGGGGCTTTACGGAGTCACCCGCACAGACGGGCTCGCTGACTCACGTCGCCACAACTCACTCGCGATGATGCCCTTGCCGCCCACACGTTCACTCACCTTTTGCAAACCACACTGCCGCAGCATGTCGTCCACCGGAACCAGTTCGCGGTTCTGCAGTCCCGTTTGCCAGCGAAAGAATCGGTGCATCGCCCACAACAGGAATTTCGCTCGCGGCCGTTGCCAACGTGATTCGGGGATTTGAAAATCGACGTGATACAGCACACCACCGACACGCAACCCTGACAACCAGCACGGCAAATTCTCTTCCAGTTCACCGCGGCCGAAACAGTCCAAGAAAAACGGCACCACAACGACATCGTAGGCGTTCGCCTCCGGAACAAACCCGCGTGCGTCCCCCTGTACAAACTCCACACGTTCGATCGCACCGATCGCCTCCACGCGTGCCCTTTGCCGGCCCAACATCGCCGCGCTGTGATCGACACTCGTGATCCGCCATCGTGGTGACGGATGCGATTGCGTTTCGTTTAGCCGACGTTCCTCGCCTAACGCACGCGGCAGCTCGCAAAGCCGTTCCAACAAACGTCCGTCACCATCGCCGAATAACAACAAGCGATCCCACGCGGGCAGTTCGTCGACCAACGCCACCCGCGCTCGCTGCAACTGACTGCCAAACGCGATTCGCTCGATCGACTGATACATCGCCGCCAAACGGTCATATCCGCGTTGCGATCGGGAACGCGTGTCCGAGTTCACATGCAACACAAAATCACCATGGGTGGCGTCCACAAAATCACGTCCACCCAAACACCTCGCACGTCAAAAAAGGTGAACGTGTCCTGCGTCGTTTGCTGAACCTCCATGCTCGTTGGTTGCCGACATCGCCGATCCGAAACGAACGCCAACACAAACAACCCCAACGCGCACGCCGCAACCGCCGTCCCCACCGACGCGGGCAATTGCAACATCATCACCACCATCGGCAACGTCACCACGATCGCAAACACGCACAACGAAAGTTGCATCTCGCGTTCCCCGCGACTTTGCCACCGGGTAGCGATCGACGCAAACGATTGCGCTCGATCGAGATGTCGTTCAAATCGCGCCACCAAAACACAATTGACTCCAAACAGCACCGCCATCGCGACGGTCGCCGCCGCGAGCGAAAAGAACACCTGCCGATCTTCGCCGCTATCGCCGTGAAAGATCAAACTCGTCCACGCCGTCAGTGAAACGCCCAACGCGAACAACACACCCACACGAAATTCCTTCGGGACCAAAGCCGGTCGCAGTCGGGTTCTCAACAACGATCCCTTGGCATCCGACGACGCCGAAGGGAAATGAACACCGGCGCCATAAACCAACACCGCTGACGCCAACACCAATCCACTCCGCAATAATTCCGGCGACAAATAACGAACGACCACCAACGTGTCCGCCAACAACAACACCACCCAACCGGCGAAAAAGACACGTCGATGCCGAAGATAAAATCGATGCCGCAGCGTGTGAGGTTGCGAAAGATCCAACCGAGCGGCATCGAGCAAACGATCGGCCACATAAACCAACCACACCGTCGCCGCGAGCGATCCGCACTCGGCCCATGTCGCCCCGCGATCACAAAAACTCAGCATCAACAACTGCTGCCACGCGACGGCGACCAAGACCGCATCGAGTGACAACACGCTCAACCATGCCGCGACGGGCATCCGCGGCGTTAGCGTTTCGCGGTCATGCGATCTTCTCACCATATCGATCTATTCGCTTTGTCGATCTCGTGCTGGCTGATCTCGTGCTGGGCCGATCTTTCACTCCGGCGACTCTTTCGCCGGGCGAGTTGGCGGGCGAGATTGATTTTCAAGTCGTGTTCCTATTTTTCTACGATCTCTCTTTCTCCCCCCCGTCTCTCTGAAACATCACCCGCACCAGTCTGCCCACACCAGACTGCCCGCACCAAGGATTTCCTGCTGGCAACCTTTCGCGCCGCGATTTTCCGCGACCAATGTTCAATCCTCGCCGACACGTTCCCATGACGAGGCTTCGGGTTATGATTTGCCCGTCGCCCGCCCATCAGCTCATCTTAACGTCATGGCAAAACTCTACTTCTATTACTCCGCGATGAATGCGGGCAAGTCAACCATGCTGCTGCAATCGAGCTACAACTATCGCGAGCGCGGCATGAACACACTGATACTATCCCCCGAACTCGACACCCGCTTCGGTCCAGGCAAAGTGGCCTCGCGAATCGGGATCGCATCCGAATCGGTCACCTTCACACCGTCGGACAACCTCAAAGTCGTTTACGAAACGTTTCTCGCCGGTGAAGACACGGATGTCGCCGACAATTCTTCTTCGTCGCCGCCATCCTCGTTGCCCCCGTCCTCACTACACTGCGTGCTGGTGGACGAGGCTCAGTTCCTAACGCGTGCCCAAGTTCGCCAACTCAGCGACATTTGCGATTGGCACGACACCCCGGTTCTCGCCTACGGACTACGCACCGATTTCCAAGGCAACCTTTTCGAAGGCAGCGAAGCGTTACTCGCGTGGTCCGACAGCCTCGTTGAGATCAAAACCATCTGCCACTGCGGACGCAAAGCCACCATGGTGCTGCGAATCGACGCTGAAGGCAAAACGATCAAAGACGGCAGCCAAATTCAAATCGGAGGCAACGACCGATACGTCTCGGTTTGCCGACGTCACTTCAAAGAAGGCATGTCCGAACGTCGCGAAGACGAACTGCCTCTCATCGACTAACCGCCGACGCACCATATGACCGCCGGCTTACCGTAGCGTCGATCCTTCGCGTGACTATTCTTCAGTCTCGACGGCTTTTTCAGTCGCCATCGCTTCTTCGAGCGTTGTGAAACGCCAACGGACAGTTTGCCCTGCTTTCAATTCCGTTGAACCGATCCCCTCGGTCGCGAACTCACCATCGACCGTGTAAGTCCAACCCCGCGTCGCGTCCGTCTCAACGCCATCGATACTCTGAACGAACGCCGTGATGCCGTTGCCGGAGATGACGACTTCCGGGCTTTCGACTTTCTTCATCACCGACTCAACCGTACTGCCTTCGCTGATCTCGATGGTGTTGTTGAGCAACGGTTCGCCCGCATCCGATTCACCCGCCTCCGCGTCGTCACTCACGCTAGCGATTTCGACGGTTACCGTCCCAATCGTTGCCGCATCAACGTCCGATGCCACGTTCTCATCTGCCGCGGGCTCCACCGGCGTTTGCACTCGGCAACCACTTAACCCAATCGCAGTGGCACAAATCGCGACCGAACACACCATCGCGAGCTTGCGGAACGAAAGCGAAACGCAGCGACTGACGTAAAAAGAGAGCGGTGATGTTTTCATCATCATGGATCCAGAAACGAGTGAACGGAAAGGCCGAAGGCATCGTCGACTTAATGAGGTCACCCCAAAGAAAACGATGCCGTGGGTATCCTGCCAACGTAGCGACCGACGTGTAGAGATGCCACGGGTGGATTGCCCGGGCGAACACGTGGGGTGGGTTCAGACGAATCACGTCATCCCGCAACTCTTTTGAGCGGTAACTCGCGAGCCCTCCAGCTCGAGCACACTGAGGTCACCATGAACAATGCACGAGATGCATTCACCGCCGCACAACGAACCCCTGGAGAACGGTTCATCTTGTTATCCGAGGCCAAACGCGTAGTATCTATTACCGTTCCGAGGCGTCCAAGGCGGCTGAAACACAGCCCACCCCCTTTCCTCTTCATTACGAATGAACATGTCTGACTCGATGTTTGATCGATGCCATCGCGCACCAGAATCGTCCACAAGCCCGGCTTTGCTCGCCGCGGCCGTTGCCACGATCCTCTTTCATGCGAGCCCCTTCGACCACGTTCACGCTCAATCCACGACTGAATTCACGACCGCTCCCATGACCAACACCGAGTCGATTCAATATCCCAAAACCGAGACCGTTGATGTCATCGACGACTACCACGGTCGAAAAGTGGCTGATCCCTACCGATGGCTCGAAGATGTCGAAAGCGATGACACCGCCGCGTGGGTGACCGCGCAGAACGAAGTCACGCAAGCGTACCTCAACGAGTTATCGTCTCGCGGTCCGATGCGAGACAAACTCGAACAACTCTGGAACTATTCTCGCACCGGATTACCCGTCCGACGTGGCGATCGATACTTCTTCTCACACAACGACGGACTGCAGAACCAAAGCATTCTGTATGTCGCCCCCGCTGGCATCTCGGCGGATGAACTGACCGAAAAACGAACCGTGCTGATCGACCCGAACACACTCAGTGAGGACGGCACCGTCGCACTGGGTTCATGGCATCCGAGCGATGACGGAAAACTGCTCGCCTATTCGATCGCCGACGGCGGCAGCGATTGGCGAACGTGGCGTGTCCGCAATGCCGAAACCGGTGAAGACACCGACGACGTCGTCATGTGGTCGAAATTCAGCGGCATCGCTTGGACGCCCAACAGCGACGGATTCTACTACGCCCGATACGCCGAACCCGTCGAAGGTGAAGAACTCACCGGCACGAACGAAAACCAGATGCTGTATCTGCATCGCTTAGGCACGCCACAATCCGAAGACACGCTTGTCTACTCGCGTCCCGATGAACCGCAGTGGGGCTTCTCGCCGACGGTCACCGAAAATGAACGTTTCCTCGTCATCGAAAACTGGAAAGGCACCGAACCGAAGACACAGGTCTTCGTGCGTGACCTCCGCAACGCCGACGGCCCCGTTCGCCCCATCATCACCGGATTCGACGCCGACTATCGCTTCTTCGCTGCCGTTGATTCGGTGCTGTATTTCTTGACCGATCTCGACGCACCTCGACGACGTGTCATCGCCATCGATGTCGAAAAACATCTCGCCGATCCCAATGCGATGCAAGAAGTCAATCGATCGACATGGCAATCCATCTTTGACGAAACCACCGACACACTCGAAGACGTCTCGATGTTAGGCGACACGATCTACGCGAGCTATCTCAGCGACGCACTCAGCAAAGTCGTGCGTTACTCTCTCGACGGCGAACGGATCGGCGCGGTGACACTGCCCGGCAAAGGTTCCGCGGGTGGATTCGGGGGACGATCCGATGCGAAAGAAACATTCTTCTCGTTCAGCAACTACGTCACCCCTCCGAGTCTGCACCGCGTCGATGTCGCGACCGGCGACAGTGAACTGTGGTTACGTCCCGAAGTTCCTTTTGACGTCACTGATTACGTAACCGAGCAAGTGTTCTGCAAGAGCAAAGACGGCACGCGGGTACCGATCCTCATCACCCGCCATCGCGATCAGAAAAACGACGGCAGCAATCGCACGCTGCTCTACGCCTACGGCGGTTTCAACATCTCACTGACACCGTCGTATTCCCCCGCCATCGCCGCATGGCTCGACAGCGGCGGCGTCTATGCGGTTGCCAACCTCCGTGGCGGTGGTGAATACGGCAGCCAATGGCACGAAGACGGAATGCGACTGAAGAAACAAAACGTGTTCGATGACTTCATCGCGTCCGCAGAATACCTGATCGATCAGGGCATTACCCGATCAGATAAACTCGCGATCCGCGGAGGCAGCAACGGAGGCTTGCTCGTCGGCGCCGTCATGACGCAGCGTCCCGAACTGTTCGGTGCGTGTCTGCCCGCTGTCGGCGTGATGGACATGTTGCGATACCACAAATTCACGATCGGTTGGGCATGGGCAACTGAGTTCGGCAGCAGCGACGAAGAAGACCAAATCGACAACCTGTTGTCGTACAGCCCACTGCACAACGTCAAACCAGGCTCGTGCTATCCCGCAACGCTAGTCACCACGGCCGATCGCGACGATCGAGTGGTGCCCGGTCACAGTTTTAAATTCGCCGCCGCCTTGCAAGCCGCCCAATCATGCGACACCCCCGTACTGATTCGGATTGAAACACGCGCCGGTCACGGCGCAGGAACACCGACCAGCAAAAAGATCGACGAGTACGCTGATCTGTGGTCCTTTTTGATTGAAAATCTGTAACGAAGAAAAATTTTTTTTCTTCGCACGCAGCCCATCATTCTCTCCATCTCTTTTCGCGACCGATACGCACGATCATGTTCCTGCAAGCCCCTGATGAATCACCGTACGATCTGAACTTCTCGCTCTTCGGATTCCCGGTGCGCATCGCCTGGACGTTCTGGCTTGGCGCGATTGTGATCGGATACGATTTCGCCCAAAATATTGACGCCACCACCGGTAACAGCAGCCCCGGCATCTTCCCACTGTTGTTCTTGTGGACGGCATGTTTGTTCTTGTCGATTTTGATCCACGAACTCGGACACGCCTTCGCATTTCGCTTCTACGGACGAGAAAGCACGATCGTGCTGTATCATTTCGGTGGACTCGCGATCCCATCTTCGATGCGCAGTGACGGCCGAGGGTTTACCGACATTTCTTCCTCGCGCCAGGAAACCCACGTGTCTGATTTGGTGATCGCATTGGCCGGTCCACTGGCACAAATCGCCTCTGCATTCGCGGTAGCAGGACTCGTCACTGCAATGCGCTACGAAGTCACCGCATTTGCCCAAATGCCTTGGCCATTAGACGGTTTGCGTCCATGGTTCCAAGGTAAACCGGTCGCTAGCGTGGGTCTGAAGGCATTAATTTTGTTCTACGTGTTCCCAAGTGTCCTTTGGGCGCTGTTGAATTTACTTCCCGTGTTCCCGCTCGACGGTGGTCGCGTGATGCGTTCACTCGTTTTGATGAGCGGTGATCGTGGTGACACGTGGTTGTGGATCAGCATGGCGAGTGCCGGCGTCGTCGCCTTCTACGCATTAACACAAGGGCACCAACCGATCATGGGTTTGCTGTTTCTCTCACTGGGCTTCGGCAACTACCAGATGATGCAGAGTCCATACCGTTAAACATTGCGTATGCCGTTGCACACGCACACATCGACATTGCGATTGCGACGTTGTTTCATCTAGAAGAACCGCTGTCGTGCACATCCGATGACATGACAACACACACGTTCAATCGACATGCGCATCGAACGTAAACAGACAACGAATTCGACTGAGCATGCGATCAAATTTTGCACGTGTGGTTGCAAAACGGATTCCTCGTAGCAAAAATCTTTGCTAACGCAACCGCTTTTTTTAGAAAAAGATGTTGCGGAATTTGTGGAAGCGCGTACAGTTACGCGCTAGTGTGTTAACGGTTGCTTTTGCTTGCATGGTCAATGTGGAACATTGAAGCAAGCGGAAGTGACTACAAACTTGTGTTGTTGAGCCGTGGCCGGTGGCTTCCAAAGCACTTCGATGAGAACGATCGAGAGACCTTCATGGTCCATCGATCGAAGCAATCGAGTCTTTGAAAAGTCACAATGACTCATCAACCATTTTCTTTCTCGCGGAGGAAGTTGTGGCCAAGAAAAAAGCGACTGGCGTCAAAAAGAGCGCCAAGAAAAGCGTCAAGAAACGTGCAGCCAAAAAGTCGGTGAAGAAACGCGCCACTAAGAAGGTTGCAAAGAAGGCGACTAAGAAGAAAGCGACCAAGAAGAAGGCTACTAAGAAAGCCGCTAAGAAGTCCACTCGCAAGAAAGCGACCAAGAAAAAGGCAGTCAAGAAAAAGGCTGCTAAGAAAAAGCGTCGCTAGACGTTTCTCTTCGGTTGCCCTCGATTCTGAGGGACTTCGACGATTCATTTGCCAAGCCACGCGAGCCCGATTCGGTCAAACGTGGCTTTTTTTGTGTCCATACCCCTTTGAGCTCATCACCCCGCCCCATCTCGCCCCACACCGCATCCGCAGAATTACGTGATACGCTATCTGATGGCCTCGCCCCTGACCCACTCGCTCCCTCCATTGCACGCTCACGGCATCGCGATCCATGAACGATCCTCATGAGAACGATGCGGCCTCAAACGCCCCCCGGTCCACGCCGCCACCCACCGATCAGGGGCAAAATTCACCGTCTCGTGACGTGACCAACCCTCCCGCAACGCCCTCGCATCCGAGCGACCAACCACACGGCCCGTCACCCCGCAAACCGGCCCAAACAGACGCCCGCGCAGAAGACGACGATCGGTCTCTTGATGACGCCTGCGACGAAACCATTCTCACGCCCCGTTTCGATGCACATCGACTCGATGCCGGCCAACACGATGCCTCACATGCCGATGCCACGGCACCCGATGAAAGCCAACCTGATACCGCGCATGATGCCGACCAAACCGCACTGCACGGCAGAGAAAACAATCACGCCGCACAGATGCAGGCCGCGATCGAAATCGCCGCGAGAGACACGCCCGCGCGTGAGTCAAAATCAGGCAGTGTTTCATCCAATGACCTGCCCGCCAAACTCTTTCCCGGATCACTGCCGCCCGGTTGCCTCGTCGATGAGTTCCGCGTCATCGCACCGCTCGGGCAAGGCGCGTTCGCATGCGTCTACCTCGCTCAACAAGTACCGATGCGGCGGCTCGTCGCGCTAAAGATCTCTGCCGGCACAACGCACGACGGCAGTGACGCCGAAGAGTCACGAACGCTCGCGAGATTAGACCACCCGGGGATCGTTCGCGTCTTCGATCAGCGACACCTCGCCGGACATAACGCACACCTGCTTTACATGCAGTACCTTCCCGGCGGAACACTGGCTGGTGTTGTCACACGCGTGCGAAAATTCCGACGCGACTCACTCGCTTCACCACCCGGCGAGGACACGGCGAGCGAACTGACCGGACACGTGCTGCTCGACAGCGTCGACGAACAACTCCTCAACGCGTCTCAACAAGTCCCCGAACATTCCGCCGTGCGCGATTGGATCGCCACGTCATCGTGGCCCATGGTGGTTTCATGGATCGGCGTGCAACTCGGAAACGCGCTACAAGCCGCTCACGATCAAGGCGTGTTCCACCGCGACGTCAAACCCGCGAACGTCTTGCTGTCCGCCGAAGGCCTTCCACGACTAGCCGATTTCAACGTCAGCTTCAGCGTGCCACCGTCAACGACCGCCACCGCGCAAGGAACCGACCCGGACGAAGACAACATCGCCAACGAAGTCTCACGCTCAATCGGAGGCTCGCTCGCATACATGGCACCGGAACAAATCCACGCCGTTGCAAATGCGATCTGTGACCTTTCGCCGCAACCAACCGCTCATCACGAGGTCGGTGCGCTCGCTGATGTTTACTCCACCGGTGTCCTGCTGTGGGAACTCTGGCAAGGACAACGCCCGTTCGAAGACGAGCCTTCACCGATGCGTGGCCGCCGGTGGTTCGAACGACATCGCGAACGCCGCCGCAACAACCCGACAACCATCGAAACACCACCCACCCAACGCACATCCCGGTCACGGCGAAGCCACCCCGAAGAGAGCACCGCAGGGTCCCAACGCGTGCTCGAACAAGTCCTTCGCCAAGCGATCGAATTCGACCCAAAGAATCGACCGCAGAGCGCCGGTGAACTCGGCGCGAGACTCCGTTTGGCGCTCTACCCCGACGCCGCACGACTGTTCGATCCCGCAAGCGACTCGTGGGCAGGCCGATGCGGTCGCATTTCACCGTGGCTGATCGCCGCCGTGTTCATCTTGCTGCCGAACATCGCCGCCGGATGCTTTAATTTTCTCTACAACTACGTCGAAATCATCGGCCGCTACCCGGAACTGAAGCCGCGATTCTTCCACCTCGCCAACATCGTCAATGCGATCGCGTTTCCACTCGGTGGCGTCCTGATGGTGATGACCGCCAAACCCGTCGCGACAGCCATCCTGAAGGCGCGTGACGGAGGCTCGAGCGACCAAGACGCGATTCTGCGAACCGTGCATCTCGGCCGACGCGCCGCATGGATCGGCGGGCTGCTGTGGTTCGCCGCCGCGATCGTTTATCCACTCGTGCTCGTCAACGGCTCCCCCAGCCTTCCGCCCGTCGCGGCGTTGCACTTCTTCGGCTCACTCCTGATCTGCGGCGGCGTCGCGGCGGTCTATCCGTTCTTCGGACTCGTCGTCATGACCTCCACGGTTTACTACCCGTGCCTGATCCGAAAAACGATGCAAGACCCACGGTTCGACCAGCGGCACGCCGACATTCGCAAATGGTGCGGCCGTTTCCTGCTCGCCGCCGCCGGGATCCCGCTACTCGGACTCGCACTGCTGCTCTCGCGTGACACGATCGCCAAATACGTCGTCGCCTCCGCCGTCGCCGCAACCGCGGTCGGCCTCCTCGCCGCCTTCGCCGCCTACCAATGCGTGCAAACGAATTGGGAAACGATGAGCGAAGTCCTCTCCAACCGAAAACGATCCGCCGGCTCCATCGGCCTCGACCGACCAGGGTAAAAAAAGCAACTAGCAACTAGCAACTAGCAACTAGCAACTAGCAACTAGCTTCTATTCCCCCACCAACGCCACCCGCACGTCACAAACGTTCGTGCCCGTCGGCCCCGTGACCAAAAGCCCACCGGTTTGTTCGAAGAAACGATACGCGTCGTTGCGTTTGAGAAAGCCATCGGGCGACAACCCCAGCTCCATGGCCCGGCGATGAACGGCCCCGTCGACATAGGCACCCGCGGCGTCCGTCGGCCCGTCCTCCCCGTCGCTACCGCCGGACAAGATCACCAACCGGCCCCACTCCGCGTCGCTCAATCCACTCGCCAGCAATCGCTGATAGGCAGCCAACACCAACTGCTGGTTCCGCCCGCCCTTGCCCCGAATCGACGCGTCCGCCAACTGCACCACCGGCTCCCCACCGGTAATCAACGCGTCCTGCCGATGCAAACTCTGGTCGCGGCGGAGCATCCCGAGCGTCATGTCCGCCAAATGCACCCCGACCTCCTCCGCGGGCCCCTCGCTGTCCCTCGCCGATTGCATCACATGGTTGTACCCCAACGACTCAGCCACGATCCCGGCCGCGTCCACGGCGACGGCGTTGTTGCCCACTACCGTGATCGGATACTCGGTCTCACGTGGCGCCGGGGCCACATCCGCCTCGAGCACCACATCCGCCTCAGGCACAGCGTCCGCCTCGAGAACAGCGTAGACCGATTTCGGTAAACGTCTCTCCGGATCAAACCTCGCGAGCACCGCCAACGCATCCTCGCGGGTCGACGGGTCCTTTACCGTCGGCCCCGAAGCGATCAGATCGAGAGGATCGCCGAGGACGTCCGACAACACCATCGTGACCATCCCACCGCCGCAACGGGCCCGCGCGAGCCCTCCGCCTTTGACATCACTGAGATGCTTCCGAACCGTGTTCAGCTCCGCGATGTTCGCGCCACCGCCGCTCAATCGCTGGATCACGGCGAGCTTCTCCGCCAGCGTGATGCCCGCGACCGGACGGCACAACAACGCACTGCCGCCACCGGACAGCAGCATCACGACCAAATCTCGCGGCCCCGCGCCTCGCACCCATTCCAAAATCCGATCGGTGCCTCGAATCGACTCCTCCGTCGGCTCGTTCACGCCCGCCGGGCGAGCCGCACACAACGTCAACTCATCCGGCCAATCAATCCCTCCAGGCACACGATCACAGCCCTCGGGCACGTTTACGTGCCCCACGATCTCGATGGCGTCTAACTCCCGCTCGCAATCGCGAATCCGTTCCACGAACCCGACCGCCATCGCCCCCGACGCCTTACCCGCGCCGATCAGAACGATCCGGTCGAACGAGCCCCGCGGAACGCAAATTTCGCCCAACGTCAACTGTTGCCGATCCAAGTGCACGCAATCCCGCATCAGCGTCTCGCCGCGAACAGCGTCCACACCAGCCTGAAAAATCGCCTGGGAGTCCCGGCAAAGATCACGCATCGTTCCAAATCCCCAAATCCCCAAATCCAAAGAAACACCCCAAAACCAAGACAAAACATCCTCGATCCCCCGGCCAAGGTCGAGGAGGGGATACAGGAGCAGAGAGACAGACAGGTGCTGCACTATATTTTTGACCAGGAAAACTACGAACCAAACGAAAGATGGTCTCCGTTCTTACTTTCGTGACATTCGTGTATTTCGTGGTCCAAATCCAGGCGTTGGCCCAGGCTCGATTCTTTAACCACGAAAGCTACGAACCAAACGAAAGATGGTCTCCGTTCTTACTTTCGTGGGTTTCGTGGTCTAAATCCAGGCGTTGGCCCAAGCTCGATTCCTTAACCACGAAAGCGACGAACCAAACGAAAGATGGTCTCCGTTCTTACTTTCGTGTCATTCGTGCATTTCGTGGTCTAAATCCAGGCGTTGGCCCAGGCTCGATTCCTTAACCACGAAAGCTACGAACCAAACGAAAGATGGTCTCCGTTCTTACTTTCGTGTCATTCGTGCATTTCGTGGTCCAAATCCAGGCGATGGCCCAGACTCGATTCCTTAACCACGAAAGGCGCGAACCAAACGAAAGATGGTCTCCGTTCTTACTTTCGTGTCAATCGTGTATTTCGTGGCCTAAATCCAGGCGTTGGCCCAAGCTCGATTCTTTAACCACGAAAGCGACGAACCAAACGAAAGATGGTCTCCGTTCTTACCTTTCGTGACATTCGTGTATTTCGTGGTCCAAATCCAGGCGTTGGCCCAGGCTCGATTCTTTAACCACGAAAGGCGCGAACCACACGAAAGATGGCCTCCGCGCTTAATTTCGTGTCATTCGTGTATTTCGTGGTCCAAGTCCAGGCGTTGGCCCAAGCTCGATTCCTTAACCACGAAAGATGGCCTCCGCTCTTAATTTCGTGTCATTCGTGTATTTCGTGGTCTAAATCCAGGCGTTGGCCCAAGCTCGATTCTTTAACCACGAAAACTACGAACCAAACGAAAGATGGTCTCCGTTCTTACTTTCGTGTCGTTCGCGGGTTTCGTGGTCCAAATCCAGGCGTTGGCCCAGGCTCGATTCCGTACCAGGAAAACTACGAACCAAACGAAAGATGGTCTCAGCTCTTTTTTGCGTTGTTCACGTGTTCCGCGGCACGCCCCCAGACACGAGAAGAGTGCGACGGCCCGCAACTAGCCTCCCACAAGCTAACGACTGACAGCTATTAACAAAGCTATTAGCTGTATTTCCCGCTCTCCCGTGATATCCTAGGGGACGCACGACCGCTTCTTTTCTGACGAAGGACCTCGCCATGAGCAAAACGATGCAAGATTTCACCGACCTTCTGCTCCAGCAAGGCGTCATCAGCCTCGACCAACTATCCGAAGCCGAGGAGATCTCCCGGAACACCAAAGCCGAGATCGGGGACGTCCTCGTCAAACTCGAATACGCGACCCCCGAAGAAGTCGCGCAGGCGATCGCCAAATTCCACAAAATCCCCTACGTGGACCTCCGCAGCATCCGGATCAACGAATCCGTCATCGAGCTCGTCCCCGAGTCCGTCGCCCGCGAGAACATGGTGCTGCCCTACAAAGAGGAGGACGGCGCCCTGACGATCCTGATCGCCAACCCCTTCGACCTCGAAACCGTCGAAAAGCTGCGATTCATCCTCAACCGCAAAATCGAAACCGCCCTGGCCCCCAAAGAGGCCATCAACGGTGCCATCAACCAGTACTACGGGCAGGTCGAAGGTGAATCCGCTGACTCGATGCTGCAAGAGTTCACCGACACGGCAATCGACTTCACCGAAACCGACAGCGGCAGCGACGGGATGGACGAGGGCGACGTCGACGACGACTCCGCACCCGTCATCCGCCTGGTCAACCTGATGATCGCCGAAGCCGTGCAGCTCCGCGCCAGCGACATCCACGTCGAGCCGTTTGAGGACCGCGTCCGGATCCGTTATCGAATTGACGGCGTTTGCGTCCAAAGGGAGGCAGCCCCCCGCCGGATGCTCTCCGCCATCATCGCCCGGATCAAAATCCTCTCCAAAATCGACATCTCGGAAAAACGACGCCCCACTGACGGCCGGATCAAGATCACCGTCGGCGACAAACAGCTCGACCTCCGGGTCAGCATCATCCCGACCAACCACGGCCAATCCTGCGTGATGCGGCTCCTCGACAAGGACAACATCAAAGTCGGCACGCGGCAGCTCGGGCTCTCCGAACGCGACTTCCGGAACTTCAACTCCCTGATCAAACGCCCCAACGGAATCATCCTCGTCACCGGACCGACCGGGTCCGGAAAAACCACCACGCTCTACGCCTCTCTCAACGCGCTGAACCGACCTGACCGAAAGATCATCACCGCCGAGGACCCCGTCGAGTACTACCTGCCGGGCATCAACCAAGTCGAAGTTCGACATAGCATCGGACTCGACTTCGGCCGCATCATTCGAGCCATGCTCCGCCAAGCACCGAACATCATCCTGGTCGGTGAAATGCGAGATCATGAGACCGCATCAATGGGAATCCAGGCTTCATTAACTGGACACCTGGTATTCAGTACGCTACACACGAACGATGCGCCCAGTGCCATATCACGCATGGTGGACATCGGAGTCCCATCCTACATGGTGGCAAGCTCCGTCATCGCGGTGCTCGCCCAGCGTCTCGTGCGGACCATCTGCCCCCGCTGCAAGGTGCGGTACCAGCCGCCAGAAAGCGTCATCAAGGACTCGCAACTTCCACCCGAAATGCTGGCCCAGGCGGAGTTCAGCAAAGGGCGTGGCTGCACCTACTGCGGGCGGTCGGGATACCGGGGCCGGATCGGCATCTACGAACTGATGCTGATCAACGGCAAACTCCGTGAACTCATGTTTAAAGGCACCACCACGAAACTGGTCCGCGAAGAGGCCATCAAGAACGGAATGTCAACGCTTTACGCGGACGGAATGCTCAAAGTCATCCGGGGCGTGACCACATTCGAAGAGGTCTACCGCGTCGCGAAACAGACCGAGCAAGAGGAACTGGCACTCAGCCACATCGCCAAGGAACTCTCGTCTCTCTAGGCCCACCGAGGCCCTCGCCGGGACTGCCCAAACCCCCGCCCTCAAGCGGCCAAATCACGGGCACGCCCGCCCGGAAAACACGCCTCCGCTCGCCACCGCATGAACCCCGGCGGTGGCGATCGCGACGAACCCGCGCAAACCGCCTTCCCACCCCCCTGCGTGGCGTCCCAAACGACTCGCTGGCGTAACGGTTTTGCGTCCTATACGGGTCGGCAGAGCGTGCGAATTGAAACTCTCCCGGTAAATCGTTGCCTTTTCACACGTGTTTCACGATAATGCTCGCACTGGCCCACCAGCCAGCTTTATTTTTCAGTGCCCGATCGACCCCATCATTCTTATCTCTCGATCTGCCTGAACCCCAGCCATTGGCATCCTTTTTATTCAGTGACGCGGTGAGTCCCCGAAACCGGGCAAGAACAGTTTCCAACGGCCCAAACGCCCGACCAAACGATTCTTTCCCCCGCTTCGCCCCCAACGCCTCACCCAACCCCGATCGATTTTCAACGGCTAGGCATCATTCCCTGAACGTCAATTGCTAGCAATTCCGCCCGATTGAGCGGACCGGCTCGCCACGCACCAACGCCCCACCGGGGACGCGGCTATTGTCGCGCCTCCATGCAACGCGCGTTGCGATACGTTCTCATCCCCCCGTCCTTCTCCACTCTCTCAGTTTACCTCTTTAGCAATTAGCGGACGCCATGGCCCAGGTTCTCATCGACAAACTGCTGCAAGCTGCTGTGAAGCAGGGCGTTAGCGATATCCATATTGTCGTTGGCCAACCGCCCGTGTTCCGCCTGCACGGCCGGATGCGCAAACTCGAGACCAAGACGCTCGATGCCGAAGACGCCGTGGGGCTGATGAAGAGCATCACGCCCGAACGTTGCCAACGGGAACTTCAAGAGACAGGATCAACCGACTTCGGGTTCGCGTTCGGCGAACTGGCCCGTTTCCGGGTCTCGGTCTTCAAACAACGTGGCTTCATCTCGATGGTGCTGCGGCAAATTCCGAACGACAAACTCACCCCCGAACAACTCGGGCTACCCGAAGTGGTCGTGAAATTGGTTCACCGCCCACGCGGTTTGTTCCTCGTCACGGGCCCAACGGGTTCCGGGAAATCGACGACCCTGGCGAGCCTCATCAACCTGCTCAACGAGACCGTCGACCACCACATCATCACGATCGAAGACCCGATCGAGTTCTATCACGAACACAAAGAATCGACGATCAACCAACGCGAGGTCGGCGTCGACGTCCCGAGCTTCTCCGAAGCGATCCGGCGAGCCTTGCGTCAGGACCCTGACGTGATCCTCGTCGGCGAGCTTCGCGACCTCGAAACGATCGAAGCAGCCATCAGCGCGGCCGAAACCGGTCACGTCGTGTTCGGCACCCTGCACACCAACAGCGCCCAAGGCACGGTCAACCGGATCATCGACGCGTTCCCCGGTAACCTCCAAGACCAAATCCGCACCCAGCTCGCATCGACCCTGATCGGCGTTGTCGCCCAGTCACTGCTGCCGAAGATCGGCGGCGGACGCTGCGCCGCCTACGAAGTCCTCGTGGTCACCTCGGGGATTTCGAACCTGATCCGCGAAAACAAAACGTTCCGCATCAACTCGTCCATGCAAACGGGTGCCAAATTCGGAATGCAACTGATGGACGACGCACTGTTCAACCACTGGAAAGCCAACCGAGTGACCGTCGAAGACGTCCTCGCAAAATCACACAACCCCGACGACCTCGCCCGCCGCATCGTCCAAGCCCGCAAGGGAATCGAAGAAGGCACCGAGCCCGAAGGGGAATAAACCCACACGACGAAACATAAACCCCCACGACGAAACCGAGCCTCCCCACCCAAAGATTCACCCGCCCTCCGGGAGGGCCGAGCGAAGTGAGTGGAGAGTCCTCCCAACGTCCAAACATGTCGCCATCGGCGTTTTGCTCCTCGCGAGCGCCAACCATCAAAACTAACTCGGCGGGCCACCGCCATTTTCACTCACTAGGCCGTTAACCCGAGAGCACATCGCTCGACAGTTGCCGGCCGCTGCGAAGCGTCCTTGCTATGTCACAACGTCGTATCGGGCAGATCCTCGTCGACCTCGGTTTCCTAACCGATGACCAACTGCAGATCGTGCTCGAAGAGCAAGAACAACAGCCCGGTTCGCTGTTCGGTAAAGTCGCCGAAGACATGCAGCTCGTCACCGACGAGCAATTGATCCAAGGGCTCGCCGAGCAGATGGGCATGCAAACCGTCTCGCTCGAAGAAGCGAAGATCGATCCCGAGGTGCTCGAACGGATCAGCGAAACGATGGCACAACTCTATCGCTGCGTCCCGGTGCAGTTCGATGAGGCCGCCAACCTGCTGACGATCGCCACCTGCGACCCGCAAAACCTCAACATCCAAGACGAACTGCGAACGTTCCTCGGCCACGACATCCGCGTCGTCGTCGCGACCGAACGTGACGTCAACACCACGATCACGAAACACTACGACAGCGAAGCGGAAAGCGTCGAGAAACTCGTCGCCGAACTCGCCGAAGACGAAGAACTCAAGGCCGCCGTCAGCGTTCTCGACCAAGAGAAATTCAGCATCACCGACGCCGCCGCGTTGGCCGACTCGGCGCCCGTTCGCAAACTGCTCAACATGGTCCTGCTGCTCGCGATTAAGGACCACGCCTCGGACATCCACTTTGAACCCTTCGAAGACGAGTTCCGAATCCGGATCAAATCCGAAGGCGTCTTGTACGAAATGGTTCCCCCGCCACGCCACCTCGCGTTCGCGATCACGACGCGGATCAAGGTGATGGCGGACCTCGACATCGCCGAACGACGGATGCCACAGGACGGCCGGATCGAACTGATGGTCGGTGGTCACCCGGTCGACCTTCGCGTCAGCGTTCTGCCGACGATCTTCGGCGAATCGACCGTCATGCGTGTGCTCGACCGTTCGGTGGTGGACCTGTCACTCGACAACGTCGGGATGGACCCCACCACCATCGCCAACTTCCGCAAAGCGATCGATCGCCCCAACGGCATCATCCTGGTGACGGGCCCAACGGGATCCGGCAAAACCACCACGCTGTACTCGTCACTGAGCGAACTGAACGACCCGAAAGAAAAGATCATCACGACCGAAGACCCCGTCGAGTATGACATCGACGGCATCATTCAAATCCCGATCGATTCCAACGCGGGCGTCACGTTCGCATCGTGCCTGCGAGCGATCCTTCGCCAAGACCCTGACATCATTCTCGTCGGCGAAATCCGTGACCTCGAAACGGCCGAGATCGCGATCCAAGCCGCACTGACGGGACACCTCGTGTTCAGCACCCTGCACACGAACGACTCGCCGAGCACGGTGACGCGTCTGACGGACATGGGGATCCAACCCTTCATGATCTGCGCGACCGTCGAAGCGATTCTCGCACAACGACTCGTCCGCCGGATCTGCACCAAGTGCCGTGAGAAGACCCGCGTCAGCACCGACCTGCTGATGGAACTCGGACTCAACCGCGAGGAAGTCGAAGAGACCGACTACTTCAAAGGCACCGGCTGCGAAAACTGCAACAACACCGGATACAAAGGCCGGATCGCGCTGTTTGAATTGATGGTCATGAACGACGCCATCCGCGAAATGATCATGTCCGGCGACAGCACCGACGACCTACGAGACAAAGCCCAAGCCGACGGAATGATCACCCTCCGCGACTACGGAATGCAAGTCGCCCGAGAAGGAATCACCACCCTCGACGAAATCGTAAGAGAAACAGTTGTGGATGGCTGATTAGCGATTAGCTGTTAGCTTCCAAACAAATCCTAATCTTAATCTTACTCATAATCTTAATCCCCACCGCCAACTTAACTCACAATCTCAATCCCCACCCCAACTCAAATCATCGCCCGAACAACACGCATCTTCATCGCCCGCCCTATCCCGCAAAACAAAACACCGACCAACTCAGGCTAAGAACTTTTAGGAGCCCAGTAATGCGACAATTCGACCACGAAAAGCTCATCGTTTACCAACGTGCCATCGAGTTCGTAGCCTGGGCCTCCAACCTACTTGACAATGTTCCGCGCAAGTATGCCGCCAACGATCAACTTGATCGAGCATCAACCTCAATCCCACTCAATATCGCAGAAGGAAACGGCAAGTTCACAGCAAAAGACCGCTGTCGTTTTTTCGACATTGCACGAGGATCGACGCTCGAGTCGGCAGCGTGCCTGGACGTACTCGTCGCGAAGAATTTGATTGAACGTGATGTCGCGTTGGAAGGCAAGCAAATGCTGCTCGATACCGTCTCAATGCTGATAGGCCTGATACGAGCCAACGACAGCGAACGCGAGGTCTAGCCGTGTACGAATCACGCGTAGCCAACCGGTTGGGACACCAGTGAGAGATGAAGATTAGGATCAAGATTAAGATTAAGAATGCGAACGATTGGCGATAGCAATCGAACGATAGTTGAAACACCTGTAGTTATTAACCTTTTCACCTGAGCATAGCTCATGCCAACTTATACCTTTGAAGCGATGGACGCGACCGGACAAGAGATCCGGGACGAAATCGAAGCCGCTAACGAGGACGAAGCGCAAACCACTATTCGTCAGATGGGATACTTCGTTACGAAGATCGCCGTCAAGAAACAGGCCGCAGGCGCCGTCGACGTTGGTGGGAAGAAGAAACGGCCCTTCGCCCTCGGGGGTGCCAAAACGAAACACATCTGCGCGTTCACCCGCCAGCTCTCAATTCTGCAGGACGCCGGCTTGCCGATCCTCCGCAGCCTCAAGATTCTCGAACAGAACCAGAAACCCGGCAAACTCAAGAACGCCCTGATGGACGTTTGCGACGAGATCGAAGGCGGGTCAACGCTCTCCGAAGCGATGGCGAAATGCCCCAAAGTCTTCAACCGTCTTTACGTCAACATGATCAAAGCCGGTGAGGCCGGTGGTGCTCTCGAAACCATCCTCAACCGTCTCGCCGACTTCCTCGAAAGTGCCGAGTCACTCAAACGAAAAGTCAAAGGTGCGTTGATCTACCCGGTCATCGTGGTCACGGTCGCGATCCTGATCCTGACGTTCATCATGTTGTTCATCGTTCCGACGTTTGAAAAGATGTTCGACGAGTTCGGCTTGACCCTTCCCGCACCGACGATGCTGCTCATCGCGATGAGTAACTACATCGCGGGCTACTGGTTCCTGCTGATCGCGATGCCGGTGTGTGCGTTGATCCTGATCAAACTGATGCGGAAATTCAAACACGGCCGGATCGGGTTCGACATGTTCATCCTCCGCGTGCCGATCTTCGGGGCGTTGATCGAAAAGAACATTCTCGCCCGGACGACACGAACGCTCGGAACACTGATCAGTTCCGGGGTGCCGATCATGGAAGGCCTGAACATCACCCGCGAGACCGCCGGTAACGCGATGTTCGAAAAACTGTACACCAAAGTCGCCGAGCAGATCCGCGAAGGGGAAGTGATCAGTAAACCGCTGCGGGAACACTCCGTCCTCGGGTTCCACCCCATGGCCGCCGTGTTCTGGGCGTTGTTCGGATCGTTCCCCGGCATCATGGTCATGAGCGTCGCGTTGACGAGTAAAGGCAGCAAGCTCGACAAAGACGGCATGGTTCAAACACTCACGTTCCTTGCGCTTTACATGATCGTCGGCGGGATGGTGCTGTGCGTGCTGTTCTACTTGACCAAGATCAAAGGGCGGGTGGTTGATGACCTCGTCGTCAACATGGTCGACGTCGGCGAAGAGACCGGCGAACTCGACACGATGCTCTACAAAGTCGCCGACACGTACGACGAAGAAGTCCGGATCATGACCGACAGCCTCACGGCACTGATGGAACCGATCATGATCGTGTTCCTCGGGGTCGCGGTCGGCTTCATCGTGATCTCACTCTTCATGCCCCTCGTGGAACTGATCACCGGATTGACCTAGGCCGCAACTAGCAACTAGCAACTAGCAACTAGCAACTAGCAACTAGCAACTAGCAACTAGCAACTAGCAACTAGCTAACAGCTAACAGCTAACAGCTAACAGCTAACCCCAACAGCTTTCCCAACCGCCTCTTCCTCCCAAGGCTTGTAGCCCATGACCACCGCAACCCACCAATCACCGCCCCCCTCCAAACCCGGTTTCACACTAGTCGAAATCCTCGTGGTGATCACGATTATTGGGATTCTGGCAGGGCTGTTAATCCCGGCGATAACGAACAGCATTAGGCGAGCGAACGAAACCGCGCTTAAGCTTGAAGTGAACTCAATCGCTCAAGCTGTAGAAGCGTATAAAGAAAAATACGGAGATTACCCGCCGGATGGCAGCAACGAAGCGGTGTTAAAACGGCACATGCGGAAGCTGTTTCCAAGAATGGCAGAGCCGGATGTCACAATTCTCGACCGACTTGTCGACAATGAAGCAGCTACCAATACAACAGGAGCGTTTAGTCCTAATGCCATGGATCGTGCTGAAGCATTAGTGTTCTTCTTAGGTGGTTTCAGTGCCGATATTCAGCATCCGATTACAGGCCCTGGCGGACCGCTGGAGCTTCTCGCTTCCGGCACAGCGGGCTCGACGGATCTCGCGGACTATCAGCTTCAAACAACTCGAGATAATACATTCTTTGATTTCGATCAAACCAGGATGACGATGGTCTTGAATGGTGCAAGATATGTAAGCAATGACGAAACGCTCTTCGGTTTTCCTGTTTCAGGCTTTTCGATAGGAGACTACGGTGGGTCGCAGGATCTTTTGCCTGCGTACTTGGCGGGTGGTGATGAGACATCTCCGATTGTTTATTTCGATTCACGCACCTACGGCAATATCAGCACCAGTTCGACAGCGGTGTACAACGGATACCTCTCCGGAACCAGTGAAGTCGGTGGAATAAGGCCTTACAAGACTGAAATAGGAATCAAGCCACCTGCCGGCAGCGAGTACGCCGACGAAGCCGAAGCGTTTGCGGCCGTGTCTTTCCACCGCCCTAATTCATTTCAGCTAATTTCGCCCGGACTGGATGGAGTGTTTGGCTCCATTCTATCCATCACCTCCGGATCACCAGGCGACACCCCGGTTCACTTTGTTACCGAGTCAGGTCGCACTGTTTATCCCGCCAACGGGACTTCCGCAACTTCGATTAGCTCACTGTACTTTACTGACTCTAGCCTGGGCAGTCGCGGGTATCAGGATCGTGATTGGAACAGCAACATCAACGTCAACGGCAATCTCGACAATACAACCAACTTTATTGAAGCCGCAACTCTCGAGGGCGAGCTGGAATGAGGTCTAACACGAAACAGCAACGCTACCGGACTGCTTTCACGCTCACAGAGATCCTGGTCGTGATGGTGATCATGAGCATCATGGGAAGCATGGTGCTTTTTGCCGCCCGTGGCGTGGTCAATAGTGCAAGAGCGTCTCGCACGCGAGCTATCATCGGCACCTGCGACGGGGTTATTCAAGAACTATATGAATCTTATAAGTATCGGCCACTCCCCCTTGCTATTCCCAATCTATCGAGAGATGCGGTAAACCCGAACAATACTTCGCAGAAGATGACTGCCAGTTTTGAATTGTTAGCCTACGAAGCCGCGCGTGTTCGGCTGAACATGACCAGAGATCTGCAGCGTCTGGAGATGCCGGACAAAATCGCTGATGTTGCGACATGGAATTCGACTGAATGGACAACATCGGATCCGGTTTCAATCAAGGCAGTAGCAAACCGAATAGTCGAAGACGCTGCAACCGGACGCGTGATTCGAAAGTTCGATGGCTCGTCATTTCCACGGTTTGAATTCCCCGTTACATGGGCTGGTTCAGGCAAGCCTGCTAACTTTGTTACGCGTGCCAATAGCGTGACCACCTCTGCCACAGATACCTGGGACACGGAGAACGAAGGCGCTGAATGCTTGTATCTCATAATGGCAACTTCCTTTGCCAGCGGTACACCCGCGATCGATGGAATTCCTGACTCGAATATCGGAGACACGGACGAGGACGGAATGCCTGAGATCCTTGATGGCTGGGGCAGACCGCTAGGTTTTGTGCGATGGCCAGTTGGGTACACGCTGCCGACAGGGAGATTTGACAACAGTGTTCCCGATGATTTTGACCCTTTCCGATCTGATTTCGGTTATTTGGTTGCGAGCGAAGACGAGCCTTATTCGATCCGACCACTTATTCTCTCCAGCGGCGAGGATGAAGAGTTTGGGGTGGAGCTTTCCTCCTCAGTCGATCATTCAACTCAATCTTGGCCACTTAGTTCGATGGACACAGGTACCACATCGAAAATTGGCGATGAAAACGACGGAAGATCAGCCCCCTATCAATTTGTCGACCCTTATCTGCGGCATTCGTCGGTGTCGGTAAAACCGGGGCAGATAACCAATGCCGAACTGCATGCTGACGACATAACCAACTTCTCGCTTCAGGAGTCGCAGTGATGTGGAAATTTGCAAATACTTCGTGTGAGCCGAAGGCGAACCAAACCAGCTTCAGTAGAACGAATGCAAGTCCAGTAAGCTCGCTGGCATTCACACTGGTCGAATTGCTGATTGCGCTTTTCATCGTAAGCCTTCTTGCTGCGATAGCGCTGCCAACAGTGAAAGAGATCGTTGACGATCAAAAAAGTGTGCGTACTGTGCAAAACATCGCTGCGTTTATCGACGTTGCACGAAATCGCGCGATCGCTGAACAGCGTAACGTTGGCGTCCGCATAGAGCGTTTAAACGTTTCCACACCGTTCGGACGAAGTGCATCCCTTCAGCTAAGGCAGTTGACAGGAGTGCCGCCCTACAGCGGTGACGCGTCCGATGCCATGGCTAGGTTGCAAGAATCAAGTGGCGGTGCGGGGATTGATGAAGCTGAATTTGACGCTGTTGACTGCCCGCTAATTGCATTGAGTTCTGAGATACTCAGAGATTCTGCGATCGACGATGAGTTGGCCCCAGTGAAGATTGGTGACCTTTTGGAATTGCCTGGTGGAAGATGTGCACCTATCACCACCATTTCAGACGACGCAACCACTGGCAATGCGGCAACGACGGTTACGGTCTCATTCGATCTTACAGAAAGAACACCAGCCACTCACGCAGCGCCAAACGTGCCGCGATATCCCTCTACTGTCCGCTCACCACTGAACACGCAAGATCCCGTTAAATTCCGGATCCATCGAAGCCCCACTGTATCGTCGACAGCGGTTCTTACTATGCCGAGAGGCGTAGCTATCGATCTTAATTTGTCTGGCTTCACAGTACGAGATAGGGATGTGGATGGTGACTACGATGACGAATTGCTTGACGATGGCAATAGCTTTGCACCTTTCACGAATAGCACCGCAGAAGGACATATCGACATCGTATTTGGACCTGGTGGCGAGGTCACTGGTGTAAGAGAAGTCGGAGATCCATACTCGATTCCAGATTCAACAATCTATCTCTGTATTGGGAAGACGGACGGAATAATTGTATTTGGTGAAGATCTCTACCAAAACGATCGCAGAGGCCAATCGAATTTGATGGATCTCGATTCGGTCTGGTTGGTCATTAACCCCAATAGTGGTCATGTCAGAACGAGCCCTTTTGCGTCAATAGATGGCTCGACAATCAAAACAACCGCGCCAGACAATCAAGATCTCACGAAGCTAGCTGAAGCAGTGCGAGAGGCCCGTGAACTTGCTCGAAGTGGCGTATCGCTGGAGGGGAATTGATGAAGATTTTAGCGTCAGTAAAGACACGCTGCGGCGTTACGCTCGTCGAGGTAATTTTCGCCATCGGCGTCGTCATGATCGGGCTGTTGGGCTTAGTGTCCGTTTTGCCCGTCGCAGGACAGCGAGCACAGAGCTCGATCGATTTGAACATTGGTTCGGAATTGACGTCTGCTGTTGGAAAAGAAGTCCTCGCACGTGACTGGATCTCAAATGACAATTTGATTCCTCTTGGCAGCGTTGGGGTGGTCAATAGCACACCGAAGTTCATTCGTCCGTTTTGTATTGATCCGATGATGGGGGCTGCCGAACCGTCCGACGACGCCTCGAACAGCCATGCCGATTCGTACAATGCAGATGTGTTTCCGTTCTACGAGCCCAATCATGACCCGCTGCTCGACCCTTCGCAGGAAACGTCGGTTAGCACAACAGGATACGCAGGCCAGCCACGTATGCTGCGAGTGGGGTTGTCTGATGTTGCTGCGTTGATTGCCACGGGGCAGTTTGAAACGGCACGCACGCTCGTAGAACGTCCTGATGACCTCAACGTGTTGCGTCCTAAAGATCGATCGATCTCTTCCTCGCTGCTGGGACTGCAAGCGAGCAACGCAACCAGTGCTGTCCCATTTGGGCGCGGAGCGCCGACGGGGCAATACAGTTGGATCATTACCGTCGACCCTTTCGAAGACACACTGCATGCGTCGATGTCGGTTGTCGTCCTGCGAAACCGAGAGCTTTTCGATACATTTCCTCTAAACGACCAAGAGCCCCCTAACGGCAACGCTCTATCGGAACGTCTATGCATGGTAGCAGAGTCATCTGGATTCAGCGGCGGAGCCGGCGGCACGGTGACACTGCTATCCGCGGGAAATACACCTCCAAACATTCAGTCAAACGACTGGATCATGCTCTCCCGGACAGTGGATCCCAATGCAACTGTTCCAATACTCACTGCAAATCATCGGTGGTATCGCGTGATTTCAGTGGACAGCGAACCGGAGATCATCGAACCCTCGTCTAACACAGCTGTAGACGGAATTTTTGTCTCAGACACAGGCGCAAGTGCGTCAGATAAGAACTATCGTCCAGACACTACGGTTTGGAAACGAACCGTAATGCTGGACGGGCCTGATTGGTCTTTTTCTTCGGTTGCCTTTCCAGCACCCACTAACCCATTAGACAGCACTGAAAATTCAGTGACCTACGCAACGCTCATGGAAGGTGTTGTGGCGGTTAAGGAGCAATCGATTTCGCTTGCTAACTTTGAATAAGGCGCGCGTAACGCCAGCAACCGCTCGGCTGACTTTGCTTGTACTGTTTGAAAAACACCCCGCTTTATGCGCGGTGAGCAACGCTCACCTTACTTGAAAGAGAATACGATGAAACGGCAACCTTCTTCCGGAATCATCCTGCTGGTGGTCCTCAGCATGCTGACATTCTTCAGCTTGCTTGTTGCTGCGTACCTGGTCTTTAGCAGTCAGTCTCGGCAAGCGTCGTTTTCGATTGCAACTCGCACGATTAAAGAGCCGAACGCAAATGCATTGATAGACGAAGCGTTGATGACGTTGATTCGCGGTACCGCAAATAACAGCCATCCCTTCTACGGCGAAGACCTACTTAGCGACTATTACGGACGCACTGACTACTCGTCGCTGAGGGTAACTGCAATTTCCGCCGCGACCAACGGCTTTCGTTCAATCACCGTCAGTAGTTTCGATGTCTCGTCCACTGATATCGACCCAAACGACCAGAATCTCGTCGCTGACCAATTTGATGATCTCTATGCTGGCCGAATCATTACATTTACCTCAGGCAATTTGGAAACAAACACATACCGAGTTATTCGGTCCTTCTGGGATGCAGGAAGCAATCATCGCCTACTCATTGACCTCGGCGATTCGACTGCACCCGCAGTAGATGACCGGATTCACATGAATGGGGTACCGAGAAACTCGCCAGGCATTGGATTTGGAGGTAGTGAAATCAGTGAGCCCGTTATTGCCTCTGCCGCCGACTCCACTCGAGGAATCCCTGCCGGAATCGGCTACTCGACTGCCCCCAACGATCTTCCTATGGCTCTCCAGCCTAACCACCTTTTCACAACAGTGGACAAGGGCACTGGTATCCGAGGTGATTTTGACGAGGACTATGATGCAGCGGATTTCAACAATTGGTTTCTGAGCTATCGCCACGACGACAACACGGTCATCCCATCGTTCCATCGTCCGTCGGTTCTCAATTACATCCTTAATATTGAGTCTGATTGGAGCAATCCGACTGCAACTTCGCTAGCTGATCCCTATAAGTACGGAGATGTTATTGCAAGTTTTGCGAGAGGGACGTTTCGTCCATTTCCCATCGCGGAAGGTCAGTTCGTGTCAGGACAAACAGCAATCAATGAACGCTTTACGGGAGGTAGCAGTAGTTTCGCACTGCGAGCACCATTGTTGCAAACTACCCCGTACGGGACAGCACGAAACCGATTGAATCAACTTGCCAAGGCCCTGATAGAAGGCCCTTGGGACGTTGACAACGACTCTGACGGAATTCCAGACAGTGTCTGGATTGATTTGAACCTCCCTTTAATCACTTCTCCGGAGGGCAAACTACTTCGACCATTGGTAGCACCAATGATCGAGGATTTATCGGGGCGCTTGAACGTCAACGCGCATGGCAACACTCAGATCGCCGCGACTGCCACCGGCATCGACGACGCAAACGGGCGTTGGGGGGGCTCAACAATCGCCGAAGATCTATTTGCACTTCGTGGTTTTGGATACGGCCCTGCTGAAATCAAGTTACCCGACGCGGTCGACAACAACCTTATCGCAACGCGATTGGGTACTGACGGTGAACCCGGTAAGGCAGATGCGTTGTCAGACAACTTGGACACAATTCGGACTGGCGCTCGCCCCGCAGTACACAACGCGCATGACGGATATGGGTTCTCCGCGGATCCATATGGGCATCGAGGGATTGCAATTGGCAGGTCAGGCGACCTCGTCACCGCGCCGAACACAGCCTCCGTTTCAGAGGCGGTCAACGACCCCTATGAGTTGGACCCACACGGGCATCTGACCGGCGATGATTCGTTTAGCGAAGCAGATCTTGAGGCAATCCTGCGCAGTTACGAATTCGACATCGACCTGCTACCAACGAGACTAAGGCAGATTGTCAATTCCGTTCCAAATGTGGGACGACTGCTGACAACAATCAGCAAGTCGGATGACACACCGCTCCCAACGCTCGACGATCCAGGGGAGTCCCTATTCAAGTCGTTAATTGATCGCATTGTGGTAGAGCGGGGAGGGACAGCACTTACACAACTTGAAATTAATGAGCTAATCCCGCCTGAAATCCGGCTGGGGAAAAAGATTGACATCAACCGTCCATTTGGCAACGGTGCGGACGACAATCTAAATGACATCATTGACGAACCAGCAGAAGTGCTCCGAAAGGACATTACCGGAACAGACGACGACGGGGATGGTAATACCGACGTCGCGGACACGGATGGTGACGCCACCGTAAAAGGTGAAACCGATGCATTCGTCGCTACTGCTGGTTCGATTCCCACTGACTTCCAAAACGTCACACCTCATTATGTTTTTGACATCGATGATCCGGCTTTAACACCAATCGCCACAACTGATCCTTTTCAACAGGACCAGGTCACAGGGCGACAACTGCTCGCGAGACATCTTTACACACTGATGCTACTGGTTTCCAAGGACTATGCGTTTCCTGTAGACAAGCCAACCGCGAGCACCAATTTGAATTTCGAGGCAGAGTATCGAATTCGGCGAATCGCTCAATGGGCAGTGAATGTCATTGATTATCGAGATCCCGATTCGGTCATGACTCGATTCGTTTTTGATCCAGATCCATTCGATGGCTGGAACCCTGGACCTCCAACCGCACAGAACACCGTTTGGGGAGTCGAGCGACCGGAGTTAGTTTTTAGCGAGTCAGCTGCCTACCACGATGTACGCGTAACCGATGGCACCCCGGGTGGTGGCCCCAAAGGTTCAGGTGAAACCGACGATAAAGACACCGACCAAGAGGAATACCCAGAAGGTAGCCTGTTCTTGGAGTTGTATAACCCGCGACCAGCGACCGTAGGAGAGCCTCATGCTGGACTGCCTCGTGAACTCTACAACTCGTCTGGACGACTGCAACTAGACAAGCGAGTTGATGATACCGACACCACATCGGCACCCGTTTGGCGAATCGCAATTAGCGAGCACCACTATCCTGATACCGCCAACCCCGATTTGGCAGCAATTGGTGCAGACAGCATCTCCGCACAGGCGGCAGAGAACCCCGCGCTACTCCGTGGCCTAAACACAGACACGCTCAGCTTTCAAACAGATGTCAATGAAACAGACGAAGTAGATGGGAACATAGGAACTGGCCTCAGTCTCGAGCGGTATATCGTTTTCACTGAGGTTCCAACCGCCATCGCAGGGATGAGCGTGAACAACACATATGCATTTGTGACGGGAACCAATGTCGGCGATAACGAGGTCGTCCCGGCTCGCCAATTGGAACGCGGGCAGTTTTTCTGCATCGCCCCACGGGAAGACACTCGTTTTGGATACAAATCGGACCGCACCACGATTTCCAATCAACGCTTCTCGTACAGCGCAACAAATGGCATCGAACAGTACGATCTTAGCTCTGGTACTCCGCTCTTCGACATTCAATCGACCTACGGTATACGGCCGAAGTTCTTCGTTGCTCAAACGAGTACAGGACGTGGCCTAAATATTTCGGAACCGTTTTCCGGTTACGGGGCATCGCTGCCATCCGATCGGCCACTTGACACACTTGACCCACCTCCTGGTGACAACTTGCTCATACCACGCATCCAAAGGCGCGAGACTGACTCAGACGGCGATTTAACGAACTCACACAACAACCAGTACGATCCATTCCTCGGGACTATTCCTGAATACTGCTCTGCCTTCTTACAGCGTCTTGCAGATCCAACCCGAGAGTACGATGTGGTTACCAACCCGTACCGTACCGTCGATTGGCTTCCCATCGATTTGACGGTATTCAGCGGGAAAGAGAATGCTACTACCGTTGCTTCGGAAGAAGGAACCGTCCCCAGTCCGCCCAAACCAGCCCTCACGGACCCTATCAAGACCTATGACCCTGTATACACCCGTCGCACCCGTCAGCGTGATGGAGCTGTCCTGGATGGTATCGGCGGTAGGATCACTGGGGAAAACGCTCTGTACTCGTACGAGACAACCTTGGCGGCACCTAGCGTCCTGATTGCGACCGATGACGATTTCTTTTCGTTCAACGCACCGGTCAACAATCCCAATGCGCATATCTTGTCGAGTTTCGGTTTTTTGAACACGAATGAAGTCCCTGTCAATGCAGGCTTCACGGGATTCAGCACAGCGTTTCGAGGTACGATCGATGAGAACGGTGACTCTACACCGGACCCAACGATGGACCAGAACTTGCCCGTGACTCCGTATGCGATGCATCCGTGGTTGAATCGTCCGTTTGCAACACCGTTTGAACTGCTGATGGTCCCGGCATGCTCCTCCGGACGTCTTTTTGAAGAATTCAACACATTGTCTGCCGACCCAATCAACTACCCAGACGATCCCGTTGACCGTCTTCAATTCCGCGGAGCGTTCCGTCACCTGCTCAACTTCTTCCATAGTGACCGAGTTCCAGCGGAAGGTGCCGATTTTGCACGCATCCTTGAAATGGTCGAGACGCTGCCTCCTTACCGTGGGGAAGTTTCTTACATCCATCCGAATCGATTAACCGATGAGCTATCCCCGCTTATGCGACCGCCGTTCAATTTTTTGCGGAACGGCAGTCGAAATGGGACGGTGAACATCAATACAATCGCGGAACCTGAGGTTTGGGACGGTCTGCTCGACGGACACGTTCAAACCAACACTGGCAGGCTGAGCTTCACCGACTTGGCCGAATCACGAAGGAGCTACACTCTCCCATCAACCGGCGTTGCCGTTACAGGCGCGAGCGCTCCATTCAACTACGACACCTCAAAGCTGAATCCTTACCTGCCGACACAGTTTGCAGGTGTCTTTCGTAGTCCATCTCGCGGAAACCTTTTCCCTAAACTTATCGACGCAACGACCCAAGCTGACGCCCGCCGTCGCTCAGTGAACTCGAGCCTCTTGAGAGGACGCGGAACCCTGAAGACATCTGACCCAGACCAAGGCGGTTCGGCGGATGTAACTCCTTTCTTCGTTCGAGAGAATGCCGAGCAATTGACTGGTACGCACCTGGATTCCGAAAGCAACCCCTTCATGCGGTATCAGACGTTGTTGCGGATGCCAAATCTGGCGTCAGACAACTCGCAAGTCTTTGTGGTTCGGCTCACGCTGGGGCTATTTGAGGTGGACCCCAATGACACCGACAGCCTCGGAGCGGAATACAACGAGGCGATCGGGCAAAATCGGCGGTATCGAGCGATGTTTATTGTAGACCGCTCGGTCCCAGTTGGTTTTGTTCCTGGTAAAGACCTCAACGCTCGTGACACCGTCGTATTCGAGAGGTTTTACCAGTGAGCACTCTTTTATCTCTCTGCGAAACTGATGCCATGGCAGTAACACATGCGAGTCGTGAACTCAGTTTGCAAGTCTCTAACAGAAGCCGACGCATGAATACAAGCCTGCCGTACGATTGCACTCGGAAGAATAAATGTCGGTGGTCGTCCTCAGCATCTAGATTCGCATTCACATTGGTCGAGTTGCTGATCGCGATGGCTGTCACGCTTATCATGATGGCTGCTCTAGCACGAGCATTTGCTTTCGTTGGAGAGCGAGTCCGCGACGGCCGCGGTAGCGTCACCCTATCAGCAGAACTGCGAGACGTCACTTCTCGGTTACGCAATGAGCTAGAGCAATGCACCGTGACCCTAGAACCGGCAACACTAGACTACGAACCACCTGGGTACTTCATGTACTACGAAGGCCCAATGACAAACGCGAGTTCGTCAATCCTTGGGAGCCAAGATACGATTGATGGGTTTACAGTCGCCGTGGATTCCCGTTACGGAGACTTGGACGATTACCTTGCTTTCACCGCTGTTGCGAAGCCAGGTCAGTGGTTTCAAGGTCAGGTTCCAGAACGGGTTCTGACGGGTTCAGGAACGAGCACAACGCCAGTGATGATTCGATCGAAACATGCGGAAATCATCTACTTCCTGAACGCGGAAATAGATTCTGCTGGAGCAATATTGGATGCAAACGGGAATGGACTTCCCGATGCGGTGTCGTTGTATCGTCGTGTATTACTCATAAGGCCCGACTTAAATCTAACGGGTGGTGCGGTCAATCTTCCGGCAGCGGGAACAGCGTGGCAGACAGGAATGGCTGCGGCACACCAGCAGTGTGATTTGTCTGTCCGGAGAGGCCTCAATAACAACGGCACCTACAACAACACAATCATTGCCAACTCGCTCGAGGATCTTTCGAAGCCACACAATCGATTTGCTCACGTGCGAGTCCCTGTTGGGACGTTAGTTGGCTCGGGAAGCAATATTACTTCAATGCCAATTCTCTCGCTCGATCAACCGGTGGAACTATTGTTGAACGCCGACGCGACTTCGTCGCTACCTGTTCGTCCGGATAGCACGTCGACAGATCCTACGAGCCTCACTAGTCCCGTGACCGATGCGGTTGTACTCGAAAGACGATGGAGTGGCTTCCTGCGGCAGGAATTTGTTCTAGCGGGTGATAGAACGAGCGAAGATGTCGTTGTGACCAATTGCCGAGGCTTTGACATCCAGATCCTCGACCCGACAGCCACCTCGATCCTGACATCGACACCGATGCTCGTGTCACCAAATGATGTTGCGTATCGAGAAGCAATTCATGATGCGTCGGACTCCGCAAATGGCGGTTTCGTCGATTTGGCATATCCGTTACTCGCCGGGGGTTCGCTGCGTGGATGGGGAGAAATGAAGGTTACCAACAACATTTCTAATGCGGGTGACGCCGCGTTATCAAACGCGACCGAATTCGGTTTCGTAAAATCAGCCTTCGCAGGCACAAATGTATCTCCGGGTGCGCCGACGACCTTCCCGCTGACAGCGCAGATAAACAACTATGCAAGCAGTTTGCTCCGGTCAGGAAAGCTCGTTATCAATTCGTCGAATATCGTTTTATTCCAACCTACGTTTGACACATACACTTCTCATTACGAAAGAGACGGGTTCTTTCAAGATAACCGCAGCGGTGCAGGAACGACGTGGCGAACGTCGACACCGGTTGCCGGAGAAGACTTGGCTGCAGATGGCTTGGACAACGATGGGGCCAATGGTGCCGATGACGAGGATGAACGCGAAACGCTTCCACCGTTCACCATTCGCCCCGAGGCAATCAAGATCTCTATCCGTTTAGAGAACCCCACCACACGGCAAGTCATGCAATCAAGCGTTATTAAAGATTAATGAGCCGCTGCCGGCCTCTTCATCCTAAACATAGCCCGGATGAAGTAGGCTTTGTGACGTGCATCTGGCAGTCGCGACATTGCCGGAACGTCGCTGCGATTGGTCCGGCCTACTAATGACTACCGATTACGCGAGTGTTGAGGCGAGACGGAACGCTAACCTTCTCGCGCGTCTGCTGGGGTTTTGCCGAGGATGATGTCGAAGTTGCAGGACAATTCGCCGATCTTTGATTCGGCGACTCGCTTGAAATCGCCCAGCAACAAGTCACGCTGCTCGCTCTGACGCACTTGCCGGAACACCCCGTCACGCACATTGCCTTCATGGCCACGAATCAATAACTGCGTCGTCAATAATTCGTGACCGTTCTGCGAGACTTTGATGTGAATGTGTGGCGCCGGCCGACCTGGGTACGGCACCGGCTTGATCGTCCGAAAACGGTAGCCTCCATCGGACGCGGTCTCGAACTTGCCATACCCCTGAAAGTTCTGATCCTGCTGAGACTTCTTGCGGTCACTATCTTGGGAGTGCAAGTAAACCGCGTTGGCGTCGCATTGCCAAATCTCCACCGTCGCCCCACGCAACGTCGATCCCGCCGGAGTCAACACACGGCCCGTCAAATGCGTGATCTCGCCCACCGCTGGAGTCGTCCCATCCCCGATCACGATCAAGTCGTTGTCCTGATCCAACGGCAAACGGTCGGGATAAAAAGGACCTTCGGTCAACCGAGGTGTCGGCTTCAACAACTCCTCGGCAAACGCCCCCGGAGTGGTGAACAACGTGGCACCACCGGCCGCCAGCATCGAGCGTCGTGTCAAAGATGATGAACGCCATGACTGAGATCGAAATGACATGATTGAGTTCCTAAATTCAGGGAGGGAGGACCAAGCGTCACACTAACCGAACGCCCAGCCACTTCCCCGCATCATCCCAAATGCAGCCCCCCATTGCCACAACAATCCATCCACAAAAGCAATCCACACACAACTCAACCACGAAACACAAACGCCCCAAGAGAGACAATCAACTCACATGGCCAATCACTCAACCCCACCCGCTTTTTAAGACCACGAAATACACGAACAATACGAAAGTAAGCACCAAGCCCAGCTTTCGTCTAGTTCGTAACTTTCGTGGTCAAAACCAAGCCTCAACCAACGCCTGTCATTCGGACCACGAAATACACGAACAAAACGAAAGTAAGAACGGAGACCATCTTTCGTCTAGTTCGTACCTTTCGTGGTCAAAACAAGCCACAACCAACGCCCGCAATTCCAACCACGAAATACACGAACAAAACGAAAGTAAGAACAGAGACCAGCTTTCGTGTGGTTCGTACCTTTCGTGGTCAAAACTAAGCCTCAACCAACGCCTGTCATTCCAACCACGAAAAACACGAACAATACGAAAGTAAGCACGAAGACCAGCTTTCGTCTAGTTCGTAACTTTCGTGGTCAAACCAACCCTCAACCAACGCCTGTCATTCCAACCACGAAATACACGAACGAAACGAAGAAAGACCGGAGACCAGCTTTCGTGTAGTTCGTACCTTTCGTGGTCAAAACAAGCCTGAACCAACGCCTGTCATTCGGACCACGAAATACACGAACGAAACAAAAATGACCGGAGACCAGCTTTCGTCTAGTTCGAAACTTTCGTGGTCAAAACCAACCCTCAACCAACGCCTGTCATTCCAACCACGAAATACACGAACGAAACGAAAAAAGACCGGAGACCAGCTTTCGTGTAGTTCGCGCCTTTCGTGGTCAAAACCAACCCTCAACCAACGCCTGTCATTCCAATCACGAAACACACGAACGAAACGAAAGTAAGACCGGAGCCCATCTTTCGCGTGGATCAACCGGCCTATTTTAGAAGCCGCGTTGGAGGCCGGGGGTGATGTCGAGGTCGAGGGTTGCGAACTCGCCGCGGTCGATCTTCTTCCATGCGATCGCACCCATCACGGCGTTGTCGGTGCACAGTTCGGGAGGTGCGATGACGAGGTCGAATCCGTCCTGTTCCGACGCTTCGGTGAGTTGGCTGCGCAGCCTGCGATTGGCAGCGACACCGCCACCGACCAACAATCGCCTCACACCAAGTTCGGCGACCGCTCGCCTGCTCTTGGCTACCAGCACATCGACCACGGCGGCTTCGAACGATGCACAGACATCCGCTTTGACTTCATCGGTTAATTGCAACGACGAGAAGTCCTGTCGGCCGGGGCCGACGATAGCGTAACGCACCGCTGTTTTGAGCCCACTGAAGCTGAAGTCGTACGTACGGTCATGTTGTTTCGATCGAGGGAACGCGTACGCTTGGGCGTTCCCTTTTTCCGCCCACTTCGCCACAGCCACTCCACCAGGAAAGCCCAGTGACAGCATCGCGGCCACTTTGTCAAACGCTTCCCCCGCGGCATCGTCGATCGTTCCACCGAGATACTCAAGGTCGACCGCGTCACGGCAAAGATACAACGTCGTGTGCCCACCGCTGACGATCAATCCGATAGCGGGATAGACGCTCGTCGTTTCGGTCGTTTCGGTCGGCTCGGCGGTTCGGCCGGCCGTGTCAGTGGCTGCGTCATCGTCACTGGACATACGGCTCAACTGGCACGCGTAGAGGTGTGCGTGCAAATGGTTGATCGCGACGAGCGGTTTCTGCCATGCCATGGCGAGAGACTTCGCCGCGACGACGCCGACCAGCAGCGAACCGGCGAGGCCTGGTCGATCGGCGACCGCGATCGCGTGCAAATCTCGCCCGTTGACGTTCGCCTGGCGCAGCGACGTGTCGATGACCGGAAGGATGCGTTCGAGGTGCGCGCGAGCGGCGATCTCGGGCACGACGCCGCCGAACTGCTCGTGTAAATTTTCTTGGGTCGCGATGCATTCGCCGAGCACTCGCCCGCTGCGGGTCACGACCGCGGCCGCGGTTTCGTCGCAGGTCGATTCAATCGCGAGGATGACGTCTTCGTTGCATTCGCCCACCTTACAATTCCACCGTGTTCATCACGTTGTAGGTCGGGCCGCGTTTTTCAAGGAAACTGCCGATCACTTGGATGCTGCGGGCGGTCATCTCGCCGAGCGGATCGTTTTCGTGACGTTGCCACAAATCGATCGCTTTTTGAGAAACCCGGCGACTGCCGCTGCGGGCCCGGCCGAGCGTTAGGTGCGGAACGTAGTCGCGGGATTCGCGTTTAAAACCGAGATCCGCGTAGCGATCCTCCAAAAGACGGACCATCGCGGTAAGCGACTCGGTCGGATCTTCGATTTTGGCGATCAAGACTCGGGCTCGCGCCACGTCGGGCAAGAACCCGGCGCCGACGAAATTCAGTTCGAAGGGATCGAATTGCTCGCACACCTCAGCAGCGACATCGCAAATTTTTGGGATCTCGATATTCTCGACTTCCCCGAGGAATTTCAGGGTCAGATGAAGATTGTCCTCAGGAACCCATTTGATACCCATCGCGGAATTCGTCGACGGAGGTGAAACTGTAGATCGTTTTTCTGGGGTGGGGCGGCTTTGCTCCACGGATCCCTTCATTTCGTGAATCCAATCCGACGCACTTTGGGCTAACGGGGCGGGCAATGGAATGGCGAGAAAGGTTCGAATGGTTTTCATGGCCGATAGTTGTACGACAAACCGCTCTGTTCTTGAAGCGTCAGAGAAAAACATGCAAACACAGCATACTTTTACCACCAACGCACGCCCGCAACGACGCGTCGCTCAGTGGCTCCACGAGTTCGAGATCCCCCCCTACGTCCCGCACCGTCTTCTGAGAGGCGGCCATCTGCAAACGTTGATCGGGGCGCGTCCGGGCCAAGCGGTTCGGCCGGTTGCGGCCAGCCATCAGCGACATCAAATATCGTTGCCCGATGGCGATGCGTTGGTGATGCACGACGACCAGCCTGAGGGTTGGACGCCGCAATGCGGAGCGGTTTTGATGTTGCACGGCATTTGCGGATGTCACGCCGCCCCGTACATGGTTCGGTTTCAACGGCGACTCGGGCAGCTAGGCATTCGCACGTTTCGTCTCGACATGCGGGGTTGCGGGGATTCGGCGCCCCTGTGCCGGACGATTACTCACGCAGGGCGCAGCGAAGACGTGGTGGCGGCGATCGAGTTTATCGCCCGGCTGATCGATGACGCTGACAGCCCGATCGGAGCCGTGGGCGTTTCGCTGGGCGGGAACCAATTGCTGCTAACGGCCGGACGCGTCGGCAACGGTTTCCATACACCACCGTTGGGATGGGATCGCGTCGGCCCAATTTTGGCCGTCGCCCCGCCGCTGGATCTGCAGCTCTGCAGCGACGCGATGCAGTCGGCCCGGTTGCGGTTCTACAACTGGTACTTCATCAAACACTTGCTCCGCCGGGCGTCGCCGCAACTGCGGTCACGCGAAGATTATCAACAGATGCTTCGACTGCCACGGCCCCGAACGCTGCGTCACTTCGATCGAGAGTTCACCGCCCCGTTGGCCGGATTCGAAAGCGAGCAAGACTACTACGGGCAAGCGTCGGCGGCGAAGGTGATCAATGACATCAACGTTCCCACCCTCGTCGTCACGTCGGACGACGACCCGCTCGTGCCCGTCGAATCGTTCGCGCCGGTGGCTCAGCAAAGCTCTGACCGAGAGACCGGCTCGGTACGGCTGCACGTTTCCAAAGGCGGCGGCCACCACGGGTATTTGAAACGAGACCGAACGTCATGGTCGGACGACTTGGTGAGCGCGTTCTTCAAAGAAGCGTTCGCGTCACGCGCGTGACGCGACGAATAAAACCAGGTGGGGTTGGCTTCTGGTCTGTTGATGCGGTCATGACAGCCTGGAAGGCTATCCCACTCTGAAGTCCCGTGATTGCATCACCACTCGCCTTGGATCACCTCACGTCCTGCTCGGGTGCCGAGGGCGTGCCATGTTTCAATGTCAATCGACTCGGTGATCGATGTGACGGAACCGTCGACCTTGGCGACCTGGACCAATCCCGTGTGGTGACTGCGTGAGGTGATCATGGCGTAGGTCGGGTTGCCCGCGCCGCCGTCCTTTCCTTCCTGCCACGAGTTGTAATCCATCTCTTCGTATTCACGGCCGCTGTTGGTGTAACGCACGACGCTGTTGGGAGCCAACGTGACGGTGAAGCCGGTGTGGTGGACGCGTCCGTCGGGCCATTCGGTGTGACCGGTGTCTTTGAACTGACCGCCGCTCGCGACGATCACCTCCGCGTCGAGCTGCGTGGCCGGCAAGGTGATGGACGAGGGGCCGCCGTTTCGTTGGTACGGAGTCCACGCTTTCACTTCGCCAATCAACAACGTATGGCTCGAACCGTCCAGACAATCCCGGAAGTCGAGCATTTTGTTGGGATAGAACATCCCGTCACCGCCCTTTTCCGTTGTCGGATCAAACACGAACCATCGCCCAAAGTTAAACCCGTAGGTCGTCGGATAGAGCGACGGTCGGTTATCGTCAAACGTTCGGACTTGGTCCGTTCCCGGATCGCTCGGGCATGCGAAGACAGGAATTTTCAACTCGCTGATCGACTGCTGGTCATCCCACGCGAGGGACAAGTCGACGTTCTCGAACACGTTGCCCTGTTCGAGGAACGGAAGAATGCGGCCATGAACGCCCCACGATCCATTGTTGCCCGTCGTGGTGACGTCGAGATTGACGAGCGACGACGGTGGAAAACGTCCGTAGGTGCTTTGGTAATTGTGACAGGCCAGTGCGACCTGTTTGAGATGGTTGCTGCATTGCATCCGACGCGCCGCTTCCCGCGCCGCCTGAACCGCAGGCAGCAAGAGGCCAACGAGCACTCCGATGATGGCGATCACGACGAGAAGTTCGACGAGTGTGAATGCGGGGCGTGATTGTTTCATGGAGTGTTCAGGAGGTTCAAAAGCGTGAGGGGGCGATCGTTTTGGGCCAGCGAGCGAATTTCTCGATTCACCTCCCCGTTCGGTCGCTGCGAATGCGAGAAAGGCCGGGGATAGGAACGGATGCGTGATTCGGTGAAAGTTTCGCGACTGTCTACTTTGCACCCTACTTAGCACCCCCTGTGCCAATCCGTCATTTGGTCTCAATCCCAACAAATGGCGCTTTTTGTGTCCGCGACGGTGGAATCCGGGGCGTTGT
Source organism: Aporhodopirellula rubra (assembly GCF_014192335.1). Classification (GTDB taxonomy): domain Bacteria; phylum Planctomycetota; class Planctomycetia; order Pirellulales; family Pirellulaceae; genus Rhodopirellula; species Rhodopirellula rubra. The sequence goes on along the minus strand of NZ_JACHXU010000001.1, from coordinate 481,333 downwards.
TTCCGTCGTGCCGGGCGGATATTCCATCGCGGGGTTTCGCCTACAATCATACTCTCAGATCGGCAGAATTCTCGGGGCTAGAACGTTTCTACAAATCGAGCGTTTCTGTAAATGACGTAGGTTTTCAAAAGCGGCTACGTTCTCCAGAACGTGGTCCACCGCCGGGCGACGGCGGCTACAACCAAAATGGAGATGTTAATAGAAATCGCACTCAAACAGTCATGTCCCGAGTCCTGGCGGAAATTCGGGGCCGCCCAAATGCAACCGCCGATCAATTGAACGATCTCAAACGTCCATCCAACGCAGTCACTCCAAAAAGCATTGTCTGACCCCGCCCCCCTCCGTTCGCTCCGTTTTCGATTGCTCGGACCGCTGATCGCGGTGGCGTTGATCGCTGCGATCATCGTCGCGTTGGCGTCTTATCGGCTCGGCGATCGATGGGCGATGGACGATTTGCAGGAGCGGTTTGTCGGGATCAAAAACACGTTGGCTGATTCGACGTTTCCGCTCAACGCGACCGTGTTGGATTCGCTCGCCGAACTCACGCAAACGGACTTGGTCACGACCGGCAAAACCGGGCGGGTGAAATACAGCACCCTCGACGGCCTTGACGCGGCACCGCAGGAGGGCGAAATGACGATCGACGAAAAGCGTTATCTCGTCTATTTCTTCGACACCCAACGCGGCAAGGTCCGTGCAGACGACGTCGCCCGCGTCGCGGTGGTCTTTGACGAACGAACGTTGTCGGCGAGTCGGCGTCGTGCCGCGATCCTGCCGCTCGCGACCGGATTGTCCACGATTCTGGCCCTCAGTTCGATCACGCTGTTCATGCAGTCTCGCTTGGTCGGCCGGATCTCGAAACTGCAGCGGCGGGTGCGTGGCATCGCGGCGGGCGAATTCGCATGCACCGATACCGATCACGCCCCCGATGAACTCGGACGACTCGGGGCCGACGTGGACGAGATGGCGGGGCAGTTGGACCAACTCTGGAAGAGAGTGAATCGGCAACAGAGCGAAAAGCTGCTGCATCAAATCGCCGGTGGGATGGCACACCAACTCCGCAACAGTCTCACGGGGGCACGCATGGCGGTGGAACTGCACGCGGCCCAGTGCGACTCGTCGGACAAAGAAAGCCTGCCTGTCGCGATTCATCAAATTGAATTGGCCGAAGATTACGTTCGCCGGTTGTTGCTCGTCGCATCGGGACGGCAAGACGAAGACCGACCGACCGATGTCACGGTTTGTTGGAACGATGTCCGTTCGAGTCTCACGCCGATCGCACGGCACCTGCATCTCGATGTCGAGTGGCATCTTGATGAATCGTTTGACTCAACCCCGCAATCGGATGCCTCGCACCGAATCGGTGACGGCCCCACGTGGGTTGCAGCGGTGACTAATTTGGTGCACAACGCGATGCAGGCGGGCGATGTCGTCGAGGTGCGTCTCGAGCGTCCAACCGACAAATCGGTTTGCGTCCGTGTCCGCGACAACGGCCCCGGCATCGATCAAAACGTTGTGGACGAACTGTTCGAACCGTTCGTTACGTCCAAACCCGAAGGCATGGGGTTAGGCCTCTCTGTCGTCCGTCGCGCCGCCGAACACCTCAACGGCGACGTCGCTTGGCGTCGCGAAGAAGGCTGGACCGTGTTCGAATTCACTGCCAGTTTGATGGACAATGACAATTCCTAACCAACACACCCGACATCGCTCGCAGGTTTTAGTTTCGAGTTCGGAAACCGCCGATGCGATAAGGAACGCCTTCCGGATTGGATGAATCGCTGTCTAAAGTGACTGCCTGCGGTTTGTTATTTACGAGCCTGCGGCGCAAGGCAGAGGTTTCGCTAATTCACTCGCTCGCACATCATGCTAACGATGACACCATGAAGATGCCAACACCGACTCGATCAACCACTCGCGGGCAATCCGATTCAGAGAAGTCGCAAACTCAGGCTCGCTAAAATCCTCAAGGCAAGTTCGCAATCGACACTGATGAACCGCAAAAAGGGTCACGCACTCACGACAGACAAATCCGTTGCCTACGCCTGACCCAGCACTCACACCGACCGCGTTTAACCCCTCAACCGCTTCCGCATGAACCGTTCCACCGACGCCCGCCCACGCACCGCAGCGACCCAGCACACTGTGTTGGTCGTCGACGATGAACCCTCGATCTGTTGGGCACTCGAAAAAATGCTGACTCAGGAGGGACACGCGGTCGTGACGGCTTCGTCTGCCGAGGAAGGTCTCGAACAGGCCGCTGCCGTTAAACCGTCGCTGGTGATTCTCGACGTGCGATTGCCTAAGGAAGATGGCATCACGGCACTTCCCAAGTTCCTCGCCGCCACCGATCAGGCTCCCGTGGTCGTGATCACCGCCTTTGGTGACTTGGAAACGGCGGTCGCGGCGGTTAAGAATGGCGCGACGGATTACCTGACGAAACCCTTCAAGCTCGAGGACGCGTTAAGGGTATCCCGCCAAGCCCTCGTGGAATCCGATCACCAAACGCCACAGGTGGTGGCGACGAAAACGGCCATCAACCCAACTGCGATCATCGGCACTTCGCCCGCGATGCAGCAGGTGTTTCGCCAGATCGCGTTGGTGGCCGAGAGCGATCTGTCGGTGTTGATCACGGGTGAAACGGGGACGGGCAAGGAACTCGTCGCTGCGGCAATTCACCGGCATAGCCGTCGCAGTGAAGGCCCGTACCTGCCGATCGCACCGGTGGCGTTGAACCCTGATTTGATCGAAAGTGAGCTGTTCGGGCATGTCAAAGGTGCGTTCACGGGCGCGAGCGATGATCGGGCTGGTTTGTTCGAGCGAGCGGAAAACGGGACTGTGCTGCTCGACGAGATCGGCGACCTGCCGCTGGGTACGCAGGTCAAATTGTTGCGGGTGCTCGAACAAGGACAATACAGCCGTGTCGGTGATGTTCGCACACGCACCGCCAACGTTCGTATCCTCGCCGCTACCAACTGTGATTTGCACGAAGCGGTCGGTGACGGCACGTTTCGCGAAGATCTGTTTCATCGCATGACGGGGATGCAAATTCATTTGCCCCCGCTGCGTGAACGGACAATCGACATCGGTCCGCTGTGCCAGCACTTCTTGACGGGCATCCAATACCCTGCACCGGAGAAAGCGATCAGTGACGGATTGCTGGCCGAATTGCAGAAACAACCGTGGCACGGCAATGTACGTGAACTCAAAAACGCGGTCGAACACGCCGCCGTCGTAGCCCGTTCTCGTCCACTGTCGATTCGCGATTTCCCACCACCCGCCCCCGGACGTGGCGAAGCCTCCTCGTCGCCTCAAGGGTCACTCGAACAAGCGGTCAGCAAATGGACGCTGTCGGTGCTCGAATCATCGGACTCTTCATCGAACGACCTGCACGCCAAGTTCCTCGCAGCCACCGAACCGACGCTATTCCAAATTGTCCTCGCCCACACGAGCGGCAACCGAGCGAAAGCGTCTGAGATTTTAGGCATCCACCGAGGCACCCTCCGAGACCGCCTCAGAACCTACGGAATCGACGAAACCGAATAGTTGCTGGCTGGGTGCTTGGTTTTTTGACCACGAAAGTTACGAACGACACGAAAGATGGTCTCCGGTCTTGCTTTCGTGTTGTTCGTGTATTTCGTGGTTGGAATGTCGGACGTTGGTTCAGGCTTGGTTTTGACCACGAAAGGTGCGAACGACACGAAAGATGGTCTCCGGTCTTGCTTTCGTTTCGTTCGTGTATTTCGTGGTCTTGGTTCGGGCGTTAGCGAAGGATGCGTTCGTATTCGAGTTTCGGGTGGTGGCCGAAGTTGGCGATGATGCCGAGGCGGTGGCGGGTTGCTCTGAGATAGTTATGGACTTGAGCACGATGTTGGTCTGTAATTGATCCAACTGCTTTAAGTTCCACAATGATCTCGCCGAAGCAAATGAAGTCGGGGATGTACTTGGAATTCAAAGCGTGTCCCTTGTACTTCAACGTCAGTTCGGTTTGCGATGCAAACGGGATGTCTTGGTCGGTAAACTCAAGTATCACGCATTCTTGATAGACCGATTCGAGGTAGCCGCACCCCATTTCTCGATAGACCTCAAACAAGGCGCCCATGACCTTGTAGCTTTCATCTTTCAACAGAATTGCTGCCATGGCGTTTACGGGCGTCGCATGAGAAACGAACTGGCCGAGATCGCGACGACGCCACGAACCAGCCTTCAGCCTAAGAATTTCTACGATGATAACAGGCCGCTCGCATGCTGGTCTCTGCTCTTTTTTCGTGGTCTTCGTGTGGCAATGGCAGGCGTTGGTTTTGGCTTAGTTTTTTGACCACGAAAGGTACGAACGACACGAAAGATAGTCTCCGGTCTTTTTTCGTGTTGTTCGTGTGTTTCTTGGTTGGAATGACAGGCGTTGGTTGTGGCTTGTCTTGACCACGAAAGTTACGAACTACACGAAAGATGGTCTCCGGTCTTACTTTCGTTTCGTTCGTGTATTTCGTGGTTCCGACGACAGGCGTTGGTTCTGGCTTGGTTTTTTGACCACG
>NZ_JACHXU010000001.1:475651-476701 GCF_014192335.1 Aporhodopirellula rubra | reverse complement strand
GTCTCCGGTCTTACTTTCGTTTCGTTCGTGTATTTCGTGGTTCCGACGACAGGCGTTGGTTCTGGCTTGGTTTTTTGACCACGAAAGGTACGAACGACACGAAAGATGGTCTCCGGTCTTATTTTCGTTTCGTTCGTGTATTTCGTGGTTGGAATGACAGGCGTTGGTTCTGGCTTGGTTTTTTGACCACGAAAGGTACGAACAACACGAAAGATGGTCTCCGGTCTTACTTTCGTTTCGTTCGTGTATTTCGTGGTTCCGACGACAGGCGTTGGTTCTGGCTTGGTTTTTTGACCACGAAAGGTACGAACTACACGAAAGATGGTCTCCGGTCTTATTTTCGTTTCGTTCGTGTGTTTCGTGGTTGGAATGACAGGCGTTGGTTGTGGCTTGTTTTAACCACGAAAGTTACGAACCACACGAAAGATGGTCTCCGGTCTTATTTTCGTTTCGTTCGTGTATTTCGTGGTTCCGACGACAGGCGTTGGTTCTGGCTTGGTTTTTTGACCACGAAAGGTACGAACGACACGAAAGATGGTCTCCGGTCTTATTTTCGTTTCGTTCGTGTATTTCGTGGTTGGAATGACAGGCGTTGGTTGTGGCTTGTTTTAACCACGAAAGTTACGAACCACACGAAAGATGGTCTCCGGTCTTGCTTTCGTGTTATTCGTGTATTTCGTGGTTGGAATGTCGGACGTTGGTTCAGGCTTGGTTTTGACCACGAAAGGTGCGAACGACACGAAAGATGGTCTCCGGTCTTGCTTTCGTGTTGTTCGTGCATTTCGTGGTCCGAATGACAGGCGTTGGTTGTGGCTTAGTTTTGACCACGAAAGCTACGAACTAGGCGAAAGATGGTCTCCATTCTTACTTTCGTTTCGTTCGTGTATTTCGTGGTCCGAATGACAGGCGTTGGTTCTGGCTTGGTTTTGACCACGAAAGGCACGAACCACACGAAAGATGGGCTCCGTTCTTGTTTTCGTTTCGTTCGTGTATTTCGTGGTTGGAATGACAGGCGTTGGTTGTGGCTTGTTTTAACCACGAAAGTTACGA
>NZ_JACHXU010000001.1:0-475555 GCF_014192335.1 Aporhodopirellula rubra | reverse complement strand
ACGAACCACACGAAAGATGGGCTCCGTTCTTGTTTTCGTTTCGTTCGTGTATTTCGTGGTTGGAATGACAGGCGTTGGTTGTGGCTTGTTTTGACCACAAAAGTTACGAACCACACGAAAGATGGGCTCCGTTCTTGTTTTCGTTTCGTTCGTGTATTTCGTGGTTGGAATGACAGGCGTTGGTTGTGGCTTGTTTTGACCACGAAAGTTTCGAACTACACGAAAGATGGGCTCCGGTCTTACTTTCGTTTCGTTCGTGTGTTTCGTGGTTCCGGTGGCGGGTGTTGATTGTGGGTGATTGTTTGACCACGAGAGGTGCGGACTCCTTGAAAGATGGTCTTCGTTCTTGGGTCGTGTGGTCATTGGTTGGGTTGGTTTTCGTTGTTTCGGGACAACTTTCTTGGGCGAAAATCCTTGAAAACGTGTCCCTTTTTGGTGTGGGATTTCGCATGGGTTGGAATGCTCCCCAAATCCTGATCCATGAGTTATGAAAGTTCATCAGCCAAGATTGGCGAAAGGACTTTCGATGAAGAAGCGAAAACGACATTCCCCCGAGCAGATCGTCAAGAAGTTGCGAGATGCCGATGCGATGCTTGCGGCCGGCAAGACAGTCGGCGAAGTGCTGCAGTCCCTTGAGGTCAGCGAAGCAACCTTGAGCCGCTGGCGGACCCAGTACGGCGGCATGAAGAGCGAGGAGGCCAAGCGGCTTAAGACGCTCGAGGACGAGAACAATCGACTCAAGAAAATCATTGGCGATCAAGCCCTCGACATCCAGATGCTCAAGGAGATCACCAAGGGAAACTGACTAGCCCTCAGTCGCGACGTGACGCCGTGCAGACGCTTCAGCGGAAATTCTCTGTCTCGGAGCGTCGGGCGTGCAACGTGCTCGATCAGCCGCGATCAAGCCAGCGATATGAAGGGCTCCCTAAGGACGAAGATCAGCGGTTGACGAAGGAAATTCTTGAATTGGTCAGGCAGCGACCTCGGTACGGCTATCGCCGGATCGCGGTGTTGCTTCGTCGCGATGGCGAAGTGATCAACGACAAACGCATGTACCGTCTCTGGAAGGCCGCAGGATTGAAAGTGCCGAGAAAACGCCACAAAAAACGAGCAACCGGTGAGAAGAAGAACGCCTGCCACGTCGCCCCAGCTCAGTTCATTCACGACGTATGGACTTGGGACTTCGTGCAAACATCGACCGTCGATGGACGCAAGATTCGTTTCTTGAACATCGTTGATGAGCACACACGACTTTGCCTGAGCATCAAGTCAGGTCGCAGTATCACGAGCGAAGACGCGATTGACACGTTGGCGGAGTTGTTTTCGATGCACGGGGTTCCCAAGCGGCTTCGCTGCGACAACGGCCCCGAGTTCATCTCGCTGGCGATCAAAGATTGGCTGAGCAAGTTGGGCGTCGAAGTGCTGTACATCGAGCCTGGTTCACCGTGGCAAAATGGTCTGTGCGAGAGTTTCAACAGCAAGCTCCGTGACGAGTATTTGCACCAAACCGATTTACTGAGCGAAAGCGACGCGAGGCTCAAGGCACGAGCGTGGCGTGAAGACTTCAATGACCATCGGCCACACAGTTCGCTGGGCTACCTGACCCCATCGGAGTTCGCGCGTCGCTGTGCTGATTCCGCTCCGTTCGCTGCGCTCACTCCGCGGAATCAGCACAGCGACTCACTTGAACCGTCACCCGTTACCCAACCGAATCTTTCATAACGCCTGGTACAGGAAATTGGGGCAACGCAGGGTCACCTAGGAGAACGTGTGTGCTTTCTACAGCGGGCGAATACGGTTGGGTTGCTTGGGTGTGATGAGAAACGGGTTACAATGGACGTCAATGAATAGCGAAGTGACCCAGATACTCAGTGCGATCGACAATGGTGACCGTCAAGCGGCGGGCCAGTTGTTGCCGCTGGTCTATGACGAACTTCGCCGTTTGGCATCGCAGAAGATGACGCGAGAGCCTGCCGGGCACACGATCCAACCGACGGCTTTGGTGCACGAAGCGTTCTTGCGTCTCGTCGGCAGCGAAGACTTACCGAGCTGGGACAGCCGAGGTCATTTCTTTGCCGCGGCGGCGGAATCGATGCGGCGGATTCTGATCGAAGCCGCGCGGCGACGGAAAACGGAAAAGCGTGGTGGCGACCGTCAGCGAATCGATTTATCGTCCAACGATGTGGTCGCACATCCGGAAGATTCCGAAACGCTGCTCGCCCTCGATGACGCACTGCAGAAACTCGACGCTGCGGATCATGATCTCGCGCGGCTCGTCGAACTGCGTTACTTCACCGGGCTGACCATCGACCAAACCGCGGAATTGCTCGGCATTTCGCCGCGGACAGTCAAACGCAATTGGACATACGCTCGGGCATGGCTACGTCGCGAAATGGAAGGAGACGGGCCGGCCTGATTCGCCGCGTGAGAACATGCCCCATCTCAGCGAACGTACTATTTTTGTTGAAGCGATCGAGTTTGACGATCCTCAGGAGCGCCAAGCGTTTATCGATCGAGCGTGTGGGGACGACGCGAAACTCCGCGCCAGCGTCGACGCGTTACTGCGGGCTCACGACGCGCCCGAGAACGCGTTGGACAAACCGCCCGTCGACGTGCCGTTGACGAATCTCCCTCAAGCACTCGGTTCCATGATTGGGCCGTATCGATTGATGGAACAAATCGGCGAGGGCGGCTTTGGGCTCGTCTACGTTGCCCAACAAGAGAGCCCCGTCCGCCGCAAAGTCGCGTTAAAAATCGTCAAACCGGGAACCGGAACCAAAGAGGTGTTGGCGAGATTCGAAGCCGAGCGGCAAGCCGTCGCGATGATGGATCACCCGAACATCGCCAAGGTGTTCGACGCGGGAGTCACGGACGATGGACGTCCGTACTTCGTCATGGAACTCGTCCGTGGCATCCCGATCACCGAATTCGCCGATGCTCACAAACTGTCTATCCACGAACGCCTGACCCTTTTTATCAGTGTTTGCAAAGCCGTGCATCACGCTCATCAAAAAGGCGTCATTCATCGAGACATCAAACCGTCGAACGTGATGGTCACGCTGCACGACGATCGCCCGGTAGTGAAAGTCATCGACTTCGGCGTTTCCAAAGCGATCGGACAATCGTTGACGGACAAAACGATTTACACGCGATTCTTTTCGATGATCGGCACTCCGCTTTACATGAGCCCCGAACAGGCGGAGATGAGCGGGTTGGATATCGACACCCGCAGCGACATCTACTCGCTCGGCGTGATGCTGTATGAATTGCTGGTCGGCGAAACGCCGTTCGATCGGGAGCGTCTCGATTCGGCCGGACTCGATGAGATGCGACGCATCATCCGTGAAGAAGATCCACCGCGACCGAGCCAGCGATTGACGACACTGAACGCCCGCATGACGACCGTGTCCATGGCGCGACGACTCGATCCGAAACGGCTGACCACGCGACTCCGCGGCGATCTCGATTGGATCGTCATGAAGGCGCTCGAAAAAGACCGCAACCGACGATACGAATCTGCCGCAGAGATGGCGAGTGATATCGCTCGCCACCTTTCCGAACAACCGATCCAAGCACGTCCGCCGACGTGGACGTACCAACTGCGCAAGTTCACACGCAGGCACCGCGTGGTGATCGCAACGGTCTCTCTGGTTGCGTTGGCGATGATCATCGGAACCGGTGCGAGCATCTGGCAAATGAGAGTCGCCTATCACGAACGCGACTTGAAAGAGATCGCACTGCGGGAGGCAAACGAAGCCAAACGGGATGTTGAACAATTCGCCGCGATCGTCACGACCGCCAATTCACTCGTCGCGAGCGCGCAGACGCATGCCGGCGCAGGTCGATGGAAAGCCGCCCGACAAGATTTCGATCAGGCGGTTCAACAACAACCCAACTATGACTTGCCGTGGGTCAGTCGGGCGCAGTTCTACACGCAACTGAACCTCTGGGACGAAGCCGCCGACGACTTCGTCACCGCAATCTCACTCGGATCAACCAGCGATACTCCTCAATGGTGGGGCGCCGCATGTTTGTTCGAATTGACCGGGCACCAATACGCGGCCCGCGAATTGTGTCGACAACTCGACCAACACATCGCAAACCAACAACCAATCGACCACTGGGAGTTCGTCCGCAACTGCCTGTCTTGCAAAGACGGGATCAGCGACGCGTCGTTCCAAGAACTCGCCCGATGGACGCAAGCGGAAGTCGACCAATCTGACGCGTCGCGGCCTGCTGCCCCATCGTCAAACGGGCGGCAACCACCCGGCAGGTCACCGTGGCTCGATGGGGCACTGTGGGATAACGGGCCGCAGTGGGAAGGTGAGCCGCAGTGGGACAACAGACCACCACGCGGCAACGGGCCGCCGCATGAACGCCGGGCACCTCCGTCGATTTTCTTTGACTCGAAACAACCGCCGCCCCCCCCACGGCCGAATCACCCCCGTGTTGATCGCAGACCGGAGACGCGTGAATCGTCGCAATCCGGTTCACCGAATCACCTCCCTCCAAACCGTGGAAGTTCCAGCCAGGGAAACACCAGCCCAGAAAATCCAAACCAACGAAACCCAGATCCCTGGGGTGTTAACGAAACCGCCCCGATCGCGAGACCGGGGGAGCGACCGAGAGGCGACGCGATATCGAGGCCGTGGGAAACACCGAGGCCATGGGAACAACCGCTTCGTTCATCGCCGCCCCGACCGTCGCCGGATCGTGCCAGCCCTCACGATTTGCCTCCCAATGTTCGTCAGTACATCACGGGCGTGGCGTACCTTCGTGCCGGTCGATACGAAAAGGCGATCGAATATCTGCAACAGTCTCACGCGGACCAAGGCTGGCCTGCACGCTGGCTCATCGATGCCCCTTTGGCGATGGCGTACGATCACATGGGACTTGCCGACGATGCCGCAAAGGCACTCGCCGATTCCCGCAATTCGCTCACCGAAGTTGCCGAGACGCTGGCCCTCCAAGAGACCGAAACCACAATTCCGCCTTGGTTCGACTTTGTCGAGTACTTTGTCTTCTACCAAGAAGCGTGCGAACAGATCGAAGGCGCGCCGCCCCGCGATCTGCCCTCGTTTGCTGAGGTCCGCGAAGCCGCATTGATGCGACTTTGGTAGCCCCGCCGTCTCGCCTGCGTCCACTGGCCGCGTCGAGCGGGACTGGTGAATTGACACGACTTGCGAGTAAACTCCTCAGTCTGCCATCACAACGACTCGCATCCGCTGCCTGACGCCACGTCGCTCCGGCAATCCACCGCGTCTCTGCGTGTGAACCGATGCCGCCGCTCATCTCCCTCAATGGCCTGCGTCTCGCACGGCAACGGCAACGGCAACGCAAGAATGGATGCCTCGAGGCGAATGCCGCCGCGGGCAGGAAAGTGACTTCAAATTAATCGATCCACGATCGTATCCTCCCTAGCGAAACAGCATGAGTATTATCACCGTCCCCTTTGGAGAAACCGCGGAAGGAGCTCCGATCACGAAGATCACGCTCACCAACGGTTCAGGCAATCACGTCAGCGTGATGAATTGGGGGGCCTCATTACTCGAGGTTGTGGTACCGGATCGATCGGGACAGCGTGCGAACGTGAACCTCGTTTTCGATTCCATTGACCGCTACCTGGCTCCTCACCCGGGTTTTGGCAGCACGATCGGCCGGTTCTGCAATCGAATCAAATTCGGCAAATTCAGCATCGACGGCGTCGACCATCAGGTGACCGTCAACAAAGGAAAACACTGTTTACATGGCGGTGCGGTGAACTACTCACATCACCACTGGACCACCGAACTGATCCCCGCCGACGCTGCCCGGGGTGTAAACGCAGACCGAGTGCGTTTTACGTTAGTCAGCCCCGATGGCGACGAAGGTTTCCCGGGCGAGGTTACCGTCACGACGGAGTACGCGTGGAACGACGCCAACGAATTAACGATCGAGTACCACGCGACAACGACGAAGCCGACCCACCTTAACCTGACCAATCACAGTTACTGGAATTTGGGCGGCGTGGATTCGGGATCGACGCTAGAACACGAAGCCATCATTCACGCGAGCGAACTGCTCGACGTGGACGAAGACTTGATCCCTACGGGCGAGATACTGAGTGTTGAGAACACACCGTTTGACTTTCGTGAGCAGACCTCGTTTGCCAAACGCATCGACTCGTTATCGGCAACCAAGGGCTACGACCATTGCTACCTCGTGGCCGGCGAGGCGGGCACACTGAGACCCGCCGCTCGCGTGACCGATCCGGCGTCCGGACGCGTGCTCGAGGTCGAAACCACGATGCCCTCGATGCAACTCTATACGGCAAACCATCTCCTCGGTAACGAAAGCAGTGGCGGTTACGTCCGCCATGATGCTTTCTGCCTAGAGACGCAATTTCCCCCCGATGCCCCCAACCACCCTCACTTTCCCTCGACGTTGCTACGCCCGGGTATGAGTTTTCATGAGAAAACTGTCCATCGATTCACGGCATAGCCTCACACGGGTTTGCTAAATATCGTAAAACATCGCCCAACGAGCATCGCAACGCCCGAGCTTCGACACCTTTCTCCCCACTATTCTTCTGCCGGCCCATGAATATTCTCGAAGTAGTTTTGTTTCTCGGATCAGTTCTCGGCGTGATCGCGCTAGGGATCTGGATGGCGAGTGAACCGGATGACGGGGACCCAACGGACGACGCGTCGGATTACTTCCTGGCCGGTCGCGGGCTGACGTGGTGGCTGGTCGGTTTCTCCTTGATCGCCGCGAACATCTCGACGGAGCAATTCGTGGGGATGTCGGGCTCGGCGGCCAACTGGCTGGGGATGGCGATCGCGTCATACGAATGGATGGCTGCGGTAACCTTGGTCGTCGTCGGGTTCCTGTTCCTGCCGCGTTTTCTCAAAGCCGGTCTGTTCACGATTCCTGAATTCCTGGAATACCGATTCGGCCCAATCGCCCGTCTGGTGATGGCGATTCCCGCCGTGGTAACGTTGGTGTTCGTCGCCACCTCCTCGGTGATTTTCTCGGGGGCAAAATTCATCTCGGAATACTACAACACCGTCCCGGTCCTGAATAATTTGACCGCGATGTGTTGGCTGATTGCTCTCTTCGCCGCCGCCTACGTGTTTGTCGGTGGATTGAAAGCGTGTGCCTGGACCGACCTGGTCTGGGGTTCGGCGTTGATTGTTGGCGGAATCATCGTCATGACGATGGCGTTCATCCAACTGTCAGACCGACCCGCGGAAGAATTGATCGACACGAAAGTCGCCAACTCCGACGCCACGGTCGCCGATTTGGAGGAAGCCGGATTATGGCGACGGTTTATCTTGCTCAATGACGGCGTCGACAACGAAGCCGTCGCGGTCAACGGCCCCAACGGCAGTGGCGGTAAAACGCACATGGTTCGCCCGAAAGAAGACCCGGAATTGCCTTGGACCGCGTTGATCGTCGGCCTTTGGATTCCAAACTTCTTCTACTGGGGTCTGAACCAATACATCGTTCAACGAACACTCGGTTCGAAGTCGCTCGCCGAAGGCCAGAAGGGGATCGTCTTTGCAGCCTTCATGAAATTACTGATCCCGTTCTTGGTCGTGATCCCGGGGATTCTCGCTTACAACCTCTTTGCCGACGACTTGTTTAATAACGCGACGAATGAATATGACTATGACCGCGCGTTCCCGGTGCTCGTCCGGAACCTGATCAAACCCTACCCGATGATTTCGTGGTTCATCCTGGCCGCACTCTCGGGTGCCGTGATCAGTTCGCTCGCGTCGATGCTTAACTCGGCTTCGACGATCGCGACGATGGACTTGTATGCGAAAGTCACGCACGAGAAAGATCAAAACCGATTGGTGATGGTCGGTCGCGTTTTCGTTGTCTTGTTCGTTCTGTTGTCGGCTTTGGTTGCCCCGTCGCTAGACAACTTCACCAGCATCTTCACCTACATCCAAGAATTCCAGGGCTTCATCTCGCCCGGCATTCTCGCGGTGTTCTTGCTCGGTTTCTTCTCGCCACGCACTCCGAAGTACTTCGGTACCCTCGGGATCATCGTCAACGTTGTCGCGTACGCTTCGTTCAAATGGTTGCTGGGACCGATTATCGTTGAGCAAGGTTGGTGGTACGCTGATCAAATCGCGTTCCTGGACCGCATGGCACTGTGCTTCTTTATCGTGCTGTTGACCGGATTGGTCGTGACACTGGTCAATCCGTTGAAGACACCGGTAACGATGCCGGTGAACGAAAAGATGAACCTCGAATCGTCCAAGGGTGCTCAAATCGCAGGCGGTTTGATCATCTTGGCGACAATGGGCCTGTATTATTATTTCTGGTAATCAACGATCGGGTGAGCTTCCATGGACTGGATGACGATTGATGCGTGTCGACGTAGTGACACACTTCCGCTAGCCGTTGAAATTCGCGGTTGGGTTCGCACCCGCCGCGACAGCAAAGGTGGCTTCAGCTTTCTCGAAATCAACGACGGAACCTGCTTGGGAAACCTCCAGGTCGTCGCGCCGGGTGAACTGGACAACTACACCACCGAAGTACAAAAGCTGACCGCGGGCTGCAGCGTGGTCGTGCAGGGCGAACTCGTCGAATCACCGGCCAAGGGACAATCGACCGAACTCCACGCGCAGTCCGTTCGCGTGCTGGGGTGGTGTGATGGCGAAACGTATCCGCTGCAGAAAAAACGCCACTCGTTCGAAAAACTACGTGAGTGGTCCCACCTCCGTGCCCGCACCAACACCCTCGGTGCCGTGATGCGGGTCCGCAACCGGCTGAGCCAATCGATCCACCGGTTCTTTGACGATGCGGGTTTCTACTATCTGCACACACCGATCGTGACGGCCAGTGACTGCGAAGGCGCGGGCGAAATGTTCCGCGTCACGACGCTCAATTTGGAAAAACTCGCGGGATCCAGCCGCCCGTTTGATCCCTCACAGGATTTCTTCGGCAAACCCACTCACCTCACCGTCAGTGGCCAGCTCGAGGGTGAAACCTACGCCAGCGCGCTATCGAAAATTTACACGTTTGGCCCAACCTTCCGCGCCGAGAATAGCAACACGTCGCGGCACCTCGCGGAATTCTGGATGGTGGAACCCGAAGCGGCGTTCTTCGATCTTCAAGACAACATGAAACTCGCCGAGTCGTTCCTCAAACGCATCTTCGCCGATGTGATGGAACACTGTGCCGAGGACATGGAGTTCTTCGACGAACGGATCGAGAAAGGCAAACTCGCGCAGTTGAAATCGGTTGTCGAGAAACCTTTCGAACACATGACCTATACCGAGGCGGTTGAACGACTCACCTCGTGTGATGAAAAGTTCGAGTATCCCGTCAAATGGGGCATCGATCTCCAAGCCGAACACGAGAAGTACCTCACCCAACTCGTCGATGGTCCGTTGATCCTGACGGACTACCCGTCAACGATCAAACCGTTTTACATGCGTGTCAGCGATGACGAAAAAACCGTCGCGGCGATGGACGTGCTGGTTCCAGGTGTCGGCGAGATTATCGGCGGCAGCCAACGCGAAGAACGCCTCGATGTTCTACTGCGGCGAATGAACGAAGCCGGTCTCGACGAAAAAGAATACTGGTGGTACGTCGACCTTCGACGCTACGGCAGTGTCCCACACGCGGGCTTCGGACTCGGACTCGAACGGGCCGTGCAGTACGCCACCGGCATGACCAATATCCGTGACGTGATCCCTTTCCCGCGGACACCTGGCAACGCGGAGTTTTAACGCGAAGGTTGCCGACGTGCTCTCCAACATTGATCAGGCAACCCCGGTATGCCGTCTGGCGCCCTCGCCGACCGGCGCCCAACATCTCGGCAACGCGCGGACGTTCTTGCTCGCGTACTGGAGTGCACGAGCACAAAACGCTCGCCTCATCCTTCGCATCGAAGACATCGATTCCCCTCGGGTCAAACCGTGGGCCACCGCACAGGCGATCGAAGATCTCGCGTGGTTGGGGATCGAACACGACGGCGTGCCCATCATTCAAACCGAACGTTCCGAGCTATACCAGCAACTGCTCGATCGTCTCGTCGCCGACGACCGAGCGTACCCGTGCACGTGCTCTCGAAAAGACATCGAAACCGCCTCATCAGCACCGCACGAACAGATGGCAATCGGTGCCAATGTTCTCAATGACCAACAAACCGTTACCGCTGAAACGACGATCTACCCCGGTACCTGTAACGATTGGCGTTACGAAGATCCATTCCCGGACGAGGGCAGTTATTGCTTGCGGTTTCGCGTCGACAACACCGCGATGTGGTTCGACGATCTCGTGGCCAAACGAGTGCACTGCGACCCGAGCACGGCGATCGGTGATTTCCCCGTCACACGCAAAGAAGGCGCCGCGGCCTATCAACTCGCGGTCGTTGTTGACGACATCGACGCGGGCGTGACCGAAGTGGTTCGTGGCGACGACCTGCTCGTCAGCACGTTTCGCCAAATGCAGCTTTACCAATATCTCGGCGTCCCGCATCCGACGTACGCACACGCTCCGCTCGTGGTCGGCGAAGACGGCCGGAGACTCGCCAAGCGACACGGTGACACTCGATTGTCGCTGTACCGAGAACAAGGCGTTGCACCGGAAACTATCGTGGCGTGGGCGGCTCGTTCTGCGATGGGACAGCACGAAAGTTTCCCGAGCGAACCGGAAACCGCTCACTGGAACCTCGACCGTTGGCACCGCGAGATGATCGACCTATTTGATTGGTCGATGGTTTCGCGAAACCGCGTGACTTATTCACCGCCTAGCACCACGCCGTAGCACGCGAACATTCCTACTCTTGCACGTATGCGTGAATCGCCTCACGGAAGTGGATCAGCAATTGACTCTGGAAGCGATACGGATTCCAAATCGCCACCACCGTGCGTTTGGGCTTCACACCGCTTAACGACCGATAAACCCGACGTTCGGTTTTGTCGAGTTTCTTGGCCATCTCTGGAATCAGTGAGATTCCGTGAGACAACGCCACGAGTTCCTGCACCATCGCCAACTGATTGGCCCGTTCCACGGCGAGCGGATGAACCGAACGTTGTCGACAAAACGACACGATGTTGTCCGAGAGACAGTGAGCTTCATTGAGCAGCACAAAGGGTTCGTGCTGAATGTCGCTCAGCCGAATCTGCTTTTTCTGCGTCAGCGGATGCTCGGGCGGCAAAACCAAAAACAGCTCTTCTTCGAACAGATTGTCGATCTCAACATATTTGGCCGGTATCGGCAGCGCGACGATCGCCACGTCGAGTTCTCCCTGTTTGCACCGACGGACCAAATTATCAGTGGTGTCTTCCTGAACGACCAAATTCGCTTTCGGATACTGATCGGCAAACTGCCGCAGAAGATCCGGCAGGAAGTAGGGTGCGATCGTGGGAATTGCCCCGATCCTCAACCGTCCTGTTTGACCGTCATCGGATATCTCCGCCTTCATGTCTTCGACGATTAACAAGATTTGCTCGGCGCGAGATTGGAAGATCAAACCCGCATCGGTCAACTCGACGCTGCGCGGCTTTCGCTCGAACAACGGTTGCCCCACTTCGTCTTCGAGCCGTTGGATCGCGCGACTGAGCGCCGACTGCGACAGGTTCAAACGCTCCGCCGCGTGCGTGAAGTTGCAAGTTTCCGCGACGCCCTGAAAGTACATCAATTGATCCATGTCCACGTTTATCTCTCCCGCATTTCGCCGTCGTCATCGCCATCTTCATCGCAACGCATGATCACACCCACGTGCCGCCGATCGCCGGCTTTGACTCACCAACGGCCAACCTCATCATGCACTCTCCGCATCGCGGCCATCGTACCGTTGCGGGAAACGCAGAGCTATCGGGCACCGCTCGCGTGACGACTGAGCGGCGAGTCGCGTTCACGAAAGATCCCTCCCGCCATCGGACATCGAGTACAATTTGCAACCGCACGGTTTCCAAACCGCCCTCCCCACCTCCCTCCTTTTAGGTTTGCTGCCCATGAAATTCCTTCTGGCTATCTTCGTGTCCGCTGCGATGCTCGGAACCGTAACCCCGGCATCGGCTGAAAAACAATCCGACGCCGCTCGTACGAATCAAGGCGATATCCCACACGGCACCATCACGTCCGGAGTCTTTGACGACAGCACTCTCTTCCCTGGCACGACGCGGGAATACCGAGTCTACGTCCCCGCACAGCATGACGCACTCGAACCGGCAAACCTGATGGTGTTCATGGACGGGCTGAACTACGCCAAAGAGCAGGGAAACTTTCGCGTTCCCTCGGTTCTCGACAACCTCATCCACCAAGGCGAGATTCCGGTAACGGTTGCCGTGTTCGTGAATCCCGGAGTGATACCGGCGACGAAGCCAAACGCAGCGGGTCGCAGCAACCGCTCGTTCGAATACGACTCGATGTCGGACCGCTACTCACGATTTCTCGTTAACGAATTCTTGCCCGTGGCTCTGGACGGAATTCGGGTTTCCGATCAAGCGAGGGATCGTGCCGTTTGCGGAATTTCCTCCGGAGGAATTTGTGCCTTTACGACCGCGTGGGAAATGCCTGATCAGTTCAGCAATGTACTCAGTCACATCGGCAGCTTTACGAACATCCGTGGCGGATGGGCCTATCCCGGCTTGATTCGCAAAACGAAAGACAATCCCAAACCGATCAAAGTTTACCTTCAAGAAGGCAAAGACGACCTCAACAATCTGCATGGCAATTGGCCCTTGGCGAACCAAGACATGTCGGCGGCCCTGCGTTTTGCCGGATACCAAAGCAAACTCGTGATGACCGAAGGCGGACACACGTCGAAGTACGGCGGAGCGGAACTGGCATCGGCCATCACGTGGCTTTGGGACGACGACGCTCCCGTCGACGAAATCGAAAACAATGAAACGAAACCTGCGTGGCAACCTCACCCCGATGCGGTCGAGAACACCACGATTGCCCACGGAACCGTCGTTGCCATGCCGACATGGGAATCCCAAATATTCAACAACACTGTTCGCGATTGGTGGGTCTATGTCCCGGCTCAATACGACGAAACACAACCGACCGCGTTAATGGTTTTCCAAGACGGCAAACGGATGTCCGATATCAAGGGGCGTTGGCGTATCCCAACGGTATTTGACAATTTAATCGCGAAAGGAGAAATGCCACCAACCATCGCGGTCTTCATCGATCCCGGTCACGACAAAAACAAGCCTCGCGCCAAAAACAAGTCCTCCAATCGAGGATACGAATACGACAGTCTCGGTGATCGCTACACCCGCTTCCTACTCGAAGAGATCCTTCCCGAAGTCGAAGGGAAATACAACATTTCGAAGGATCCTAAGATGCGGGCGATTGGCGGGTCGAGTTCTGGCGCGATTTGCGCCTTCACCGCCGCGTGGCAGCGTCCCGATGTGTTCTCAAAGGTTTACTCGAGTGTCGGCAGTTTCACTCACTTGCGAGGCGGCAACGTCTACCCGGCACTCGTTCGTAAAACCGAACCCAAACCGATCCGCGTTTACATGGCCGACACGAGCGGCGACGTCGATAACGCGTTCGGCAGTTGGCCATGGGCGAACCAACGGATGGCATCGAGCCTGCAGTACATGGGATATGACGTGCGATTCGACTGGGCCGAAGGTTATGCCCACAATGCCGACTACGGCAGTTCGCGATTTCCCGACGCGATGAAATGGTTGTGGCGAAACGAAACGGTCGAACCGACCATCGACACGCGTGATGACCTCAAAGGCGACATGACGTTACTGAACCTGTTGATCCCCGGTGAATCGTGGGAAGTGGTTGCCGATGAACTGGGTTTCGCGGACGCACCGTGTGCCGACACGGAAGGCAACTTTTACTTTTCCGACATGCGGGCTCCCGCGATCTACCGCGTCAGCGCGTCTGACGGATTGCGAGAAAAGATCGCCGCCGAAGCGGTCAGCGGCCTCGAATTTGGCCCCGACGGAACGCTCTATGGCTGCCAAGGTGCAAAAAAACGTGTGATATCGATCGAGCCATCAACCGGCGAGATTAACGTAGTCGCCGAAAACGTAACACCCAATGACTTAGCAGTCACCGATGACGGATTTGTCCTGATCACCGAAACGAAAGCCAAACACGTCACGCGAATCGATCCGCGTACGGGTGAAACGACCGTCGTTGACTCAGGCATCACGCGTCCCAACGGAATCGTGCTATCACCAGACGGCGGAACACTCGCCGTCTCTGATCATGGTGGCGAATACACGTGGACCATGCGTGTGGGCGCGGGAGCATCGCTCGATTCCAAAATGCCAACGATGACGATGCGATTGCCGATTGACCCGAAAGGCGAGTTTGCGTTCAACGAACCGCCACCGTACATCACCGCGTCGCGTGGTGACGGATCGGCGGTGGATGCCGCAGGACGGTACTACGTCACTAGCGCTGTCGGCGTCCAAATCTTTGACCCGACCGGACGTCTCTGCGGGGTCCTGCCCGCCCCGAACCCCAGCAAGCCGCTGACGAGTTGCGTGCTCGCGGGCTCCGGTCACGGTTATCTCTACATCACCAACGGCAATGTAGTGTACCGACGGAAACTCAAGATCTGAGCCTCAACGACGCCACCACGTCGTCCTTCAGACCCGCGTTCACTTTTCGCCGAGCCCGACCATCTCGAGCAGGCGAAGAGCGTTGGTCGTCGGCGAAACACCGTCTCGCATTCGATAATCGAACGTCATCCGTTCATCGCCATCGGCGTCCGGCGTGATCGTTTCGCGGAAATGAACGGTGTGGGCGATACGCAGTAATTCGGGTTCGTCGGCGAGTTCGAGATCGTGCGTCGTGATCGCACCGATCGCGCCGCTTTCGACGAGCATCCCGAGCACGCGAGTGACCGCGATCTGCCGCTCTCGGCTGTTGGTTCCCTGCAAGATTTCATCGAGCAAGAACAACAGTCGACGTCGCGAAGTGGCTCCACTCGCCGACGGCGTGTGGGCGGGCTCCTGGTTTGCTGACGCATGCAATTCACGGGCGTGTTCGACCACTGCTGCCAATCGATTCAGTTCAGCCATGTAAAACGATACGCCTTGGCTGAGATCATCGCTGACACGGATACTCGTGGCCATTTCGATCGGTGGCAAACGCATCCGGGAACAGCACACCGGCGCCCCCGCCATCGCGAGCGACACGTTCAATCCGACGCTGCGCAGCATCGTGCTCTTGCCCGACATGTTGCTGCCTGTGACCAACAACAACGTGCCGGCCGGTCCGATCGAGACGTCATTGCGAACGCGAATTTCGTCTCGCAGCAAGGGGTGCCCCAACCGCTGGCAATTCAGAATCGCTTCTTTGCCCGCATCGGCGCCGCCGGAACGATCGTCGATCCACTCAGGCGATGCCCAGTGCGGGTATTCATCGGCGAGCGCGGCAACCGAGAGCAACGATTCAAGTTCGCCCAACGCGAGAAACCACTCGTCGACGCGAGTCGCATACCGTTGCTGCCACGCTTCGAGTCGTCGCAACACCCGCACGTCCCACAACCCGAACGCTTGCAACGGAAGATAAATCAAAAACGTGGCGGCGGAATGCTTCAGCGATCCCGCTTTCGCAACAGACGCGAGTTGCCCCATCGCGAGCCCCGCCGATCCACCGTCGTCGCCTGAATCACCGACATCTAACAGCGTTCGCCGAATTCGATCCGCCAAACGATTCGTCGCATGATGCTCCGGTGCATCTTCGGGTAACAACTCTGCCGATTGAAATAACTCCGCATAATCATCAACGCTCCGTCGCGACTGGATCGCGATCGAAAAAATCTGAGCGACCGGTCCCAACATCAAGGAGGCGATCGATAAGTTCACGACGGCAATGGCGATCAAAGCGAAGAACGACAAGCGAGTCAGGTCACGGTTTTCGGTCAGTGTCGCCAACACCAACGCCGCGATACAGAGGACCGAAACGATCGCCGTCAGGTTGGCCCACGGCACGAGCCATCGTCGCGACGGCAACCACAGCGGACTGTTCGCCCATTGCACAAACGACTCGGGATCGCCCGTCGACGTACCGACCTCTCGGGCGAGCGTGTAGAACCGCAACCGGGGCTCGCGTTCAGCGGCGAGGGACCGAACGGCATGATGCCGGTCTCGGGCGATATCCGGGTCCACTGGACTGGTCAACCAATTCGCCAATGTTCGCTGACCGGGCGTCGTCGCGGCCATGGAAACGAGCTGAAACAAAGACGCGTCGCCGATCAAATCCAAATCGTCAGCAAGATAACGTTGACGGTCATCGAGGCGGATCGCATCAGAGGTTTGCCCAATCGAATCAGACGCGAGCGACGTCCAATCCCGATCCAAACGACGACTGAGTCGGCGCAGTGTGCGAGATTCGTTTTGACGTATTTCGATTTCCGTTCGCACGGCTTCGTTTCGGACAACCGTCACGAGAAACGCGAGCAAGGCTCCGATCGCGATCGCGATCCAAAACGGGTGGCCTGTCGTTGTCGAAAACCCGATGCCGACGACCAACACGAAGAACAGCCCGACTCGCAGCGTTCCCAGTTTGGAATCCGTCGCTGAAAATTGTTCGAGTTCGGAATCGATGCCCGACAACCGGTCGGTGTAACGGGTGCGTGCCTCCTCACAGCTATCGAGCGTTTCTCGCTCGCGTTGCCGATCCGAAGCACTGCCATCGAGTTCTGCCCCAGCGGCAGACTCGGAAGGGGAAGAAGAATTTGACATCCGTATCAGGCTGCATCCATTTGAGCGGTCGCGCGGGGTTGCGTCGCGGGGGCGGCATCAATGACTTTCAAGGCAATGCGATCTTGCAAATTGGGTCGAAAGATCGTCAGCAGCAACAGCGGCAAGAACCATCCCATGTACAACCCGCCGCCGTAGCCGTGCCAGAATTGAGCCGCGATCATCAACGCGGCCGAACAACTGATCAGGATACCGAGGTTCTTCTGAGCCGGCCAAACCGCCAAGAAGAAACTCAGAATCACGAAGGCGACAATCACCGGCAAACGCCAAACCGGGTTCCACCCCAATTCCCAAACCCCGCGTGGATCTTGGGTGGGGAAGAACAGACCGAACATTTGACGCAAATGCTCGAAGAACGGATCTGTGCCGCCGAGCACGAGCAGTGCCATCAACACACCGATCATCGACAACACGCCGATCGCAAAACGGCGAGCACCACGCTGCCAATAAAAACTGAACCAAAGCGGCAAGAGGAAAAATGGATAGTAAACCAACCCGGCCGCCGCACCGACAAACAGCCCCGAGAAAAACGGTTTTCGGTACAACAAGATCGCCCACAACAACAGCGCCGCAGGCACCACGTGGTCGACCCGTCCTGTCATTTGAGCGGTGTAAGGCATCAACAAATACAACGTTGCACAACCGGCACCCGATCGCAGGTTGCCGAAGTGACGATTGCCGATCAACAAGATGCCAATCAGCATTGCCGATTGACTGATGATCGCAATGATCTTCGCGATCGCAGCGCGGCTCTGCTGCGCCGGAGAAAGCTCGTCGAGTGTGGGAGGTTCGACACCACCGAGGACTTCGCTGATCGGCCGTACCGGGATCGTCGGCAGCATGTTCATCAATGCGTAGCCCGGCCCGAGTTCGGGGCCCTGCTCTCGCTGAATTTCAGGCGTACTCGCGACGACATTGGCCATCATGAAAATGAACAGCGAAATGCCGAGGAAGTTCAATCCACCGGTCGTGAGGTTTGGATCCAAGAGCGGACGCCGCACCATTAACGGATCGAGCAGCATACGGATCATCAATCCCATCTCGATCACGAACAGCCATATGAAACCTCCCCGTCGTAGACCGATCGCCGAATCGTAGGCGGCAATCTGTTGCGGCGTACGCGGATCCTCATCGACAACATCCAAACCCGTTTGCCGTGTTGCCAGCGGCGTTTCGTCAGCGAGTGCTGCGTCGGTTGCCGAAACGAGCGTTCGGTTCGCCTCTTCGCCGGAGACCGCAGCACTTGTCGAGCGATCTTCTGCGGGTGCGTCAGACTGCGATGCTGAATTCGATGCATCTTCGTTTGCCGCGTCCGACGAAGACGTTGCTTGCTGATCGTCGGCTGCTCGTTTGAGTGTGATCGATTGGACGAGTTCGCGGTCCAGACGTGTTTGTCGACGGTAGCCCTCATTGACCATCAAAAGCCCGGGGGCGAGCAAAATCAGCAGCAGAATGTCGAGATTTCGAATGCTCCAGAATCGTCGGAAGACGAAGAACAACCCGATCGTCAAAAACGACGACATATACACCCACGTGGTGGGATCAGGTCGACGGTAATAGAGAAGGAATTCGCTCATCGCGATAGAACCTGACTGACCGGAAATGGCGGCGAACCAGCCCAGCGGAGAGAACGTTCAGCGGAGAGAATGGCGAGTTCTCTAATGACAAAAACAGCTGCTTAATAGGATAAACAGAGCAGAGCGTCGCGGATATCCCCAGCCCCGTCTCGGATATCCACAGCCCCCGTGCGTCGTTCTCTGACCGACGACTCCCCCCTCTGGCCGAGTCTGGTGTTAGCCGTGCACTGATTCACCACGCAAGATCTTCTGTGAATCGAGGCCGAGCTTTTCGAACGCCCCCAAGACGTCGGGGAAGGGCGACGTGATCGGCTCGATTCGATCGGGCGTCACATTGATCACGGTCCCATTCCACGGATCCGGTGAACCTGGCAAAAACACCGTCACCAATTCGGCATGCCCGACCGCGTCAGATTCGCTCGATCGCTCGACCTCGAAGGCGATTCGGGAATAACCCTCCAGACGCACGTGCACCGGTTTGAGGCGGTTTTTCGAAATGTCACCACCAATGTTCCCGCTGAGTTGTTCTTTGAAAATTGCGTACCGCGGGAACATCATCAACAGGTACTTTTCGACCCATCCGGTGAACTGCTTCGCCACCGAGCGGCTGGCCAGCATCCCGGCGATGAAGCACGCCAGGATGATCAGCAACAACGCGATGGCAAAAATCAACGCGTACCCGGTGACGTGATTGATCCCGAGATAGTCTCGTAAAATCGGCTGGATCTGGACCGCGATCGCGACCACCACCTGAGCGATCTGCCCTAGGAAAAAGCATAAAACGGCGAACGGCAATAAAAAGAAAATCCCGCCGATCGCGGTCGCTCGTAAAAACGAGAGGTGCCGGGTGACATGTTTCTTCACGACGGTAAATCCATGTTGGTAAAAAAGAGCCCCGAACTGTCCCCGCGATGCCCCAGCGACAAGGCTGGCACAGCAACTCGAAGTGCCCGACGCCTCTAGCCACACGAGTGCCCAAAGAAACTAAGCGGAGACATTCAGCGGAGACATTCAGCGTCTCGCGTGAGACCGACGGCCGCCCGACACCCATCGGGCCGTAAAAACCGTACTACAAGGCGATTTAAAAAGTAAATTGCAAAACGAGCGTGCCTGGCTTAACATACCCCCTAAACGGGCCAGTATCATCCTCGGCCTTGACGCGAGCATTCAGAGTTGCGAAACCCTGACTAATTACGTTTCCCCAATGGAACCGTGACGATGCTTTCATAAATCATTCACTTCACACGAGAACTGCCGCGACCGCGAGAACAGCGTGTTTCGCTCGCGACGCCAGTTTGACGAAGGCCTATACAAGATGTGCGGAATTGTTGGATACGTCGGCAGCGAAGACGCGGCTGAATTTCTCATCGACGGACTCCGTCGGTTGGAATATCGCGGCTACGACAGTGCCGGAGTCGCGATCGTTTGCGAAGATGACATCGCGGTAACGCGTTCCGTCGGCCGGATTCAATCACTCGCCGATCGTTTGGGCACTCCGCCCCCAGGCACGCTCGGTCTCGGACACACCCGCTGGGCCACCCACGGACCGGCAACCGAGGAAAACGCCCACCCACATATCGGCGGCGACGGCGAAGTCGTTTTGGTTCACAACGGCGTGATCGAGAACTACCAGATTCTCAAGGACGGCTTGATCGAAAAGGGCTACCACTTCAAATCGGCCACCGATTCCGAAGTGATCGCGCACTTGGTCGCCGAAGGCCTCTCCAACACACCCGCGATCGAAGACCAACCGCACGCTCGTTACGTCACGGCTGTCCAATGGGCGATCGCCCAACTCCGCGGCACTTATGGTCTGGCCATCGTTTTTCGCGATAAGCCTGGATTCATGATCGCCGCACGTTTCGGCAGCCCGCTGGTCATCGGAGTCGGCCGTGGCGAGTATTTCGTCGCCAGTGACGCGTCGCCGATCGCCGGTCGGACCGACCGCATCGTCTATCTCGCCGATCACCAACTCGCCGTTTTGACCGCCGATGGATTCTCCGTCCTCCACCGAGACAGCGGGAAAGTCCGCGTCAACATCCAGCCGTTGGAAGCGGATTCCGGCGAAGTCAGCATGAACGGTTACGACCACTACATGCTCAAGGAGATCTACGAGCAACCCGATGCCCTTCGCAACGCGATGCGAGGACGATTGAACGATCAAGACGCGACGGCCGTCTTCGGCGGCCTGAACCTCACCCCGCAACAACTCCGCGGTGTCGAACGGATCATCCTGACCGGGTGCGGAACGAGTTGGCACTCCGCCCTCGTCGGCGAATACATGATTGAGGAATTGGCGCGGATCCCGGTCTGCGTGGAGTACGCCAGCGAACTGCGGTACCGCAATCCTCCCATCGAGAACAACACGCTCGTGTTCGGGATCACGCAGAGCGGCGAAACCGCCGACACGCTCGCCGCGCTCAACGAAACCAAACGGAAAGGACATCGAACCCTGGCGATTTGCAACGTCGTCGGCAGTTCCATCGCACAGGCCTCCGATGGCGGTGTTTACCTGCACGCGGGTCCGGAAATCGGCGTCGCGAGTACCAAAGCCTTCACCAGCCAGTGCTGCGTGCTCGCCATGTTGGCGTTGTATTTCGGACGCATGCGACACATGAGTTTCGAGACCGGCGGCCGAATCATCGAAGACCTGCGACGTCTGCCTGCGACGATCGAGCAGGCGTTGACCTGCGACGCAGAAGTCCGGAGAGTCGCCGAGAAGTATCAATCGGCGACCAACGTGCTTTACCTCGGACGGCGGTACAACTTCCCCACCGCACTCGAAGGAGCACTCAAACTCAAAGAAATCAGCTACATCCACGCCGAAGGCTACCCGGCGGCCGAAATGAAGCACGGTCCGATCGCCCTGGTCGACGCAGACACGCCGAGCATCTTCATCATGCCCCGCGGCACGACCTACGACAAAGTGCTGTCGAACATGGAAGAGGTCAAAGCGCGAGGCGGCCCCGTGATCGCGATCGCGAGCTCCGATGACACAGAAATTCGCAAAATCGCGGACGATGTCATCATGATTCCCGAAGCTCCCGAGTTCCTACAGCCGATTGTATCAGTAATACCACTGCAATTACTTTCGTACCATATTGCAGTTTTGAGGGGTTGTGACGTAGACAAGCCACGCAATTTGGCGAAGAGCGTAACGGTTGAGTAAAGTTTGAGTTGTGGGGAAGGAAATTGAGATTATCCTTCTCCTTTGGCGGCATAACCGGACTAAGCTAGTGAACACCTGTTTCCAAGGCTTTTCTTATTCGACGACCCTATTCTTCAGCGACGGACAGTAACACCATGGACAATCGAGGCCTCAGCTACAATTCCCGCAAAGCATTGATGGTGAATATCGGCGAAAACGCCGGATCCGAACTTGCCGACCTGCTCTCGCAACTGCTCAACGAAGTCGAAGAACTTCGCCGCACGAAGGTCAGCATCACCCGGATCGTTCCGGGACAGACCGAGCAGGTCAAAGAGTACATCGAAGAGCCCGTATAAACACCAATCGGCGGCCTGAGCAGATAATCGGCGACTCTTTCACGATGACGCCGATCGAAACCGCGAGCCGACCAGAAACGAGCGGCCCTAAAACACGCCGGCTCGTTTCGATCTGACCGGACGCAAGGCACCGGCCTCGCGATCCAGTGTCGGCGGAGAATTCCCCGCCTACCACCGGCAAAGTGCTCCCTTTTCAAAAACCGGTTTACCGGGCACGGAGCCTGCCTTCGCTTGACATTTTGGGCCTGAGTGTCGACAGTGTGAACGATGCAGCGAGAATTGGTTCTCGCTACTCGCTTTCCCTGTTTTGACCCGCCCCACTCGATGTCTGATTCAAACGCTGCCGCTGCGGAAGCACCGGCCTCAACCTCCGTCTCGACCGGCAACCGTACGTTGCTGGACAAAATTTGGGACGAACATGTGGTTTACGCTCCCGAAGGCGAAGCGTCGATTCTTTACATCGACCTGCACCTCGTCCACGAGGTAACCAGCCCCCAGGCGTTTGAGGGTTTGCGGATCAACAACCGACGCGTGCGTCGCCCCGAACGCACCATCGCGACCCCCGATCACAACGTCCCAACGAGCGACCGGAGCCTGCCGATCGCGGACCCGATCAGCCGCAAACAAATCGAAACACTGCGAGAGAACTGTAAAGAGTTCGATGTCCGCCTGTTCGATATCCACGACGTTCGCCAGGGAATCGTGCACGTCATCGGACCTGAAAATGGCTACACCCAACCCGGTATGACGATCGTCTGTGGCGATTCGCACACCGCCACTCACGGCGCCTTCGGAGCCCTCGCGTTTGGAATCGGCACCAGCGAAGTCGAACACGTTTTGGCCACGCAAACCCTGCTGCAATACAAACCCCAAACGTTCGAACTCCGTGTCGACGGGGAACTCCCCCGCGGCGTCACGGCAAAGGACATGATCCTGTACCTGATCGGTCAGATCGGAACGGCCGGCGGGACCGGATACGTGCTCGAGTTCACCGGCGACTGTGTCCGCGCGTTGTCGATGGAAGAACGCATGACCGTTTGCAACATGTCGATCGAAGCGGGTGCCCGCGCCGGCATGATCGCTCCCGACCAAACCACGTTCGACTACCTTCGCGGCCGTCCGGAAGCCCCCAAAGATTTTGACGCCGCCGTCGAACGCTGGAAGAAACTCCCGACCGACGCGGGTGCTTCCTACGACCGCAGCAATGTCTACCAAGGTGCCGACATCCGGCCGCAGGTCACCTGGGGAACCAACCCCGGCCAAGTCGTCAGCATCGATGCACGAGTTCCCGATCCAGGGGATTCGAGGGACCCGACCGAGCAAAAGACGACCGCTCTCTCGCTCCAGTACATGGACCTCAAAGCCGGGACACCGATCACCGAGATCGAAATCAACCGCGTCTTCATCGGTTCATGCACCAACGCCCGCATCGAAGACTTGCGTGCCGCCGCCGCCGTAGTCAAAGGCCATCGCTGCAGTAGCAACGTCAGCGCCATGGTCGTGCCGGGCAGCGGTCAGGTGAAAGCCCAAGCCGAGAAGGAAGGTCTCGACAAGATCTTTATCGAAGCAGGACTGGATTGGCGTGAAGCGGGATGCAGCATGTGTTTGGCAATGAACCCGGACAAACTCGCTCCTGGTGAGCGTTGTGCCAGTACCAGCAACCGCAACTTCGAAGGTCGCCAAGGCAAAGGCGGACGCACGCACTTGGTCAGCCCCGCGATGGCCGCTGCCGCTGCCATCGCTGGCCACTTCGTTGACATCCGCGAGTGGGACTACAAATAAGAGACGTCCGAACGACAGGTGCACGGAGTAGGCTCCCGCACCTGTTTTCAGTCTCCCCCGTCCTTTTCGCCTGCCATCTGTCAAACGCTTAACCTCATTCTTCCATCATGCAAAACTTCACCATTCATCAAGGCGTTGTCGCCACTCTCGACCGTGCCAACGTGGACACCGACGCGATCATTCCGAAGCAATTCCTCAAACGGATCGAGCGAACCGGCTTTGGCCAGTTCCTGTTTTTCGATTGGCGTTTCCTCGACGACGGTACCACCGAAAACCCGGACTTTGAACTCAACCGCGTCAACGTCAAAGGTGCTTCGATCCTGATCGCTCGTCAGAACTTCGGCAGCGGCAGCAGTCGCGAACACGCCGTGTGGGCACTCGACGATTACGGCTTTCGCGCCGTCATCGCCCCCTCGTTCGCAGACATCTTCTACAACAACTCATTCAAAAACGGATTGCTGCCGATCGTGCTCAGCGAAGCCGATGTGGAAGAGTTGTTCCAACGAGCGGCCAAAGGCAACCCGTACCAGTTAACGGTTAACCTCGAAGACCAAACCGTGTCGGACGGCGAAGGGTTCGAACGATCCTTCGAAATCGACCAAAGCCGTCGCCACAAACTTCTCCGTGGTCTCGACGACATCGCCGAAACGCTGCAACACGAAGAAAAGATCAGCGAATTCGAAGCCAAGATGGTTGGCTAGAGCATTTCCTTTTTAGTTGCCCCACCGTCTCCAGACGGTGGACCACGTTGTGGTGAACGCAGCTATTTTGAAACACCTACGTCATTGGCAGAAAAGCTCTCGCGTTGGTGCCCCTGTTAAGTTGCTAGTGTGCTCGCTCGACGTGAGCGAACATTTCTAGCAACAGGTCGTCGGCGGGATGACCGTGCCCGCGGTGTTGAACGAACGCTTCCGCCGCACCGACACCGCATTGCCTGCCACGCTCGATGCTGTGCTGTTTCATCGCATCGAGGTAATCGTCCATCCCGTTGTGAGACAGCAGCCACTCGCGTTGACTCTCATGGCAGGCGAGCATG
Organism: Aporhodopirellula rubra; assembly: GCF_014192335.1. Taxonomy (GTDB): domain Bacteria; phylum Planctomycetota; class Planctomycetia; order Pirellulales; family Pirellulaceae; genus Rhodopirellula; species Rhodopirellula rubra. Next base: position 450,962 of record NZ_JACHXU010000001.1, on the reverse strand, counting down.
GATGCCTTAAGTTCGAGTTGCTCGGTGATGTCGACGTAAGTGGTCGGCTCGATCGGCGTTCCCATGCGGTCCCGTCCTTCCATCCCGTCGCAGTAGTACAGAAACGGCACCGCCGCGTCATCGGGCACGGGCACATCCGACGCGTTCGGCGCCGCGTACACAAAACTCGCCGCCCGCCCCAATTTGCCGGTGATCTCATGATCGGAATGATAGTCCGACATCGGCATCGTAATGACCAACGAGGGTGCAATCCGGCGAAACAGATCGATCGACTTCTGTAACGCTTGACGGTCATAGACCACTCGCCCGTCAGGTTCTTCGAGACAATGAAATTCGGCACCGGCGAGTTCTGCCGCCCGTGTCCCCTCGGCGATCCGGACGCGTGCGATCTCACTCGGGCCCATGGTCTGGGAACCACAGTCGCCTGCCGTCACGGTGGCGATATGAATTTGCCATCCGGCCTGAGCGAGCCGAATCAATGTGCCCGCACATGCCATCTCCGCATCATCAGGATGCGCCATGAAAGCCAAAGCCACTTTGTGTTCAGGAGTGCGGTGCGTGTTTGTCAAATCAAGTCTCCTGAACAAGCCATGCATGAAACACAAATCAACCTTGCCATCGTCTCGCCTCTGCGAACTCACCGTGCCAACACAACGATGACGTCAGCAACCAACCTAACACAAACGCGCCAGCCGACGCGTCAGCAACGAGCAACGAGAAACCTGCAACCTCACTATTTGAACTCGCAACGTTCACACGATGCCAATGCATTCATGGTGTGAGAGGCTTGCCGTTCGAACTCACCGCCGCGTGGCGGCATACAAGGCAGGGATCACCACCAACGTCAGCGCCGTCGTTAGACTCAGACCGACAATCATACAGTACGCGAGACCTTCCCAGAGCGGCCCGCCGCTGAGAGCCAACGGAATCAAACCACCGACCGTCGTCGCCGTGGTCAAGAAAATTGGCAACATCCGCTGCTTGCCCGCTTCGACCAAACACTCGCGGAGTTCGTCAAACGTAAGACGCGGCTTAACACCTTGGTCACTTTCCTGAGTGCTCGCAACCGTCTGCGTCTTCGCGGCCAACCGTTCGTTGACCAAAATATCCGCGAACTCGATAAAGATGATCGCAGTATTCAACACGATGCCGAACAACGCCAAAATCCCCAGTTGCGGCATGAAACCGAGCGATTCATCAAACAGATACAAACCCAACCAGGCTCCCACCAACGCGATCGGCAGCGTGGACAGAATGATGAGAGGCCGTAACCATCCGTTGTACTGAAAAATCAGACACAACACGATCAGCACGAACGAGATCGCAAACGACTTCATCATCTGCGCCCCCGATTCGGCACTTTCCTCGTACGAACCACCGGGTTCGATCCAGTATCCAACCGGCAAACTCGCCTCGAGTGCTCGCATTTCATCGGACTTCAAAACGCGGGAAACGACATCATTGCCCGTCACCCCCGGCTCCATTCTCGAACTCACCTCAATCGTCCGATTCATGTTTCGCCTGCCGATCTTCGCTAGCTCGAACGTTGGCTCGAGTGACGCGATGGAAGCCAACGGAACTTTGCCGTTGTCGCCTTCGACGAACGATTCCTGCAACCCATTGATCGACTCGCGTTGACTCTGTTTCAAACGAAAGTAAACGGGCACTTGATGGTCGCCTTCACGAAACGTCGTCAATTGCAGACCGGAGTAGTACGAATTCAAAGTCTGAGCGACTTGAGAGTTGGTCACGCCCGCGAGCGTCGCCCGGTCATGATCGACCGCCACGCGGATTTGATAGCCGTCGATCCCCCATGAGTCGGACACGTCCCATGTTTCGCGTTGTGCGTCAACAATCCGTTTGAGACGATCCGCCGCCGTTCGCAAAATCGCGGGATCGGCAAAACCGTTGCCTGAGATTCGAAACACCAACGGGTCTGCCGGCGGTCCCAACGCCAACTGCACCGGAACAACGCGAGCCCCGACGACCGGCGATAGTCCTAACGCAGCGTCGCCGCGTTCGGCGACCTCACGGACTCGTTCGACGAATTGCGGAGTGACCGAGGAATCGGTGGTCCGCACGAGGATTTCCGCAAACGAGCGGTTCTTGGGCTCCGGACTCCAACTCAAATTCCAACGCGCCCCGCCACCACCGACCAGCGTCCGATAGGACCGCAGCCAACTCTTTCCGTCAGGTTGTTGCTGACTCAGACGACGAATGATCGTTTCCACTTCCGCCGCCGCTTCACTGGTTTGCGTGATGGTCGCCGTCTCGGGAAGAATCACCTTGACCGCGAACTGAGTGCCCGCTGCCTCAGGAAAGAATTCGGAACTGACCGGCAACGTCAGAATGCCGACGATCATCGCGACGGTCAGCAGTAGAGTGATCCAATAGTGATCCACCGCCCAACCGCCGATCACGCCGTAAACGCGATGGGGCAGGCTCTCTCGATGAAGCGTCTTTTCCGGTGAGGCCGGCGTCTTACCGGACTTTCGAAATCGTGACACCCATCGCTGCATCGCTCTGAAGCCCGCAACGACGGGCGATCCGGGCTGCTCGGTCTTCGGCGCTCGGATGAAGATCCCCGCCAGAATCACGCACAACGTCATCGCCAACACCCAACTCAGCGCCAACGTGGTCGACACCGTGACCGGCAAACTGTAGACGTATTCCTTTCCGCCACCCTCGAGCGAAAAGAGCATCGGAACGAACGCCGCCATCGTCGTCAGTGTTCCCACCAACATCGGGATCGCGAGCGTATTGGCGCCTTCGATCGCCGCCGGAAAAGGAGCCATCCCCGCGATCTGATTCGACCGCGCTTGGTCACAAACCTGCACCGCGTTGTCGACTAACAATCCCAGCGAAATGATCAATGCCGCCAATGAGATCTGTTCCAATTCAACACCAAACAGCGAGATCAACCCGATCGCCACCACCACCACGATCGGGATGTTCGCCGCCATCACAAACGAGGTTCGAAACCCCACTACGACATAAACGACAACCACCACGATCAACACCGCTTCGATCACGTTAACGATCACGTCACTAATCTTCTTTTCCACGCTCATCGATTGATCCGAGACCGCCGTCACTCCGACGTCCGGTGGCAACCGTTTCTCGACGTGCAACATCTCGTCGACTCGATGCTTCGCGGCGTTGCAAACATCGATAATGCTCGCCCCCGACTTCATCGTGATTCCGAGCATCACGGCTGGTGAACTGCCTGACTCGTCGCCATAACGACAGAGGTAATCAGCGGGATCCTCCACACCACGCGTCACCGTTAGGCCGAGTTGTTTCAAGGGCACACTGTTGTCGCCACTGCCGGTTCTGACCGTACTAGCGATCTGCTCGATTTCTTGAACGGCATTGAATTCGCCGTCAATCTTGACGCTGTAGTGTCCCGATGAGTTATCGAGTTCGCCGCCCGCCTGAATGATATTGCGTTCGTTTGCGAGTGATTGCAACTGCGCCGTCGTCAGCCCGAGCTGCGCCCAATTGGCGAGATCCGTTTCGATGTAAATCGCTTCGTCTCGCTCGCCAAACATTTCGACTTTGGCGATCCCCGGAAGCAGTCGCAACGCGTCCTGCACGTCCTCCGCATACACCTCGAGTTGCCGCGCCGTGTAGGCGTCTTCACGACGAACTTCTTCTCGTCCATGCGATGGCGTTTGGTGTACCGCGAGTAACAACACCGACGTGTCGCCGAACTCATCATTCACGATCGGACGCACGCTCGCCGACGGCATCGGCACCAAATCCACCCGCGCCCGAACCTTGTCCCAAACGTTTTGAATCTCCGAGGGTGGGATGCGATCTTCCAACTCGACGAAGACCGTCGACTGACCGGTCAGTGTGGTCGACCGGGTGATATCGACTTCCTCAATGCTGATCAGACTCTGTTCGATTTTATCGGTGATCAGTTCCTCCACCGTCTCGGCGGGCGCCCCCGGCCACGTCGTGGAAACGACACAGACCCGGATGGTGAACTGAGGGTCTTCACGTCGCGGGATGGTAAAGAACGTGATCGTCCCCCAAACCATCGCTAAGAGAGACAACGAAACGACAATCGTTCGATACTTCGCCGCTGCTGCAGGCAATCCCATTACAGCGACTCCTTGCCGGGCATGGTTTCGCCGTCGATGTTCCTGCCGACCACCTGCACCGCGTCACCATCATGCAGGTAATGCACACCGCCGACGATCAACGTCATGCCAGACTGCAACGAGGGCGACATGATTTCAACCAACGATCCGTTGCCCTCATCGCCGTGAGTGCGAATTGAGACGGCAATGCGTTTGGCCATGCCATCCTCGATTGTGAATACAAACGAATCGTCGAGGTCACGATAGATCGTTTCAATCGGGACGTAGAAGCCTGGTTTCAAATCATGATTGGCCAAGTCGACTGTCACCAAATCGCCGGGCCGAAGCATCCAAACCGAACCGGCATCGAGTGCGACGGACTCTCCATCCCAATTCGATGGTGCCGCTTCGCCATCTTCGATCTTGCCGATGTAGAGAGCCGTTCGAGACATGTCGACCGGCGTACCGTCGTCATTGACGAACGTTACCGAACGAAAAATCCAATTGCCCAAAAACGGTATCCGCAGATCGTTTTCAATCAGCCGTTGAGGCCGAACTTTGAGAACACTCGGGATCGGTTCTCGCAATTTCGCGTTCGAGATGACGTAGATGAACGCCCCCGAATCGTCGTGCACGATCGCGTCTTCCTCCACAAGGACAACGTCGTCGGGCGTGCCCATCATTCGATTCAATTGCAACGGCCAAACGTTTTCGCTCCGCGCGACCGTATCAGCAGGAATCGAGGCGGGCAAATTATCGCGGAACTTTTCATTGAGCAGCAACAACGTCATCGTAAAAGTTCGCGTCGTCGGGTCCGCACTCGGATCGATGCTGTAAACCAAACCCAGCGTGTTATGCGGCGTGCCATCGGGCAGCACAAACTTTGTCGTGAGATCGCGTCGACTTCGGATGCTTCGTGACTGTTCGGCCGACAACTCGACTTCCACCGTGATCGGATTGGTCATCTGCAGGGTCAGGACTGGCGTTCCGGCATCGACGACACTTCCGGGCACCGCCATGACCTCAGAGATCTGACCTTGATAGGAACCGTAGAGCGTCGTATTGGCGAGATCTCGTCGTGCATCCTCCAGAGTCTGTTCCGCTCGCTTGATCTCCGCCTCCGCGGACCGCAATTCCGCTTCGGCTTGCTTGATGCTCGCCTGGATCGAACTGATCGCCGCTTCGCTGGTGCTGACCGCATTCTCGGCTTGGTCGTACTCCGATTTCGATGCCGCGTTCTGGTTATTGAGTTTGGTCATCCGCCCGAACTCGATTTTCGCCAACTCCAAGTTCGCTTCCGCTGACTTCAGTTCAGCGGGCAGGGCATCATCCCGGCGAATTTGCAGGCTCTCTTTTTTAAGCCGCGCGACCTCGAGGTCAGCCTCCGCCGCAGCAACCGCGATCTCATATCGGGCGGGTTCGATTTGGGCCAACGGAGTCCCTGGCTGTACCAGCACACCATCGGGATCAACGAGACGGCCGTCGATGTCCTGTCCCGGCTCGCGGACCCACTCGACCCGTCCAGGGACCTCAAAACCGATCTCTTCCGTCTTCCACGATTTCACGCTCCCCGAGGCAGCGTAGGTGGATTCAGGGACGGTCTCTTCCAGAATCATCACGCTGACCGGCCGTGGGGACTTGGCCGTCTGAGCAGGCGGAGTTTCGCGACATCCGGTCAAACACATCCCGAACGTGACAAAAAGACACAGCGGTAATCGAACTTTTCGATCCTCAGCGAACCGCACGAGGTGACGAAGAGGATTGGCGATTGATGTAGACAAGAGAACCGGCTCGGTAGAATTCAGTGATATACGTGGGGAGCATCTGTACTCATACAACGATAGCAAGCCGGAAACGCCTGATTCGCCCGCCTCTGCCGTCGAACTCGTCGTAGCCTACCGCCTCGCCATTGCGTCGAAAGCCCCCGCGACAGCTCCGAATTCCTCCGTCAAGAAACCAGCCCTCTCGCATTTCGGGCCCCCGTTTCCGCCGCCTGAACAACGCCGATCTCACCCGGGAGAGGCGGGCACAAAAAAGGGACACACAGCAATCGACATAACAGCATTCGCCGCCAAGCGTTCAACCCCCGGACGTTCCGAGCACGGCGGTCGAATGAAAACGTTCACGTCAAAGCGGCCAAACCAGAACCACCTGACCACGATAAAGACGCGCCCTGACCTCGCAGCCTCTGACCGTGCGTTCGCGACACACATCCAAACGATCGGCACCGTTTTTGGTCGTTTGGGCTCCTACGAGGCAACGTGCCCGTTTTTGCAGCATGGTTGCCCCCACGGCCACTGGAAGTTCGGCGAGTCAGGTTGTGCCGGTGAAAGAGAGCCGGCTGCGAGCATTATCGCCGAATCCGATGTCGCACCCGAAACCGAAACTGACGCGTCCGGCGTTCGGTCGAGATCGCGCCCCAAGTGTCCGATAGGGGAACCATCCGATCACCAAGCGTTTTTCGCCTGATCGGAAAAGTCATCGGCCCCAGCACCACCCCCAACGGTGGCATGACTGCACCGCTGGACAGTACCAAATCCGCCTAACCGAACCATCTTGCCGGCCGGACTGTCGGTTCGAGTGAGCGTCTCGAGAAGAGCTTGTAAAAAAAGTGACTTCAGACATTTTTTCCACGACCAGATTCTCTCGGACGCGGCATTTCACTAACCCGCAACCTCCACGCACTTTACGTCGAAAAGGGGGACACCAATAACGCGACAGACCCAAAATGAGCCGATCCGCAACTCATGCCTGAGACGCGACTTAGGGCAGTCAAAAAGTTTTCGTTGACACATCCTCACAAATCCCTAACATTCTTTGCGTCGTCCACATGTAGTGCCTCGAAGGCATGGAAGCCACTACCGGTAGTGATAGCAATTCGTTTTACGGCGAGTTTGCGGATCGCGTATTGCCGATACCAATGGCCCGCCCTTCCCAATTGCTGGGAGTGAGTAGCTGACGTGTGGACAGGCGAAGTGATTTGACGCCCGACCAATAAATCGTTTCTGAAATCCGCTGCAACTTTCGACTCTTCAGAAAGAATTGCGCAAGGATGACCGCCACAAGGATGACTTCTTTCCGGAGCCTGTGAACCAATTATGTCCACCGTTTTGCCAACTGAAACCGCCGCAACCGAGTCCAAACGCACCGCATCCGATTCCGACCGCCGCGCCGGTTCGCAGTCACGGACTCCTCACAATGACCCAGCACTGGAGAAAGTAGACGCCCAACACGGTGTCGAATACGCACGGGAAAAGTTCAACGCCACCCCGCGAGGCAAACGTGCGGGACTGAAAATCGACTCGCGTTTCTGCCCCGATGACGGTCGCACCCCGTTCGCGACGACTCAGTGGGACTTGCGTAGCGCAGCGATCAAGGACGAGACCGGCAAAGTCTTGTTCGAGCAAAACGACTGCGAAGTCCCTTCGAGCTGGAGCCAATTGGCAACCAACGTCGTCGTCTCGAAATACTTCTACGGCGACCCCGGCACCGAAGGCGAACGCGAACGCAGCGTCCGTCAACTCATCCACCGCGTCACTCGCACCATTACTGACTGGGGATTGGCCGACGGTTACTTCGATACCGCCGAAGACGGCGAACGCTTCTATCGCGATCTGACTTGGTTGTGCCTGCACCAACACGGTGCCTTCAACAGCCCCGTGTGGTTCAACGTTGGCTTGCATGCTCAGTACGGCGTCACGGGTGCGAAGTGCAACTGGCACTGGGACGCCGAAACGCAAACCACCGCGCAACCTGAGAACCCCTACGAATACCCACAAGGTTCCGCGTGCTTCATCCAAAGCGTCGATGACAACATGGAAGACATCATGCGTCTCGCGTGCAGCGAAGCGATGTTGTTTAAATTCGGCAGCGGTACCGGAACGGACTTGTCCACGATCCGCAGCCAGCGTGAAAAACTCTCCGGTGGCGGAACCCCATCGGGCCCACTGTCGTTCATGCGGGTCTATGATTCGATCGCAGGCGTCGTGAAGTCCGGCGGCAAGACCCGTCGTGCCGCGAAGATGCAATCGCTCAAAGTTTGGCACCCGGATATCCTCGAGTTCATCGAGTGCAAGTGGGCCGAAGAGAAGAAGGCACACGCTCTGATTCGCGAAGGCTACGAGTCCAACTTCAACGGCGAAGCTTACAGCAGCGTTTGCTTCCAAAACGCCAACCTTTCGGTGCGTTTGACCGACGACTTCATGGATACCGTTCGCAAGGGCGAACAGTGGCAAACCCGCTGGATCACCGACAAACCGACCGACACCCCACCGAAGTACGACGCCAAAGAGTTGCTCAACAAGATGGCCGAATGTGCATGGCACTGCGGCGACCCTGGTGTTCAGTACGACACGACGATCAACAAGTGGCACACCTGCCCGAACAGCGGTGCGATCAACGCGTCGAACCCATGCAGCGAATACATGTTCCTCGACGACACGGCCTGCAACCTGTCGAGCATCAACTTGATGAAGTTCGTTCAGAAGAATGGCGAATTCAACGTCGAGCGTTTCCGCGCCGCGGCACGAATCTTCTTCATCGCTCAAGAAATCCTCGTCGATCACGCTAGCTATCCGACCGAACCGATCGCTCGCAACAGTCACCTGTATCGCCCGCTCGGTCTCGGCTATTCGAACCTCGGCAGCGTCGTGATGACCGCTGGCTTGCCTTACGACAGCGACGCCGCTCGTGGTCTGTGCGGATCGTTGACCGCATTGCTGCACGGCGAAGCCAACCGAACCAGCGCCGAAATGGCGGCAGTGGTCGGAACGTTTGAAGGCTACAAAGGCAACGAAGAGCCGATGAACCGCGTGATGCAAATGCACCGCGACGCCTGTGACGAAATCAGCGACGAAGGCCCCGCTGAACTCAAGGCCGCCGCACAAGAACTGTGGGACGAAGTCACCAAGGTTGGCAAGAAGTACGGCTTCCGCAACGCCCAAGCCACGGTACTCGCACCGACCGGCACGATCAGTTTCATGATGGACTGCGACACGACCGGCATCGAACCCGATATCGCGTTGGTGAAGTACAAACAACTCGCCGGCGGCGGGATGCTGAAGATCGTCAACCAAACCGTCAAACTCGGTTTGAAGACGCTCGGCTACGATCAGATCGCGATCGACGAAATCTTGAAGTACGTCGACGAGAACGACACGATCGAAGGAGCCCCCGGGCTCAAAGACGAGCACCTGCCCGTCTTCGACTGTGCCTTCAAACCAGCCAATGGCGTTCGCAGCATCGGATGGCGTGCCCACATCACCATGATGGCCGCCGCCCAACCGTTCCTCTCCGGTGCGATCTCCAAGACCGTTAACATGCCCAACGATGTCACCCCGCAAGACATCGCTGACGCGTATTTCTGGGGATGGGAACTCGGCCTCAAAGCGATCGCGATCTATCGCGACGGCAGCAAGCAGTCCCAACCGCTCAACACCAAACAGGACGAATCGGCCGAAGCAGGTGCGACCAAGGTTGTCACCAAGACGGTTGAGAAGATCGTCTACAAACCGAGCCGTGAACGACTGCCTGACACCCGTCAAAGCCTCACACACAAATTCACGATCGCTGGTCACGAAGGCTATCTGTGCGTCGGCCTCTATCCCGACGGTCGCCCGGGTGAAATATTCATCACGATGGCCAAAGAAGGCTCGACCATCGGCGGCATCATGGACAGCTTCGGCACCGCCCTGTCGATCGCACTCCAGTACGGCGTGCCGTTGGACGTGCTCGTTAACAAGTTCAGCCACACCCGGTTCGAACCGATGGGTCACACGTCAAACAAAGACATCCGCATCGCCAAGAGTGTGGTCGATTACATCGCACGTTGGCTCGGAATCACGTTCATGTCCGGCCACGATCACGCTCCCCCCGCGTCTCCGGGCAACGGGCCTGAAACCGCCACGGGCAACGAAATTCTTAGCGGCGTGACCGTCGAAAACGGCGTCGCCGTTGCCGGTGCCCCACCGGCAACCAATGGCACCAGCTCGGTCATGCAAGAACTGAAAAATGACGCCGGTGCCGCCGTCGCGATCGCCGAACGGGCAATCATGATGGCCAGCATTTCGGGAACCAACGGCTCCCACAACGGTCACTCCGATTCGAAACCGGAAGTGCAACTCGGTGGTCAAGCCGATCAGTTCTCACGGTTCCAAACCGACGCACCGAGCTGCGACAACTGCGGCAGCATCACGGTTCGAAACGGGAACTGCTACCTCTGCCACAACTGCGGCAACTCAATGGGTTGCAGCTAACCGGCACGGGCGAGGCAACTCGCGATAAAGCACACTCGTCTCGACGAGATTAAAAAGGCTCAACGTTGAAAATCTGCTCAACGGCGATCACTCAGTGGTCGCCGTTTTTTCATGCGCCCAATCTCACCGACGCATCAACCTCCGGCCGTCACAAAACTCGGTTCCGGCTGCCATAGATAGAGGAACGTCGGCATTTTCGAACGATCCAACCCCGGAATGCTCAACGGCAACAGCGAACTCATCGGTGAGTTCGGCGTGACATCGAATTCACTCAAAGCGCGATCGTTGTCACGACGCAGCAACACAACGGGTGCGTTGGGCTGCAGGCCCGCCATCGTTCCCGCGATCTCGATCGCGTCGTCAAGATACCCCGTGCTATCGACGAGTCCCAACGCGACTGCCTGATCGCCCGTCCAAACCCGTCCATCGAACAGTTCACCGAGATCGCGGCCTGACTCTTCGTCGAACTCATCCTCGAAGTCTTCTTCTTGGAGGTCTTTCTCTTTGTCGCTCAGTCCCAGCGCGAGCATCTCTTCGGTTTGCGCCAATCGGTGGCCACGTGCGGTGCGAACCTGGGCGATGAACCGATCATGAAATTGATTCGCCATCGTTTGCAAAATCGCACGCTCTCGTTTTTCCATCGTCCGCTCCGGCGAACCGAGATCGATCTTGTCGCCTGATTTCACGGGAACCGGAATGATGTTGTACTGCGCCAGCGTGTCTTCCATGTTGTATGTGTTGAGGATCACGCCGATGCCGCCGACGACCGATGTCGGGTGAGCGACAATTTGATCCGCGTGCGTGGCGAGATAGTAACCGCCCCCGCATCCGGTCGTCATCAAACAGGCGACCACGGGAATGTTCCGGCACTGCTTCAATTTTGCAATGTCGTGGGCCAAAATATCGGTCGCCGTCACGCCACCACCGGGCGTGTTGATCCGCAGCACCACGGCGGAGATCGAACCGTCGCATTCGATCCGCCGCATCTTTTCTCGGAAAAGCGCGACCGGGTTCTCACCCATCGAGTTCAAACCGCTGAAATTGCGATTGACGATCAAACCATCGACGTCCACGATCGCGATTCGTCCACCGCCGACGCCGTGACTCCCATCGACGACCACCGTTCGAATCGGCGTCGCGGTGTTATCGCTGCGGCTGACCGTGACCATCTCACCGCTCATCCGGATATCGCCATCGACGCCCATCTTGCCGCCGAGATTCATCTTCCCGCCAACGAGGGCTTTGATCGGAGTTTGGCATCCGACCGCGAGGACGATCAACAACCCCGATAACAGCAACCACCCGCCGAGGTGCGAAGATTTCCGATGCGTGCAGCCAAAGCCTGCGAGTTGCGTGAATCTCATGGAGAATCCGTTCCTAAAAGTACGATCGGTGACCGTCTTCGCTCGTTCCATCGCGAAAAACATTGCAAGGCCACATCGTCAGGACATCGACCAAACCAACCGGCTCCGCCGAGGGATTCGCCCCGACCTGATCGCGATCGGTTCATTCAAAATCACGCAAACGATCGCCATCGATCCCACAACCCGCACATCTTCCCAAATTAAAATCGCAGGACGCTTCAATGAACAACGCACTCCCCACGGACTCCGACGCTCCCAAAACCGATGACCAAACGTCCGTCACCGAACTGAAACAGGTTGTCGGAACATTTGTTGCTGAGCGAGATTGGCATCGGTTCCACACCCCCAAGAACCTCGCCATGTCATTGGCCATCGAAACGGCGGAGTTGATGGAACATTTCCAGTGGCTCACACCCGAAGAGTCGCTCCGCGTGATGGACGATCCGGAAAGCCGCGTCGCCGTCGGGGAAGAAGTCGCCGACTGCCTGGCCTATTTGCTGGCCATCGCCAGCAAACTCGACATCGATTTGGCGACAACGCTAAAGGCAAAAATGATCCGAAACGCCGAAAAATACCCGGTTGAAGGCAACAAATTCTCGCGGGATAACCAATCGGGGAGCTAAAAACACATCGCCAACTCCGGCACGTTCATTCGCTGCCCCATCGAGAATACGGTCGGTTTTCGCTCAAATCTTGACCATTGTTCGTGAACGCGGAGTGGTGCCAACACTGCCTTCGTCACATCCCCGTGGCGATTCTGGCTACCGAAAATACCGAATTGCGGCAAACGGGGCCGCATTGGCAAACATTCCATACGAAAAAGTGTTTTCTGCCACTGATTGCGATACACTATGCGCTCTTATCACACGAAAACTTCCACGTTGTCAGAGGCGGACTGACAGACGCGAGAGATGGATACCTCTATGCAATCTCAGTCGCAGTCACAAATGACGGACACCAATTCAACTTCGGCCAATTACCCAAGGCTGAACGACTATCAACCGGAAGGTTTTTACGACGAGGTCGTTTGTGCAGACAGTGTCGCTCGCCCCGACTCGGTGGCGTTAGTCGACCTTCTTAACCGGCTTCCCGCGGGCGAACTCATTCGTCGTCAACGTGCGATCGAACGCTCCCTGTATCAAATGGGGATCACGTTCACGGTTTACAGCGACGCCGAGGGCACTGAAAAAATCATGCCCTTCGATATCATCCCGCGCATCATTTCAGCCTCGGTTTGGTCTGACGTGGAACTGGGTTTGAAACAGCGGATTCGCGCCCTGAACCGATTCCTCGATGACGTTTACAACGACCGACAAATCATCAACGAAGGTTTGATCCCGGCGAACATCGTCGACTCCTGCCCACAATATCTTCCGCAGTGCGTTGGCCTGAAACCGCCTGCCGGCGTTTGGTGCCACATCACCGGGACGGACTTGGTTCGTGATAACGAAGGCTCGGTGTTCGTGCTCGAAGACAACCTGCGCTGCCCGTCGGGCGTGTCGTACGTCTTGCAAAATCGCGCCGTGATGAAGAAGAACTTCCCTCGCGCATTTGCCGACTCGAGCGTCCGGCCCGTCAACGACTATCCCGCACGGCTCTATCAGATGCTGAGGCGGATGGCCCCGAATGACATGCTGAACCCGACCGTGGTCGTGCTCACGCCGGGCGTTTACAACAGCGCCTACTACGAACACTCCTTCCTCGCTCACCAAATGGGCGTCGAACTCGTCGAAGGGCGAGACCTGTTGGTCGAAAACGACCACGTTTTCATGCTGACAACCGACGGAAGACAACAGGTCGACGTCATTTACCGCCGCGTCGACGACACGTTCCTAGACCCGGAAGTTTTCAACAAGAAATCGGTGCTCGGCGTTCCCGGATTGATGCGAGCCTATCGAGCCGGCAACGTCGCGTTAGCCAATGCACCGGGAACCGGCGTCGCCGACGACAAGGTCGTTTACGCGTTCGTGCCTGAAATGATTCGGTACTACCTCGGCGAGGAACCGATCCTCAACAATGTCCCGACGTATCTGTGCCAACGTGACGACGACCGCAAATACGTACTCGAACACCTCGACGAATTAGTCGTCAAGGCTGCGGGAGAATCAGGCGGTTACGGAATCCTAATCGGGCCGCACGCAACCAACGAACAGCGTGCCGAGTTCGCCGAAAAGATTCGCGAGAACCCGCGTAACTATGTCGCTCAACCGACGCTGCAACTCTCCCGAGTGCCGACGATGACGGGCGAGTCGCTCGAGGGGCGTCACGTCGACCTTCGCCCCTATATCCTTTGCGAAGGTCCGGACGATGTCTGGGTATTGCCAGGCGGACTGACGCGAGTGGCGTTGAAGAAAGGGTCACTCGTAGTGAACTCGTCGCAAGGCGGCGGCAGCAAAGACACTTGGGTGGTTGCCAGCCCAGGGCAAATCGTCGCGCGTCCCTAAAACGACGCCACGGTTGGCTTGCGGTATCCCTTTTCCGTCGTGAGTGCGAGTCCACGCACGATTTCAAACTCTCCCTCCTTAACTCCTGTCTTCAAACATGCTCTCACGCGTTGCCGAATCGGTTTATTGGATGAGCCGCCAAATCGAGCGGGCTGAAAACCTTGCGCGGTTCCTCGAAGTCACGCTTCACCTGATCCTGGATCAACCTGAAAACTTGGTTGACCCCTGGGAACCACTGGTTCGAGTGACCGGCGACGAAGAATGGTTCAAGGAAAAATACGGGGCCCCCAACCAGGAAAACGTTGTCAACTTCCTGGCCTTCGACGAAGAGTACCCCAACTCGATGTTGACATGCCTGCGAGCGGCACGTGAAAACGCGCGTGGCGTTCGTGAAAAGCTTTCTTCGGAAGCCTTCGAACAAATCAACGAGTTCTATCTCTTCGTCCACGAAGCCTCTCGCAACGAGTCACTCGACCGGACGAGCAAGTTCTTTGACGAGATCCGCCAACAAACATTGCTGTGGAGCGGCGTCCTCGAAAGCACGATGGCCCAGGACAGCGCCTGGCACTTTGCCAACGTTGGTCGGATGCTCGAACGTGCCGACAAAACCTCACGCATCCTCGACGTGAAATACTTCAACTTGCTGCCTTCGGTCGAGCATGTCGGCACCGCGATCGATGACATGCAGTGGTCCGCACTCTTGCTCGCGATCAGCGGATTCGAAGCCTACCGACGTGACTACCACGAAATCGACATTCCGAACGTGGTCGGCTTCTTCCTGTTCAATCGAACGTTCCCGCGCAGCGTTCACCGATGCGTTGCCTCGGCCGGATGGTCGCTCGGCGAAATCGACCAAGCGTCCTGCAACCAATCGTCCAGCAAATCAAGCGAAAAAGTGGACGCCCTCAAACACCGTTTGGCGCACACCCAAGTCGAAGAAGTTCTCGCCGGAGGGATGCACGAATTCGTGGACCTTTTGCAACGAGAACTCAACGACATCGGCAACACGCTCGCCGAAGATTATTTCCAAGCTCCGATTTCAGCGTAACAAGAGCTTTCACGGACGCCGGTTCCTTCCTCCTGATTATCTCCTGGTTTCTTTATGACGATTCGCGTCGCGCTGCATCACAAGACCTCTTACGAGTACGACCGTCCGATCATGGTCGGGCCGCAATTGGTACGTTTACGTCCGGCCTATCACGGTCGCACACCGATCCAGTCATACCAGTTAACGGTTTCTCCGAGCGAGCACTTTGTGAACTGGCAACAAGACCCGTTCGCAAACCCGATCGCACGATTGATTTTCGAGAAACCCGTCAATCACTTATGCGTCACAGTCGACTTGGTTGCCGACATGACGGTGATCAACCCTTTCGAATTTTTCGTCGACGAAGAGGCCGGCGAGTTTCCGTTCGAATACGACGACGACACCAAACGACAGTTGGCATCGTATTTGGAACCGGGCGAACTGACACCCGCACTCGACGCATGGATCAAATCCCTGCCTCAATCCAACGAGCGGACCATCGATTTCATCGTCGATATTAACCGCGCGGCGCAGCAAAAGATTGATTACAAGATCCGGCTCGAACCGGGCGTGCAATCTCCCGAAGAAACACTGACGCTGTGCAGCGGATCGTGCCGCGATTCGGCATGGATGTTGGTCGACACGTTCCGGCACATGGGATTAGCGGCACGGTTTGTGTCGGGATATCTGATTCAACTCGCCTCGGATCAAGAATCGCTCGACGGGCCTTCCGGTCCGACGGAAGATTTCTGCGACCTTCACGCTTGGACGGAAGTTTATCTGCCAGGTGCCGGTTGGGTCGGACTGGACCCAACGAGCGGGTTGCTCGCCGGTGAAGGCCACATCCCGCTCGCGTGCACGCCATCCTATTCGGGCGCCGCCCCGATCACCGGTGGCCACGAACCGTGTGAAGTGACGTTCGAACACGTCATGAAAGTGACCCGCGTCCACGAAGACCCGCGGGTCACCAAACCCTACACCGAAACAACGTGGAACGAAGTTCTCGTCGCCGGTGATGAAATCGACAAGAAACTCAACGAAGGCGACGTCCGACTCACAATGGGCGGCGAACCGACGTTTGTATCCATCGATGACATGGATCACCCGCAGTGGAACACCGACGCGGTCGGCGAAGACAAACGCGTGCTCAGCAACGTCCTGCTGAAACGATTCCGCGAGAAACTCGCCGACACGGACCAAATCGCCAAAGGCAGTCTGCTGCACTACGGGCAAGGCAAATGGTATCCCGGCGAACAATTGCCTCGTTGGGCGTTGACCTGCCTATGGCGTCGTGACGGCCAACCCATTTGGAACGATGAAAAATGGCTAGCCGACGAGGGTCGCGACTACAAACACACTCACGAGGACGCCCGGCGATTTATCAGAACCCTTTCGCGGGAACTGAACATCAGCGCCAAGATGACGTTTCCCGTCCACGAGGATATTTTCCACTACCTCTGGAAAGAAGACCGCCTGCCCGTCGACATCGATCCCGCCGATCCGCGTCTGAAAGACCCGAACGAACGGGCGATGTTGATGCGGACGTTCGGCCACGGACTCGGAACGCCCGTCGGCTACGTGTTGCCCCTTCGTCGTGCGTGGTGGCAAGCCAAACCAGGATGGATGGGCGGAAGATGGCCGGTCCGCAGCGAAAAGATTTACCTCATCCCCGGTGAGTCACCGATCGGACTTCGACTTCCCCTCGACACGCTGCCATCCGATTCGTTCAGCACCGCGCCGTTCTACACCACCCCTCTGGATCCGACGATCCAACACAGCCCTCTGCCTGCTCCCTACCGTGGCCCCGGCGCATC
This sequence comes from Aporhodopirellula rubra, assembly GCF_014192335.1. Lineage (GTDB taxonomy): Bacteria > Planctomycetota > Planctomycetia > Pirellulales > Pirellulaceae > Rhodopirellula > Rhodopirellula rubra. The sequence goes on along the minus strand of NZ_JACHXU010000001.1, from coordinate 433,971 downwards.
CGGTGGCACGCCGCGTGGAATGGAAAGCTACGTCGCGGCACGCCAAGGCGGCACCACCGGTGGTGACGGCGGGCGACTCGGAGGACCTTCCGAATCGGCGGCTTTGGCGGTCAATGAACAAACTCTCGACGATGTCGATGAAGATGATTTGCCCACCCACAACGACATCGTTCACACCGCACTCTGCGTGGAAGCTCGGTTCGGACGACTGCACGTTTTCATGCCGCCCGCCCAACGCCTCGAAGATTACCTCGATCTCATCTCGGCCGTCGAAGAAACCTGTGCGCTGACCGATCTACCGGTCGTCGTCGAAGGTTACTTGCCACCACCGGACGACCGAATCGACTACTTCAAAGTCACACCGGACCCGGGCGTGATCGAAGTCAACACGCAACCGTCGGCAACCTGGCGGTCATTGGTCACGTTGACCGAAACTCTCTACGAAGAAGCTCGCCTGTCACGACTCGGAACCGAAAAATTCGACCTCGACGGTCACCACACCGGAACCGGTGGCGGCAACCATGTCGTGATGGGAAGCGCTAAACCGACCGACAGCCCGTTCCTGCGGCGCCCTCATTTGCTCGGCAGCCTGATCCGGTTCTGGCACAACCACCCGGCGATGTCGTATCTATTCAGCGGCAAATTCATCGGTCCGACCAGCCAAGCACCGCGGATGGACGAAGCCCGCAGTGACTCGGTGTACGAGATGGAAATCGCGCTCGCACAGCTACCTCCCGAAGGAGCCGACGTTCCTCCGTGGATCGTCGATCGCCTGTTCCGAGACCTGCTCGTCGACACGACAGGCAACACGCACCGTGCAGAAATCTGCATCGACAAAATGTATTCGCCCGACAGCTCGACCGGGCGTTTAGGCTTGGTCGAACTGCGAGGTTTTGAAATGCCTCCGCACGCACAGATGAGCTTGTCGCAACAACTCTTGATCCGCGCCGTCGTCGCCGCGTTCTGGGACAAACCGTACAAAGAGCCTCTGATCCAGTGGGGACCAATGCTCTATGACCGATACCTCTTGCCATACTTTGTCTGGCAGGATCTCAAGGATCTGACGGGCGAACTGCAGCGATTGGAATCGCCGGTGAAGTCGGATTGGTATGCCCCGCATCACGAATTCCGCTTCCCGTTGATGGGAGAACTGGTCGTCGATGGCGTGCGAATGGAACTCCGCAGTGCCATCGAACCGTGGTACGTCATGGGCGAGGAACCCGGCTCGGGTGGCACCGCGAGGTTCGTCGACTCGTCGCTCGAACGGATGCAAATTTTGGTCGAGGGAATGGATCCGGGACGTTATGCCGTGACGTGCTTCGGCCATCGTGTGCCGCTTCACAAAACCGGTGTGACCGGCCAGGGCGTTGCGGGCGTAAAATACCGCGCCTGGCAACCGCCGCGATGCCTACACCCGACGATCGGAATCCACACACCGCTGCAGTTCGATTTGGTAGACCTGAAGGCACGGCGCAGTGTCGGCGGATGCACCTACCACGCCGTCCACCCAGGTGGGGTATGCAGTGACAACTTCCCGATCAATGCCAAAGAGGCGGAATCCCGTCGTGCGGCGAGATTTGACGCGTTCACGATGACGGGTGGCGAAATCGCCGTCCCTAATTTACCGCCCGTGGTCGGTTCGGAGCCGTACCCGGTTACCATGGATTTGCGTCGGCTCTAAAATGTCGACTCACGTATCGGCGTGCTCAAGGCGGGTAGTCGATCGTAGGACAGGGCGGAGCGAAATCGCACCGCCTCTTTCCTATCGGCACTCAAACAGGAGCCCTGACGACATTGTCGACTACCATCGCAGCCCAATTGTCGCTAGCCAGTTATGAAAAACCGGCTGGCCGTTTCGACGAATGCCGCGATGCCAACGGCGTCATACGCCCCCATTGGGCCACCATCGAAGGCACCCTGAACCGGATCGGCGCCACCGGTTTGGATGAACGATCGCTGCAAATCGAGCAGCTCATTCGCGAAAACGGGCTGACTTTTCAGGTCGACGCCAATCAAAAACCCTCTCCCGGCGATGACTACCTCAACGCCCCGTCAAACGTAACCAATCCGCTGACAACGGGCCCTCAGGGCGTCGCCGCCGGAGCCAACGGAGCACTGCCTAGCGGTGTTCTGGGAAGCGGCCCACTGGGAACGGGACCGATCGAACCCTCGGCCACCGGCAAAGTGCCCGCGACACCGGTCGACCCGTCACGCCCCTGGCAATTAGCGGCCGTTCCGGTCGCCTTCCATGAAAAAGATTGGCTCGGCCTTGCCGACGGTCTCGCCCAGCGGGTCCGGGTCCTCGAAGCCGTTCTGGATGATTTACTAGGACCGCAAAACCTGATCGCCGATCGAGTGATCCCGCCCGAAATCGTGTGGGGCAATCCTCGATTCTATCGCGCTTACCACAAACTCGGCCGCCCCGACAAAACCACGGCGGACGAAGCCAGTGCGATGCGCAGCCAGGCGTCCTCCCGTCGACTGCACGTGACCGCGTTTGACGTCGTTCGTGGCGACAACGGAGGTTGGTGGGTGACCGGCGACCGCACGCGTGCGCCGAGCGGGTTAGGTTACCTCCTGGAAAACCGCATCGTCCTCAGTCGCGCACTGCCGCACCTGCATCGTCGCGCGAACGTTCGTCGGCTGGCGCCTTTCTTCGAATCTCTTCGCGGGCATATCCGTTCGCTCGCTCCCCGCGCTCGAGACAATCCACGCGTTGCGTTGTTGACCCCCGGGCCCGGCAGCTACCGTGAATTCGAAGACGCGTATCTCGCCCGTTACCTCGGCTACACACTTGTGCAAGGCCGCGACCTCGCCGTCCGGGGTGAACGACTGAACTTGAAGACGCTTGGCGGTTTGCTTCCGATCGAGGTGCTGTGGCGTCATGTGTCCGATCGCAAATGCGACCCACTGGAACTCGACCCCATGTCGCTCGAAGGCTGCACGGGATTACTGCAAACCATTCGCGGCGGGCACGTCTCCGTTGTCAACGGCATCGGCGCCGCCCTCGCCGAGATGCCAGCATTGTTACCGTTCTTGGCCGCATCGGCGAGAAAACTACTTGGCGAAGAACTGCTCCTGCCGAGCGTTGCGACGTACTGGTGTGGCGATGAGGGACCGTGTCGGTTTGTTCTCGAAAACCTCGACAAACTGATCATCCGCAGCGCCTACGCGGTCAACGAAGCCAAGCCGTCGATCCCGGAATACATGACGTCCGAGCAGAAGGCCGACTTGGTTCGACAAATCAAAGCGGAACCGCATCGGTTCGTCGGTCAAGAACGTTTGTCACACAGCCTGACGCCGGTTTGGGTCGAAGGCAAACTGCAACCATGGCATCTGACCCTACGCTCGTTCCAACTCCAAACCGCCGACGGGATCGAAGTCCTGCCGGGTGGACTCGCGCGAGTCAGCCCTAAACCCGACCTCCTCGGTCGATCGCCAACGAGCGGTCAAATGACCCAGGATTGCTGGATCGTCAGCGAAGAACCGGTCGACCACGAAGCCACTCTGTTGTCACCGGAGTCGGAAACCATTCGGCTGCGCCGGAGCGGTGCGGAACTGCCCAGCCGCGTGGCCGAACACCTGTTCTGGCTCGGCCGATACACCGAACGGTGCGAGTCGATCGCCCGATTATTACGCACCACGCTCACCCGTCTGGCCGGCGAAGACGAGTACGACGAACTGTCCGAAATGCCACGACTAGTCAAAGCCCTCGCGGCGATGGGCCAACTCGAACCCGACTACGCGATCGAAGGCCTCGACGGCGCGATGCCGCAACTCGACCTAATGCTACCGGCGAGCGTTTTTGATTGCGGCACCTCACGCGGCTTCCAATCGGCGGCCGTCGGCGCGCTGCGAAACGCTTCGGCCGTCCGCGACCGGATTTCACTCGACGCGTACCGAATCCTCCGTAGCCTCCACAACGAAGTCGTCGTTCAAAGTCGACCGCGGGGCGCAAACGTAATCGCTGCCATCGAACGACTTAATCACTGCATCACCCTGTTGCTCGCGTTCAGCGGATTGGCCGCCGAAAGCTTGACACGAACACACGGTTGGCGATTCGTTCTCCTAGGCCGCCGGATTGAACGGGCCCATCAAACCGCTGAACTGCTCGCCGCCACGATGACCGTGCCACTAGCAAACGAGAGCAGCCTATGCGAAGCGATTCTCGATGCCACCGACAGCCTCATGACGTATCGTTCGCGATACCTCTCGCTCGTCCAACCCGCACCAACGATTGACCTCCTCGTCACCGACGAATCCAACCCGCGTTCGTTACGTTTCCAATTGCAGGACATCGAACAGGTGCTGCTGGAACTACCAACGTCCGCTTCTCAAGTAGGCCTGGGCGCGGACGAACGCATTGCCGCCGACCTCATGCGAAGATTACTCGTCGCCGACGTCGGCAAACTCTCACGGTGTGACCCTAATCGAGAACGCGAGGCACTCGCGGTACTGCTCGAACAGGTTTGCGTCGGCATGCCGAAACTCGCCAATGCACTCGAAGCTCGATATCTGATCCACACATCGGTGTCGCAGTCGCTCACCGGCGAGCCATCCAAAGCGTTGCCACCGCTCGAGTTCCAACCACCCAATCAGCCTCCGACAAAACTGCCATGACGCGGTCGATTTTTTTCCGGCGGTAGGCTCCCCAGTGGAGCCCACCGGCTTGGCATTCTGCCCCCCCTCCGTCCGCTCGTCTGTTTTTCGATTCCGCACCTGATGACTCAAACCGCTAACTACCGAATCATCCACGAGACAGCGTACCGCTACAGTGAACCGGTGGCGCTTTGCCAAAACCAACTTCGAATGCGTCCACGCAACCAAGCCAACTTGGTTTGCCATTCGTGTGAAGTCGAAATCGATCCGCCGCCCGCGTCGATCCACCGGCACCCGGACTACTACGGAAACGTCGTCGACTCCTTCGCCATCGAGTCGTTGCACCAAGCGTTGCGAGTCCGTGTCACGAGCCGCGTCAGCATCTCGACCCCGGATGCAGAATACCTCTCGCGAGCTCCAGCCTGGGCTGACCTGATTGCAATCGTTCGCCGAGGGGACAAACCAGTCGATTGGAAGGCACGCGAGTTTGTGTTCGCATCCCGCCGGATTGCACTGAGTGCCAAGTTTGCCGACTACGCTCGTGCGATCATGCAACCGCATACCAGCATCATTGAGGCGGTCGATGCGTTGACCAAACACATCCACAGCGACTTCCGCTACGACACGCAAGCAACGGATGTGAACACGACCACGGAAGACGCGTTTTTAATGAAAGCCGGCGTTTGCCAAGACTTTGCACACGTCCAAATCGCGTGTCTCCGCAGCCTCGGATTGCCGACCCGGTATGTCAGCGGCTATCTCCGAACGTATCCCCCCGAGGGCAAACCACGTCTCGTCGGCAGCGATGAATCACACGCGTGGATCAGCGTCTACGCGGGTTCCGAAATCGGCTGGGTCGATTTCGATCCGACTAACGCCGTCCGCACCGGCACCGACCACATCCCAATGTGCCTGGGCCGCGACTACGACGACATCAGCCCCATGCGTGGGATCGTGATGGGCGGCGGCAAACCGATCTTGAGAGTGAGCGTCGACGTGTTGCCGGTGGACTGAAACGTATTGCAGACGATCTGGGCCACGCGGCCTCGCTTAAGACTGCGGCCAGCCCGGCAACTCAAATTTCTTAACCGTGTTGGCGGTGTGCTCGCCATAGTGCCGCTGCATCTGAATCAGGAGCGACCGCAACGATGGCCAACGGCTACCGGGTGCTTTCGCGTTCACATCCATTCCGTCGAGCAGGTAAGCAAACCGACGACAAAACTCACTCACCCGTTGCATCTGACGTGCCTCCTCGGATCCATCCCAATCGGGATGAGCGAACTCATAGTCCGGCGGCATTTGCTTCGGATTCAGATTCATCACGGGGATAGTCGGATCAACCGCGTGATAGATTTGTGAAAAGAATTGCAGCTGCCGTCCCATCATATGCTCGACATTCCAGCGCGGCGTGTGTGTCCCGTTTTCCGGTTTGAAATTCAACTGCTCAACCGAGAGTTCCGCGAACACGTCCTGAGATTCGCTACATGCCTGTTCCATTTTTTCAAACAGGTCGGCGAGGTCACCAGGCATCTCCCACGGCGTTTGACTGATCAAAACAGCCGTCGGCTTGCCACTCGGCACATCTGTCGCCGCCACCGCAAACGTGTTCGCGGTCGCCCGTTTCGGGTTCTCCGTTTCCCCTTCCGCTATCGCCAGTGGAAGTACAAACATCGGATGCCACGACTGCACGAGCATCTTGATCGGGTCGCTGTTGATCTTCCCCGCGGCAACATTACTCAACACCAACACGTCGACATCTCGTTTGTCGGCCTCCGTCGCCATGAACGTGCCCGTCCCGTCACCCGACACGACAACCACACACACGCCGTCGACATCGATTCGAAGCGTATGGTCATCGATGGAACGAACCGAAATCGCGTTCGGATCGAGCTTGGGAGCGTCCACTGCCTCACTCCATCGAACCTCGGCTTCGTTGGGCAGTCGCGATAGCACATGGTCCAGAGAATCCCCACCGACCGCGACGACGTGATCGACATTCTCGGCAGACGCAAATTCGCCACTGGCCGATGGCACGACCGCGAGTTGAAGGCCCCACTGATTTTCAATCGAAACGCCCCCTTGAGGCCACGAACGCACCGCTATCGGTTCGCCCTCGGTCGCGAAAAGGACCGACGAGGTCATCCAGACAATCAGTGGACAAAACAGCAACAATTTCATCGTAGTAGTTCGCCGAGCGGTTTCGAGTAATGAGTCTCAAAAAAACTTCCAACAAGAGTTTACCGACCGCGAGTCACCGTTGATACCACTTCCCTTTCCGAGACGGACTGCAGCAGGGAACACGCTTTCCGAGCGGAGTGATTGCGGCACCACCGTAGCTCTCTACACACGTCCGCTTAAAGGTGAGACGCCCCCAACATCGCAGCAGCGCGAAGACTATCGGCGGGCATCGTCGTCGCCTCTCGACGCAGCCTCTCCGAAAGGCGTTTCACTTCGAAGATTCAAGCTTTATCAGTGTAAAAACGCAGAACGACGAGATCACACCTCCGACCAACGCCACGTTACCAACCATACCAATGCCTTGCACCAGTGACCATAAAAACAGTCCGTCATTAAAAAGGGTTGACCTTTTTGCCCACGTAGTCGGCTGTAGATAAATCGCAACACGAAACAATCCCAACCCAGCATGGCGACGCAGGCGAGTTAATCCGCCTCATTTCGCAAAAGCATGCGAAGCGGCAAGATAATGTCATTGAGCACGAGGCGATCTGTTTCATGCGTCAACAGAACCAGTTGACGTGAGCGACTTGCGTATCACCCCAGGTCGATCGGTTGTAATAGAATCGACCCCCAAACGGACGAAACGCCTCGCGGCATCCAAATCGTTGATCGTCCAAACATGGAACTCATAACCGGCTGCGTGAACACGCTCGACAAATTCCCGTTCAATAACTTCTTCGTTGCCATGGGCTCCCAGACCGGTTGCCTCTGTTCGCGTCAAACTTGCGATGACATCCTTCTGCTCCGGTTTCCAAGACGCCGGCGCATCGGTTCGCTTAAAACTCGTCAACCAATTGCATTGATACTGCGGCATCGATTGGCGACACGCTTTCACAACGGCTTCGCTAAATGCAATGATGACGATTTGGTCCGTTTGAAGGTCACACGAGGCCAACTGCGTCTTCAGTGTGGGAACAATTTCCGGACCGGATTTGATCTCAACAAAGATACGTTTTCCCGATGGCACCGTGGCCAAGACTTCGGCGAGTGTCGGAATTCGCTGACCGACGTATTTCGCGTCTTTCCAACGCCCCACATCTAACAGCCTGAGTTGATCGAGCGTCGAGTCCGCGACCACGAGTTCAGGTTGATCAGGCGCAACGCGTTTGGTCGTTTTGTCGTGGATACAGGCGATTTCGCCATCGGCCGTCAGGTAGAAGTCGCCTTCGATCGCATCGGCACCTCGCTCGAATGCCAGTTCGAACGAGGCGAGCGTATTCTCGGGCGCATCATTAGAAGCCCCTCGGTGCGCCACAATTAACTGTGCTGAACAAGTGCCCATGGACATCGAAACCACGAAGAATAGAGCGGTAAACGAGCGAAGCATCATAGTACGATTTTTGAGGATAGCGTTCGAAATGAGTGCCGTTCTGCACACACATGAAGGGATTAAATAAAGCGAACCGACGACAGCCAACGGATAACCACTGCTTACCCGCACATCGACTTCGCGTGCGTGACCGCAGACCTGAAACGACCGCATCCAACACGCCTATCTTTCCTGGCCCCTTTCCGAAGGCGAAGAATTGCGTGTCAGCAGGACGGGCTTAGTCAACGATTCTCGCTCCCGAGTCTCCTGCCTGGACTTCGCCGCTTAGGCCACCCCAGCACACTTTTTTCAATCTCGATAAGCGTAGAGCGTCCTCCTCCGTCCGCCTACCACGGAATTCCCTGTATTCGATTAAGAGATCGTGAAGAGATTCAAGTACGATGGTCCGCGAGAGCCCTCACGAGCCACCCTGTACCGATCGCAATTCTGCTAGCATTGAAATCGGCGAGGCGACTGATGGAGCCGTTCTCATTGATGCGTTACTGAAAGTTTGACCATGCTGCACGTTGGAGATGATGTGAAGAGTTTCTTACTAATACTGACCTTTTGCATCTTGGGCACCGCAACGTGCCAATCCGCAACCGTGACGACTTTCGCCGGCACGGGAAACAAAGGATTCTCGGGCGATGATGGGCCCGCCGACGAGGCAGAGCTGAATAACGTTTTTGCGGTTGCTCGCGGTCCGGATGGATTGCTGTATCTTTGCGACGTCGACAATCACCGTGTCCGCCGCGTGCGCGACGATGGCACGATCGAGACCTATGCGGGAGGCCATGGAAAAGGACACACCGGCGACGGAGGCCCCGCGAATCAGGCTCGACTGAATTTGCCCTATGAGCTCGCATGGGATCGTGATGGTAATCTGTTCATCGTCGAACTCGGCAATCACGACATACGTTGTGTGGACGCCGCGACTCGCGTCATCACCACAATCGCGGGCACTGGGGTGGCTGGTTTTAGTGGCGACGGTGGGCCGGCATCCCATGCCACGTTTAACCAACCCCACAGCCTTGCGTTCGATGCGGCGGGAGATTTGTACGTCTGTGACATTTTGAATCATCGCATTCGCAAGATCGACATGACCTCTGGCGTGATCTCAACGTGGAGTGGCACGGGCGAACGAAAAACCTCGCCCGATGGATCCCCCATCACCGGATCATCACTCAACGGACCAAGAGCACTCGCGTTTGGCACCGACGGTAAATGCTATCTCGCACTCCGAGAAGGAAACGCATTACTGCGACTCGACCCGAAGGCGAATACGCTTACACGAATCGCGGGAACGGGCAAGAAAGGGTTCACGGGCAACGGCGGCCCCGCTTTGAAAGCGACGCTTTCAGGCCCAAAATGCGTTAGCCTCGGTGCAGACGGGAACGTCTATCTCGCGGACACGGAATCACACTCGATTCGCTATCTCGATGTCAACAAAGGCACAATCGAAGTGCTAGTCGGAAACGGGACGAAAGGGGATGGCCCCGATGGTGACGATCCGCTGGCGTGTCGACTCGCACGTCCTCATGGTGTCTACGTCGACAAAGACGGTTCAGTCTTTATCGGCGACAGCGAAAACCATCGCGTTCGCGTGTGGCAAAAATAAAACCGTGGCACTCAGTGAGTTCAATCACCCGGCGATCACGATTGGCTCTCCTCCTCTTGATTCCGGTGCTAGCGTGAGTGAACTCTTTCTTTACGAAAGTCGCCAACGGCGAACCGCTGCAATCTTGATGCTCAACATGGGCATCTTGCTCGCGATGTACCTAGCCGCTCGTCAGGTCATCGAACCGTCCGAAGCGAGCAAACAACTGTTCTATTGGGTGAACATCGCGTTCCCGTTGGTTGAGATTGGTTTGTTACTGACCGCCATTTACTTCTGGGTCCAGAACGGAACATTCCGAGCGGCGGTGAACGCGGATCGATTCGAAATAGCAGATCCACTTTCGAAAGACGCTTCGTTTGCGGTTCCGGTGAGCGAAATTATCGAGATCAAGCAGACGTACCAAAAGCACACCGACTATAGTTCCATCACGATGTACATGAAGTCGGGCGAGAAGATCCGAATCACCCAAAACTATCATTTCAACCGAGCCAAACTTTACGCCGCATTAGCAGAAGCCAACCCTTCAATCCGTTTGCCAGAAAACGCGTTGCGGTTCAAACAAGTATAAAAATCGAACTCGCGACAGACTCTACGAACAAGAATCGGGACCGCATTGCCTTGCCTGCACACCATTGCTTTTCCCGCGCGCCGACGATGAGCCGAGCGTTTGATCTGCAACGATTGCCTTCAACAAGAATAAGAAAATCACTAAGCGTTAGTCGAGGCCTGAGAACGGGGTTTTGACAACAGCCTCGAGTACGTCGGGGGTAACTTCGGTTTCGTCGCAGCCTACATATTGCAGGAAAGGTAGCTCGCTAAGATGGGCGACTCCTGCGTCGGTGATTCTCGTCCGATCGAGCCCGATCCCCGTCAGCAGTCGCAGATGTTTGAGCTTTGCGAGATCATCGTCTTTGATGTCCGTTCCCGCAAACTGAATCTGCATCAAATTAGGCAGACCTTCGAGGTGCGTGAGCAACGCCGGGTCAAAAGTGTCTTGAGTGAATTCAATCGCGTAGATCGGTTGGTCGTCCGATCGACGAACCATTCGCACTCCCGCTTTCTGCAACTCAAATTTTGATCGCCGACTGTCGAGTCCCACGCCACTGATTTCGATCGGCACCGAACCTTCGGGCGACACCCCTGACTCTTCCAAACCGTTATCCACGGGAACGCCCGCGAAGAACTCATCCCGGTCGATCGGTCTCGCGTGTTGTGAAGAATCCAAAACATAAAATGCATCGTCCAACCACGGACGTGAATCCGCGAGATGCAGTTTATCGCCGGGCTGGGCCCACTGCTCGAAATAGATCCGCAGCGTCCGTCGTTCTTTGGGAAACGGAACACACAACTCGCCCCAACCTTCGATCGGGTGCGTGCCTTGCTTCGTCGTGATCAATCCCTGGGGTATCGAACCGGAATAGAGCACCCCGGAAAATCCGTGGTCCAAATACCCGCCGTAGAAACCGATGGGTGCGAGCAAGCCAACCGCGCACACCACTTTCTCCCATCCCAGGATCGGTCGCCACGATTCCGTTGTCCGCATTACCCATGAACCGATCATCGCGACGGAAATATTCCACGGTAAAACGCTCTCGTTCCAATTCAGCACAAGCGGCGAAATCATCAAGGCGATTCCAACATGCATCACCAGACACGCCGGTGCCGCCCACTTGGGCCGAAAAATCGCGAGCAGCCCCACCACCAATTCGACGACGGCCACCATCATCGCGAACCACCAATACGACGAATCCGCGTCAAAGCCGCTACGTGCGACCAGCCAGTGCGAAGCGTATCCGAACCAATCCGGTGACAGCAATTTGTGAAGCCCGGCCCACAACCAAGTCGAAACGAGCGTCCAACGGGCAACCCGATGGCCCGCATCCCAGACGCAAGCCGTCATCAGAACGGCGATCGAAAAAAACTGCGGTTGCAACCGAAACTGATCCGACACACACGCCACGATCAGAACGCCCCAATGAAACGGCAGCCCCCACTGAGGCTTCGCGACGATCAACACGAGCGAAGCAATCAAAAGCCAACCGAAAGACACCTGCGGCAAATCCAGTGCGGGCAGGTGAGGTGGTGCGACACGTGATTGCCAAAGCGGCCACGTGATCCAGATCGTCAATAACTGACAAATCACGCCAAACACCAACAACCCGTATCGCGTGTGCCCGATGGGCTTGGACGCGTTCGCGATCAAACTCGGCGAGGGCGACGGTGCATGACCGGCCCTCGAACCTTCGTCGGCCTTCACGCTACCGACGACAGCACCTGCGGCCTGGGGTTTTGCTGCAAATTGAGAAACCGTCCACCAATCCAAAAACAAACCACCGTTCCACCGTGAGAATCGAAGAGCTAAGCCGAGGAGATTCTACTCTCCAATCGAGCAACTCTCACCCTCGACGATTCTTTGATAGTGAGAAATCGTGTCGACATCTCCGAGTCGCACGAGATTCTCGCGAAGGATGACGTTTTCAACCGCCAGGATGAACCGTTCGACCTTCACTCGTTTTTCACGATCACTCAATTCCGTGGAGGCGGCATCAGCGAGTTCTCGAAAACGCTCGTAGTCAGGATGGACCTCGACCGCATGGACGAAATCATCACTTCGCGTCGTTAGTAATTCGATCGATACCGGATTCATCAAATTAGCGAGTTCCGGCCAACGCGACTTCAGACTCCCGGCAATCTTTCGCCGCAACTGCGATGCGGGGTCTTCGGGACGACCTCGATATCGTCCACGTCGCTGCGAGCGTCTGTCGTTCTTCAATCGTTCGGCTTGCGCTAATCGGTCCTGCCCCGAAAGATCGAGCTGTTTCGACAACCCTTCGAGCACGGCACGATCCGACGGAGTCGCCAACTCGAGTAGTTCGTCATACGACAAATCGCGTGGCAACAAATCAGGATGCTGGTCACTTTGGAATCGGCTTTCGATGCCGAGGAACTCACTCGATGTGTTGATCGGCAAATCGATCGTGTCGCTCGAGAGAAGCGTGTACGCGTGGGCTTCGTCGAATGAAATTCTGCCGTCGCGGTTGTAGTCGGGCAGTTCGACCGGCTGGTTCAGTCGATTGTGTCCCGCGATCGCCTCCCAAAAATACGTGCTGTATTCGACATAGGTCGACTCATCCACATCCGGTGTGCATCCGGCGGCAGGTCGATCGTGCACCGTCGCGAAAAAACCACAGCGTGCCTGTGTCGAGAGCCCTTGCTCGGGATCGCCTTCGTTGTAAATGAATCTCGCAAACCCGCCCGCGTGACACTGCACCATCACCGCGACGACACTGACACCTTCGGGCAGCCCATCGAGCAACTCGACCAATTCGGCAACTTCCAGCCGTTCATTGTTCCACAACGAGATCGAGGTGTTGTAAGGCTGGTTACGCGAATTGCTGCTATTGCCATGCGACGTCACGTAGATGAAGAGTCGATCACCGCTTTGCATCGACGGGCCGACCGATTTGAACCAACGACGGAGGTTTGCTTCGCTCGTCGCACCTCGAACATGTGGCACACGGTGATTGCGATAAGACAATCCGAGGTCCGTTTGGCTGCCGAAGAATTCAGCCATCAACTGGTTTGCCCTCGGGATCGATTTTCGATCGATCACTTGCAGATCAGGACGCGGTTGATCGCCGTCGGCAAAGTAAACGCTCTGCACGTCGAGACCGATGTTCTTTTCCTCGAGGACGCGTTGCGAAAACAAGACGTTCCGTTCGAGTGACGCTTGATTCCCCGATGGGGCATATCCGCCGCCGATGGTCAAAAAGTAGTCTCCACCGATCGCGGGGCTAGCGATCATGGCGAAAAGCATGACTCCGCGAACGAGACATTGGGGTCGGACACGTATCATCGAAGAAGGCCTCTTTCTGCTGTAAATGCGTCGTACTGCCATGATGGTTTTGGCTGGTCGCTTCAATCGCGAGACATCTGAAACATCAGACATCAACGCGTGTTCGCCCAAACGAGAATCGTTGGCAAGGGAACCATGAAACCCTTGGTCTCGGCAAAAGTTGCAAAGAAGAACGAAAAAGGTGGGTGAAATTTAGTGGTGAGCTGAAGAACTCGCTCGGATCGATCGAAAAAAAACGCAAGGCGGCAACGCCCTCACGGTCGCGACAATGTCCCAACAGCAACAATCGGCGTTTCGAAAAACCCCGTGTTTCGTAGTGCCAGACCGACCTGGCTAGAACGAAAGGATACGGATATTTCGGTACCACGCTTCGGCGGGCGGACCTCCGTGTATTTGCAACCCGATCACTCCGGCGCGTGGGATTTTGGGATCGGTTTCGGTGTACTCGACCGTGCGAGTGCCGTTAAGAAAGATCTCGATCTGGTCGCCTTTGCAAACAATTCGCATTTGCACCCAAGCGGATTCGGGGACGCTCGACGGGGCGCTGGTTGCTGAATCGATTTCGCCGGAATCCTCTTGAGCGGGATCGGTGGTGGCGTCATCTGAAACCTTGGCCACTCCCGTGGTCCACTCGACATCAAACGGCACGTCCGGTTCGACCAACATTTTTCGTCGGCGGGATTCGTCGTACAGCGCGCCCCAAACCGAGCGTCCCCAGGCGTTGCCCATGTCGGCCTGATAGCCGATCACTTCGTTGGCGGGAATGTCATCACTGCTGCGTGGGCGGCGGGAGCGGAATTGCACGCCCGCGTTGGGGTTGGTGCCCCGCATGCGAACCTCCATCCGCAAATCGAAGTCATCAAAGGTCTCGGTCGTGCAGAGAAATTGATTCTCAGGAATCCGTTTTTCCAGACGCCCCGCCACGACCGCGTTGCCCTCGGTATGGAACCAATAGGCGTTGCCCTCCCATCCGGCCAAAACCGTCCCATCAAACAGCGGCCGCGAGCGAAGGGCATACTCCTTGTCGGACACATCGGTAAGCTGCGAACGTGTTTTCGGGGTCGCCTGTCCCTCCTGGACCTTTTGTACACTCTGGGCCTCGGCGGGCCCGGTTGGGTCTGCGGCGGGCGGCTCCTGAGCGAACGTGGACGGGGCGATCGCGATCACGATTGCGGTGAAAAAGGCGTACCAGCCTGTAAAACGCGTCATTTTTGCCTCATCTTTGTAGATAACGATTTACCGATCATACTCTGGGCCCACCCAACTCATCGTTTCCCCATTCTGAAAAAACGAAACCTCCGATCTCGACATGAGCACCACTACCGAAACCGACCAGAGCGTTCTGAACAAATACAGCCGCCACGTGACCCAACCGAAGAGCCAAGGGGCTTCGCAGGCGATGCTGTACGCGACCGGCATGACCCCCGACGACATGAACAAACCTCAAATCGGCATTGGCAGCATGTGGTATGAGGGTAACAGCTGCAACATGCACCTGCTCGACCTCGCCGCAGAGGTACGCAAAGGCGTCGTTGACGCGGGCATGGTCGGCATGCGTTTCAACACGATCGGTGTCAGCGACGGTATCTCGATGGGTACCGACGGGATGAGCTACTCGCTGCAGAGTCGCGACCTGATTGCCGACTCGATCGAGACGATCATGGCCGCGCAGTGGTACGACGCGTTGATCGCGTTGCCGGGCTGCGACAAAAACATGCCTGGTTGTTTGATCGCAATGGGCCGCCTGAATCGGCCGGCGATCATGGTCTACGGCGGAACGATCAAACCGGGCTCGTACAAGAACGAAAAGCTCGACATCGTCAGCGCGTTCCAGTGTTACGGTCAATTCATCGCCGGACAAATCAGCGAAGAAGAACGGAGCGAAATCGTTCGCCGCAGTTGTCCCGGTGCGGGCGCGTGCGGCGGGATGTACACGGCCAACACGATGGCAACCGCGATCGAAGCCCTCGGAATGGCGTTGCCGTACTCGGCCAGCATCCCGGCGGAAAACGAAGAGAAGAAAGACGAGTGCCATCGCGCCGGAAAAGCGATCCTGCACTTACTCGAAAAAGACATCAAACCTCGCGACATCATGACCCGCGAAGCCTTCGAAGACGCGATGGTGACATTGATGGCTCTCGGTGGCAGCACCAACGCGGTGTTGCACCTGATCGCGATGGCCCGCTCGGTGGACGTGCCACTGACAATCGAAGACTTCCAAAGCGTCAGCGACCGGACGCCTTACCTCGCCGACTTAAAACCTAGCGGTGCCTTCGTTCAAGAAGACCTACACAGCGTCGGTGGCACGCCCGCAGTCATGAAATACCTGCTCGAACAAGGTTTGATTCGCGGCGGACACATGACGGTCACCGGCAAGACGTTGGCTGAAAACTTGCGAGAAGTCCCTTCACTCAAAGAGGGACAGAAGATCGTTGCCAAGATCGATTCGCCCATCAAGAAATCGGGGCACATTCGGATCCTGCGTGGATCGCTCGCCCCCGAAGGCGCGGTCGCAAAAATCACCGGCAAAGAAGGCCTCCGATTCTCAGGACCCGCTCGCGTTTATGACAGCGAAGAAGACATGCTCGCCGCACTCGAACGCAGCGAGATCCTAAAAGGCGATGTGGTCGTGATCCGTTACGAAGGTCCTAAGGGCGGCCCCGGAATGCCCGAGATGTTGACACCGACGAGCGCCATCATGGGCGCCGGATTGGGCAGCGATGTGGCGTTGTTGACCGACGGACGATTCAGCGGCGGCAGCCACGGATTCATCGTCGGACACATCACCCCGGAAGCCCAGGAAGGTGGCCCCCTCGGTCTGATTCAAGACGGTGATATCGTGACCATCGACGCGGAAACCAATTCGCTCGACGTCGAGATCGACGCCGCCGAAATGGAAACGCGTCGCAAAGCCTGGACGGCGCCGCCGCTCAAAGCCACTCGCGGAACGTTGTACAAATACATCAAGTGCGTGAAGAGTGCGTCTGAAGGTTGCGTCACGGACGAATAAGCCTCTTTGCGCGGTAATGGCCACGTTTGCGAGGTAATTGCTGCGAGCGACAACCGCTCGCAGCAACGCTCAGCCCCGCCGGCGATTCATTTTCGCGGGCCCCCGAAAGGTTGCTTGAAAGTGTGGCGAGTGCTTTCGAAACGTGGCGGGTGAGCGAATAACCAGCTGCCAAAAGACAGACGGTAGAATCCTGAGCACTCGCTCGGGTTTTATTTCGCGAAAACCCGCCGGCATCGAAAACGACCTGCGGGTGCAAAGGAAAAACGAGTAAGCTGGGCGTCCTTTTCTTGGCTCGTTCTTCTTTCGCTGCTCTCGATCGTCGCCTCCCATGCACGCTGCTGCCCGATTCATCACGCTCGCTTTCGTGACCACGCTGCTGTGTGTTGCCGTGAACGGCGACGCACACGTCGATGCCGCCGAACGCATGATCGACGCCTTCCCCGAATCGGCGTCGAGCGGTTGCATGGCCTGTCACGGCGAAATCGAACTAATCCGGGAATCAGGCAGCGAGATGATGCAACAGATCATCGCCCTGGGGACAGAACTAGGAGACACCGCCGGATGCGTGGTTTGTCACGGTGGTGACCCGACCGAAAAAGAGGACAAACACATCGCCCACGGCGGTGACGACCCGGACTCATTCTATCTCGATCCCGGCTCCCCATGGGTCAACGATCAAACCTGCGGAACCTGCCACCCCAAACACGTGGAAGTGCAGTGGAAGAGTTTGATGATGACAGAGGCGGGAAAAATCCAAGGGGTTTGTTGGGCATTCGGAGGCCTCACCGGTTACGAACATAAGTTCGGTAACTACGCAGTCGAGAATCCAGAGAATCCGGACGACCGACTCGGCACGGACGCATACAAAGCGTACATGCAACGGCTCAAGAAAATGGAGCCGCAGGTCTTCGTCGATCGTCACGAAGCGTTGCCCGACGCGCTCGGTTTCGATGAACTCGATCGTCTCGACGATGATCCCACGCTGGCCGCGTTCACCTACATCCGCCAAGAATGCCAACGTTGTCACCACGCGGTCAAAGGTCGACAAACGCGAGGCGACTATCGCGGCATGGGTTGCAGTTCGTGCCACGTTCCCTATGGCAACGAAGGTTTCTACGAGGGCGATGACAAAACGATCGATCGCGAAGCCCCAGGACACATGCTCGTGCACAGCATCCAGGGAACTCGCGAGGCCAAGGTGACCGTTCACGACAAAACGTATTCAGGTATCCCCGTCGAAACATGCACGACATGTCACGACCGCGGCAAACGAATCGGCGTTTCATTCCAAGGACTCATGGAGACGCCCTACGAATCTCCCTTCGCCGCCGACGGCAGCGGCCAACCGAAACTGCACTCAAAACATTACATCGCGATGGAGCAAGACATTCACTATCAAAAAGGAATGACTTGCCAGGACTGCCACACGTCAATCGATGTCCACGGCGACGGATTCCTCGCCGCCGCCAACCTCGGCGCTGTGCAGATCGAATGCAGTGATTGCCACGGTACTCCTGACATCTATCCGTGGGACCTGCCGCTCGGGTTCATGGACGAGTTCGAAGACGAAGCCGCGACAGGCGAACCCCGCGGACTCACCACGCAGCTAGAGTCTCACACGCTGCAAGGCACGATCTATCCGCCCGGCGATGGATACCTGCTAACCGTTCGCGGCAACCCTTACGGTAACGTCGTGCGGGACGGGGAAGACATCATCGTCCACACCGCAAACGGGAAAGATCTCCGAACACCAACGCTGAAAAAGATCAAAGACGAAGGCAAGCTCAGCCAAAACGGCCTCGTCGCGATGAGCGGAGTCGCCAGCCACCTGCAGGAAATGGAGTGCTACAGTTGCCATGCTTCATGGACGCCACAGTGCTATGGCTGCCACGTCAAAATCGACTTCAGCCAAAAGGACAAATGTCCCGAATGCAACGAATCGAAAGAGAACTTTGACTGGGTCGCCGCGGGACGACGCCACATGGATCCGGACCACCGCACCGATCGCGGTGAATCGGACTACACAGACCTCATGATCCCAGGGAAGATTACCGAACAACGCAGCTACCTGCGGTGGGAACAACCGATGCTCGGCGTCAACGGCGAAGGCCGCGTCACGCCGCTGGCTCCCGGGTGCCAACCCAGCGTCACGATTATCGGAGCCGACGGCAAACCGATTCTGACCAACCATATATTCAAGACGCCCGAAGGCACCGAAGGCGGAGGCGAAGGGGGACAACTCGCAATCGACATGTCTCCGACTCAGCCGCACACAATGACGAAAAACGCTCGCAGTTGCGAATCGTGCCACACGTCTGAAAAAGCCCTCGGATTCGGGATCGATGGCGGTCGTTCCACGAGACCACCGAACCAACGTCTCACCGTCGACATCGAAACGATCGACGGCGAAATCCTGCCACAGCGGACGCAGCCACAACTGGAACCGATCGAAAACCTGGCCAACGATTGGTCACGAATCGTTGACGAAGAAGGCAATCAATTGCAAACGATCGGCCACCACTTCAAACTCTCTCGACCACTTAACAATGACGAACGGGCACGCATGAGTCGCCACGGTGCCTGCCTGTCGTGCCACCAAGAAATCCCAACGCAATCACTCGCGGTTAGCCTGCTGCACCACGTCGCGCAGTACACCGGTCAAATGCCCGTCACCGCCGCTCAGCACAATTCCCTGATCCACAAAATCGTGTTGATGAGTGCGTGGACGCAGGCGTTCGGATTCATCGGATTACCGCTGGCGTGCGCCGGCGCGGCGTTGTGGTTTCGACGTAGACGCCGGGCGGTATAAAACGAGCCGGCATCGAGCCGATTCACCCGTCGAATCTCGCCTCGCTGATCGCATTATTTAAACGCCCGTTTTCGCCGGGCGACCTGAATGTGCGTGAAAACACGCGGACCGATCTAGTAGAGACTACGAAAGCGTGTGCACCGAGATCACGTTGTCTGCCCCCAGGACAATATCACTGCCGCTGACAACGACCATCGTGTCACCAGGACGAATGATGGACTCGCCGTCCTCGGTTTGGTGACATGCCCAACGTGAGACCTGTTCGATCAAGTGTTCGGTGTCCTCGATGTCCTCGCAGAAAATTGGTTCGATTCCCCAGAACAGGTTCATGCGCCGAACCGATGCCAAGTGATCACTCACAGCGACCGTCGGGATGAGCGAACGCGTGTTACTCTTCACCCACGCGGTTCCGCCGCTGTGCGTTGCGATCGCAATCAGCTTACTGCCAATCGCCTCGGCGACTTCGATTCCCGCCCGAGTGACAGCCTGCGTCGTCCGGTGCATCTCCTCGATGTCGCCGCAGGGGAACTGCAACGAACCGAGCAAGTGCTCTTCGGTCTTGCGCATGATCCGGTTCATCGTCGCGACGCTCTCGCGAGGAAATTCGCCAATCGCCGTCTCACCGCTCAACATACAAGCGTCGGTCCCGTCGATCACGGCGTTGGCAACATCAGACGCTTCGGCACGCGTCGGCCGGGCGCTGTGGTGCATCGACTCGAGCATTTGGGTCGCGACAATCACCGGTTTCATAAAGCGTTTGCACGTCGCAATGATTCGCTTTTGTGCGACCGGCGTTTCGGCCACATCGATTTCGACACCGAGGTCACCGCGAGCGACCATGATCCCGTCGGCCTCTTGCACAATCCGGTCAAGGTCATCGAGGGCTTCGGGCTTTTCAATCTTTGCAATGACGAGGGCGCGGCACTCGTAGCTGTTGAGCAGATCTTTGAGACTGCGGACGTCTTCGGCACTGCGGACGAACGAGAGGCTGATGAAATCGATTTCGTTCTTTGCCGCCCAGATCGCGGTTTCGATGTCCGACGGCAACATCGCCGCCACGGACAGCTTCACGCCGGGAAGATTGATCCCCTGCCGACTGCGAATTTCGCCTGCGGCGACCACCACGCACTCGGCCCGGGTCGGCGTCACCGCGTGCACCTGCAACGAGACCGTCCCGTCGGCCAACATCACGCGATCACCTTTTTTAAGCTCGTCAATCAGGCGAGGGTAGGTGCTGGTCAGTTCCCCATCGTTGCACTTTTCGGTGCCACGCACGAACGCGAGTTTGGCACCGAGTTGGCAATACAGGGGCTCAGCAGAAAGCTCGCCTAGTCGGATTTTCGGCCCCGCCAAATCCATCAAAACGCCGACCGGAAATCCGGTTTGCTTGGACGCTTCACGAATATTCGCGAGTTTCTGAGCGTGCTGTTCGATCGTCCCGTGGGCGCTGTTGATTCGAAAGACGTCCACGCCCTCTTCGATCAAATCAGCGAGTTGCTCGACGCTGTCACACGCGGGTCCCACGGTGGCAACAATTTTCGTGCGGGCTTCGTTCAATCGGGGACGTGGCATACAACAGGCTTTTAAATGAATGAGGCGCCGGCAATGGCACCGAGTCGTGGGCATCGAAAGCAGAAATGTATCCGATGCCGCTTCGTTTGCTAAGCAACAGAGGAAACACCGAGGATGGCGACCGAGAAAACAGCACCAACTCCCCCCGCAGCCATGGTCAGCGGCGGATCCTCAGGCCTTGGACTGGTGATCGCGCGGCGGTTACTGGCACGAGGTTACGCGGTCTCGATTTTGGGACGTGACGCCGATCGACTCGAGGCCGCTCGTATCGACCTTGCCGGCGCGAACATAGATCCATCTCGGTTGATCGCGGTGGTTGCCAATGCCACTTCACCCGACGACACCCAACGCGCCGTCGAAGCTCATCTCGGAGCGTTCGGCCGACTCGACGCGTTGGTCAACGTTGTCGGCCGCAGCGACCGTGGACGGATCGAAGACCTGGACGCCCAAACTCTTCGCGAACTGTTTGACGCCAACGTGATCAGCGCGCTGCAATGCAGCCAAGCGTGTTTGCCCGCGCTGCGTCAAACCCGAGGCGCGATCGTGAACATCGGATCCCTCGCTTCCCGTGTCGCCCCACGATTCCTTGGCGGTTACGTGGTCGTCAAACACGCGTTAGCCGGACTGACTCGGCAAATGAGAATGGAATGTGAAGCCGACGGGGTGCACGTCGGCTTGGTTTGCCCAGGCCCGATCGCGGGCAATCATTCGCCGAACCGCTACGGCGTCGATGCCGATTCCAACGTGCCCGCCGATGCCGCAGCCCCCGGCGGCGGCGCCAAACTCAAACAGCTCGATCCGGTTGACGTTGCCGACGCCGCCCTTCGATGCATCGAAAAGCGAGAAATCGAAATCATCATGCCAGCCAAAACGCGGCTGTTGATGGGGATCAACGCAATCTCTCCCAAATTCGCTGATTGGATCCTCAGTCGAAAATCGTCGAAGTAACGCGTACGCCCAACACCTTCTGTCTGAAAAACTTCTTCAGCGTCTGACCGCTTTGCCCCACGCTTTTGCATTGAAGGGGTACCATGACAGTCAGCCGACCGCGTGCTCCGGTGCACCGCGGCATTGCCCCGAATCAGAAGACGACGAGGACAGCGAGATGCGAGCCATCATCAAGACAATCACCCTGACCGCAGCCACCCTAGCGATGGCGTTCGCGTTCGTCGCGAGCCCCTGCCGGGCACAAGACAAAGCGGCATTGAGCAGCGAAAAGCCGGTGACGTGGACCGTCGAAAAGATGCAAGAGAGCCACATGGAGTTCCTTCGAACGGAAGGGTACTCACCGCGTGTCGATGAAGACGGCGACGTCGCGTTCAAATTCGAAGGACGCACGTACTATCTGCTGATCTCTGAAGACGATCCAAACTTGATGCGATTGGCCTACCCGAACTTTTGGTCCATTGAGAACGAAGACGAGCGTTTGCGAGCTCAAGTCGCCGCGCTCAAAGCGACCAAAGACACTAAAGTCGCTAAGGTCTTCCTGACCGAAAAGAACACATGGGCGATGGTGAGCTTGTTCCTCGCCGAACCGGATGACTTCCACCCCGTGTTCTCCCGCTGCCTGTCAGCATTACGTTTGAGCGTGAACACGTTCGCCGACACGATGCGGGCAAACTAGAACTCACTGAAAAATGAGGCGATTTCTTAATAATTCGCCACGT
This sequence comes from Aporhodopirellula rubra, assembly GCF_014192335.1. Taxonomy (GTDB): domain Bacteria; phylum Planctomycetota; class Planctomycetia; order Pirellulales; family Pirellulaceae; genus Rhodopirellula; species Rhodopirellula rubra. The sequence goes on along the minus strand of NZ_JACHXU010000001.1, from coordinate 411,293 downwards.
GGTCCACTGTTTGAGAACGGTGGCGACAGCAAAAACAGGATCGCGTTCGCCTGCGATGAATCCCCATCCTGTGAATCAATCGCGATTCGAGTCGCCGAAATTGCCGCCAATCGACTCGCGTATTTATCGCTCCAAATGAGCAAGTACTAACGCGATGTCGGCGGGTGTGATTCCGCTGATCCGTTTGGCCTGGGCGAGATTCAGCGGTCGAACCTTCATGAACTTTTCACGAGCTTCATTTCGCAATGGCGTGATTCGGCCGTAATCGAACGAGACCGGTATCCGCTTCTCACTCATCCGCTGTTGCTTGTCGACTTCCATTTGCTGTCGATCGATATAACCGGCGTACTTGATGTCGACGCAGCACTGTGCGGCGGCCTCCGGTTCAATGGCTTGTAACTCCGGAACGAGATCGCAAATCACGTCCCAGGTCACTTCGGGACGACGCAGATACACATCCGCGGGAGTCTGTTCGACACGGGCGGAGGAGAGCATCTCACGGCCCAGTCGAATCTGTTCGAGCTTGTGAGAGAATCGCTGACGCCGCTCCGCAGAAATCAAACCGAGCTCATCCGCCATCGCGGTCAATCGACGATCCGCATTGTCTTGACGCAGCAACAGACGGTACTCGGCACGACTGGTAAACATCCGATAGGGCTCATCGGTTCCCGCGGTCACGAGATCATCGACGAGCACACCGAGATAGGCGTCTTGGCGGGAGGGCACCCAAGTCGATTGACCGGCGACGGTGCGTGCGGCGTTCAGACCGGCTACCAATCCTTGACCGGCGGCCTCTTCGTAGCCCGTCGTTCCATTGATCTGTCCGGCGAGGAACAAGCCCGCCACGGTTTTTGATTCCAGATGCGGCCACAACTGAGTGGGGGGACAGTAATCGTATTCGACTGCGTAGCCGTATCGCATGATCGACGCGTTTTCGAGGCCCGGAATTAACCGGAACATGGCATCCTGAACATCGCGTGGGAGGCTGGTCGAGATCCCGTTGACGTAGACTTCGTGAGTCTGGCGGCCCTCGGGTTCGAGGAACAATTGATGGCTCGACTTGTCCGCGAAACGCACGACTTTGTCTTCGATCGAAGGACAATAACGCGGACCGCGCGAGTCGATCTGGCCGCTGTACATCGGCGCACGCGAGAGATTTTGCCGAATCAGTTCGTGGACGGCATCATTGGTGTGAGCGATGTGACAAGGCATCTGCTCGATGTCGAGCGATCGTGTCAGATAACTGAACGCCTGAGGGTCATCGTCACCGGGCTGCTCTTCGAGTTGCGAGTAATCGATCGTGCGTGCGTTGAGTCGTGGTGGCGTTCCGGTTTTGAATCGATCGAGTTCGAACCCCAACCGGTTCAACGCTCCGCTGATTCCTGCTGTCGTGCCTTCGCCCGCACGCCCGCCGGCACTCTGGGCTTCCCCGGTGTGCATGATCGCTTGCAAGAACGTGCCCGTGGTTAGGACAACGGTTTTGGCGTAGTAGACCGCGTCGCCACGAACGGCGACTCCCACAACCCGCTGCGCCGCCAACCCGTCGGACTGGTCCGAGGGGACGGCTTCGGTGATCAGGTCTTCGACGGTTTCTTGCCTGAGATCGAGGTTGGGTTGCGATTCGATCTGCCACTTGATGTGGTTCTGGTACGCCTTCTTGTCCGCCTGAGCCCGCGGGCTGTGCATGGCGGGACCTTTTCGGCGGTTGAGCATTCGAAACTGAATGCCGGTGGCGTCGATCGCCTCTCCCATCAATCCGCCGAGCGCGTCGACTTCCCGGACGATCTGGCCCTTCGCGACACCGCCGATCGCGGGATTACACGACATTTGACCGACGGTATCGAGATTCGTCGTCAAGAGAGCGGTTTTGGCGCCGAGACGTGCCGCCGCCGCTGCCGCTTCGGTACCGGCATGGCCTGCGCCGATGACGACGACGTCATAGTCATAACGATTTTGAGGATGAGCGCGATTCAAATGCTGAAGTCCGCAATGAGGAAGTGCCGATAACCGTAACGAGGCGTTTTTTCGTCGAAACGCTGCGCGTGCCCGCAACCCTTCGATTTTGACCAAACCATGCGATTTGAACAGCACCGAAGTGCCAAGACCACGAATCTATTGCAAAATCGCAAATTCTCGGTTGCGGGACGACGTCGACTTATCGCTCTCGCGGCGGCCGCTGCCTTGGCGATGGCACCGGGAACCGGACTCGCGCAAGGCGTGACGGACGTTGTCTTGGGGTCGGGTTCGTTCCAAATTCCGTTCAACATTGCCGCCGGCGGTTCGCAGCCGCGTGAAGTGCACCTGTACATGGCGATCCCAGCAGGCACGCCCGCCGAATCAAATCGTGGGATTGCTGCAGACACCGCCACCACCACTGCGACCGAACCGGGCGAGTGGCGCTTGCTCGATCGTCAATCACCGAGCGTGGGGCAGTTCAAAGTCTCCGAAACACCCGATGGCACGTTCTGGTTCGCGACTCGCACGATCGACTCCAGTGGCCGGCCGCACCCGCCCGGGCCGATCGACCCGGAACTCAAAGTCACCGTCGACACGACCCAACCGGTCGTTGATCTGATCGCGGAAGCCGACGCCGACGGCAAAGTCACCGCTAGCTTCGCCGTCGAAGACGCCACGGGTGCGTCGCAGATCACCGTTCACTACGTCACCGACACGCTGCAGCAGTGGCAAACGGCGCGGGTGGATCGCACCGAAGAGGGTGGTCGATTCTCGTTCGAACCCACCGATCAATGGCAACAACTATCGCTGCGGCTACGCGTTCTCGATCGCGCGGGAAATGAAACGATCGTCAAGAAACGCGTGCAAAAACCACGTGTCGCGGTCGCCGCATCCACCCGGTTCGCCTCCAGCCCGCTCGGTGCCGGCAACCCGCTCTACGGCAATCCCGCGAGCCAACCACCGGCGAACCAACACCTCATGAGCCCGCAATACCCAGCGGGCCCTCAATACCCGGCGCCCCCGCAATCGGCGAATCTCCAACACGGCATTTCGCCCTACACGAACGCCCCTTACGCCAACACGCCGTACGGAGCCCCGCCGCAGACCAACCAACCCAACAACACACCGTTGGGCTACAGCAACGAGGCGCCATCGATTTACAGCAGCCGACCTCTCGTAGGTGCTCCAGGCGCCGGTGTTCCAGCGATCAATCCTCAAATCAACAACCCACAGATCGCACGCAACCCGACCACGGCCACCCTCGCGGGAAATTCACCGGCACTGCCTCTCCCGTCGACCGCCGACCAGATCAGTCAAGACTTCGGCCGGTCCGCTCCCGGTATCGAGATGCTGCCCAACGCGAGCACCTTTGGCACCGAGATGTTGCCAACGCCACCTGCGGAGGCACCGGCTCCCGCGCCCGCCAAGACGCCTGCCGAGGCGATGCGGCCGCTCGACGTAACACCACAAATGCAACCCGCAGCGACGCAACCTTCAGCGCCCCCACCTGCAGCCCGGTCAACGACTCCGGCAACCGCTCCCGCGACACCGCGAGCCTCCACACCAAGAACTTCGACAGGCTCAACGCCGGCCGCGAAACAGGACAACGCCACGCCGCAAACTCCGTTCGTTACCGAGAACATTCCAGCCCCCGAAGGCCAACGACCGGCACCGACTCAGCTCAACCGGCCGGCGACGCGTGAGGTGGACGAGTCGCAATCGGAGACCGATCCCGTCCCATCGCCATGGTCGCCGGTCGACAGCAACCGGACTCGCAACCCGAGCCGCCAATTCAGCACCAAACCCGAGACGCGTCCGGTCGCTCCCGGTCAATTGCCACTGGATTCGACCGACTCCGCATCACGCGAACAACGCCGTGTCCCGGTGACGTCCGTCGATCCGCTCAACCTCGAGCGACTGGCTCAACGTGCGGTCGTTCGCCATAGCGATAGCAACCAATTCAGTTTGGACTACGAAATCGAAGCGATCGGAGGCCGCGGGGTCGAAGAGATCGAACTCTACGGAACAACCGATGGCGGACAAACATGGAAGAAGTGGGGCAGCGACCCGGACAAGGTCAGCCCGTTCGACATCGAGACCAATGGCGAAGGCATCTTCGGATTTCAAATCGTCGTCGTCGCCTCCAATGGTCTCAAAAGCCCGTCTCCACTCGCCGGCGACGCACCCGACATTGTGGTCGTCGTTGACCAAACCGATCCCGTCGTTGGCATCTCCGGTGCAAAGTACGGCGAAGGCGACCGGGCGGGCTCTCTCGTGATCGCGTACCACTGCGAAGATCGGTATTTGAGCTCACGTCCGATCACGCTCGCGTTCAGTGATTCACCGAGCGGACCGTGGACGACGATCGCGGCCGGACTGCGTAACATCGGCGACTATGTGTGGCCCGCCGATCCTCAATTGCCACGTCAGATCTATCTGCGAATCGACGCGACCGACCAAGCCGGAAACGTCGGCGGGTACGTGCTCGAAGAACCAATCGACACCCGCGGATTGGCACCACGCGCGAGAATCAGAGCGTTCCGTTCGATTCCAACTCGATAACTTCGACGCGCGGTCAGCCATTGACGGGGACGTGCATCACATGTCTCCGAACCCGTGGCAGCAATGCTCCATGACCTCGAAACCGAGTCGCATGAATCCGCTGATGCGGTCGAGGGCATTGTGAGACAACTGGGGCGAGCCTCGGATTCGGCCGAGAGCCAAAAAAACTTGCTCGCGGTGGCGCAGACATCTGACAGAGTCTCAGCGAGTCGGTACACTCGCCGCTGCAGGCGTGGCATTTTGTCGCGATCGGCTTTCCCGGGCTAAAAAATGTGCGTTCTTGACAATTTAGTGAGTTTTGCCCCATCGACGATTCGCACTGAATTTCCTTATGCTTTGCCCCCTCATGAATCTCGGGCGGGGCTTCCACCTCAGGCCGATCGAAGTATCCTTCGTATCCTTCGACGGCAACGGAATGTTTTCCGATCGATTACCTGACCATTCACCCCCTGTTTACCCGCTCAAAAATTTACGGAGCTCTTAGAAGATGTTGGAAATGGCAATGATTTTGGCCCAGGCTGTCGCGAACGACTTCGGACGCATGGGTCTCGGTATCGGTATCGGTTTGATCATCGTTGGTGCCGGTCTCGGTATCGGTCGTATCGGTGGTAGCGCCGTCGACGCGATGTCCCGTCAACCTGAAGCCGGCGGACGCATCCAGACCGCCATGATTATCGCGGCGGCTCTGATCGAAGGTGCGACCGTCATCGCACTCGTGTTCATCCTGCTCTGTCGCGCCGCTTAGTCGTCGCGATTCGACGCTGAAACTCCCCGTGTCGTGGGTGAACCCTCACTCGCGATTCGCATTTCGCAACGAAGTTTGTCACCGAGCTGATAGATGAAACGCCTTCTCGCCCTTTGTCTGATGTCCTGTTTGAGCCTTCCTGTGCCGGCAACGTTGCCGGTCATGGTCGGTGTCGCTGGTGTCGCCATGGTCTCCGCACCGACGACGGTTTACGCCGACGTCGAAGTGGATGCAGATCATGCCGACCACGAGCATGATGACGATGTCGTGTCGCATGACGATGAAACTGCGTCGGAGCACGATGAGCATTCCGACGAAGCCAAGACACCGATCCTGTCGTTCGATTTCGGATCGGCGTTCTGGAACTTGGTGATCTTTGTTTGCGTGCTGGCGGTTTTGTCCATCTTTGTGTGGCCAAACGTTCTGGGCGGCCTGCAATCTCGCGAAGACAAGATTCGCGAAGATTTGGAGTCAGCCGAGAAAGCCAACGCGGAAGCTCAAGCGATCTTGGCAGGATATCAATCGAAACTCGATGAAGCGGCAGTGCAGACGCAAGCGATGTTGGCGGAAGCCCGACGCGACGCCGAAGCAAACGGCCAAAAGATCGTCGAGCAAGCCAAGACGGAGGCCGCCGCTCAACGCGAACGTGCAGTCGCCGATATTGAAAATGCAAAGAAAGTCGCGATGGCGGAAATCGCCTCGAAGACTTCTGACATGGCGATGCAAGTCGCTCGCGGTGTTGTCGGTCGTGAACTCTCTCCGGAAGATCACGCCGATTTGATCCAGCAAGCGATGCAGCGGTTGCCCAGCCAGAACTAAATTGATTGCGGCACGCCACGAGTGCCGCAATTGCCCTGTTTCTGAGGCGGACACAGTGATTCTTCGAATGAGTGCGAATCGCCGATGCCGCTGAAGATCCCAGGCCTCAAAGCCTTGCAGTCCAAACTTTTTCGCCGTCCTCCCGCCGAGATCCCTGAAGTGTCCGAATCTGTTTCCCAGCCCACCGCGCTCGATGTCGGCGCCGAACAACTCGGCAAGACTTATGCCCGAGCTTTGTTGGGTGCGACACAGGCCGAGGGCTCGACCGATCAAGTCATCGAGCAACTCAACGAGTTGTGCGATGATGCTCTCGCTAACAGTGAACAGCTTCGTGCCGCGTTCGCTTCGCCGCGAATCGACGCTGGTGAAAAATGCCGAGTGCTCGAACGAATGCTCGCCGGTTCGGCTCACCCCACCTTGCTGAAATTTCTCAAGGTGATGGCCGGACGTCATCGTCTCGCATACGTCAATGCCGTTCGTGATGCGGTCGTTAAACTGCACGACGAGGCAACCGGACGACTGCTCGTCGAAGTCCGCACCGCAGTACCGATGACGGACGACCTGCGTGGTAACGTCACTCATCAACTCAACGTGCACTTCGGCAAAGAGGTTCGTCTCAAAGAGATCGTCGACCCGTCGGTTATCGGCGGCATGGTGATCCGAGTTGGTGACACCGTGTTCGATTCATCGGTCGCTAGCCGACTCGACAAAGTCGGTCGCGCCGCGGCAGCCGGTTTCGCCCGCCGATTGATCGAACAATCGGACCAATTTGTCGGCAACTGATTGCCGGCCTCCCCTCAATAAAACATTCCATTCAACGCCTTTTCTTTGAAAAAATAACGGTACGGTCCAGTGAAATTCAACAGCGATGAAATCGCATCGGTCTTGCAAGCCGAGATCGAACAGTTTGATAGCAAGATCGATGTCCGCGAAGTCGGTACAGTCTTGGAAGTCGGTGACGGGATCGCTCGGGTTTACGGGCTCTCGGGCGTCATGGCCGGCGAGATGGTCGAATTCCCCAACGGATCCATCGGCCTCGCGTTTAACCTCGAAGAAAACAGCGTCGGTGTCATCATTCTCGGTGACTACCTGACGATCGAAGAAGGCGACGAAGTCAAAGCCCTCGGAACACTGCTATCGGTTCCCGCCGGCGACGCCGTCATCGGCCGCGTGCTCGATCCATTGGGCAACCCGCTCGACGGAAAAGGCCCCGTCCAATCCGACATCACACGCCCCGTCGAAATCATCGCGACGGGCGTTGCCGAACGGAAACCAGTTACCGAGCCACTGCAAACCGGTATCAAAGCTATCGACGCAATGACACCGATCGGACGCGGCCAACGCGAACTGATCATCGGTGACCGCAAGACCGGTAAGACCGCTATCGCGATCGACGCGATCCTGAACCAAAAGGGCCAGGGCGTGAAGTGCTTCTACGTCGCCATCGGTCAGAAGGACTCCGCCGTCGCCAGCGTCGTCGACGTGCTCGAGCGTTACGGTGCGATGGAATACACAACCGTCATCGCCGCAGGTGCATCGTCACCGGCTCCTCTGCAATACATCGCACCGTACGCAGGTACCGCGATGGCAGAACACTTCATGTTCAACGGCGGACACGCCCTTGTTGTTTATGACGATTTGTCCAAACAAGCAACCGCGTATCGCCAAATGAGTTTGCTGATGCGTCGCCCACCAGGCCGCGAAGCTTACCCTGGTGACGTGTTCTATTGTCACAGCCGTTTGCTCGAACGGTCGTCGAAATTGTCCGACGACCTCGGTGGTGGTTCGATCACGAGCCTGCCGATCATCGAAACGCTCGAAGGCGAAGTTTCCGCATATATTCCGACCAACGTGATTTCGATCACCGACGGTCAGATCTACGTTCAACCCGACTTGTTCTTCTCCGGCGTTCGGCCGGCCATGAACCCCGGGATTAGTGTTTCCCGCGTCGGTGGTGCTGCTCAAACGAAAGCAATGAAAAAGGTTTCCGGTGGTTTGCGTCTGCAACTCGCCGCCTTCCGTGCTCTCGAAGCGTTCGCGCAGCTCGGTACCGACCTGGATCCGGCAACGCAAAAGGAACTCGACCGCGGCTACCGCATGGTCGAACTGCTCAAACAACCTCAGTACCAACCACTGTCGGTCGCCGAGCAAGTCATCAGCATCTACGCCGGTACCAACGGCATGCTCGATGATGTGCCGGTTAAAGAAGTGCAACAGTTCGAAAAAGAAATGCTGCAGTTCGTCAACGACAAACACAGCTCGTTGGTCAGCGACATGACTGCCAAACCAGAACTGAGCGACGAGAACGTTGAACGAATCGTCAAGGCCGTCACCGAATTCAAAGCCGTCTACAAGGGAGGCGAAAGGTAACAGGAAACGGGTAACTGTTCCGTTTCTCTCTTCCGTTACCTGCAACCTTTTACTTCAGATAAGCCATGGCCAACGCACGTGCTCTCGACAAACGACGCAAGTCGATTCGAAACATCCGCAAGATAACGCGGACGATGGAATTGATTGCCACCGCTCGCTACAAGAAAGCGATGGATCGGGCTGCGGCGGCAACCGCGTACACCGATCAAATCACGAAGATCGTCAGCAGATTGGCCGATGCCGGCACCGACGTTCAACACCCTTTGCTCGAACAACGCGAGAAGATTCGCTCCTCACGCGTGCTCGTCTTGGCGAGTAACCGCGGACTTTGTGGCGGCTACAACGCGTCCATCCTCCGGACGGCGATGCCACATATCAAGCAAGTTCGCGACGAAGTCGCTAACGTGAGCATCGACGCGTCGGGCAAACGCGGTGTCAACGGACTGAAGTTTCGCGGCATCGAAACCGACAACCAGTACCTTCAGTTCGAAGACCAACCGGCCTACGACGAAGTCGAAAAGATCGCCAACGATTACCTCGCTCAATACATCACGGGCAAGATCGATCGTCTCGATGTGATTTACACCAAATTCATCAGCACGTCGAAACAGATCCCGATGATCGAAACGCTGTTGCCGCTCGGATCGCTCGGTGACGAAACAGACGCGTCTTCGAATGCGGGTGCCGGAGGCAGCGAAAATTCGCAGTACGAATTCCTGCCATCGGCCGAAAGCATTCTCGAAGAAGTCGTGCCGACGAGTTTCAAAGTCAAATTGTTTAAGTGTTTTCTGGATTCAGCCGTCTCCGAACAAGTCGCTCGGATGATCGCAATGAAGGGCGCCACTGAGAGTGCGGGCGACATGATCAAACAGCTCTCGATGACCTACAACCGTGCTCGCCAAAGCCAGATCACCGGCGAGATCATGGAAATCATCGGCGGCGTCGAAGCCCTCGAAGGCTAACCCTTTCGAGAGCAGGCTCTTTGCGAATCGCGAAAAGCCGCCTCCTGTACCACCTATTCATCACACCTTTCCCACCCAGCTAGAAGCTAGTCGCTAGAAGCTAAGAGCTAATTCAATGTCTACCGCTACCAATGCCGTCGGTCGTGTTTCTCAAATCATCGGATCTACTTTCGATGCGGAGTTTCCCGAAGGCCAACTGCCCAAGATCTACAACGCTCTGACCATCAAGAGCGAACACAAAGGTGTGACCATCAACCTCGTTGGTGAAGTCCAACAACACCTCGGCGGCAGCCGCGTGCGGGCAATCGCCCTGGGTAGCACCGAAGGCATGATGCGAGGTATGGAAGTCGTCGACACCGGTAAACCGGTTTCGGTCCCTGTCGGACAACAAACACTCGGCCGCGTGTTCAACGTGCTCGGCGAGCCAATCGACAAACGGGGCGACGTTCAAGCCGACGACTACTGGCCCATTCACCGTCAAGCTCCACCACTGAATGAACTGTCAACGAACACCGAGTTGTTCGAAACCGGTATCAAAGTGGTCGACCTGCTCACCCCGTTCGTCCGCGGTGGTAAAGCCGGTCTGTTCGGTGGTGCGGGACTGGGCAAGACCGTTATTCTGACCGAGCTGATCGCCCGGATCGCGAGTAGCCACGGTGGTTATTCGGTGTTCGCCGGCGTGGGTGAGCGAACCCGTGAGGGCACCGACCTTTGGTTGGAAATGCAGGATACCGAAATCGGTAGCACCGGCCGCAAAGTGATTGAACAAACCTGCATGGTGTTCGGCCAAATGAACGAACCACCAGGCTCGCGTCTTCGCGTTGCGTTGTCAGCTCTGACCATGGCGGAATACTTCCGTGACACCACGGGTGCTGACACGCTGCTCTTCGTCGACAATATTTTCCGCTTCTCGCAAGCCGGTTCAGAAGTATCGGCTCTGTTGGGCCGGATGCCATCGGCAGTGGGTTACCAGCCAACGCTCGCAACCGAAATGGGTGCGTTGCAAGAACGAATCACGTCGACCAAGCAAGGGGCTATTACATCGGTGCAAGCCGTTTACGTTCCTGCTGACGACCCGACCGACCCTGCTCCCGCGACCGCGTTCGGTCAGCTCGACGCGTTTATCTATCTCGAGCGTTCGATTTCCGAAAAGGGAATCTACCCTGCGATCGACCCGTTGGCATCGAACTCGCGAATTCTCGATCCGCAGTACGTCGGCGACCGTCACTACACGATCGCCCGCCGCGTCCAAACGATTCTTCAACGATACCGCGAACTCCAAGACATCATCGCTATTCTCGGTGTCGACGAACTCAGCGAAGACGACAAAACGATCGTACACCGTGCACGTCGGATCGAGCGATTCCTGTCGCAACCGTTCCTCGTGGCCGAAGTCTTCATCGGCAAGCCCGGTGAAATCACGTCGCTCGAAGACACGATCCGCAGCTTCGAAGAAATCTGCGACGGCAAGTGGGATCACCTGCCCGAGCAAGCGTTCATGTACGTCGGTGCGATCGAGCAAGCCGAAGCACAAGCCAAGAAGATGGAGTCGAAGTAAACGATGGCCATTCGATGTGTTGTTGTTACGCCCGAACGAACCGAACTGGATCGGGAAGCCGATTTCATCGCGCTTCCGATGTACGACGGGGAACTCGGTGTTCAAGCCGGACGTGCTCCCATGATCGGCCGTCTCGGCTATGGCGTGCTCCGTCTGCAAACGACGGCCGGTCCCCAACGGTTCTTCGTTGACGGCGGGTTCGCTCAAGTCGAAGCAGACGTTGTCAGCGTTCTAACGGCGCGTGCCATCGCGGTTGACCTGCTCAATACCGATGAGGCAACCAAATCACTCGCCGAGGCACTCGAACTGCCGAGCGATACGCCTGAGCAAGCTCAGATCAAAGAAACCGCGGTCCACCGGGCTCGCGGCCAACTGCGAGCCTCGCGGTAAGACTTCTCTGCGATCCTGCCACCCGTTCCTACAACAGTAGGAACGCGAAGCCGGCAATGGCCGCTGATTCGCTCAGCAGCCCGCCGCCCGTCTGACAGCAATCATCGCCACACCCCAGCGGCTCGATCGAGCACTCGTAACGTTGGCACGTCGTACAATCACCATAGGCTTGTACGCACCGACAGTGAGGTTGCGAGGCCACTCGGTAAGGCAGAATCGCCGTATTGGTAACAAACCAAAAACTCGAATACAGATTCTGCAAACAGCCGAGCCGTTCACAGTCAACACGTCCGCAACGCTCGAGATTCATCTCTTGGTAATAGGTCGGCTGATGGCAAAAACGCGTGTGAACGCGATCGGCTGGCTCCGGAATACGGTCACCACCGACGATCCATCGCGGCGGTTCGTCCAATATCGCAGCCGCTTGATTGACAGGAACATCGTCCTTTCCGACTGACGACGCCCCCACGCGAAGCTCCCGAGGCGATTTCCGCAGCACGGACATCCGCTGGGCTAAACGATCGTCAGCCTGTTGCTTTTCAGCATTCGCGGCTTGTTGCGCCCCGTCTGAGTCGAAGTCCAGGTCGGTTGCAATGCTGAGAGGATCCGAGCGATCGGAATCAGATCGCTCGTTTGGACCATCCGTCGCAGGCGTACCTTGCTCAATCGACGGACCTTCGTCCATCAACATCAACCGCAGTTCGTCCTGCTCGTCGGGTGCTGCCATTGCCACCCGAGAGCCGTCGCCTGTGATCCATTCTGAATGTTCGTACGGCGAATCCGCGCTAGCCATCGACAGCGACGCTGCGATAGCGAATACGTTCACGGAAACGATCAGACGATTCATATTTAAAACTGACTCGGGTAATTTCGAGACTCACGCACTCAATACGCGCACGTGTATCGTTACTATCGTTTATGTGCCAGTCCGTCCGCGAGACGCCCTCGACTCGCCCGCACCGCTATACAGAGCCGCTTAACCATGATCAAACGAACATCGCGCATTACCCGCATAGCTTCACATCGCTCCTGACGATCAAATCTCCGATCCCCGCGAGAACCACACTTTAATGCGGCACTCTTGAGTAGAATAAACGCCACTCGATTTTCACCGGCACGCCCTGCGACATGAACATTCGCCCACCGCACTCTCTTCGCTCGATTCTCGACGCAATGGTCGGGCGATGGTTGCGTGGTGACCGTGCGTCGGAGCCTGAAACGCGTCCTGAGCAATGGATTCCGCGAGTCCGCACGCTGGAACCGCGAATTGTCCTCAATGCGACTGCTGAACTCGCGGCGCTGGGCGACCTCGTCATCTCCGGTGACGCGGCGGACGATTTCGTGGAGGTGTCCATCGACGGATCGGGCCGAATCGAACTTTTTGATGCCAACTCGGCCGTCATCCCCATCCGAGTGGGGACCGACGCTTTCGGAAACCCGATCTTCGTTGACTCCGTACACCCGAGCCAAATCACGACGGGCCGCTTGACCACCAATCTGGGTGCCGGCAATGACACACTCCGGATCGATGTGCCTGTCGATCTGAGCGTTACCGTCATCGATGACCTCGGCAATGACTCCGTCGACGTGACGCTAACCCCCGACAATCTCGGCGTGTCCGACAATGTCTTGAACATTGATGCCGAAACGATTTCCCTTAACGGACGCGATAACGACATCGATCTCACCTCGAGCAAACTGGAATCATCGGGAACGAACGGCTCAATCTCGATCGAGAACGCCGACGATGTCACTCTCGGAAACGTCACCGTAAACCAAGGTCGGCTCCAAATCGGTGATGCCGCCGACCTGATCACCGGAAACGTCACCCAAGCCGGCGGAACCGACATCGCCGTCAATCGTTTGGAGATCAACGCAACCGAGGGCGTGGATCTCTCTCAGGCGGACAACTCGATCGCGATCGTTGATGACATCAGCACGGACGGTGACGTCATTCTTCGCAGCGATGCCTCTGGGCTCGCCAACGACACGATGGTCATTCACCGGATTGAAACTCTCGACAACAGCGTGCGGGGCGACATTTCTGTCACGGTAAATGGCAGCGTCGATCTGGTCTCCTCCGATCCCGCGAACGACACAGTTCTTTCAACGGCGAACGGAGAGATCCGGGTTTCGGCAACAGAGGACTTGCGTATCGACGACTTCGTTTCGTCCAACGACGGAAGCGACGTTGCCGCAGACCACGAAATCATTGCGGGTGGCACGAACGGACGCGTGAACCTGTCGGCCGGCGACACGTGGACGGCCGGTGATGCCGTTCAGATCTACGCCAGCCAAATCACGGACGGCGCGGTCACCATAAATGCACCGGACGTTGTGATCGGAAATGACTTTGAAATCAACACCGGAAACGGTGTCGGCATCGCACACCGATTCGCGCCACGCCCCGAGATCAACGTCATCGAACCAGGAATATTCGAGGCGGTTCAACCCGGTGTCATTACCGACCCGAACGATCCCGACTTTGTGGAAATCGAAACCGCGTTTTACGATGTCGATTCGATTTCGACCAACATTCTGACCCAGGCCAATGAAAACGACGCGACGGGCGTCCTTTCTGTGCAGATCGGCGTTGCGGGCGAGAACGGGCTCACGCTATCGATCGACTGGGGCGGACAATCCAATCGTTTCCAAACCCTCGAAAACTTACCGGGTGATCGCACCCAAGTGGATGTGGCACACGTCTACACGCAAGCCGATATTTTGAACTCAACGCTCAACGGTCGCATCAGCGCAACGGCGCCGCTCGCGGTACGATTCGCCGTTTCGCATCATGCTTCCATCGTCATCACGGGCGACTCGATTGAACAAACCGTTGCACCGGGGGAAATCGTTACCGCGGGTGGAACGTCATTGAGCGAAGCGGTGCCCGGCCAACTCCTGACGTCAACCGACAATCCCAATACCGTGTCGACGTTCCAGGGTAACGTGGTGCCGGATTACGAAAGCGGGCGTGCCTTTTTCGTTATCCCACGAGTCGATCTGCCGCCCGCGTTCTTCGCGGTTCGCAACGTGATCCCTGAGCCCATCGATCCTCCACCTCCATTCATTTTGACCTCCACAACGGAACTCTCGAACGTCACGTTCGAAACAGCCGAAGCGTCCGCCTCGCCACTGTCGATTCGCGAAGAGTACTTCCAACTGCGAACATTGTCTCCTGACCCCCAGGGCGATGATCTCGTTGAACCGATTCGCCTGCATGATAACATCATGTCGCAGGAACATCTCACGGACCTTTTTACCGAACTCCCCGACGGCAGCTATGAGATTCAATACGTCATCGGTGAGAGCGACCAACGCACCATTTTAAGGGTGGATCTGCGTGGAGGCGAAGCTGTCATTTTGAGCGATGATATCGAGTCCGGCTCGATGGAACTTGAATTGCTCGAAAGCGAAGAATCCGACGGCGAAACGGACACCGGATTGGCTCCCAAAGAGGATGATCATGAACCACGATCATGACTCCATCGGTGAGGAAGCCGAAGACGAGAAATCCGAATCGAACCCCAAGTCCGATTCCGAATCTTCTCCAGACCAAAACTCAAAACGTGACGCATCCGACAACACCAATCCCGATGCCACGGTCGAGGAAATTGCGGGGTTTGGCCTTGATGCGACTCTCGATGACTCCCCGCCTTTCGATCCGGATGCCACGGTCGAAGAGAACATGCCGCTACCCGGTGGCGAGTCCGCTTTCAACGAAACCGGCGCCGACCCAAATGCAACCATCGTCGAAGACGGTGACTTTGACCCTGACGCAACGATCGAAGAGGAACAGGCATTCGATCCTGACGCAACCATTGAAGAAGGCCGCGACTTCGATCCAAACGCGACCGTTGTCGAGGACCACAGCGACGATCCGAACGCGACCGTGACGGAGGACGACGCATTCGACCCGGACGCCACCATCGACGAGAGTAACTCATTCGATCCCGATGCGACGATCGAGGAGAACCGCGAATTCGATCTCGATGCAACTCTCGAGGATGATCGCTCTCTTGATCCCAATGCGACGGTAGTCGAACACCGCAGCGACGATCCACACGCGACCGTGTCGGAAGACGACAAATTCGATCCGGACGCCACCATCGACGAGAACAACTCATTCGATCCCGATGCGACCGTCGAGGAGAACCGCGAATTCGATCCCGATGCAACACTCGAAGAACAGAGCCACGTCGATCTTGACACGACCATCGACGCGCCTCCCACAATCGACCAGATCGGAAAAACCGTCCCGAGCATCGATCACTGCGGTAAAACCGTCATCGATACAGATCGGCAACCGTCGGGCAATTCCCAAACTGAGACAAACCAAACTCTCGACGAGACGGCCAAAACGCTCGCGATGATATCGGGTAACAACCCCGATGATGAAACCGGCGATCGCGACGACGAATCCCTTTCGGTTCTGGAAGACACCGACCTCGGGCAAACGATCAATCCGCGAGCTCTCTCCGATGCGGAAGCGAAGTACTGGGATGAAATCTCGTCTGAGTTTACTTCTGATCGAGAACCAACCGAGTTGCCACCCGCCATCGATCGAACGATCGTGGAAACGCGTTTGCAACTCCGCAACCAATCCGTCGCCACCCAGATTCACGACGAAGACAAAGGAACCGATTATCGACTCGTCCGCTTGCTCGGGCGTGGCGGGATGGGAAATGTTTTCGTTGCCCGACAAGGTTCACTCGACCGGTTGATCGCGGTCAAGGTGATTCGCCCACTCGACACCGCCAAACGTGAACGGCTCGCTCAAGAAGGGAAACTCGAGTCGGTCGAGCAGAATCGACGGCAGCAGTTTTTGTCCGAAGCCGTCGTCACCGGAGACCTCGACCACCCCAACATCGTGCCGATTCACGACGTAGCGGTGACGGGCGACAACACGCTGTTCTATTCGATGAAACGCGTCGTCGGCACACCCTGGTCGGACGTCATCAACGAGAAAACTCGTGACGAAAATCTCGAAATCCTGATCAAAGTCGCCGACGCGATCGGGTTCGCTCATACGCGTGGTGTGGTCCATCGTGACATCAAACCCGAGAACGTCATGCTCGGCGACTTCGGCGTCGTGATGGTGATGGACTGGGGCATCGCGTTGGCGAA
Organism: Aporhodopirellula rubra; assembly: GCF_014192335.1. GTDB lineage: Bacteria > Planctomycetota > Planctomycetia > Pirellulales > Pirellulaceae > Rhodopirellula > Rhodopirellula rubra. Next base: position 394,804 of record NZ_JACHXU010000001.1, on the reverse strand, counting down.
ACCTGAATTTGAAAAACTCGATTCGATCACGCCCGCAACCCGACTCGGTGGCACGCCCTCGATGATGGCTCCCGAGATGGCAATCGGTCCGGTCGAACGTATCGGACCGGCCGCGGACATCTACCTGCTCGGCGCGACTTTGTTCATGGTCATCACGGGCCAACCGCCGCACCATGCCGCCAACGTCAGCCAATGTTTGCGAGCCGTCGCCAACAACGAAATCCGCCCATACGACGCCAAGCACAACGGCGAATTGATGAACATCGCTCTGAAAGCGATGTCCGACCATCCCGATGATCGCTACGCCGACACGACTCAGTTTCAAGACGCGATTCGCGAATACCGATCGCACGCCGAGAGCATCTCGTTAGCAACACGCGCCAGCGAAGATCTTAAGATCGCGAACGAAACGAGATCCTACCCGCAGTTCACTCGAGCCCAATTCGGGTTCGAAGAAGCCATCGCCTTATGGGATGGAAACGACCGTGCCCATGCGGGATTGAAGAAGACACCGATCGATCACGCCGAAGCCGCGTACGCCAACCAAGACTACGATCTCGGCCTGTCATTGCTCAATCCGAACGAGCCCGATCACACCGAATTGATCGGACGCTTGAAAGAGGCGCTCCGGCTCAGAGAACAACGCGAAGCCACGTTCGCGTTGCTCAAAAAGACTGCCGTCGCAATGCTCGCATTTATCTTGATCGGCGGATCAATCGCGTTGTACTTCATTCATGAAGCCAGCACGCGTGCTCAACGCAACGCCTCGATGGCGAAGTACCAATTCAAGATCGCTCAAGAACAGCGAGATCTCGCCAAAGAGAACGAAGAGGAAGCGATTCAGGAACGCAAACGGGCGGATCGCAACTCCGAGGAAGCCATCGAAAGCGCGCGTATCGCGGAAATTCAAAAACAGCGAGCGATCCGCAACGCGGAAATCGCAGCCGAAGAACGTGACCGCGCGGACAGCAATGCCGATAGAGCGATTCAGAATGCACGGGCCGCTCAGATTGCCAAAACCAAAGCCGAATACGAAGCCTATGTCTCCGGTGTCGGACTGGCAAAGGCACGCATTGATCGCAATGAGTTTACCGAAGCACGCCGGTTGATCTCCGGTCTCATCGGCGACCGTACCGATCACTCGGTGCCATGGGAATTGCGTTACCTTTCCTCGCTCGCAAACCAATCCGCCGCGTCAGTGAACGCGTCCGGTGTGCCCACAAGCCTCGCGATCGCATTCAACACAACGGATCGCGGTCCCGGCACAACCCTCATTCGGCTCGATGACGGGACGGTCGCCTCGTTGACACTGCCGTCACCAAACACCGCCGCCGAGAACCGACCACTCTCGGTGAAACCGATCGAGTTACCCAAGCTCTCCGCCGCTCAGAACGATTCGGGTTCGCCGCACAACGTCTCAGCCATCACGATCAGTCGCGACGGTTCCATTGCGGCCGCCGGAACGCAACGCGGTGAGATTTTGTTGTGGGATCCTCGCGACAAGGATTTAGCTCGGCCCCAAACGGCAAACACCTCCCGCCGCCTTCGAGGGCACCGAGATCGCATCACCAACCTTCGAATGGTTGGCGACGATTACCTCGTGTCCTCTTCAGCCGATCGCACCATCCGCGTGTGGGAAATCGCGACCGGGTCCGAGTTGAAAACGATGTGGCATATCGCTCCCGTCACTGGGATGTCGACCGGTGTCACATCACGCGGTTTTCGCATCGCCGCTGCCGTCGCTGAAAAAGGACTCGGCCAAGTCGTCGTTTGGGAAGCACAAACCGACCGTGAGTTCCGCGCTGAATCGATTGGCATTTTTAACGAACACTCGCAACCGATCACCAGTGTTGCCATATCGCCTGACGCCAACTCGATCGCATCCGGAGATGTCGAGGGCAACGTGCTGGTATGGTCGATCGCCGACCTAAAAGACAACGACATCACCAAACTCGTCAAACGAGCCGTGCAGGCATCCTCGCCATCGTCCTCTCCGAATCGTCGAAATGCGGCAACAGATGCAACCTCGTCTCAAACCATCTTCACACGACTGGTCAACGACGAAAGCGATTTCGCGGACCGATCATCAACGTCCGGATTATCAACGTCCGACTTGACCTCGGAAACGGCAAAGGCACATCAACAGTCGATTCGTAACATTCAGTTTTCCGAAAACGGCGAGACTTTGCTGACCTGTGGCGACGACTACCTCATCCACACTTGGAAACCCGCACCGGACACAGGGTCGTCACCGCGTTTTAATTGGGAACTCGCTCGAACCCTACGAGGCCATGGCGGACCGGTCATGGATGCTGCGTTCTTAACCGACGACGGCGAGCAGATATTGTCGACGGGCGCCGATCAATCGATTCGACTCTGGATAGCAGACGATTCATTCTCGGGCACACTCACCTCGCAGACCGCGCCCGAAACCGCCCCCACTTTCGCCCGCGTCGAACCGACTGCAACGCAAGTTCACGACGATGAAATTTGGTCCGCGTCGATGTCGCCCGATGGACGCCGCATCGTGACCGCGAGTCGCGATCGCACCGCAAAAGTACTATCGATCAATCCCACAACGCTAACGCTCGATAAGACGACCGACCTCTTCACCAACGAAGAGGACACATCAACGAACGCAACGCGAGAGGAACGAAGCGGACTCGCCCCGATAGCGAATCTCACCGAAGGAACTGCGTTCCGTGCGATGTCAATGCACGTCGATGTCGCCTCCCAACGACTCTTCGTCGGCGGAGCGGATTCAGTCGTCCGAGTCTGGAATCTTCGCCGTGGAACCGAACTGGAAACCATCACAGGAACCGGGCTGAATCAAATTTTCGCGGTATCACGCGACGCCAACGTTATCTTGACCGGGTCGAGTTCCGAGGGATCCAACGCGATCTTGTGGCGTTTTGATCCCGGCACATCGACGGCCAGAATCCTGCATCGCCTCAGTGGCCATGAAGAGTCCGTCGCTGCGGTCGCACTGTCATCCGATGCCAGTCACGCGTTAACGGCTGACCGTGCTGGACGCGTCCTGGTGTGGGATGTCGAAACAGGGACACCAATCGGTTCACCCATCGACTTGCTTCTTGGCACGCGCATCAACGATGCCGCCTTCGCCACAGACGGACAGAGCATATGGCTGGCGGCGGACGACCAACGCCTCTCGCGGATCGACCTAAGTTCTCGCGAAATTGTCGACCGCCTCGAACATGACGGATTCGTCACCAATGTGGATTTTTCGGAAGACGGTCGCCGCGTCATCACTACATCGGAACTTCAGAAAATCAATTCGACAATCCATCGCGCGACGTGGTGGCAACTTTCACCGAAAGGCGGATCGCCCGCGCAGCCGAACACGCTCGTGGAATTGACCGTCTCTGCACGCAATCGCATACGATCAGGAGGACAACCGGGTATCGCTTCGGTCGCAATGAACTCATCAGGGCGGGAAGCAATCGTCTCAATCAATCCGCCCGGTGATGCCCCCAGTCGCGTGCAACGATGGCAGGCAGACGACGATATCCGCAACGCAAAAAAGACGATCGTCCTAGGTCTTCCCGATCGTATCGGCGACGTATCGTCTGCCGCTCCGGTATCCGATGATGAACTGGTCACGATGCACGGTAACTCGGCTTTCCGGTGGAACACCAACTCTCGCAAACTCGAGATGAGCTACCGCATTAACGGGGCGTTGAGCGTTGCCGCATTTTCACCCGACGGCAAATTCGTAGCCACCGGAAGCCGCAGTGTCAAACTTTGGGATGCACGGAATGGTAACGCCATTGGTAAACTCGAATCTCCTCACGACGGCGCCGTCCGATGCATCGCGTTTAACGATCATCTCACAGCAACGGAGTTTTTGACCGGCGGCGATGACGGCACCATTCGTCGATGGGCCTTCGACCGGGACACCGCAGAATTTAGCAACACCGCAACGATCCGCGACGCCACAGGGTCCTCCGAAGACGGAATCCATCAGCCACTTTCGATCTCAATCTCACCGGATGGTCGTTCCATCCTGACAACTACCAACCGCGGCCGAGTCGTGCTACATGACTTCGACGAAGAAACACAACGGGTTCTATTTGACGATCCCGACGTTGGGGCGATCCACGCCGGTTGTTTCTCACCAGACGGCCGGTTTGTTGCTGCGGCCGGGCGCGACCGACTGGCAAGGATGTGGGACCTTTCGAAAACTCACGATATCAACGATTCACCCGATGCCGTATTCCAGGGGCATGCCGAAGCGATCCAGGACGTCGCCTTGATCGGAGAGATCGAGCCTACCGACGTGTCACGTTCAACACTGCGCTTATTTACCGCTTCGCAGGACCGTAGCGTCCGCATTTGGGATCCGCTGTATTCGGCACCACCGCCTAATCAAAACGGGACAAAATTGCCAGCACGCATCGGCCCCCAAGGACGCGAACTGTTGGAATTACTCCGGCACACCGACGGCGTCATGGCTGTCGACTTCAACGCCGACGACTCTCTGATGATGACGGCCGGACGCGAAGGCAAAGTGGTGCTCTGGCCCGCTCCCTAGCCTCGAATCCAACGCAAATCAGCGATTTTTGGAGGCCAAGAATGCTTTTCTCGAATGAATCCGGATTTTCCTGCACGGATCAACGTCTGGCAGGTCACTAATACTGAATGAATGGCAGCCGACTTTCCGGTCTTTCGGCTCGGTACGCTCCTGCCTCACTTCGGTTTTCCGCAGTGACCACACCCTGGATATTTGAACGAGAAGACTCATGCGTTTGACACTTCGCACTCTCTTGGCCTACCTCGACGACATGCTCGAGGAGGAGGACACCGAAGTCCTGAAGGCCAAAATCGAAGAGAGTGGTATCGCGACATCGTTGATCGCACGTATCCGCAATTCGGTCGATCGTCGAGAAATCGGCGCGCTTTCGCCCGACGCGATCGGGCCACTCGAAAACGCCAACGTCATGAGCGAGTACCTCGACAGCACGTTGTCACAAGAACAGATCGCCGAAATTGAACGCCTGTGTCTGGAGTCGGACACCTCGTTATCGGAGGCCGCTGCATGTCATCAGATTCTGACCGTCGTTTTAGGGCAACCTGCACGAGTTAGCGAACGATTGAGAAATCGGATCTACGACTTACCGCTGAGCGATGAACTTCGCTTGATGGAACAGCAGACGAAACCCGCCGCTGACGCGCACACGCCTCAATCATCTGCCGCCGCGTACTCATCGGTCGAGATCCCGGACGATTCCAAAGACGAAGAAAACGATCTTGGCGTAAGTGCCTCCGCGACCACATCCGCGTTGCCCGGCGCTCCGGACCGTTCGACTCCCGATTGGTCCTCCGCAGCTGCGACCGCGATTCGCCCTGTCGGCCCTGATGATTCGGGAGTCTCAAACGCCTCGGCAAGAATCCGAAACCAACCCGATCTCGATGATGACACGGGTCGCAGTGAAGCAGAAATCGTTGCCGGCACGACGCGAGCGATGCTCGAACGAACGGACGGCTATGGTGGTGGAATTCGTCCATCGCGGATCACGCCTTGGCTAGTCACGCTCGCATTGACGGGCGTCGTTCTGTATGTCCTCGGACAAATCTTCGCGCCCCTCACCAAACAAAACCTCCGAGAAATCGGCGCCGTCGCGATGGAAGACACCGCCCCCGTTGCCGAACCGGTGATCACTCCCGCCCCCAACTCAATCGACGACACCGCCTCAGAAACGCCACCTGCACCAGTCGACTCAACGACCACGCCGAGCGAAACAGCGGACTCCAAAACAACAACGCCCATACCAGCGGAAAACACACCTCCACCTAAGCCCCCCGCGACGGACACGCCCACCGGCGCCACACCGAGCTCGGACAACTCCGACACCACCTCGGCCGCCGCCGCACCGGACTCGGATCCTGAATCCATGCCTGGTGATGCCAGTGTCGACGCCTCTGGACCGAGTGACGCGTCTTCCACCTCCAACGAAACACCAGACTCTGCACCGGAGTCAGCCGAGATGGGCACCGACGACACTGCCATCGATTCAGGTGAACCGGAATCGGCCGCTACCGTTCCCTCCGAAGACATGCCAAACAGCGATCCTGATGATGCCAGTGAGGTAGTCGAACAACCGGTCGCAACGGACTCGAACACGATCGTCGCTGAACTGTCGCAGCCCAATTCACTCGTGATCGTCCGTGACGGTGACAGTTGGTCACGGCTCATCGTTCCACCCGCGGAGACGGATGAACCAGAAGCCACTAAGCCGAAGAAGCCGACCAATACCTCCACCACTTCAGCGATCAAGGTTGGTCAAACCGTCGTCGCTCCCGCTCTGTTTCGCCCAATCCTGGTCAATCAAACCGGTTTGGAGTGGACACTCGCCGGACCGACACGTTTGAGGCTGGGACAAGACCGCGGAGTCGGATCGGTAACGCATCTGATCGACGGACGCTTATTGCTGGCGTCAACCCAACCGGATGTCACGGCCACATTGCTGGCCGGCCCTCGTCAAATTCAGATCGCAATGCCCGAGGCACAAACGGTTTTGGCAGTCGAACTCACCCACCTGCGCCGACTCGGCACGAATCCGTTGCTTCCGAACAATCGACTGCCCGTCTATCGAGTGATCGCTGTTCAAGGCAAAGCCATGCTGAAGTCCAGCGTGATGGTAGACAACAAGGTTGTTTCGACCGACGAACCCGTTACGCTCGAAACCGGACAACAGATCCAAGGCACCGGCGTACAACCCGCAATGTTGACAACCGTAGACCGCCTCCCTGGATGGATCGACGCGCCCGCGAAACGAGATGTACTCGTCGAATCGGCTCGGGAAGGTTTGATGGAATTCATCAGCAAAGACGAACCGATTGAAAAGTCGCTGCGTGAAGCGATGGCCTTTCGCCGCGTCGAAGTCCCCGCCCTGGCCGCGGAAACTCTATTGTTGCTTGGACGCGCCGACGTCTACTTCGGAGCCGACGGTATCCTTAACCGACCGCGTCAACGGTTGTACTGGGAAGAGCACTTCAACATGCTCCGTCAACAAATCGCCTCGGACGCGCAAACCGCCGAAGCGATTCGAGTTGCGATCGAGCGAGCCGAACTCGCCGACAGTCAGAAACTTTACAAACTGCTAGTCGGATTCTCTCCCGAGGAACTCGAAATGGGTGGAGATGAAAAACTCGTTGAATTTCTCGATTCATCCTCCATGGCTGTGCGAGTGCTAACGATCGAAAACCTGCGAATGATCGTCGGTGATACACTCGGATACCGTGCCGATCAGGAGAACGCCAACTCCCGCCGCAGCGACATCAAGAAATGGGAAACCCGACTCCGTCGCGGAGACATCCGCTACGGCGAGTGAGTTTTCCCACATCGAGCATTTCAAACGACGACGTCGGTTTGCGAACGCAGCTACGTGCGCCAAAGGGTGGACACCGTCTGGCGACGGCAACTACGACAAAAATGGAAATGCTCGAGCCATCGCCACGCCAGCACGATCAGGATCGATCCGCCGACTGAGCAGCTACCGCCAATCACATAGTGAATCGACGTAGTCCGAACCGCCGTCGCGGTTCCACGCATCGAGTTGAGAAGGTTCTTTCAACTGCTGCCCTCGTCGCATTGGCGTGACAATGAACCGGCTATCGACATCTGACAACGTCGTCATATCGCCCCACAGTTTTTCGAACTGCGCGACCGGGAACACGTCTTCTTGAGCATGCCCCCAACGTTTCTTCACCTCTTTCAACGTGATGTAGGTCGGCAACCTCGCCGCCATTTCTCGAACCGCCTTATCGACCGTCACGGCGTCGTCGAGCGATTTCCGGTCCAACCCGAACGCCCCCAACAAGGCATCAATATCGATCCACGTCGTCATCGAATTATAGAACCGCAATCCGAATTCGATACGATCGTCCGGCATCGCCAGTCCTTCGACCAAGCGAGGCCGCCCCGACACCAACGCCAATCCGCCTCCACGATCCTCTAGCCGCCGCGGGATCACCTCATAACTCAACGTTGCACCGGAGTCGATGTGCAACCCCAAGAGTCCAGGATCCACGTTCGCCCCCAATGTATCGATGTTATGCAGCATCAGATACTTCAGCGCGGGTTGTTCACGAATTAACCGTGATAACACTCCACCACGAAACAGATTGGGAACTTCATACCAATGCCCAACCGGATGAACACATTGGGCAGGCACGTTGTCGGTATAGTCACTGCCTTCTCCCATCGAACGAGCCCAATTGGCGATCGCCGATCGCGCACTCTCTCGCATCTTCTGTTGTTGTTGATCGAGCACTTGCTGTGGTGTCTCCTCCCACAAGAATTGCAAATCACGCACCATCGGCACCATTCGCAATCCGACACTTCGTCCACTCGAGATGTGCAGCGGACCATCGTGACCGTAGTTCTCATTTTCCTTGAGAGCCGTCCGAATAGCCCCATCCGTCATCCAACTCGTGGTGACGACGTGCGGAATCACCCCGCCATACCGACGCGATGTCGCCCGGTTCTTTGCCAAATGGATTTCGAGAAAGCTGCGGTGACGTCCCGCGAAGCGATGAAACGGATGCAACGCTTTGCAAACGCCCGCACCCTGTGTCCAACGACTCCCAACCCCCGCAGCCAGCGTCACGACCCCGACTTGCCCTGCGGCGATTGCCTCGGCCCCCATCCGCACCATCTTTTCGTCGATTCCCTCTCGAGTATCAGTAACGTGTCGCGATTCGACGTCGGCGATCTTCAAATCACGAGCCAAGCGATTCGCCGCCAAACCGAAACGGCCTGATCGCATGCTTTCACGAATCTGTTCATGCTGGCTACGATCGAATCCGTTGCGATGCAGAATTTCTTTCAATGACGAGTCTTCTACCGGTTCATTCTCCGATCCAGAATCGCTCCCGACATTGACTTTCGCGGTAGGCAACACGCTCCGCAGCAACTCCGACGCATCGAGCCCCGAGGATCCCGATTCCGAACAGCGTGACGAGATCCGTGAGAGTTCCCCACGGGTTTGTGGCGAAAGATCTCGCAGGGGAGTGCGAAGCCACTGCGGCAACATCAGGGCGTAGTACTTCTGTGGCAGTCCCGCATTTTCATCTCGCAGTAGTTCCGCCGAAGTTCCGTTGTCGTTGATCGCGAAGTCATAGACGACCGGGTCCATCGCGAACGGCAATGCGGTCTCGAGCGACCGTTTCACACGCACCAACTCAACGCTCAGCCAATCCTGAGCGGCCTGTTTGACCGCGGGGTCAAAGATGAATCCCATACCGCCGCCCGACATCCCACCGAGCATCCAGAAACCCCAGAACTGCTTACCAAATTGACTGCGACAACTCTCAATCATCGTGTCGGTGAAACGATTGGTTGCCCATGGGATAATGGTTTGCAAAGGGCCTTCGAAATTACGGGTGGTAAGTTCTCCGAGGCGCGCGATATCGCCATCACAAAGTGCCTCAACCACGTCGTCATAAATCTTCATCGCCTCTTTTCGCGCCGTCCATTGTGCGTCGCCACGAACGAGGTAATGCTCGGTAACCATTTCCAAAATCGGCCCGACGTTCTGCGCCATTCCGCCGTGAACGAGAACGAGCGAATCCTGCAATTTCTTGCGTGCCTCGTCACTGACCCGATCCTGTTCCAGAACAGTGTGATTAGGCATCAAACGTCCGCGACTGACGCCAAATTCCGGATCATCCGGTCCCGCCTCTTGACCACAAATCAGCTTGATTCCAGGCCAAACGCCGCCGGAGTCCTGCCACCCACCACCGCTGCCGCCGATCCACTCGCCGAGAATCGCACGCGCGGCCACGAGTCGTCGATCCGACTCTGTAAGCGGGCCTTCGAGCGTTCGAATTTGGCCGGTCGCCCGCATCAAATTGCTGATCAACGACCCGAGCAAATTGGTCGAAACGGCTAATCGAGAGCCTTTCGGAATGTCATTAATCTTACTGACGAGCTCTAGCCCACGACCGCGACCGACGACCCGTTCGAGCAACGAGGCCATCGATGAACCACAACCTTCGAGGCCTGGTGGCACAACTCCCGAGGCGATGACCGCGGCCTTGAGCAACCCCAAATAGTCGCGTGCAAAGTCAAACATCTCCGCGACAGTGGTCACCTCCGTCGACGCCCCCAGATCAACACTGACGAGGCGGAAGACGGGGCGATCGATGACTCGCAAATACGTTTCAATGGGTGGACGAACGCAGTCGTCACGTCCGCGCACACCGAGGTCCACCGAAACATTAACCACGCGGGCACCTTGCGGAAAATCCATTCCGAGGAAAAAGATATCGCTCCATGCGCTGTGCGAGACGTCCATCCGTACCGCCGTCGTCTCACGCAGCACCGGCTGAACCCCATCGACGTTGCCGAGTACATCGAGTTCACGACGCAGACGCAACGGATGCTCGGCGACATGCCCCAGCCGAAACATCCACTGGTTTCCTCGCACCGTGCGGACGCTGTGACGAACCTGATCGGCGAGCGTTTGAAAACCGAGTTCGTGGTAAGCCTGCGCCAGCGCACTGGCCAGCGCATCGGAAGGACCTTGTTGCGATTGAGCTTTCAAAAACGCATCGATCGCTTCTTGGAAACGGCGACCGAGTAAGTGTTCGTACCCGTCGAAGGGAATGCTCCCCGTCCCCAGCCCATCAAACCGTGCGGGCACGTGATACCGATACAAGGACGAGAGAAAAAACAGAGCGCGAACGCGACGATACAAATTGTCTTCGTCACGACGAAAGCGATCGAGCGCCGCGGCATGCTCCATTAAACGTTCGAGTGATTGATCCTCGCACAACGATTCGAGAGATCGATCACGAACGTCACCGTCCTCAGCCAAGATTGTGTCGATGAACGGGTCGGTTTGCATCGCAATCGTCATCGGTCTACTCCTTCGGAGGACGTTGATTGTTCGGCGGTGGCGATGGGATTCCCTTCGGCCCGTTTGGCGAGCAGTTCAACCAATTCGGTCAGCAGATAGTCGCGATCACGCCCCGACAATCCGATTGCTAGCTGAGCGATCAAGACACCGTATTGATACCCAATGTTGTATCGTTCGCCGTGGAGTTGATAGGCGAGATACTTACCCCGAGAGACCAACTTCGCCGCCGCGTCCGACAACGAAGGCCGTTCATGGCTCGGATCGTTCATGACTTCATGCAGGCATTCGATCACCGCAGGCGTCAATACATGCATCCCGAAGTAACCGAGGTAATGACCGCTGCGGAGTCCGGGCGTGATTAGCTCTTGCTCGGCCAACGTCGGCGTCGGCTTTTCGACCACACTGCGAACGTCATAAAGCCCTTCGTGGCGTGGAATACTGTTCCCGCCGACGATCCCAAAATAGGGCAATCGGTGCTCCCGAGTCGACTGCACGGCCGAGACCGAACACTCGTGTTGACACGCCATCGCGACGAGCTGTGAGGCACAACTGGTCTGCGATGCCGACAGATACAAGTGATCCCCTACCAGATGCAAGAACGGGTCATCGCCGCAGAACGACTCTGCTCGCAACAACGCGTCGGCGTAACCACGTGGATGATCTTGATGCAAGAAACGCAACGCACCGATGCTGCTGCCGGCGGCTTGTCGATAGTTCTCTTCATCACCCGGCTGGATGACGACTCCGATTTCCTCGACGCCCGCGGACAGCGTCTCTTCCACGATGAGCTGCAACGCCGTTTTTTCTTCGCCGTTGCGATCAACCAACCGTTGCAGTGGGAGAGTGTTTTGATTCGGCGCCGCAGCAGTGATGACCGCCTTGAGGACTTGCATGGATCAATATCTTCAGGGTGAAAAAGGGTGTTTTTTGTTCACATCGGGAGGTGATCTGACACAGGATAGTTCCCTCCCCAAAAAAGACCACCGAGCGTGTTTCGCCCGTGGAGTCGACGCGACCAGACTGTGGTACATTACGAAGTAATTTGACGGAGGGAAAACGACTTTCAGGCGAAATACCCCTATGAAAATCATCGAAATTGAATGGTGTTCTCCGGAATACCAATCGGAACTTGAACTCCGACACGAGGTGCTTCGCGGGCCTCTGGGACTTAAGTTAACGCCCGAAGAACTTGATGGTGAGCACGCCCAAATGCACTTCGGCGTTCTTGAGAACGATGAACTCGTCGCGACGCTCGTCGCACAACCACAATCGTCCGGCGTCGTGCAGTTTCGCCAGATGGCCGTCCGAACTGATCAACAACGATCGGGCAAGGGCACCGAATTGATCAAACACTGCGAAGAAAAGATTCGCGAACAAGGTTTCTCCGAGGTTCAACTCGACGCGCGTCAGACCTGCGTGCCATTCTACGAGAAACTGGGTTACCAACCCGTCGGTGACATTTTCGAGCGAATCACGCTCAAACATCAAAAGATGGTTAAGAAACTGAGTTAGACGCTACGTAAGTCATCAATAATTTGCTGCAATTGATCATTCGAAATCGGCTTAGTTACAAAGTCACGCACGAATGAAAACGCAGTCGCCGCTTCTTTATCGTCGGGATGAATCGACGTCGTCGCGATGATCACATTCATCTTCGTGGTCGTGTCCGCTCCCAATGCGTCAATCTGTTGCAAGAATTCCAAACCGGACATCCGCGGAATTCGCATGTCGAGAAAGATCAAATCGGGCCGACTCTCAGGATGCGCCGTCAACTGTTCCAGCGCTTCGTCCGCATAGGAATAATACACCGCCGATTCGACTTCGTCCGACCGATCACACATTCGCTGATACAAGGTTTGATCAACGGGATCGTCATCAATGAACATGATCCGGATTTTGTCCGCCGGCAATATCAATTCCCTGTACCTCGCAACCGTTTGATGACCTCGGTGCCTTGTCCGGGCGCCGCCTGGATTTCGATCTCGCCACCGTGAATATCCACGATACGTTTGCAGATCGCCAAACCCAAACCCGATCCTTCGTAGTCGACTCGAGAGTGCAACCGCTCGAACATTTTAAAAACGTTCTCGCGTGATTCGACAGGAATTCCGATCCCGTTGTCGATCACTCTCACTTCAACATAACCGTCTGTCATCGCAGATTCCACTCGGACGCTCGGCCGGCCGTCCTTGCGTCGATATTTGATTGCATTCTCGAACAAATTTTGAAACAGTGACGTCAGCAGCGGTTCGATGCCTTCGATATGCGGAAGTGAACCAACGGCCACTTCCGCTCGGCATTCGTGAATGGGCTCTTTCAGACTCACTAAAGCGCCGAACACAACCCGTTCCAGGTCCACCGTCTCGAGCGGATACTTCGCTCCCGCGAGGCAGTGAAATTCAGAGAGACCGCCGATTTGCGATTGCATGCGGTTCACCAAATTCAGGCTGAGACTCAACAATTGAATCTCGGCGTCTTCACCGGCACCAGAGCATTCCGAACGCAATTCCTCGAGCAACGTTTTGAGAGACACGACCGGTGCTTTCAGGTCATGCGACAATGCATAGGTAAACGCCTTTTGTTCCTCATGCAATTCCGCAGCGGTTTGAAACGCCGCTCGCAACAGGATCGCCTCGGAAACACACTCAGCGATCGAACTCATGACTCGAACGTCGGTTTCGGACCATACTCGTGGTCGCACATCGATAGCGCAGAGTGCACCAATGCAAATTCGCTCAGGTGAATAAATTGGTAACCCGAGGTACGCCATCACGCCGAGATCGCGGACGGCTAAATTGTCGCTTACTAACTCATCTTCCAACGCGTTGTTGATCAACAGCATCTCGTCACACCGCGTCACATGCTGGCAAAACGAGTGCGACAAGGGGGTCTGCCGCGTGGTCGCCCAAGGTTCCGGTAATCCTTGCTGGCTCTTGAAATACTGACGATCGTTCTGTTTTTCGACGATCGAAACCAGGGCCACCGGGACGCCTATCACTTCCTGAACCAAACGCGTCAGGTTGTCAAAATCTTTCTCCGGCGGGCTATCAACCAATCTCAGCGAAGCCAGACTAGAGCAACGCAGCGGCAGATTCGATTGCGGTGATTCAAAAGCCGTTGCTGCCATGGGTCGATCAATTTGCAAGAATTCTATGGACAGGCGCGAGTCATGAATTCCCTATCGGCAGATTGAAGCTACCACGCTACGAAAAAACCTATGGAGTGTTTTCGGCTTCGCACACCACCCAACATTACTTTTTCCCCATAGCCCGTTTAGATGCGAAAAATTCAGTCAACATCCTGCCACAACGGTCCGCCATCACGCCCGTCGTCACTTCACATTGATGATTCAGCCGTGTGTCCTTGAGCACTTGATACATACTGACAACGGCACCGGCCTTGGGATCAACGGCGCCGAAAACGACACGAGGGACTCGGGCCTGCAGAATCGCACCAGCACACATGAGACAGGGTTCCAATGTCACGTAGAGTGTCGCCTGCTCAAGTCGCCAATCTTCGATCGCGGCAGCGGCCTGCGTGATCGCAATCATTTCGGCATGAGCAGTCGGGTCGTGCAGCGCCTCGCGTTGGTTTGCCGCTCCGGCAATCATCTTGCCCTCGCGAACAATCACCGCACCGACGGGCACTTCATCATCGATCGCTGCAGCCTGTGCGAGTTCGATCGCGCGCCCCATCCAGTGCATGTCGAAATCAATTAAATCTTGATCGAACATGCCTTCGCCGTCGGCCGAGTCGGAACCGTGTTGCGCACCGCTAATGAAATCAAAATTCGACATTTAGTTCGCCTGCTCCGTTTTCGACTCAACTTTAACAGCGGCGGGATCGGTGGAGCCCGACTCGACGTTTAGTTTCCGCATCTCAATCTTTCTCAGTTCGCTGTGGGTCATGAAGTTCGCGATGCCCAACGGCAAACAGGGATCCATTTCGATCCGAATGCTCAGCTCGTGTTCACCACGTGGAACGACAGCGTATTCGACATCGTCGAGCCAGCATGTCACGGCCATTTCATCGACGCGGACACGAATTTTGTACCAACGGTTTGTTTCAAACTCTTTGTACTGCGTGGTCTCGTTGCTGGAGGCATCGTTGCCATCAATGCTGCTGATCCCGACCATGCCTCCGCCCCAACCACCGAGCACGAAGGAGCAGTGTTCGTCCGCCACCGGAAACGTCACGGCGGCGAAAAAATCGAACCCTTCGACTCGCCGCGCTTCCAAACGAATCTCATAGTTCTCTTTCGGAAAATCTCCTTCCCAGAGAATCCCTGTGATGGGATCACCGGCGAGCATTTCAATCAGTTCGTCCCCGGACTCCGTTTTTTTAATGGAGACCGGTCCGTCGCCACCAAAAGACGCCGGTTTCCACTGACCTCGCATCGGCGTGAAACGAGCCGATACTTCGCGGTTTTCGGCTTTGACCACCGTCCCAGATGAAGAATCCGTGTCGGCACCTTGGCAAAACGCCAAATCAGCGGAGACTACGCAAACTGCCACAGCCAGCCATCCCCTCGCGAGAGCGGCAAACAGGTGTGGGGGGCGAACCATTGATTTTTGCTTGTTCGCCGAAATGGATTGATTGGGGCGATTGAAATTCACGATACAGACCTCGGTGTGAGTCAACGTTTTCAAGAGAGCATGATAGATGCAACCTGTTTCGGGAATTCGACTGTTCGGGGTTCGGCTGGGAATTTTGTCGCTGGCGGTGTATTGGTGCATCATCTTCACCGGCACACATCTTCCCAAGATTCCCGCTGCGGTTCCACGCATGAACGACAAAGTGATGCATTTCACGGCGTTTTTCTTGCTGGCGACGCTACTGTGCTATTGCACCAATTCGTCGCGTCTCTGGCGGCGGTTCGGCTGGATCGCGTTGACCTGCATCGTCTACGCGGTACTGGACGAACTGACCCAATCGCTGGTCCGAGGCCGCAGTCCCGACGTGCAAGACTTTCTTGCCGACTCGGCGGGGACACTGCTCGCGGTGGGGCTGTACTTCGTCGCCCGCGTTCAATGGGGCCGACGTCGAAACGCGAACTGCAACGAGCGCACGTCGGCGATTTTGGGCTGACGGGGATTTTGAGCTAACGAGAATCTTTGGTTAACAACGATTTCAAGCTACCGGGATTTCAGGCTACCTAGATTTAAGGCTACTGGGCGTTACGCCGTGCACCGTGTGCGCATGACCTTCGCCCTCGCCGCAGCGTCATGAAAAGGCTTGGCGTTGACGTCCTCACTGAGCTTTTCCAAACGAGCCAGAACGGACACCGCAGACGCAGCATCAGGCCCGATTCGCCCCAACATCGTCGCGGTCCAATAGAGCTGATCGGCGAGCAGTGAAATCGCCAAATCGTCCTCCGGTTTCTTTGCCGGCTCTGCGGGCTTTTCGGCGCCCGGCCAAACAAACGGTTTCTTTGTCACCGCGGCTTGCTGATCGAGCAGCCCCGCGAGCCACTGCGTCAATTCCTCCGTTTCGACCGCGTCAGGTCTTGCCGCCGATTCCAACGCTTCGGCCGCCCAAACTCGAATTTCGGATTCCTTGTGAGCGAGCAGTTCGAGGCACCTTCGGGCAATCCCCCGGACATCCTCCTGCGAAGCGAGATCCTGGAGAATCGGCAGCAATTGGTTCGTTCCGGTGGCCTCGTCGAGCTGTCGGGTCCATTCGTTTTCGGGATTCGGTTCAGACATGGCGGTTGCTCAGTTGCCTTCGTGACGGTTAGGAACGGGCGTTCGTAAACTTCCTATGATCGGATAGACTACCGTCTCCGACGCGATAATCGAAGTCGCCAGGGACTCGCCCCGGGCAACACCGCGTCGCGGCACTTCTTGGATCGCTAACGACAAACCAGCATGATTCCGCTTCGCGACGATATTCCTAGCCGCCGCACACCGGTCGTCAATTACATCGTGATCGCGTTGTGCTCACTCGCGTTCATGGCCCAACAAACCGCACCGGATCATGGTGAAGGCATCATCTCCGCATTCGCGATGGTGCCATTACGATTGAGCGATCCGGATGCTGTCCCGGTCATCGAAACACAACGCCAGGTACAAACGCCACGAGGCATCGAGGTTGTCAACGTTCGCCAAGAACTCGGCCCCTCACCGGTGCCTCCGTGGGTAACGCTGATCACGTGTATGTTCTTACACGGAGGCTGGATGCACTTCATTGGCAATATGTGGTTTCTGTATATATTTGGCGATAACGTGGAAGACCGCATCGGGCACGTCGGATTCGCAGCCTTGTATCTCGGCACGGGGATCCTTGCCGGGCTATCGCACTACATCACACAGTCATCGAGTCCCGTTCCCACGATCGGGGCCAGTGGTGCGATTGCGGGAGTCATGGGCGCCTACGCGTTTTTGTATCCACATGCACGCGTGCTGACGATATTGCCTTTGATCATTATCTTTACGACGATCGTCGTACCAGCCCCGGTCTTTTTGGGAATCTGGTTTGCGATGCAAGTTTTCAGTGGCCTCGGCTCACTCACCAACGGCGCGGTCGATGGAGTCGCATGGTGGGCACATGCGGGCGGGTTTGCCGCCGGAATGCTGCTTGCGATCGCAGTCAACCGGTACCACATCGGCAACGAACCGGTGCTCGAGCGACGTTTCTAACATCAACTCTCCTTAGTTAATTTTCGTTCCATGCAGTCTCAACAACAATTGTTCAACGAATGGCGTACCCATCACGACGGACGCCTCACCGCAATGATCGAAGTGGGGCTCGCCGCAGGAGCGAAAACCCTCGAACATTTTCAAAACCGGTCACTCGAAGTCATTCGCAAGGGCGATGACTCGCCGGTAACGATTGCCGATCGTGAAGCCGAGTTGCTGACTCGGAAACTGCTCGCCGAGCGATTCCCCAGTGACACGATCGCCGGAGAAGAATTCGCCGAACAAACCGGCGAAAACGAATACCGCTGGACCGTCGATCCGATCGACGGGACAAAGTCCTTCATTTGCGGCGTTCCGCTCTATTCCACTCTCTTGGCAATCGAACACAACGGCCAACCGCTCGGCGGAATGATTCTGATTCCCGCACTCGGACAAGCCATTGTCGGCGCGATCGGACACGGTGCCTACTACGCGGACGGACTGTTGTCTCCAACGGCCGGCTCCAGTGACAAAATCGAATGGACGCCCGCCAAGGTTTCACAACGCGACAAACTCTCCGACGCGGTCTTTGTCACCAGCGAGGTCGGATCGTTCGCCAAACGCGGTGACGCCGAGGCGTACAAGAAGCTCGAAAACGCTTGCTTCCTCGCCCGCACATGGGGCGATGGCTACGGGTACATGATGGTGGCAACCGGACGCGCCGATGTGATGGTTGACCCCATTTGCAACGCATGGGATGTCGCCGCGATTCTGCCGATCTTGTTGGAGTCGGGCGGTCAATTTACAGACTGGAAAGGGACACAAACGGTTCGAGGTGGCGACGGCGTTGGCACCAACGAACGACTGCATCAATCGGTCATCGACCTGCTAGCATGACCCCGTCGGGATCGCAAAGCCATGAATACCCACGAAGCCGAGTCGGTAGCCAAGCCGCGCAAGTGGCAAAGCCGCCTAGAGCATCATGCCAGCAAAAAATCGCCCCTGAGGCTCGTCCGCCGGTTGCCCTCGGCTCCCTGAAACGTTGCTCGAATCTGCTGCACCGCCCCCAAACCCCACGGGCAACTCCTTTGGACCTGCTTTCAATCATCAAAGTCGCACGTCCTGGTTTTTGGCCGACACAATTGTGGTTTTTCGTCCTGCCGTTCGCGGGCCGAAATTTGTTCGGATCGCCCGCGTTTTGGTTGGGATGCGTTTACGTTTGCTTCCCACTCGGTCTGCTCATTTATGGATGGAACGATCTCGGTGACGCGGTGACCGATGCGGCCAACCCACGCAAAGACTCATGGTTGTTTGGCGCACGTCCAGACGCGGAATTGCGACATCGATTGCCGTGGATCATTGCCGTTTCGCAAATCCCCTTCGCGATCGCATTTGTCTGGATCGGCGGACCGATCTTACTGCTCTGGTTCATAGCGGTAGGATTAGCCAACTACACGTACAACAACCTGAATTTCAAATCGCGTCCTGGATTGGACCTGCTGAACCAGGGCGGCTACCTGTTGGTGCTCGTTTTATCAAGTTGGCTTTGCGGCGTGCCTCAAATCGGACTCGCGGCACTCTTGTTCGGTGCCCTGTTTGCCATGCACAGTCATCTGTTTGGACAATTGATGGATGTCGATGAAGACAAATTGCAAGGGCGACACTCCACCGCTATCCAAATTGGCGTCCGAGGCTCGAAACTCTTGTTGGTCGCGATGCTGGTTCTTGAATCGATCATTGCGGCGACCTCATTTCGCTATCAGTGGGTCGCCTGGTTCTTAGCGGCCGGTGCAGCGTTTTTTCTATTTGATGCACTTCTTGGTCCACGACGATACCCGCTTCGTTTCTGCCAATTCTTCTTCATCGGCTGGAACGTGATCGTGATCCTCAGCATGCATTACGTTTGGAAGTACGACGTATTCCTGATTAGCCCCAGCAATTAAGTCGACAATGATCGGTCTGCTTCCCGACGTGCCGAACGACGCCAAATGAAACCGTCGAGGACGTAATGTGTGATTTGTGGAACGGCGAGCAACGGTGCCAACCAAACATTCGTGCTCGCGAATCCTTCTGCCACGGTTCCGCCGGGTTGCTCACTCCTCAACGCCGCCCAACCGAACAACCACTCCTGTTGATGCCACAAACCGCAATCCCACATTAACTCTTCCGCATACGCCAAAAACCAGATCGCGCCCAAGAACAGCGACAACCGACCGGCCGTTGTTTTCCAGCGAGACACCGACGCGACTTCATCGGAAACAGTCAACGATTCCGGGTGAGACGAAACCGTCGGGCGATGCCATCGATACCAGTAGATCAACACCATGTAGGGAACCCCATGAATGATCACGTTGGTGACAGTAAATGCGTAGTCGGAATTAAGTGAGATGATCCCCACGTACCAACAGATTGCGGTCGTTACGACGACCAGATCTTTACCAGGATTCCACTCACCGCGGCGTAAACCTCGATAACCAGACCGCATCGCGTAGGCCGCCAATGCCGTCCAATAGACCGGTTCTAAGACCGTTTCAAAGATCGGCGGCAACGTCAAAAAATCTCCTTCCGCGAACCAGTTAAATTGCCTCGGAAGATTGGTGTGCCAGTAGACGAGCGGATACACCGTGGCGAGATAGATCGCGGAGGCATCGATCCACCATCCGCCGCGATCATGATCACCTTCGCGGGCGCGGTACAACGCGACCCAACCGTATTGTTGGCGGATGAAATGAAACACCGCGAGATAAGCGAGCAAACTCCAAAACACCGCGACGCTTTCACTGTAGATGGCAGCCCCAATCAAGAAGGCCAACGCCGGCGTGAGCCCATAGAGCCACGGACGACGGCGCAGTTCACTCCAATCAAAGTAAACGCGAAATCCCGTCGCGTAGACATGCGCCACGTCAATCAGAAGGATCGCGGCCAACCATGTCCAACGAGGAGAGTCCGCGTGCAACACACCGAGCGCAGCCCCCAACGGCAACATCGCCAACGCGAGAAGCGCGCTGCCGCCAAAGGCAAGGAAGTCCACGGTGGGTGAAAAGAGCACCGGTATCCGTGTGCTCGATAATGCACCTTCATTCGTGGCCTGCATGAAAATCAACCGTCCCTAGGGAGCTCCGTAAACGACTGCTTGGTGAAGATGGAATGTTCCTTCACCTGCCAACCCGATACGAATGTAGCGGGCGCGGGTTCCCTCGGGGAAATCAATCATCCATTCCGATTCAGCCTGCCTCGCAGTCCACACCCTCCTGTACTCTTCATTATCATCGCTCACCCAGACGGTAAGCCCATCGGCACGCGTGTCGAACTGTCCGCCGAGACGATTGCGGATCCACATGTGATCAATCTCCTTCACGTCGGACAACCGGATCGTCACATAGGGACGCGAAACGTCGTGATCGGAATGAAACGCAAAATCCATTTGCGTTCGTGCGATCGGTGAAAGAAACAGGTGTGCCTCGTCGTTCCAATTCGAATCGCGGAAATGGCGTCCCAACATCAACCACGCGTCTTGCGAGATTTCGGTGGTTCCGCCGTAGGTTCGTAAAGGAGGCGCCTCGCGATACTCCGCTCGCACCCATTGTTGCCGACGACTGCTGCCCCTCTGCGTCACACGCCGAACATCTTTTTGCTCACGCAGATAAGTCAACAAATCGAGAAATTCGATTGGTGCGATCGTCTTAATAAGCCCCTCGGGCATCGAACTCGCATTCATCTCTTTTCGCAATTCGATATCGTCTTTCAGCAACGTCTCTTCTTTTCCGTTGGCGATTCCGAGCGTGATACTTTCGTCGTCCTCTTTCAAGATAAAACCGGTGTGGGCGATCCCGTCATAGTCGAGCAGCAACACCGTCTCGTAGCCTTTTGAGATTTCATCGTTAGGCATCAGAATCGAACGAATGATCTTTTCCGCGTCGAAACGCGAACCGATATCAGACAAATTAGGACCAAACGGTTTACCAAGATCGCCGACTTGATGACACGCCGAACACACTTGTTTGAACACGCCTTCACCCCGCTTGTCATCCCCCCCGCCAACTCGGGCGAGTTCACGGATTGCGGCTTCCCGTTTTGCCGGATCGGCATCTCCATCATCGGCAATTTCCAACGGCACAACCGCGGCGGCCCCTGGCCCGGTCATCTTCAGATACCGGCCGAAATAGGCCTTCTGCGATTCCGACGCGGAGGTCAAAAAATCATCGTCCTGAGTCCGTCCCGACCAAATCGGCTCGAACGCGTGAAGCGTATGCTCGAGCGTGTACTCGATCCAATAATCCATCGGAGATTCGGTCACCGACAACGCCGCCACCATCGCATCTTCATTACCGAAGAAACTCAATCCACGAACTGCTTCAAGTCGCACCCGCGGATGAGGATCCGACACCGCCGCAGTCAAGATCTGCTGCGCGTTGCCGATTCGATCTAGTTCATTGGAAACAACATGCACTGCAGCGGCACGAGCATGGAATCCATCGGACCGCATGATGCGTTCGATCAAGCCGGGATCCACGCCCCGAAAACTCTCCTGAATCCACATCGCCTCACACAGTCGCAGTGGATCATCGGTATCGTCGATCCATTCTCGCACCGCGGCAAAAACATCCTCTTTGGATCGTTCTCGGATTTCGCGACGGACTCGGTAGCGTGTTCGCAACTCGGGAACTAGCAGCAGATCGAGCAACTCCGCAACCGTTTGCGTTCCTAAATCGATGACGTCGAGCAACGGTTTCTTCGTGTAAACCATTCGGAAGACGCGCCCGTGGGAATGATCTCGATTCGGATCACGCTGCGAATACTGCATGTGACCGATCAAGGCGTTGCACCAATCACCGAACCAGATCGCGCCATCGGGGCCGATCTTTGGATCGACAGGGCGGAACATCATGTCAGTAGACGACAACAAATCATCGATCCGTTCGCCCGTCATGCCTGCCGTGCCTTCTTCGTCACGCAGGCTAAATCGCGGCATCCCATGCATGTTGATCACACAGGCGTAAATAAACTGCCCCTGCATGGATTCGGGCAGGTGCCGTGACAGCAAGAACTCATTGCCCACCGCCGGACGCATGCCCTCGTTGTCGAAGACGGGTTGCAACGTTTTGCGGGTCTCAACTTCCTTTCCCGAGAGCGGCGACGCCCAGTGTTGTTTCGCGTTGGTGCCATCACCGATCATCGCGTTGCCCCACTCGTCAAACACCAAACACCACGGGTTGCCGTAACCCGGTGTTACGAAGTGGCGAAACTGCATCTTTAACGGGTCGTAAACGTAGGCGCCACCGCGATTCCGATTGCGGAACGCCCCCCATGGAGTTTCCAAGGTGGTTGAAAGAGAAATTCCTTCGAGCATGTACAGCAGACCGCCATGCGAATACTCCCACGCTCCCATCGCGTGGTGCGTGTCGTCGGTCGCAATCCCGTCGACGAGCTGAACCACTTCGTCGGCCCGGTCATCGCCATCGGTGTCCTTGAGGAACAGAATCCGAGGTTCATCAACAACGAGAACACCGCCATCGAAAAACTCAAACCCGGTCGGGCAAATCAGTTTGTCGTAGAAGGTCGTCGACTTATCGGCACGTCCATCGCCATCGGTATCCTCGAGAATCAACAAGCGATCGTCCGGACGTTTGGCGCCCGGTTGCCACTGCGGATAATTCGGCATGCACGATACCCACAGCCGACCCTTGGCATCAAATGCGATCTGGTTAGGGTTGGCGAGTTCAGGAAACTCTCTTTCGGATGCGAACAACTCGACACGAAAGTCCTCGGGAACCTTCATCATTTCAATCGACTCTTCGGGCGTCGGATAGACGAGTTCATCCGGTTCGCGCATCTCGCGAAACCTCTCGTCGCGTGTTCCGAACATGGTCTCAGGGACGACCACGCTGCCGGTATTCGAATCATCCGGTTCATCAGCCACAGGCCGGCCCGCAGCGAGATCCCAGATGTATTGGTCGCGCACATCGACCATCGCTCGAATTTTCCGGTACTCCGTTGGAAACGTTTCGGTGTCCCAAGTGCGACGACCTCCGTAGACATACCAACCGTTGAGCATCCGATAGTCTTGCTGATGCAGCCACGATTTATCGTTCACCCAATGGCGAACCGTTTCGTATCGCGGATCTACCTCGAGAACCGACTGTTCATCACCGAACAACGACTCGTCGAGCGTTTTGGCAAACAACCGATCCCCCGCCTCGTTGAGGTGCACGCCGTTGATCGTGTACTGCAATCCACTGGATTTTGAAAACGGCCCCACGGTCGGCGTGAACAGGTCGACGAATCGGTGTCCGTCTTCTTGGGCGAGTTTTTCGATCGCGTCACGGTAGACCTGCAAACTCGCATTGCGTTGTTTTGCATCCGGGTGAAGCGGATTACCCGACGACTCAAACGCCGTCGGACTCACGAGCACGAATCTCGCGGCATCGCCTTCGGCGGTATAAGTAGAACCGAGTTCCGAAATCCAGGCCCGATAGTTCGCCACAAAAGCATCCACGGTCGCGGGATCGTCTCCGCCAAACGACTCATTGAAACCGTAAAAACAAAGGTAGAGATTCGGCGAATAGACCAGCAGCGGATCGTCAATATTCGTATAGCTGCTCGGTCGCTGGCGAATGTTCACTTCGTCGGCAGGCCATCCGAAATTGCGAAAGCGAACCTTCTCGGCAAGATTTCGCAGGTGAAGTCGCGTCTCAAAATTTCCGAACAGATTCATGCGTTCGGCTAACGAATTACCAACCGCGGCGATCCTCTGGTTTGGTTCAATCGGATAAACAGACGCCGCCGCGTCAGAACGATTTGTCACTGAAGACTCGGAGGCAACGGGCTCGATTGCCAACAAGAAACTGGATGTGCCGAAGGTTGCAAACAACGTCGCAACGACACTGAATCGTGAGATTCGCGTCATCATGGGATGGGGATATCCGAAGGCGGGAAAAGAAGGAGGGGAGAGCAGGTGCGCAGCCTGTCATTTTAGTCCTCGGGGCGCAGTCGGGGTAACTGTACCTCCGAATTTTACCGGCGGTAACACAACCGACTCGGCCCCCGACGTCTTTCGCTCCCTGGCGCGTCTACCAACCAACCGGTTCACGCCCGGTTTCGCTGCCACTGAGTGCAAACCTATCGATTCGAGAGAACCGATTCTCGCACGGATCGATTAAGAGATTCCGCGACCGCCTCGGATCGGGCGATGCAGACACATGTCACGCTGCTCAAGAATTTAGAATTCAGCGTCAATCACTTCTCGCGATGCCCGTGTGCCTAACGCTCCCCAGAGACCGTACGGGCTACGCGATCCCGCGACGGTCGTGCTGTTGGCACCGCCGGACAGCATATCGCAGTACACGCAAGGCACATTCGGATCACCGGCATCGATGGAATCCGTGATGAATTTCACCGCACCATCTCCCATCAAGACATGGACGCCACCGATATGACGACTGCTCGGAGGTGCGACCCCATAGGTATCAGCACCGCCAACCAAACAGATCGTCGAGTTCGGAGAAAGGATCGTGTTGAACTGTGATTGCAGCGTATGAAACGCTGCCCAACGGAAGCCACGTTGCGAAACGGCTGAGTAAGTTGTCACGACGCTCGAGTCCCAAAACGAGGGACGCGAGAAATCAACGAACCCCAGGTCTTCGCATTGGTTCGGATTATCGGCAACCGATTGAGCGGCCGATTTGCTGCCCGACTTTTTCGACGGGGCACTCGTGCCGACGCTACGAATGTCTTCGTCATTGAGTCCCGTCATGATTTCGCCGATTGCGATGGTGTTTGACAACCCATCGGTCAAATCACGGAACCGCATCGACAGTCGCGGAACGAACGCACCACGCATCCCGCACCGCGTGCGTTCCATGGCTTGTTGATCCGAGTTGTAGAGCCATCGTCCGTTAGTGGAGGAACCCGTCCAAACGGTCGCCCCGTTTTCGGCATCATAGAATCCATCGCCTGTACACGCCGCATAATTGGTACGGCCGAGTGCCGGCAACCCGACTCCGGGATCACTCGGACAACGCAGTGTAGGAATCTCTGTCAACCAAGGCGGATACTCGAGCACCAAAGGTCGCGGGCCGAATGCAGGCCACAGGTCGCCATCGGATTCGACCATCGGGTTACTGACTTGCTCCCAGAGAGCCTGTTGTTCGAAGAACGGCAACAGTCCGACGAGGTAAGACAATTCCAACCGGGTGAATCCGGTGCCGTCACTTTTCTCAGCGGCCGATGTTGAACGGCTCGTTTCATTGGTGGGGCCGGTACCATGCATCGGCATTTGGCCGAACGCGGAATGGTAGTTGTGTAACGCCAAACCGAGTTGCTTGACATTGTTGCCACAACTCATCCGACGGGCCGCCTCCCGGGCGGCTTGAACGGCGGGCAAAAGAAGCCCAACTAAAACGCCGATGATCGCGATCACGACCAACAGTTCGACGAGTGTGAATCCCAAACGGTAACGGCGATTGGATGATTGATTCATTGGTCCCGGAGCTCCCTTTCGGCTTCGGAGGCTTCGTCTTCAGCACGAATCTGAGCGGCGACCTCCTCGTAACTGTATTCGTCGGTCTCGCCCACAACTCCTCCCTGACGGCCGCACCCAGAACCTGACAACATCAGCGGCAGAGCGAATGAAATCAGCGTAAACGCAAACAAGGCTCGTTCGGACAGTAACTTATTCACTTCAATTCCCGGGATAGCGAGGAAGTAGCTGAACTGTTGTATGGCAGCCTTTTGACAGGATCAAGTTAATTTTTGATACCAATGACGAACAAAGCCGCTACACGCCGATTCCGGTCGGAATTATTTACTTACCTTCCCTCAGACCACGCGGTTTGTCGGTTGCCAACGTGTTGCAATTGTTAACGCCGCGTTAGGATGACATCGTTCGGACGAGCAACCGCCATCGGCCATCGTGGCTGGACGAACCGGGATAGTGCACTGCCGACCGGCTCCGTGCCTGCGTTTTTTCTTTTCTTGCCGCCATCGTTTTTTATGACCATCCTTCCGAGTCGTCGTCGATTCGATAACTATCGTTCTTCCGTTCGCCAACGTCACAGCGGCGTCCAAACGGGTCCCCATGCCGCTCATTCTGACGTTGATGAGTCGCGATCGAACCGCAGCCGCAAGAAAATCGGCGACCGCGAGCGTTCCTTCTTCGAACTATTTAAGGCGTTCTGGGGATTGATTGCCTCGCACCGCGGCAGCATTCTGGCAGCGTTATCATTCCTGACGTTTGGGATCGCGTTGCGGTTGATCCCACCACTGGGAACCAAGCTCGCGATCGACTCGGTGCTGACGCAACCACCGTCACCACTTCCGGCATGGCTAGTTGAATTGCCGGGTGTGGTATGGGTGCTCGGCGACCCCGTTACTTCGCCGATGCGGACACTCGTTGCGATCGCGGTCGTTGTGACGGTCCTGACCGCAATCGGCACGGCAGTCAATCTCGTTGGACGTTGGCTGGCCACAAAGTCCGTCAACAAAGCCCAAGTTTCGATCCGCCGAGAAGTTTTCGAGCACGCCGTTCGCTTACCGCTGCATCACGTCTACTCGATGAAGAGTGGCGGCGTCGCGAGCCTGATCCGTGAGGACGCCGGTGGTGTGGCCGATCTCATCTTCAGCATGCTGTACAACCCATGGCGTGCGATCGTGCAGTTTGCCGGATCGCTAGTGATCTTGATGTTCGTCGACTGGAAACTGATGCTCGGCGGATTGATCCTCTTGCCGGTCGTCTGGATCACCCATCGCACCTACATCAATCGCATCCGACCACTCTTTCGCGACGTTCGCAAACAACGTCAACGGATCGACAGCGGAGCAACCGAAACGTTTGGCGGCATTCGAGTCGTGCGGACGTTCTCGCGTGCCCGCACGGAGTCATCGCGTTACGTTCGCGAAGGAGACTTCCTCGTCCGCCAACAACTTTTCACGTGGTGGTGGATGCGGATCATCGAGACCATCTGGGAAGTCGTCATTCCACTCGCCTCGACAGGATTGTTGCTTTACGGCGGTTACCAAATCACACAGGGCGAACTCACCCTCGGTGACCTGATGATGTTTCTCGTCTACCTAACAATGTTGCTTGATCCTCTGGCAACGATCGCAGGCAGTGCGGTCATGTTCCAAAACAACCTCGCCGGATTGGATCGAATCCTCGACGTACTCGACGTCGAAGAGGAACTGCCCAGCCGCGAGGGTGCAACTCGTTTGCGGTCCCACGTCGGCGGCGGATCGCTCTCGTTGCGTAACGTTTCGTTCGCTTACCCCGGCAGCGAAACGCGAGTGTTGAAGGACGTTTCGATCGAGATCGCACCTGGCCAAACCGTTGCATTGGTCGGACGCAGTGGTGCGGGTAAAACCACGCTAACCAACTTGATCGCTCGCTTCTACGATCCCACCGAAGGAGCCATTCTCTACAACGACGTTGACCTTCGCGACATCCAACTCTCGAGCTACCGTTCCTTACTCGGCATTGTCGAACAAGATGTCTTTTTGTTCGACGGATCGATTCACGAGAACATCGCTTACGCTCGACCTCGGGCGAGCCGTACCGATGTGATTGCAGCGGCCTCTGCGGCAGCAGCCCACGAGTTCATCGAAAAACTGGAACACGGGTACGACACATTGATCGGCGAACGTGGCGTAAAGCTCTCAGGCGGGCAACGCCAGCGACTCGCGATCGCACGAGCGATCCTGGCTAATCCACAAATTTTGATACTCGACGAAGCCACCAGCAATCTCGACAGCGAGAGCGAGGGACTGATTCAGGAGAGCCTGTCAGAGTTGCTCGAAGACCGAACCGCGTTGGTGATCGCGCACCGATTGAGCACGATCATCGGCGCCGATTTGATCGTCATGCTCGAAGACGGCGAAGTGATCGAAACCGGCACTCACGCCGAATTGCTCGCACTCGGTGGGCGCTATCAAGACATGGTGCATCTGCAGATGGACCAATCCAACACGACCGTGCAAGGATAGGTCGCCGATATCGGATTCAGCATCAGAGACGAACGGATTGCTTCACAACGAGCGATCCAGTTTGTCGTGCTGCTCAGATCACGTTTGTGATTTGCGTCCGAGAACCGGCGTTCTGCTACGCGACAACGATCGCCGATCGTTGCTCAGTACGCCAAAGCCGATCGTGTCTCGTCAACTCGGCGAGGTTGGAAGATTTGCCGAGCATTGCTCGGACGTCGTGTCACGCGAGGTTGTGAGATGATGCGAGGGTTGCTCGAAGACGCGGTCGGTGGATTGTTCGTGATACTTGACTCGACAATGGTCTCTCCATCGCGAACGTCATATTCCATGTCACCGCCGTTGACATACCCACTGACCACTCCGCCAGGATGTCCGACGCCTGATCCGTAAACACCGCCGTCGCAACCACAACCCGAATCGCAACCGCCGTCGCATCCGCCACCGCAGGCACCATCACAACCGGCACCACACCCGTCGTCACAACGATAGCCCCAAAGGCTCTTCACGCCGGCAAAGACGGGACGGCATTTGCCGCACGATTGCCCGTTGTAGTTGCCACATGAATCACACGGGTCACAGCAATCAGCCGGATCGTTGATCCAAGGATCGATGTACAGCTCGCCGCAACCGCCGCATGATCCGCAACCATCGCTACATGCGGTGGCACATCCACCGGCACAACCGGTGCCGCAACCAGGGGTCCACATCGGTCCACAACAACCGACCGACAGGGTCAAACCGAAAACGAGCAAAAGGGATTGAGCGGCGTAGTTCATCGCAAACGTCCGTGTTCACATGGGCGGATTTTGGGTCACAGACTCGACAACGCGAGACCACGACAAACAGCCGAATCTCACGCGTGAGAACTCGGCCACACAATCGTTATCGTCCGCTCAGCCCGCAAACTTTACCAAAACCGTTTCACGTCGAATCCGGCCCATCTAGAGTGCGCACCGCCCCATACTTGGTTCTGCCCTAGCAATCCATATCGCCCCACGCAGCACTTGCACTCACGGCGAGCCCACTGCTCAAAACGATCAGCCGGGGGGCCAAGTCATTTTACGACCGCCTAGCAAATGAAAATGCACATGCGGCACCTCTTGGCCACCATCGTCGCCACAATTGACGACCAAACGGTATCCACCCGAAAGGCCCTCCTCGGCCGCGACCTTCGACGCCACGACCACACAACGCCCCATCACCGCCTCATCGTCCGCACTCAGATCCGCCAACGAAACGATCTCTCGTTTGGGAATCACCAAAATGTGAACGGGGGCCTTAGGCGAGATATCCCGAAACGCCAAACAGTCGTCGTCTTCGTATACGATGTCTGCGGGGATCTCTCGGGCAATGATTTTACTGAAAATGCTCGGCATCGAACGGGACCTCGTGAAACGCATTTGGGTAGATCGTTGAGCACATTCTCCGGTGCTCGAGCGATCCGACAACCCGCCGACCTCGAATCGAGAACCGCCGCCAATGAGTGAACAACGACGCAAGCGTTACCAGGGCGTGCTCTACCCGCTGACGCAGCGATCGCGGTTTCGACGGAGCGAAATGTCTGACCTCGTTGACGAAGAAACGGCCAGTTTCGTCACCCGAACGATCAACGAAGTCGTCCGAGCCGGGGTTTTGGAAACCGTTCGCGAGGATGACGAAATCCTGTACGAGTGGGCCGCAGGCGATCCCGTCGGATTGGTCAATCAATGGATCGATCGACGCATTCACGGCGACCAAGTCAAGGAGACTCCGGAACAAGAACGTCCACGTGAGCGACTCATGCGTCTCGGTGCCGCCTCGCTATCGGATGCCGATCTTCTTGCGATCCTGATTCGCGTCGGAGTCGTTGGCGAGTCCGCAGTAACGGGCGCTCAAAAACTCGCCAACCGCTTCCACGATGAACTCGATCGACTCCGCGACGCCGGGCTGCCGGAACTCAGAGAGATCACCCCTGCGGTGACAAAAGCGAGCTACTGCCAAATACTCGCCGCACTCGAACTCGGCAAACGGGCCACCGAAGCTCTCCGGGAACGCCCCGTCGTGATCCACAAAATCACCAGCACACTGGAGGCGACTCAGTACTGTGCCGAAAAATTCGCGTACCTCGCCGGAGACGCCGTGCAGGAAGAATTCCATATCGTCACGCTCGACACCAAACACAAACCGATTCGGTCGCACCGGATCACCATCGGCACACTCGACGCCTCGCTCGTTCACCCGCGTGAAGTGTTTCGTCCCGCCATTCGCGACGCCGCGTCCGCGGTGCTGTTGGTGCATAACCATCCATCGGGCGATCCGACGCCGAGCCGCGAGGACCACTCGGTCACCGAACGACTCACCGAAGCCGGCAAACTGATCGGAATCTCAGTTCTCGATCACATCGTTGTCGCACGACAACGCTGCGTCAGCATTCGCGAATGCTCGTAACCACCTGTCGATCCAACGAGTCGCAGACGCGAACCGGATGCGTGCAATATGGCGGCTAGGAACCTCGCCTGTTAGAATCGCCGACCTTTCGTACGCCCCCATGTCGGCTCGCTTCCGACAACCTCTTCTCTGATCAACCTTCCCCCCTGAACACCGCGACCCCAGCATGAGCCAGCAATACAACGACTTCGCCAAGATGATCGATCATGCGTTGCTCACACCGAACATGACGAGCAAAGAGATCGAGGCAGGTGTGAAGATGGCACTGGCCTATGACGTCGCGAGCGTTTGCATCATGCCGTTCTATGTTCCCCGATTGGCCGAGATGCTCGCCGGCAGCACCGTCAAAACGTCAACCGTGATCGGTTTCCCTCATGGTGCTAACACGACCGAAGTCAAACGTGCCGAAGCGTTGAAGGCGATTGCCGACGGATGCGAAGAACTCGACATGGTCGTCAACATCAGCAGCGTCGTTAGCGGTAAATGGGACTACGTCCGCAGCGACATTGCCGCCGTCATCGAAGTCGCCCATGAGGCGGGCCAAAAAGTCAAAGTGATCTTCGAGAACTGTTATCTCAACGACGAACAAAAGATTCGTCTCTGCGAGATCTGCTCCGAACTGAATGCCGACTGGGTCAAAACGTCGACCGGTTTCGGCAGCAGCGGCGCGACTCATGAGGACCTGCGTTTGATGCGAAAGCACTCCGCCGAGCACGTGCAAATCAAAGCCGCTGGCGGTGTTCGCGACCTCGAAGGCCTCCGTGCAGTGCGAGAACTCGGCGTGACCCGCTGCGGTGCCAGCCGAACCCAAGCGATCCTGGATCCACTCCGTGAAGAACTCGGTCTGCCTGCAATCTCAATCGCGACCGCATCGCCTGCCGACTCGAGCTACTAAAAACTGAGACTCTTTTGATCTGGCAGATTTTCCTCTACGGCTCGCTCGTAGTCGCGGGGTTTCTCGCGGGCATCGTCAACACAGTGGCCGGCGGCGGTTCGTTTCTGACGCTACCCGCGCTGATGCTGTTCGGACTCGACCCCAAGACTGCCAACGCGACCAATCGGGTCGCGATTCTCTGCTCGACCGGATCGGCCGTCCTGACGTTTCGGAAACACGGACACCTGGATTCCAAGGCGACGATCCGACTCGCCATCCCAACATTACTGGGTGTCCCCTTCGGTGCTCTCCTCGCGGTCTACTTGCCTGGCGACGCTTTCGAACGCGCCTTCGGGTTTCTCTTTTTAGCGATGGCGATCCTGTTGATTGCCAACCCGAAACGTTTCCTTGAGTCCGGTGACCATCCGACTTATCCGGCGATCTGGCGATCTCCGGTCTTCTTTGCGATCGGCGTCTACGTCGGATTCATTCAAGCCGGGATGGGAATCTTGTTGCTCTTGGCGATGAGCTATTTCACCGATTCCAAACTCGTTTCATCCAATGCGATCAAGAACAGCATCGGGTTAGTCGTCACCTTAGCCGCTGCAATCGTGTTTGCAGTCCACGGCATGATCGACTGGGTTCCCGGACTCGTGATGGCGGCAGGCAACATCGCCGGTGGCGTCGTCGGTGCGAAACTGGCAATTGAACGCGGCAGCCGATTCGTGTTCTTCTTTCTCGTCGCCGTGATGTTAGCAACGGGCGTCAAACTGATTCTCAGTTAACACCGTCGATCGCATTATCTCGCCAGCGAGACACCGTGATCAGGAGAGCGACAGCGCAAAAAAATGCGACCGGCTCGTGAGCCAGTCGCATTGCGATGTTCAATCTGCATCGCGGAATTTCGACGCACGATGCAAGGGGCGGATCAAAACCGGATCTTTAGAGGTCCGATGCGTCCAACTCGGGAGCTTCCGCTGCGGCAACGATCGTATCCAAATCGTCGGCCGTTTCGACTTCGTTATCGAGGTTGAGGAAGATCTTATTCTGGACGATTTCCTGCAACACGATCGACATCTTATCGTGGGTGTCGATGTTCACCAGCGCGCGGGAACCTTGGTTGAGTTGGACCAATCGTTTTTGAATCAGCGTACTCAGCTTGAATCGCCCGCCGACTTTGTTGACGATCTCTTCTTCTTTTAGTTCTTCGAGCACGAAGTGGATTCCTTGTGAATTTGCAAAATGTGGCAGATATCATCGACCGCTTGGTCGACGGTCTCATTGATGACTTGATGTTGGTAGACGTCACGCGATTCCATTTCGCGGGCTGCGGTCTTGAGTCGTGCCTGGATCGCCACTTCCGTCTCGGTACCGCGGTCCCGAAGCCTTCGCTCCAGTTCGGTCATGCTGCCGGGATGGATGAAAATGGTGATGGGGGCGTAGCGAGGATCCTCTAAAACCGCCAAGGCGCCCTGCACGTCAATCTCTAAAATTACCCACTTTCCTGCGTTTAGGCCAGTGGCAACTTGGTCGGCGAGCGTTCCGTACCAGTGTCCGAGGCTGAAAACCTGCTTCGCTTCGAGGAATTCCCCCGCCTGCCGTCGACGTTGAAATTCGTCGTCGGAGAGGAAAAAGTAGTCCACGCCTTCGATTTCACCATCGCGCGGCGCTCGGGTTGTTGCCGAAACGGACGGTGCCAGAGGTAACGTGCAAACTTCGCGGAGTCGCTTCGTCACCGTGGATTTCCCCGAACCGCTCGGTCCAGAGACAATCACCAACTGGCCTTTTTGGACAGCCGAATCGTTCGGGGATGCCGGAGTGCTCACGGGTTCGGAATCGGTTGTTAGTGCCATGTCGGTAATCACTCCAAATTCTGCACGAGTTCTCGCATCCGTTCGATCGCACATTTGATTTCCACAATGTGCTCGGCAATCCGGGCGTTGCCCGCCTTGCTGCCGATCGTATTGGTTTCGCGAAACATCTCTTGAATAATAAAATCTAGCTTACGACCGACCGCTTCGTTCGCGATTTCTCCACGAGCATCCGATTTTGCGTCAGCGGTGTGGGTCCCCTCCAAAACACCACTGAACAGTTCCAGATGGCTCGCCAAGCGGGTCAACTCCTCACTGATGTCGCTGCGGTCGGCGAACAACTGAACCTCGCGAATCACGTCCACCGGTTCAACGGGGAGGTGATGTTCGGCGAGTAGTTTTTGAATTTTCTCGAGCAGACGATCGCGATAACGGCCGATCACCCCCGGCGCGAGTTCCTGAATCATGCCCGCACGCTCACGAATCGTCGCCAAAACAGATTGCAACACGCGCGCCATTGCGACGGCTTCGTGATGTCGCATGTGGTTGAAACGTTCGACGGCCGCCACCACACCTTCGGCGACGAATTGACGCCGCCGCTCGATCACCGCGTCGCTTTCGTCCGCGACCGATTCGGTGGAGAGCACGCCTGGCAGGGCCAACAGACCGCTCAGATCGATTTGCGTGGGGACAGAGAGCCCTTGTGCGGCTTCGGCGAGACCGCTGGCATAGGCCGCCACAGCGGCTTGGTTGACCCGAGGCAGCCCCTGGCCTGGCGGGGGCTTGAGCGTCGCGTGAATCGTGACCGTCCCACGTTCGATTTGTCCGCGAACCGATTCGGTGATCACGCCTTCGAATGCGTTGAGGGCGTCATTGGTCCGCAGAACGAGCTTCAGCCCGCGGTGATTGACCGAACGCAACTCAACAACCAGATTTCCGTGCTCGCCGGAAACTTCGCTGCGTCCTTGCCCGGTCATGCTTCGCAAATGCGGGTAAAGGTCGTCAGTCATGAAGTTCGGCGATCGTGTGAATTCTGAGGTGGCGTCGAAAGAGAGTGGTTACTCGGTTTTCTCTTCGTCGGTCGATTCCTCTTCCGAGGATGCATCGGCTGCGGGCTCCGATTCGCTTTCGTCGGCTGCAGCTTCCTCTTCGTCACCCGTCGATTCGGCTTCGGCACCCGCGGGCACCAAATCACCGTTATCGCTGGAATCTTCTTCACCCTCAGTGGTCGGGATAACCAAACCACTGGCGATGTCTTCGGCGTCGTCAGATCCAGGGCCCGCACTCACTTCCGGTTCGATCAAATCGGCAACCGCCGGAGCGTGCATGCCGAGCGACCACATCGCGAACGCACAAACGAAAATCCAGACACCGGCCAACGAGATCGTCAACACAGTAAACGTATCGCCCGCCTTGCTGCCGAATGCACTCTGGCCACCGGCACCACCGAGGGCACCGCTGAGTCCACCACCGCGGCCACGTTGCAACAAGATCAACATGATCAAAAACACAGCGAGGAATGCCATTAGCATCCCCAAGACCATGCTGCCAAAGTTAGCCAGCGGAAAAAATTGAGTGAGGTGAAGGGAAATCGTCATGGTTGTTCAGTCCGTTTTAGGAACCAAATGCGTGAAAGGTTCGTTGGGAGTGGGTGCAAAAGCCTGAGTGACTTCCGCAACTCTAGGAGGCGGGCGCCGCGGTAATGATGCCGACAAAATCCTCAACCTTGAGGCTGGCACCGCCGACGAGGGCTCCATCAATGTTCGGTTGTGAGAGCAATTCGGCTGCATTGCCGGGCTTCACGCTGCCACCGTACTGAATCCGGATTTGTTCCGCCACGCCGGGCGTAAACATTTTACCAAGTAAATCGCGGATAAAGGCGTGGACCGCCTCCGCTTGTTCCTTGGACGCCACTTTCCCGGTGCCGATCGCCCAAACAGGTTCGTAGGCAATCACGATGCCCGCCGCACGGGCTTCGTCGAGACCCTCGAGCGAACCGCGAATTTGGGATTCGATGACGGCTTCGGTTTCGTTCGTTTCGCGCTGTTCGAGCGTTTCGCCGACGCAAACGATCGGGATCAGGTTTCCGGCCAAAGCGGCGTGCAGTTTCTTGCTCACGCAGGCGTCGGTTTCGCCCATCAATTGCCGCCGTTCGCTGTGTCCGAGGATCACGAATTGGCAACCGACGTCGGTCAACATGGCGGCGTTGACTTCACCGGTGAAGGCTCCGTCATCGGCGGCGTAGAGGTTCTGTGCCCCGAGTTCGACGGGGGTACCCGCGGTCACTTCTGAAACCGAGGCGAGGTAAACCGAAGGTGGGCAAAGGGCGATTTCGACAGCGGGCGATTTGCCCACGGCGTCGACGATGCCTTTGGCGAGCGAAGCGGCATCAGCCGATCGCGTGTTCATTTTCCAGTTTCCGGCGATCAAGATACGACGAGTCACGCGAGAGCCTCGGAGGGTGGTTTGGGTGGAGTGGGTCCGCCGGCGGTCTTCGCCAACGGGGAAATGGTCTTGCCGAGCAGGTCGGCCATCAATCGCATTTGGTGCGAAATTTGTTTGTATTGTTCCGGCAACAATGCCTGCGGCCCATCGCTCTTTGCCTCTTCGGGGCAATCATGCACTTCGATATGGACGCCATCGGCCCCGGCCGCGAGCCCCGCCAATGCACATGGCGGAATCAAATCAGGCCGCCCGGTCGCGTGCGAAGGATCGACGATGATCGGCAGGTGCGTCAACCCTTGGACCACGGGCACGGCGGCGACATCGAACAGATTCCGCGTCGAAGGGTCAAAACCCTTGACTCCCCGCTCGCACAGAACAACGTTCGAATTGCCTTCGGACAGAATGTATTCCGCACTCATCAGCAGATCCGCGATCGTGGCACTCATGCCTCGTTTGAGCAGCACCGGGCGTCGACTCCGGCCGACCTCGGTCAGCAACACGAAGTTCTGCATGTTCCGCGCTCCGACCTGCAACATGTCGGCATACTGCGAAACGAGCTCGACGTTACGAGGGTCGGTAACCTCGGTTACCACGGGGACGCCGAAACGGTCGCCGACTTCACGGAGGATCTGTAATCCGGCTTCACCGAGTCCCTGGAACGCGTACGGGCTGGTTCGCGGCTTGTAAGCACCGCCGCGAAACACGTTTGCCCCTGATTCACAGACGCTCTCAGCGATCCGCATCATCCGGTCGCGGTCCTCGACACTGCACGGTCCCGCGATCATCCCCAAATTCCCGCCGCCGATTTTCACACCGGAGACGTCAATCACGCTCGATTCGGGATGAGCTTCGCGAGACGCGAGCTTGTATGGAGGGAGAACGGGAATCACCTGAGCAACACCCTGCAGAGTCAGCAGAGCCTCTTTGTTGATGTCTGATTCCTCACCGATCAGCCCGACAATCGTGCGGAACGTGCCACGGCTGAGATGCGATTGCAGGCCCATCGCCTCGACCCGTCGAATGACGTGATCGATTTGCTCGTCAGTTGCACCGTTTTTTAGAATCAGAATCACGACGAATGCCTGCTAGGCGGACGAAAAATGAGGAAACGTCCTCAAATCGGAGGCAACACCTTAGCAGGCAGGCAGCAGAAACGTCGAGAGGAGGTTAGGGGGAGTGGGTCAACTCGCCACCCCGCCTACGCGTTCGCTTTGCGCTTTTCGACTTCGGATTTCATGAACGCGAGCCCCTCTTTGGCGAGGGTGATTTCGTCGGTGAACATACGACGCCAAATCTTGGTCGCCGCGGCAATTTCGGGCAACGCCAACCCGAAGGCCTCAATCACCAACCATCCGTCGTAGCCGGATCCGACGATCGCGTCGAAGTTTTCCTGCCAATTGATCCCACCGGTGCCTGGTGTGCTGCGGTCATTTTCGCTGATGTGAATGTGGAACAACTTGTCGCCGGCGGCGTTGACCGCGTCAGTGATGCTCTTTTCTTCGATGTTGCTGTGGAACGTGTCGTACATGATCCCACAGGCGGGATGATCGACTTCACGAACGAATCGCGTCGAGTCGCCATGAGTGTTCAAGAAATAGCATTCGAACCGGTTCAAGGCTTCAACGCCCAACCGCACACCAACCTTTCCGGCATACTCTGCCATCTCCCGCATGCTTTCCACGCCCCACTTCCACTCGTCCTCAGTCGGTCCGTTTCCACTGAACAAACCGATCGCCGAATGGTAAGGACCGACGAGCGTTTCGACGCCCGCGGCGGCACAGCAATCGAGGGTCTGCTTGTTGCGTTGAACACCCAATTTCCGGATCGCGGGGTCGCATGAAATCGGGTTGTCCTCTTCGTTCCGAATCGTGACCGCGGTTCGGCCCAATCCGAGCGAATCGAGTTGCTTGCCTAATTCGGCGTAGTCCAGGTCCAGATTGAACATCGGCAATTCGACGCCATCGAAACCGGCCTGTTTGAGCTGATCGCAAACCGGCAGCATCTCTGCGGTCACTTCACCGGACCACAACAACAGATTCATGCCATACTTCATCGGATTCTTTTCACCTAACTCAACGGGAAAACGGGACACGTACACTTCTGGTGCAGAAGTTTACCCTAGCGGCGGGTAGGGCGTCGATTGCCCCGGATAGCTGAGCAAACGCTCGTGATTACGCAGCACTTCGGCGCGAGCCTCCGGCAACCACCGCCGCACCTCCTCAGGCAACGCCGCCAATCCAACCCGCGACATCACCTGATTGAGTCGCATCAACAACAACGTGTCGTCGGCATAGTCATAGAGAAACCGGGTGTCGGCGAATCGCCGCAAAGTGGAAGGAATCTTTTCGGTCGGCTTGCCCGAAATTCGATTCACACAATCCGCGATCGCATCCATCGGCACTTCGTCAAACAAATCGTAATAGAGATCGGCCCACCCCCGTTGATGAATCACGTAATTGGAATCCAACAACATCTCGATCAGGATGTGGCCAACGAAAGAGGGACGGAACCCAGAATCGCCCGGCAATCGGTCTCGCAACTCGACCGCAAACTCCAAATTCATGCGAGCGAACGTCACGCCGCCGTGGAACCAACGGTCATCGGAAATATGTGCAGTGATGCCCCGTGCGACGGCACGCATGACCGGATCTTCCGAATCCAGAAAAGGCTCAGCCGCACGTCCCCGCGCACGGATCTTTCGATCGATCACCGACAGAAAATCAGGGACGCCGGTGCAAACCGCCTGGATCGATGACTCGAGTGACGACGAGACGAGATGAGGCAACGCGTGACAAAGAAAGTTCATTGCCCCAATTGACCAAGCCAACCGGCCATCGACCACCGCAGAGAATCGCGATTATCAGCGATCGCCTCGTTCAATCGTCTGACGAGCCTCGCGTTCTCCTTACGAACCCACGACTTGCCGATGGTCTTCTCGGCCAAATCGCCGATCTCTTCGGCGACATCGCCTCCGAGCTTGCTGATCCGGTCGACCTCGAAACGGACCACGTTCAACGATGCCTTTTCAATCTGCACGTCCAGTTGCATCGCGGGCGGCACTTCCGAAAAATCGGCCTCCATCGCCATCGTTAACTCCGTTCGCATCCGCAAACGCATGTCGCCCACAATCTCGATGCTGTACCACTGCGTCCCCAAATTCCATCGCTCCACTCGGACGGCAAAGTCCGCAGGCGTGTACACCGACGCATCAACATGCCACCGCCGAAAACCATCTTCCGATGTCACCGACGTAACACTGTGAATTTGAATGGTGTCGCTAACGGGCTGAACGTTGGCATGAACAACCGAACCGAGACCTTGCAACGGCCCCGGTGCCTCATCCGAATGCGAAAGCGAACTCGCAGGTGAATTGGGAGGCAACTTGATTTCATACCGGACCCAACGTCCATGCCGCAGCTCTTTCCACCGACGATGGGTTTTCAGCTCCCATCCGTCTCGGCGGACTTTCACACCGGCCCAAACTTTTTTGGTTTCACCCCAATCGTCATCGCCATCGATCCGGCGGGGCACGTGCATCAGCAATTGGTCGGCCAACCACTGCACCGACTGACGAGTCTGCTCCGGTGTCATCGACACGCCCGCGGTTACCGTCTCGGCCAACGAAACTGGATCGCTAGCCGCGGGGTTTCTGACCACACGCTCCTCAGGAATACGGTCGCTCGCCGAGACACGGGCTCGCGCCGCAGCCGGGCCCCGTGTGTCGAAGTTGGCCGACGGTTCTGAGTTCCGCGGCGCATTCAGAATGAGTGGGGGCGGAACCAACGACTGAGCGGACACGTTGCCGACACAAACGACGCTCAACGCGAGCCACCCAAACACGATCGCGAAAAATCGACTTGGCAATAGCGGGAATCGCAAACGATCGTCTCCCGCAGAAGAACAGGAATGGAATGGAATGGGTTCGGTCAGGCGAGAGCCTCGCGTTCACACGCACTGCGGATCCGTTCGCCTCGCCACCCGGCCGATCATAGCCCAACCAACCACCAGGTTGTCGAGATCGTTCCGGCAAAAAGTCACCGTCATTCGAGCTACAAGGACGCAGCTCAATCACATGAAAAACCGACCCCTGGATAATCCATGCATCGCCGCCCACGGCGACGTGAATCCCGCAAAAGAACCGTGTTTCGTCGCAAAATCAGCATGAGTGACCAAACGTGTCACCGGGGTCGCCGATGATTCCGGTATCCCAGGAGTGGATCATTTCTCCCCTCGATCCCAACGCTTACCCAACTCAAAAATCATGTCGACCGCCACGCTTTATCTCGACCCCGTCGCTCCCGCCTCGGTCGCCGTCACCGCCCCCCGCAAACGCTCCACCATTTCGCCCATGCAAATGCTGCGAACCGCCATGTTGGACGCCGATGAGTGGGTCGTTGAGTTCGAATACTCTGACAGCAAAGGCAATCGCACCCGACGGACCGTCAGCCCGATCCGGTTTGCCTCCCAAGATCGATTCCTCGGACTTTGCCTCTGCCGCGAAGAACCGCGCCAGTTCTACCTCAACCGCTGCGACAACTTTCGTTTGATCCGCAGCGAAGACGTGATCATGCCCGTCGAGATCCTGCCTCTCGATCCGCAGACCGCACGACAATAAACCGCAGTGCTTCATTTTTCATAAATACACTTGCCCCCCGAACAAAAAAGCCCTAAGGTAGACATGCGTGCCGGTAGAATCGCCTAGCGGCACGCATGCGACCTTATCGGCATCTCAAGGGGCGTGCCGATGAGAACGGTTTGGCAGATTCATCTTTGCTAGCGAAGCCAGGTTGCACTTGAGTCGTGGTCGGCGCCCCACCGTCGGCCGCGACAAGAGGCGAACCTGCGTGGCAGTGAACGCTCCTCCCGTCGCTCTTGCTCGCCCATTTCTGCGAAATTTCACGGCGAAAAACCGCCCGACTGATAAACTGCCCGACCGAAGTCAGCCGAGACCGGGACACCTTCAGGAATCGCGATACGCGAACTTCTCGCCGCCGCACTAGCGAGAAGTGACCGCCCGCTTGTCTTCCATACTGCCGAGCGTCAAAGAGATACTCCTTGAAACGCCGCCGCGGCTGATGACGAGACGCATCTTCTCACCGGCTCCGGTAGCCGACAGACGTTCCTTGACGTCCTGAATCGTGTGAACCTGTTTGCCATTGATCGAAATCACCTGGTCACCGATTTTCAACTCTGACACCGCCGCCGGTGAAAAGGGGACCATCGAGAGGATCACAAGCGAACTCGACTCCATCTTCGCTCCCACCCACGCCGGCCTTTTGACTCGATCGGCAACTTTGGCCGACTCAGTCCGCACGTCCCCAATCGCTTCTTCGGCAATCTCTTTTGCCTCTACCGCTTTCGTTTCAGCTTGCTCGGCGACATCGGCGATCGTCTTGACCGCTTCCTCCTTCATCGCCGTGACTTGT
Organism: Aporhodopirellula rubra; assembly: GCF_014192335.1. GTDB lineage: Bacteria > Planctomycetota > Planctomycetia > Pirellulales > Pirellulaceae > Rhodopirellula > Rhodopirellula rubra. The sequence goes on along the minus strand of NZ_JACHXU010000001.1, from coordinate 353,344 downwards.
TCACCGGCTGTTGCGGCAACTTCCTTCGCCGCGTCCGCTGCTTTACCGGCTTCCGCCGTCGCGTCCGCAACAACCACACCGGCGACCTCTTTCGCAACAACCGCTTTCGATTCGGCTTGTTTGGCAACGTCGGCGATCTTTTTGACCGCCTCCTCCTTCATCGCCGTGACTTGTTCACCGGCTGATGCGGCAGCTTCCTTTGCTGCGTCCGCTGCCTTGCCGGCTTCCGCCTTCGCGTCCGCTACCGCGACACCAGCAACCTCTTTTGCCTCGGCCACTTTTGACTTGGCGGTGTCGGCAACCTCGGAAAGCTTCTTCGACGCGTCCGCTTTCAAGGCTTCCATTCGTTCGGCGAACGTCTTGGGCTGCTTATCTTCATCTTCAGCACCCTCGTCCGCTTCGTCCTTCGATTCAGCCTTCTCTGCAACGTCTTCTTGAGAGGCAGCCTCCTTCTCCATGACTTCCTCAACTTCAGCTTTCTCGGCCCCATCGTCCGTTGCCTTATCATCCTCGGCGACAACCTCTTCGGTTACCTCCTTCGCTGCCTCTTCGGCGTCATCATTCGCTTGCGCGTATTGCCCGCAGCCGACAAAAAGGAAGGCGGACAGAAGCAGTTTTTTACAAACGCCGAAACGCTGAGTGGTCGAATTCATGGCTTGATGCAGAAGAGAGAGGAGAGAAGCTTCGCGATGAGATCAACGGCAGCTCGATCAGGCTTGCCGTCGACGGGTTGGAGTATAGTCCAAACCAAACTTCGTTTTTCAGCAGCAATTTTCGCAGCCTCCCCCTCACGCGTAACGATTCACGCAGCCAATTAAATTCGCATTTAGCCTTGCGATCCTCGCCCGGTGATACGAAGGCAATGCAATTTCCCGCCGACTCGCAGAACCAAATACGACGACGAAACAGCGGGTGTGGCACCAACCCTCCCGCCCAACTCGAAGCTGCTGACTCGCTCTTTGGCGCCACTGGCACGTGTTACGTGCGCCGTTCCGTCGAGCGAAATGAACAAGAGCTGTTCACCGACGATGATCGGCGACGCTCCGAAGTTCCCACCCAACCGTTGGCTCCATCGTTTGCGTCCCTGGTCGTTGAGATCGAAACAACTCGCGATTCCACTGTCCGACACGGTGAATAACAAACCGTCTTTGGCTACCGAAGACGGCACGTAGGGTGCCGCGCTGGTCACGCGGAAGAGTTCTTTGGGTGATTCACCTGGACGTTTGGGAATACGCACCGCCGACAAAACGTTTCCGCCTCCGCCGCTGCCGCAACTCGCGATCGCGATATCGCCTACCAACAAAGGGGACGCACAACAACGTTTGTTAAACACATCTAACGACCAGAGCATCTCACCCGTGTTGGCATCCAACCCGAACATCCCGTTGCCCTTGTTAGCGGCGACGAGCTGCAGGGGCACATCGTTAGACGCTGGCGGATTCTCGTTCGGCGGTTGATAGACTGCGGGCACCCCGTAGCACGGACGCGTCGTTCGCAGCGGTGTGTTCCAAAGGTCTTCGCCCGTCGCGGCATCAAATGCCATCATTCGGCTGGCCCCCTTCACTTGCCACGGCGCCAACTCGTCGGACTGTTGCGAGTTAAACAAAATCACCTGCGAGCCGACCACCATCGGGCTGGTCCCGAACCCGTGCACGCCCGACCAAGATCCGAGCTGACGCTGCCACAGCGGCGCTCCTTTGAGAGAATACGCATACAGGTAAGCACCGTCGGCATCGCCATAGGCAATGTAAACGCGGTCGCCGGCTACCGCGGGTGTGGTTGACGCAGGCGAATTACGTGTGTGTCGTTTGGTATCCGCCACCGGATGACTGCGACGCCATTGCTCCTTCCCCGATTCCAAATCGATCGCGACCAGATCGATCGCCCCCGATGCTCCGGGCGTCGCACTACGGCCACTCGAATCAAGAACAAACACCTGTGTCCCCGTTACCGCTGGCGAACCGACGTCGGTGCCATGGAGAGACGCCGTCCACGTGTACTCATCCGCGGTCCACGATTCAGGCAATTCCCCATGACTCGATTTACCAATTCCGTTTGGACCATGAAATCGAGACCAGGATTCTTCGCCGGATTCAGCCGTTTGCTGAGTGGAAACGGTCACGGGCGATTCCGCATACAGCGAAGAAACGCCGCCGATTGTCAACACAGCAGATGCACATGCGAAACAGAAGGACAGCTTTCGTGTCAAAACTAAAACTATCATTTCGGCGAATCTCGATAGGTGGGGTTTTAAGGTTTATGGCGATCCGGTCGACCGCGATGCTCACGATTGTAAACAAACCTTCCCCCCGGCGAAGCCTCGCATGAGTTACCTGTCCTAGGATTTCGCATGAATACCATCATCGCCTACCGGCACGCTGAAAGTCTTTTCGAACACTCGCTGCAGTGGGACGCCTTATCCAGCGGCATCCCGTTTAGGCAATCATCATGGTTGTTGTCCTGGTGCCGCCAATTCGGCGACCAGCATGAACTCTTGTTCGTCACTGTTTTGGACGAACACGGTAACGTCTGCGGAATCATGCCGCTACAACGCTGCGGTCGCCGCGGTTGGCAAACGATCGCCGGTGGCAATGTGTGCACCGATCACGTCTCGGTCCTTGCGCGTCCAGAAAATTTGGCGGTCGTGACCGAAGCGATTGTGGACTTCTTGATCGCGCAGGCATCGGACACACAACTCGGTTGGGATCGGTTGATGTTCGACGGAATCGTCGGAGGTGATCCCGGCATGCAAAGCCTGCTGCAGGAATTCGAACGGCGCGACGCGAAGATCTGCCTGACCTCTCGAATGAACATTTGGTTCCTCCCCTGTCGTGATGACTGGGACACGTTCGTGGAAACGAGTTCGCGACGGGCCCGACGGCGTCACCGCGCCACCATCATTCGGGTCGGTGAGGCCGGCCCCGAACACCCGGCGAGCGACCTGTCGATTCGGATCGCCGATGATGAAGCCTCCGTGACCAAAACGATCGAGAAACTCGTTGAACTCCATCAACGTCATTGGCAATCCCAGGGCGAATCGGGATCCTACGCGGTTCAGGGCATGAAAGAATTTGTCCTCGCGTCGGCGCTCGAGGCACTCCCACACGGCCGCCTGTTTTTGCCGTCGCTGGTGCACACGGATCCCGACACAGGAGCCAAAAAGATCATCGCCACGCAGCTGCATTTCGCCGGTGATGACGGGCGTTTGTACTGTTACAGCACCGGGGTCGACTATGAATTCGCAAACATCAAACCAGGCTCCCTGCTCAACACCTGGATCCTGAAGTATGCCCACGACCAAGGCTCGACGGGAGTCGACTACATGCGTGGCGACGAAGAGTACAAACGCCGACTGAACGCGCACCCGATTCCATCGATCCATGCCTCCGTGTCGGCCCCCACGTTGCAAGGTCGATGCCGGGCGAAAATCGACGATCTGGTATTCCTCGGCAAACAATTCGCGAGAAAACGACTCGGTCGTCCGCTCGTTCAAACACTATCGTTCGAAGAGGCGTTTGATTCGAAATTCCGAGAACGACTTCCCATCCCGACCCAACACTCCGATGAGCGTGACGAAGAGCATCGTGATGACGACGCTTCGTTGGGTGACAGTCCAATCATCCTTCCGTTTCCGATGGCGTTTAGCTCTTCCTACGATACGTCAATGCACGGATCGGACACTTAACCCGGTGTTTCGATCTTAAGCATATGCTACGTTCAACGGGTCACACGCAAAGGTTCCAACGAAAGAACGCACAGCGTATCCCGCCGCTCAGGTGAACATGGCCAAATCGTCTCACACATCATCACACACAGGCACGCTGGCTCCGCTTCGGGTCAATGGACGCCTGGGAAAATATCGTCTCGATCGACGGATCGGGCAGGGCGGGTTTGCGGACGTCTACGCGGCGACGGATACGCTGCTATCGATCAAAGTCGCGTTGAAGATCCCGAACGCTCAATGGGTGTCCGATGAGTTGATCAATGAGTTTCGACGCGAAGCCAAATTGACCATGGGGCTGGAACACCCCAACATTTTGGCGATCCGCGACGCGAGCTTTATCGACGGTCGATTTGTCATCGTCACACCGCTAGCGTCACGAACGCTCGACGATCGGCTGAAAAACCGGATGGGGTTTGACACCGCGTTTGATTTCACGGGCCAACTGCTCAGTGCGGTTTCCTACGCACACGGGCAAGGCGTGATTCATTGCGATATCAAACCTGAGAACGTGATGCTCTTTGACACCGATCACTTGCGTTTGGGTGATTTCGGAATCGCGAAGGCCGCCCAACGAACGATCAAGGGCTCCGGGACGGGGACACTTGGTTACATGGCCCCGGAACAGGCGATGGGCAAACCGTCAAAACGAAGTGATGTGTTTTCCCTTGGATTAATCGCGTACCGAATGTTTTCGGGAAAATGGCCAGAATACCCGTTCGAATGGCCATTTCCGGGCTCCGCCTCGATGCGGAAACGCGTTCATCCCGACCTGATTGCGATTATCCGCAAATCCGTTTCGATCAAACCACGTGACCGGTTCGCCGATGCGGATAAAATGGAAGCGGCGTGGGAGAAATCACGCTTAAAAGCGACTCGATTCGCCAAACGCAACCGGAAAACGGCGTAAACTTTACCGTCGCATTCACCTTTCGTACCAATCCGCTTCCATTATGGTCGACCTCCGGGTTCCCGATTCCATGACCACCATCCTCGACGCATCAACGACTTTCTACCTCGAGAGCGAGATGGAAACGCCCGTGCTGCATCGTGGTGAACAGGGAAGCGTGGTCGCGTTCTCGCGAACCTGTCCCGGAAAAGAAGAACCTAACGACGACAGTGCCGTGGTCGTGCAAACGCCCGGCGGCGGACTCGTTTTGGCGGTTGCCGACGGCGTCGGCGGAGCCCCTGTCGGATACAAGGCGTCCGCAATCGCGGTTCAGTGCCTAGCCGAAAGCCTCGCAACCCACGGTTCATCCGACGACCTGCGTCCCGCAATCCTCGACGGTATCGAGAAAGCCAACGAGGAAATCCTCGACATGGGAACCGGCGCCGCGACCACGATCTGCGTCGTCGAGATTCAAAACCGCATCGCACGTGGTTACCAAGTCGGTGACTCGATGGCGATCTTTGTCGGCGGACGTGGCACGGTCAAATGGAAATCGACATCGCACTCACCGGTCGGTTACGCGATCGAGTCAGGCATGCTCGCCGAAGAAGACGCGATGCATCATGACGAGCGACACATTGTCTCGAACCTGGTCGGCTCGCGATTCATGCACATCGAAATCGGCCCCGCGATCACGCTCACGCCGCGTGACACGGTGCTCGTTGCCAGCGACGGGTTGTTTGATAACTTGCACCTGAGCGAGATCTCGCAACTCGCCCGAGTCGGCCAACCTTTGCAGCGGATGAACGCGTTGATCCGCTTAGCGAGCGACCGGATGAATCTCACGACTCCGGATTCGCCCGGCAAGCCGGACGATCTCGCGGTGTTGTTACTGGCACCTTAATTCTGGCCTTGCGTGGCGGCGTTCAACACGCCATCGTGACTAGCCCTTCATCCGGCAGTGCTTCAGGATTTCGTCGCCATTGGCCCGGTATCCGACGTAAAACGGACCGAATTCTCCGTACTTCGCGCTCGCTTCGTCGAAACGCATCTTGTACACGATGTCCTTGAGGTACTGAGGGTTGCGTCCCCAAAGGGTGACCATCCACTCCCAATCGTCCAAACCGACGCCGACAGAGATCAACTGGCTCACTTTGCCCGCGAACGCCATCCCGCTCTGCGCGTGTTCGGCCATCATTTGGTTGCGATGGCTGAACGGTTCGGTGAACCAGTTCGCACCCGGCACCCGACTCTTATTCATCGGATAGAAACACGCCGACGGCCATTCGGGAAACTCTGGTTCCAACCGGTTACGGTTCATCATCGGCAACCGGCGTTCATAGGCGGTAACCTTTGCGTCGAGTTCGGGAGTGTCTGGCGTGGCTCCCTCGCGGATCAATCGAGCACGATACGCCTCCACCGTGGGAACGTATTCGCTGACTTCGCTCACCGAGATGAACGACCACGCCGGTTCGATCCAGCGGCCAATTCCGGGTGCCAACAAAGCTTGATGAACGCCTTCCACTTTCGCCGGATCGGGATCCATCACAACAAACCCGAAGTCAGCGTCATGCCCACTGATCCAATACGACGCCAATCGCTTTGGCATGTCCTCATCGCCCGGAGCCAACGCCGCACAAAACTGCTCACACAACTCAGCACTTAACGGAGCATCGAGGCAATCGCGACGGAAGCGATAGAAGTAGTGACCAACGTGCCAACCGTGCTCCGGAATCACCGACGGTTCGGGCAACGATGCTTGCGGGCGCACACCGGGTGGTGGACCACCAGGACGTCCACCGGAAGCGGGCGGACCGCCTGCCGGAGGACCAGAAGGGCGTGATTCAGAAGGTGAGGGAGCAGAGGGTCGATCGGACAACGGACTGGCTTCGCGTGAATGGGGAGATCGGACGTCAACGGTATTTCATTCAGACCGTCTAGTTTCTCCCCGCGAACCGTTTAACGCAACGTCCATTGCAGATAGCGGTCACGATATCCGTGTTGTCGCGTCCAGTGGCGTTTGCCTTCGGAGCCGAAATAGCCATACGAATACGGCGTTTTCCAACTCGGAGCGACCGTCGCGCCGGGGATCGTCTGCCGCGGTTGCGGACGCGTTTTTAACCAATGGGTGCCCATCCCGAGATGCCCGGGTCCGACGCTGTGCGGATCGTTCTCCACACCTGGCATGTCTGGCAAATGATGATGCAGACCCGGCACCGCACCGGACGCTGACCCACTCACACCGGTAGGAGAATGGTTCTGGTAGCCGACGCTTGTTTGCCCCGGCGTTTCTTGATAACCCAGCCAAGTCTGGCCTTGGGCGTGATGCGTGCTCGGGACGACCGCTGTCGTGTGCCCGGGCGTTGGCTGCGGTGCTGGACGCGGCGACTGAATCACTCGATGCGGCGGAGCGGGCACGTAGGGCGTCGTCACGGCATTCCCAGGAACGGCCGTCCATCTCGCATCCGGCTCCCAATCCGATTGCGGCATTTCTACCCATCGCCCGTCTTGATCGATCGACTGGAGCACGGACGAGGCAGGCTCGACGTGCGAAGCCCGATCGATTGAACCATCCATCGGTCTCGCTAGTGTCGGTGAGTTTCGCTGTGCCGCGTTGCGGCGAGAAGATGTTTTTGAGGAGATTGCATCCTCCTTCGCACGATCATCCGTTCGCTCCTCGCTCCCCAATTCGCTCAACCCGCCAACATGCGCCACATGCACCGGTTGAGGAAAATAAGCGTCCCATTTCTGTTGCGCTGACGCCGTATTCGCCATCACCCACGTCGAACCGATCAGGATCCCACCGATCAAGAGACCGGGGTACGTAATGTTCGCGCGGCAGAGAATCATGACTTTCAATCCAGAGAGGAATTCACTCGACGGTGACTGATGGCAGAACCATCGATCCTCCCTGGCGTAGCAAACCAAGCCCGCCCAAGACAAGCTCCATTCCGGCCTTGATTCTGGCAGTTTCACGTTGCCGTGATTCATCCGGCCGGCGAATGCTGCGATCTCCCGTCCTCAGATGGCAAACAAACGCGATCGAAAGCAGCGTCCCCCGCGATTGCATTTCCCCAAACCACGGTGCGGCTCACCGAATCACTTCTTCGCGACCAAACTCACCCCGATGATGGCGATTGCCATGCCGACGATGTGCTGCCAAGACGAAGGCTCGCCGAGGATCACCACCGCGAGCAACATGGTCAGCACGGGGCCGACGGAACCGATCACGGTCGTTCGAGTGGCGCCGATCTTCAGGATCGCTTCGTTGATCATGAAGCTCGGGATCACGGTGCAAACGAACGCCAACACCAGCCCATAGACGTAAACGACCGGCGCAGCCTCAAAAAAGTCTCGGACCGAGTGTGTGCAGAGAAAATGAACGGCCACAAAGAACGTGGATCCGATCATCGCCAAACTGGTGAATTCACGACTGCCGATTTTTTGCATTACCGGCTTGGCGAACAACACATACAGCGAATAGCTGAGCGCCGCCAGGAATACCAAGAACACACCTTTGCCCGTATTCGCATCAGGCATGAACGTTCGCTCTTGCCCGTACATCAACCAAACACCCGCGTACGACAAACCGATCGCGATCAAAATTCTCGCGTTGACTTGTTCGCCCAGAAACATCCATGCCAACGCGGCAACCATCGCCGGATACGTGAACAAGGTCAACCGTTCGAGTTGGGCAGAGATAAACTCCAAGCCCGACAAATCCAGGTACGACGCGAGATAATACCCCAAGAACCCCAACAACAAAGACCGAACCACGATCGGCATCGGGAAGGCGGGCGAGGCAGAATTCGCGCCCCCCGTTCGCTTCCGCCACAAGAGCGTTGCGAACACAACAACATAAAACGGAAGAGCCAACACCATCCGTATGGCCAACAACAACGTGGCGTCCGCCCCCGCGGCAAAAGCCAGCTTGATAAAGATCGACTTCAACGCAAACAGAAACGTGCCCACAATCGCCAACGTCACTCCCCATGAAAACTGCACGGGGACCGAGTCAGGCGTGGACGCGAAATCAGTAGCGGTGGAATCCGTGTTCACGAAAGGACTCAGGTGGACAAAAAATCGGGCGGAGTGGCGTCAGAGTCGCAAGGCAACGAAGTTGCCGCAACCCGTCCTCATCTCTCCACCCCGACACCCAACAGACCTTGTCGGTTCATCGAGCGTTTACGATTCACGTCGCAGCGAATCAGGCATCCCCCGACACCAGCCCATTGGTCCACGACAGGGAAGAGTCAATTGCGGCCGGTCCAGCATGCCCGGCGGCGAGTGACTTCTGAATGATTTGACCACCTGTTCTTCATCCAATCTTCGACATCCAAGACGATTTCAGATTTGATCCGTTTGAGAGGACTGACTTCCCTTTCCCGCAGAGCCCGAATCGGTAGATTGAAAACAAAGAATCATAAAAGACCATCACATCAGCCCCATTTCGTATGGAACCGACACTGTGGATTCCCATAACACTGGACGAAGAGCCTTGCTCCGTGACGGCTCCTTGGTGCTGGCAGCGACTGCGATGACACCATCACTGTTGATGTCACAGAAAGCGTTCGCAGACGATTCGGCCAGAGCGGTGCGCGTCGGGTTGGTCACTGACCTGCACTACGCGGACAAGTCTCCCGCGGGGACACGCCACTACCGTGAGTCGATCGACAAATTGGAAACCGCCCGCCAGCAATTCACCAACGACGAACCGGACTTCCTTGTCGAACTCGGCGATCTGATTGACGCCGCTGACTCCGTTGAGGTTGAGCAGCAATACCTCAAAACCATCAATACAAAATTCGCGGCGATCTGCGACGAGCGACACTATGTCCTTGGCAATCACTGCGTCGACACTCTAACAAAGCAAGAGTTTCTCGCGGGCGTTGAAAAGGAACACTCGTACTATTCTTTCGATCGCGAGGGCATCCACTTCATCGCCTTGGACTCGTGTTTCCGCAGCGATGGAGAACCGTACGGCCGGCGGAACTTTCACTGGACCGATGCGAACGTTTCCGCGGAGGAACTGGAATGGTTACGGGGCGATTTGCAGTCCAACAGCAAACCAACGGTCGTGTTCGCCCATCAACGTCTCGATGTTAGCAACCACCATGGCGTCAAGAACAATGCCGAGGTGCGAAAGGCCTTCGAAGAGTCAGGAGATGTCCTGGCTGTCTTCCAAGGGCACAGCCACCAAAATGACCTCAAAGAGATTGGCGGAATTCACTACTGCACTTTGGCCGCCATGGTCGAAGGCTCTGGACCAGAAAGCAACGGCTACTCTGTCTTGGACATTCAGCCGGATGGCACGATCAAAATCAAAGGCTTCGTGCGTCAAGCCAGCTACCAATGGAACACTTAGCCGAGTCGCGATTGCCCGGCGAAGAATTGTACCAGCCGCCCGTCCTGAAGCCCCCGAGACGGCACGACCCCGCAATTACCGGTCGCCCCACGGGGCGCGTCTCGGTGGTTCAATCCCAACGAGAATGAACGACCTGCGAGACGCGTTTTCATTTGATGTCACAAACAGGCTGAACTGGCCAAGCGACTTTCAAATGTGTCTCGTTTCTTGCTACTAGCCACGAACAAGTCTGCAAAAACGCAAACCCAGATGGCATCAATAGTCCCGATTTTCAGACGCTTCGATGAGCTCTGGATGATCGGCGAGGTAGTCATTGACTTCGTCGCCCTTGATGGTTTGCGGCTTCTTTTCGCAACCGGCAAACGCGGCAACGCAAAGAAGGGTAAGCAAAAGAGGAAGGGAGCAACAACGACTTAACATGATATGAGTGTTCCTATTAGCAAAAGAAGCGAGCCGTTTGCCCTACAGGCAATCGGCTCAGAGTAAATAAGAGTAAAAACGTGCGAACCTCGTCCGAAAGGCATTCACGCTATCGCCTTGCTAGCCCGCCGCGTCAGCAACGGATTTCGCGATCCGCTCACTTGCGAGTCGGGCTTTTCATAACGCGATGGAAACGAGAGTTATGACAAGACCAATAGGCCGCTTTCGCACGCTTCGCCTTACGGCGAAGCGAGACTGCGCCATCCGCCTAGTCACATGCGAAACTAAAACGTTGACAAACCACCAACCGAAACCGCTCAGGCGAAATGCCCGAGCGAGCGGTCGGGAGGGGAACTAGAATTCGGAGTCGATGACTTCTTTCGAAGCCCGAGTTCCGAGACTTCCCCAGAGCCCAAAGGGGCTTTGCGATCCGGGAGGCAGTCCGTCACCACGATTGGTTACCAACTTGCTACCGGAATTCCCCGCTTCGATGGAATCGGTGACAAACCGAATCGCTCCATCTCCCATCAAGACATGGCATCCGCCCTGGTGACGGCTACCGGGAGGGCAAACCCCCGAACCAAAGTTGTCACTCGCCATGCACTGCCCGCGGTTGGGAGGCAGGATCGTGTTCATGCCGCTGTAGGCAATGCATCCCACTGCCCAACGATAGCCACGTTTTCGTTCGGCATTGGTATCGAACGTTCCGGTTTGCCAAAACTGCGGACGCTCCGCGTCGACGTACAACCTTTCACACTGATTTGCCCGGTCGGCAGGCGAGAAATACCTTCCGTCGCGATTGTTTCCGATACTAGTGTTGAAAGAGGTGCGTTTATCACCATCGCCTAGATCAGTAACAATCTCACCGGCCGCGATCGTGTTGGACAGCCCATCAAGCACATCGCGGAACCGAGTTTGTTGACGCGGAATGAACATGCCACGCTGCGACGCACGTGCGTTTTGCCGCTCACCGGTGCTAACATCATCCCCGTAATCAGTGATGGCACCGAGATCGCCGTGGTGAACACTGTCGCCACCACACCATCCGTAGTTCGTGCGGCCTTGCGAAGGGAGTCCAACACCTGGATCACTCGGGCAACGGAGTGACGGGATGTCAGTCAACCACGGTGGATACTCGTCGCTGGCATGAGCGGCGAGATCCATAATGGGCGAGGGGCCCATGCTCGGAACGATCCCGTTGGGTGTCTGATAAGGATTCGACACTTGTTCCCAAATGGCCTGTTGTTCGAAAAAAGGCGTCAGCGGAACGAGCCAGTTCAGCAATAGTCGGTTGTTGGCCGTCACTCCGCGATAGTACTCAGGACTGTTCCGAGTGTTCACTGGCACAGTGACGCTCTGGCTACCACCGTTAACCACCGGAAGGCGATCGTACGCGGAATGATAGTTATGCATCGCCAAGCCAATTTGCTTGAAATTGTTACTGCAACTCATCCGTCGTGCTGCCTCGCGAGCGGCCTGAACGGCGGGTAGCAGCAGCCCAACCAACACCCCAATGATTGCGATCACAACAAGTAACTCGACCAGGGTGAAACCCCGATTCCTCTGATTTTGATTCATGGTGATTTTTCCAAAAAACGGTGGATTAAAAGAGCGTTTGATGTTGCTGTATCAACATCCCAATTCACGCCAGGACGCTCGTCTCACCGGTGATCAGCCGGTCAGTTATTTCCAATGCTTCCTCGAATGATTGCGGGGCAATGACGAAGAAAATCCTGAGCAAAACAACTGGCGTATAGAGAAATGCGGTGCGTGATCGCGTTCTTAGCAGAAATTAGCGATGAATTTTCCCCCATTCCTCAAACTCGTCCTCGGCAACAGTGACACTCCATCAATACGCCACATCGCTTTTCAAAACGACCGACAAACGCGCCGTCGCCGATCGCAAACAGGACGCCCGAAAAACAGGGGGCAACCTGCTAAGGTTTCATTATCTACCCGCATAACACTACGGATGTGTTTGTCCAATTCCTCAGCGCATTTCACCTGGCGCCTTCATGACGGACCCAACAATCAGCCGAACGCGAACCCACGAAGCGGAAGTCGCTGCGTTATTTTTGAAGCACTCTTCGCGTATTCGAGGGATCATCCTCAGCATGCAACCGGACTTCGCGCGGGCCGATGACATATTGCAGGAAACGTTCCTGACCGTTTCCGTGAAATCCGACCAATTTGAATTTGGGACCGACTTCATGTCTTGGGTGTACCAGATCGCTCGGTACAAGGTGCTCGAGGATCGTAGGCGTTCCGGAAAAACCACTGAACAGCTCTCCATCGCCTCAATCGAATCCCTCCTCGCCGCAGATCCAAATCTATTGGACGACCAGCAAGAAGAACGCATGGAAGCGTTGCAAGACTGTTTAACAAGATTGTCGCCGAAGTCGCGGCAAGCAATCGAATTGCGTTACGCCCGCGAGCATCCTGCAGCCGAAATCGCAACGGTCATGGGATGGACGGTCGACTCGGTGTACGTCGCTCTCTCGCGAGCACGTTCACTGTTGGCGAAGTGCATTGACGAAGGTCTCCGCTCGAAAGGGGTGACAACCTGATGGACCTCAAACGTCTCAAAAATTACTTGATCTTTATTTCGATCAAGGACTCACTGAATCCACCAATCTCGAACTCGACCAGATGATCCAGACGTCTGAAGAGGCGAGAGCTGAGTTCTGGAAACGAGCGAGGCTGCATGGATTGCTGCGTCAACATAAACAAGAGCGATTGGGAAGCGAGCCCGTTCCAAACCGCAGTGATGACGACCAAATGGCCGAACCTGCGGTGGACGCATCTCGGAATCGTGGTCGTCGGTGGCTGTTCACGGTTGCTGCGATCGCCGCGTGTCTGTTGCTGTCCGTGGGCATTCATTGGGCGATCACTCTTAACCAGTCGCAGATGGGAACGACACGAAAAACCGCGTCCAGCGACTCTGGCAAGGCAATCAATCCGAACATCACCTCCGAAAATTCAGATAACTCACGCGAGGACGATCCAAACCTCAGCCCCCGAAAACCGTGGGTTGCCTTTTTACGCAATTCCATCGATGCCCAATGGGGAGATCGCGGAACGGCCCGTCGAGTCGGCGACTCACTCGGGGCAGGACGCCTGACTCTTAAAAGTGGTTTGATTGAATTTCAGACCAACCGCGGCGCGGTCGTTGTTGTCGAAGGGCCAGCCGATTTGGACCTTGTAGACGACATGGAAATCCGCTGTCGAGAAGGCCAACTCACGGTGAATGTTCCCCCACCTGCACAAGGTTTCCTCGTTCGAACAGAGTCCGTCGATGTGGTCGATTTGGGAACCGCCTTTTCGATGCAGGTCGATGTCAATGACGACGCTCGAATCCACGTTATTGAAGGAGAGGTGGACTTAGTTTCGCCGTCGGACGCCGGCGCGAGTGGTTTGGTCAGCGCCACCACGAGACGACTCAGCAAAGGCGAGTCAGTCGAGGTGGAGAGCCCAGGCAACTATCGAGACATTGAAGTATCCGATCGCCTTACGAATTCTAAGTCACGAACCCAATCAATCGCGAATAGCTTCGATGAGGTCTATCGCCGATTGTGGCACCATCGTCGATCGGAAATCATGCAAGACCCAAGCTGCCTGGTCTACTACGATTTCGTTCGCGAGCCAGCAACGCAAGCTAACGAACTGATTCTTCCCAACCGAGCTAAAGCCGCTACCGAAAACTCGCACGGAACGATCATCGGTTGTGATTGGACGGACGGGCGATGGAAAGGCAAGCATGCATTGGATTTCAAGAGCGTGTTCGATCGGATTCTATTGTCCGTCGAAGGACAGCACGAGAAAGTGACCTGCATGGTCAAAATCCGAGTGGATGCACTCAAAGGAGGCACGACGCCGATTCTGACGTCACGCAGTTTGCTGCCTCGTGGATTGCATTGGTCTATCGAAACTGACCTCGAAAATTCAAGCTTAGCCCGGCTCGTGTGGCGTCGAAATGGCGATTCAAACACATCTTTACCACTCGAATTTTCCACGCCACCAATCCTGCGTGGCGAGCAAATGGGCACATGGATCCAACTCGCCTTTATCTGGAATTCCAGTAAGGGGCAATTGCAACAGTTCGTTGACGGAAAGAGCGTCGACACCCAGTGGGACAGGACTAGTATCGATTCATCAACAGGCGAGTTGGATCTGAGCGACTTGCAAATCGGCAACGGCAGCCCAACCGTCATGGAAGCCGACACGCGGGCAAGTAATCTGTGCGGTCGAATCGACGAATTCATGCTCTTTGACCGCGAGTTAGCCCCACATGAAGTCCAAGCGTTTCACAACCTCGGGCGCTCCTATTGGACCAACAATGGACGTGACGGTGACTGGGAAGATGCAAACAATTGGTCGGGCGGAATCTCACCCAACCCGGGCGATGACCTATACATCAATCGCCCAGGAGATGAGCGAGCAAGATATAGGGCTTACGCGAAAGCAAATTACGGTGCCATTCACGTAGGCAACTTCTCCGGCCAAGTTGGTGACTTGATCGTCGAAGGAGGCGTTCTGAACGTCGATCGCAACCCCACTTTCATGTCACGAGTCGGGGCATCAGGCGGCGAAGGCAAACTAATCCACCGTGATGGTGACGTTCGAATCAACACATTGCAGATTGGTCTGGACGACGGGTCCGAAGGTCACTACTTGCTGCAAGGCGGACGACTTTTGCTTTCACGAGCGCCACTGGAAAAGCGATACAGCCTGAGCGTTGGTGAAAACGATGGTGAAGGTGTCTTCTCCATATCCAATGGAACATTAACGACTCGCCAGGGAGTGATCCTCGGACGAAGCGAAGGACAAGGAGTGTTTCAAGTGATTGGCTCCCAGGCGGACGCGATTGCGATCGGATCGTTTGGAAGCAAAGACGGTGAGTGGTACCAAAGTTCTGGTTCTATGCTGGACGTGAGAATCGACGACGGGGGAATCACTCCTATCCGAATCAATGAAGCTGATGGCGATGGCAGCGACGGCGCGAATGTCACGTTCTGCGCTGGCTCGCTATTGAACGTTGAATTCCTTGGTGAGTCACAGCCCGGATCTTGGGATGTGATGACCTGGAAAGGAGACCTCAACGATGAGGGTCTTCAGTTCGCACCAACCGTCGACTCGGACGTTTGGTCA
Organism: Aporhodopirellula rubra; assembly: GCF_014192335.1. GTDB lineage: Bacteria > Planctomycetota > Planctomycetia > Pirellulales > Pirellulaceae > Rhodopirellula > Rhodopirellula rubra. Next base: position 337,801 of record NZ_JACHXU010000001.1, on the reverse strand, counting down.
TTCGAATTTGTAGATACGAACGAGTCCGGCACCATGGATACACTTCGCGTGACCGCGAAGTGACCCCGTAGGCAACGATGTTTCTGCCAACTCCGACGCAGTGCTTATTTCGGTTCGCAGCGATGCACTCGCTGATTCAACCAGATACCGATGCAAGAATCGGCATCGCAAACACCAACCTCTTATGCGGTGTCGTTAGACAACGCGGCTAATTTCATTTTATTCGAAACAACTATTTCCATGTTACGACAGCAAAGACAAATCGGGCTTTCTCTTCTTTCCTTAGCGTGTGGGCTACTGATTCAGCACGGTTTGGCAAACGCGTCCGACGCGAGTGCGCCGCCACTGACCGCAGTTTCGCCCGGCGGTGTGGCAAGCGTGGAATTTTCAATCACCGAACAAGGTGAACCGCAGTATTCCGTTTTTTACCGAGGCAAACGGGTCACCGCCCCGTCCGCTTTGGGACTGACGTTCCAAGACGGCGTTCAGCTTGACCAAGGACTTCAACTTTCAGGCTCATCGAGCGACTCGCGACGAAGTAGCTGGAAACCTCTGGTAGGCGAACGCAGCACGATCAAGGACGAATACAATTCCTTGACCGTTCACTTGAAGAGGTCTTCGTCGACATCAAAGCAAGATAACTCATCGCCACGTCAACTTGACATTGAGTTTCGTGCCTATGATTCAGGGATTGCGTTTTGCTACATCATTCCCGAACAAGAGGGCGTGGATTCGTTCGAAATCGCCGACGAGAGCACGCGGTTTCGCTTCACCGCTGACCACATGTGCTGGAGCTCGCAAAAGGTGGAAGGCGAGTACGATCACATTCATCTTTCCGAGCTTGAAGGGACTCGCGGACGGCCGATGGTGGTGGAAGTCGAAGACGGACCACAACTGGCGATCGGCGAAGCTCGACTGGTCGACTTTTCTCGAATGGAGCTTGCTCGAGATTCAGAACATGAGCTCACGATTCGTCCGGTCTTAGGGAGCTCGGTCGTTGCGAATGCACCATACAAGACACCGTGGCGTTACCTGATAATGGCGGATTCTGCGAGTTCGCTGATCGAGAAAAATGATCTCGTGCTGAACTTAAACGACCCTTGCGAGATTGAAGATCCTTCCTGGATCCGCCCAGGAAAAGTCTTTCGTTCGACACTTTCAACACGCGGTTCCAAAGCCGCGATCGATGTCGCTGTCAAACTGAACATGCAACACATTTTGCTGGATGCGGGTTGGTATGGCTCCGAATTCTCAGAAGAGTCAGACGCAACGACCGTGACAGTTGACCCGAAGCGATACGACGGTCCCTTGGACTTGAAGGAGGTCGTTGCCTACGGTCGCGAGCGAAACGTGGGAGTGATTCTGTACGTCAACCGTCGCCATCTCGAAACACAACTCGATACGCTGCTGCCCTTGTTCAAGGAATGGGGAATTGCCGGTATCAAGTTTGGGTTTGTACGAGTTGGCGATCAAAAATGGACCCAATGGGTTCATGAATCCGTGAAGAAGTGTGCGGACCACGAAATCATGGTCAACATCCATGACCACTATCTGCCGACCGGATGGAGCCGCACGTACCCCAACTTGTTGACGCAAGAAGGAATTGGCGGCAATGAACAGATGCCGACCGCGAAGCACAACGTAACGCTTCCCTTCATCCGTTTTCTCTGCGGCCCTGGTGACTACACGGTTTGCTACTACAACGGTCGAATTCAAACGACGCGTGCTCATCAATTGGCCGCTTCGATCGTTTACTTCAGCCCGCTGCAGCATCTGTTTTGGTACGACAGGCCCGAAATGTATCGAAGCGAACCCGAACTCGAGGTCTTCAAAGAATTGTCGACGACGTGGGATGACACCAAAGTCATCAACGGCGAAATGGGCAGCTACATTACCATCGCTCGCCGAGCCGACGCTGGAACACCGAATGATCGATGGTTAGTCGGCAGCATGAATGCGGGAGAACGTCGGCAATTGGAAATCCCACTCGACTTTCTCGATCCAAGACTCACCTACGAAGCGTTAATCTGTTCGGACAAAGCCCCCGATGGCACCGCTGAAACGAAAGTGGACGTCATGCGGAAAGAGGTGACCTCGAAGTCCATCTTGACGGCCGACATGGCATCCAACGGAGGCCAAGCCATCGTGCTGACTCCACGAGATCTGTGAGCCGGATACATCTGTCGGCTTGGCCTCGGATCGAAAAAGAGGCAGGCTCGAATGGCACAGACGTCAATCCAACGACTTGCTTTCGGAACGTCAGCCTTGCTCGTCAGACCGGTTGCATCCTCAGCCTCGCCTCGTTCAAACCCACGGTTAACTCCAGTAGCCCGAACGAATGTGGCCGAATGCTCCGCGGCCGGAGGCCTAGTCCGCAGATCCCGAAGCGTTCGGCCACATTTTGATCTCACCGACAACGAGAACAAAACGACTTTGCAGAACAGGCGTCCAACTCAATGCAAAGCTCAGCCTGCCGCAGCGTTAACCATGCGGCGAAATTCAATAAACGGGTTCGCTCGACAGCGAGAAACGCAGCTCATGCAAACCGAATGTACCTGTCGTGGTGTTATTCTGTTTCGTCGGGCGCAACTACATCAGTCGCCTCGTTGTCCATCGCGCCCATCCGCGCTTGTTTTTCTTCAGGAGTCAACCTACGACGTTCGGATGTATCGATCACACGAGTCTCTGAGTTGCCCGAACACCCCACAACAAAAGGAGTAAAAAGGCACACACAGATCAAACAACGGAGCAACATTAGATTTCTCAACAACATAAATTCATGAAAGACGTAGCGGCGAAGTGATTCGCATCTATTTCGCGAACCACCAGAACGAAAGCCCAATAGAGCGTTTTTGTAGATGACGTAGGTTTTCAAACGTAGCTACGTTCACCCGAACCTGGTCCACCGTCGGGCAACGGTGGCTACAACCAAAAATCGAAATGCTCTAGAACGAAGGCTCGAAAATGCCGCACCGCAAAGCGGTGCGGCGAGCGGGAAGCACGAAGAGATCTTTAGAACTCTTCGTCGATCACTTCTTTGGAAGCACGGGTTCCGAGCGATCCCCAAAGCCCGTATGGGCTCGCCGATCCTGGAGCACGAACCCCTGATTGACCAAATGAGACAGGCCCCACTTTGCTGTCACCTGCCTCGATCGAATCGGTGATAAACCTGACTGCCCCATCGGCCATCAAGACGTGGGCACCACCTTGGTGACGACTGCTGACGGTCCAAGTACCGCCTCCAGCGGTGTTTTGGCCGGTACTACAAACTTCCCGATTAGGTGGAAGGATTGTGTTGCACATCGTCCAGCCCATCGTCACGCCCGCCCAGCAGGAACCACGCTTTGTCTCGACGAAATTGTTGTTGTGGGGACTCGTTCGCCAAAACGTGGGGCGACTGACCTCGATTTGACCTGAGCAGTTGGTCGGATTGTTTTCGACATTGCCACCGTGACGCGGCGAAGTTGTGATGTGCTCGTCACCCAAGTCCGTGTTGTTCTCGCCCATGCAAATGGTGTTCGACAATCCGTCCAAAACGTCACGGAACGCGGTTTGAGTGTAAATACCAAAACAGCCGCGAGCGGACGCGTTGTACTCAGCGTCTGCCCGAACGTTGCGGGCCCAGTTCGTGTAGGGACCAAAACTCATGTAATCGATCGCGTCCCCATAACAAACGCCGTAGTTGCTTCGCCCACCAAGCGGCAAGCCGAACCCTGGGTCACTGGGGCACCGAAAGGTGTTCACATCGGTAAAGCACGGCGTCCAGTCAGTGGAGTAATTGTTTGTTTGGGCAACAACACCCCAAGGAACCGCCCCCCAAGCTGGGTAAGTTTCGGTCGTGCCACCGCTGGTGACGATGAGGGGGTTGCTGATTTGCTCCCACAAAGCTTGTTGTTCCACGAAAGGCAAAAGCCCAACCTGAGCACTCAACCGTTCATGTTGAAAATCACGTTCCTGAGGCCAGTTGCTGCCAATCGCTCGAACAGCTTGGGGGCCTGTGCCGTGTTTGGGCATCTTGTTGTATGCGGAATGGTAATTGTGAATACCAAGTCCGATTTGCTTGAAATTGTTGCTGCAGCTCATCCGGCGTGCCGCTTCACGAGCAGCCTGCACAGCAGGAAGTAGCAGACCGACGAGTACGCCGATGATGGCAATGACGACGAGTAACTCGACGAGGGTAAAACCGCGGGGCCGGTATGGCGAACGAGGAAGTTGAGACAAGGTTGGACTCCTATGATGAAAAGATTGACTTAGAGGAGACAATGGAAATAGCTCCCCTGCCTTCATTAAGCGAACCCAAGGGTCCAAACCTTTACACTAGACCATATTTTTTATTTTTTACGCCAAAAGACTGGCCCTGCTTGTGAACATGAACAAAAGGCCAAGCAAAAACACTTTTGGCCACGCCCCCCCAACATTCCAGGACGAGGCAATGCACTCCGTTCGTGCTTCGCTGGCATAGATGGCGCACGTTAGCCGATGCAGACCAACGGCTCAGTCTTCGGTAACGCTGCGTTGTCGCTTGTACTTCAATCCGGGAAAGAAGAAGCACCCTGCGGCAACGATTCCGAAGATCAGGTGCGCGTGCCGCGGGAAGACCGCCATCGCGACGCTGGCCGTGAGCAGCGAGATCGCCTGCAGATAAAACGCGCCGGTTAGCATGCCAGCCTTCACAATAAAGACCATGCCACTGATCACGCCGAGCATCGGCGCGAGACTGAGCACCTCAAGGTCCAACCACCACTCCAGCGGAAACAGCATCGCGATCGCGATCATGCTCGACCCCCACACGTGCGCGACCTGCCGCTCGATAAAAGTGACTGGCCCCATTCGTTGACGCAGCTTCCAAAACACGGCTGCCCAAGCCCCCACACCGAGCACCCACACGCCGACGTAGATCGATCGACGTTCGATTCCCGCCAATGACATCTGCCACGTTAAGAGACTCGCCACCAACAGCACCAACGAATGCCACATCCACAACAGCCCCCACTTTTCAAGGACGGCGGCATGATGGGTGTCACGAAACATCCGAGCAACGACTTGGTTAAAATGCCCGCTGCGAGCGGAGACTCGCTCGTCGGCTAAGTAGGCTTTTAAATCCTTAATCAATTCGTCGGTCGTTTGGTAACGCAAGTCGGCGGGTTTCTGCAGACAACGCGTGACGACCATTTCCAAATCACGATCCAATCCCGGCCGCAGCGCACGCGGCGGAGTCGGGTCTTGCTCGATCACCTGCATCACGAGCTCCATCGCCGAGTCACCGACAAACGGCGCCCGCCCCGTCAACGCGTAGTACAAAACACAACCGAGCGAATACACGTCGCTGGCCACACCGACATCGCGCCGACTACCCGAGGCCTGTTCGGGAGACATGTACGCCGGCGTGCCGACCAACATGCCGCTGCGGGTTAGATCCGCTTTGGTGCCGATGTGTTTGGCCAAACCGAAATCGGTCAGCATGGGATAACCTTGGCGACCAAACAGAATATTGCTCGGCTTGATATCCCGGTGCAAAATCCCCGCCGCATGAGCAACCGCGACGGCTTCGGCGACCGCGATGATCATCTCGCACGCTTCTCGTGCGTTCATCGGGCCTTCGGCAACCTTCTGTGCCAGTGTTTCGCCTTCAATCAACTTCATGCTGAAGAACGGCCGCCCGTCGACGTTACCGACTTCGTAGACGGGAACGATTCCGGGATGTTCCAACGAAGCGGTCGCGGACGCCTCGGCGAGAAAACGTTGCAAGTCCGCGTCGCTGGCTAATCGCCCACGCAAGATCATCTTGATCGCGACTTCACGGTCGAGCGATCGTTGTCGGGCACGGAACACGACGCCCATACCGCCACGGCCGATCTCCTCGATCAGGTCATAATCACCGATCGTCGTCGGCAACCGCATTCCACGCGACGGCAACGATGGATCGTCCTCGTCCAACCGATCCCCATCGACGAATTCACCGTCCGAACTCGATAGCGTTTCATCGGTAGGAGAAATTGGCGACGACGACTTAGACGGACCAATCACTGGCGTTCGCCGACCGGGTGTTTCGTCACGTACGGCACCGGCTGTATCTGTCACGAGCACCGCGCCCCACAGATGCCGCAAATCCGATGCGAGTTCGGGATGCTGACGACAGACCGTTTCCAAATCCGCGATCTCACCTCCGCAGACCCGGTCGGTCATCTCCGCCAGAACATCGGCGAGACGCTGTTCGTGTTCGTCTCGGTCCGTGTCAGGCGTTTTCATAAAAACAGATCGCTCGGATTAGTCCGTTTGCGGCGTGTCGAAGATTCGATCTCCCGCATCACCCAATCCAGGAACGATGAAGGCGTTCTCGTTTAGCGACGGGTCGACCGCAGCCACGTAAATCTTAACGTCCGGGAAATCCCTCGCGACGCGATCGAGCCCCGGTTGAGCGGCGATGATGCTCAAGACGCGAATGTCGGAAACGCCCCAACGCTGCAATCGCCGAACGACCAACTCGATACTGCCACCGGTCGCCAACATCGGATCGAGCACGAGGGCAACGTCGGACGCGTTGCTGCGAGGCAACTTATCATAGTACCCAACAGGCTCCGCGGTTTCTTCGTTGCGATACAAACCGAGGTGCCACACCGAGGCGTCCGGAATCAGCTCCAGCAGCGGGTCGACCATCCCGAGCCCGGCACGTAGGACCGGCACAATTCCGATTTCCGCATCCAAACGTTCGCACGTGGTCGTCGTGATCGGCGTCTCAATCTCGACCTCTTTGAGTGGGATGTCCTCGGTAGCATGCACACCGATCAACATCGCCAATCGCGCCACACCGGCACGAAACTCACTCGGCCGAGTGTCACGACTGCGGAGAGCCGCCAAGTGGTGAGAGACCAGCGGGTGGTCGAGAATGAAGACTTGGTTGGGCGTCATCGGATCGGTCCAGGAAAAGCATGATCGCGAGTTTCATTTGGGTAGCAATCTAGGGCAAACGCTACCCTGACGACAGTAGGAGCCGAACCGCGAAAGCCGTCCTTCGTCGATCCATCCCGGGCCAACACCCGGGCTCCGCCCCCGCACCGGACGGCTCGATCCAATGCTTGGTCGGGACGCCAGCTTAGGCGTCAGGCCCTCGTCTTTGCGAAAGCCCGGGCCTGGGACTGCGGGCCTATCCCATCAAGGAGGCAAATCTGCTAGTTTGCCCCTCGTTTTCGATGCCAAGATCGACCAAAATGCTCGATTCTTGGGATCGGCTCCATGGACACTCGACGGCGAATCGTCTGCGAATCCGATTCCGTGCCTCTCCTTTCTCCCCATATAACCCTGCGAACAAACGATGTCAGAAGACGCAACCGCTAACCATCGCATCGCTACCCAAGCTCTCCATGCCGGACAGGTTGCCGACCCGACGACCAAGTCGCGGGCGGTACCGATCTACGCCACGACGAGCTACCAATTTGACAGCACTGATCACGCGGCGGCTCTGTTCGGCCTAACGGAATTCGGGAACATCTACAGCCGGCTGATGAACCCGACCGTGGACGTTCTGGAAAAACGACTCGCAGCGATGGACGGTGGCGTCACGGGCCTGTGCTTTGCATCGGGTCAAGCCGCCATCACGGCAGCCATTTTGACAATCGCGCACAGCGGACAAAACATCGTCAGCAGCACATCGCTGTATGGCGGAACGTGGACCCTGTTCACCCAAACGCTGAAAAACCTCGGCATCGAAGTTCGCTTCTTCGATCCGGACAAACCCGAAGACATCCACGGACTCGTCGACGAGAACACTCGCCTGGTCTACATGGAGAGCATCGGAAACCCTCGCAACGATGTGCCTGACTTCAAGGCCATCACCGACGCCGCCCACACGGCGCCACACGGTGCGTTGCCGGTTCTCTGCGACAATACCGTGATGACTCCGATGTTGTTGCGTCCGATCGACCACGGTGTCGACATCGTGATCTACAGCACGACCAAATTCTTGGGTGGCCACGGTGTGCACATCGGCGGTGCGATCATCGACAGCGGTAACTTCAAGTGGGCGGACCAGCCTGAGAAATGGCCTGAGTTCTGCGCCCCGTCGCCTTCCTATCATGGTGCCGTTTTCGAAGAGCACCTGCGTGGAATGGGCAACATCGCCTACAACATCCACATCCGCACCCACTGGCTCCGCGACACCGGTGCCGCGATGAGCCCGTTCGCGGCATTCCTGTTCCTGATGGGAATCGAAACGCTCCACCTGCGGATGCCACGCCACTGCGAAAACGCTCTCAAGATTGCCGAGTTCCTGGAATCGCACGACGCCGTGGAATGGGTGAACTACCCCGGACTGCCCAACCACACCCACCAAGCCAACGCGGCCAAGTACCTACCCAACGGCAAAGGCGCGATCCTCGGCTTCGGCATCAAGGGCGGAATGGAAGCGGGCAAAAAGTTCATCAACGCCTGCAAACTCTGCTCGCACTTGGCCAACATCGGCGATGCCAAAACACTCGTCATCCACCCGGCCAGCACCACGCACCAACAACTCAGTGCCGAGGAGCAACGTCGCGCCGGTGTCAGCCCCGAGTACATTCGCATGTCGGTCGGGATCGAAGACGCCGATGACATCATCGACGACTTGAAACAAGCCCTCGCGACAGCGTCCGCATAGCCGGAACGCGAGCAGATTCGTCCCTTTCAACTCAACGCGTCGTAGTCGATTCGGCTCTGACGCGTGATCGCGAAATGAACGAGACCTGATCCAATTACGGCAACGCACGTTCGCTGCCGCCGAACACTCCACGCTTGAACGAACCGCTTCGAGCCCAACCGAGTCGAAGCGACTACCAATGCAAGGCATGGCGACCACCAACGATTGCTCTAGCACCGATGACATCCGTAGTGATCAACCACTCACGCACGCCCAAACGGTTTGGTTCGATGAACCGCTGGCGCTCGAACGTGGCGGTGAACTGCCGAAAATCCGATGCTGCTACGAGACCTGGGGCACCCTGAACGCGGACGCCTCCAACGCCGTGCTCGTCTGTCACGCCGTCTCCGGTGACTCGCACGCGGCCCGTCACGATGCCGATGATCAACCGGGATGGTGGGACGGTTTGGTCGGCCCCGGCCTCCCGATCGACACGAACCGATTCTTTGTCGTCTGCCCCAATGTCCTCGGCGGATGCCGTGGAACGACAGGCCCCGGCGACCTCCGCGAAATCCCGCCTGAGCGTAACACCGGGAACACAAACGACGCCAAGTCCACACCCGAACAATCGACGCCCCAAATCCCCTACGGCGCGGACTTTCCACGCATCACGATCGGGGACATGGTCGAGGTCCAACGACGCCTCGCCGACCATCTCGGGATCCGTAAGTGGCGAGCGATTGTCGGCGGTTCCCTCGGCGGCCATCAAGCCCTGCAGTGGGTCGCCCGGTATCCCGATTGCACCGACACCTGCATTGCGATCGCGACTTCACCGCGTCTGACCAGCCAAGCACTCGGGTTCGACGTCATCGCACGCAACGCGATCCAGACCGACCCGCACTTCCAAGGCGGTCAATACTACGGCACATCCAAACGCCCCGATACGGGACTCGCCATCGCCCGCATGCTCGGACACATCACGTACCTGAGCGTCGAAGCGATGGAGGCGAAATTCGATCCCGATCGACACGATCCACGCCAAATCGCATCGCAATTCGAACAACGATTCAGCATCGGTTCGTACCTCGCCCACCAGGGACAAAAATTCACGACACGGTTTGACGCGAACAGCTACATCACGCTCTCGATGGCGATGGATCTCTTCGACCTCGGCGGAACCCGCCTGCGATTGATGGAGACATTCGACGACTGCACGTGCGACTTCCTGCTAGTCAGTTTCAGCAGCGATTGGCTATTCCCGCCCGCACAATCTCGCGAGATCGTGAACGCACTGACGGCGCTCGACAAACGAGTTACCTACGCGGAAATCACCACCGACGCGGGACACGATGCGTTCCTCATCGCACGCGACATGGCGACCTACGGCCCGCTCGTGCAAGAACGACTGTGGCAATCATCCGAAAAACCACAGGACACCTCCAGCCAACGTGCTAACTCCGAAACCCCGGTGCAACTGACGGTTGCCGAAGAATCAATTCTCGGATTCATTCCGGCAGGCGACAGCGTTTTGGACCTTGGCTGCGGCACAGGCGAGTTACTCGCCGCGATTCGCGACCAGCACTCGGGAATCCCCATGCGATTGATGGGTGTGGAAGTCGCTCAAGAAAACATCCTCGCGACGGCAATGCGCGGGATCGATGTCATCGACTACGACCTCAACAACGGCCTGCCCGCATTCATCGACGATCAGTTTGACGTGGTCGTGCTCAACGCAACCTTGCAGGCGGTCGACAACGTCGTCGCCTTGCTCGACGAAATGCTGCGGGTTGGGAAGCGTGCGATCATCAGCTTTCCAAACTTTGCTTACAAAGCCCTGCGAGAGGACTACGTCACACGGGGACGTTCGCCTCGGGCCCCCGGCGAATTCGACTTCGATTGGCATGACACGCCGAACCGACGATTTCCCACCATCGCAGACGTTCACGACCTACTCATTCAGATGAACGTCAAAATCGACCAAGAGATCTATTGGGACGTCAGCCAATCTCGCCACATCGACGCGGACGACAACCCCAACCTGAACGCCGACACCGCGGTGATGGTCATCCACCGCAGCTGACCAACCAAGGCGTCGCCTCCCTATAGCGGACGTCGCTAAAACTTCCGTCTTCCCTGGAGGCAAAACCACCGCCTCATGCCGGCCGATTTGCCGTGGCCACCGACGAAACCCGTGACGGGCTTCGCTGCACGAGTGCCAAATCCGGTCACTAAGTCAATGGACACGGAGCACGTGGACATGCAATGCAGAGCCACTGAGCGCGAGGGCACTGAGAGAAAATCTCTCGACCAAGAAAGGGCCGGCGAACCGGCCCCTGCGTATCGTGAAGCTCGCCTTAGGCTTGCTTGATCGCCTTGAGGACGGCTTCGCCCATTTCAGCGGGACTCGGCGCGACGACGATTCCGGCGTCTTCGAGAGCGGCGACCTTTTCTTCCGCCGTTCCTTTACCGCCACTGATGATCGCACCTGCGTGGCCCATGCGTTTGCCCGGAGGTGCGGTGCGACCGGCGATAAACGCGGCAACCGGTTTGGTCACGTGCTCTTTGACATATGCGGCGGCTTCCTCTTCGGCACTGCCTCCGATTTCACCGATCATCAAGATCGCTTCGGTCTGATCGTCTTCCTGATACAGCTTGAACAGGTCGATGTAGTTCGTTCCCACGATGGGGTCGCCGCCGAGACCGACGCACGTGCTTTGGCCCAACTTCAAATTACTGGTCTGCCAAACCGCTTCGTAAGTCAACGTTCCCGAGCGGCTCATCACGCCAATCTTACCGGGCGTGTGAATGTAACCGGGCATGATCCCGATCTTGCATTCACCCGGTGTGATCAGACCAGGACAGTTTGGACCGATCAGAATCGAATTGCTCGCCTTCACTTTTTCATAGACGCGAACCATGTCGATGACGGGCACGCCTTCGGTGATTGCCGCGATGATTCGAATTCCCGCGTCAACCGCTTCGAGAATGGCATCGGCAGTGAACGGAGGTGGGACGAAAATCATCGTCGCATCGGCACCGGTTTGCTGTACCGCTTCTTCAACGGTATCGAAAACAGGCATGCCTTCGACGTTCTGCCCGCCCTTGCCGGGGGTCACACCGCCGACGAGTTGGGTGCCGTAATCGCGGCAACCCATCGCGTGGAATTTGCCAGCGTTGCCCGTGATTCCTTGGCAAATCACTTTCGTATTTTTATCGACCAGAATACTCATGAGGATAGCTTTTAGCTTTTTGCTGCCCGCGACCAGCGTTTCTGACTGTCACGCAACAGGAGGAGTGAGATGAATGGGTGTGAAAGCTAGCCGCCGAGAATCAATGACTCTCGGCTGACCGTACGAAAAGCCTAGGCGGTTGCCGCGACAATTTTCTTAGCCGCGTCAGTAAGGTCGACGGCCGTGATCACGTCGACATCGCTCTCTTCGAGCATCTTCCGGCCCTCTTCGACTTCGGTACCTTCGAGTCGCACGACGAGTGGGACAGTGAACCCAACCTCTTTGCTCGCTTCGATCAACGCCGAGGCAATGGTCGTGCAACGTGCGATCCCGCCAAAGATGTTCACGAGCACGCCTTTGCAGTTTTTGTCGGACAACAAGATCCGGAACGCTTCGGTAACCTGAGCCGCGTTGGCACCGCCACCGACATCCAGGAAGTTGGCAGGCTCGCCACCGTGATACTTGATAATGTCCATCGTCGACATTGCCAAACCAGCACCGTTGACGAGGCAAGCGATGTTACCTTCGAGTTTGACGTAGCTCAGCCCCGCCTTGCCTGCCCGAATCTCACTCTCTTCTTCTTCGCTGAGGTCACGCAGTGATTCGAGGTCTGTGTGACGGAACATCGCGTTCTCGTCGAAGGTGATCTTGGCGTCCAGGGCGATCATCTCGCCCGATCCCGTAATCACCAACGGGTTAACTTCGGCGAGGGCACAATCATAATCGATGAAGAATCGGCACATGGCGGTCATGAATTTGAACGCACTCTTGGCCGCTGGCCCTTCAATGCCGAGCTTCTTGCAGAGCTTGCGAACCTGGAAAGCTTCCAATCCGATCGCAGGATCGAACGCTTCCTTGTGGATCAGTTCCGGAGTTTCCTCGGCAACCTTTTCGATCTCAACACCGCCCTCGGTGCTGACCATCAAAACCGGTTTGCAGGTAACGCGATCGACGACAATCCCGAGATACAGTTCGCGAGCGATATCGCAACCGGCTTCGACAAAGACCTTCCCGACCGTTTGACCTTCTGGGCCCGTTTGAATCGTGACCAGTTTCTTGCCGAGCAATCCTGCGGCGGCCGCCTTGGCCTCGTCAGCAGATTTGCACAACACGACACCCTTCTGGTCCGGGTTGTCGATGATATTGCCTTTCCCACGCCCGCCGGCATGAATCTGGGCTTTGACGACGGCGATTTTCCCGCCGAGTTTCTCATACGCAGCCTCTGCTTCTTCAGGCGTTGTCACCATGTGCCCCTCGAGCACGGGGACGCCAGCGGCGCGGAAGAGTTCTTTTCCTTGATACTCGTGAATTTTCATCAGGACGAATCCCGCAGGTCGGGTCAGGGGGGAGTGAGGTTCAATGACGCAGCCGGAAAATATACGTTGCATCCCCAACACTGACCACGGGGCTGCGACCGTGTCACATTCCTCCCCGAGTCGTGCTTTGAACCGTTACCCCAATCGTTCCCTATCAAGTGACGGACACGACTCGAGCCCCCCGCCCGATGCAACTCACTGGAGCACCGGCCTGGGAATCTCGACGTGACGATACGTGGTGTAACCACCGCTGAGATTCTTCACGTTGAATCCTTTTTGGGCGAGCAATCGCGTCGCCATGTACCCTCGTTGACCGACTTTGCAGTAAACAAATATCTCGCGATCCCGCGGCAACTCATGGAGATGTTCGCGGAGCTGCTCAAGCGGATAATTCGCCGCGCCGTCGACATGGCCCGCGGAAAACTCCGATGGAGTCCGGACATCGAGCAAGAAAACACTCTCATCGGCGGGAATCGCCGTTGCCACATCGAGGACGTCTGCCGCGTGCACGACGGGTTGGTCACCCCGCAGAACACCAGCGGCGACAAACCCCGCCATGTTGACGGGATCTTTTGCTGATCCAAATTGCGGGGCGTAACACAGCTCCGCTTCTTCGAGATCGTAAACCGTCATCTCGGCTTGAATCGCCATCGCGATCACATCGATCCGCTTGTCCACGCCGTTAGTCCCAACGGCTTGGGCACCGAGAATCTTGCCGTTCTCAGGATCGAAGAGCAGTTTCAAACTCATCGCGGTCGCGCCGGGATAGTAGCCCGCGTGATCCGCCGGGTGCACGTAAACCTTCTCGTAGGCTCGCCGCATCCGCTGCAACACCTTTTCACTCAGTCCCGTCATCGCCGCGGCGCGCCCGAAAACGCCGACGATCGCGGTGCCCTGGGTGCCACGATATTTCGAATCTCGACCGAAGAGATGGTCGGCCGCAATACGTCCCTGCCGGTTCGCGGGTCCGGCCAGTGGGATTTGCGTGGTGTCGCCGGTGATCGAACAACGCACCTCCGCAACATCACCGACGGCGTAAATGTTCGAATCGCTGGTCTGCATGTGCTCGTTGGTGACGACACCACCGCGATCACCACACAACAACCCAGCCTCCAACGCGAGCGTGTTCTCGGGCCGCACGCCGATGCTCACCACAGCAAAGTCGGCATGCAAGACCGCGCCAGATTTCAGGTGCACGGTGAGCTCGGTGCCGTCATCCTCAAAACGCACCGCCGAATCGCTCAAATGCAGTTTCACTCCCCGATCACTCAGCAGCGAATGAAACGGTTCGATCATTTCGCGATCCCACGGTGGCAAGATCTGATCGGACAGTTCAACGAGCGTGGTTTCAATCCCTCGCTCGATCATGTTTTCGACAACCTCGATCCCGATGAATCCCGCACCGACGACCACGCAACGCCGCGGCGGCTGACTCGAATCGCTCTTCATCACGACCTGAGCGAGCAATCGATCCGCATCGGGCAGATCTCGCAAACTCATGATTCGCTCCCCGTCGATCCCGGGAATCGGCGGTTTGAAAGCGGCCGCACCGGTCGCGTAGATCAACTTGTCGTAAGACTCATCGTAGGTTTTGCCCGTTTGCAAATCGCGAACGGTTACCGTTTTCTCATCGCGATTGATCTGGGTCACTTCACTGAGCGTACGAACGTCGAGTCGGTATCGCTGGCGAAGTCGCTCAGCGGGTGCAACCAGCAGTTTGTCGCGAGACTGAATCTTCCCACCGACGTAATACGGCAATCCACAATTCGCAAACGAAGGTTCGGGCCCTCGTTCGAGCAAAATGATTTCAGCATCTTCGCTCAACCTTCGTGCCCGCGCCGCCGCCGACGCACCACCCGCAACAGCCCCAATGATCACAATCTTCATGACGAATCCAAAATGAGTTAATAAGGAGAACGAACGCTACTTCACTTGACAGGCGTGCGTTTGACAACGGTTCCACGGCATTCTCGCGAGCATCATGCCCATGCCACAGGTGTCCGTCACGCCGGCGAAGATCAATCCCGCCCCGATGAACGCCGACAACCCCGCGTACATCGGATTGACCACCATCGCCAAAACAGCCCCGACCAAAACCAACGCCCCCGCAACGATCCGAACCTGACGTTCCAACGAGACCGCCTTCTTCCCTCGGATGACCGGCAATCCCGCTCGATCCCACGCCTCGGTCCCGCCGTCAACGCTTACGACGTTATCGTAACCGGCTTCTGAAAATTGCTTGCACGCCATCGCCGACCGACCACCGCTTTTGCAAATCACGTACAGCGGCCGATTCTTCTGCCCAAACTTCTCGAACGCATCGCCCGGATTCAACGAGTCCAACGGAACGTTATGGGCACACTCCGCGTGAACCTCACGAAACTCGGTAGGCATCCGGACATCGATCAAACTCACACCGTGTTCGGCATGTTGACGGGAAAGTTCATGGACGGAAATGGTTTTCATTGGAACGCTTAAAATCGTTAGATAGTGAGATGACGAGATAATAAATGTGAACGCGTTGCGGTGAAATTTCAGTTCGACTGTCGAGCGGCGAGGCACACGAAACAAAGCGTCACGCACGCGAGCGACTTGGCCAGCGAATCGGCGTCCGGTTTCCTGCTCCGTGCGCCGTAACAATCACCGATTGAATGTGGCTCCCTTACGACAAAAAGCGACCTTCGATGCACGCCATGAGTTTTTCTAAGTGCGGTTCAGCGACTTGGTAGAATACGCGTCGCCCCTCGCGTTCACTGGTAAAAAAACCGCACCGCTGCAGCAGACGCAAATGCTCCGAGGCCACATTGTCAGGTACTTCACAGTCCGCGGCCAACTCGCCAACGGTGTAACGCCCATGCAACAGCAATTGGACCATCCGCAAACGCACCGGATGAGCGAGCGTTTTGAGACATTCGGCCGCATCGCCGAGTTCCCGAACGCTCCCTTTCGGCTTCGCCGTGGCGGTCGTTTTCGTAGTACCTTTTTTCATGATTCAGCGTGAGTGACTTTTGGATTGGAGTGGTTTTCTTACAATACATCCTCCCGGCTTGTCAACATATCGGAAGGTCACGATATGTCAATTGAGTTTTTCCGATCGGTTTTCAGATGATCCCCAGACTCTCCCTCAACGGTATCCGCAAATCGTTCGGCGCCACCCGCGCCCTCGACGGTGTCGATCTGAGCGTTCGTCCCGGCGAAGTCCACGCGATTATCGGCGAAAACGGTGCAGGCAAGAGCACGTTGATGCGGGTCCTCAGTGGTGCTCACCGTCCGGATGCCGGGGAAATCCGGTTTGACGGAAAGCCCCTTCATTTCGCCGGACCGCGTGATTCGCAATCCGCCGGCATCGCGATGATCTACCAAGAACTCAACCTCGCACCGGATCTATCGGTGTGTCAAAACATCACACTCGGTCGCGAGCCGCAGCCGACCGGATCCGTGTTCGCGCACCTCGCGCGCTGCATCGGATGGGTCGACCAAGAGACGCAGCGGCGATGGGCGTCCGAAGCCCTCGCAAAATTGAACTGCGACCATCTCTCGCTCGATCGTCCCGCTGGCGAACTGTCGATCGCCGAACAACAAATGGTCGAAATCGCGAGAGCGGTCGTGACATCATCCCATGACTCGTCCGGTTCGCTAAAACTGCTGATACTGGATGAACCAACCAGCAGTCTTACTCAGGTCGACACCGAACGCCTCTTCGACGTAATCGAACGCCTCAGCAACGACGGCGTCAGCATTCTGTACATCAGCCATTTCCTCGAAGAATGCGAACGCATCGCGGACCGGTTCACTGTTCTTCGTGACGGCCGCACGGTGGCAACAGGACGCATGCCGGGCACGTCACCCCAAACCCAATCGGACGCGTCCAACCCGAACGCTGCCGACAACGAACCGCCAACGCCAATGGACGAGATCATCCGTTCTATGGTCGGTCGAGACATGTCCGACCTGTATCCCAAGTTCACCCACACACGCGGCGACGTCGCACTCGAAGTCAAACAGATTCAATCCGCCGACGGGCCCCAATCGGTCAGCTTCGAAGTGCACCGCGGCGAAATCCTAGGCATCGCCGGGTTAATCGGTGCCGGTCGAACCGAAACCCTCCGGACCATCTTCGGGCTCGACACTCTTACCGGCGGCGTGGTCTCGATCGCCGGAAAACCAACCGCCTGCCGACGCCCCGACCTCAGTTGGACACGCGACTCGATGGGACTGGTTTCCGAAGACCGCAAGAACGAGGGGCTGTTTCTCGATCGCAGTTTGACCGACAACCTTACGATCACCCGCATGGACACGTACCGCAAACGCGGTCTGCTCTCGTCCTCAGCGATGTCTCAATCGACTCAGCAGTGGATGCAAACGCTCGACGTCAAAGCCGCCTCACCCTACCAATCCATCGGCGAACTTTCCGGCGGGAACCAGCAGAAGATCGCGTTAGCAAGGCTCCTCCATCACGACTGCGCGATTCTATTGCTCGATGAACCCACCCGGGGAATCGATATCGGCAGCAAAGAAGTGATCTACCGACAAATCGGCGAACTGGCCGCGACGGGCAAGGCGATCATTCTCGTCAGCAGCTATTTGCCTGAGCTGCTGGGCGTTTGCGATCGCATCGGTGTGTTCGCAAACGGAGAAATGACAGACCTCCGCGACACCGATTGTTGGACCGAACACGAACTACTGGCCGCCGCGATCGGCTGAGAAGGGCGTTTTCTCGCCCCCAATCCGCATAGTCGTCATCAGCGGAAAAACTTGAGATCTCCTTCGGTATTTCGGCCCTCCTTGTGAGCCAGAAGTGGACAAACATGCCCCCCAAACTAGCTTTCGATACACCTTCTAGTTTGCTCGGACGTCAGTAGACGATCCGACTGTTTGTCCCTCCAAGGAAACCCTCGTGAAGAAATTGTCTCTGACCCTTGCAGTCGCATTGACTGCTGTATCGTACGGTCCCGTCGCCAACGCCCAGTGCTGCGGTTCGGCCGCACCAGCCCCTGCACCCGCATGCGGCGGATGCTCCGACACGCTCGCTGGCGAATCCGCCGGTCCTGCAATCGTCCAAGACGGCGGTTGTGGCCCCGTCATGACGACTCAAACCGTCATGGTTCCACAACAAGTCACCGAAACCCAAACGGTTACGGTAACGGAAATGAAGCAAGAAACGCGTCAGCGTTCGTACAACGTCGTGAAGTGTGTTCCTCGCACTGAAACACGCACTCGCACCGTGAACAAACAAGTTCCACGCGAAGTCACCAAGTCGGAAACGTACACCGTCATGGTCCCGACGCAACAAACTCAAGACTACACCGTTCAAGTTCCTGTCACGACTGAAGTCGAAGAAACGTACACGGTGATGGTTCCTAAGACCGAAGTGGTTCAAGAAACCTACTCGGTTCAAGTTCCTGTCACGACTCAAGTCGAAGTGCCTTACACCGTTTGTGTTCCTTACACCGAAACGGCGACTCGCACTTACAGCGTGAACGTTCCTTACACCGAAATGGTTGAAAAGAGCTACAGCGTTTGCGTTCCTTACACCGAGAACGTTGAACAAACCTACTCGGTCAAGGTTCCTTACACCGAGCAGGTCTCGCAATCGTACACCGTTCGCGTTCCTTACACCGAAACCAGCGAAGTCAGCTACACCGTTAGCGTTCCTTACACCGAAACAATGACCGGCACTCGCACCGTGTGCCAACGCGTCCCAGTGACCAAGTACCGCTCCGTCAGCAAAGACATGGGCAGCTACCAGTGCGTCACCGAAGAAGTCCCTGCCGCTAGCGGTTGCGGATCGTCATCGTGCGGCGGTTGCGGTTCATGTGGTGGCTGCAGCAGCTCATGTGGTTGCGGCGACAGCTGTGGCGGATGTGGCGGCGGATGCACCACCACCGTCACTCGTAAGGTTTGGGTTCCTAACGTCGTTTGCGAACAAGTTCCTTACACGACCTACACCACTCAGAAGGTTGAGCAACCTTACACATACAACGTGACCAAGTGCCGTAGCGAAACTCGCACGCGTCCTGTTTCGGTCACGAAGTACCGTTGCGAAACTCGCACTCGCATGGTCAACGTAAACCGTTGCCGTACCGAAACACGCACCCGCATGGTTCCTGTGACTCGCACTCGCATGGAAGCTCGCACGCGTCAAATTGCCGTTCGTCGTTGCCGTCAAGAACAACGCACTCAAGAGTATCAAGTTCGCAAGACTCGTACTGAACAACGCACACGCCTTGTCAACAAAACGAGCTGCCAAACCGAAACTCGCACACGCAACAAGAACGTGACAACCATGGTTGCTGAAACACGCACCCGCATGGTTCCTAAAACTTCGATGACGACCGAAACGCGTCAACGCACCATCACCGTCATGGTGCCCGAAGAAAAGACTCGCGAGTACACCGTCACCGAGTTTGACACCGTTAGCGAAGAAGTTCCTTACGAAGTAACCGTCATGGAACAAGTTACCGAAGCCAAGACCGAAGACTACACCGTCTGCGTTCCTGTTCAGGTTCAAAAAGAAGTTCAAGTGACCAAGACCGTCATGGTCCCACAAACAGTTGAAGTTCCTGTCTCGGGCGGTTGCTCGGGTGCATCGGCTGCCGGAGCTGCTGGCTCGGCCGGTTGCGGATGCGGTTCAGCACCTGTCGCCGCTCCTGTCGCTGGCTGTGGTTGCGGAAGCTAATCTGAATGAATCATTCGGCGGGCCTCCAGCCCACCGAATCGATTAAACATTGAAACGTCGGTTTCCCAATGGAGACCGACGTTTTTTTCATGCGCGTTCGAATTGCCACCATCATCCGCCACCCGGACGACGAAACGGATAGTCACGATAGAGGTGAATCCACAGCCCGTGGGGCGAGCGCAAATCGGGTAGGTGAATGAACATCGTAACGTTACGCTAACCCCATGCCTTCCCTCAACAAATTTGCCGACGTTGTTCTCGCCGCGATCGCAGTGATTCTTGTGCTCGCAACCGTCGCGGCGTTCTTCGCTCGTGTCCACTGGATCTGCGATACCCTGGCCAACCTGCGTATCCAAGGACTAATCGCAGTCGCCAGCATCCTCGTGGTTTCCGCAATGTTACGACGATGGAGGATCACGTTGGTTCTCTCGCTCTTGCTGCTGCTGAACCTAAACGGCATGAACCTTGGGACGACGACCCAACCGGTCAATCATCTCGCCGGCGATTCAACAAACGCCGTGATCCAAAAATCGATCCGAGTGGTGACAACGAACGTCCTTGCACTCAATGCAAACCACGACGCGATCATTGAGGAACTACGAACTCTCGATGCCGATGTGATCGCGGTCATCGAACTAACACCCCAACTCGCCAGACGATTGCGGGCGACCTTCGCAACCACCCACCCGTACCAAACTTTCCACGACCGCGACGACAATAATTTCGGAATCGGAATTCTCTCTCGTTTACCAATCCTCTCCACCGAAACCCTGCGTTGGCCCGGCACCCCGATCAGCCTCGAAGCAAACCTAGGCGACGTTCGATTGATCGCGACACATCCGTATCCGCCGATCGGTCAGGCTAACTTTCACTCTCGCAACCGACAACTCACGCAGCTTTCCGAGCACATTCGGAACACCAGGGATAAAAACAGGGGAACCGTCCTATTGGGAGATTTCAACCTCACTCCATGGAACGCGAATTTCACCGATCTATTGACAACGTCAGGCTTGAAACGGGCAGCGGGTCGCTGGGAATTTCATCCGACCTGGTTCGCACGCCCCTGGTTTGCCCTGGGATTACTAATCGATCACATTCTGATCAGCGACGACCTCACGTGCACCGAATACTCCATCGGTGAAGATTGTGGATCGGATCATCGCAGTGTCCTGGTCACGCTCGCTGCGACGAACGAATGATCGGCGAACCAGTCTTCAAATAAAGACGCGTTGAACAGTGATGGCGCGATAACCTCGCACCGGTGTCCACTAGCAATCACCGCCAAAGTATGTGCGTGCGATTTTCTCAATCGTTTCGAGTTCGAGCGGTTTGGATTGATAATCGATCACCTGCGGAAACTCCTTCGCTCGTTCCGCGTCACCCGGACGACTCGACGTCGACAACATCATCACCAGCGATTTCGCTCGTTGTAATTGAGTCAGCGCATGATAACGCTCAAGGAACTCATACCCATCCATTCGCGGCATATTGAGATCGAGAAAGATTACATCGACCCCGTGATCCTCTTTCCGCAGATGCTCCAACGCCTCGTCGGCGTACTCAAATGCGATGATGTTCTCGACCAAGCCTGACTTCTTAAGAATGCGAGTGTGAATCATGTTGTCGAGACTGCTGTCGTCGATCAACATCACCAACTGAATCGGCTTTTTCATCTAGGTTTTCCAAGCAAGCTACTCATTAGATCGATCATTCCGACATCATTTCATCGAGTCTGTGGCGAGTCGGAGTCTACATTATTTGGAATTGAAATGTGAAATGCAGTCCCACCGAATTCCGAATCATCGATCCAGATTCGCCCCCCCAAACGATCAACAATCCTTTTGCAGATTGCCAGCCCGATCCCATTTCCCTGATAGGTCGATTCGGCGTGGAGACGTTTGAACACACCGAACACTCGTTCACGATACTCGGGCGCAATCCCGATTCCGTTATCGGCGACAACGTACTCGGTCTCGATTGCCGACTGCTTCCCCGACACCCGTACGCGAGGCGGTTTATCGCCCCGATACTTTAATGAATTGCCGATGAGGTTTTGGAACAACTGCATTAACTGCTTAGAATCCGCATGTACACTTGGTAATTCATCACATTGCACGACGCCGTCACATTCCGCGATGACCTCGGATAGATTTTCGATGGCCGAGTCGACGATCTCCTTAACGTCACAACGAACGAGGCTTCGTTTTTCCGATTCGATTTGTGAGTAACTCAATAGATCGAGAATCAGATCCCGCATGCTCAAAGCACTCGATTCGATTTGATTCATAAAAACCTCGGCGTCGCCCGAAAGAGAATCATCGAGTTCTTCATGCAGCAACTGTGACAACGAGACGATCCGCCGCAGCGGTGCCTGCAAATCGTGGGAAGCCACGTAGGCGAATTGAGCGAGTTCGTCGTTGCTGCGTTGCAGTTCAACGTTCGCGCGAGCAATCTCACGAAGGTGATGCTTCCGTTCATCGAGCATTTTCATTCGCTCGGTCAGGTCGGTGTTTGCACCGAGCATCCGGATCGCCTCGCCCTCTTCGTTGCGGAACACGACCGCCTGCCCACCCAAGTATCGAATGGATCCATCGGGATGAATCACTCGGAATAAG
Organism: Aporhodopirellula rubra; assembly: GCF_014192335.1. GTDB lineage: Bacteria > Planctomycetota > Planctomycetia > Pirellulales > Pirellulaceae > Rhodopirellula > Rhodopirellula rubra. Next base: position 315,350 of record NZ_JACHXU010000001.1, on the reverse strand, counting down.
ATGTCGAGATCGGAGTCACCTCGCAGCGCATCCTCGACCGCCTTGTTGGCCTGCGCACGATCGTCGGGATGCACACAATCGTTCCACGCATCAAACGCCCCACTGAAATCCTCTCGTTGGCAACCATAGAGTTCGAACATCGCGTCGTCCCAATCCAACCGCCCCGTGACCGGGTCAAAATCCCAAATCCCGATTCGGTTCGCGTTCGTTGCCAGCGAGACGCTCTGCAAATTCTCGGTCATCGCGTCAGCCATTTTCAACGACTTGCGACTGGCGCGAGAGATCGACAAAAACATCCCGATCAACAAGGAGTCGATCAGCAGGCCGGCCCATAAAATGGTCTGCGGTTGCGACGACGATGCATTGCGTCGGAAAGATAAATCCGACCAAATATCAAAGGTCCAGAGCCGTCCAAAAATGGGGACAGTCACCTGTTTAGTCAGCATCGGATTAGGATCGTACCCAGGTGCCGATTCGACGTGCTCATCAAAAAGAACTTCACCGCCATCCTTAATCCGTAACCCGAGCGAGCGTTTCTGTTTCTCCATCGTGCCTCGCATCAAATTTCGCACGAGGAAGGGTGCGTACACCAATCCTTGAAATCGCTCGCGACGCTCTTCGACTTCCTGCAGTTTCGTGTCACCCGCAAAATCGAGCGTATAGAAAGGGGTAAAGAACAAGAAACCCGGAGTTCGTTGTTCGTCTTGAACCAACGTGATCGGGCCCGTCACTTGGCTCAACCCACTATCGCGTGCCTTGTGCGCCGCGGCACGGCGGTTCGTTTCGTGGGCCATGTCCAATCCGAGCGCCGCGGCATTGGGTCCTTCCGGCACGACTTGAGTGATCGGCCACAACGTCGCTTCATCATGGTCCGGATAGATTTCAAAATCCGGGTGCATACGACGCTGCCGAGCAATAAACTCGTCTCGCTCCTCGCGAGGCAACGCCAAGACAACTCCGAGTCCATTGATGCCCGGGTAACGTTCGGCAATGTTAATTTGGTCGACGTAATGCCTCCACCGGTCTCGCTCAATGGGCCGCTCATCAACCTCCATAAACGCCGCTGCCGCCAACAACGCCTCTTCGTACTTTTGCATCCTTTCGAGGACCAAACCGACAATTCGATCGGACTCACGATCAAATTGGATTTGGATTTTCGAATCCAGTTGCTGCCGTGAATAGCTCCACGCAAACAACGTCAATCCAATCGAAAGCAACACGACGATCGCGTGAAACCATTGAAACGTTCCACGGCGACGTAACCGCTCGCGGACGTCGGTTTGGTCAGTTCGATGGGTCATGAATGCGTCCCGCGGTGCGGTAATGTGCCGGAAACTGTCCTCGTCATCCGAAATAGATAGAGAAGCGAATCCCCGTGTTCTTGCCAAGATCCTAGCACGTCGCAACCCCGGAGCCGAAAATCAAGAGCAGGACGCCGGACCCATTCGTCTTCCTTCCTTGGCTTTTCCCGCAGTGGGTGATCTCAATGATCTGATTCGAATTCGCTCCCAATTTTCGTGACAGAACATCCCGCGTCACCGCCTTCTTGTTGAGACCACCAAAATGGCGGACATGCCTCGAGCCGAAAAAGGCACAGAACGCGCTACTGCAGTGTTTCAAAAGAGGACGTGCCCGAAGTCACGGTAGCCCGATTCGCGCAGGCCCACGCGACACCCTTTGAAAATGAGTTCTGATAGAAAGCATGTTCGCGTCTCAACGTTCCCTGTCCCGATCGATACTCGTCGTGCAAGACCGGCTAAAATTGGCGTCCCGTGTTGTATCGTCCTCCCACCAGATTGAGCCGAATATTGGAAACCACCTCAGTGAGTCTGCTCGATCGCATTGCGAACGATGGAGAAAACAGCGATTGGGCGAAATTGTTTTCGATCTACCGCCCCTTCGTGGCGAGCGTCGTCAATCGATATCCCGCGTTGGTATCGCAGTCGGACGACATCACTCAGGAGGTGATCATAATCTTGATGCGAGAGCTACCGGCATTTCGGAGACAACGAACCGGTTCGTTTCGGTCGTGGCTGCGTGGAATTACGGTCAATCAGCTTCGCATCGCACTTCGCAAATCGAAAAAGTTCCAGCAAACCGACTCACCCGGAATCGAGATGGAAGCGGAACTCGATGAACTGGCAAATCCAGCGAGTATCGCGGCAAAGAAATGGGATGAAGAACACGACGCAATGGTCCTCAAAAGAATCGTCAAGGTCGTTCGTGCCGACTTCAAGGAAACAACTTGGACAGCATTTCAACGGTATGCGATCGAAAAAAGACCGCCGGCCGAGGTCGCCGCGGAATTAAACATCTCGCTCAATTCGGTGCTACTGGCGAAATCGCGTGTTCTCCGTCGGATGCGAGAGGAAGCGGCGGGGCTCATTGATGAATAAATCACTCCTTCACGACGGAATACTCGGATTACACGACCAGCGGGATTCGTTGACGTTGTACGGAATTTTGGAAGCCAACCCGGACGCGGCACGTTTGGCGATGGAGGTTCCCGACGATGCCTTCCTGATCAAACTACGTTCGTTTTTGTCATCCGACGACGCAACGTCGGCCGTAGACAACGCCACTCCCGATCGCTCGAGTTCCGATTCAAACGAGAACACCGCCGAGTGAGTCTCGATCGCATCGCCGCCCGGCATCGACGGACGTTAGAAAGGATCGGCACCGGTACACGTCACAAAACCACGTAAACTACCGCACGAAATTCGAGAGAAAAATTTTCTTCTCATTTCCTGACAGCTCACCCCAACGAAATGCCTTCTTCCATGTCCCCGCCGCGTGCCGCTGGCAGACACGGCGAATTCAAAGGTAGTTCCTTGGACCCACATTGAGGTTTCGACATGTCGACAATTCTCTCATCTTCGTCAGCGTTTGAGTCAACGCCCTCTGTCATCGTGACCACGACAAGCCCATCTCGCTCGACCAAACGGGCCCGAAGATCGCTCTTGTCGAAAGCTGCCAAGAGTTCGCACCTCACCGACGATTCAAATCTAAGGCTCGTTGAACAGCGGGCCATATCGCATCGCAACCTCTTTCAATCCGCACTCATTGCCGGCGCCAGCATGCTGGTGGGATTTTTGATGGGCGTCGTGTCCGTCCAATCGGCGTGCTTTTTCATGATGGGATCGGTCGCCGCGCACTTTATCGCCAGCGTTGAAATCAATCGGCTCGCGGCAACGATGAGAGAACAGTGAGCCGAACATCATCGTGGAAACATCAAACCCAGCATTACACAGCAATGCTACACATAGACATCAAACAATTGTCCGCCATGAACCGGCGATCTATTTCGCGGTTCGAACAAGTTCCAAACGCGACGTTTCCGCCAAACGCAGCGGGCTGACCGTGGGCTTCTGTTCTCCGGCGGTCAGTTGCCCTACGAAATCACGAACGAACGTCGCGAGTTCTTCGAGATCCACGACGCCATCGGCACCCTGGGAAACCTGCCCCTCGCCCGCCGATCCACGTCGACTTTGGTGAACGCCATCGGCATCTCCGTCGAGGGCGGCGAGAACGGAAAAAGTAAAGCACCCATGTTCTAAGGGTGCGAGTTCCTTCGCCGATTCACGTCCACTCGCAGCCGCGATCACCACACCGCCACTTTGCAACGGATCGCGAATACTGCTTTTGGCATCGACGACCGAACCACTGTGACACGTGTCGATCATGTAGATGACCTCCGTTCCCGGTTCTCCTGCTTTATCCAGCAACGACCAGGGCAATGAACTGCGTCGCAGTTCGGCTTCCTCGGCCGATCGACTCGTCGTAGTCACGTAATGGTATTCACCGTCAATGGTGGTCCCGTGTCCCGAAAGGTAAACGATCAGGATCTGTCTGCCACCGGTACCACGCAATTGATCGTTCAGATTACGAATCTCATCGGCAACTGATTGAGTTGTGATTTCGTTGTCGTGAAGCTCGCGAACGTTCCCCAACTTATAGCGTCCTAGCCCGGCGAGTTGTTTGTCACGGAGAGTCTTGATGATCGCGTCGACATCGTCGATCGGAAACTCCAAACGTCCGAATCCGTTGCGTTGATTCGCCAACGGTCCGCTGTAGTTCTCAGACGCGAGCGAGAGCAGATGCAATTGATAGGGCGTCTCGGGATCCGTATCGCCTCGTCGGTACGCCACGTCAGAAGCGTACAAACTCGCCAACGCCCCTCCTCGTTCCTTCGCGATGACTTCGATCTGATTGAGTCGACCGGATGAACTGACATTCCACGTACACAGAATCTGATTGTTGGGAAGCTGTTCGATATTCGGATCGGGCAAACGCACCGCGTCAATGTTCGCCCGAATGTCATACGCCTGCGGGTTCGCGGATCCAAAATCGATGCGAGCCGTGATCGTGTTCGGTGTTTCCGCCGAGAGGGTTCGTCCGATTTCGGGTAACAGAATCGTAACATCCGGGGTTGAGTCGATCACACTCGCGAGGTGCCCATCGACTGGCGGCCCCCCGGCGACCGCGTCCACAATGCTGACTCCGGAAATCAATTTCTGAATCGTTTCGGGGCGTTCGAACTCCTTCGCCAGAAAGCCACCTTCGACCATTCGCGGAGGTTGGTCGGCGCCGCGAAGAATCATCCATTCAAATAGTCCACCGCCCTCAGCCGCCGAAGCGTTAAAAAATCCGCTAGGATGCCAGATCGCCCATTGGCCGAATTCGTTCGCGAACGCGGTAAGAAAGGGTTCCCACGACGGACGAATGATGAATCGTTTCGTTTCGGTTTGCCCATCGGCACCAATCGATTCCGCGTAAATCAGATTCTGCCGTAGCACAGAAACCTGACCCAACGTTCGGAGAATCTCATTGGCTGATGCGGTTCCGGCCTGAGCGTCGAGGATCGTGTTTAGATCCCGACGGTCGTAACCCTGGATCCGCGTGATGCGGTCGCCGTCGCGCAATGAACGCGCAAACGCGATCCCCTCAGGATCGACTCGCCGCACAACCACGTCACCGTTGACGATTTCAAAATCGCAACCCCAGAACGAAGCTTGCTCAAATTCGCCATCCATTGCACCGGAGAACAAACCAGCGATACGCCACATTTTGATCGTCTGGTCGTGCGACCCGCTGAACAGGGTTCGACCGTCAATCGATGGAATCAACGAAGTGATGGTTCCCGTATGGTCGCGAAACCAGCGAACCATTGATGGAGCCAAGGCGTCCGAACTCGCGGGGACGTTACCGCTAAACCCGTAGACGAAAATACTGTTGACATTTTCGGTACCGACCGCGATCCCGACAGGTTCGTCTCGGTCGGGGCTGAACAAGAAACAGTGGCTCGAATAGGTGCCCTGAAATGCCGGATCGAGTCTGATCAGCCAATTCCTACCCTGAGGATCAATGACGCGCAGTTGCGTGGTCGGTCGATCAATTCGGATCACCTGCCACCCCGGCGGATCGATGACAGGAAATGTCCAGTCGTCCCGCGGTGGTTGGTCATTTCGTATTTCACCGTGCTTGAGATCCAAGACCGAAGTGATCAAACCCTCACTCCTACCAAACCCCAACTGCGTTCCATCGGGAGACAACGCGACTTGGTTGGTCGACAGGACATTCGCTCCCGTCGTGATCGGCGGTTGCCCAGTGAGCGGTCGCGAGATCGGCTCGTTTTGATCACCCGCCATCGGGAAGAGGTGGATTTCACGTGGGTCTTCCTTCGACACCGCGAGATACCGGCCGTCGGGAGAGATCGCGAGAGCGAGTGAATTTTCGGTCGTGGATACCGTCAAGGCGTCCAACCGCTGCCTCGATTCGAGGTCAAACAATTCGACGATCGATTTCCCCGCCCGTCCGTCGATGTATTCGTTACTCAACACAGCGAACGTCTTCGCGCCACCCATGGCGATCGCGGTAATGTGAGGCAACGCGGCGCTGACTCGATGTCGGTTGGCGGGGTCACGAAGATCGGAGAGATAGACGTTCCCCAATCCATCTGCGGACGCCCAATGCACGCCACGGTGGTCCCGTGTCAGAGCGGCAACTCGTCCGTGATAGTCTTCAGTGAACGTAGCCTCATTGCCGGTGCGAAGCGACCGGGTGATGAGTCGCACACGACCGTCAGGATCCTGACGCGAGTAAACGACGTTTTGGTCGTCGGTAAAAACCGCCAGTGGTGCAAATCGTGAGGCTTGCCGGTTCGGCGGACGCAACCGCGTGGGACTCAACCCGCCGCCTTGTCCTCGCTGCCACAGAAACATGCCACCGCGTTCGTCGCGTGAGATGATTTGATTTCCATCTGGTGAATAGTCCAGCGACATCACCGAATATCGATGTCCGAGCGTACCGATTTGTTTCGCCTCTGCCTCGGCCGTTCTCTCCAAAGGCGAGGGCAAACAACCTGAAACGGCTCCACGCGCGAGATCAAAGACCGCGATATCCCCAGTCTGTTGCCGAGCCCCAACGCCGCCGACAACCATTTCAGGCAGACGCGCATGCACGGCGAGCGAATAGATGCTGCCGCGATTGCCTCGTGCCTGTTCCCAGTACATGGAAGGAACACGTGTTAGTTCGAGCGGTTTGTTATCACCGCGATTCCATCCGACTTCATAAACATGCACGCTCTTGTCGAGTCCGGCCGCGTAGAGCCGCTGCGAATCCGACGAGAATTGAAGTTGGCGAATCTGGCCCGCTGGACCGCCGGTGTCGAGAACGACTCGCGGTGGCGGAGTCTGAGCCCGAACGGGGCCGGCCGAAATGACCACCTGTCCGAGAATCACGAACGCCGTCAAAAACTGACAGACGCACTTCACATTCCTCACGTGGTGGATCGATCGACTCATGACTTACTCGAGTGGCAGGTCGTCGGGATTGCTGTAACGAATGCTCACCGAACTCAGCAACGTTTCACCAAAGAAGCACTTTTGGAAACCGGCTTTGCGCGTGATGTCGCGACCGATTCCTGTTCGCAATTGGCCCTTGTTTTTTGCCAACAGTTCGACGGCGGGTGGCTGTTCATTTTCAGTCCACGCGTGAAAGAACTGAGCCGTCACGGTTCCGATGTCGGCACCGTGAGGCAACCCGAGCGATTCCCCGTTGGCCGTCACGACGAACTCTTTAAGCAAGGTCGGAGAAACGTACCACCCCGAAATCACCCCCACGCTCCTCGCCGGGAAGAACCATGTTCCGCGACCGCGGAGCGATTCGTCCTCGGACAAGCAAAACGAGTTGATGCCGTCGATCGACAGTTTCACGCCGACCGCATGATCGGAGTCGTTGTAGAGTCGAATTTTGTAAATATCATTGGCCTGCAACGGGGCAAACGGAAACCCACCCGCATTCTCGATCGACAACGGATTGAAAACGTTTGAAGACCGGTTGGCGACCAGAATTTCAACACGAAACTTGCTACCCGCATCGGGCGAGACAACCGTATTGTCACCGTTGCGAAATGCGAAGATCGGCTCGGTCACACTCGACACGAGTTTGTCGGTGACATCCGCTTGTTTGCTAATGAGTTGCTTGGCCGTGTCGCTCTTGCTCGCGGTACTATCGGTTGCCGCTTCCGCAACGGCGTCCTGTTCCTTATCCAGATCGACCGTCAAACCGAGCAGTCGGCTGATGTCTTCGATACTTCGCACCTCTTCGACTTTCACCTTTTCGCGAAAGCCCGAGATTTCTTTACCGGATTTGTCGAACAGGTTTGCTTTAATCAAGACGATTGCGGCCGAACCGGTTTGTTCAAAACTGAACGCACCACGTACCGTCCAACTTGCCCCGAGCGGAACGACCTGGGTGTCTTTCTTAGCCAACTCATCCTTCAGCGAAGCTCGAATCGCGCGGCCTGCTGTCGCAGCTCCGGGACCATCGAACGTCCCGAGCATAATTTGTCGCTGTCCCTTTTCCTCGAGGTACTCCGAGATATTTTCGGCGAGATTAATAATCGCATCGTCGAGTGATGCCGCCTGAGCCGACGGGGTAAAAATGAGGCTCAGCGCGGAGAGCACCAGCGTGCATGCGATGACGGGGAAGCATGATCGTCGCGTGATCATCGTTGGGTTCCTTGTTCTTGACGTAATGAGCGGCAGGTGATGTTTGAAAGGATGAATGGTTTTAGTTTGAAATCGGAGTCCCGATTCGCAGCGAACTGGCGGCTTCCTGGAAGACCGAAGAAGACGTTTCGGCGGAATCCCAAAACGCCCGTTTGATCGTGCCACCTTCCAAGGCGAGCGGCCCCAAACCGAGTTCCACGAGTCGTCCTGAGAACACTTGGTTGCGAAGCAGGTCTTTGTCTTCGAAGCCCAATTCGCAGGCCGCTGCATCGAGATTCAAGTTCTTTGCGTAAAGCTGAGTGACACGACTGATCGGCTCTTCATAGTCGAGCAACGCATCACGGTCGCCACCCGACAACTCCAATTCCCCAGCGACAGCACGCCACAAATGTTGCAAATAATTTTGCTTCGTCGATTCGCGGGCCTGATCGAGTTCGCTCTGCTCGGGAAACAATTCCTGAACCTTTCGACGCGCCTGTGGGTTCTGCACTGCGGTCCCTTCACGGACGAAATCAGTGAAGTCGAGCATGCCATGCTTGTGGCAACTGATGCAGGACAGACCGTTAACGATCAGGGGACTGCCGGAAATGTTGAGTGAATCCCACACGATGTTCACCGGCCCTTCGTCGATGCGGTTCCCCTTACCATCGACCAACATGTAGGCGTGCAGACCGTTGGGCAGATTGAAAATAATCTCACCTCCGGCATGCTCGAACGCCTCGGCCTCGAATTCATTGTTCTCGAACTTGGGCCCCAACGGGAACCGTGCAAGGTTGCCGCGGCCTGCGTTGCGGTCGAAGTCATAGCTGATCCAAAACGTCCCATTGGTCGAAGAGTGATATTCGATCAAACGGTTTTGCCCTGAAACTCCGCTTTCAAACAAACCAGCGCGGCGAGAGGTGTTGAGGCGAAAGTTCTTCTCGATATCCACGCCGACCCGATCGAGCAGCGTGGAGAGTTGTTCGGGAATCCCGGTGAGCGTGTGATACAACGGCGGGCGGGTCGCGTTGGCAACAAACCAATCAGCGCGAATGGATGTGATGCCATCGAAGTTCGCCGAACCATAGAGTTCTTCAATCTTCTCGTAGATCTCCAGTGCCTCGATGCTCGATTGAGGCTTCAGACCGAACGGATACTTTTCGAGTACCGCCTCCCAGGTTCCAAACTCCTGCCATCCGTAGTGACGCAGGTCAATGTTGTAAATCGTTCTTTCGTCGTCGATCGGTGTTGGCGGTTTGATCGTGGCTTGGTCCGACATGCTATTGACCGCTTTTGACAGTGCGGCGCGATAGATTCGCAAATCACGATCAGTAACCGACCGGTTATTGTGAATGTGAGTGATTGTCAGATAACGCTGGAACTTGCGCTCCTCTTTACGAATATCAAAGAGATGCCGCGCGATTTGTTTGAGAACATCGACATCATCGATGAACTCTCGCGACAAATTGGTCTCCCAGGGAACGCCCGCGTCGATCCATTTGCGAATCAATTGTTTGTCGTTGTCGCCGAGCGGTTTCTTCGGCGGCATGTGATCGTCGTTGATCACGTTCCACAACAGCGAAGCATCGGCGTCACCAGGAACGACATAAACTTCGCGGTCTCCTCCCGCATTCGGGCGGACATCTCCAACGAGCGTGTCTCGATCGAGCACATTCATCTTGTCGATCTTGAACTCCACACCATGACAGCGGTGGCAGTTCTGACGCAGGATGTCCAATGCCGCGTTGGCGAGTTCGGACGGATCGAGAGCGTCAGAAGAATCGTCCCGCTGCGTCGATTCCGTGTCGCGAGACTCCGATGAAGAGGCATCGCTCTCCTTCGCGTGCGTCGTCGCCGAAACCGACGCGACGATCACCAATGCCGCTCCGACGGCATGAAGCGTACGACTCGGCAGCAGGCTGTAGCTCGTTGATTTCATGTTGATCATCTGTTTGGCAGCATTTCACAAAAGCAAGGTTCGTCCTTACTCGACCGGGGCAGTCCGTTAGATATATGGGGAAAAGCCCCCCACACCGGACAACAATTCGGCCGGTCGTGTGAATTAGCTGAGAAAAGGCGTATGCAAACCCTCGCCCCCAAGTGAGGGACTTATAGTCTAGGTTAAATCAACGCATCAACAAGTGAATTCTCAACGGAGATCTAACGCAGGCGGATCAACAACTGAACCGGCTGGTTCGGCTCCAAATCAACTGAAAAACGGTCATTTTCCGCAAGCGGAAGCGTTTTCCCGTCTTCCTTGGTCGCCGACGCGACACCGCGACGAACGCGAATATTGAGCGTCTGCGAAATCGCCGATACCAACTCGAGTTTGAGTTGAGATTGATTGAGGTCCCACGCGAGGGTCCTGATCGAGGCCTGGTTTCGGCACTGAACGCCGTGGATCTCGCCCACCGCGAATGCCGGCGTGTTCTTCAATGCCGGAATCAGTTCAATTTCGCCCGCTCGCGTGGGCGTCGCGGGCTTGGAATAGACGAGCATCTCCATCACCACCGCCGGCAGGCTGTGCAGCATGTCCGCGTTATAAATCCGCCCCGGGTTGTGATACGTGAACAGACTCGGCAAGACGTAGCCACGCGACAACATGAATCGCAGGTTGCCTTCGACGAGATCGGCGTCTTTCAAACGCGTTCCGATCAACGCCATATGCGAAAGCCCGTGCGCCGAACCGTTCCCCCGACCACGACGGCGAGCCGCCTCTGCGGCAGCGTCAAACCACTCGGGCGTGTCATCGGGATTGATTTCGTGCCCAGGCCAGACCGGATACAGATGTGAGACATGGCGATGGTTGTAGTTGTCGTCCAAATCGGGATACGCCCACTCCTTCAACGCTCCATCTTCATTGATCAAATAGTCAGGCATTTCTTTGAGTAGGCTCGTATAGCGTTGAACCTCATCGTCCGACAACTCGGCATTCTCGCGGAGTGAAACCAACTGAGTCAAAACCTCCTTGCAACACGCGATGTCCATCGCCGCATTGATCGCGGCGGGTGACTTACTGTTGCCCGGGTGATTCTCCGGTGAATAAGATGGCACAAACATGCGGTCACCGTTGTCGTCGCGTTCTTTTAAAAAATCTTCGTAGAACAACGCGACATCTTTCATCAACGGCAACAACCGTTTTTTTAAATACACCTCGTCACCAGTTGTTTGGTAGTGTTCGACCATCGGCAACAACATCCACTGGGCACCGGATAGCCAAAGGTGTCCGGGGAAGGTCGGCGAAAAGTGCGTATGCAGGTTGTGCCGACCATCGGTTCGAGAGCCCGCGAGAATCCCTCGGCACCCGAACAGATTTCTCGCGTTGGTACGCCAGTCGCCGGCGACTCCCGTTACCAATCGATCGTAGCTAGCGATCGCTTCGGGAAGGGCTCCCAAATTCGCGCCCGAAATCTGCAAATTGACGTTCGCATCGAGAGTGAAGTCGCCCGACCATTCGGGCCTCCACTCACCGTTCCACAGGCCCATCAAATTCGGTGGCCATTCACCGGAGGAACAGATCAAAGTGTACCGCCCCATGTCGAACATTTTCTCGAGCAGCGCGGGCTGCATGCTCTCGTCGGCGGTTTGCTTTTGAAGCTCGATCAAAGCTTCATTACTCATTTCCCGCGACTGTGATCCCGCTAATCGAAAATCGACACGATCGAACATTTCACGATGAACCGCAGCATGCCGCTCGAGCAACGCGTCGTAGTCAGCGTCAATCTTCGAGAGACGCTGTTGCAACTGACGCATCGACTCACCAGAACCGTCATCAATCTCAACGGACTCGATTCCGATCAACATCACCAACTGTTCCGCATCAAATTCGACAGACGCTCGGTTTGCCACACAGTTGCCACCAACGGGAACGAAGCGTGCCGCGACCGCGTAACCGCGAGGCGATCGTTCGTACTTGCAGTGATAGGTCAACCACTCGTCATCGGCCGCGATTTCAGGATCGTGATACCCGCCGCCTTTCTCGTCGGTGCGTTTGCTTTTCGGACGGGAATCCTGATTCACCAAACCCATCCGTCCCTTCACACGTTCACCGTCGCCGCCGGTGATTCGCATCACGATCACGCCATCGGGTCGAGAGACAAACGTTTGTCGCACAAAAGGTTTGTCGGCAGATTTCCAGTGAACGCTGACTTCTCCAGATTGAAAATCAACCGTGCGGATGGATGGAACCTGCCCGTCGACGTTCGCGCTTTGGTCGATCGTTAATGCACAGGCGGGATGATACGGATCGGTCCATTGAATTCCCGGAAACCCCGCGTCGAGAGCGGCCTGGTACGAATGCGCATAGGCCTCCGCGTATTTGCCCTCTCGCATCAACCTGCGAACTTCAGGCAATGACGAAGCAATGTCGGGAACAGGGCACGGTGAATCCAGCAGTGGTTCGTAAAGTCTTTCGTGATTCAGCACGATCCGTTCGTGAGCGGGATCGCCGAAGACCATTGCACCGAGTGTTCCGTTGCCGGTGACAAAAGCCTCCTGCCAAATCGTTGCCGGCCGCTCGCTCCAACTGCCTCTTTCGGGGATCGCACCGTCGACGCGGGCGGGCAAATCGACTGTCGTCGTCGCGGCGGATTTCGCCAACGGGCCGGCTGCTACCGCGACCTCACCGGTGACAAAGAAGACTGCCAGCAAGGCAATGCACAAGCAAAGAAACCGTTCATTCCGATGGAGCGTTGACGTCATGGATGCGATCGTAAGTTGAGGTGAAGCAAGTGATGCCAACTCTCGAGCAGCATCGACTATCGAGCGATGTCCGCAAGCGCGTCGGCGGCGATACGGCGATAACGTGACCGATCAATAGGACTGAGCGGTGGCAAGTGTTGGCGTCGACGACTCTCGAGCAGCAGTTCATACAAACCCGCCACCGAACGAGGACGCTCCATATCTCGAATCAACCCTGCCCGCAGAGACGTATCGCCCCAGCGGCTCGAACCCGCCCACTGCAAATCGATAGACCTACGCTGTGACGAATCAACATCCAAATCGCCGTAGAGCAGATCACGATGCACGATACCTTCGATGTTGTCGATCCCACCAATCACCCCAAATCGATCTGGTGTCACGGCAGCCTCATCAGCGATGGCTTGCAATTCGACTTCGTTCAATTCCGAAAGATCTTCCTCCTCCTCTTCATCGCGTTCTACATAGACATTCGGTGGATCGGAATAAACCACCAATGGCGTGTCACGAGCGGCTCGGATGCGGCGTACTCTATCGATCAACTCCACCGCCGAGGCATCGACGGGTTCCCGTTTGCAGAGGATCAATCGCAAGTCTTCGCCGAGAGATGCATAGACTTCGAGCTGACGCAGAGAAGTGGCGAAACGCGGTTCCAGTCCCGCTTGGTTAATCAATGTCTCGATATCCGAAATGACTTCCGGACGATTTTCCAATACGATCGCGGTTGCCCGATCACTCAGTAAACTCATCTGACGCCATCGCTCGGCAACGCGATGACTGCCCGCGTAAGCATGCGTGGGGTTCAACCTCGCAATCGCTGCGGCGGCCTCATATCGAACGATCGCATTGGGATGATCGATGGCTTCCACTAAAGCCGAAACGTGATGTCCGGCACTGACGAACCAGGGTGCCGGCGATACGTCCACGCTGGGCTCAATCATCCGCAACCACCCGACCATCGCGGGTTCATTTTCAGATTCACTCGCCACCGTTAGTGAACTGAGAATGAACTCAATTTCAGAAAGCCCTGCCGCTGCGGCAGCAGGTGCCAATTCACTGGACCGAAACGTCGTCACCTGTTCCCCCAAACCCCAATCGGGATTGTTCGCGACGTTATGCCCCATAATCGCCGTGAGTTGCCGCACGACACTACTGGCTTCGTTGTCGCCAATCGCGATCAGTCGAGCCGCCGCGTCGGCTGCATCACGGAACGTCAACACCCATTCAGGGATTCGCTGAGCCTTCACACCGTCGCGTTTGGCATTCATGACCCACGTGGAGGCGCGTCCAAAATCTCGCAAACTGTTGTTCGCGTTTCGTGCGGCTTCGTCGAGGCGTGAACGAAGTTTCTCGACGACGCTGGCTCTCGATGGCAATGCCGCACCGGTCGCCGTGATGGCTTGCGAGGCAATGTTCGCTGCAGGATCGGTGCCGGTCCCATTAGGATCGTCGCTGACTCGGTACAACGCCGTCACCATCTCGATCAAGAACGCTTCGTTTTGCGCCAAATCGTTTCCTGCCAAACGGACGAGTGCCGACAGTGCACCTGTTCGAGATTGCTCGTTTCCGTACAACGCGATCCGCCTGAGAGCAGTGGTACCAGACGGCTCATCGATCCGAATCATCGCACGCAACCAGGTATCCCGTTTGGCCGAATCACGCGTGGTGACGATGGTCTGAACCAACGCTGCGGTCGATGCCTCGCCGCCCTCAAAGAGAACTCGGATAGCGGGCAAAGACTGATCTACGTCCGGTATGGTCAACGCCTGAATCGCTTTCGCGAGCCGATCGGGCGACGCCAAACTCTCCTGACGCAACGCAAACAGCGCATCGATAGCGTTAATCGTTTCGGGAGAGACTTCAGGATGAGTGACAATGCGAAGCCGCTCAGCAGCGGTGATCTGAGCCGCGATCGAAACCTTTTGCTGGTCTTTGTATCCACGGCTCTCGATCAGTCCGACCAATTCATTGAGTTTTTCGAACTCGCCCATACGAGTCAGCGCCGAGATCGCCCGGCCGAGCTCCACGGGGCCACGTTGAGCCCGGAGCATCGTTTGCTCAACAGCGGGGTCGGGAGGCACAACACTCAGCTCTTCGATCGTTTGCTGAAGCCCCTGAGCGGGGGCGGATACCGGTGCCCAAATGGGCAGGATCGAGATCGCGAGAATAGCGATCGGGGTGAACCGGACGATGGGAGCACTCATGGAAGACGGTCAATAGGAGGATCAGTCAGGGGGCGGGCGCCAGCCGCATTCTAATCGGACGATCACGAGCCGCGATTGGTTTTCCCCTCTGATCTTACTGCAGCAACTCGTCTACGGCCGCGAGCACCCGTCGTGATTCGGTTTGTAACGATTGCAGCAGCGAAACGGACTCATCCGGGTTGGTCAGCTGCATCTCTCGCCCCGCGGTTTCGATCTCTCCCGCGGCCTCTTGGAGCCGTTTCGCACCGAGCAACCCGCAGGCGCCTTTGAGAGTGTGTGCATTTCGCCGGGCCGAATCGTTGTCCCCGGCGGCGAGGTCGGCTTCCAGGTGTTCCACGAGAGACTGACACTCCTCTCGAAATACCGCCGCCAAACGCAGGACCCCCGATACGCCACCGGGGATCCGTGATCGGGCGGAATCCAAGTCCAAACAGCCGGCATGCTGATTCGCCAACACCAATCGATCGGAGGAATCCGGCGATCGGACAAATCGCCCGGTCCCCTCCACGGTGACACGCGAACTGTTGTCGACAGTTTTCGAACTATCCGTCGCGGTGCCGGAACGCTCGCCGGTTGACGCCGGCCGGTTGTGCGCGGGCCCCGGATGAATCACCTCCAGCACCCGCTGCAATTTGCGCCGGCGAATCGGTTTGGTCAGATAATCGTCCATTCCGGCATCGCGACAAAGTCTCGCGTCCTCCGCCATCGCGGCTGCGGTGAGGGCGATGATCGGAATATGCTGGTCTGTCCCCATTTCTTGCTGCCGAATGGCTTCGGTCGCCTCGAGCCCGTCCATCACCGGCATGTGCATGTCCATCAACACGACATCAAACTGCTCGTTGCGCCATTTCGAGAGCGTCTCGCGTCCGTCACTGGCGATCGAGCACTCGTGTCCGAGCGAACGCAACAAACCGGCAATGACGTGTTGATTCGTCACACCATCCTCAGCGACCAATACCCGCAAAGGATTCGTCGCGACATAATCATCACCACCAAGATCTTCTTCAAGATCATCGTCGTTACGTTCCAGATCAACGTCATTGGCGACCATTAATCCCAGATCGAAAAAGAACGTGGTGCCGCTACCGACCTCACTCGTCAACTGTAAGGTGCCACCCATCAATTCGACGAGTTGGCGACTGATACTGAGTCCCAAACCGGTACCGCCAAATCGACGAGTCATCGACGCGTCGGCTTGCGTGAAGGGCGCCAACACAGTCGCCTGCTGTTCCGGTGAGATACCGATTCCGGTATCGACGATACTGACTCGGAGTGTTGTCGTCCCTGTGTCTATCGCGTTTTCGCCATCGACGATGTTTGCGGCACGATCACTACCGATCTCGTCGTTCGCCATATCCGGTCTGCCGGATTGACGCTGCACCTTCACCGTCACACCACCACGATCGGTAAATTTGACCGCGTTTCCGATCAAGTTGATCAATATCTGCCGAATGCGTCCGGGATCACCAATGAAGTGTTGCGGTAATTCGTCCTCGTACTCAAGACGCAGTTGCAAATTCTTCTTGGCACCTTGATATCGCAACGTGGAAATCGCCGCCTGGATTTCATACACGAGCGAGAAAGGCACGGACTCGAGTTCGAGTTTACGTGCTTCGATCTTCGAGAAATCGAGAATGTCGTTTAAGAGACGAAGCAATGAATCAGACGATCGACGAATCGTATCGACGTATTCACTTTGGACTTCATTGAGATCGGTCTGCGCGAGCAAGTCCGCCATGCCGACGAGCGCGTTCATCGGGGTCCGAATTTCATGACTCATATTGGCCAAGAATTCGCTCTTAGCTCGGTTCGCCGCGTCCGCCATCCGGACGGCTTCCTGCAGCGCCGCTTCGCTGCGTTTGAGTGCCGTGATGTCGCGAGAAATCCCGAATGTTCCGATCGGTTTGCCCTCTTCATCGACCAACGGCATTTTGGTGGTCATGCACCACGTGTCTTCGTGATCGGGCCACGTTTCACGTTCGACCCGATCGACCAGGGGAACGTGGGTTTCGATAATTTCGAGCTCGTCCTTGCGGGCCTGCTCCGCGTGCTCGGGCGTGAAGATGTCGGCATCCGTTTTGGCGATGATCTCGTCAACGTTTTGATACCCGAACTTTTCCGCCATCGCCTGGCTGACGCGGATGAACCGACTCTGCAGATCTTTGAAATAGATCGAATCGGGAATGTTCTTCAGCAGCGTATGCAACAACGACTGCTCAAACCGGCTTTTCTGCTCCGCTTGAATCCTCGCCGTGACGTCCCAGAAGAGAACTTGAATCCCCAACAATTTGCCGCTGGAGTCGTAGATCGGACTCTTGACCCGCTCGATCCACCCGAGACTGCCATCGGAGATGGGTGCCTGCTCGACGGCATGTTGGGCCTGACCACTTTGGATAACGTGCCGATCGTCGTCGCTGTATCGACGAGCGATTTCTTCGTCGAAAAGATCCGAATCCAATTTGCCCGCGACGTCTTCCCACCGAAGATTGCGCCACCTCAGATAGGCCTCGTTGGCGAACATGCGTCGCCCGTCACATGACTTGATCAACACACTGAGCGGAAGACTGTTGGCCAGCGCCCGGTACGTTGCCGAGGTCTGCAAGTCACGTTCGTTCGACGGTGAGTCGGTTTCGGACATCTTTCTACACGCCGCTGGGGATCGTCGGAGCAATCGCAGACCGCCATGAGAACATGTCAGTCATCGTAAGTCAGGTTCGACAACGTTTTACCAAAGTAACCTGGTTACCTTTGTCATTGTAAACCAATTCGTCAACGAAGCTGGCCATCAACACCAACCCTTGCCCGCGCGGCGCGTTTTCGTCTTCGGACATTGCCTTGGGATCCAATTGCCCTTTCCGGGGCACCGTCGACGTATCAAAACCGTTTCCTTCATCCGTGATGATGATTCGAATTTCTTCCGTCGCGGCAATCGCCTCGACGCGAATCGTTCGTTCGCGATACGGCGACTGCTGGATTCGCTCTTGCATCGCCTCACTGAATCGGCCGTCTCTCGCTAAATCATGATGGCTCGGGCACTCATCCGACGACAATTCCAAGTTGCCATGCAACATCGCGTTGGCCAAAGCGTGCTCCACGGCCACACCGAGTCGCACCATGTCGATGCTCGGCAACAGCTCCATGCCGGAACTGACCTGCATCAACAGCCCCACCAGGGGACTGATCAGCAGCGGATCGTTAGGCAAATCGAAAACGAATACGTTTTTCCGTAACGTCGAGATCAGCTTCGCGTAACTCGCGTCGGTGCGGATCACGCCGAGAACATCGATGATGGTGTTGTTGAGCAATTCGCTCATTCGGTTCTTCGGAACGTAGCCGGCCGCCCCCAATTGCAGGGCTTCGGCGGCCAACTCCTCGCTCCCGTGACCGGTCACTAGAATGCTGGGGATATGCGAAAAATCGTCACGCATCATTTCGACCAATTGCAACCCGTTCACCTCGGGCATTTCCAAGTCGGTGACGACAATATCCAAGGATTGACGACGTAATTCATCGAGCCCCAACTGCCCATTGAGTGCATGGACGACTTCATGCTCGGCCGCCTCGAGCAACATCGAAATCTGGGCGGCCTGGGTTGGACTGTCTTCTACCAGTAAGATCTTGGCCATGATGTTCGTCCTTTGGTGAGAACAGGCAAGTTGGAACAAAGTCGAGTCATTCGGAACAGGCCGAAATCCACAGATTTCACGCGTGCCGATTTGTTCAGTTCAAAACGGACAACGCTTGCTGAACTGCTCGCAAAACGCCTCTAAGGTAAGATAATAACTCTTTGCTGAACGCCGGGCCAGTAGACTGCCACCACCTCCCCCGGCCGCCAATTTTCGACGTTTTCGCTCACAACGACACTTCTGGATCATCCCCGTGACCATTTATTACGCCAACGGTTCACCCACGACCTCTCTGACAACGGACGATCTTCGTTCGGCGTTGGAAACGACATTTGCAGCGATCTCGGCGCCGAAGAAGGTGCTGCTGTTGCCACCCGACCAGACGCGTTTGTTCAGCCGAGCAGGCGAACTGACGGTCCTGTCTCACGAACTGTTGGGCGATCGCGTGACCGACATCATGCCGGCCCTCGGAACCCATTCCGCGATGACGCCGGCGCAGCTCGATCACATGTTCCCGGGCATCCCTCACGATCTGTTTCGTCCACACCGATGGCGAGATGACGTCGTGCAATTGGGCGAGGTTCCCGCCGATTTCGTTTCCAATGCCACCGACGGCATCTACACGAAGAGTTGGCCCGCGGAGGTCAATAAATTACTGCGTGACGGTAACCACGACCTGATCTTTTCGATCGGCCAAGTCGTCCCCCACGAGGTCATCGGCATGGCCAACTACAACAAAAATGTATTCGTGGGCACCGGCGGCGTTTCGGGGATCAACGAAAGCCATTACCTCAGCGCGATGGTCGGCATCGACCAAACATTGGGAATCGCCGACACTCCTCTCCGCCAAATTCTCAACTACGCTCAGGATCACTTCTGCCAGGACATGCCGCTGCTCTATGCCTTGACGGTGATCGAATTGCTCAAGGACGGTACGAAGTTAATGCGGGGTCTTTATATCGGCGACGACCACGAAACCTTTTACGCGGCCGCCGAACTGTCACGCCAAGTCAACATCAGGCACCTGCCACGGGCACCGAAACACGTTGTGGCGTATCTCGACCCGAGTGAATTCAAGAGCACGTGGTTGGGCAATAAAGCGATCTACCGGACCCGCAAAGCGATTGCGACCGGCGGGCGTCTCACCGTACTCGGACCGGCCGTCGAAGAGTTCGGCGAAGACAAACGGATCGATCAACTGATCCGCAAATACGGATATCGCACCAAGAGCGAAGTCATGCAGTTGGTCGCCGAAAACAAGGACCTCGCCGGCGACCCGTCAGCCGCCGCACACCTCGTCCACGGGTCACCGGAAAACCGTTTCGATGTGGTTTACGCGGCAGGAAAACTCACCGACGAGGAAATCCGCTCGGTCGGGTTCATCCCAGGCGATTTGAATGCTCTGATGCAACGATATGATATCAACACGTTGCAGGATGGCTTCCATGAGGACATCGACGGGACGGAATTCTACTTCGTTCAGAACCCCGCACTCGGTTTGTGGGAAGCCCCGTTGGACTGACCTCGCTCAAACCGCACACTGACTTTTCGATCGTTTCAATGTCAATCTCACGCCCTTCGACCCCGGACGAACCCTTGAACCCGGAGACGCCCTCAACGTCGCCCGCCTCAGCCGAGTCCGCATCCTCTGGCTCCGCACCTCGCCACGTCGCGATCATCATGGACGGCAACGGGCGGTGGGCTCAGAGCCGAGGTTTGCCGCGAATCGAAGGGCACCGGCGGGGCGTCGCAACGGTTCGCCGGACCACCGAACTCGCATCGCGGCTGAAACTCGACGCACTGACTCTCTATTGTCTGTCGAGCGAAAACTGGAAACGCCCCAAGACGGAACTCGACTTCCTGATGCACTTGCTGCGTCAATATTTGATCGAAGAACGACGCACTTTGTTGGAACAGAACCTTCGTCTGCGGTTCATCGGACGTGTCGACCGGCTCGACGCGAAGGTGTTGCGAGAGGTCGAACGGACTCAAAAGCTTTGCCGCGACAACACCGGCACCGAACTCGTTCTCGCCGTTGATTACGGCGGACGAGACGAACTCGCTCGCGCCACTCGCAAACTGGTCCAGGATGCACTGGACGGCAACGTTTCGCCGGAATCGATCGATGAATCGGCGATTGCAGGCAAACTCGACACCGAGGGACTCGCGGAAGTCGACCTGATGATCCGCACCGGCGGCGACATGCGGATCAGCAATTTCCTGCTTTGGCAAATCAGTTACGCGGAATTGTGGTTCACGCAGAAATGCTGGCCCGAGTTTGAGGACGCCGACTTCCATGAAGCCTTGGCGGACTTCGGTGAGCGCACCCGTCGCTTCGGCGGGCTGGTTTCGTCCTAAGACCAACGCGTTCTTGAGTTGCCTAGCAGCAGCTATTCGATCGCGCCGCTCGCCTTTTCTTCCGCTGCACTGGGCCGCAGATAATCAGGAACGAGATCCATCGCGGGCGTCGTTTCACCGCGTTGCAGCATCGCTGCCCCGATGCGTCCGACGCCGACCGCTCGGATTTCGTCGTCACCGAACCACTGTTTGGGTGAGAGCGAGATCCCAACCCGGTCAAAAACGACACGATCGCCCATTAAAAACATTTTTTTTTCGTCGCTCAGATGCGGTGCCTCGTCGCACCCGCTTCCCTCGATCGCATCCTCACCAACGGACCGCTGCAGTTCGGCCGCCCACTGATCGGCGGAAATGAGATCGATTTCAGGAACCCGATCGTTTGAAAACAAACCGCGGTAAACCTGCCCGCGGTAGGCGGACAATCCGACGAGCACGGATCCTCGAGTTGGGCTCGGTTGCTCCGGCGTCGCCTGATTCGGACATGCTAACTCGGCGATCGCGGCGAGCGAATTGACCGCAACGACCGGGATTTGCAGTGCATAACTCAATGTTTTCGCGGTCGTGACAGCGATTCTCAAACCCGTGAATGAGCCAGGCCCCACCGCCACGGAAATACCGCCGAGCGTCTCGAATGCTCGCCCGGGGAAAAATTCCTCGACGAGATTTGAAATCTCCAGAGCTAAACTCGAGGCTGCCCTCGCTGCCGAATCGAGCGGACGGGCCGCGATCAGCCGGTCGCCTCGCATCAGCGCGATCGACCCGTCACGCCCGATGACTTCGATCGCGAGCGAATCCAGAACGGTCGCTCGATCCGGTGAGTCAGATAATTCCTGCTGCATAGGTTGTTGCACAAAATTCATACACGCTACAATCCGACGCCACCGCGGACGATAATGAATCGACCGACTGCGGTCCGAAGCCTACGATGGCAACGGGAGAGAAGCGTTTTTAGGTCCGAGTTTTACTAGGTTTTCGAGAGATTTCGTGAAGCGAGCGTTGATAAGCGATATCCACGGTAACCTCGAGGCCTTGCAGGCCGTGATGGCAGATATCGATGCAATCGGCGTCGATGAAATCTACTGTCTCGGCGACATCATCGGCTATGGCCCCAATCCGTGCGAGTGCCTCGACCTAGTAATGCGCCGGTGCAAGCACACGATTTTGGGAAACCACGATCAGGCGGCGTTGTTCGATCCAGACGGCTTCAACCCGATGGCCCTGCGAGCGATCTACTGGACCCGCGATCAACTCGACGCGGGCAACGGCAGCCAATCGCAAGTCAACGCACGTTGGGATTTCCTCGGTGAACTGCCTCGGTTCATCAATGATGAGCCATACCGATTCGTGCACGGATCCCCTCGTGACCCGACGAACGAATACGTTTTCCCTGAATACGTGTACGACACCCGCAAAATGGAAATCTTGTTCAGCAAGATTGACCAGTATTGCTTCATGGGACACACGCACCTGCCCGGCGTGTTCACGACATCCTGCGAATTCATTTCGCCCGAAGAGTGCGACAACACCTACACGCTCGGTTCGACCAAATTGCTGATCAACGTCGGCAGCGTCGGCCAACCGCGTGACGAGAACAACCGTTCTTGCTACCTGATCCTCGACACCGATTCGAACACGATCACTTATCGACGGGTTGAATACGACATCGAAGCGACTGCATCTAAGATTTACAACGAACCCGATCTCGACAATGCGCTCGGCGATCGACTCAAACGGGGACACTGATCGGGTGACGCGTACAGCAATCTTGAGCGACATTCACGGCAACCTCTCTGCCCTGAACTCCGTGTTGGAAGATATCGCCTCGCAAAGAGTCGATCGCATCGTGTGCCTAGGAGACGTCGTTGGCTACGGCCCCGAACCGTGTGCCTGCCTGGACAAAGTGATGGAGTTCGCGTTCTGCGTTCTCGGCAATCACGACAGCAGCTCGCTGTTCGACCCCGAAGGTTTCAATGTGGCCGCCGAGCAGGCGATTTTCTGGACGCGTAGCCAACTCGAGAAAATTGGCGACGATCCCGAAGCGAGCCGCCGCCGGATCGACTATCTCTGCCAATTGCCGCGCACGGTCCGCGAAAACGATTGGCTCTTCGTTCACGGGTCGCCGCGTGGGCCGACAAATGAGTACGTCTTCCCCGAAGACACCCAGAATCTCAAGAAGATGGAAAAGCTGTTTTCCCTCGTGCCACGCCTGTGCTTCCAAGGGCACACCCACGTGCCGGGCGTCTTCACCGCCGACCATCGTTTTATCCGACCGGCCGAAACCGGAACCGGTTACTCGCTCGGCGACCCCAACGCCAAACTGATGATTAACGTCGGCAGCGTTGGGCAACCCCGCGACGGCGATCCCCGCAGTTGCTATGTAATTGCGGAACCGGGCGTGCTCGAATTCCGTCGCGTTGAATACGACATCGAATCCACGGTGCGAGCAATTGAGGCCGAAAGCGACCTCGATAACTTCTTGGGCTACCGCCTCCGCGAAGGCCGCTGATCGACGGACAGCCGTTTTACCTCAGCGGCTTGCATTCCGCTCGCCCCTGATTAATCCTGCAGGGAGCGCAGCTGCCTTCGGTTAACCACAGCCACGCCGCCGCGGCACATCCGCAGACGGCAGGACACGAACGCTACTGAAGTCCCTCGAACGCGGACTTCAACAGATCCGCCTGTTCCAGTTTGTGGGCCGCCATGCTTCCGGTACTCGGGCTCGCCGATTCCGTTCTCGTGGCTTTGGACAAACGGAACCGTTTCGACAGCTCGTCGCCGAACTTGAATTTCATGTAAGGCCACGCCCCCATGTTTTCCGGCTCGTCCTGGATCCAACGGATCTCGGTGCCATCGGGAAGCCCTTCGAGGGACGCCATCAACTCGTCGATTGCCAACGGGTAGAGCTGTTCGACACGCATGATCGGCACGCCTTCGATTTCTCGATCGCTACGTTCCTGCAACAGGTCGTAGTAGATTTTACCCGTGCACAACAACAATCGCCGT
Source organism: Aporhodopirellula rubra (assembly GCF_014192335.1). Lineage (GTDB taxonomy): Bacteria > Planctomycetota > Planctomycetia > Pirellulales > Pirellulaceae > Rhodopirellula > Rhodopirellula rubra. The sequence goes on along the minus strand of NZ_JACHXU010000001.1, from coordinate 291,470 downwards.
GCTTCCGCGAGCGGAACCTTGCGATCGGGCAGGATCTTTTGAAAGCTGCCGTTGGCAACAATCTTCAGCGGGCTGGTCACCTCGGAGTGACGCAGCAGGCTCTTCGGCGTCAACACGATCAACGGCTTCCGCCATTTGCGAATCACTTGGCGACGCAACAAATGGAAGTACTGCGACGGGGTAGTCGGCTGGCAAATCTGAATATTGTGCTCCGCCGCCATTGCGAGCCATCGTTCGATCCGCGCGCTACAGTGTTCAGGGCCCTGGCCCTCGAAACCGTGTGGCAGCAACATCACCAAGCCCGACAAACGATCCCACTTGTCTTCGGCACTGGCGATGAACTGGTCGACGATCACCTGGGCGACATTCCAGAAGTCACCGAACTGGGCCTCCCAAACGCATAGCCCGGTCGGGCAATCGAGCGAGTAGCCGTATTCGAATCCGAGCACACCGGCTTCGCTGAGCGGGCTATTATACAGCTCCAACCGGGCCTGGCCCTTGCTGATATGTTCCAGCGGCGTGTACGTGTTGCCGTCACGAACGTCGTGCAAGACCGCGTGCCGGTGACTGAACGTCCCCCGCTGGCAATCCTGGCCCGTCATCCGAATCGGATGCCCTTGGTCGAGCAACGAGGCGAACGCAGCCAATTCCGCCGCCGCCCAGTCCAACGGTCGTTCTCCAGCGGCCATTTCGCGGCGCTGTGCCATCGGGCGTTTGAGTTTCTTGTGCGACGCAAATCCCTCAGGCAGCCGTGTCAACGAATCGAGCAAACGACTGAGTTCCTTGACGTCGATGGTCGTATCAACGATTTCATCCGGCTCAGGACCACCGAAATACTCACTCCAATTGGCCGCGAGCGTTTGCGTGTCCGGAACGAACGTCTCGTTCTTGCTGGCTTCGAATTCACGCTCCAGCTTCTCGGTTCGCTCCTTGCTGATCTCCTCCGCTTCCTCCTCGGTGATTTTGCCGAGTTTGAGCAACCGGTTGAGGTATTGCTGTCGAACTCCCGCACGCCGGTCAATTTCGGCATACATGCGTGGTTGAGTGAAACGCGGCTCGTCGCCCTCGTTGTGCCCCCAACGTCGGTAGGCGTACAAATCGATAACGACGTCCCGCTGGAATTCTTTCCGGAAATCCATCGCGAGCGAAACGACCTGAGCGACCGCCTCGGGGTCTTCGCCGTTGACGTGGAAGATCGGAATTTGCAGCATTTTCGCGACATCGGTCGCGTACGTCGTGCTGCGTCCGTCATTCGGCTCGGTCGTGAACCCGACCTGGTTATTGATAACGACGTGCAGCGTCCCGCCGGTGCGATAACCGGGCAGTTCGCTAAGGTTAAGCGTTTCCTGGACGATACCTTCGCCGGCGAACGCCGCGTCACCGTGGACGAGGATTGTCATCACTTCTTTGCGAGAGGCATCGCCACGATTGTCTTGTTTGCAGCGACAACGTCCCTGCGCGACCGTATTGACGAATTCCAAGTGGCTCGGGTTGAAACACAGCGAGATATGCAGCGAATCACCTGACGCGGTCCGCCAATCGCTGCTGTATCCCAAGTGATAACGCACGTCACCGCCGCCCCGGCTGAGCTCGGGCGTCGGGTCATCGAACGACCAGAAGATATTCATGGCCCGCTTCTTGAGGATGTTCGCCATCACGTTCAGACGACCGCGGTGGGCCATCCCCATCACGACTTCCTGCACCTTGTGCTGGCCCGCCTTCTCCAACGCCAAATCCAACAGCGGGATCAGACTCTCGGCTCCTTCGAGCGAGAACGTTTTGGCACCGACGAATTTCCGACGAACGAATTCCTCAAAAATGCTCGCATCCGCCAACCGGGTGTAAATCCGCCGCTGCCTCTCGTACGACAGATCGAGGCGGTTTTCGGTCGTTTCCATGCGTCGCTGCAACCAATCGCGAATATTGCGATTGTCGATGTGCATGAACTGGGCGCCGATGCTGCGGCAGTAGGTTTGCTGCAGTTTCTTGAGAATCACGTCGAGCGTGCTGCCGGTAACGTTCTCGAGAACGCTGCTGTCGAACGGTCGAGCCAAATCCTGATCGCTCAATCCGTGACTCTGTGGCGACAACTCGGGACATCCGTTTTCGAACAGACCGAGCGGATCGAGTTTGGCGACCAAGTGCCCGCGAACACGATATTCCCGGACCAACTGATCGATCCGATCCTGAATGCGGGCGAGCCACAACGCCTGGTCAACGTTCTGATTTCCCGTCGATCCCGCAGGCGTGTCACCATTCGCACCGGAATGGTCCTCGGAACTACGAGGCTGAGTCACTCCCGCAACTCTCGCCGATCCACCGATGGGGCCGGCCGACCGCGTGCGGGAAGTTCCTGCCCCGGCGGGAGGAGGCGTGTCCTGCACCTGAGCCCCCGCTCCGACTAGAAACTGCTCGAAATACTGACGCCATGTTTCTGACACACTCGACGGGTCACGCACATACTGCACGTACAAATCGTCGATGTAATCCAACGAATAACTATTCATGAGCGAGGGCGGCGGCTTCGCCGCAAGGCGGCGACCGACGAGTTGGCTTCGAAGGGGAGAGGTAGAGCTTCCAAAGACGAGGTGGCTTTGAAGGCGATGGATGGATAAACGTCAGGTGCGTTTCAATAATGACCGGTGCAATTCACTCCCGCCGAGTGCAAACCCCCAGCCGAACGCAATATCCAGCCGAACGCAATATCCCGCCGAACGCAAACCCCTGCCAAACGCCAGCCTTGCTCCGCGGCGACAAATCGCCCCCAGCGAAACACGAACAACGGTTGAGCAGAACGTTGGCGAGACGATTTACGACCAGTGGGGCTATTCACAAAGCGAATTGCGGCGATTTATTTTGTCGCATTCTTGTTGGCTGGATACTTTACGCACCGAACGCCTGAGTGGGTAGGCAAGACTGGGTGAACTTTTTCGTCTTTCTCGCTACGTTGTTGGGCCCAAGTTCGTTTTCCTGACGCTTTCAATTTCCTTTACATTTTTCTGATTCATGGCCGTTCTGATTCAACTCCGCGACGCGCACAAACGCTTTGGCGATCAAGTCCTGCTTGACGGAGCCAACGTGAGCCTTACCGATGACGTCAAAGTCGGGTTCGTGGGACGCAACGGCGCCGGGAAATCCACCCTCCTGCGCATCCTCCTGGGCGAGGAAGAAGTCGAAAAAGGCGAGGTGATTCACCATCCCAGCCTGAGAATCGGCTATCTCCGACAACACGACCCGTTCCAGGAAGGCGAATCCGCTCTCGATTTCCTGATGCGAGACAGCGGCGCGCCCGATTGGCAGTGCGGTCAGGTCGCCGGTCAATTTGAACTCAAGGGCGAATATCTCGAAGGCCCCGTCAAGGCACTCTCCGGCGGGTGGCAGACGCGTGTCAAATTGGCCGCACTTCTGCTGCACGACCCCAACCTGCTCATGCTCGACGAGCCGACGAACTTCCTCGACCTGAGAACCCAAATCCTGCTCGAACACTTCCTGAAGGATTTCAACAAGGCCGCCCTTATCGTCAGCCACGACCGCGCGTTCCTCCGGGCCACCTGCAGCCAAACGCTCGAACTCGGCAAAGGTCAACTGACCATGTTCCCGGGCAAAATCCATGACTTCCTGGAATTCCGCGAAGAACGCCGTGAACACGACCGACGCGTCAACGCCACCGTCATCGCCAAACAAAAACAACTCAAACAGTTCATCGAAAAGAACCGCGCGAACGCGTCCACGGCCAGCCAAGCACGCAGCAAAGCCAAACAACTCGAAAAACTACAAACCGTCGAACTGCACGTCGACGAACCAACGGTCAACATCCGGGCTCCCCGCGTCCAACCCCGACAGGGAACCGCCGTCCGCTGCGACCAACTCGCGATCGGTTATCCCGACCACCGTGTCGCCGAAGACATCTCGCTCGAAATCGAACACGGACAACGCGCCGCGATCGTCGGTGACAACGGCCAAGGCAAAACGACGATGCTGCGAACCCTCGTCCACTCGCTCGAACCGCTCGAAGGGACTCTCAAATGGGGACACGGAATCGAAATCGGCACCTACGCCCAACACGTCTACAGCAGCCTCGACGAACGGCAAACCATCCTCGAACACCTCGAGTACGCGTCTGACCCTGACACCACAAGGCAAGACGTCTTGGCGATGGCCGGAGCACTGCTGTTTCGGGATGAAGCGATTCAGAAAAAGATCAAAGTCCTCAGCGGTGGCGAGCGAGCACGCGTCTGCATGGCCAGCCTGTTGCTAGGCACCGCCAACGTCCTCGTGCTCGACGAACCCGGTAACCACCTCGACGTCGAAACCGTCGAAGCACTCGCCGAAGCATTGCGTCTCTACAAAGGAACCGTGATCTTCACGAGCCACGATCGACACTTCATGGCTCGCGTCGCAACCAACGTCATCGAAGTCCGCGATGGACGAGTGCGAAACTACTTCGGTAGCTACGACACCTACTGCGAAGCGGTCGAGAAAGAAGTCTCCGAAGGCGAACGCCAACGCAACGCCGCCGCGGGCAAAACAACCACTTCAGACAACTCCTCGAAGAACGCGTCTAAAAACGATCGCAAGAATCAAAAGGACCAACGCAAGACAGGCAAGGAACTGAAGAACCTCGAACGCAAGATCGCGAAACTCGATGACGAAAAACGCGAACTCAACGAGAAACTGCTGACCGAAACCAATCCCACCGACGCGGTGCGTCTGCACGACCAGATCAAAGCGATCGAAGTCGAACTGAGCGAAGCGGAAGAAAAATGGATGGAACTGAGCGACTTCTAACGGTTCATCACGGCTGAAAGCCCACGTCGGCTTCGATAAGAAGTGCCGACGATACCGAACGCCAACGCGGACAAACGTTCGGTCTTCGGTAAACGTTGGGGTTCGGTAAACGTTGGGGTTCGGTAAACAACGAGTTGCCACCGCACAGCAAACGATCGACGACAACCTCGCCGCCAAAAGGCTGAACACCCGCAACTTTTGCGGATCGGCCGGGATGACCACGGCGAGGAATTAGACTCCCGTTCGGCGGCGTCATAAAATGAATAATCCGCAGGGTGTGACGTCGTCTTGACGTTTCGAGCGACGACTCACCCCTGCGGCTCCGGTGCACCAATGCAGGCTTGAGCTTTTCTGGCTCTCCGCGGACACCCGTCCTAGCCGCTCCCACCCGGTGACCGGTGTCAAAAGGACGCACCCACGTTCACCATGGACGACGCCATGACACAAAGGCGCGGGTACGGTTGAGAAACAACTCTGCCCCGTCGATTGGATGTCCGATGCGCACTTGCAAACTCTCCCGATCCGGTTCGTTGGCCATCGCATCGATGTTGACGTTGTTGACAGCCATCGCGCCGAGCCATTCGCATGCGTTTGACCCGAACTACGACAGCAACCGCGACCAATCCGCGATCCGATTCGTTTCGGAAGACCAAAGCGTTTGTATCCGCAGCGACTTTCCCGGCGGACGCGTCAATGAATGTGTGCAAATCGGGCCACAACAATTTGACCTCGTCATCCGCCCCGAACACCAACCGATCAACGACAGCGCGTGGTACGCGTTTCAGGTCAGAGCAACGCGGCCGTGCGAATTAACAATCCGGCTTCGCTACGACGGCGGCTCTCATCGCTATTCACCTTTGATCAGCCACGACGGCGAATCATGGTTCCCCGCCGAACGACTCGTCACCGCCGTTCATCCGTTCGGCAAACAGGCGATCCTCAAAATACGTGTCGATACGAAACCGCTGTGGGTGTCCGCTCGACAACTCATGACAAACGACGCCGTCGATTCTTGGATCAACGAGATCGCCAAACGAGACTACGTGGAACAGGACGTGATCGGATACTCGGTTGAAAATCGACCGATTCGCCGACTAAAGATCACCGAGTCATCGTCAACGGCGACAATCTTCTTGATGGCTCGGCAACACCCGACTGAAATCTCAGGAATGATCGGGCTGATGCGTTTCGTCGAAGCGATCTCGGAGAAAACGACGCGTGCCTCGCAGTTCCGACAACAGTTCAACACCGTCGTGGTGCCCACAGCGAACCCCGACGGAGTTGCCAGAGGACATTGGCGGTGCAACGCCGCCGGCGTCGACCTGAACCGCGACTGGAAACACTTCACGCAACCCGAAACTCAAGCGTTGCGGCGCGAACTCCTCAGCCATCGAACCGCCGGTCGACGCTCGCTCTACCTGTTCCTGGATTTCCACTCGACGTACGAAGACGTGTTCTACACCGCCGAAGACGTTGACCAAGCTTTCCCGCCGAACTTCACCTCAACGTGGCTCGAAGCCTTGCAGCAACGCTTCGCATGGTACGACGTCAACCATGACTCCAACCACAACTCGAATCGATGCACGTCCAAAGCCTGGGTCCGCGACACACTCGACGTTGCCGCCGTCACGTATGAATTTGGCGACGCCACCCAACCTCGCCAGATCGCGGAACTCGCTCAGGGAAGTGCCGAGGAAATGATGCGTTTGCTAACTCAGCGACGCCAATCCCATCTCCAACAACAGCAACGCTTGGTCAGCGTCCGCAACGACCCGACGCCCTAACCCACCATCGCAGTCGCTTCGGCAATCCCGCGAATCAGCGGTCTAAAGACAAACGGTTCGTGATGTACCGTTTGCAAATGCGGTAATACGTCACCATCGACTCGATATCGATCCATTCGTCAATCGAGTGCAAATTACCAACCAACGGACGAGACAAATTCACGGGGATGCCGTGGTCGCGAAAGAAACGTCCGTCACTGCCACCGGATGCTCGCACCATGGCAACATCCTTGCCCGTGATCTCTTTCGTCGCTTCGCTAAACAACGGGTCGGGCGCCAAATGAGTCGGTTCGGCTGTCATCAACGTCTCCAACGTACAGCCAGGCCCTAGAATCTCGGTCACCTCCTCCAACATCGACGCGACGTCGTGCGGCGGCGGAAATCGGATATCCACTACCGCGGACGCTCGCGAGGGAATTCGGTTCACAGTGGTGTTCTCCGTTTCACACAACGTGATACTGCACGTGGGAAACCAGTGATTAACCTGTTCGTCGATCGGTTCGGATGGCCAGTAGGTTGCGAAGTGATTCCCCAGCCGCGTGAGCCTTAACATCAAACGTTCGATTGCATTCTCGCCCAACCAAGGCCTCGCCCCGTGAGCTTCACGACCGGCCTGCGTGATCCGGGCGTGAATCACCCCTTTTTCTTCGACTGTGATATCGCACAACGAACCGCCATCGGGAATGATCGCGACTCCGCAACGAAGCCCAACATCGTCGACCAAAAACCGAACGCCGTCGGCACCGCCACGTTCTTCGTCCGACGTGACGGCGAGTCCCACACTCGCCCCGGGATGATGTCGATGCAGAGCCCGCATCAACTCGACCATGATCGCAATTTGCCCTTTCATGTCCCCACTACCGGGACCATAGATGCGGCCGTCTTCGACATGAGAGTGGTAGCCATCGGGCTCGGAATGCTCGATCACATCGAGATGCCCACACAACAAAACGTCCGGTGAATCGCAACCATGCGGTCGAACCACCAATGACTGATGCCCATTGCGTTCATAACTGTCCAAACGCAATCCCTCGGTCGCATCGAGATGATGACGAAGGAATTCAAAGCATCGCGTGCGTTCCTCCGGACGGCTTTCGGTACTCGCGATCAAAATCATATCGCGGGTCAACGAGGTCAAACGCGACTTCAGGCTTTCATGATCGTTCGTAGAAGACAATAGGTTTCCGTCGTTCGAGGGTTTGAAAAAAATGCATGACGCAGCGGTCCAGACGTCTAATCGCGATCCGCCGTCCATCCACCCGGCAAGTCTTCTTCGGCCAAACTGAGGTAGCGACGACACTCCTGCGAATCTTCGCCAATACAGATGAACTGTCCCTTGTGAACCAATCCGTCGCGACCAAAGTTGAAATTCAAAGGCAACACTCCGGAACGGCGCCCTAAATGAAATAGGTGCCCCTTTTCCTCGAGTGTCTTCAATAGAACCGACGATGTGACCGGATGCGTTAACCGCAAATTGCGCAGCAGCCACGCTCCCGAAGGATGAAAATGCTTGGCCAACAACGATGGATACGTCGCGCCCGTCACCCTGGCGTTGATCTCGCAAACGTAAACGTCCGGTTCCGCCTGCCCCACACGCTCCACCACCAACCAATCAATACTCGCCGTTCCGCGGTACCCTGTCTCGTGGAGCCATCGACCGACTTGGGTGGCCTGCCGAATCGTTTCGTCGCGCAGTCCAGGCATGGTCTCGATGTAGGGCGGTGGCGATTCATTGCCCTCATGTATGTTGTGCTCGCTCAGAATTTGCTCCGTCATGTCAAACGCATAAACGTGCGTTTCATCTAAGAACAACTGAGTGCTCGGACTGCGAATCTGCTCCACCCCGAGTATGCCCGGCGCGAGCCAACCCTGAACCAAACAAGGCCCTTCGTGGAAAAAGTACGAGGGCACGTCTGCGAGCGTTTCGGCGTTCCCAAGGTTCGTCAACTTCATCATCCCCACGCCGGACGCGCCGATCTGCGACCGGACCACGGCACTGTCAAAACCTTGTGCATGCAACCTTTCGGCGCAGCTCGCGATTTCCTTCGGCCCGCTGGCAAACTCGGTCGGGACGGTTGGTAAACCTTGCTCGACCAAAAACCGCTGCAACAACCCTTTGTTGTTTCCCGCCTGACTGGCACACGTTGTTGAGATCGTACGGCAGCCCAAACGTTCCGCCAGTTGAGGCAAAACCGCATCGGTCACGTACCCATCCGCCCATGTCTCGACGGACGACGAACCAACTGAACTGAGCGGATCATGCGGCTTCAACACTTCGCTCAAAGACGCTTGCGGATCTTCCGTCAGCAGACGCCCCAATCTCACGTAGTCGCCATGCGGCAAAACGCTGATTCGCGGCAACGTCAGCCCTAGGTCCTCCGAAAGATAGCGGCACAACGCAGGATCCGGCTTTCTCTCGACCACCAAAACGTTGTCTGGCCCCTCAAACAGAATATCTAAGATCGGGATCAGCCTCGCACTATACGAATCCAGCTCACCGACCTCTTCGCTCAAAACGCGAGTCTGTTCTTCGTTGCCAAAAAAGAGCGATAACAGGTTGGCAAAAAAGACCGCTCGACGGGACCACATCGGTGGCATTTGACCGTGAGTATCAACGAAGAGCGGACCGTCGACATGAGCCGATGAATTCATTTGCCAATGAACCTTGCCGGGGAAAGGCGATCACGTTGGGGGACGTTGTCGAAGACATCGATGCTACCACAATCGACAAGATCCTGTCCGTACCCGGCGGCAACCATGTTTCGCCCGCCATCGGTCAATGCCAGCCGCTGAGCCAACGAATCGGAATCGGTAACCTTGTCGTGGGTGATGCAGTGCTGCCAGGCGGCCAACGCGATCGCCCCGGAATCATTCACCAGATCAATCGGCCCGTCGTAAAAACGCGCCGTGTCGCTGAGCTTGCGATGACAAACCGCAATCAATGCTCCCGCCAACAAAACATCTTCTCCGGTCACTGCACCATTCGTGCCAGCGCACACAATTCGCACGCGGCCTGACGTGCGAATCGGCTGCCCGCCGGCGAACTGCTCATCCGCATTCGCTTCGGCGGCTGACTCAACCGTCACCTCACGAATGATCGCATCGGCCACTGCGCTGAGGTTGGCGAAACACGCTAACAGCATCACATCGCAATCCGACGCCGCTTCGATCGCGCGCGTCCCGTTGGTCGTGGTCATCACGATATCGCGATCGCCGACTCCCGCGGGCGAATATTCACTCGGAGAATTCCCGTAATCGAACCCTTCGATCGGCCGACACTCACGCTCGCCGCACAACAGAGGCACGGAATCCGGCGCCGCGGCGTTCTTCATTTCAAACGCTTGTTCGATTTCCATACACGTCGTGACCGATCGTGCACCCGCAGCGATCGCGGTGGTGATCACGGTGGTCGCACGCAGAACATCAATGACGACACAAACACGCGCACGAGATCGCTCGTGAGGAGCGACCGCGGAGGGAGACAACCAGGTTTCGATTTGCATCAGTTCAATATCGATCTTGTTCGGGTTCGGCATGCACGGTGACACGGTCATCGTCGAAGTGAACGTGGATCACACTGGGACTGCAACAGACAGGGCAATCCTCGACATAGGTTTGATCCTGACCGCCACCGAGGTCAACCGGGATCACGATCTCTTCGCCACAATTGTCACAGACATAGGTGGCATCGTCATCGACATGCGAGAGCTGTGAATCATCGTCGAGAGTTTCGTCCAGCTCACTGGTTTCATTGAATTCGTCATCGAACTCGATATCGTCAATGCTCATCGTATCGGTATCCTTTCACGTACACCGTCAGACTTTACGCGGAATCAGTCGAGCGACCACCTTGAGTCTACCGGTTCGCCAACGCTCGGGCGAGACTGCGAGCCCCATACGTGACGGTTAGTCGCTATCGATGTTTTCCCACTTTCCGTTCCGCAGACGCTGCTGAGGAACAAACCGAGACTTGTAATTCAGATGCGAATTGCTGCTGACGTACAACCCGAGATAAGCCCACTGACGATGATGCTCGGCGGCCCATTGCATTTGCATCAATACGGCCAAAGTCCCGGGACTGTAACGCGACGCCGCAGGATCAAAATGCGTGTAAACCGCGTTGACGCTGTTGTCCCCCACATCCATGATCGAAATGCCGATCAACTGATCCCCTTTCCGGATCTCTAGTTCGAGTGTCGGCCAACACGAATCCGTTAAGAAAGCGTGGTATTCCGTTTCGCCGATCGCGGGACTGTTGCCAAGACTGCGTCCCACCCGATGCGCGTTGTACAGCGCCACGCGTGTCTCATCGACGACAGGCATCTGCCACGTCAATGTGAGTTCCTTTTCAGCCCGGCGAAGCACTCGCTTGAACGATCCACCGAGACGGAACTTCGACACCTCCACGCGAGTCGGCTCACACGCGTAACAGGGTGCACACCGCGTGTAATACAACAACGTGCCGCTGCGACGGAACCCTCCCTCGAGCAACCGATCCACGTCTTCACCGCCGAGCGTTTGGATCGGGTAATACAGCGGCATCCGCGCGACCGTCGAGTCGAGATACGGACACTCCGACAACGAATCCTGCACTTGCATCAAACGGCCCAACACCGGCAACGCGTGAGCGGGAAACCCATCGGGAGTAGACGTCGTCACGAAACCAATCACCTGAGCGAGAACGGGAGGCATACCAACCACATCCCATTCTACCAAACTTGCCCAGCAATAAACTCACTTGCTGTGCCGCGACGCCTTGTGCCGTGATTTGACGATGCCCACGTCGCGGAAAGCGGGATGCCTCAGCACATACAATACAAGCCGCCGCCAAACTCACGTCGAGCGGTACTCGACGTCGATTTTCAACAACCTAGCGAAACCACTGCGACAACGCGGCCGCATGAATCATGTCAAACGCCGACGCCGTTGGCGACTCTTCCACATCAGGTCGCAAATATTCACCAATCATATGGTCAGTTCGATCAGAATCGTTCTCGATACGATGCATCCATAGCGATTTCAAGTTTCCAACGCTATCAAACAGATCGGGACGCAGGATCAGCAGCGCACTGTCGGCGACATCGCGATTGGCCTGCGGAAGCGAAGGATTCTTTGCCACTTTCTGCCGAATCGCGTCCGTCATCGAAGCACGCGTTAACCACGCGATTGTTTCGCGAGTCGGTGATGCCACCGACAACTCATAATCTTTGGCATGAGCGGTCGTGCGTTCGATATCGATCCCATAGCGAGCCAACTCCAAATCGTGACCGGCGAGCTGACCGATGAGCACATCAATCCATCGTTCGATCATACAACGCAAACGATTCAATCGAACCGCATCACTGACGGTGCAACCGCGTCGGTCGAGAATCGCGGCCTGCACGCGGTTACGGGCTTCCAGATGCGAGAGATAAATCGCCTGTGCGATCGGCGAAAATTCATCACGATGTCCCGCCCGGTCGCTCCCCTCGGCGATTGCCGCAATCACGCGGGTGAGTAACTCACTGGCGAGGATCTCCTCGAGTACCCCCATGTGATCCTGCCACCAGCACCGCATCCGATAGTGGTTGCCGCTGTTCTTCGCACGATTGAAACGAGCGAGCGTTTGATGCCACAAGTCCAACCGGACTCGAGACGCCGTCCAGTAGCTATTGATCGCTTCGGGCGGAACCGTGGAATGCCGATACAGCAGCGCAGGCCCGTGGTGGGCAATCACGGCGGCAAGTTCGGCGAGTTGGACAACGTGCATACGGATCGTGGGGGCACAATGGAATCGAACGGACTGCGACACGAAACGCGGGTGCGTCTGCATCGCCCCCGATGCGTAGCTCCCCCCGGACGCGAACTGATCCGCTAATGCATCCACCGTGCCCACAGCGTTCGAAACCTCACCAATCCCCACCACCGCAAACCATAAACAACTGCGGCACAGACACTTACGCCGACCAACAGCCTCCGCTTCCCCGGCCGCTGATGTGTTGCGTTTTTGCAACAGGAGTGGCGTTTTTGATCTAACTGAGGCGTTCTTGCGCTGCGTATTTGACCCGGTGGGCACTCTTTAGTTTCCCCCAATCAAGTCCCCGATCAACGCAGCCACGGGAGCGATCATGCCAGCGACCACAAACCCCTCCACCTCCAAAACCAACACCGCCTCTCACAGGCAGACGCCCCTGACAGGAGAACCGGCGGTCAGTAGCACGATGTCCGGCATCGTAACGCCCGAACGCACAACGCCCACAAAGTCATCCTCCAATAACACAGGCCCCCATCTCCCGACCTCCAAAGAACAGAGCACCACCGCGCAGAGCACCACCGCAAGACTGCGCACCACCGCAAGACTGCCGCTGGCTCTCAAACTTGGCTACACCGCGTTCATGGCGGTCCTGATTCCTTACTACTGGATCGAATACGGCCCGACCAACTTCGTTTACTTCTGCGACATTGCCCTCTTTCTGACACTTGCCGCAGTTTGGACCGAACGCCCGTTGCTCGCCTCCATGGCCGCCGTTGGTATCACGATCCCTCAAATGCTCTGGCAAGTCGATTTCCTCGGTAACCTGATGAACGTACCGGTCACGGGAATGACCAACTACATGTTCGATCCCGAAATTTCGATCTTCGCACGAGGACTCTCATTCTTTCACTTCTGGCTGCCGATTCTGTTGATCGGGATCGTGGTGAAAATCGGGTACGATCGCCGCGCATTCTGGGCATGGACGATCGTCGCATGGGTGGCAATGCTGGTGAGCTACTTCCTGCTTCCCGTACCAGGCGATGCACTGGAGTACGCGAACCAACCCCACAACGTAAACTACGTCTACGGAATGAGCAGCGAGGCACCTCAAACCATCATGCCGTCGTGGACATGGCTGAGCATGATGCTCGCCGGTTTACCGCTGGCGATCTACCTGCCCACGCACTCACTACTCGCGTGGGTCGACACTCGACGTCGAACTGCAACCGGCAATTCCGACTCGAACGCGTGATTCCAATCTCCCGTGAATCAGCCGACATAGTAGAAAGCGAGGGCTTAGGCCGCCCGTTCGTTGATATGAGATTCTTCCTGCCCCGAAGTCATCGGAACAACATGCCCTTCACCGGGATCACTGTCCGTTGACGTCTCCTTGGTTGGTAACGTCTCAGAACTAAGTGCGGGCGGCATCTCTGCATTGGGTTCAGCAGACGCGGCGACCGGTTCATGACGTCGCCGACGTCGAGGCTCTGGAGCCATTCGGTCAAAGAGCGTTCCCATCAGTTTCGGGTGATAGCAAACGTACGCCCATAACAACCCGATCGCGACGCCACCACATGCATCACTCAAAAAATGCGTGCCCGTGTTGAGTCGCTGCAGCAGCACGCCCACCCAAATCGTCGCAAAGAGCACCCTGCCGCGTGGCAGCAGGATCCAAAGACCGATCGTCAGTGCGGTGGCCGTCACCACATTACCGCTGGGAAAGGCTCGCGTGCTAGCATCAAACGCCGCAATTTCGCTGAGGTTCCAGTCGAACGCCCACAGCCAGGCCGATTCACTACCGACGAATTCGAGATTGAGATTGCTCGGCCGCGGACGGAGCACAAACATTTTCGTAATCGTTGCCAATGCTCCGCCACCGAGGGCGAGCGTCGCCAATCGTGGCACCTGCCAACGCAACCGTGGAGCCAGCAACATGATGCTCATCAGCACCAAAAAAACGCCCGTTCCGTGCGAAAAAACCAACGACAGTTCGAGCGCCGAATCGAGGTCACGCGACAACGGCGAAGTCTCAAAATACCGAGCCACGCTGGTATCCACCAACGTCAACACGGGCACCATCAACAGCATGATCGCGGCCATATAGACCAGCGTGATCGGACGATACAGCGACGCAGCCTCGGTATTCGACGTCGCGAGCCGTGGTAACTTCGACCGCGACAGCGCAGGAGCCTCCGGTTGCCGAACGTCGAGCCGTGGACTCGCTGGAACGGTGGTATCGAGCCGGGAGGAATCGGATGTGGGGCGATCCAAGGGAGCTTCCTTCTGATCGAGCTTTATTTGGCAATCACGACGTGTCACGTCGCCTTGATCCGTACCCAATCTGGCCCCCACGGCGAAAGATCAGTTGCCACAAACCGCCCCTTTCGAGTCGAAACCGAGCCAAACGGAGGCACGAGCGAGCCCGTTCTTGCCCCCGTCTGCCAATCTGGTCTGGCGAATCGTCTCGGACCGCGTTCCATGCAACCTAAACCACTTACGGCAATAGACTTACGAAACCCAACCAGCCCGTGGCACGCCGATTGCTCATTAGCGGCGTCCAAACGATGGTTGCTGCCACAATGACTCGGATAGGCGTTCGCGCTGATGAATTGACGGCCAACACCTGCCACTGAGCGGCAATCATCCTCCCGGGCAACTCAATCGCATCGCCGATCGGGTCCGCCGACTAAACGTACATAATCCCCTCAATCTGCCCCTCTTAAGAAAGGTCTCACGGACATGGCAACTGCCACGAAGAAGGCTTCGAAAATTCGTTTGCAACCCCTTGGCGAACGAATCGTCGTTCAGCGTGAAGAAAGCGAAAGCACCACCGCTGGCGGAATCGTGCTCCCCGACTCGGCCAAAGAAAAGCCCGCTCGCGGCACCGTGATCGCGATCGGAACCGGCAAACAACTCGATGACGGCACCCGTGCCCCGAGCCAATTGACCGCAGGCGACCGCGTCCTGTTCAGCAGCTACGCCGGCGAGACCGTCGAAATCGACGACGTCGAATACCTGCTCATGCGTGAAGACGACGTTCTTGCCGTCCTCGGCTAGAAACCCGTCACGCCATTCAATTTACAAACTCTCAACCTTTCCACACTTTTAGTTCACCATGCCTAAAATCATTGCATTCGATCAAGAAGCCCGCGAAGCGATCCGCCGCGGTGTTGGCAAACTCGCTCGTGCCGTCAAAGTCACGCTCGGCCCGAAGGGCCGCAACGTCATTTTGCAAAAGAGCTTCGGTAGCCCGACCGTCACCAAAGACGGCGTGACCGTTGCGAAGGAAATCGACCTGGAAGACGTCTATGAGAACATGGGCGCTCGAATGGTCCGCGAAGTCGCCTCGAAAACCAGCGACGTTGCCGGTGACGGAACGACCACCGCAACCGTGATGGCCGAAGCGATCTTCAACGAAGGCCTCAAGGCGGTTGTCGCCGGCGTCAACCCGATCCAAATGAAGTCCGGAATCGAAACCGCTGTTGCCGACATCACCACCCAACTGCACTCGATGGCAGTCAAGGTGAAAGACCAAGAAGCAATGGCAAACGTTGCCACCATCGCCAGCAACAACGACCGCGAAATCGGCAACCTGCTCGCCGACGCGATGAGCAAAGTCGGCAAAGACGGCGTGATCACCGTCGACGAAGGCAAGAGTCTTCAAACCGAACAAGAATGGGTTGAAGGGATGCAGTTCGATCGCGGCTACCTGTCGCCTTACTTCGTCACCGACCCGACCAGCATGGAAGTCGTCCTCGAAGACGCTTACGTGCTCGTCTACGAGAAGAAGATCAGCAACATCAAAGACATGGTGCCGATGCTCGAGAAAGTCGTGCAACAAGGCAAGCCATTGTTGATCATCGCCGAAGACGTCGACGGCGAAGCACTCGCGACCCTCGTCATCAACCGCCTCCGTGGCACGTTCACCGTTGCCGCGGTGAAGGCTCCTGGCTACGGCGATCGCCGCAAGGCCATGATGGAAGACATCGCAATCCTCACCGGTGGCCAAGCCATCTTCGAAGCTCTCGGTGTCAAGCTCGACAGCGTCGACCTGCCACAACTCGGTCGTGCCAAGAAGGTCATCATCGACAAGGACAACACCACGATCATCGAAGGTGCCGGCAAGACCGCCGACATCCAAGCTCGGATCGCCCAAATCCGCCGCGAAATCGAGAACTGCAGCAGCGATTACGATCGCGAGAAACTCGAAGAGCGTCTGGCGAAACTCGCCGGCGGTGTCGCTAAGGTGAACGTTGGTGCGGCGACCGAGAGCGAAATGAAAGAGAAGAAGGCTCGTGTCGAAGACGCACTGCACGCAACCCGCGCAGCCGTCGAAGAAGGCATCCTTCCTGGTGGTGGCGTCGCTCTGTTGCGTGCTTCGGGCAAGGTAAAACCTGCCGACACGCTGACCCACGACCAACTGATTGGTTACAACATCGTCCTGCGTTCATGCCGTGCACCGTTGCACATGATCAGCGAAAACGCTGGCCAAGACGGCGGCATCGTGTGCGAGAAAGTTCTCGCCATGAAGGGCAACGAAGGCTACAACGCCCTCACCGACGTCTACGAAGACCTCGTCAAGGCTGGCGTCATCGACCCGACCAAGGTGACCCGCACCGCACTCGGAAACGCAGCCAGCGTCGCAACCCTGTTGCTGACCAGCGACGCGTTGATCGCCGAGAAGCCAAAGCCCGCCGGTAAAGCCGGACACGGTGGCGACCACGACATGTATTGAGCAAAGTCTCGCGGCTAAACCTCAGCCGTGAACTTGACCCAATAACATCCAAACGAAAAACCCTCTCGAAATCTTCGAGGGGGTTTTTTGTTGGCGAAATCACCGCGCCCCCCCCGCCAAGCCTCCAACCACCATCAACGCTCAACCTCACCTCGCGTTAGTGAACCATCGACGGATCCCGGCCAAGTCCATTTACACTTCCGCGCGGTCGACATAATGTTTTCAATAACGACGCCGCTATCATCGCGAACACCAAAACCGAGCGACTCCGCCGACCTTTCATCATGAACGAACTGCCTCTTTCATCCCGACTCAACGCCGCATGGATGCTGGCCCGGCGTGAATGGACACGCTTTTTCCGACAACGAAATCGCGTCACCGCCGCCGTGCTTCAGCCGCTGCTCTTCTGGCTGCTTTTCGGGACCGGACTGAGCGGCTCGTTCGCGTCCTCGGGCGGCGAGAACTTCATGCAGTTCTTCCTGCCCGGCACGGTCGCCTTGATCGTGCTGTTCACGGCAATTTTCGCCACGATTTCCGTCATCGAAGATCGACGAGAAGGCTTCATGCAATCCGTACTGGTCTCTCCGGTCGGACGATTCCCGGTCCTGCTGGGCAAGGTCCTCGGAGGCGGCGCGATCGCATGGGTGCAGGCGTTACTGTTTCTTGGGCTAGTGTACATCGTCGGCGCCATCACCGGATCGGCAACGCTACCCACGCTATCGACAACGTTTCCCATGCTGGTGCTCCTGCTCGCCGTGATCGCCATCGCAATGTGTGCACTCGGAATGATCGTCGCCTGGCCCATGGAGAGCACCCAGGGCTTCCACGCGATCATGATGCTAGGCCTGATGCCGATGTGGCTACTCGCCGGAACTTTCTTCCCGATCCCCGCATGGAGCCTGAGCGGCCCCGGCCCCGACGGCAACTGGGCAAACTGGGCACTCGCGGGCGTCATGCAAGCGAATCCGCTCAGCTATTCCATGGTGGAACTACGACGCTTGATCAACCCAAACCTGGACCTGTCCGCGGGCGGTTTCGCACCGAGCCCTCTGTTGTGCTGGAACGTCACACTCATCGCGACGGGACTCACTGTCGCGGTCGCCTGGTATTTGATGCGAGGCAGTCGACGCGCGGATACGATGGTATAGAAAGTTGCCATTCCCTGCGGGCGCACAAACCCGCGCAACGAAAACAAACCAATCATGAAAACCACACTCAACGTCATCCTTATCCTCGCGGCCGGATTTGTCGCGGGATTGACCGTCCGCCAGTTCCGAGCCAAATCGACCGCAGGTCCGGCCCCCGGCGAAACCGTCTACACCAACGACAACGCGATCGCGGACAACGCGTCGCTTAAACCCGAAGACATCGAAAACGATTCTCCCACCAAGCCGCCCGAAGACGAAGAGTGGCTCAGCCGCTTCGAGCTCATCGAACGCAGTGGCGAGAAAGTCAGCAGCGAAGATCTCAAGGGCGCTCCCTACGTCGTCAGCTTTTTCTTCAGCACGTGCCCCAGCATCTGTGTGCAGCAAAATCAGAAAATCCAAGAACTCCAAGAACAATTCAAAGACCAGGGCGTGAAGTTCGTCGCGATCTCAGTCGACCCCGAAACCGACACACCCGAAGTACTGCAAGAATACTCGACAAGATTCGGCGCCGATGAAAACCAATGGCTGTTCCTTACCGGCGACCTGACCTACATCAGACGGATCGGTGCTGAAATTTTCCGCCAACCCGTCAGCAAACAATTTCACACCGAACGCTTCGTCCTGGTCGACTCCGAGGGCAAAGTGGAAGGCTTCTACAACTGGCCGGAGAAGAAACAGTTCGCGAAACTGCAAGAACGCATCGCCGAAATGCTCGAAGGCTAGCGACGCCTGAGCACCATCGCCCGCGAGTAGCCGCAGCGCGCCCTCGCGACCCCACCACATCGCGAAAAACACTCCGTTGGAGCGACATCTCGCGGCTAGGTGCCGGATCGAAACCTCTACCAGATTCCGCTACGATTGGCGTTTTCTCAAACCCCAGCGGAAATCAGCCATGTGGGACGCGCTCGCCAACTACCTACCACACCTCAACGCGGCACTGAACGTCACCGCTACCGTTTTACTGGCGATGGGGCTCTGGAACATCAAGAACGGACGAGCAAAGAAACACAAGAAGTTGATGCTCAACGCCTTCCTGTTCAGCATCGTGTTCTTGGGATTCTATCTGTTTCATAAATTGGCGTTGTTTCAATCAACGGGCCAGTGGAACCGGTCGTTCCCCAGCGATGCCCCGCAAGCGGCACGGATCACCTATTTCTCAATCCTGATCCCGCACATTTTGCTGGCGATTGCGGTCCCGTTTCTCGCCATGCGAGCCATCTTTCTCGCCAAGAACGGTCGCATCGTCGCGCACAAAAAATGGGTTCGGTTCGCCTTCCCGGTTTGGATGTACGTTTCGGTAACAGGCGTGCTCGTTTACCTGATGCTGTATCAGCTCTACGCATAATCCAACACGTCCCTAGCTCGCATGTTTTTCAGGAAATGCCCGACCGAACGCGTAACCTTTGCGGGTTTAGCGACATCTACACAGAGCCACAATACCTGCACTTAGCGACAGCGTGCGTGTCGACCGCAACCGATTGGCAATCGCATTTGCTTTACACGAGCGGGTCACTACACTGACCAATGCTAAATAGATTTCCCGCCCCATTTCCTACCTCACGAGAATCCGCGATGCTGTTCCCTCCACGCCCATCATCTTTGCTGCATTTGCTGTACGCCTTCGCACTCGTTGGCTCGACCCAACTGTGCTCGCCTTCACAGGCTCAAGAAACCGCTACCGATTCACCATCGTGGATCACACTCTTTGACGGTAATTCCCTCGACGCCTGGAGAGAATACAAACACGACGACGTGACCACGGGATGGCGTGTTGCAGATGGAGCGTTGACATGCATCTCGAGCAAAGAGCAGGGCGACAAAGCACGCAACGAAAACCTGATCACTCGTGAGAAGTTTGACGCCTTCGAACTCGAACTCGATTTCAAAGTCACCCCCGCTGCCAACAGCGGCGTCATGTTCCATGTCCTGGAAACCGACCAACCGCCGTACTTTACCGGCCCTGAGATTCAGATTCAGGATCACGTCGGCGGTCACGACCCTCAAAAATGCGGTTGGCTCTATCAGCTTTACCCTGCTGAAACCGATGCCGCGAAACCGGCTGGCCAATGGAACCACCTCCGTGTCATGATCACTCCCGAAAAGTGCCAGATCGAACTCAACGGAGTGCTTTACAGCGAATTCGTGAAAGGCAGCGATGACTGGAACGCTCGAGTCGCGAAGAGTAAGTTCGGCTCATGGGAAGGCTTCGGCAAAGCAACCAACGGCCACATCTGTTTGCAAGATCATAGCGACGAAGTTTCCTACCGAAACATCCGAGTACGTCGCCTCTAAGGCAACGTCACGCCAGCGAACGCCGCCTTCCTCTCTCACTAATCGAAGGCGTTTCGCAACTCACCGCGTACGGACTAATACCGTCACTCGTCCAAACCGATGCCTCTCAACACCGAGAGGCAGGGACTCTCTCCGAGCTGAGCTTTGCCGGGTAATCAACGCGGCTGGCTGTCGATTCGATCCTGCATCGATATCAGACTCCGGATCGACATTCGGCCTCTCGGCACTCGGCATCAACCATGCCTCGATCGCGCCATCCCCGACACCAATCGCCTGCACTTGGTCACCGAGCGCGTAAGGGCCCCCGGTCACATATCGCAGGTACTCTTCCAACTCGGGATTATCGACAATCGTGGGCTGGCTGTTCTGCTCGATCAACCCCGCGTCGACCCATACCGAATCGCCTGGCAATACTGATCGCCCAGCGAACTCGACCGCGGACTTCCAATCTTCGCCACGCTGCGCCAATCGCACCTCTCCGCGACTCAACCTCGCAAGTGTGCCCTGCTGATAGACCATCAACAGCAAACACCCCGCAGCGACAATGCTCGCAAAACCTGCGTTCGCGTTCACGCCTAACGCAGTGGTCTTCCTTTGCCACCGCGTCATGGAACCGATCGCGAGCCCCATTGCCGCGCACAGCAACGGCAGCGAAGCAACCAAATAGCGACGATGCCACAACGCGATGCTTCCCCACAACGACAATACGAAACACGCGATCGTCGCGATCAACACGCTTAATACGGCAATCACGATCAACCTTGAGGCCACGGTATCGCAACGCAAACTCGCGACCGCTCGACCACGCAGTCGCTGAAGCCCCGTTGCCACGAGCGGCAAAATCACCAAGGAAGCCCACGGCCACATTCGCCAAAGTTGCCCCCAAGACTGAGCATTCGCAAACGACGTCCACGCATTTCGCGTTTGCCAGAGCGACTCGTGCTCGCGCAGCCATCCCACTGCGACCAACACCCACAGCGCACCCGCCGCTCCATTGATCATGAGCACGGACCATTTGGCACTCGAATCCTCTCGATTCTTCCACCAATCGATCACCGCGAAAATCAAAAGCAGCACCGCGAGAACCGTCAACGACGTTACATGAACCGCCGCGGCGACCATCACCAACCCATGCACCATGATTCGCTTCAACGCACCCAACCAACCGATTCTTGAACGAGATGCATCGTCACAATCAGCCACTCGCTCTCGATTCTCTTCCATGACGCTCGCCATAAGGCCGAGAACAATCGTGGACAAAAACACAACCGCGGCGTACGGACGCAATTCGGTACCAAAGAAAATCGCGTTGCTTTCGAGAGCCAGAGCGAGCCCCGCAGCCACGCCACCGATCAAGCTACCGCTGACACGCGACACGCCCCAGACCAACCCTGCCGCCGAGAACGCAGTCAACAAAACACTCGTCGAACGCATCGCGGCTTCCACCCCATAAACCTCCGTCACGCCGACCGACATCAGGTGACGCCAGGCGTACATGGCATAAAAATACCCACCCTGTTGATTGCCGATGACCGCGCGTCGCCCCACACCGGAAAGATCCGCAAACGCGCACCATGCCGTGTGCAACTCGTCCACCCAAAAACTCTCGCCGCACGACGGCCACCGCAACGTAAACGCGACCAAGAAAACAATCACTGCCCACGTCCACCGAGGGCGGTTCGAGGACGCAGCGAATGTTTCCGAACGAGGATTCATGTGGAAAAAGATTGGTGCAACAGGATGTGAAAGCAGTAACAAACGACAGAACATCGATCGGACGGGCTCGACCGCGATTCACCATCCGTGGGACCGATTTATTGAAAGCGAGCGTATCTTAACAGCATCTCTCCCGGTGTCGTCGTTACAACCGCCACGATCGGATATCGATTCCCATCTTCGCTTTGAGCAGAGGTGAGTTTCCGCACTCGGCAATCCAGGATGACCAACGCTTCCAGCAGAAGCCCTGCAGCCCGTTTCAGCGTACGGGACCATCAATGTGGTCGCGTCCCAAGTTGGATACCGAAAAATGAATCCGATCCTTCCGAGCGATTTTACGTCCGCACCGACTCCCCTTTCGCCGGTCGATGAGTCCTGCCCAACAACCGTCCGGATGCTGGTCCGTCCGACCGTCGACGACGCCAACGCACTCAGCGCCGCAAACGAACAACCTCGTCAAACAGTACGGGTTTTGCATGTCGTCAATGGCGAACATTTTTCAGGTGCCGAACGCGTGCAGTCGCATCTCGGTCGCTGCCTGCCTTTTGAAGGTGTGAAAGCCGATTTCGCATGCGTCAAACCCGGTCGCTTTGCCGACATGCTCGACGAGCGATGCGATCTCCCCGTTGGGGAAAATTGGGGCAGGGGATACCGGGTCAAAATGCGTGGCCGATGGGACCTGTTCCAATCCAAACGTCTCGCCGAAATCGTCCGCAGCGAAAATTACCAATTGCTGCACGCACACACACCACGCACCGCGATGCTGGCCTCAGCGGCGTCTCGCCTTACGGGCGTGCCGTGGGTTTACCACGTCCACAGCCCCGCTTCGCGAGACTGCGAACGGATGATCAGCAACCGCATCAATTCGTGGATCGAACAACGTTCACTCGCCAACTGCTCACACGTTGCTTGTGTCTCCAACAGCCTGCGTGAGGAGCTGATTCGTACCGGCCACTCACCCAACCGCGTCACCGTCGTCCATAACGGCGTGCCCGCGATCCGCCCCGATCGAACCGACCGGCCCGTGATCGGTGAGACATGGGTAATCGGCATGATCGCATTGATGCGCAATCGAAAAGGCCTGGAAGTCGTTCTCGAAGCACTCTCGCTCCTGCTCCACCGCGGCAATAAAGTCAAGCTTCGTTGCATCGGTCCGTTTGAGACCGAAGCGTACCGGAACAAGATCGATCGCCAAATCAGCGAACTACAACTCGGCCCTCACATCGAATGGCTCGGCTTCACCAACAACGTCCCTGAGGAACTCTCTCGACTCGACGCGATGGTCTTGCCGAGTCTCTTCGGTGAAGGCTTGCCGATGGTCGTCCTTGAAGCCATGGCGGCTGCGGTCCCCGTAATCGCGACGAGCGTGGAAGGCACCCCCGAAGCGGTACGTCACGGAGTCGAAGGGCTATTGGCCGAGCCCCGTGATCCCAAATCGCTCGCTGACCAAATCGAAGCCCTCGTGACCGGTCGGTACGACTGGGAAACGATGGCGGAAGCCGCCGCCACGCGCCACACCGAGTGCTTTAGCGATGTAGCAATGGCACGATCCACCGCCCAGCTCTACCGCAAATTGCTGGTCTAAACGCGTTATCAGACCCGGCGTGGTCGAATCGGACAGTGCCCGGTACGATTGATCGCTATGACTCGTCCATCCAATCGCACCGAATCGACACCGTCCGCCAACACGCCGCCCGGCTCCGAGGTCATTTTCCTGGGAACGGGAACGAGCGTCGGCGTCCCCTCCTTGGGATGCGAATGCGCCGTCTGCACCAGCGATGACCCTCGCAACAACCGCACCCGATGCGCGATTGTCGTCCGGTTGCCCGAAGGCAATCTATTAGTCGACACGCCTCCGGATCTTCGAACGCAGTTGCTCCGCGAAAAGATCCCTCTCGTCCACGCGGTGCTGTTCACGCACGAACACGTCGACCACCTTTACGGACTCGACGACCTACGCTTGTTCCCTTTTCGGCTGGGGCATGCGGTGCCGCTCTACTGCGAACATCACGTCGAAGCTCGCATTCGCATGGTCTACGACTACGCGTTCAGTGACCGCGTACCGACTCACCCCGGATCAGCACCCCAACTGAGCTTCGAACAGATCACACATGATTCGTTCGAGGTGCTCGGTGTTGAAGTCACGCCAATCCCCATGCAACACGGGCCACACTTTAACGTCCTCGGGTTCCGAATCGGCGGATTCGCATACTGTACCGACACCAACCACATTCCCGCAGACTCCATCGAGCGATTGCGAGGCGTCGATACCTTGGTAATCGACGCGTTGCGATTCAAATCGCACCCGACGCATTTCAACGTCGAGGAAGCCCTCGAGGTGATCAACGAGGTCCAACCACGGGCAGCCTATCTAACGCACATCTGCCATGACTTGGATCACGGAATCGTCGAACCGCAACTGCCCGATAACGTGTACCTTGCCTATGACGGTCTGCGGTTGCCGTTGCCGCAGTAGCCCGTCGCGATCGACAACCTGCTTAAAATTGCCGAGGCGATTCATACACACTGAACTCGGCCCAAACCGGCAAGTGATCACTCAGCTTCAACGCTCCGGCTTGATCGATCCCAAACCAACTCTCGAGATCCAACACACCGGACCGCCGGAGATACTCCGTCGTCACACGCGAATCGATCAAGATGTGATCGTAGGTCTTCGATTTCAGAGTATTGGTGGGCACGTCTCCAACGAGTGAAACCACACCCGGAATTTGGCCCAGTTCAGCGAGCTTCCCCACGTCCACGTTCAAATCGCCGACCAACAGGAAGTCTTCTTCCCCATTGGTTTCGTACTCAAAGTTGCGAACACTCTGAAAGACGTCGTCGAGCACATTGAGTTCGTTGTCGCCCGTATCCCCGCGAACCAAATCGGGATCGGTGTGGACGTTAATCATCGTAAAACGAAACGGCGACCGCGAATCAACCGGCGCGACGCGTGTTTGAAAACTCGCCACCATTGGTTCACGGTGCATGCGATCGGCGCTGTCATCGATCATGTAGTCTGACTGAGGAACGAGATCAATGCGATCTTGATCCCAAACGAAACCGTAACACTCCGTCTGCGATGTACGTCCAATCGGCGGACCATGCACGGCCCGGTATCGACCACCCTGACGTGTGATCTCGGCGAGCAAACGGTTAATCGGAACGTCGGGATCTCCTCGAATTTCCTGAACCGCGACAACATCGAACTGCATAAAGACGGCAGCCAACCGCTGCATGACTTCCGCGTCGCTCGACTTTTTCTCGCCAAAAACTTTGATGTTAAACGTCGCAACACGAATCGCCGTTTGTGACTTCCCCGCCGCGTTTACCGACGATGTGGGACGCAGCCCAACGGGCGAGATTTTTCTCGACGCGACGCTCTCTGGATTTCCGCGAGGCGACGAAAATCCGGTCGGTTGCAGCGGCGAAGAAGTGGCGACCGAGGAGGCAATCGGATCATCGTATACAGGAGGCTCGGTACCACGCATCGAATCAAGCGACGGCAAATTCACTTGCCCCGTGATCGCAGCCATGATTGCCGCGAGCACGCCAGTAATCGTCAGTCCAGGAGTGAACCAACGAAACAGCGACCACGACGCACTCTTCCGACTGCTACGCCGGGTGCGTTTCGTTCCCCATATGATCGACCATAACCACTTAACCACGTCGGCTTCCTTGCCTTTGAGTGGTCGCTGATGTTCATCATCCGGTGATGAAGCGATTCGCGATAGCGTGAGATCCATCCTGGATCGCTATCGCGCAACACATATTCCAAAAAATCAGCTAACCACGCGTCACACTCGACTAGCCAATCCCAACAACGCCACGCAAGATCACTTTCTCAGATTCAGTGACGTGAATTCCGGTGACGTGAATTCCAGTCAAGTGAATTCCAGTGACGCGAAAACGACGGACGTCCGATCTCGTTCCCTCGCCCTATGCACGATTGGTGAACGACGCCCGCAATCTATTCCCAAATCGATCCCAACCGCCGGATCGTCAACGATTTGATGTTGGCGGTTCCGCCTACCGAGTGGATCGATTGCGATTCGCTCACCGGGTTAGGCAACGTGTAGACCGCTCGAAAATCAGCACCGTCGAGCCGGTACGCTTCCAAAGTCATGCGATCAACAAGGAAACGCAAACGCACCATTCCGTCCCTCGATTTCAGATCCGGCATGAGTTCGTGCTTGACACGATTGCCGTCCTTCTCCCGACCGCCATACGTCGCACTCGCAGTCTCACTATCGTACGTCACCCGCACGGATGGCAGATCAAAGACGACCTGCTTGGCGGTACCGGGTTCGAACTCAATGGTCATGTCAACCAAATCCAGCGGATCGACATTGGAGAGCAAATTCGCTCCTTCGACCAATTCGACTTCGCCGACTTCGTATGTGTCTTTGACCAGCGAATCGATCTCACGAATTGGCGAGCACGCCACGCGCAAACCGTCGGGCGTGGACCGGATTTTCAGTTCACTCGGAAACGACATCTGCTGATTAAACGGCACGTCGTAGACATCGGCGGCATTGGGGCCACCCCGCATCCACCCCATTTGAATGGCCCGGTGTTGCGGTTGATTGTAAAACGTTTGAGCGGCGTAGAAATTGCCACCCCCGGTAACAAGTGGGCCGGTTTCGCTGACAAACTTTTCGCCATCGAATTCGCCGATTTCATAGTCAAAACTCGCGTCATAGATCAAACACTTAACGTTATCTTTGTCACCATCGACGGGAAGAAAAACGACGTCCATGCATTCGAAGGCCCAATCGCGAAGCAGATCCGAGGCGAACTCCCAATCGGTCAAATTCTTCGACGTAAAGAAACGAACACGTCCCGGGTTCTGCTGCACCCACAACACCATCACCCACTGATTACTCGGTGCATGCCAGAAGACTTTGGGGTCACGTTCACCATGGTCGAAGCCCTGATTCTCAACGACAGCACGACCCTCATTCCAATAGGTCCATGTATCACCCAAATCGTTGCTGTACGCCATCGCTTGGTAAAACTTCGGCTTCGTTGCAAACGTGTAGAACGCTACCAGAGTTTTGGTATCACCAACCTGCTTTCCGAGACTGTTGTTGTGGTCGACGACTGCGGTGCCGGAATAAATCGTCCCTGGGCGTCCGTCGATCGAATAAGGCAACAGGGCATGCTCCACTTGCGTCCAACGCAACATGTCTGGACTCGTTGCGTGTCCCCAAGTCATGTTTCCCCAATTCGTTCCCTTCGGATTGTGCTGAAAGAAAAGATGATACTTCTCGCCGTCGAAGATCATTCCATTGGGGTCGTTAAGCCAGTTCTGCTTTGAGGTGAAATGAAATTGCGGTCGCCGCTGTTGATCGTAGGCGGTACCGGGATACGCCTCCGCTGAAATCCCGTCTACAAACGCAAACTTACTTCGTTCATCAATGACCGCTTGATCCGTCGCGGTGAAATGATCCGCGTTGATATGGCCCCAACCGCCCGTTACGTTGTCATAGATAACAATCCTCGCGGGCTTACCAACGTGCTCTGTCACGTCCGAACTGACGCTCACCATGGACTCCGAATCGACGCCCGATGACAACTCAATCAGTTCCCCGTCGACCAGCAACCCAACACCACATTGCCCGGGATGATACCCCCCGCCGACTTTAAAACTGATCCAAGGCTTCGTGATCGTGAAGACTGGTGATGTGAGTGTGCCGACCGCCACATCGCCGCGAACGGCACCAGGTTTGCCCGACTTCCCGTCATGCCGTTCGTAAGTACCGATCCAGAAATCGCCTTCGTGAAAACTCGATTCACGTCCACGTGCGTTCGGATTATCTCCTCGAGTGGGCTGGAGCGTGAACGCGTCTCCTTCTGCGGTCCATCCGTCGAGTGTTCCGGCCTCAAACCCCGAATTCGGGAACAACCATTCCTCGGCCGTACTCTCGCTGATAAACGTGGAGACTAATGCAACGGAAATCAGCCCCGCAATGACGGGACGACACAAAAACGGATTCAACATTTCAATCATGCGGGGGGGAGAGGGGGAGGGATGGCAGCCAAATATCCCCGCACGAAATACGTGCGAGAATCAGGTCAGTATGTCATGCACGACATGACCATGAACATCCGTCAGACGGAAATAACGTCCCTGATATCGGAACGTCAATCGCTCATGATCGATCCCCATCAAGTGCATCATCGTGGCGTGCAGATCGTGAACGTGGACGGGGTTTTCGGTGATATTGTAGCAAACCTCGTCGGTGGCCCCATACGTCATGCCGGGCTTCACACCGGCACCCGCCATCCATAGCGAGAAGCAACGTGGATGGTGATCGCGGCCGTAGGTTTCCGCGTTGAGCGTGCCCTGACAATACGAAGTACGCCCAAATTCACCGCCCCAAACCACCAACGTGTCATCTAGCAACCCGCGTTGTTTGAGGTCATTCACCAATGCCGTGCTGGCTTGATCCGTATCACGACATTGGCCTGGCAACTGACGCGGCATCGTAAAGTGCTGGTCCCATCCCATGTGGAACAATTGAATGAATCGCACGTCGCGTTCTGCGAGCCGGCGGGCGAGCAGACAGTTGTACGCATACGTGCCCCGTTTGAGCACATCCGGGCCATAGCTATCGAGAACGTGCTGAGGCTCATCGGAGAAATCGGTCAATTCCGGAACCGACGTCTGCATCCGATACGCGAGTTCGTATTGCTGGATCCGGGTGTGGATTTCAGGATCACCGAATTCATCGAGCTTGTCCTCGTTCATTCTCGCAAGATCATCGAGCATCCGACGGCGAGCGGTCGCGTCAAACCCGTCAGGGTTGCTGAGATACAACACCGGGTCCCCAACACTCATCAACTTGACGCCCGAATACGTCGACGGCAGAAAACCGCTACCCCACAATCGGTCATAGAGCGGTTGGCAATTTGGTCGCCCTGTGCCTCGCGAGACCATCGAGATGAAACAAGGCAGATTTTCGTTCATCGAACCGAGACCATAGTGCGTCCAAGATCCGATGCTCGGTCGCCCCGCGAGCTGGTGTCCGGTTTGAAAGAACGTGATTGCGGGGTCATGGTTGATCGCCTCAGTGTGCATCGAACGAATCAGACACATGTCATCGGCCAGCGACGCCATATTCGGAATCAACTCTCCACACATCTCAATTCCGGCTTCACCGAAACGATCGAACTTCCATCGCGATCCCGCCAACGGAAATTTGCTTTGCCCAGCCGTCATCCCCGTGACACGTTGGTTCATGTCAACGAAGTCACGAAGCTCTTTGCCCTCGTTGGCAGCCAATGCAGGTTTGTGGTCAAACAATTCTTGCTGCGATGGCGCTCCACTTTGAAACAGATAGATCACCCGCTTCGCCTTCGGCGGATGATGGTATTCCTGCAACAAACCATTGGGCGCAGGGATCGTGCTCACATCCTCAGGTGCCGACGACGGCGCCGCCATCGATTCCTTACCGAGCATCGACGCCAATGCGGCCATCCCAACGCCGGTCGCCGAGCGGCCGAAAAAGTGACGACGTGTCTGCAACAAACGGCTCTCTGACGGCAGATTGCGATAACTCATTTGATCACCTTTTACAAACTACTGTACCGTGATGAATTCGTCGAGATTCAAGACCAAGTGAGCGACCGCAGTGAACGCCGCATGCTCGGTCGCCGAAAGGTTTTCGTTTCTCCGTGACTGACCAACAGCCAGCAATTTTGTTGCAGCCTCAGGCTGCTGCTCATAATGCGTCCGGAAGAAAGCAAGGTTCTCCAACAAAACCGCAATCGCCTCTTCATCTGCGGGCAATGCAACCGCCTCTTCATAGATCGCCACCACATGTTGCTCGTCGCTTTGCTCGGAAGATTCGAGAACTGATTGAGCCAATGAGCGGGCCGCCTCGACAAACGTGGGATCATTCATCATCGCGAGTGCCTGCAGCGGCGTATTGGTTCGTCGCACACGCACGTTGCAAACCTCACGCCCTCCCGCGTCAAAGATCGTTTGACGTGGAGGATTAACCGCCCGTTTCCAATATGAATACATGCTCTTGCGATACAACTCATCGCCTTTGCCGATCGTATATTTCTGCCCTGAATTCGCTGCAAGTGATTCCCACAAACCTGCCGGTTGATACGGTTTCACGCTCGGTCCACCCGGCTTATCAACGAGCAAACCGCTCGATTGCAAAGCCACGTCACGAATCGCGAACCCATCGACGCGATAACGCGGACCACGGGCAAGCAAGCGGTTGTCGGGATCCATCTCGGTCAACTCACGAGTGGTACGTGAAGATTGCCGATACGCGGCACTGGTCACGATCAAACGATGCAAGGCCTTGACATCCCACCCCGACTCGATGAACTCAACCGCCAACCAATCAAGCAGTTGGGGATGTGATGGAATCTCACCTTGCAGTCCAAAATCATCAACCGTTTTGACGAGCCCGACACCGAAATGATCTTGCCAAAATCGGTTCACCGTCACCCGTGCAGTCAGCGGGTTTTCAGCCGACACGAGCCACTGGGCAAATCCCAAACGATCCGCGGGTTGGGACGCATCCTGTGACAACAACTCGGTAGGCACGCCGCGTGTTAACGATTCCGACTTATCAGGAGCATCGTACTGTCCCCTCATCAAAAGATAGGTTTCCGCGGGTTCACCGTCGCGTTCCTTCATCACCATCACTCGCGTGGGCCGAGCGTCGGCATCGCGGATCGGCTGTCTCGCGTCGGCTAGGTTCTTTTCCGCCTCCACAATCGGCTCATCGATTTTGGCGTAGTACGCCTCGACTTTTTTGCGTTCTTTTGCCGACCAATCTTTCTCAGGTTTGTTCAATAGTGCTAGGACCGCGGCATCATCGATTGCGGGGACGTCGTCGATCGTAGGGACACCGTCGCTGGCGGGCACATCGTCGTTCGGCTCCTGTCCGGCATTTGTCTGCACGACAAATTTGCCGATCGAATGATCCGCATAACTACTGTCAAAATTCATCACCATTCGGAGTGGCTGGTCGACGACCTTCCTCACCGGAGTTTCGAGATTGAGTGTCAACTCAACGGTGTCTGAATGAATGCCATGCACCGCCCAACCCGTTGCCGGGTCGCCGTCGATGACATGAGAGGCGGGAAAACGATTTTGTTCGTAACTCGCAATCGCGTTTTTGAACTTAATCTCATCTTCACCACAAAAGCACTGAATCCCCGTCAGCACAAAGTTACCATTCACGCTGTTCGAAAACCGGTTCGGTTTCGTGAACGTTGAATCGACAAACGCTTGGATACGGATCGCATCCACCGTATCGCTCGTGTTCTCCGTCGCATTCGAATCACCACTGTCGTCACTAACGGTCGGGTGAAACACAATCTCATAAGCAACGCTATGGGCGTCGGCACCGACGTATCGAACGATATTTTCATCGGCAATCAGTTCGCCGTCACCACGCAACGTCACCTTGTCCAGCGTGACGTTGTTCCAAGTCCGTGATTGGCTGCTCGACGTATCTTCATTGATCGCGGCGATCCACTTCTTCATCCGTTGCTTCATCCCCGATTTTGCCGACGCGAGTTTCGCTTCAGCCTCCCGGTAGCGATCAATGTCTTCCTGCGAAACCGGCGTTAACGGGGAAACGACAGTGAGAGTTGGCATCGCATCAATGCCGCGTCCAATCCCACGTTCGCCGATATTATTGAAATAGCCGTAGAGCTGAAAGAACTCTTTCTGACTCAGCGGATCGTACTTGTGGTCGTGACAACGGGCACATCCAAACGTCAGACCTAAAAAAACCGTGGACGTGGTTTCCACACGATCGATCACATTCTCGACGAGAAACTCCGCCGCCAAAGCACCACCTTCGTTGTTTTGTCGGTGGTTCCGACTGAACGTCGTTGCCAAACGCTGCGAATCGGTCGCATCGGGCAACATGTCTCCTGCGATCTGTTCGATGGTGAACTGATCAAATGGCATGTTTTCGTGAAAGGCACGGGTGACCCAGTCTCGCCATGGCCAGTTCGTACGTTCACTGTCGTTTTGATACCCATCGGTGTCGGCGTACCGGCCCGCATCAAGCCAACGCAGCGACTGTCGTTCTGCATACGCCATCGAATCGAGCAACGAATCCACCGCGGTGAGATAGGACTCCTCGCTCGGATCGGCGGTGACCTTTTCAATGAGTTCTTTCGGAGGCAGCAAACCGGTCAATGTTAATGAGGCTCGTCGCAACAGAGTGCGATAAGCTGCCGGAGGCGAGGGGGCGAGTCCTTCGTCGATGAGTCGTTCGGCAATGAATCCATCTATCGGATTGTCGAGCCATCGATCTACCGTCTCATCGCTCCATCCGTCCTTGCCTCGCATTTCGCTCAGCGATTCGACAGGCACTTGAGGTCGTTGAGGCGGTTCGAACGCCCAGTGACCTTCGTACGGTGCACCTTGTTCAATCCAAGCGTCGAGGACTTTTTTCTCTGCTTCGGTTAGCGACCGATTGCTATCCGGCGGTGGCATTTGATCGATCGGATCATCACTGTGTATCCGCGTGTGCAACTCGCTCGAATCGAGATCCCCGGGGACGACCGCAAAATATCCACCTAAATCCGCAAACAAATTTTCTTTTGTATCGGCGCGAAATTCGGACTCTTGGTTCTGGGCATCGGGACCGTGGCAGTGAAAGCATTTGTCCGAAAGGATCGGACTGACCTGCTCACTAAAGTCGATAGATTGAGTTTGTTTGTCAGGGGTCGTTTCACACCACGCGAGATCCGACGAAACAAGCAGCAATAGCATCGCAAAGAGAGGTTGCGAATGCGATCTGCGGAACCGAGAGGCTCGATCAATCACAGAAATTTCCTTGAACGAGGAAGCAGAGGTGGGACGTTGCGGGGCCGACAAAGTCGATGGACTTCCAAGACTAAGATCCTTACGCACCACGTCGTGTGGGTGATCTCAACTTGCAATCCGATATGCCGGTCTTGCAGTGTACTCGATCACTCGATGCTGTGAAGAAACGAAAGCGTTCAACACTGCACATGTCGACTTGAATTCATCAACACACGTCCATAGTTTATCAACTACGATTGGACGAGTTAAATCAAAACACATGGCATGTTCGGTCGAGTACGCCAGGGGCCATAACACCCCCTTCATCTCGACACTGCGTCCCACGCGTTACGAACTATTGAATGTCAATCGAACGACCATTCCACTCGTTGTTCGTCGTGCCTGATCAACATCATCACGATTCAAGTCACCTTGAATTGCCCGCCCGGCTTCGCGCCAACATCCCACCTCAGATCATTGAGCAATGATGCATCTGTTTTCGTTCCAACGTGGTTCCTTCTTTCGCTTCGAACGCGTCTTAGGTCTCACGCTTAGTCTCACATATGCGTTCGGCACATTGCCTCCTGCCCGGGCCGATTCCCCCAATGAAAATTCGATACGTCTATACGGTGAACACCGAGGACGCGCACCTGACGGTTGGGTCAAATTCGATTGGCCAAAGAAACGAAACGTGTTGTTTGATCACTACGGACCAAGCGAGACCGAAAAGCAGTTCATCATTGAAGCGGCACCGAAGTCGAGCATCACGACTCCTCAAGGTGTTCGGAAAGTACTTGTATTTTACCGCTGCCAGTACCCCCACGCTTCAATCGCAACAGCCAATTTTGCCTACGAACAGATTGCCAAATCCAGCGGCGCGTTCGAGGTCACCTTCAGTGACGATCCCGCGGATATCTCTCCGGCGAACTTGGCGCAGTTCGATGCATTGCTGCTCAACAACACCACGGACTTTGACAAAACCATTGGCGAATCCGGACAAGAGGCGATCTTAGAATTCGTCCGAGGAGGCAAAGGGCTCATCGGAGTCCATGCGGCCGCCGACAGTTGCAAGGGTTGGATCGATGGAGCACGAATGATCAACGGGGTCTTCCAATGCCATCCTTGGAAACCGCAAGGAACCTGGGCGTTCAAGCTCACTTCACCGGAGCACCCGATCAACCAAGCGATCGGCGGAACGGGATTCTGGTTACGAGACGAAATCTATGCATACCGCGAAGGCACTCATGACAAAACCCAATCGCGTGAACTGATCTCGCTGGACCTTGATCGGCCGGAAAACCATGATGCTCCCGAACTGCACCCGGAACAACTTCACATGACCAACGCGATCCCGCTCCGCCCGGTCGCCTGGATACATCGCTTCGGAGACGGTCGCGTTTTCTACTCCAACTTCGGTCACAACAACACAACCTATTGGTCGCCGTTGGTGCTCCGGCACTACCTAGCCGGTATCCAGTACGCAGTTGGTGACCTCAATGCAGACGACACCGCGACCAGCGAACTCGAAATCGTCAACACCGCCCCGGCCCCCGAACGGTCGCGGCGCTGACCGGCCTGCCACCTTCCTCGTCCATCGAACAACCTTCCATTCACTTTGATTTTACAAGCTCACTATGGCACTGAACTTCACCCCATCGCGTCGTCGTTTCCTCGGTCAAACGGCTGCGCTCGCCTCGGCAACTGCACTCACATCGGCAACGTCAACATCGATAGCCGCAACGGCTTCGGCCAACGACCGTCCGGCGCTCGGCCTGGTCGGCGCAGGGCGGATGGGACACAACCACATGCGATTCGCCAAGGGCATGTGTGACTTGGTCGCCGTATGCGATGTCGACACGAATCACCGCGAGAAGGCGATCAACAAGATCTTTGACGGCGATGCCAAGAACGCAAAAGGATTCGTTGACTATCGCAACATCCTCGACATGGATGAAATCGACGTGGTCTACATTGCCACGCCTGATCACTGGCACGCAAAGATCCTGATCGAAGCAATGCGTGCGGGAAAAGATGTGTACTGCGAAAAACCGCTCACGCTCACCATCGACGAGGGCAAGCAGATTCGAAAGGTCCAGAAAGAGACCGGCCGGATTGTTCAAGTGGGCACGATGCAGCGGAGCTTCCTCGACCTGTTTGTCAAAGCGGTCGCGATGGCGGGCGACGGTCGGTTGGGGCAAATCACGCGAGCAACCGTTGCGATTGGCGGTGGTGGCGGTTCAGGCCCAATTCCCGTACACGCAATTCCCGAATGGTTGGATTGGAATCAGTGGCTCGGCCCAGCCCCCGAGTCGCCGTTTCGCTGGATCCCTGACTCGTCACTCGATCCAAACGACTGGGTCATCGGAAAGACGAATTGCCACCAAACATTCCGATCATGGCTGGATTATTCCGGCGGCAGCATGACCGATTGGGGCGCCCACCACGTCGACATCGCAATGTGGTCGCTGCGACAGGCCGGACAATCAGACACCGTCGTATCCGTAGGCGGCGAAGCAAAATTCCCCGTGCCTTTCGAAAACGGGTTCCCAACACGAACCGACCAATACCACACAGCAACGTCCTTTTCGATGACCGCGACGATGAGTGACGGCGCCGAATTAGTCATCAACAGTGGCGGACGCAACGGCGTATTGCTAGAAGGCACCAAAGGGCGAATCTTCGTCAGCCGAGGCGACCTGACCGGAAAACCGGTCGAAGACCTGGCCGACACCCCGCTGCCCGCCGATGCAATCGCGAAAACCTACAAAGGACTGCCGACGCCGTTCAACCAGCACAAAAACCACTGGGCAAATTTCTTTCACTGCACCCGCGAACGAATCGAACCGATCTCCGACGTCACCAGCCACCTCCGTGCCATCGACCTTTGTCACCTCGCCAACATCTCCGCCCGTTTTGACCGGCCCATGAAGTGGGACGCAAACAAGGAAGAAATCATCGGTGACGACCAAGCCAACGCGTTACTATCACGTGAATACCGAAAAGGCTTCGAGATCCAAGGCTGAACCGAAACAACCAGTTCGCGAACGCATCATCAAATGATGACGTGTTCTTTCACAGAAGCTGAGTTCGCGACAATTCAGGCCCCGAAATCCGGCAACATCGGCGAACGAATCAAACCGGCCTCACTCATCACCCCACCTTCTAAATCCCACCTTCGCAAAGTTCCCATCATGAATCAGGCACCTCACGAGCTGGATCGTCTTCGCACGGATTGGGCACGTCGCACGTTCCTATCAAAGTCATTCGCAGGCATCGGCACTTTCGCGTTGGCGTCGCTGCTCGGAGGAAAAACATCGCTCTCCGCGCGTGAAACTCCCCCGAGTGATCACCCGTGGCCGCCTCTTCCTGGGATTCCCCATTTTGCGCCGAAGGCAAAACGCATTGTCCACTTATGCATGGCGGGAGGCCCCTCCCATGTCGAATCACTCGACCCGAAACCGGAACTCGATCGGCTCGATGGAAAGCCTTTTCCCGAGTCCTTCACCGCCGGCCAACAGCTCGCGCAGTTGCAGGGCGCAAAGCTGATCGCCCGCAAATCGTTCACCAAGTTCAGAAAGTGGGGTGAGTCGGGCATTGAGATGTCGGATTTGTTTCCGTTGACGGGAGCACACGCGGATGATCTTTGCGTGATCCGCAGCATGACGACCGAACAAATCAATCACGACACCGCTCACGCGTTCATGAACACCGGATCGATTATTAAGGGTCGACCCTGCATGGGCTCATGGATGCTCTACGGACTCGGCGCCGAAACGGAAAACTTGCCCGGCTACGTCGTCATGACTTCATCGGGTCCCGGCGCACAACCTGTTTCGGCAAGGCAGTGGAGTGCGGGAATCTTGCCGAGCAAATTCCAAGGCGTTGCATTCCAATCATCCGGCGCTCCAGTGCATTACATTGGCAACCCCGATGGTGTTTGCCAATCCACCCAACGACAAGTCATCGACGAGGTCCAGCGGCTCAACGGCATGTTAGCCAGAGAGGTCATTGACCCCGAAATCGAAACACGAATCGCCCAGTATGAGATGGCGTTCAAGATGCAATCGGCGGTTCCCGAACTCGCCGACATGAGCACCGAGAGTAAAGAAACGCTCGCGAATTACGGCGTCAAACGCCCTGGTGATGGATCGTACGCGTCTAACTGTTTGCTCGCCCGACGACTGCTCGAACGGGGTGTGCGTTTCGTCCAGTTGTACCATCGGGGCTGGGATCACCACAGCAATTTGGAAAGCGGATTTACTCAATCGGCAATGGACACCGACCGCCCCACGGCGGCCTTGCTGAAGGACCTCAAAGATCGCGGACTCCTCGAAGACACCTTGGTACTCTGGGGTGGTGAATTTGGACGCACACCGATGGCACAGGGCACGGGTCGAGACCACCACATCAACGCGTTTAGCGTTTGGATGGCCGGAGGTGGTGTGAAAGGCGGGATGACATACGGCAGTTCAGACGAACTCGGTTACGCGGCGGTCGAAAATGAAGTCCCTGTCCGTTCGCTCCATGCCACGCTGTTGCATCTTTTCGGCGTCGATCACGAAAAACTGACCGCACGGTTTCAAGGACTCGACCTGAAATTAACCGGTGTCGAACCGGCCCACGTGCTACATGACATCATTTCCTAAGACGTCTCTGAAACCATCCGAACGGCGTCCGCTTTCCAATCCTGCCGCTACCGCATTCATTCCCGAACGTTCCATGCGCCGCATCTCTTTCATCGCTCTTGCTACTTCCTTGGCGTTTGGCGTTGTTTCAATCAACGCCGACGAATCCAACTCAGAGCAACTCGTCGCAACATCGGTACCTGAAAGGTTGCCCGAACGTGTGATGTTCAACGCGCACATTCGTCCGATCATGTCGAACACGTGCTTCACCTGTCACGGCCCCGACGAAGACGAGAACGAAAGTGCATTTCGCCTAGACTCTTTTGAATCGGCAACCGGCCCGCTGGATTCTGACGACGAAGCAAGAGGAATCGTGCCAGGCGATTTGGAGTCCTCGGAGGTCTATAAACGCATCATGGGCATTGGTGATGGCGAACAGATGCCACCGGAAGAATTCCGACATCACCTCACCAGTTACGAGAAAGCACTCTTCGCAAAGTGGATCGAACAGGGTGCGGAATACGAACAACATTGGGCGTATGCCCCGCTGACGCATCCGGCACTTCCCGACGTCCAAGCCCACACCGACGCGATCGAAAATGCCATTGATGCGTTCATTCTTTCGCGGCTGGAAAAGGATTCAATCGCACCTTCGCCACTCGCCGACAAAGCCACCCTGCTTCGCAGAGTCAGTCTCGATCTGATCGGTATTCCGCCAACGCCGGAAGAACTCGCCGCGTTTCTCGCCGATTCGTCCGCCGACGCATACGAACGCCAAGTCGATCGACTGCTCGCGTCGCCCCATTTCGGCGAACGCATGGCCAGTTCATGGCTCGACATTGTACGGTTCGCCGACACCGTTGGCTTTCACGGTGACCAGAACATGCGAATCTTCCCATACCGCGACTACGTCATCAACGCATTCAACGAGAACAAACCGTTCGACGAATTCACGATGCAGCAGTTAGCCGGTGACCTCAAACCAAACCCAACGACCGAGGATTTAGTCGCGACGGGACTGCTGCGTCTAAACATGATCACGCGTGAGGGTGGTGCTCAACCGGGGGAATACCTGGCCAAGTACAAAGCCGACCGCGTCCGTATGATCGGCACCGCGTGGCTCGGATCGACCCTCGCATGCTGCGAATGCCATAACCACAAGTACGATCCTTTCTCGGCGAAAGACTTCTATTCGCTCGGTGCGTTCTTTGACGACATTCAACAGTGGGGCGTCTATTCTGACTACGGTTATTCGCCCAACAAGGATCTCAGAGGGTTCAACAACGACTATCCATTCCCTCCGGAAATACGAGTCGCCTCGCCTTCGCTCAAGCGAGAAATTGAATCCCTGATCCATCAACGCGACGACATTCTCATGGCCGGCCTGGGCCAAAAAACGCTTCGTTCAGAAACCTATCAGCACTGGGAACGCTCGCTTAACAACACGCTCGCGATGCATCCGGACGGATGGATCCCGACAACGATCATCGCCAGCGACACCTCTGTGGGAACTGCACACGAAGTGCTCGACGACGGCAGCCTGCTGCTGACGGGGAAACCTGCTAAAACCGAAACGATTTCAATCACAACGCGGCCGGTCACTCCGACCAAGATCAATTCGGTGAGAGTCGAAGTTCTGCCCGATGAGAGAAACGATCACTATGTGGGACGAGGAGAAGACGGGAGATTTTCTCTCGGTTTTTCCGCCCACGTAATTAGCAGCGATGACGGGCCAACGATGCGTCCGAATCGGCCCCGCTACGTTCGCATCGAATTGAGCGACAAAAAAATCCTTTCGCTGGCCGAAGTACAGATTTTTTCGTCTGAGAAAAACGAAGAGGGACAACCAATCAATGTTGCCCTGCAAGGAACGGCCTCACAGTCATCAAACTACACATCGGGCGCAGCGTCGCTGGCCATTGATGGAAACACCGAAGGTGACTATCACAAAGCCAACTCGGTGACGCACACCAGTCTCAACGGTCACGATCCGTGGTGGGAGGTCGATCTCGGCAGCGAACACTCCGTTGAATCCGTCGTCGTCTGGAACCGCACCGACAACGGCCTTCAAAATCGCCTCGACGGTTTTCGTTTGACGTTGCTCGACAAAGACCGAAACACGCTTCAACAAGAAACACCGACCACGCCGAAGCCGTCGACACGGATCGAAATTCCAGCCGAGGTGATGGTTCACCCTGAATACAACCTCAAGGTCGCATGGGGAGAAGCCGATCGTGAAGATCCATTACGATTCCGCAACGGTCATCCGCCTCGCACGCTCGGAGACCTTTGGCGCAGCGGCCCATCGCGTTGGCAACTACTGACGACGGAAAACCAACTGCCCCACACCGCGGTCTATCACTTCGATCAACCGCTCGAATTGTCCGACGACCAACAACTCGTCATCCGACTCAAAAGCACCGACGTTGGACGCGTACGGCTCTCGGTGACACCAATTGGC
The DNA here is from genome assembly GCF_014192335.1 of Aporhodopirellula rubra. Taxonomy (GTDB): domain Bacteria; phylum Planctomycetota; class Planctomycetia; order Pirellulales; family Pirellulaceae; genus Rhodopirellula; species Rhodopirellula rubra. Next base: position 251,389 of record NZ_JACHXU010000001.1, on the reverse strand, counting down.
GATGCGATTGCCGGCTGGAACGCTGCCTCCGCGGACCTAATCGAATCGTTGGCGAAGAGCCCGGAACACCGCAATGAACGTGACCGCGCGACCCTCGCGAGTGCCTTCCACCGCTCCACCGAACCACTCAAACGACAACGCAGCGAAGTTCAACGTTTTCGAAACGAGATTCTGGATCGCCACTCCGCAATGGCGATGACCTTGGTGACCCAAACCATTCCAGACGACAAAATCCCCGTCAGCCGTGTGCTGCCGCGCGGGAACTGGCAAGACGAAACCGGTGAACTCGCTCCACCCGCGTTCCCGCATTTCTTGCCCGCCGGAGAAGGGTCGAGTGGCCGGCGTCTGAACCGAACCGATCTCGCGAAATGGCTGAATTCACCGACCAACCCGCTGGTCCCTCGCCACTTCGTCAATCGAACTTGGAAACAATTCTTTGGCACCGGCTTGTCGAGCAAACTCGATGACCTCGGCAGTCAAGGCGAATGGCCGAGCCATCCATTGTTGCTCGATCGATTGGCGAGTGAATTCGTGATCAGCGGTTGGGATGTCAAACACATGGTGCGGATGATGGTCACCAGCCGCACGTACCGCCAAGCCGTCACGCGGCGGACCGAACTGGTTGAACTGGATCCCTACAACCGCTTGCTCGCCCAAGCGTCACCGCGGCGTCTCGAAGCCGAAGCGATTCGCGACAACGCGCTTGCGATCGCTGGGATTCTCAACCAAAACTACATCGGTGGCCCCAGCGTATACCCGTATCAACCGGGCGGACATTACTCCAACCTGCAATTCCCAAATCGCGGCTACACCGCATCCAATGACACACGCCAATATCGGCGCGGCGTTTACATGCATTGGCAACGAACGTTCTTACATCCGATGCTGGTCAATTTTGATGCCCCTTCTCGTGATGAATGCACTGCCGATCGTTCGCCATCGAATAGCCCTCAACAAGCGTTGACGCTGCTCAACGACCCGACATTTGTGGAAGCCTCTCATGCCATGGCAGAGAAACTGCTCGATGAGAACCCGGACGCCTCCTTTGAAGACCTTTTGGATGCCGCGTTCGTAAGAGCGATCGCGAGAAACGCCACTCCCGAGGAAGCCGATTCATTACGAGACCTTCTCGATCGTCAGTCGACCTATTTCAGCGAACACCCTGGCGATGCCGCGAAGTTCCTTCGGATCGGAAACCCGACTAGCAACTCATCTGACCTGCCGCGTATAGCCGCATGGTCACAGGTTTGCCGAGTCATCCTCAACTTGCATGAGACCATCACTCGCTATTGATTCGAGTAACATTAGTTCTTGCAATCGGGATGGAACGTCGGATCCGATACGGCGTGCATTCGGTCTCATCTCAACCACAGGTTTAAACTGAGCCTGCAAGATGAATGCGGTATTTTAGTCAATAAAAAAACTCGGACTCCCATGAGGAGCCCGAGTTGGCGTTTTCAGCACTATCCCAAACGATGTTTGGTGAAACCTCAGCGGCTTACAGTTCTGCTTCGATCGTTTCCTTAGAAGCACGAGTTCCGAGTGCTCCCCAGAGCCCGAATGGGCTAGCCGATCCCGGTGCGACGTAGGGACCACCCCGACGTACTTCGGCACTGTTTTGATTGCCCGCTTCAATCGAATCGGTGATGAACTTCACAGCACCGTCGCACATCAAGACATGCACACCACCTTGGTGACGACTGCTCGGTGGTGCGGTGGATTCTCCCGTGGCGAGCCATTGAGGCTGGGATGGTTGCGAATTGCAAACTTCGCGATTTGGTGGAAGGATCGTAAGCATGCCCGTAAAAATAGGCGTGAAGTGAGCCCAACGGTATCCACGTCGCTCTTCAACCGTTGACGTCAAACTGGCAACATTCGAACCCGTCGTGGCCCAGAATTGCGGGCGTTCTGGGTCCTTAACCGTTTGACAGGCGGCAAGATTGTTAGCCTTTGAATGGCTCCATGAATCCGACACGTTCGGATTTTTAGCAGCTTCCGTACGAGCATCTTTGTCGCCGAGATCAGTCGCGATTTCGCCCATGCAGATCGTGTTCGAGAGACCATCGAGGATGTCACGGAAACGTGATTCACGACGTGGCTGAAACGCGCCTCGGTTGGACTCGCGTGCCATTTCATACATTTGGGAATCGGTAGCTCCGTTGTGCCAATAGACTCCCATGTTACTGCGTGTCGTCGAGTCTCCAAGACAGACGGCGTAATTGGTACGCCCTTGTGCAGGCAGCCCAACACCAGGATCGCTGGGGCAACGGAACGAAGGGATGTTTGCCAACCATGGGTCGTAACGATCGTTCGAGTGACTCGCAAGGTTTCGGCCAGGGTTAGGTCCCATTGGTGAAAACAATGAGCCTGGGTTTTGCGGCGATGCCAGTGGATTCGAAATCTGTTCCCACAACGCCTGCTGTTCGATAAATGGAGTCATCCCAACCAAGGCACTCAGTTCCATCCGGTTGTGTCCGGGAGGTCCCCAAGATGCACCAGCCCAAGTTGTGCTCTGGCCTTCGTTCAGGGTCGTGCCAGTCGTCCCGGTACCCTGTTTGGGCATCTGGCTGTAAGCACTGTGGTAGTTGTGAACGGCCAAGCCGATCTGCTTGAAATTATTGCTGCAACTCATCCGCCGCGCGGCTTCACGTGCGGCTTGAACAGCAGGCAAAAGCAGCCCCACCAACACACCAATGATGGCAATCACCACCAACAACTCCACCAGCGTAAACGCACGCCTGCGTTGAATCGATAACATCTCAATCTCCGAAAATACAAACAACAAAAAACGAATAATCAAATGCAACGGTTACCACGATGTAATCCGTCGCCATCGCTGCAAACAAACCTTGCCAAGCCGAGACACGTGAAAAAGTGATCGCTGGCGGCAAGAACTATTTCCCTTCTACTTCACCCTTCGCTGGCCCCGTCCCCAACCCGGCAGAGTCTTCTTCTGTCACGTTCAGTTCAGGGTTATCCGCGATGAACTGCGTCAACTCGTCAGTCGTCGTGGAAATAGTGGGCTCGGTTGAGCTTTCACAGCCCAAAAAAACAGGCGTCAGCATCAGAGCAATCACCAACCATCGGGTAGCTAGCATGGGGGTTCCCTTTTAAAGAAATGAAGGATCAAAACGCAGGGCTGAATACCGAATCAATTGCAAACGCATTCCCACGAGAATTTTGAGAGGCTCGCGTAATGGTCGAAATCAGCCAATTGCGTCCCTACAATTGCATTATCACCAACATTGCTATTGTATTACAATAGACAAAACCTCTTTTCGGATCGTTTTTCACAAAAAACTGACGACTGCCTTCGGCGACGAGCCCCCTCCCTCCGAACCGCCCACCGCCCCGAGCCCACCACGAACATCCCCTGAGGCAAACCAATCGCCTCAATTCCATTCAATATCGAACTTGCTTTGCCCTACAAACTCGAACGCATCTTCAAAAGCGTTTCGCCACCGAGCTTTAGAAGATTAAGATTCGTTCTGAGACTACTAAACGAATACAAGTCGGACAGTTGGGAGAGTTCCTGAATTGATCTAAAACACACTTGAAGCGGTAGCCTTGGTTCCCGCCTCGGTCCCACCAGTCTTCCTTTTGGGGTTCGAGAGAATCCTGCCTGTCAGACAGCCTGACTGCCCGCGGAAACCGAGACGTTTTAGCGAGCGCATCGGAGGCTTAGTGTCCCGCTTCAGCGATTCCATGAAAAAAGCCCCGTCGGAATTTGTTCGACGGGGCTTTTTTTCGTTCAGAGCGGAGGACACGAGACTCGAACTCGCAGCCCCTTACGGGGTACCTCAGTTCCAGTGAGGCCGCTCACCAATTCGCTTATCCTCCCGGTTCGACCTGGTAGGCACAGAAACCTCACCTGATCTGGTCCGCTGGAACGGTGAAGTTCCCAGCGAACACGAACTATTTTGCTCTACCTCGCCGTTTTTGGCAACCGCCCGCGGACTCAGAACGCGAGCGATCTGAGACGACATCCGCCATTACCGGCAGAGCAAGACGCATGAAAACCGCTTTAACCGTCAATAAATCAAATCTAGCCCCCCTAAAAAACAACTTTTTCGTTGCGCTGCGTTTGCGTTTCGCTACAATCGGGTGGCCGGACCGGGGAGGTCCGATTTCATACCGCGACAATAAATCGCACTGGTGTGATGGGCTCGAAACTCAATCATTTAGGATGGCACCCATGCGGGATGACACTCCGCCAAATCCTCGCGATCTCACGCTCGACACGGCTATCGAGCCGCGTGAGTTGGTCTCCTTTCGCCTGAAAGTACCGGTCCCCGAGACCGGGCCGTTGATCTCGTGCGAGGGGATTTTGGACCAGGTTACGCCTCCCCCTATCGCGGCTTCGTCGCCCCCAGCGGCTTCTGAGCCTGATTCGCAACCCAACTTGGACGCCTCGACCGAATCGCTAGAAGTCGAAATCGATGCGTCCCCTGCCGACTCGCCAAACGTGCAGGAAGAAGAGAAGGGGACACCCGTAGCGGCCAAAGTCAGTCCCAACCCGATCATCCAGAGCATGACGTTGATCGCGTCGATGATCGTCATGCTGCTAATCGCACGTTTCAGCGTCCCACGTATCGTCGAAGAGATTCGTTATTCGTGGCACCGAGGTGAACTCCGTGCCGAATACGAAACCGGCGGCGAAGGCCTGAAGAACGTATCACTCGATTCACTCAGCCGCGCGTACGAGATGGTGACATCGCGGATCGGCCCCTCCGTCGTTCACATCGAAGTGCAACGCAAACCGGCTCCCAATGAAGAACAAATGCATCGTCTTCTAGGCGGTGAAATGTTCGGGATGTCCGATCAAGGCAGTGGTGTGGTCGTCGACGCAGACGGATACATCCTGACCAACCGGCACGTCATTGCTGACGGTGAATCGATTTCGATCACACTCGGTGATGGTCGGCGACTGCCCGCAGAAGTTGTCGGCACCGATTCGCTGACTGACCTCGCCGTTCTTAAGATCGAAGCGGATCGTCTCATGCCGATTAAATGGGGCGACAGCGACTCGCTCCGAGTCGGATCGCCCGTATGGGCAGTCGGCAGCCCGTTCGGACTCGATCGCACGGTCACGTTCGGTATCCTCAGCGGCAAACACCGCTGGGTCCGCGCCGGGGAACAACACGGGGCCAGTGGTCGTTATCAGGATTTCATGCAGAGCGACGTCGCAGTTAATCCCGGCAACAGCGGCGGCCCATTGGTTGACGCCAAAGGCTCGCTGGTGGGAATCAACACAGCAATCGTTGGCGACACCTATCAAGGCGTCAGCTTTTCCATCCCGAGCAACCTGTCGCGTCAAGTTTACGAGTCGATTCGAACGACCGGACGAGTGCAACGCGGTTATCTCGGCGTGAGCTTGCAGGAAGTTCCCGATGACTTGTTGGCGAGCGAGAACACTCGCGTTCGCGGCGCATTGGTGACCGGCATTGCAGGCGATGCATCACCTGCGGGAGTCGCAGGGGTTGTCGCAGGAGATGTTGTGCGGCGAGCCGACGGGGTCGACATTCTCGACGTCGGTCACTTGATGCGGATCGTCGGCAAAGCGGGTGCCGGGGCATCGATTGTTTTGGACGTCCGCCGCGACGAGGAAGATTTGCAGGTCACCGTCGTCTTAGGCAGTCGCCCCTTCGAACTCGATCGCTAGTCAACGAACGCGAGTAGGCCGGATCGTCAGTCCGGAACCTGTATTCAGTTCGAATCCATCACGACTGCTTGTCGCGAGATCTCTCGACGCTTGGCGAATAGCCGGTGCCGCGTTATCGACGCGGGGCTTGCCACTGAACCGGACGATCTGCCGATGAGAACGCGGGTTGATTTGCGGCGGGGGCGGATTCAGCAATCCCGCCACCTGACATCGGCTGCGACGTGCTCTGCATGTTGTACTGCTGCACCGGTGGACTAGTCGGCTGCGGAACAAAACCGCCGCCATAGTTCGCGTTCGGGTTCAACTGCGTCGCCGGATATTGGCCGGGTAAATTCGAGGGCGGTTGATATCCCTGCGTGCTCGGTTGGTTGGTGAATTGCCCGGGTTGATTGTTGTACCCAATGCCTCCGGTGTATCCCGGTGGTGGCGGTGCATTGGTCAAATCGTTTACCGGCATCCCACCACTACGCAAACCATTGTTGGAACCGGAAAGATCCATCAGCGGGTTGATTGGGATGTTTTGGTTGGAACTGGTTTCCATCCATCCCGAACCGACTGGGCCAGCGGATTGAGTTGCCGCACCACCAGCCAACGCGATTTGGTTTCCGCCCTGGTCGTTGTAGCTCATCGGCTGCAAAGTCGATGGTGCATAGCTGGCCGGGGTGGTGTTGAAAGACGATCCAGCCACCGCGTTCGGATTTCCATAGGAACCGGTGGCAGGGGGTGGGACGCGTGCCGAAGCACCAAACGGGCCGAGTGCTGGCATCGTTGGTCCCGCGATGGGGGCTTGGCCCGGCAATTGAGTGATCGGAGCGACGGCGGATCCGCCGGTACCGCCCGCTTGCTGGCACCCCGTCGAAACGAGTACCGACGCAGCGCCCACGACGGCAACACCACGGCAAGCGGCGACCATCCGAATCCTCAACAATCGCGCCGCATCAACACGCAAGAGCGAGTCGATCGATCGGCGTGTTTTGAGGGACGCGTCGGAGTGAGTGGTTGTTTTTAACTTCATCGGGATGCTTCCGATCGTTCAGTCGAGTGGGCTCGAGCGGCACGAAACTTCTTCGCATTCGCATGGAAACATCGGCTTTAACAAATCTCGCCATTTTGTTGAAAGACCGTTTCACGCAACATAATGGCTTAACAGAGGGCGAGATCGCTCGATGCATCGCCTCGGACACGCCACACGCTTACTGAGATTGAACGGACGGCAATTTGGGCGATTTCCAATGATCTGATTTCACCGCGATGTCCTCGACCTCCTGGCCGCCGGCGGATTGCCGCAACAGAAGATAAATGCCTCCGGCCATCGACCATCCAAACATCACCGCCACGACCGACGGCAGACACGCCAGACACTGCAACAGCGGTCGGTTCGGCGGGCCAAACGTGCTCGCCAGACTTCCGCCGACCAGGCAAATCCCAACCCAACCGGCAATCACGACCGAGGCAATCGCGACGGCAACCACGATCAGCAACACTAACTGCGGCAGTCGGCGGAGCGTGTACTCATAGCCTCGACTGAGCGAATCGAGAGGGTCCGGATCCGACTCGATCATCAACGCCGCCAGTCCGAGAGGTGTCGCAAATTTCCCGCCGAGCACCAAGACAGCCGCGATCAACGTCGACGGCAATACGATCGGGAGTGTCACCCAGGCCGCCCAATTCACCTCAGCTTGCGGGCCGGCAACCCAATCTGCCAACCAAGTCAGTCCAAACGAAACGAGCCAAAAAAGTGAGGCGACCAGCGACGGCAGGATCACGATCAACGCACCACCGCCAATCCGGCCAAAAACGTCACGAAACGTCACCACGTAAGAAGGCATGTCGCGTCCGGCCGTTAACATCGCCCCGACTCGCAGGAACGCCATCGAGGTCGGTAACCACACGACGATTGTCCAAAGGACGACCTTCCAATCAAACCATTGCGATTCGCGATCCGCACCGATATTGATCACCGACTCCACCAACGGGACGATGGCATCACTCGGCGACGCGGACGTCCACACGGGGATCGCAATGATCGATCGCACGGGGATCGGTTCCGAAAAGATCCCTCGATCCGAGACGAGCCAATTCAGCCCGAACGCCCAAACCGCAAAAACAAGAAATGCGTGAGTGATCCAGACCGGACCACCCGCCACCCGGCAAACGCGAACCAATCGAAGCCATGGGAATACATCCACCCAATTTCGGATGTGGTCGAACAGGCGTTTCTCCGGCCCCTGCATGACGTCATCGTCGGGGCGCAACGAGAGTTTGGGGGACTCGGGATGCATTTCAGATCGATCGTCGGTGGTTTCGGCTTCGCTATTCATCATTCTAGTATTGGCGACTCGGCGTCGATTGCCGAGAGGGATGCCAATCACGCGAGTCAGGCATCACGTCCCATTCCGGATCGGCGCCACGGCCGACTCGACTGGCCCGAACCCGGCAAACCGGGGCAGGCAGGCTCGAACGGGCGATAGCGACTTCCGCCACCATCCGACGTGATGAATCCGATCCTGCCGTCGCCCGACCGTCCTCCGTAACGTGAGGCTGAACCGCGGCATACCAAACCGGTGCGATCGCTCGAACGCCGTTCACGCTGGCTCGACGCGACCCGTCAGGCAACAAATCGAACTGCAGCGACGTCAAATAGTCACCGTCGCAATCAAGCGAGAGACGCACATGGCCCGGTTCGGTCGAATAGATCGCAAAATAAAGATAGTCATCATCCGCGGAACATTTCGCGGTGATCCGCTCGTCGTGCCACACGTCAGCGTCGATCCAGCAGGAATCGTCATCAAACGCGTCGAGCAGCGGACGATCTCGAGTTTTCGGCGGGAGATAACGGGGCACACGGCGAGACGTGTCTTTCGCGGACGCCGTAAACGAATCATCGTCAGGCAAAGAGGCAAGCGGAGCGGACGCCTTCGACGGGCCGGACGCAGTCGCCGCCAGTGGACTTAGCGATGGATTCAACACCGGACGGAGCTTGGAACCCGTTCGCTTTGCGACCGTTGGGGTGATCCCCCGTGCTCCCATCACGATCGGGTGGTAATCCCAGTTGATTCTCGCCATGACGGGCTCAGACGCGTCAACCTGAGCCGATGAATCTCCCGTGCCGACGAAGGACGAAATCGGTGTCGCAAACGCATGAGCACCACGAGTGGACTGCCAAACGGTCCGCTTGGTTTCAGGCACAAGAATCCGCGGTGCGGGTGCGTTCGCGACCTCCACTCCAGATAAAAACGATGCCGGCGCGACCTGAAACGGCGACAAAGGCTGGGCTGATTTTGTGCCAGCCTCGTGGTTCTCCGGCGCATTGCGTGGCACCTCCTGCGTCAACGCGTTGGCTCCATCGGAAAATTCCCTTCGCAACGCACTCTGGATACGTCCCATTGGATTACTTGCCTTCATTTCGATGCTCGACGACAGTGCCGCTTGCATGACATCGGCCCACCGCCGCACGGACGCGGGCTGGCCATGTTGAGCCAATAGCCCCAGCAAAATTTCATTCGCCGAAGTGACGTCGCCACTTCTTCTGGCGGATTCGGAAAGACCTTCCCAAAGCAAACGCGTGCGATCGTCGGGCGCCGTGACGGCGAGCAATTGTTCCAGTTGATGCTTCAAACGAAGCGACTCAGCGTGCGAATGACGTCCACCACCAACACCGCGGAGCTCTTCCCGCAAACGAGAGGTCTGGTTCATTCGAGCGGTCGTGATTTGCAACCGACGGTGTGACGCTGTTTGCGTTTCACCTTCGTCACGATTTTGGCCGTGCGATAGTTCGATACCGGCCGCCAAAGAAACATCCCTGCGAACGCTCCCGGACGAGTCCGCCAAGGTCGCCACTTCAATTCCCGTTGGCGACCTATGTCCCGGTGCGGCGAGCATGAGTGCGTCAACGGCGAGGTCATTTGCGAGCACGCCCGCTCCTGTTAACAACGCGTTGCCCTGGAGAACGGATGCGTGATTCCAGGCTCTTTGCCATCGCGGATCCGCATCGACGACCGGCTTTGCCGATCCGACCGGCCGAGTCAGCACGATTCTTCGCGGTCCCGACCATTCTTGCGTTTCACTCGTATCAATGCTGAACGCACGCGTTTGAATTTGCTCGATCGCCGCCTGCCATGCCCGACGAGCCGACGGTGCCAAGCTTTCATCAAGCACGACAACCGAAGGCTGATGCTCTCGCAACCATTGACTCCGCAATCCAACATCTTGGTCAGCCGATGCCGGCTCCACTGTCGACGCTATCTTGCCCGATGGGTGCCATTGATTGCACGAGTGGACATTGGAGATTCCCAACATCGCGGCGGCGGCACGACATCGATCGAGTTTCTTACGCAAAGCCGCTTTCGAACTTGGAGCGTCCGCATGCTGCAAGGATTCATCGTCTAGAAATATTGTGGTTCGTCGATTCTCTTGCAACGTTTCTCGCCCCACCAACGCCCAAGGCACCGTCGATGACGATGACGCAATAAACAGAATGGCCGTCCGGCGATCTTCACCACGTACCGCCTGCCAGTGCCCTCCGCCGGGCGAACCGCGAAAGATTCGCCCGTGCGAGGTAACCGCGATTTGAAATCCTGTGGGTGTCTCGCAAATGTCTTCAACCGAGACCTTCCCCGAGGCCGTTTCGATCGTCAGGGCGTCTTCGTTTCCACGAGAGGAATAGGAGTCGGCAGACGTTGGCAGCATGTCTTCGACCCAACTTTCGCCTCCGTCGTAACTTCCAAACCGATTCACACCGCTGGCTTCGGAAGGATCGCCGATGGCCTCGCACGCACCACGACGACCGATGCGAACCTGCCTCAACCGAGGCAATTCATGGGCATCGGCCAAATGCCAGTTTTCACCCGCGTCATGGCTGATCAAGCACACGCCGCGACTGACACCGGTTACCGGTTCGTAACCGCCGCCGACCACAATCACGTCACGTGGTGAAAGCCACAGCACATCTGAGAATTCACAAAACGGGATCGGCAGCAGTTCCTGACGACTGCGGCGACCACCGAGCGTGCCGCCCCGCGACGCACCACCGCCGAAGAGATTGCCCAACCGACCGTTCGATCCGTCGTTCGGGTCTAGTTCCTGAGAGGTTGCGATCGAGACGTTGTTGACCGGCCACCACGATTTTCCTTCGTCTTCGCTGCGAAGAATCGTTCCGGCGTCGCCAACCGCGACCCCAATCGTTGTGGGGGCAGCCTGTGGCTGGAGATACGAAACGGACTGAACGGGCGGAGGGGCGTTTGAATCCAAAGGAGAAAACGCGACCGCTCGCAGACAACTACTTACTCGAATTTGGGCCGGTGACACGTAGGCGGGCTGTAGGGAGAGACTCGCCAAATCGAGTTGTTCAACTTCACCGGCAACCGACCGCCCTCCCACTGCCGCGAAAACGCCGAAAACACAGACGATCGCAACGACCCGCTGGCAGGCTTTTTTGAATAAACGGTTCTGCAAAGCGGCACAAAATCGAGAGAGGAGGCAACCCAATTTGTCCATCCTCATGAGAGTACTCCTCGTACGGACGCCGCCGCGATCAGGAACAGGGCCCAACCGCCGATCAAATTGACGCTCATTAATGTCAGGCTCATCGTCGTCCGGCCTTCCGAACCGAGTACCGCCGCGTCACCGACCAAGGTGCTAAACGTCGTCAAACTGCCTAAAACGCCGACCCGAATGGCTAGCATCATGCGAGGACTCAAGGGCGAATCCCCCACCGACGCGAGAGTTTCGCCCCATTGATAGAGCATGCCCAGGAGTAAACAGCCGCACAAATTCGCAATAGTGGTTGCAAAGCTCGCACCACCGCCCACTAGGTGACTTACGCCTGCGATAAACTTCGATAGCGGGGTCTGCGTGCACAACAAGGTGAGGCCGTATCGGCACAAAGCGCCCAAACCTCCACCAATTGCGACCGCAAATAGGTTCATCGACCAACCGATCATGGACACTTCCCTGTTTTCACCATTGTCAGTTTGCTGCGTGGAATTTACTTTGAGGGGTCAAGAATCGGAAGTTTTCTCGCCTCGGGGCAAGGTCCATCCGGCCCCATCCTTGTCAAACTGGCTAGAATTCTCGCCACGCTCCCCACAGACCCTCTACTTTTGAACCGAAAGAACCCGCTGATGAGTACCGCTTCGAGCACGTCTACCGCCGCCGAGCAGCACGTGATGAACGGAGCCGATGTCCTGGTCAAATCTCTCGTCGACCATGGTGTCGAAGTACTTTTTGCTTACCCCGGCGGGTGCAGCATGCCAATGCACCAGGCGTTGACGCGATACGGCGATTCCATCCGCACAATTCTGCCTCGCCATGAGCAGGGCGGTGCGTTCGCGGCTCAAGGCTACGCACGCAGCACGGGCAAAATCGGTGTCGTGATGGCTACCAGTGGCCCCGGGGCGACGAACCTCGTGACCGCGATTGCGGACGCGAAACTCGACAGCATTCCAATGCTCTGCATCACCGGCCAAGTTCCCACCGGAGCAATCGGCAGCGATGCGTTTCAAGAAACGCCGATGGTCGAAATCTGTCGCGGCATCACCAAACACCACTATCTCGTCACCGATATCGCGGATCTGCCGCGGATCATGAAAGAGGCGTTCCACGTTGCCATGAGCGGTCGCCCGGGGCCCGTTCTCGTCGACATGCCCAAAGACGTGCAGTTGAGCGATTTGGCGATCGACATGGATCCGCCAATGGAATTGCCCGGTTACGACGCGTCGACTCCCTCGGTTCCTCCCGAAACCATTCGTCAAATTGCCGCCGCGATCCGGATGGCCCGTCGACCGGTGATCTACTCCGGTGGCGGTATCGTTCTGGGCGAGGCCAGCGAAGAACTGCGAACCCTGATCGCCAAAACCGGCATCCCAACGGTTACCACGATCATGGGCCTCGGTTCGGTCGAACCCGAGAACCCACATTCGCTCGATTGGTTGGGCATGCACGGTGCCGCGTACGCCAACTACGCCGTTCGCGACTGCGATTTGCTGATTTCGCTGGGCGTTCGTTTCGATGATCGCGTCACCGGCAAGGTGGAGGCGTTCGCCAAAGACGCCAAGATTATCCATGTCGATATCGACGCGTCGGAACTCAACAAGAACAAACAGGCTCACATCCCTGTTCGCGGCGACGTCAAACAGGTTTTGACCGAACTGAACCGGATCGTGCAAAAACCAGACATCAGCGACTGGCAAAAACACTGCACCGAGCTGAAAGCGAAATATCCCCTGAAATACGACACCGAATTCGACGGTATTCTGCAGCAGCACGCGATCAGCACCCTGAGCGACCTGACCGCCGACCGAGAAACCTACATCACCGTGGGCGTGGGCCAGCACCAAATGTGGGCGGCTCAGTTCTACAAATTCCGTCAACCAAGGACTTGGATGAGCAGCAGCGGTCTGGGCACGATGGGATTTGGCCTGCCGGCTGCAATGGGCGTCCAAGCGGCCCATCCGGGTGCTCTCGTGGTCGATATCGACGGCGACGGCAGCTTCCAAATGAACATCCAGGAACTCGCGACGTGCTTCTGCGAAGAATTACCCGTGAAGGTCCTGTTGCTCAATAACCAACACCTCGGCATGGTGGTCCAATGGGAAGATCGGTTCATGGAACGAAACCGAGCCCACACCTATCTCGGACCGATTCATCACGACGAAGCCAAGGGCAAGAGCTCGGCAGATCGATTCGAATACGCGACCGATCGCTACCCGAACTTCGTCGCAATCGCCAAGGGCTATGGCTGTGGCGCCGCGACCGTCAAACGGAAAGCGGACCTGGAAGGTGCCCTTAAAGAGATGATCGATTCCAAGGGACCGTTCCTGCTCGACGTGGAAGTTCCATATCAAGAACACGTATTACCAATGATCCCCGGCGGTGCTACCGTCGACGATATGATTTTGGATTGATACGTAGTTTGTGACTAATCTGTCTCGCGACCGCGCCCGTCGCGGTCAACGCTGACCTCTTCGAATACCTCGAGTTGACAACCTGTGGACACAACGATTCCCGCTGATTCGGCTGGCGCCACACCATCCCCAGAATCGCCTTCGCCCGAAACCGAAGGTGGCAAAGGCAACGGTACGGCCAACCAGGCTGCATCAACAGATTCCTCCGCCGCTGCGAAAAACACTCGCCGCAAAGGGGTTCCTGAAGGTTTGTGGTTGAAATGCGACGGATGCGGCGCGTCGCTGTATCGAAAAGAAGTCCAGCAACAGCTCAACGTCTGTCCGAAGTGCAACCACCACTTCTACGTCGGCGCGTGGGAAAGAATCGCTCAGGTCCTCGATGAAGGCACCTTTGAGCCGATGAACGAGCAGTTGCGGCCCACCGATCCGCTCGAGTTCAAAGACCGCCGGCCCTATGCGGAACGGCTCATTGGCGAGCAAAAACGGACCGGTCTCACCGACGCCGTCCTGACGGGGACCGGAATGATCCGTGCCCGTCGCGTCGCCTTCGCCGTCACCGACAGCGCTTTCATCATGGGCAGCATGGGCAGTGTCGTCGGCGAGCGATTGACACGTCTGATCGAACGGGCAACCGAACAAAACCTCGCCTTGATCATCATCTCCGCCAGTGGCGGTGGAGCCCGGATGCATGAAGGAATTTTGTCATTGATGCAGATGGCCAAAGTCTCCGCGGCACTCGCCCGCTATCATGAGGCCGGCGGTTTGTTCATCAGCGTTCTGACAAACCCAACAATGGGTGGCGTCGCGGCCAGTTTTGCGTCACTGGGCGACCTTGTTTTTGCTGAACCGAAGGCGTTGATCGGCTTTGCAGGACCGCGAACGATTAAAGCGACCATCGGAATCGAACTCCCCGAAGGCTTCCAGACCAGCGAATTTTTGCTTGAGCATGGATACATTGATCGCATCGTGCATCGCCGGTCGTTGAAGACCGAGATCGCCAGCGTGATCGACTATTGCGGGAAATAAACCAGCGTGAGCTTTCTCGATTCTCTTCGTGGAATGTTCTCCGGGGGCGGCCCGACGTTAAAGAAAATTGACGTCGATGCCCGTTTCGCCCGCTCTCGTACCGCGGCAACGGGAACGATGAGCAACTTCTTCGTCGCCTACGACCTCGAACGCAAAGAAGATGTCGGCGTCAAAATCCTTGACCCCGAAAAGTTCGAGCTCTTCGAAGCCCGGTTCAAAGGGCTCAATAAGCCGATGGAAGGTGAAATCGCCCTCCAAATGCAGCATGACCTGATCGTCAAAACCTACGAACACGGTGTGACGAGCAAGGGCGAGCGGATCATTGTGATGGAATACATCCGCGGCCCCAGCATGCAGGACATCATCGTCCGCAAACGCCTCGAACTCATCGACGGCATGCAATTAGTGCTGATGCGAGAAATGGCCGAAGCTCTCGCGTATGTTCACCGCTCCGGATTCATCCACCGTGACGTATGCCCGCGCAACTTCATCTGCACCCTACCAACGGAAAACCAGAAGGTTGTCTCTGGGGTCAAACTGATCGACTTTGGATTGACGGTTCCCGCAACACCGCCGTTCATGGCACCGGGCAACCGCACCGGTACTCCTTTGTACATGTCCCCTGAGATCGTCCGCCGGCGCAACACCGACAGCCGCGTCGATGTGTTTTCATTGGGCATCACGTTTTACTGTTTGTTAACGTTCAGCCATCCCTGGCAGGGTGAAGTCGTCACCGGACGGGCCGCGCTGCAGCACGACACCTCAAAACCGACCGATTTGCTGGAACGATGCGATCGAGTTGACCCTCGTTTGGCGCGGGTGATCATGAAGATGATCGAACCGAGCGTCGACAATCGACTGAAATCGATCGAGGAATTTCTTAATCTAACGCGAAAAGTCGAAAACGCCTTCGTTTCGTAACGCGATCATCTCAACGGGTGCTGCCTCACGAGGCCACCGTGCTCACCACGTCCATTCGGACGCCCGAACCTGCAGGAATGCCCCCATATCGGGCAGCGCATGGCCGGTGATAAGCCGCGATTTCTTCGGTTATTCGAATAGATTCCTTGAGCTTTTCTGGAACTTTGCGGCGGAATATTCCGTCTAACCGGCACTGCTGCCATCTTTCTGGTCGTAGCCTCCCGTGAAACGTTGATAACGCTGGGGCTCTAGGTAAGATAGCGGTGCTATTCAGATTTTCGCACCAGCGATAAGATTTTGGATTACGCTATCCGCACCAACCGTAGGCACGGCGAGCGGAGCGTCTTTTCCCCACCCCTGACAGAACGCTTCGTCGGCGACGAACACGCTGCCACCCTGGTACGAGTCTCCGAAAATCCCCTCATCGACCAAGCCCATCACACCGAATTGCCGAGAAAACAGATGAAGAATCTGCGTCACCTCCTTCGCCGCGTGAATCCGACGAAGTCACGCCAAACCAGCGAAGTCCGGTCGCGTGGCCCGCTTTCTAAGAAGCGTCGATTGCTCAGCGAAACACTCGAACAGCGGCAGCTTCTCGCGGCTGATCTCGGTATCGAAACGGCAGAGACACCGAGCTACACGGACGTTGACGACTATTCCATCGCCCACAACTACTGGAATAAGTTCGACGTTAACAATGACGGTTTTGTGACGGCACTCGATGCCCTCCGCGTCATCAACTACATGAACGAATCGCCTGAAGGCGAACCCACCGGTGCAGGCGTGGAGTACGCCGGTTTCGTTGACGTCAACGCTGACCACTTGGTGTCGGCGCTCGACGCACTGCAAGTGATCAACCAACTCAACGGTGGTGAGGGTGCAGAAGATTTCGATGTCCGGTTTGAACTGACCCCACGAAATCTCGATGACAGCCTGATCACTCAAACCGACACCTACACCACCGACAACGGTGCGACGGGTAACGAGTACACCGTCGATGTCGGTGATATCTTCAAATTGGAAGTTGCCGTCCAAGACGCTCGCGGTCGTGGTGCCGCCTTTGGTGTCTTCCAAGCGGTGACGGACATCATCATCGACCAGTCCAACGTGCTCGTACCAGCGGTCGGTGAAATCCAAGGATTCAATTTCGATCGTTCGATTGTCTCGCAGGGCTCAACTCCCAACAGCACGATCGAGTTCTACTTTGCGGACAACCCATCTGAAGTCGTATCGGGTACGCTCAGTGAGTTCTTGGGTGCAAGCGACGACGACACCGCCGATTACATTCGCGATGCGATCATCGAACTGAGCAACGATCCCGGCGAACTGAACATCACCGCCGATCAAATGGACGTCACGTTCAGCACAACGTCGACCACCAGTCCTTACTTCGCACGAATCGACTACAGCGGACTCGAACTTGCCAACGTCGACGTCCCGCGACTCGAAACACGCTTGATCATCAACGGTGTCGAACAAACCGTCACCACGATCGAAGAAAACGTGATGGTCAACGGCGTCTTCAACCCCAACACGCTGGTCTCCCGCTACGAAACCTTCATGCGGAACGCTGGCCAAAACGTGCCTGTTGACACCAGCAATAACGATGGCCTTGGCCCACTGATCTACGGTCAAGATCGCAACATCGGCTCGTTCGACTTGAACGTCAACGGCAACGACATTTTTGACGAAGTGGGAACACTCGGCCCCGTCGGCAACCTCACTCAACTCATTGACGGTTTCTCGTCTGACATCGCTTACGATGCCTTCAGTATCCCTGTCCGGGCTGTTAGCGCAGCAACCGACGTGGGCGTCAAACTCGATCAAGTCGAACCGCGTGAAGGATTTGAAGGCGTACTCATCTACGGTACGGACAACGGGAAAGAAGGCGTTGCCCCCGAACGAGTTCGCTTGGACGAACGATCGGAATTCCAACTCAACGTCATCGGCGCTCAAACCGGCATCACCGCTTCCAACGCCACGCTGCCAGTTCAAGAAGATGACGCGGACGGTGAAACCGTTCAATTGACAGTGAATGCCTCGTCTGGTGAAACACCGACGTACGCCGTCACCGCATCAACGACCAACCTCGGCGTTGCCTCCATCAGCAGTACCGGCGTCTTCACCTACACGCCCAATGCAAACGCATTCGGTACAGACCTCGTTACCTTTACCGCCACGACGACAACTGACGGCACAGCAACGGCAACCGTCACCGTTAACATCGCTCCTGTTAATGATGCCCCAATCGCAAATGATGATTCGGGCTTCTCGGTAGACGTCGGTAGCAACATCTTGATTTCTGTTCTCGCCAATGATGACGCCGGCGGAAACAACAGTGAGCCACTCAGCGAACTGACAATCACTGCGGGCAGCACCGCGCCGACGAAGGGATCGATCGAAATTGTCAACGATCAAATTCGCTACACACCAACTCTCGGCGTGACCTCGGGCAACGACACCTTCACCTACAACATCAGTGACGGTGAATTCTCTTCTACCGCAACGGTCACCGTCAGCGTCGTTAACAATCAAGTCGGCGTATCGGCTGGCGACAAGTCGTTAACGATTAACGAAGACAACAGCAGTGTCGGGGGAGCGACGACCAGCGAGGTACTCCTGGCCGACCTCGGAGGCGGTGACGCCGGGCTAATCACCGTCAACACTGGCACCGGATTTACACTTAATAGTGCGACCGTGACCTCGGGTTCAGGAACTGCCCGCGTTGATGGCAATCAAATTCTCTTCACTCCGGCTCAGAATTTCTTCGGTACAGCTGAGATCACCTACAACGCCAGTAACTCAGAGGGCGGCGATGACGGTGTGATCACCGTAACAATCACTTCAGTTAATGACGCTCCTGTCGCACCTGACTTGGATTTCAGCATCAACGAAGGTGCCACGATGACGTTCAACGTCCTCTCGCCAGGCTCGCAAACCGCTCCTTCAGATGTTGAAACCGCAACCGGCAACCTGATCGTTAACGTACCGAACCAAACGATTGCGTTGGGCAACGTTTCGGTTGTCAATAATCAAATTGTGGTCGAGTCAACGGGAACGTTTGCCGACGGCGGATTCAGCTTCACGTACAACGTGACTGATGCCGATGGGGCCGTTTCCAACAGTGGCGTCATCAACATCAACGTCAACGATGTTCTCAGCCCACCGATCGCCAACGACGTGCCGCTCTCCGCAGCAACGACCGTTGATGAAGACGGGGCGAACATCACGATCGACCTGAAGAGCAACTTCGTCGTTTTGGAAGGCGTTGACCAGACCAACGCAACATTCAGCATCGACAGTCAAGCCAGCAACCTCGGCACCGCCACGATTTCGGCGGCCGGCGTGTTGACCCTCGATCCAGTTCTCAACGCAAACGGCGACGGAACGATCGTCTACCGTGTCACCGGTGGCAGTGGATTCGATACCGGCACGATCAACGTTCGCGTCACCCCGGTCAACGACGCTCCAACCTTGAATGCGATCGCTGATCAAACCGTTCAAGAAAACTCGTTCGTGGATATCAATGTCCTCGCGGCAGCCAACGACGTCGACGGCGACACACTGACGGTTGAAATCGTGACCAACGGCTCCACCGGCACCGCCACGGTCAATGGCGGAGTAGTTCGCTACACACCGAACGTGGATCAACTCGCAACCGACTCGATCCAAGTCCGTGTAAGTGACCCGAGTTCAGCAACATCGACCACACGAACAATCAATATCAGCGTCAACGATGTGGTCCTCGCTCCCGTGGCGAGTGGTGACACACTCAACGCCATTGAAGACGGCGACAATGTCACGCTGGATTTGGCTCCACTGGTCAACGCACAAGCAGGCAATGTGACGTTCACGATCACGCAGCCTGCCGAGGGTTCAGCATCGCTTGCTAACGGAATCTTGACCTACGACCCGAACGCTGATTTCTTCGGACAAACGTCGCTGACCTACACCGCGACGAACGCCTTGGGCAGCGATACGGCAACGATCACCATCAACGTCAGTGCAACCAATGACGCACCGATCGCAGTGAATGATTCCGTTGACGTGATCAAGAACATCGCGAAAGAAATCGCAGTTCTCAGCAATGACACGCCTAATCCAGGCGGCGAAAGTGACACGATCACCGTGACAGTTGAATCAGGTGACGGCCCATCCAATGGTTCCGTGACGATCAGCAACAACGTCATCACCTACACGCCGAACACCGACTACTCCGGCCCGGATTCGTTCACCTACACCGTCGATGACGGCAACGGGGGAACCGACACCGCGACGGTTTCGATCACGGTCAAGAATTTCATTCCATCGGAAATCACGGGTCAGTTGTACCTGGATTCGATCACAAACATTGGCGATGTGATCTCAACGGGTGCAGCTCCGCAACGCAGTGGAGCCTACGAAGCCGGTGAGACAACACTCGCGGGCGTACGTGTCCGATTGAATCCAGTCGGCGGTGCCGGTGGGTCCGGATTCACCGCGGTGACTGACACCAGCGGTCGATACATGTTCGACAACGTCGCTCCAGGCAACTACGAAATCGTCTACACTCTGCCACCAGGCATGCAAGTGAGCGGCCCAGGAGCCAATGGCGTTATCCCAGTGTTCGTGCCTGAGAGCGGTGGACTCGTTGGCGATACGGCTGTCCAAGGTGACTTCACCATCGAAAGCTTGGGAACGTACATCAACACCGGACGCAACGTCGTTTCCACACGACCGGGCACCGAGAACCTGCCGGACTCGATCACCCCAGGTGAAATGTCCACGTTCTTCTTCACCGAGACATCCGAAAACGTTCTCATCCAAAACACCGTTCTGGTGGGACGTGACTTCGGTGACGCCAAGTACGTCGAATTGCTGGTCAATGAAGGCCGTGACGAAGCATTGTTGGTCGTCGTGGACGAAGACCTGAACGTCGAATCCGCCGTCGTTCGCAAAGAACGTTTCGCCCTCGCCGACAACGGATCGGACGTGACGGTTGAGGTCTTCGGTGGTTTGAACGATTTTGTCTTCGAAGATGTTGATGACATCACGGACATCACCACGGACTACCCTGCCTATCAAGCCGCGATCGACGAATTGCTCAGCAACCTGTAATCGCGACCGCTAACCTGACTCTCTCGATTGTTCGCAATCACTCGCAAAATCGCCGTTTGAGATTCGTCTCAGACGGCGATTTTCGTTTGGCATCGCCCCAGCGTGAATGAACCCGAACGATTCCCACGCGATTCCGAATATCGGAATTATTCCGGTCCGAGCAAGCTTCGCTTCAGTACCGGACCAAAAACGGCAGCGTCGCCTTCCGATGAGCGACGCCCCCCGTCAGGAAAACCTATTCTTGAAATTGAACGCGTCGCCCACCGTGACGCCACCACCCTGGATATCTCACTGTCCAGACTTGAGTTTTGGATGCTACCGGGCACCATCCCCTTTGCCGCGTTCAAACGATTCGGGCCGAACCGAGCAAATCCAAACGAGGAAAGGGAACGAATCTCGCCACGGATGTAACGAGTCGGATGTAACGCGAAGGCGGTATCGCCCCTTCGTGACCACAGCTGAAAGACTTCAACAGCAGACAGGTTGAGACATGTACCAAAGAATCCTCTATACGAGCCGGGCGACCAACCAAATCAGCCTTCGCAACGTGTATGACATCATCCATACCGCCCATAGCCACAACAACACGTTGGGCATCACGGGAGCGTTGCTCTTCATGGATGGTTACTTCATCCAGATGCTCGAAGGATTACCGATCGCTGTGCAAACGCGGTTTGCACGAATCCAACGAGACAGGCGGCACTACGACATCAATGTTCGGATCGACGAACAAACCACTTCGCTCGCGTTCCCGTTGGAATTCATGGCACTCCGCGCGGGTGCGGAAATCGACCCCGATGTGCTTCGCGAGCACCGGTATGAACCAGGCCTCCCCGCAGATCGTTACGACGGCGAACAAATCAAATCGTTCATGATGAGCTGTTTCGCTGAGCCCGTCTTGGCGTAGTTCGCCCGATGTTTCCTTTGCGAAGAGCCTCCGCAAGACTAGCCGGGACTTCCGCCTGAGCCGACACAAACGCGGCCCGATTTTCAGTCACCAAAGCCTTCATTTGCTGCTCTAAAGCGGCCGCCTCAGCTCGCCGCCCTTCGGCCTGGGCACGGGCGATTCTCATGTCCGCGTCCGCTTGATCGATTTGCAATCGGGCCCCGATGTTTTCACCGACATCGATGTCGTAAATATCAATCGACACGATCGCGAACGCCGTGTTGGCGTCCAACCCTCCCGAAATCGCCCCCTTGGAAATCTTGGACGGCATCTCCAGCACGTCCATGTGCGATTCGGCTGATCCGATGGCCGTGATGATCCCTTGCCCCACCCGCGCGATGATGGTTTCTTCGGTGGCACCACCGATCAATTGGTCCAGGTTGGTACGCACGGTCACGCGTGCACCGACGCGTAACTCGACACCGTTTCTCGCGACCGCACTCAGCGTCGCCTGCCCATTCTTTCCGGAGGGACAGTGAATAACTTTCGGCGAAACGCTCGTTTGCACCGCCAGCAGAACATCGCGTCCCGCCAAATCGATCGCTGCAGCACGATCAAAATCGAGATCGATTCCCGCTCGGTGAGCGGCAATTTGTGCCTGAACGACATTCATCACATCGCCACCGGCGAGAAAGTGCGCCTGCAACCGCTTCGTACTCATCCCGGTCTGACGATCGATCGATAGACCGGCCTGAGCCGCCATCACCTTCGCCGTGACAATCAACCGATGGTCGATACGAAGAAAGCTCATCATGATCAAGCTTTTCATGCTCACGTCGGCGCCCGACATGAATGCTTGAAACCAATACGATCCCCACTTCGCCAATACCGCGATCAACACGACAACTAGGACGCCGCCGAGGAAGACTCCCCCAAGTGTCAGTTGATAGGCCGTCGGTAACTCAAGAGCCAAGAAACATTGCACCACGGTTGCCTCCTAAAAGACAATGGCAGATCACCTCCCGACTCGCCGAGAGAACAATCGCTCTCAACGCAGCCAATCAAATCCGTGAACACATCGTCTTAGTCAACGAGACTTCGCCGTTCACACACATTCTCAGATGAGTGCTTCGTCACAGCTGAATTCTAGGGCAACGGACCTCGTCAAAAGTTGTGGCGGGCCCCAATCATTACAAAATGTCGTAACGAAATCTGCAACTGCCTGAACCCTAATCTCTTAACTGCGACGCAGCATTAAGCCGCACCGATACCCATTGCTCGACGCCAAGCACTGAACTGACCCATGTGCAACATGGCGTGACCGCCGAGATAAAACGCATGAGCCGACCCTATCGTAGCAAACTTGGCCTTCAAGCGTTCGTTCGTATTTGCAGCGGCAAACGCCTGATCCTCACATGACATCAACACATCAATCGCGACTTGATGAGCGGCGAAAAACTTATCGGTGATCTCGTCCATCGCCGGATACAGTTTGCCCTCGGGGTCATCCAAACAGGTCGCCGATGGGGCAAAAAGTGCCTCGAATTTACTTGAAGGCATAATCGACGACGCATCGGCTCCCAGTTCTGAAACAACACGACTCGGGTACAGACTCAGGTGGCCCAAAATAAACGCAGGATGATTGGACTCGATCAGTTTTCCGTCCACCTCTGCAAAACGCGCAAATTGTGACGCACTGACGTCCTTGAGCAAACGCTCGGCATACCCGACACTCATTCGCGCCGAATCGGCGATCATTGATCCGATCATTCTTGTTCTCTTTACGTCATCAAATGGGAACGGTTGGTTAGGGCGGAAAGTGAAACACAAAACGCCGCTCGCTTCAATCACCGCTGAATCGGAGGAATTCCTCGCAATATCACCCTTTCGTTTCCGCAGGCTACGGTCATTCTAATGGCAAATGTGCAACAGATTCTCGAAACCGCCATCGCCGCATCCCGCGCAGGAGGCCAGATCCTGCGTCGCTATTTCGACGAGGGAGTCACGATGCGAAACAAAGCCGGCGACGGAGGAAAATCTTATGACCTCGTCAGTGACGCCGATGAAGAAAGCGAACAAACCATCGCCGCCCTCATCCGAGACGCCTACCCAACGCACGAACTGCTCGGCGAAGAATCGCTGCAAGGAGGCAACGTTGATTCTGAACACCTGTGGATCATTGATCCACTCGACGGCACCAACAATTTCGCCCACCGAATCGAGCATTTCGCCGTGTCGATCGGCTACTACGAGAACGGCCGAGCAAAGGCGGGTGCGATCTACAATCCGGTCCACGACGACCTCTTCACCGCGGTCCGCGGCGAAGGAGCGTTTCGTAACGGACAGCGAGTTCACGTCAGCGACACGGATGCTCTCGGCCAAGCCATGATCGGCTGCGGTTTTTACTACGACCGGGGTGCGATGATGAAAGCAACATTGTCGGCGATCGAAGAGTGCTTTTCACATCATATACACGGCATTCGCAGGTTCGGGACCGCTTCGTTGGATCTCTGCATGGTCGGATGCGGCAAATTGGAAGGGTTCTTCGAGTACAACTTGTCTCCGTGGGATTTTGCGGCGGGTTCGTTGTTCGTCACCGAAGCGGGCGGCCAGATCACCGACGCCCGGGGGAGCGAATTGCCGATCGGAAGCTCGAGCATCGTCGCCACCAACACGCGATTGCACGAAACATTGACCGAAATCACCCGACGGCATCATCCCTGAACCGCGGGGATCCCAAAAAACGCGTTAAACACGAGGTAGAAAACATCTTTCGGTAAAAGATGAATTTTCCCTAAAGTCCGAGAGGTAAACCCGACCTAAACGTCCCTCTCGACGGTAACCGCTTCGTGCTCACCCTTGCCCACTTCGATCACGTTCGCTGCCTGCCGGTACGCGCGCCATCCTGGCGACTCATCGGCATGTGCTTTGCGCTACTGGTGATGTCGATGGCGACCACGACCGTTCAGGGGCAAGAAGCGGAAACCGATTCGACGGGTGAAGTTTCCGCTGACGCTCGGCAACCGATTCGTGTCGGTGCGGGCGATCGACTCGAACCACTTGAGACTCCCAAATCGGACCGAGAACCGCTCGACTTTCTCAACGGCGGCCCTGACAACTGGACCAGCCCCGAGGGCATGTCCGGCAGCCTGCAGATCATGCTGCTGCTCACGGTCCTCTCGCTCGCCCCAGCGATCCTGCTGATGACGACCTGCTATGTGCGGATCATCATCGTGCTCGGACTCCTCCGGCAAGCAATCGGACTGCAATCGCTGCCACCGAGCCAAGTGATGACGAGCGTCGCGTTGTTCATGACCCTGTTCGTGATGACTCCCGTTTGGACGCGCGTTTACGACGATGCGATCGAACCGTACACCAATCCCGAAGTCGAGATGTCCCTCGAAGAAGCCTATGAGGCAGGGTCGATTCCGGTTCGCGAATTCATGTCACGGCAAATCGATGTCGCGGGCAACCACGACGACGTGCACCTGTTCTACAGCTACATGGATGCCGACGCCCCCTTGCCGAGCACGTTCTCTGAAGTACCGATGCGTGTGCTCCTCCCCGCGTTCATCCTCAGTGAACTAAAGACCGCGTTCTTGATGGGATTCCAAATCTATCTGCCATTCCTGATCGTCGATTTGGTTGTCGCCAGTGTCACGATTTCGATGGGCATGCTGATGTTACCGCCTGCCGTTATTTCGCTACCGTTCAAATTGCTGTTATTCGTCCTCGTCGACGGATGGCGGCTCGTTGTCGAGATGCTGATGAATAGTTTCGGAACGATCTAGCAGGCTCATGTTGCCGCAAAGCGTTTCTCCCCCATCTTTCTTTTGCCTTAATCATTCAGATGCTCGAACCATCCTCCGCTGTCGATCTCATCCGCGAAGCGCTGATTGTTGCGGTGATCCTGGCGACGCCCATGCTGTTGGTCGGCATGGCTGCGGGGCTTGCGATCGGTTTAATTCAAGCACTCACACAGATCCAAGACCAGACGGTGTCCTTCGTCCCCAAAATTCTCGCCATGGCGGCGGTGTTGATCGCTTGCATGCCTTGGCTGATGACACGGATGTTGGAATTCACTCGTTCAGTTTTTGAAAACGCGGGCGGCCTGTGACATGCAGCCATTGGTCGACTGGCTTATGGAACACCTCGTCGTCGGCGTTCTCGTCTTAACAAGACTGGGAATGCTGCTGATGGCGATGCCTGCCATTGGTGTGGGCGTGCCTCGGCGAGTCAAAGCCTTGCTGGCGTTGATCATGACGGCGCTTCTGCTACCGACGCTCGCGGATCGACCCTCGCTGCAAAACCTGCCCGAAATCGACCACCTAGCGAGCCTCGCGATCGCCATCGCTCGAGAAGCGTTGGTTGGCATGCTGATTGGCGCAACAGTTCAAATCGTGATCACGGGAATCCAGCTCGCCGGCGAAGCCATCACCAGCACCGGCGGCATGCAATTAGGCGACTCCGTTGACCCCACCACCCAAAGCAGCATGCCTGCTATGGCACGGATGGTCGGCATGCTCGTCACCGCGGTCATGTTACTGAGCGGAGGACACCGCGTCGTGCTCGGGCTACTGGTCGAAAGTTTCGATCACGTTCCCCCCGGAAACGTCGTCTTTCACGATTCCATGATGCAAGCGGTGATCGATTGCATGAGCGGAGCACTCGCGTCGGGCGTGCGTGTCTCAGCCCCCGTTGTCGCGGCACTCCTCTTGAGCAATTTGGTCACCGGATTGATCAGTCGCACCATGCCACAAATCAATGTGCTCGCGATCGGACTCAGCGTCAACGCGTTGGCATTGCTCGTGGTCACATCATTGACCATCGGATCGGTCGCGTGGATCTTTCAAGATGACCTCGCCGCGAATGTCGAGCGTCTTTCCTTGATCTGGACGAGAGGCGATTAAGCATGTCCGATGGAGACAAAAAACACTTTGCAACCGAGCGGAAACGCAGACAGGCCCGTGAAAAAGGCCAGGTTGCCAAAAGCCAAGACCTCACATCAGCGACCCTGTTGCTTGCCGCTCTCGGTGCGATGTATGTCGTCGGCGGAAAGACTGCGGCAATCATGGCGGGAGGCATCGAGTCGGCACTTTCGAATTCCCGACTGATCGCCTACACGCCCCAGGAAGCCACCAGCGAGATGTTGCGTCTGAGCGGAAGGCTCGCCATTGCGACCGCTCCTATTTTGCTGCTGATGTTTGCTGGCGCGATTGCAATCAACGTCACGCAGGCAGGCCTGATTTTGTCTCCTGAAAAGTTGATGCCCAAACTCAGCAACATCAGCCCTCTATCCGGTGCGAAACGCATCTTGTCCGTCCGCGGGCTGATGCGATTAATGTTCGGCATGGTCAAGGTTGGACTGATCGGCACGGTCGCCTACTACGCACTGCGTGCTCATAAAGACAGCGTCATCGCGATGGCAGTGATGTCGGTACCCGAAATCGCGTCGACCATGTTTCACACTCTCTTGGGAGTTTGTTTGTGGATCGGATCTGGCCTGTTCGTGCTCGCCCTCTTGGAATGGGCTTTCCAGAAATGGAAAAACGAACAAGACATGATGATGACCGACCAAGAACTGCGTGACGAAATGAAAGACACTGAAGGCGATCCTCAAGTCGCCGCGCGTCGCCGACAAGTTGCCCGTCAATTGGCGATGAACCGAGCTAGCAACGATGTCCCTAATGCCGACGTCGTTGTCAGCAATCCCACCGAACTCGCCATCGCGATCAAGTACGATCCGAAAACAATGCCTGCCCCCGTAGTAGTCGCCAAAGGGGCGGGGATGATCGCACAAAAAATTCGCCGCGTCGCGCTTGAAAATGGGATCCCAGTCGTCGAACGGAAACCACTCGCACAGTTTCTCTATAAAAATGTCGACGTCGGCCAGGAGATCCCCGCCGATCAGTACCAAGCCGTCGCCGAAGTCCTGCGATACGTTTATCAGCTCCAAGGCCGGCAAATCCCGCAAGCCGCGTAAACCTGCCTCCGCTATCGCACGACCAGCGAGAGCCTCTGCCCCGTTGCATTGAACGATTCGTCCCAAAACGCGACCCGACCTTCTTATCGCTTCGCATAAATCGATGTTTTCGCCCCAATCGGCCAAGCGGCATATTGACGCTTTCCTCGGTCACTCCTACGAGCGATCTCGGCAACGAGCGACATCCTCTCGAAAGCGTTAACGCTTTGCTATTAAGGATTTACATAGTTTCGCGGTCAACCGCCGTCTCTCCATTCGCTCACTGAGATCGCCCACGGTGCAACCCTGCTTGTTTTGGGAAGAAACATAATTGCATTATGATATTAAAACACTGGCACTAGCGGGATCGGTTCACCGTCGGTCATACGCTCCAAACTCCCCACGACGACGCGGCAAACATGGTCCGGTTAATCACGACACTTATCGGCCTGTCGGTAGCGAGCCACACGTTCGCCCAAGACAAGGCAATCATCGACTCTTCGAAGAGTCCCCATATCCAACTCCACGCAATCAACATCGGCGACTGTCAATGGACAGACGGTTTCTGGGCCGAGAAGTTCAAATTGTGCGAGTCAGTGATGGTGCCGCATATGGGCGACATCCTTAAAGGCGATGTCGGCCACGCCCTGAACAATTTCAAAATCGCTGCCGGAATGATGGAAGGCAAACACCAAGGCTTTTCTTGGCACGACGGCGACTTCTACAAGTGGATCGAAGCGTGCGTGTATCTCGATGCCGTCAATCATGACGAAAATCGCCTGGATGATATCGATAAAATGATCGACATCATCGGCCGAGCCCAAGAGAACGACGGGTATCTACACACGGCAACCCAAATCGAAGGGATACCCCACTTCTCAAACCGTCGTTTTCACGAGATGTACAACTGCGGCCACCTCTACACTGCCGCATGCGTCCACCACCGCATTACAGGGAAAACTAACTTCCTCAACATCGCAATCAAAAACGCAGACCTCCTCTATCGTTTGTTCCAACCGCGCCCCAAACAACTGTCGAGGTTCGGTTTCAATCAAACTCAAATCATGGGTTTGACGGAACTCTACCGCACCACGAGAGACAAACGTTATCTCGAACTCGCTGAAATCTTCATCAATAATCGTGGCAACCAACGCAGCGGCGACGAACCGAACGTTACGGGAGAATCATTTGGCGACATGGTTCAGGAACGCGTTCCACTGCGTAATGAAACGGAAGCCGTCGGACATGCCGTACTCGCGTTGTACTTCTATGCCGGCGCAGCAGATGTCTACGCCGAGACCGGCGAAAAAGCACTAATCGATGCACTCGATCGACTATGGGAAAACGTAGTCGACAAAAAGATGTACGTGACAGGTGCCCTCGGCCAAACACATTACGGCGTTTCAAGCCGTCACGACAAAATTTCAGAAGGCTTCCTGGATGAATACATGATGCCCAACATGACCGCCTATAACGAAACCTGCGCGAACATTTGCAACTCGATGTTCAGCTATCGGATGCTGGGCATCAAAGGTGACTCCAAGTACGCCGATGTGATGGAACGCGTCTTGTTCAACAGTGCTTTATCGGGCATCAGCGTCGATGGAAAACATTACTTCTATTCCAATCCGCTTCGCATGATCAACGGCTCGCGAAACTATGCGAAGATGAACACCGAATCGCCCAAACGTCTTCCCTATCTCAAATGCTTCTGCTGCCCACCGAACCTAGTCCGCACGATCGCAAAGTCTTCCTCTTGGGCCTACAGCCTTTCGGACACCGGCATCGCGGTGAACCTTTACGGCGGCAACAAGCTGTCAACCCACATGCGAGACGGCTCTCCAATTCGACTCAGCCAGAAAACAAATTATCCGTGGGAGGGAAGCGTCAAAATCACCGTCGAGTCATGTAAAAACGAACCATTCGAAATTCGTTTGCGCATTCCCGAATGGGCTGCCGGCACCGAAATCCGGCTTAACGCGGAGTCCTTTAATATCAACGCACGTGCGGGCAGCTATGCAACGATCCGTCGCACATGGACCCCCGGCGACGTGATCGAACTCGACATGCCGATGAACGTCCAACTCATCGAAGGTCACCCTCGTATCGAAGAGGTGCGAAACCAAGTCGCCGTGGCACGTGGTCCCGTTGTTTACTGCCTCGAGTCCCCAGACCTTCCCAACGAGACAAGCATCCTGGATGTATACCTTCCGTCCGACTCGCAATGGACTCCGCAGTTCCAACCAGACTTCCTCGGCGGCGTCACCACAATCACCGGCGATATCGCAGTCCGCAACATCCCCAAACAACACATGTATCACCCGATCGGCAAACCACAATGGAAAACCGAACGTGCTCAATTCATCCCCTACTTCGCATGGAGCAATCGGGGTGAAAGCGAGATGACCGTATTCGTTCCCATCATCTGGAAATGAATTTCAGCGAACGATTTTGCAAGGCGTTCTCACCACCGCGTACGGGTCCCGGATCGGCCCGTCGGAGCTTCAAACGCTCAGCCTCCGTTCGAAATTCTCAATGCACTCCTCCGTGTGGAGGTAGTGCATAGGGGACGTGCACTCTGCATAAGAAAACCGCATCACCGAGAACGCTCACGCTATCAAAATCTCGCTCGAAATTTTTTCTCGATCAAAATCTTCAGTTTTTATCGAGGCCGTTGAAATTCGAAATCAAGCATCCATTTCGTGGTACACACTTTGCGTTCTTTATGGGAGAAAGCTGCGTTGCTTAGATTTTGAGCACAGTCGCTAGCCATTCGAACATCCTCAATCGATCCAATCTGATGACCATTCGCGCCAAACGATTGCCGGGAAAGAGCCGGTCGCGTCTTTCGTGGTTTCGCGTTCATCCCGGAAAACCGCTGGATGTTTCCTTCCAATTGATGGACACCAATCGAACGTCGGTCAATTGGGTTGGGCACGAACCTCGGTTCCGCATCTACAGCCAGTTCGTCGACCAACTCGTAGTTTTGGAGATTACCGATCCACACCGATGCGAATTCAAACTCGGTGGCATTTGGCGTCTACGGCTTACGGCTGAAGAAACCGACTTGCTACCTCGGGGTGGGATGCGTTTCACACTCGAGCACCGTGACACCGAGAATGATTTCACGGTCGGTCTACTCGGAACAGTGAGTTGTTGCGACGTCTCGACGACAAGCGACCACAACCGCATCTCGAATTTGCTGCCCCGCTGAATCCAATGCCTCCTGTGACGATGAACGCGGCCTGATGTACATCGTCTATGAATCGAAAAAGTAATCGGCATCAGGTGGTTCTTGTTACCGGGGCTTCCGTCGGCCTGGGGCTTGCCATCGCCCGTCTTCTGATCCATGAACAACGGCATGCGAAGCTGCACCTTGTTCTAACAGCACGCCCCAAATCGCTGGGTCGGTTTCGAAGCAATGACATCGTGGAGCGTGATGGGCTCTGGATTCGCCCTCTCGATGTCACGGATTCGCAACAACGACACGCCGTCGTCGATGAAATCGAATCAAAGTTAGGCGGAGTCGACATCCTAATCAACAACGCTGGTGTGGCGTATCGATCCTGCGTTGAACACGTGACCGAACCGGAACGGTTGCATCAAATGAACATCAATTTCCGATCGCCACTGGAACTAGCACGTTGCGTTTTGCCCGGCATGCGAGCACGGCGATCGGGAAAAATCATCAACATCTCTTCGGTCGGTGGCATGATGGCGATGCCCACCATGTCCGTATACTCAGCATCCAAATTTGCTCTCGAAGGTGCCAGTGAAGCACTCTTCTACGAACTGAAACCATGGAACGTCTCCGTCACGTTGATCCAACCTGGATTCATGCGTTCAGATGCGTTCGAGAAAGTTCCCTACACCATCAAGAGCGCCGAAGCTTCGGCAGACCCCGCCAACCCGTACCACGAACACTACCATCACATGGAGCGGTTCATCGAAAGAGCGATGCACCGAGCCCCCGCGACTCCCGAATCAGTTGCCGCCAAGGTTATCAAAGTCATCCGCCATCGATCGCCTCCACTGCGAGTGTACGGAGGCATCGACGCGTTACTCTTTTCACTATTACGACGCATCTTGCCGAGACGATTCTACAACTGGTTTCTGTACTGGAATCTCCCCAAAATCCGCGAGTGGGGAACGCGGTAAGGACCGCATCGCTGACGGATGCCGTCGATGCACCGGGGCATTTGAAATCGAGCCACGCCAGCCGAAGGGTACCAGATCACACCCAAAAACGGCGCACTCGACGCACGTAGCCATTAAGATGAGTTGTCTCGAATACTGGACCTCACCGGCTCGCTTGTTGCCAACGTCCCCCGTGACTCGCGATCTTTTCCCCACGTCGCCGCCCTAAAGTGATCCTCATGCAAACGGCAAACGCATTCCTTGTCGCCATCTTACTTGTGGGCTTTCCCGCCCCCTGTTTTGCACAACAATCCGATTCGTGGAACGATCTCATTGAACGCGTCGACGTCAACCAGAACACCGTGTCAGGAAGGTGGCAAAAATCAGATACTGCCATTTCCACCACCGCCGCCGGTGCCGCGATACTGTCGCTGCCATTCCACCCCAAATGGGAGTATGACTTTCGCGTCAAATTCACTCGCAACTCAGGCGTTCATTCCATCGCATTGTTCTTCGTGACCGACCACGGACAAGCCTGCTTCGAGGTCGACGCGTGGGGCCAACACATGGCCGGCATCCAAAGCATCAACGGGGAAACCATTCAACAAAACTCAACTCGCAGAGACAACCAAGCATTGGTGAACGGCCGGACCTACACGGCTCTCGTAGAAGTGCGTCACGACCGAGTGCGTGGTCTGCTCGACGGCAACGTAATCGCCGAAATTACACTCGCAGGGAAGCGACTCACGGTACCGAGAGTGTGGGAAATTCCCGATTCGAAATCCCTGGGGGTGGGGGCATACGCGTCTGACACAACGTTCCACCAAATTGAAGTCCGCACGATCAATGGCGGCCGGTCACTCTCGACACCACTTGGTTCATCCGATCAAACCGCTGCATCATCACGAACCGCGATGACGTCCCCCCGTGAAATGACGCCCGGTGAAACATCGCCCAGTGAAACATCGCCCAGTGAAATAGCATCCAGTGAAACATCGCCCGATGCAAGCACCTCATCGACACCGGGTTCACGTCCCCCGTCGTCCCCCGACCAACCGTCGCCGGCCATCCCAGCAACGCGTCGGCCGAGTTCAACCCAAAAACGAGTCCTGCTCGTTATCGCAAACCAAGACTTCTTCTATCGCGAGTACATTGAACCTCGCCGGGAACTCGAACGTGCCGGAATCACCGTCGACGTGGCCGCAGGACGCAAGACCACCTGTCGTCCACACGGTAATTCAGGGCAACAGGGCAGTGGCAACGTCATGCCGGATCTTGCGATCGCTGATGCGGACGCATCCGACTACGACGCGATCATGTTCTCCGGCGGTTGGGGATCCTCGATGTACCAATACGCCTTCCAAGGTTCCTACTCGAATCGCGTCTACAATGGTGACCCGCAAACGAAAGCTGCCGTCAACCGCCTGCTCAGTGACTTCATTGAGCAGGATAAGTATGTCGGCGCGTTGTGCCACGGCGTATCGGTACTGGCTTGGGCACGGGTCAACGGGCGCAGTCTTCTGCAGGGAAAACGTGTCGTTGCATCTCCGCGGCAAAGCCCTTCGGGCACCTACAACGGTCGTCGTGACCAACCACTTTCACGATGGAATGCACAGACGAATGGAGCACAACTGTCTCCCGCTCGATCGATCGGCAACCCGCGAACGTCTGCCGATGATGTCATGATCGACGGCAAAATTCTCACGGGCGAAGACGACAATTCCGCCACACTCTTCGGCGCAACTCTCGCGAAATACCTCACTCAGTAATCGCGAACGTGGACAGGCGCGTTAGAGATAATCGCGGCCCCAAACATCAACGCCCTTTCTATTGTCGAACGCCAGCCTTCGCAACAGCGTACGCCCATCTCATATTGACGTCTTTGCGTCGTCGCGTCTGCCTTGCCCGACGAACTCCGCTCGATGCACTAATGCGCGATACGATTTGACAATGCGAGTGTCCATTGCAGAATACTCCCGCGACACTGCCCTGAAAATGTTCAAATAATTAATCTCATATGTTTTCCCTTGGCTTCCCTGGAACGGCGTCGGACGCCCAAATTTCTGTAGCAATGTCAGCGAACCAAGAACAACTCCTTCGAGACCTACTGTGGACAGTCAACAGTCCGTCGCTAATTGATTCGCAACGGGTACCCACGCGGATCACAGCCGATCAAATTGACGTTAACCATTTGGTCGCCTTTTTCTCCGACCGACCATCGCGCAAGGTCGGATACTACTTCGAACGCTTACTGCATTATTGGTTGAAACATGTTCGAAGAGCAGACATCGTCGCCCACAACCTGCAGATCCACTCCGAACAGCGAACCCTCGGCGAAATTGACTTCCTGTATCGCGACGAACAGAACCAACTCGTTCACATCGAAGCCGCAGTCAAATTCTATCTATATCAACCGGACCACGCCGTTCTAGGAAGTCACTTCATCGGCCCAAACGTTCGAGACACTTTTGAGCGAAAGATGCATCGACTTTTCTCGCATCAATTACCTCTGAGCGTCGAGCACGTTCCAGATGTCGTCCATCGCGAGGCATTTGTCAAAGGCCGAATCTTTTACGAACACGACGCTCCGGCACCGCCACACCTTCCGCCCCGAATGTCAGCGGACCACCTAACAGGGAGCATCCTTTGTCTGCAGCAATGGAACGACCAGGCAAACACAGCCGATGTCCGTTATCACATCCTGCGCAAACCATTCTGGCTATCTGAGTGCCACTACGAAACTGACGACCCGCGATTGCGATCACTCACCGACGCTCAGGCTGCCGTTCGCAACCACTTCGCCGAATATCCAACGCCCGTATTGATAAGTCAGTACAACGCGGGCAACGAGACAGACACTGAAACGGACCGCTTCTTCATCATCCCCGATGATTGGCCGCTGCCTAGCGAAACACCGACCGGGAAGAAGTCACTCTGATGCCGGATGATAGATTTTAGCGAGTTCAACCATTAACGATTCAAGCTCGCTGTAATAGTCCGCTTCGCTCATCGCATCCTTCTTATCCCGTAACGCCTCGACTTTCAGTTCGAGTTGGTCGCGAGCGACGGTTTGTTCTTTCGACAACAGCACCGGCTTTGTGTCCGACGACTCATCTCCCACCGCCAACGTAATACGTCTCGCGGCTTTGCCATCGACCTCCGCGCCATCTTTCGCCATCGCAATCGGACGTGTACCTCGAAAAGCCTCCGCCCGCGTACCCAAACCATCACCGTTATCATCGATCAATGCGTGCTCCGTGGCGATCCGTGCTTCGGTATCATAGAACCGCTGTGTCTGTTTGCTAGCACTGAGAAATGCCTCCAAAACAGAAACCTCTCGGTCATGATCCAGATCGGAATCGCTCGAACGCAATGCGTCGGTAAAGAACTTCCCAAACCTCGCAAAGTTCTGCTCGGTTCCCGATTGGGTAGCCGTCACAATCACACGCCCCGGTGCTGAGAGAGCGTTAACAAAGGGCCCACTGGATGAAGTGCAATTGACAATGACCATCGGCCCACGGGTGTCTAAATCGTCCGCGCCGTTATCCTGACTCTTCAACCATTCCGCTATTTCCTCGGCCGCAACGTCGGGGCCTCGAAGATTGAATTTGGACACGCCGCGTTGATACGTGCCATGCCCAATCAAAACAATCCAGTGCGTTGCCTGAGAATCTCGAATCGCCTGCAAACGCGTTTCCAATGTTTGGCGGTCGCTCGTTTCGGACTTTGCATCACCGATCGTGACGATCGGCACGCCCGCACGCTTCGCGATTGTCTTCCAGTGTTCGGTCCATTGCGAAAACATCTCGGCGTACTCGTTCGTTCCTGCTGCGCCGACAACCACGGTGATCTCCGTCGAGGCGGCACCGCTTGCTTCCGTCGCGACGACCGAACGCTCGCAGAACACGGTCGCTAACGATAACAAAATCAAGATCATCGCTCGCATGCTCATGCCATCCCTTTCCATCGCCTCAATCCCCATTCCGTACACAAACATCCGATCATTGCGGTCATCCACCACCCGGAGTGCCATAGTGGATACGTCCACGTTTGCGTGACGGGCATCTTCTGCGTGGGCAACTCAGCGGCAAACGCATCGAGTTCGTCGTCGTCCACCACCTTGCCACCGGTTTGTTCGGCAATCGTTTCGAGCAATTCACGGTTCAATCCGACATTCTGAAATTCCTTGACTTCAGGTTCGCTCGCCCACCCTGTTTCGGCAAACCCGATCGGCGCCTCATCCGGCCCGGTCACCGATGCCGCAACGCGGTACGCACCTGGCTGGTCACTCCAATAGGTCGCGCGGTACACACCTGCGTTCTGATCGTCAGACGTGGCTTTCAGCACGATCGGTTCAGATCCAATCGGAGTGACCGTGAGTTCGACGTTCGCATTATCGAGAGGTAAATAGGCTTCATCGACGACGGAAACGAGCAGATCTACGGCTGATTGAGACTCGCCGTTCTGCTCAACGCGTGCATCAACTCGACGAGGAACTTCACCGACCAACCAATGCGCCATCTGCCGCCACATCTGCGCCGGATCGTCTCGATCGTTCTCGTCTGCTTGCGTTGAGCGATGCATTGACCACCGCCACAAATCGCCCACCGGTATCGCGGCGGTGCGGCCTTTACCAAAACGCTGAGCCACGATTGCCGGTGTCGTATCTCCGTTCTCATCACTCACTTCCGCCAAAACAAAAGCGCCCGGCTTCACGTCGCCAACGGCATTCACCGTTGTCAAATTCGGCAGTTGATTCACACGTGCGTTTTCGTCTCGCTCGTTATCGCGGAGACGAATCCAAGGCTCCAGCATTCCTTCTCGCGTAATCGTGAATTGATAGTTTGATGCAGCCCTCTCTTGATTCGAACGAGGGCCGTATACCGCAGACAACTCGCCGAGCGTACTGTCGGCAAACGCTTTTCCCGAAAACGATTCTTGCCCACCCAGCATCAACAGTCCTCCGCCTCGCACACTGACGAATTGCCGCAACAACAACAATTGATCTTCACTGAAGAATTCAGGTTCAATGTCATCAAGAATCACAGCTTGGTACGCGAAAAGTTCGTCAGCGGATTCCGGAAACCCGTCGCTCAATTCGTCAGACTCTTTAACGCCCATTCGGATGATGACCGGTTCGTCATACTGCTGCGCCAACTCCGCCTCTCGATCATCGACACCACGGAACAGCGAGTTCGTTCCCGCAACACCTTGATCACGAAAGCTGAACTTGGGCTCTTTGTTCGCGATTCGCAGCAACCCGACCAACTGAATTTCAGCATCGGACGAGATCGCACGGCGCAAAAACTTAAACTCCCAATTCGGTCGTCCAGCAACATACAAGATGCGATAGGGCCCGGCATCGCGATCAACAGTGACGAGCCGTCGATTGTTGACCTGCGTCGCCTCGGAACTCGAAGACAATCTCTCCTCGTCGGCATCGAGTTCAAACAGGGCCCGATCACGTTCAGCGAACACAGTTGCGGTGAAAAAACGCAAACCCGGCTGATCAGGACGAAACTGAAAGGTCACTTCACCAACGCTTTCCCCGTCAGGCAACGTCAGTTTGGTTTCCTGCACCGACTTGGGTTGCTCTCGATCTTGTAGCAATACCACCAATTCACGGTCGTGCCCCGTGCTCTCGACCTGCACCCGAACCGACACGGGAGCCGATTCAAAATCAGTCTGACGCACCGTGATGTCGCGAATTCGGATATCCGCCATCGTGTCGGATTCACTTGGCAAAACTGGATAGACAGGACAACCGACACTCGTCCAGTCAAACGATGCCGCCGAATCGGTGGCGTTGCCGTCGGTAAACAAGAGCACACCCGCGAGTGGCCGTCCCGAAAATCGTTCGCCGATCGATGCCAAACTCGTCGACAAATTGGATGCGTTTTCGTTGGTCGTCTCCAATTCAAAATCATTGGCGGTCCCGAACGGGATTTTTGCAACGCGTGATGCAAAGTGATATCCGCGTACGTCGAAGTCTTGCTCCATCCGACGCAACCATTCGTTTTGATCGTTTACCAAGTCTTCGATGCGTTCGCCTCTTGAGCCTGAGGATGACGACAACTTCATACTCATGCTCTCACTCTGATCAATCAAGATCGGCAGCAAATTGGCCTTCGGACGTGCGTGCTCACTGGTTCGCATCGGTTGCAACAAACAGATCGCTGCTAACACAATTGCGGCGATTTTGAGAGTTGCCGCGAACCACCGAAGGTTCCCCATCGAACGACTGTTCGCATAATTCCACAACGTCATTCCGCTCAGTAAAACGGCCACAATCGATGCGGGAATCAGCCACTGCGGTGATCCCCAAATCACACCTAATCCGATTGGTAGCGTGTCCGTCAATGCGGGGAAGTTACCTGAAATCACTGACCACTCCCCAGTCGTTCGTAGTACCTTCGAACGGCATCGCTGTATTCACTCGGCACCGGGTCACGGTCGATCGGCACCAGGGCATTTTTTTCCGCTGACCGCCGCAGCCATTCCTCTTGAACATCGCGTTGTAGCTCACGCAACGGTTTGGCGATCATTTCTTCGACCATGTCCCATTGCGGTGCCTTCGCATGTCGAATCAGGTCGGCGCGAACATCGCGTGCCCGATCCCGAATTCGTGCCGCCCGCGATCGAATCTCCGGATCATCGACCATCTCTTCGACGTCTCTCAATTGATCCGTCCACTCGCGAAACCCGTCCCCGCTAATCGGAGAGGAACTCGGCCCGTTCGCGGCATTGCGACTACGACTCGCTGAACTGTTTCTGGACTCGGTTCCTCGTTGCATTTGCCCATTTGGCTCTTCTGAACTCTGCCGCGTCGATTGGCCCTGTCCTTCGCCTGGATTCTGCCCGGACTGCGCTGTCGGTTCAGCTTGCTCGTTTTCGTTTTCTCCAGACCGTGATCCGGTCGGTTCGCCTTCACCGGGTTGACCGTCACCACGTTGATCTCCCCCACGTTGTGACTGGCCATCCCGTAGTTCTCCGGGTGAACGTTGCCCCGACGGCGTTTCTCCAGACTGCGGATCTCCCGGCGGTCCGTCTTGCTGCTGACCTTCTCCCGATTGCTCACCACGTTGTGGTCCACCTTCCTGCTGCCTGCTTTCCTGTTGCCTGTCCGCTTGTTGCCCTCCTTCACCCGATCTTTCCCTCGGCTCACTCGGGTTTGACTGCCCAGACTCGCCGGCATTTGCCTCTCGAATTTCTTCTTCGAGATCGCGGCTGAGTTGTTCTAATTCACTCGCGGCCCGACGAAGTGCTTCAGACTCATCACCCAATACAGAGTCGGCCGCTTTTTGGAGTCCCTCCTTTAATTCTCGAATGCCTTCGTTCGCTTGCGTTTCCGCTTGCATAGCTTCTTCGCCGAATCCATTACGAAGCAGTTCCGACGTTTCCTCTAACCGAGAATCAACTTGTCGTTGCTGTGTTTGCCGAAATGAATCGTAGAGCGATTCAGCGAGCAATGGCTCCGCGGTCTCAGCTTGCTCGACCGTCTCCTGCATTTTTTCTTGGAGATCACGGAGACGATCACGCTGTGATTGAATTTGCTGATCAAGTTCCTTTTGCTCTGTGCCGGCGCGAAGTCCTGGCGAAGGCTCGTTTTGCTGTTGCTGCAATTGCTCAGACAAGTCTTGTTGACGTTCATCGAGTTCGGAGGCGGCGTCTCTCATCTCACGCACCGCATCGTTGAATTGCCCTGCCGCACGTTCGCGAAACTCGTCCCGCATCGACTCCAGTTCGCGTTCGGCCCGCTTTCCTGCCGAGAGTGCTTTCGAGGCGTCGTTCTGCTGCAACGCTTCTGATGCTTCGCGAACATTTTCTCGCGTCTGTGCGAGTTGCTCACTTTCCTCCTGCATCGACGATTGATTCTCTGGGCTCTGCATCCGCTCATCCAGTTCATCGATTTCGCGAAGC
Source organism: Aporhodopirellula rubra (assembly GCF_014192335.1). Classification (GTDB taxonomy): domain Bacteria; phylum Planctomycetota; class Planctomycetia; order Pirellulales; family Pirellulaceae; genus Rhodopirellula; species Rhodopirellula rubra. The sequence continues at coordinate 211,874 of NZ_JACHXU010000001.1, read as the reverse complement.
ATCTCCTGTTGCTGATCTCGCAATCGTTTCAGTTGCCGCTCGATTTCCTCCTTGGCTTTCTCGTCCTCCGCCATTTCGAGTGCCGATTGAAGCTGGGCAACTTGCTCATTGATGTCTTCTTGACGCTTCGCGAGTTCCCGAAGTCGGCTCAGCACCTGGCGTGTCTCTCGCTCCTGTTGCTCTTCCGCACTATTTTGTTGGGCTTGGTTTTCGGTCTCATACCGATTTTCATCTTGCTCTAATTCCAGATCGTTCAGTTGCTGCTGACGTTGCTGCGCGGAACTCGAACTGGAACTGGATTGACTCTGTTGTTGGGATCGAGTGACTTCGAACTCGCGGGCTCTCAACTTCAGTAACCCCTCGTAGCTCAACTGTTCCGCCGCGAGGGCCCTTCCGTGTGCTTCGAGATCGTCAGACTCTGCCGCGGCGAGTTCCTCCACCGCCGTTTCCATCGCATCTCGTGCGACGCTGACGTATTGCAACGACTCCTCGTCCTGCAGATTCTCGGCGAGCGTGTCGAGGGCTTCGATCTGCTCATGCTGTGCTTCAGCGATCAGGTTCACATCGGATTTGAATTCACTCGTGATCCCATCGCGAAGCACCCGCCACGTCGCGCCAATGATCTCCTTCTGCGATTGAGCGACTTTCTCGGCTTCCTGCTCGTTTTCGCTGGGCTGCGACGGTTGCCCGCCTGGAGGTGGATCGCCTTCGCGAAAGATCTCTTCAAACGGACGAACTTCAGCGAAATACATGTCTCCCTGAGTCCGCCGTGGATTGCCATCTGGACCAACATCCTCCGCCCAGAAATAGTAAGTCAACAACTGATCCGGTTCTGCCTTCAACGACTCAAACTCGATCAAGTGTTCAACACTCAACTTCCGCGTCCGTCCCACATCAGAAGCCAAGACGACCTCCTGAGTGTTTCCCGCAAAAGTATAAGTCAGCCCCATTTTCTCGATACCGAAATCGTCTTCCGACTCGGCCGTCACCGTCAACTCTTCAAGAGGAGACACACGCACGTCGCCGGCCGCAGTCGTCTTTAGCTTGGGCTGCTGGTTGGGCAGCGTTCGCACAATCAGTTCAGGAGGATACTTATTCGCACGGCCCTGATCATCGATCAACTCAAGCGTGTAACGCTGAGAATCCTTCAAGACCATCTCGTTTGATTCCGCCGTGGCCCCGTCGTCGTTAAGATTGAGAGCAACCGATTCACCTTGCTGGTTTAGCAATGTCGCTGACGCCACCGGCTTGTTCAACAAGAATTTCCAAACGAGCGTTGTTCCTTCAACCGCCGATACACGTCGCGTGTCTTCGATCGTTTTATCGTCGATCTTGGTATAGGACGGATAGCGTATCGATGCATCGCTACGCACCAACGATGGATACTCAAACACTTCGACTGAGTACATTGGGCTCGCCCAATTTGGTGTCAATACCTGATATCCAAACGATTCGCCTACCGAAACAACCAATCCACCCAAAACAGGATCTAGCAAATTTTGTTTCATTGGCAACCGCGACTCGCTCCCATCTCGCAAAACGACTCGCAGTTCGCCCTCACTGGGAACCAATGATTCGAACTCACCATTGAATCGAGCCGTCACTAAGAGGTTCGTGCCTCGTTCGACTTCAGTGTCACCCGGCGAAACCGTAACATCGTTAAGCAATTCATGTGGGTTGTTGGCCAACAACGCTTGGGCCGGTTCAGTCTCAAACACCATGATCCCGAGCACACCCAACATCAACGCGACCGCGCCAATCCCGCTCAGCCGACTCAGCAAGACCTGCCCCCGCGGCACCGTCTCTGTCCACGCGTATTGTTGGCTGTGGTCGCATGCCTCACGGATTACCTGCTGCTGTAAATAACCCGATCGCAATTCGGGATTGTCGGATACCGACACGGCAGTGATCAAACGTTGCTGGAGCGTCGGATATTTGGTCTCGACTGCTTTGGCGATTCGCGCGGGGTTTCGATAACTCCTCGCCGTGATCACGAGGGCAATGAGGGACATCACAACCGCTGCGGCGAACAAAACAGTCGCAGTCGATTTCGCATCCATCTGGCCCGAAGTAACACTTGGCAACATCAACGCGGCCACGATAGCAATTACCAACGCGATTACCGCAACGTTCCACCAATACAGCCGTTGACGAAATCGACGAGCAACCTGATAGAGTCGATTTCGAAGCGTGTTTTCGAGCATGATTTAATCCTTATTGCGACAAAAGAACATCGCGACGCTAGGTCTGCCTTCGCACCAATAATGTTTCCCCGCCGAGGAACACGAGCGTCCCGACTAACAACCACTGCCACAGCCTCTGGCTGTTTTCGAGTTCGACGTCTTGCAGTTGACGCTCTTCAGCCAACTTCGTTTCTTCGGGCGTCGAGTCAGCCAGCAGGACTCCCAATCGTTCGAATTCACTCGTATCAATTGGTTCCAAACGACTCTCGTTTTCAGGCACATTCACGGCAAATGTCCCGCCTTCCCCTTCGCCATCGAGCTGATAAATACCGGGTTCCTCGAGAATGATCGATTCATCACTCTCACGAACGATTCGAGCGTTTCGGTCAGATGTTTTCAACGTCACCGAATCGGCTCCGCCAAACGGAACGCGATCACCAACGACGTAGCTCCGCTGTTGGTCCGATGTTGGCGTGCTCATGGCGAACAGATTCAGCATCAAGGGAATGAATTTGGTCGACAACGCCAATTGACTTTCGTTCGGTTGCCAGCCTGTCGCGATTACCAGAACGTGCCCCTCACCGACCGACCGCTGCAGAATTGCGGGAGAATCGTCGTCGAAGGTAGCCACTACTTCCGTCTCATCCGTCACGCCATCAAGTCGCCGGTGCGACCAAAATCGAACTTTCGTAAAGTCATTAAATTGAGGTTCTGCCATCGTTGCAAAGAGCGGATGTCGAAAATCAATGTTCGACAACATCGCATAGTCCGTGACGTCGGCCTCCTCCACAACGAGCGAAGGTGAAGCGAGAGCCAACGCGACCGTGTTTTGCCACTGGACCTCTGCGTCGGTAACAACATAGAGGACAGTCCCACCTGAGTCCGCGTACGCTTCCAGTCGCCGCGTCTCATCGTCATCCAACGCCCGCGTCACGACCACTAATGGCATGGTCATGAAATCGCTCGCCAAGTCACTCGCTTTCTTAGCTCGTTTGAGTGACACCGATCGCAATGCGTCACCGAACGGGGTGCGTTCCAGGTAGTACGCCAAACTGTCACGGGGATCGAGATCAGCGGGCTCGTTCTCCAACATCCCCACTTCGAAGCTTCTGGGTTCGGGGCTCACAAAATACTGAGTGTTATCGAAGTCAACATCATCTCCCCAAACTCGAACGGAAGTGGCTGGCTTCTCCGACAGAGGCAAACGAACGACCTGTGACTGCCCCGCGACGACTTGAATCGCCTGAACGTCGATGGGCGTCCCATCACTATCCGCCCACCCTAACTCAAATCGGCTGTCTTTTGACGTAGACAAATTTGATACGCGAACGCGAATACGATCACCCTCATCGGCCGCCGATCCTAGCTCTTGTTGTGAATTCGCCGGCGACGAATCGAGAACCCGCACCCATGCGTTAGTTGGCTCATTCGCACTGATCTGCCGCACATCCAAACGCAATGTCTCGGGCCACGAAAAAGATCGCAGTCGTTCCATTTCGCTGCCCGACTGTAGATCACTGATCAAGACAATACTCGCGGGCTGCGTGCTCGCACCGGCAGAATCTTCGGTTTCATAAGTCGACGCCAACTCCGCGCAAAACGGAAGAGCGACGCCAAGATCGGTCGCTCCCCAACCAGGGACCGTTTCCTGTATCGATGACCTTATCAGTGCCGCACGATCCGCCGGCGAGGACGCTCGTGATTGCTCGAAACTGAACCGAACGAGTGGTTGCGTGTCGAAGGTAACAACGGCAATTTCGTCGGCAGGTGACAAATCGCCGATCACCTCCTCAACGACTTCCATCGCGTCATCCCACAATCCGAAACGCTTCATACTCGCGCTCGTGTCGATTGCCACGACCATCCGTTTCCCCTGTGACGCGAACTCCGTCGATGAGGCAGACCGAAAGAACGGACGAGTGAACGCGGCGGCTAAGAGCAGAAGTGCGAGAGCCCGACACAGCAACAACGGCCAGTTCTCGAGCCGACTACGCCGCGTCAAACGCGGTGGCGTCGGTCGCAAAAACATCAGCGAACTGAAGGGCACATTCCCTTTAGGTTGGCGTCGGATGAGATGGAACAGGATCGGCAACCCGATCGCCATCGCACCGGCGAAATAAATGGGAAACAACAAACTCATGACGCGCCGCCTCCCAACCCTGTGGTCGCCCGCGCCAACATTCCCGATCGTGCCGTGCCCCGGGATTGCCGTTGCTTGGAATCGAGCAGATGGAACAACGAATCTTGCAATGGCTCGCTCGTTGAAATCGTGTACAAGTCAACGCCGAGCGAATCACAGACTCCCTGCAATTGGGACTGATGCTCCGCAAACCGCTGCTGATAATCATCCTTGGCTGATTCGGGATCGAGATAAAACTCTTGCCCCGTTTCGAGATCCTGCACCATGCTGGGCGCATCGAGATGAAAGTTCAGCTCCGTCGGGTCGAGAGTCCTGAGCAACGCAACTTCATGCCCACGAGATCTCAGATAGGCGAGATTCGTTCGCAGCGATTCAATCGGCGACAACAAATCCGAGATCAGCAACACCAATCCACGCCTGCGAACGAGATTGGCAATCTGCCTCAGCGGCACATTGATATCGGTACCTTTACCTGATACCGGACGCGAAAGCGCAACAAGCAATTGCCTCAAATGACCGACTCGCCGGCGTGCGGGAATGTAATCCCCGATCGCCTCATCAAACGTCATTAACCCCACGCAGTCTCGCTGCAAAGTCAAAAAGTAAGCGAACGTTGCCGCGAGCGTTCGGGCGTACTCAATTTTGGTGTATTCGAGCGAGCCAAATCCCATCGACTGACTTTGGTCGACGACGAGATAGCCGTTCCGGCTCGTTTCATCTTCAAACTTTTTAATGTAGTAACGGTCACTTCGCGCGTAACGTTTCCAATCCAAACCTCGAAGATCATCACCGACTGTGTAGGGACGATATTCAGAAAACTCCACCGACGACCCGTGCAATGGACTGCGATGCAATCCGTTGAAAAAACCCTCAACAACCGTTTTGGCTCTCAGTTGCAGGTTCTTTATCCGCATCACCGCAACCGGATCGATGCGAGCAGACACGTCCGGCGTGGATACGACTCGATTCCGCGCCGCCATCAGACTTCGGTCCCGATCGTCGACAACAATTGGTCGATCACCTTCTCAATCGTCATGCCCTCCGCTTCTGCCTTGTAACTCAGCAGCACACGGTGCCGCAGTGCGGGATGGGCGAGTGCCTGAATGTCTTCGATCCGCACGTGTGCATTACCAGAAAGCAGCGCACGTGCTTTCGCACCGATCACCAGCGTTTGCGCCGCCCGCAGGCCCGCCCCCCAACTCACCCACTGATTCACAAAATCGGGCGTGCCATCACGCTCGGGACGTGTTGCACCGACGAGACGAACCGCATACGCGCCGACTGACTCCGCGATCGGTACCCGGCGTACGATTTCGTGAAATCGCAAAATATCTTCTCCCGAAAAGAGTGGCTCGATCGGGTCGCTTCGCCGGGAAGTCGTTTGCATCACGACCGACAACTCGTCTTTGGGCGGCAAGTAATCAATTAATACATTGAACATGAACCGATCGAGTTGTGCCTCAGGCAATGGGTAGGTCCCTTCCATCTCGATCGGGTTCTGAGTCGCCAATACAAAGAAGGGCTCTTCGAGGTCATACCGCCTGCCCGCCGCGGTAACTTGATGCTCCTGCATCGCCTCGAGCAACGCCGCCTGCGTCTTTGGCGGCGTACGATTGATTTCGTCGGCCAAAATCACGTTGGCAAAGATGGGCCCTTTGACAAACGTCATCTCGCGATGTCCGTCAGCCCCCTCTTCTAAAATTTCAGTCCCCGTAATGTCCGCCGGCATCAAGTCAGGGGTGAATTGGATCCGGCCGAATTTAAGGTGAAAAATCTGAGCGACACTACGCACCAACAGCGTCTTGGCTAACCCCGGTGCCCCCGTGATCAAACAGTGTCCGCCGGCAAACAAACTGATCAACAACTGCTCAATCACGTCGTGTTGACCAATGATCGTTTTGGAGAGTTCGGAATAAATACGATCACGACCTTCACGTAATTGCTCAACGACGCGAGCCTCATCTTCCATGCTGATTTCGGTTGCACTCATGAAGATCAAATCCTTGTTAGTTTTCGTGTAAAACGGCTTCTCGATGCAGTCCTCAATGGGTCATCGCATAGGTCACGATGTTGATCCCCATCGGGTAAGCTTTCTTGACGGAGAACTCCTCAAAGTACCACTGGTTTTCACCTTCCTTTTCCCACCCATCACCGAGATCAGTGTTGTGGCAAATGAAAACCATGATGCGATCTTCGTCGTCGACGATCGCGCGGTAGTGTGGTTCGCTGGTGTCACTTCCGTCGGACGCATATTCCCATGATCCGACTTGCCCCTGCATGCCGCGCCGGGCTGCGTTGATTGCGGGAACCTGCGGCTTCTCTTTCAGATCATAAACGTTGTGAAAGATCTCGTGCTCCAACGGCACCTCAAAGGGCTGCCGGTCGGGAAAGACGCGTTCCAACTCGCGACGCATGTTTTCGTACTGCGAGTCGCCCCAGAAATCGTCCACCATGAGAAAGCCACCGTTCAGGCAATAACGCCTGAGTGCTTCGGCTTCCGCTTCGCTGAACACCAAACTGCCTGGTTCGATGATGTAGATGAATGGATAGTCAAACAGTCGCTCGTCCGTCAGTTCCAGAACGATCGGCTCGGGGTTGACCTTCATCGACGTCAATTGCTGCAACCGAAGCGAGAAATTCAGATCGCTATCGCGGTAGTCCGTTCGCCAACCACCGCCGCCACCGCGTCCCCCATACGAATCATATTTGATCCGTACAAACGTGAACAAATCACCCGGAAAGTGTTCATCCACTTCCCAATCGGGAACGCCGAATCGATCCGTGGTGATGCCTCCATCACGCCACCATCGACCACGCTGTGCAAACGCGACTCCTCCGATCATTCCGCCGAGCAACAACACCACGATCGCAACGCGGGAGCGAAGAAATTTGAATCGACTCATTCTGGATCACCTCCGGCGTCTTTTGCCGATTCGTTGCTATTTGGCATAGCCACCTCGTCCGGTGTCCGTGCCTCATCCGGTTCCTCAATCACGCTCGGCAACTCGACTTCCTTCGGCACTCCAGCCTCACTCGGCGGCATCGCATCTTCTGCCACTGGCCCCTCTTTCGTAGGCTCTTCTTGATCCGCTAAACCGCCGTCCAATTTGCCAGTCACCAAATTGAGCAGCAATTCGTGAGCTTCTCGATAGCGGGGCGCTTCTTCCAAAGCCATCAGCACATGACGTTTGGCGTTCTCTTTCTCGCCTGTTTCAGCGAGAGCATTCGCCAATCGGAAATTCAATCCCGCTGGATCGATAGGCTCGAGCGACAAGAGTGCTTTCAAAGGAGCAACCGCAAGGGCGGGTGAATCGGATTTCTCACCCGCATTAGCAAGAGTCTCGTGCCCAATAGGGAGCAATGGCTGGATCGCTAGCACAGCTTCGGCGAACGAAGCGACGTCGTCCCAATTCTCCTGGATCGATTCCATTTCGATTAAACGCTTCAGGGCGGGCAAAGCATCGCTGGATCGCTGGATTAATTTCAAAAGGACTCGTTTTTCACTCTCCACGTCACCGGTCTGCTGGTAAGCCAACGCCAACATCTCCATCGGGCCGCCACGTTCACCACTGAGTGCAGAGAGTTCCTCGAGAGTTTTCAGATGTGCAATCGCGTCCTCAAATCGTCCGGATTGATACAAACGCGCCGCGAGTGATTGCAGTGCCCAAAAATTAGTTGGACGCTCCTCAACAATCGCCTGCCATTCATCAACGGTTCCTTTCTCGGGAAGTCCCTCACGCGACCACTCGGCATCGGGCGCAAAGTCGTTTGCGATCTTCTTTGCGTAACGATCAAACTCGGCGTCCAGCTTGTCCATCGGACCGATCGCCCCAATGAACGCGTCTTCCGTTGACACGCCCGCGCCTAACGAATCCAAGATTTGCTTCAACTTATCGATGCCATGCTGTTCGATGATGTACTGCACCACGAGGGAAGATTCGTAGTATGCAAACTGCAAATGCATCGGCGAAGGAGGCGATAAGAAAGCTCCACTGAGCTTGCTGGGAGGAACCAACTCCGACGGCGTCTCCGCCGTGCCAAGAATCATCTCTCGGTAGCGAGGCGACATGGATTCGCCCCACGCGGGGCTTCGCGTCCGCTCTTCATAGACCGAGATCCCTTCACTAAGCCATCGAGGCATGCGGTTGCGTGTTTTCTCGAGAGTGACGACATGACAAAACTCATGCCACAACACGCTCTGCCAATTCGACGGTCGTTCGCCCTGGCTCGCAGGACTGTTCGCCGTAATCACACGACCGAAACAAACGCCAAGGTATCCCGCGCCGCCAGGCAACCCGAACGTTCGAATCGCAAAATCCTTTTGATCAGGGAAAATCTCTACCAGGATCGGTGCCTCCGGTCGGACGTCGTACTTTTCGCAAAGCACTTGCCTTGCTTCCCCCAGCAGATTCAACACCGCGTCGCCGTACAGATCGGCCTCGCGTGGATCCATGCGCACGTGAATATCGCCAGACTCCAGCGTGTGAAACGATTTAATCCGATCATACAGTGTGACCAAGTTATGCGCGACTACGTTGTACGGATCCGTTTTCGATACCATCTGTGCCAACTTCCAACCGTCCGACTCTTGGCCTAACCGCAACTGATCCTGCGCGAGCTGAAAACGCGCGGCATGAAACGTCGGGTCAAAATCAAGGGCACGTCGTTGATACTCGGCTCCTTCAGCGAACCGGTACTTTTCCGACAGTTTCTTTCCGATCAGGTAATCGACACGCGGGTTTCGGCTCCATGTACTTAGCGCCGTTTCACGGTGCTTCTTTTCTAACTCGAGGTCACCATCAAGATGCGCGAGCACGGCTTGCAAGGCCCACGCATCAGCATGCTTGGGATGGATCGCGACGATCTTTCCCAAAGACTCTTTGGCTCGATCATATTGTTCGCGATCGATGGCCGACTCGGCTTGAAAGATCAAACTCGGAATATGATTCGGATTGATCTCGAGTGCACGCTCGATCGATTCGTTGGCCATTTTGGCGTCAGAAGACTCGTACGCTCTCGCCGAGAGATAGGCGGTACGCGGATCCGACGCGTCGACGAGTTCGGCCGCCCGCATTGTCTCGGCAGCGACTTGGTAGTCACCTTTCTCGATCGCGAGTTCCGCCGTCGCAATATAAGCTTCGAGAAAATTAGGGTCGGCATCCCGCACCCGATCGTAAAACATTTCGAGAATCTTTCGCGCGTCCTCACCACGTTCAACGAAATAGCGTCCCGCCGCGACCAAGTTATCGCGACTGACGTAACGCAACGTTGAACTCTGCAAAATTGCAAAGAACCGCGTGACCTCCTCTTCACTTCGTTCAATCAGATCGTTGTTCCGAATCGCCTCAATCCCGAGCGAACGAAGCGTCAGACTCGATGGGTACCGGCTGATCGCGTTTTCGTATGTGATCAGTGCTTCGTCATACTTGCCCTGCGTCAATTGCAAACGAAGCAGCAATCGCGGCCATCGCTCGTTCCAAATTCCTGCTTCTACCTCTGCACTCGCGATCGCTTCGGCCTCAGCGTACTTGCCGGATCGAAACAGGCTTTCCGTCGCCTGCAAGTCTGCCGCGGGTAACGTCGACACACACGACAACGCGACACACAGGCTCAAACCGACAGCATGAAACAGTCGCATGTCGTACATAGGCAGGAGACTCCCAGGTAGGAACGGGATGGCGGGCAGTTCATTATTCTAACGAGTCTGCAAAGCCACGAGTGAAGAACCGGCAGCGCAATTCTCCAGAGAAATATAGCGAAACGCCAAATCAGCCAATCGGAACTCCGGCATGATCCGATCCGACGAACAAAACCAACGGGCGGAGAAACTGCCAACGGGGCTCCGATTTCATCCGCTGAGGCCTTGCAGACATCCGAGCAATCTCAATTCAAGACTCGTTTTTACTCGAAAAAAGCGCCCGAAGTCCCACCAACCGGTGCCATAAACTCCACGACATCCCGTCAAACGACGTTCATCCAGCCGCTCTGAACGCCGGATAGCCGACTTAAATAATCGCGTGCGAAGTGCACCGACGATTGTGGCGACCGACGAGGACACGAACGCTGGACCAGCCTTCTCGCGCTCGATGCCCCGTTTCCGAATCACTGAACTCAATCCCCTGAAACCGAGACAATCATCATGAAGACCTTCTCACCTCGCCATTTGTTACGAGTTTGGGCCATGACCCTGCCCGCCGTCGCCGGGCTCTGCTTGGCGTCGCCCGCATCCGCCGAAAAGTGGAGCGACACAACAGGCAACTTTGAAATCGAAGCAGAATACGTCCGTGTCGATGGCAGGAGCGTCGTGTTGCGCAAAGCTGACGGTTCATCAATCTCAGTTCCCATCAATCGTTTGAGCGAAAAAAGCCGTACACGTGCCAAACAACTGTTCGATCTTTCGAGAACATCCAACTCGGGGACAACCACAAATTCACAGGCACCGTCCACCGAATACCAACCTGACAACGACTTCGCCAACATCGTCGCCCCAACGCCACCCGACATCGGCCGAATGGACGCTTTCCCGCAAAACCCGAATTTGCAACAGCAGTTCGACTACGTGAAAACGCAAGTGATGTCGGGCCACCTGGAAGTGTTCTGGTACTGCTTGCCTAATGATCTCCGAACGCAACTCGACAGCCCCGAAGTTCGTGATGTGTTTCGCCCCACGCTTCGAAGCTACGCCGAACAAAACGAGCCGATGGAAAAGATCACCATGAAACTGCTCGAAGTTCTCACGACCCAAAAGGACTATGTGCTGGGTTCTTCGATGCTCGCCACACTTCCTCCCGGAGCAAAGCCGATGCTACAACAAGGCTACGATCCCGCGGTTGGCCTGATGTATGAATGGATGTCGCTTTCCAATGGACTCACGTCGATTCCTGACACGACGTTCACACAACTGGTCAACTATCACCTGCCTCGCTTAGGGGCTCACGCGAAAGAACTCCTGCCAATTCTTCCGCCCGGAATGCTCGACAACCAACTCAACCAAATCGTTGTTGACCAAACCAGCGCGACCGAGGGAACCATCACCATTCCCAAACAGGATGGCGGAACGGAAACCCTTTCCATGACGCTGCACCAAGAACGGTGGCTGCCGAGTGCATTCGTGGAGACTCTGATCGCCAACCAGGATAATCTGCTTCAACAGGCAAAAGATTCGGTCAACAAATTCGAAGTAGTGATCAGCCCGGCGAACCAAGCCCGAACGACCGAAATGCTGAACAACATCTCCGGACCGATCAATACAACCCTCGACAGTTTACTTGCTGCGTCGTCTCAGCAAGAGTTCGGCCAAACCCTCATGGGCATGATGCAGCAAGCGATGACAATATTCGCCGGAATGGGTGACCCAAATTTGATGCCCGCTGCCCAAGCCGCGGGATTTTAACTCGGTTCGCCCCTGTTGGTCGTGCAGCGCATTCCGATCAATACTCGCCGTGCAGCCAACCGGCCACCTGCGTGCTGGCAGGCAATCAGTCAACTTGATTGCCCACAAGACACACGATAGCTCGTACCTGATTCAACTATTGCCGTATTGGGATCACGCCGACCGCCGGTTCAGTCGGCATTTCATTTGCTGCATTCACTCTCGCAAAACAATCCGTTTCTCACACGAAAGCGAGACCGCAGATGTCTACGATCACACACGACCTCACTACCGAGATTCTCAAACCCGGCGATCTTGAACAACTCGCAAAAGAAACGTCAGGGCCATGCGTATCGATTTTGATGCGTACTCATCGAAAGGGTGCTGAAACTCAACAAGGTTCGATACGACTCAAGAACTTGATCTCCAAGGCAGAGAAACAACTCAAGGATAACGATCACGATCCTTCGGTTCTCGATTCAATTCGATCACTTATTACGAATGCCGATTTTTGGCAGAACCAACAGGAAGGACTCGCGATCTTTTTGACGCCCGATAACGGCCGGCTGTTCAGTCTCAATCGTGAACTTCCCGATAGCGTTCACGTGGGAGATGCGTACCGTCTCGCTCCTCTAACGCCCGATTACGGCGTCCCAGGAGACTATTTTGTACTCGCATTGACATGGGACGAGGCGAAACTGTTCCGTTCTAGCGATGGAACGCTGACGACCGTGGAAACGGAGACTCTTCCGGGTAAGTACCACGATTTCGTCATTCCACGCGACCCAGAAAAGAGCCTTCAAAACACAAGCCATCGACGTGTTGGCAACGCACCGGGAACTTCAACGGCGATGTTTCATGGCCATGGTGAAGGCGAAGACAAAGTTGAAGCCGACCGCGATCAGTACTTGTCGCTCGTGGGCGAACAAGTCGCCGGGGCAGTTTACAATTCCGGACGCCCACTCATTATCGTCGGCACGAAGGAAATGATCGGCAAATTCGAAGCGACGACGCACGTGAACGCGGATGCAAAAGTCGAGGGCAGTCCCGCACAGTGGAGCGAGCACGAACTCAATGAGCGTGTCCGTGAATATGCCGAGGAATCGCTGCAAGAAAGTACGCAAGATTTTTCACAACGATTCGGCACTGCGTTGGCTAATTCGCAAGGGTCCAACAAACCATCGGACGTTCTCAAGGCCGCTCGCGAAGGACGAGTTGAATCGCTGTTAATCAATTCGGCAATGCCCAACGACGGTGAACTCAATGCGAACGTGACCGAAACGTTGCGAAATGGCGGCCTGGTCTCACGCAGTGACATGGATAATCTCGGCGACGCCAAACTTGCTGCAATCTACCGCTACTAAGCGGCGGCAACAAACAGCCGTCGCGTGCGCTAGCATCATCACTACGGCCAACGCTTCAATCGGTTCACGAGCGAATTCGATATGGCACCCACCGCCAACCCTGGCGGACGTTGCCGTCGGCGTGGTTCAGTTAAGCGACGGCAAGTTCACAACTTTCATGTGCAGACGTCGTTCCTACGGCATTCAGTGTCGTTCGTTCTTCGCGACCAACCGCAGCAGACGTCGTAGCGTTGGTGAGATTTCGCCCGGACCTTTTCCCGTCATGCTGTCGGGGTTCTTCTTACCGGGTCGAAAATCTCGTCGATCCGACACCACGTCAAGCACCGCCGAAAGCAAGACTTGCTTATCCAGCGGCTTGTGTAGCAACCCATCTCCGCCCAACTGCAGCACGACATCGAGCGTGGTTGTGTCGCGTAAACTTGTCATCACGAGCACCGGTAGTGTCCGTATCCTTTCTTCCGCCGCCTCGCGTGTTCGCCGCAAAAGCGACAGACCGCAGGCAGAAGGCATTTCGATGTCAGTAATAATGAGGTCGGGCGGATCGTCTTCAATGATTTCCCAAGCGTGCTTACCGTTAACTGCGAGCACACATTCAAAATCACACTCACGTAACCACGACTCGACGGTTTTACGAAACGACCGCACATCGTCCGCGATTAGGCAACGTTTTGGCTTTCCAGCCTCGGAACGCATCATCATGCTTTCTCCGGTCGCCATGTTTTCCACACGGCATGCACACGCTCGGCCGCCAGTTCGCTCGGCTCTGCGTACACGCGTTGGGCGATCACGATCGAGACGTCCAACAGTGCCTTCTCAATCTGCTCTAAGGCGATTCGGCGAACACCCACTCGAATCTTCTCGGTGGCCTGCAACTGAAACGTCATATCCCCGCCTCCCATGACGCCGACGACATACACATAAACTAACGCCAAAAGAGCAACGCAAACGCTATGCCGCGCGTCGATGTGGGCAGCCCAAGCAATTGAGAGCCAACTTAGTCGCAGATGCATCAAGGCGCCTCAAGATCGCTACACGCGAGCAGATCAGTGACGCCTCGCGTCTATTCTCGGCACGATTGTTGCAACCTTTCGCCATATCGGCGTTAAACGCGTCACTGAAATGAATCGCCCGTTTAAGTCCTCCGTCACCTCCTTGACGACAGGGCACACGGTTTCTCGTATTAAACAATTGAGTACCCCCATGCCAAAGCTTTTTGAGATCTTGCTCTCCCTTTGCCTTCTTTCGATCGGATGCAGCGGCGAACCCGACACGCTCCGAGGTCAAGCCGAGCAGGCTCAGCAAGAATTGGAAGAAGCACGTGAGGACGCGGCATCAATCATCGCCGAATCAGAAGAGAACGCGGTTGAGATCGTTGCTGACGCCCGTGAGGAAGCTCGCGAGCAAATTGAAGACGCGAAACGAGAGGCCAGCGAGGCAGTCACTGACGCCGAACAGAAACTTGAACGAAAGATCGAAGCATTGAAGCAATCCACTGTCGTGGATGATCCGAAGCAAACCAATCCCGTCGCAGAACCCGACCAAGCTTCAACATCACTTCAATGAATCGCCGCGCCGATTACACCGTAAACCCAAGCTGGCGGGCCCGCGGTACCTAGTCCAGACACCCACGAATCCCGACCGAGCTGAGATCCCAGAAAACCATAAAAACCAACACTTGACCGATCGGTCTAGACTTCTACAGTGTGCTCGAAAGACGGAGACTCGTGCCCTAGGCGGTACTGAACCGTGGCACAACCACTCTGGGCGAGCAATCGACATCGCCCATTTTGACCGAACATCCCAAACCAGCGAGAGAACAATGGCTGACTTCACCCTTCACACGACCAAAACCGCACCCAACGAGAGCAAAGAAATGCTCGAACAAAGCCAAAAAGCCTACGGTTTCGTGCCAAACCTCCACGCCGCGATGGCTGAATCACCCGCACTTCTCGAGGCGTATAAGACAATCGCTGGAGTTTTTGGAAAAACCGATTTGAGTGAAACCGAACGCCAAGTCATTGCGATGACCAATAACCGACTGAACGGTTGCCAATACTGCATGGCCGCTCATACGTCGATCATGCAAAGTGCCAAGGTGCCGGAGGACGTCATCACATCACTTCGCAATAACTCACCGATCGCAGACTCCAAATTGGAAGCTCTTCGCACCTTCGCGGAAGCGGTTAACGTAAAACGCGGCTGGGTCGACGACAGTGACATCAATGCGTTGCTGGCCGCCGGATACACCAAGCAGACCGTCTTCGATGTGATCGTGGGAACGGCTTACAAAGTCCTCTCCAACTACACCAACCACATCGCACAAACGCCCCTCGACCCTGCATTCGCTGACAACGAGTGGAGCGAAGAAACACAACCGGCGTAGCCAATTCACATTTCTCAACTAAAAATCGATTCGACGCTCAGTTTGCGAGGCAGTTCATCAAAAATGAGCGACCGCCATCCCTGCCAAATTGATTTCACTCCCTCTGACACAAGGACAGAAACATGACATTTGACATTAAGAACAAGAACGTTTTGATCACAGGTGCCAACCGCGGAATCGGTAAAGCGATTCTGGAAGAGGCAATCAGCCGTCGCGCGGCCAAAGTCTATGCGGCGGTGCGAGACCTCGACTCCGCGTCGTCTCTGGTCGAGAAGTACGGTGACCGTGTCGTCCCAATTCGCGTCGACCTCGATGACTCTGCCTCAATTAAGTCCGCAGCCGAGAAAGCATCGGACGTTGACGTGGTCGTCAACAACGCAGGTGTGATGAAGATTGCCGCAGCGATGTCAGATGATGCAATCGAGGCGTTGCAGTTCGAAATGAATGTCAATGTCTACGGTCTGATGCGGATGGCACACGCGTTCGCTCCAACGCTTAAGAGCAACGGTGGAGGTGCGTTCGTGCAACTCAACAGCGTTGCCTCGGTCAAGACATTCAGCGATTTCGCCACCTACTGCGCATCGAAAGCCGCCAGCTATGCGATCACGCAAGGACTGCGGGATTCCCTTCGCGATCAAGGCACACACGTGCTCAGCGTTCACCCGGGACCGATCCAAACCGACATGGGTGACGCGGCAGGCTTTGGAGACAGCGCGGGATCTCCTGTCGATGTTGCCAAAGCAATCTTCGATGGAATCGTCAGCGGCAACTTCCACGCTTGGCCCGACGAAGTAGCGCAACAAGTCGGGAATGCCTATCAGAGCTTTGCGGAAAACGTCGTCGAAGCCGACATGCAAGAGAGTGTCGCGTAGGCGAAGCGTTTTTTAAATCAACTTTCTACACGCCACTCGCCCCCCAACCCAACGCGTCTCTATGAAGAGCTTCCCGATCCGACGAGCACTGTCTTTGGTGGCACTGCTTTTATTGTCTGCCGTGCCCGTTAACGCGGAAGAACCCAGACCTGCGAAACAGCCTGAGAACAAATCCGTGAACCCCAAACCACGCCCCACTGTCATCCTGTTTGATGTCAACGAGACTCTTCTTGATCTCGCTCCACTCAAAACATCAGTCGGCAAGGCACTCGGAGGACGGGAAGACCTGTTGCCGCTATGGTTCTCCACCATGGTTCACTATTCACTCGTCGAAACGCTGAGTGATCATTACCACGGGTTCGGGGAAATCGGGACCGCGTCGCTGATGATGGTCGCCAAGAATCAAGGCATTGACATTCAATACGAAGACGCGAAAGAAGCGATCGTCACCCCACTACGTGCACTGCCTCCTCACGGAGACGTGATCGCAAGCCTCAAAGCACTCTCTCAAAACGGATATCGCATAATCAGCCTGACGAATTCTTCTGCCGTTGGAGTTGAAACTCAGTTCAAGAATGCGGGTTTGACGGATCTGTTTGAAAAGCGGTACTCGGTTGAGACCGTGAAGAAATTCAAACCACATCCGGCCCCGTATCGCATGGTTCTAGACGACCTCGGTGTCGAACCGAACGAGGTTCTGATGGTCGCCGCGCATGCTTGGGATTTAGCGGGCGCCAAAAACGTTGGACTTCAAACTGCGTTCATTGCCCGCCCCGGCACATCCCTTTATCCGAACGTCGAACGCCCCGACTATGTCGTAAGCGACCTAGAAGAACTCGTCCGCGCGTTGAAGTAACGCTTGCATTCCACGGTACTACCGTGACAGGTTCAGATTCAGCCGTCTCGGTTCCGACGATAGCCCGGACATCAAATCGCTGAATATTGGCTTAAAAACAATTCGACGCTGGAAGAAACAATCTGCTCTCGTTTCTTTCGCGTCGGTGGAGCCTCACCGTGAAGGATCATGGGCCAGAAGGCGAACGTGCGCAAGAGCCCCAAGAACTGCATCGCCGCAAACTCGATGTCCATTTCGGCAAGACATCCCGACGCCTGCGCCTGTTCGAGAAACGACTCGATACGGATAGCAAATCGTCGATGATCCACCTGCTTGCCCACTTCAGGTTCGGCCAACACGCGAGACATGCATGCCCGCGCGAGAGCTTGAACATCGTCCGACGTGATGAAGTCGACTTCCGCTTCCGCTAACTCGCGTAACTGCTCAGCGAGGCCTCGGGTGGGATCAAATTCGGTCGTCGGAAGCCGCTGCGATCGCAAGGTGAGTTCGTCGATAATCGCGTCGAACAAGGACTCTTTGCTGTCGAAATGGTTGTAGAGCGTTCGCTTGCTCACCGATGCGGCATCGGCGATCCCGTTCATGCTGGCCGCATAAAACCCTCGGGTCTGAAACTCCTGTACCGCCGCCTGGACGATCGCGCATCGCTTGCGATCGGTTAGCCGCCCGCTGCTATCCGCCTCAAAAACTACACTTGACAGTTTACTTTTCTTAGCCATAGTCTCAAGGTACACCGTACTGTTTACTTTTCGCAAGCTTAGAAATCTCTGTCGTCAATGAATGTTGAAACTTTTCACGATCGCGTGGGCAAGCGAAGCTCGATCGGATCGGCAGTGATCCTCCTTCTCGCATTGGGCGGATGCTCGAATGAACCCGATTTGGTCGAAAACAGAACGGTGCCCCCCAAGCCAGTTTCGGTTTTCACGTTGACGCGAAGTGCGCCGACGACGCAACAGGAAATCACCGGTTCAGTCGTCCCTTGGAAAACGGAGCAAATCGGATTCGAACTGGCCGGACGCGTTGCCGAAGTTGTTGAACCGAACGAGATGGTCACACCACAAATCGGCTCGCTTCGGACATCGCAAACGCCACAATCAACGCGTTTGGCACGACTCGATGACGAGGAATTGCGAATCGCCGTTGAAGCAGCGGAAGCCGACGTTGCGGTCGCCACCCTGAACCGAGACGCCAACAAGGTCACGATCGAACAACGGTTGCCTGCCTTAATCAATTCCGCAAAAGCCGAGGCAACCCTCGCTAACATGGAGCTCACGCGGGTCACGAAATTGGTTCAACAAAATGCGATCTCGCGATCCGAAGCCGACACCGCGAGAACTCGTGTTTCCACAACTCGAGCGAGCCTCGCGACCGCGGAAGCCGATCTGGCTCAGGCCCAAGCTCAGCAACTCGCACTCGAAGCTCAAGTCGCCCAATCTGAACACCGTTTGTCCGAAGCGAAACGGAACTTCCGGAACGCGATTTTGCACAGCCCATTCCCGGGTCAAGTTTCGGAAGTTCATGTAGTCCCAGGAACCTATGTCAAGGAAGGAGACCCGATCGTTACCGTACAAATGATGGATCCGATGTCGATCGAATTCGAGGTGACCTCCCGAGACTCGCGTCGCTATCGACGAGGCGACATGTTGTCCGTTCGGGTCACCGACGGCAATGGTGAGATCCGTTCACTCAGTGGCATGGTGAACCATGTGGATTCGGTAGCCGACCCCGCGGCACGAACGTTTACCGTATCGCTGCATGTTCGCAACGAGTTCGATGACGTCCGAGTCCCCGTGTCCGACTCAAACGAACCAATCGCTTGGACCGAGCAAATCGCGCCGCTCAACATCGGTCCCATCATCACGAACGATCAACGTCTTCTCGTCGAGATTGACTCTGTCCACAAAATCGGTGGCGAGAACTTTGTTTGGAAGGTGACCAATCGACAATGGGGAACACCTTCGCTCGCGAGCAATCGGGTACTGACCGTTGAGAAAGTCCCCGTACGAATCACCAGCGACATTATTCCGTTTCTAGGCAAATGGAAATTCGTCGCAATCGAGTTCGCAGATCCCAATTCCCAAATCGACATGGATCGCGATCTAATCACAGGCAAACTCTTCTTCAAACCTACCGCCTCCCCGGACACCAAATTCTCACTCGATCATCCTGAGTCGTCGCCCACGTTGGAGACCTGGAAAGGCCATCGCGTGATGGTCGATGAACAGCGCTGGCTGTTGAGGTCGGGCGACGTGGCGCAGGTATCGCTCATGCCGAGCGAACCGCACGATGGATACTACGTGCCCATGAAAGCGGTACGAGAAGAGCGTGACGAACGATTCATTCACGTCGTTGAGATGATCGAAGGGCAACCGACCGCCAAGCGAATCAATGTCGAGATTGCCGAAGACAATTCGGTCGTCGACGAGTCGGTCCTCCTGCGTTTAAAAGCGTCTCCGCAAAACCGATTGCACGAAGGAATGCAGGTCGTCATGGAAGGCACACACTACTTGAATGATGGCGACCTCGTCCTGATCACGCCCAGCACAGGAAGCCTCCGGTGAGCAGCCTTCCTGAACTGGCGGTGAAACGACCGACCATCACGATCACAATGGTGTTGTTGTTTGTAGCGTGGGGAAGCGCCAGCTTTTTCACAATGCCGCGACGCGAGGACCCCGAGTTCACCCTCAAAGTTGCGGTCGTGACAACACGATGGGAGGGTGCCTCGGCTGAACAGATTGAAAAACTGATCACTGATCCACTCGAAGACACCATCGACGGCCTCGAAGAGGTTCGGTTGATCCGCTCGACGTCCAGCAGCGAGATGTCCGTCATCTTCGTTGAATTGGAGGATTGGGTTCCCGGGGCTCGCGTTGACGACGCGTGGGATCGAGTGCGTGCCAGGATTCGTAACGTCGCGATGCCGGATCCCGCGATCTCGCCTTTCCTCTATGACGAATTCGCCGACACCAGTGTTTTGCTATACGCCGTGCATCAGCAACCCGTTGACGGCCAGACGAACATTGACCCGAAATTTGCGTACTCCCACCGCCAACTGGATCTCTTCTCGGAACGGATACGAGACAGTTTGCGTTTGCTCCCCGGCGTGTCCCAAGTGGCACGTTTTGGCGTGCAAGACGAAGCGATCTACATCGAGACCGATGAAGGAACGTGGTCGAGAATCGAACTAACGACGAATCAGATTGCCAATCTCGCTCAAGCGCAGAATATTGTTGCACCGGGAGGGCGCATCGACGCAGAAGACGGCCGATTTTTTGTCAAACCGAGCGGTGACGTCAACGCGGTCGAAGAACTCGACTCTCTCGTCGTCGGTGTCGTTCCCGCAGCGGCAGGCGCGAATCAGGTACAACTCAAAGATTTAGGCCTATCGGTTCGTCGAGGCTATGCCGATCCGCCTCAACGTATTTGTCGATACGGAACGCCTGACCTGGAAACTTCAACGATCATCTTGGCCGTTTCGATGAAGTCGGGCGCCAACATCATCGACATTTGCAGCAACGCAAAAACCAGTGTCGCTCAACTGCAATCAACGGGCGTTCTGCCGCCTGATTTAGCGGTGTCAATCATTTCAGATCAATCCGACAGCGTTAAGAAGCGTATTCGCGAAGTTGGCGTCAATATCATCGAAGCGATTCTCGTGGTTGTCGTCTTGGTCTACCTCGTTGTCGGCTTTCGAACCGCCGCCGTGATGGCCGCAAATATTCCGTTTGTTGTGATCTCGTCGTTGGCGATCATCACGCTCTTTGGCGTTCAACTGGAGCAAATGTCGTTGGCGTCAATGATCATTTCGCTGGGACTGTTGGTCGACAATGCCGTCCAAGTCTGCGACCAAACTCGCACCAACCAAATCGCCGGCATGGCACCACGGGAAGCCGCCGTCAAAGGCGCGGAAATGCTGGGCGTGTCCATGCTCAGCGGTACTGGCACAACCATCGCAGCGTTTATTCCGATGTTGATCGCGATGGACGGTGCCAACCGTGAGTTCATCTACAGCCTGCCAATCACCCTATCAGTCATGCTCGCGGTCAGTTGGCTGTTGGCAATGACGTTTTGTGTCATCCTCGCCTCGTGGATCATCCGCCCACCCAAAGACCTGAATCATCCGACTGCGCCACTTCCGTGGCTGATGAAGAAACTCGGTTCCATCACTTGGTTACCGAGACGAAAGCGGAAGACATCCTCCACCCCATCACCGAACGAGTCGGAGTCAAGCAATGCCACGCAAGGTATCTTCTACCGTCTGTACGGGTCGACGCTGCGGTGGACGCTCCGTCACCGAGTCGCAACGATCATGGGCGCCGTTGCTATCTTTTTGCTTTCTACGCAGTTGCCGGTCTCGAGTGAGTTCTTTCCGTTGACCGAGCGTGATCAGTTTGCCGTGGAAGTGTGGCTACCCGAATCCGCATCGATCGAACAAACCAACGAGGTTGCACGACAGGTCGAGGACATGATTCGCACGTTGAGTCCGTATATCGATGAACAAGGTCGCTCACGAGAACGACTCCTCAACATGCGAACGATCGTTGGCGGAGGCGGGGCACGCTGGTATCTCGCCTGGGAACCCGAATCGGCAAAACCAAACTACGCGGAGATATTGATCCACACAACTGATGGAAAGGTGACTCATGAATTTTCCGAACGCCTTCGAGTCGTTGCACGCGAAGGCGATTCAGCGTTGGGATTGAGTCCGATTGCAGGCGCCCGCGTTGTTCCGATCGAGTTGTCATTAGGACCACCTGCCGATCCGGTTGTTCTACGCATTGTCGGTAACGGACTTGCAGATATGAATGAACTCCGTTCCGCCGCTAACCGCGTCAAAAAACTCGTTGCCGCCGCCCCCGACACATGGGACGTCAACGACTCGTGGGGTGTTCCCTGCCAACAACTTTACGTGGACGTCGACGCAAACCGGGCTAGCCTTTCAGGCATTCGCAATTCAGAAATCGCCTCGACGCTCGACGCCTATTTTTCCGGAAAACTGTTAACCACCTATCGTGAGAATGATCGACAAATCCCCGTCTACTTTCGGCTCACTCCCGATAGTCGAAAGTCGCTCGGCACGATCAATGATGCCCACATCGAGAGTCAAATCGGCAAAACGTCACTCGCCGCTGTCGCCAGCGTCAGCCCGCAATGGCGTCCGGCATCCATCGATCGACGCGATGGCAACCGAACGATCGAGGTGCGATCACGCATCAACGTGGGAGCATCAGGAAATGACATCACCAATCAAGTTTTCAACTCCGAATCAATGAAGGAACTCCAAGCTGAATTGCCACCCGGATTTCGTGTGGAAATTGGCGGCGCACTCGAGGAATCGATGAAGGCACAGTGGAAGATGTTCAAATCGTTTGGATTGTCGTTTGTCGCGATCTTCATCCTGCTGATTCTGCAGTTCAACAGTATTGCTCGTACATCAATCATCATTGTAACATTACCGCTAGCATTGGTTGGTGCACTGACCGGATTATGGATGACCGGAAATGCGTTCGGATTCATGCCGCAACTCGGCGTGCTGGCACTGTTTGGAATCGTGCTCAACTCCGCAATTCTCTTCGTCGAATTTGCGGACATCGTTACCAGCCAGAAAGGTGCTAGCCTGGGCCGCAAATTGACGCATCAGGAATTCCAATCAGCGATCGTGGAGGCAGGCCAACAACGGTTGATGCCAATCTTCTTAACCACCGCCACGACGGTTGGCGGACTGATCCCGCTCGCACTCGCCGGCGGACCACTTTGGCAAGGATTGGCTTGGCTGTTGATCTTCGGTCTGACCTTCGCAACAACGTTGACGCTGCTGTTAGTCCCTGTGCTCTATTCGTTTCTATCGCCGGAATAATAGAGGCACATGAGAAAGACCACCGCGACGGCACCAGCATTGGTGTCGGTGGTCTTATCCATTTAACGTCACCACGAATGACGAACGCATTTTCTAGAGGGATGTCCTCAAACTTTGGGGATCCGAACTTTGACAAAACCATCTACTTTCAGCGGGCATGTCATCCGTTGAAACTTCCTAGTTTGGAACGCGGCAAATCGGCTGGTTGCTCGATGCTGCCAATTCGACGATATCGGCAACTTTGGTAACGCCTCCGCAACGCTCAATCGCCGACTGCATCAGGCGTGCATTTTCTCGGTAAGACGGAACGCGAAGGACTTGAGTGATCGCCTTTATAAGCTTGTCAACCGAAACCGAATTTGCAGGAATTGATTCGCCGCAACCCGACCAATTGAATCTCGCCCCAATCCCTGGTTGATCATTGACCATTGGGATAACGACCATTGGAATCGCGTTGGTGAGGCATTCGAGTGTGGTGTTCATGCCACCGTGAGTGATCATCAACGCGGCCCGTTTTAACCAGTCGAGTTGTGGCGCGTATCGAACCGCGATTGCCGATCCCGGAAACTCGGGAATCGACTCGCTCTCCATGGATCGTCCCAGCGAAATCACGGGCTGAACATCTAACGTCGCACAACCTTCAGCAATCTTGTGGAACAAGTGCTGAGCGTTCCCAAGGATTGTTCCCAAACTGGCATAAACGAGTGGTTGATCCGTCAGTCGTGACACGGTGACCGCGATTTCGGAGTTCGTTGCAGAGGGACAGGATCGTATTGAGATAGCCCGTCGTCGCAGGGCAAACCAATCCGAAATGTTTCATCTGCAAACTCTTTCGCTCAACGGTTTGACACCGCGACGCAGGCCCGACCGTAGGCAATGAAAAACGGAGCAATGCTAAACAAAACGATGAGCAATGCGACGCCCCGGCAATTCGTACTTCGTTTACCGCTAGTGTGAATGACTGTGGTAGTGCTGACGCAGGAGATCTTTGCCGTAGTCGTTGCCATTGGGCGTACGGATGACGGTATGGATATGGTCACGCGTCGGCTCAGATGTGCGAAAGGGAGCGACACGGCGTTGGTGGTCGAACTCAATCAGGACCACGGGACTGTGGACGCGATAGTAGTACACGCTTTTGTCAGTTGTGCCGCCGATCCATGCGAAATAGGTGTCGTCGAGATGCTTCGCGACTTCGGACATTCGCACTTTAGCGTGTCCCTCTCGCATGTTGCCGACATATTCCTCGACAAGTGCCAGCAAGGCTTGTTTCTGCGTGTCGTCGAGTTTCGATCCGGGAATCCCGGCGTAGTCCAAAATGACGTTGTCCTTGTAGGCCTCGGTCAGATTATTGTTTCCGTTTTTGCGATTCATAATGATCGCCTCGGCGCGTTGCTCGTCATTCAGCAGCGAAATCAGAGCCAAGCCTTTGTCCTGTTCGTCCTGCATCACGATCGCGCCTTTGAATTTACCTTCTTTTGCTTCGACCGGTTCGGATCCCATGAAGACGGGGCTCATCACGACTTGGTCACCCATGACGAAGTAGTTAACGACGCAGTGATGACCGTCAAGTTGCCATCCCCAAGGTTCTGTTGCTGATGGCTCGCCCATGATCGTGATCCAGTACAGCCACTCGCCGTACTCATCAGAGTTGTTCGCCAACTCGGCGAGCGTTCCATTGAGTTTCATGATGTCTTGGGTTTTCTTCAGCCCTTTGGCGCTAAGACTCTGCCCGAGCATTTCGAAAGCGAGCGTTCGCTGGGCCTCAGTCATTTCGTTGAAGCCCACTCCCTGGCGTGGACTGCGATGTCGGTTATCCCATTTTCGCCATTCTGCATCATCGACAGGGAAAACGGTTCGCTCACGCTGCGACTCGGAGAGGCCATCTAAAAAAGCGACAGCGGCTGAACGAATCGGTTCGGTTGTCACCCCGGTGGACTCGATCGAAAACAAGCCCTGTTGGACTCCCTGCGAATTCGTGATGCCAACAAATGAATCGGTGACGGAGGTTCTCCCACGTCGACCGCCAGGGCCTTGTGAATAAGCAACGAGAGCCGCCGTGGTGCAAAAGAACACAGATACTGACAACAACATCCATCGATGCGAACTTAATATCGATTTCATAGGACTCTTCTTGTGGGGAGGCAAATCATTCGATTTTCGCTCGGTTGAGCCTCATGGCGGCAGTCATAACCGGCCATTTCAGCCACCTCGGCGAACAACCGAATCGCATGAGCGAGTTTGTGAGACAGCAGACATGGACGCAGGGCCGAATCCGTCGTGTGTTTTTGACAGACTCCGATTGATTCTAACGAAAAGATGCCCGAGCAGTGAAACCGATCGTGAAACAGGCCTTCCTGATTCAACGAAATTATGACGTCAGACAATGATATCCACCACGTTGACCCTAGCCCCGAGGCAACACCTAGCGAGCAACCATCGCCGGAAACATTCCTTCTCAAATTCGACGAGACACTCTTGTTGGCGACTGGCGCGGAAGTGTAAAGCATGTACTCAGTGACTTCATCGCGCAAGACAGTACGCTGGGGCAGGTGTACGAATGACCGATACACAAGATTTCACCGAGGAAGCTGACGGCGACACGAACGAACGCCGCGTTCCAACAAGCCCGCTTGCGATTAGGAAATCACAGTCGCTCAATAGCTTTGATTTAATGAACAAATCCAGATCCCTCCTGTTACTCTCGCTCGTTTGTTTCGCAGTCGTGCGAAACGACGTCTTGGCGGATGATCCGCAAAGTCCACGCGATCGAGCCGAAGCTGCCCTGCCGACCCAAAAAATGACTTGGAGTCCGCTATCGATCAATGGAAAATCCGTCCGTCCTGACGACGAATCCAACGATTCTGATGAGACGATCGATGCGGTCTCGTTCACCCCAGACGAATATTCGGAGGCCTTCGATGACTCCGCCTACGTTGAATCGCCCTACGAAGGCGAGGTCATTTATGAAGGCAACCATGCCTACGAAGAGGATTTTGCCGGCGGCGGGGGAATCCCCTGCGATTGCCAATCTGGCTGTGACCGGTGCTACACGCCTGCCGCGATCGGTAGTTACTGGCTTCGCGCTGAGTACATGCTTTGGTCAATCGACGGAATCGATTTGCCGCCCTTGGTTACCACCAGCACCGCGGGCACTCTTCCTGAAGACACCGGTATCCTCGGTCAGGCAGGCACAACAGTCCTGTTTGGCAACGACACCGAACTCGATTCCATGCGATCGGGCCTGCGCATCACGCTCGGCTGGAATGGCGACCGGTTTGGCAATGGATTCGAGATGAGTGGGATGGGAATCTTCGATGATGACGAGTCGTTCAGCAGCAGTGCTGCGTTGCTCGCCCGTCCAGTTTTCGACGCCAGCCTAGGCAGCGAATCGGCTATGCTCGTCGCGCACCCTGATTTCCTGACAGGCAACGTCAACGTCCGCGCGAGCAACCAACTCGCTTCGTTCGACGTCAACCGCCGACAGGTGCTTTCGTCTCGCGGCTGTCAGAGACTCGATCTACTCGTCGGCTATCGATATGGAAACCTGGAAGAGATGCTTCGGATCGAACAGTCTTCCTTGTACACGGCAGCCGAAGGCCCCATTATTGCCGGAACAACTGTTGGTCTGTTCGATGACTTCCAAACCGAAAACCAATTCCACGGCGCGCAGCTCGGTCTCCACTTTCAACAAAGATCAGCGACCACGACGCTGGACACGTACGCCAAAGTCGGTTTTGGCGTCAACCGCGCCGAAACGACCATCAGTGGGCAAACCACCAACACAGTGCCGGGAGGAGGCGATTCGACCTTCGAAGGCGGTCTACTCGCTCAATCCACCAACATCGGCAGCTATGACGAATCCCAATTCATGGCGTTGCCAGAAATCGGATTCAACCTCACCACGCGTGTTCGACGCGACATGCAACTAACGATCGGCTACAGCCTGATGTATTGGTCCGACGCTGTTCGGCTCGAAGACGCGATCGATCGAACCGTTTCGCAATTCCCTCCCGAAGCTCCGGCAGGAGCCCGTCGACCTGACTACGAACTCAACACAACCAGCTTCCTCGCTCATGGGTTGAGTATCGGAGCCGCGTTCAACTATTGAATGCGACAGGATCTCCGCCCAAGTCCAGACGCTCTGTCCGAACTTGGGCGAGATCATCTTCATCTCTGCATCAGAGGACCGTAACGTCGATCGTCAGGATCTGCTCAACGCTCAAACCGTATCGATCCTGAGCGAGCACTCGAATGCTGTAGAACGACTGAGTGATCGCGTCGGCGGTGAAGTTCGTTACGAGTTGACCATCGACAATGGTGAAGGACGCGTTGTCCTCATCACCTTCTCCGGAAACCAACGAGAAGGTGTGCGACTCGAACGACGGTTGGTCGAACAAATTATCGTCCACAGCAGACAGTGTTCCGACTACCGTTCCTACAGACGAACCATCAGCGATGGAGTCGTTGTCCAACTCAACCGCTGTCGGAGCAACATTCGTATCGGTGATGATCAAATCGGCGGTATCGTCAAAGAACAATCCGTCGGCATCCTGCACGCGAACACGAATCGAATACAACGCTTGAATCGATTGATCAACCGCTTCCGCCGTTCGAAGTTCTCCGTTCTCGAGCGTGAACTTGTCGTTGTCAAAACCTCCATCACCGGAAATGAACGAGAACGTGAACGTGTCGCCCGCGTCTGGGTCGGTCGCACCGAGCACCCCGACCAACGTCCCTGACGGTTGCCCACTCGCGATCGCAGGATTCTCAAGGAGAATGGACGTCGGTGCCTCATTCACGTCCGTGACAACAATCGTGAGCGACTGTTCGAACGATGCCCCGCCCGAGTCAGTACTTCGCACGCGAATCGAATGCGACGTCTGGGCTTCGAAGTCCAGCGATGCCGCCGTGACGACGTTGCTGCCGACGATGCCGAAGGACGCGTTGTCCGTGTCACCTTCGCCAGTGACGAGGGCATACGTGAACGTGTCAGATGCGTTGGCGTCGGTTGACGTCAGACCGCCAACCACGGTTCCAATAACGGCATCTTCGTCGACGCTGTTGTTGTCCAATTCAATTGCCGTCGGGGCCACGTTCGCAACCGTGACCGTGATGACAAACACCTGTTCGACGGATGCTCCGTCCGCATCCGTGCTCTGTACTCGCACCGAATAAGACGACTGAGTGTCAAAATCGAGCGTCACGGCGGTTTCTAGATTACTGCCATCGATCGAGAACGACGCATTGTCTGTGTCACCCTCTCCGCTAACAAATGTGTAAGTAAACGTATCGGACGCGTCTTCGTCGGCCGTGCTGAATTCGCCAACAACGGTACCAATCGCTGAACTTTCATCGACACTGCTATTGTCAATCGAGATAGCGGTCGGTGCATCGTTGACGTCTGCGACGGTGATGGTGAAGACCTGCTCGACCGAAGCGTTCGCCTCGTCAGTGCTTCGCACGCGAACCGAGTACGACGACTGCGTTTCAAAATCGAGCGATGTCGCGGTTACCAGGTTTTCGCTATCGATCGTGAACGATGCGTTGTCGGTGTCACCATCGCCACTGACGAATTCATACGTGAACGTATCGGAAACATCAGCGTCTGTCGTGCTGAAACTGCCGACGACGGTTCCGATCGCAACGTCTTCGTCAACGCTGCTGTTACCGATCGTGATCTCTGTCGGTGCTGCATTACCAACCGTGATCGTGATCGTGAGGACCTGTTCGATCGACGCGCCGCCGGAGTCAGTGCTCTGCACACGAACCGAATAGGTCGATTGTGCATTGGCATCGAACGTCGCGGCTGTTACCAGATTATCGCCATCGATACGAAACGATGCGTTGTCCGTATCGCCCTCACCACTGACGAGCGAATACGTGAACGTATCACCGCTGTCGGCGTCCGTCGTTTGCAGTGCGCCGACGACGGTATCGAGTGGAGCGTCTTCATCAACGGTGCTGTTGTCGAGTGCGATCGCCGTCGGCGAATCATTGACATCCGTCACGGTGATCGTGAAGACCTCTTCAAACGAAGCGCCCGCGTCATCAGTGCTTCGCACCCGAAGGGAATACGAGGACTGCGTTTCAAAGTCGAGCACCGTCGCCGTTACCAAATCACCGTTGCTGTCGATCGCAAACGAAGCGTTGTCGGTGTCGCCTTCGCCACTGACCAACGTGTAGGTAAACGTATCAGAAACGTCTGCGTCGGTCGTGCTGAACTCGCCAACGACGGTTCCAACCGCGGCGTCTTCAGCGACGCTGCTGTTGTCAATCGAAATCGCGGTCGGGACCGAGTTGCCATCCGTCACCGTGATCGTGAACACCTGCTCGACAGCAGCCCCTCCTGAGTCAGTGCTCTGCACACGAACCGAGTAAGAACTCTGAGTATCGAAGTCGAGCGTCGTCGCCGTAACCAAGTTATCGTTGCTGTCGATGGTGAACGATGCATTATCGGCATCCCCTTCGCCGCTGACGAATGCGTAGGTGAACGTGTCCGAGGCATCCGCATCGGTTGTACTAAACGCTCCGACGATGGTTCCACTCGCCACGTCATCACTCACCGTCGCGTTATCCAATGCAATCGCCGTCGGTGCGTCATTGACATCCGTCACTGTGATACTGAAGACCTCTTCGAACGAGGCTCCCGCTGCGTCGGTGCTTTGAACACGAATCGAGTACGACGTCTGAGTTTCAAAATCGAGCGTCGAGGCTGTCAACAGATTACCGCTACTGTCGATCGTAAACGAAGCGTTGTCGGTGTCACCTTCACCACTAACCAGCGTGTACGTGAACGTGTCTGATGCATCGGCATCGATCGAACTGAATTCACCAACGGGGGTTCCAACCGCTGAATTTTCAGCAACGGTCGCATTATCGATCGCGATCGCAGTCGGAGCGTCGTTCGCATCCGTGACCGTGATTGTGAACGTATCTTCAACCACCAATCCGAACGGATCGCTGGATTGAATACGTACCGTGTATGACGCCTGTGTCTCGAAGTCGAACGAAGCCGCCGTCACGAGATTACTGCCATCAATCGCAAACAACGCGTTATCTGTATCACCTTCGCCACTAACAAATGTGTAGGCAAACGTGTCTGAAGTGTTTGCGTCGGTCGTGCTTAGCGTGCCAACGACGGTGGCGAGATCCGCGTTTTCTGCGACCGATGAGCTATCGAGCGAAATCGCGGTCGGAGCGACGTTGGTTTCGGTAACACTGATCGTGAACGTTTGCTGAGTCGACAGCCCCAGCGAATCTTGCGCAAGAACACGAACGGTGTATGTCGATTGGGTTTGTTGATCTGAAACAAAGGATGAAACGAGCTGATCACCCGATATCGTGAACGACGCGTTGTCCGTGTCACCTTGTCCGGAAACAAACGAATACGTGATCGTATCTCCAGCGTCTGGATCGTCGGTTCCGAACGTGCCCACGACCGTTCCGCTCGGTTCACCGTCGGCCAAGTTCGTTCCCGACAATGTGATCGCAGTTGGTGCTTCGTTGATGTTAGAGACAGTGATAACGAAGGTGTCTTCAACAAACTCACCTGTCGAATCCGTACTACGAACTCGAATCGTGAGACTTCCCTGAGTCTCTGCATCCAATGCAGCGACCGTCTGCAATTCATCTCCCGAAATCACGAAACTCGCGTTGTCATCGTCGCCATCGCCGGACACCAACGTGTACGTAAACGTGTCACCCGAGGTTGGGTCCGTCGTGCTGAACGAGCCGACAATGTTTCCGTCGGCGCCGTTTTCAGCGATTGTCGAATCGCTCAAGGAAATTGCCGTTGGTGCGGCATTGCTCTGAACGATCGTGAATGTTTGCTCGAACGTGCCACCCGACGAATCCGTCGTACGAACGCGAACGCTGTAACTGGTTTGCGTCGTGAAGTCGATCGTCGTCGCCGCCTGCAACTGATCACCGACTATTGCAAACGAGGCATTGTCCGTGTCGCCGGTACCGCTAACGAGCGAATAGACGAACGTGTCCGACGCATCTTCATCAGTCGAAGAGAGAGTCCCAACGACCGAACCGGCGGCCGCATCATCGGCGAGCGTGTTGTCACTCAACGCGATCGCGGTCGGATCGTCGTTGGCGTCTAGCACCGAGATCGTGAACGTTTGATCGACAGACAACCCACCCTGATCAGTACTGCGAACCATAACGGCATAGCTGCTCTTCGCTTCGAAGTCGAGCGAACCGGTCGCAATCAACGAGTCGCCAGAAATTGCAAACGTGGTGTCCGAGGTACTGCCGTCAACTGACACGACGCTGTACGTGAAAGTATCGTTGACGTTCGAATCAGTCGTCGACAACGTGCCGACGGCTGTGCTAGCTGCGGCGTTTTCCGAGATCGACAGGCTATCGAGTGTAATCGACGTTGGCGCTACGTTCTGATCAGTAACCGAGATCGTGAACACTCGCTCGAGCGTACGACCGGTGGAGTCCGTGGTTTGCACGCGAATCGTGTAACTATCTTGAACCGAAGCGTCAAACACCTCGGCGGTCACCAATGTATTGCCCGAAATCGTAAAGGCATCATTGTCGGTGTCACCCGTTCCGGCGACCAAGGCATACGTGTGTGTGTCACTCGCATCGGGATCCGTCGTGGTGAACGTCCCAACGGTTGTGCCAACGGCAAGGTTCTCGCCGATCGTGGAACTCGACAACGTCAAGTTGGTAGGAGCCTGAGCGTCGGGAAGATCCGGAATGTTCGGAGTCGACAATCCGACCACTCTCCTGAGCAAATCGCTCGCGTCGAGAGGACTGAGCCCATCAACACCGGTGACATCGCCGAGCAGGGCGGGATCGATGGCCGCAAACGGTACCGTCGAAGTCGACGCACCTGACGAATCACCGACGACAAATCCGGAATCGAGTCCCACGCCAACACGCGCGACCAAACGCGCATCCTCAGCGTCATAGCGTCGGTTGGCATTCACGTCACCGACAAAGGCAACCACTTGAATCGCGTCATCCGCCGTCGCCGTCATACCGCCCGCATTCACTTCGAGTGAACTGATGCGAAGGGTTTGAACGGTTCCGTACGCTGCGTCTTCCGGAACCGATGCAATGATGTCGATAATGTCGGCCTGTCCGGCGTCCATCGCTTCGAGGCTAAAGAACGAAATCGTGACAACGCCAGGAACATCCAAATTCGCTTCGACTTGACTGCCCGTCGGCGCGTCGGCGCCGAGTTGCACGCCTGAAATGTCCAACACATCGGCGTCGTACTGGATCGTCAACGTGACCGAGGTCACACCGTCCGCGTCGCTTAATTGAATCGGCAACCCTGCAGGCAAATCGGCACCGCTACCGGACGCCGGACCTTGTGCAGCCTGCGTTGGTCCACGCACCAGATCGGGCATTCCTACCACGAGCGAAGAGCCGTTCGTGACAGTGAACGTCGTTACAAAATCGCCTCCCGCATTCCCGTCGTTGTCACCATCGAGCAGTTCGCCGTCCGCGAGATCGGTGAACGCATCGCTCGCACTGCGAAGTGTCGCGGTGTAGGTATCCGCCGCGAGTGGTCCGCCGGATGCAATGAATGTGACGGATGTTCCGTTAACAACGAGTGATCCCCGCACGCTGCCGGTGGTTGCGCCTTGCAACGTCACGTCGGCTGCGCCGACGACACCAGCCTCCGTGTCATACAAGCTGAGGTTCTGTGTGCTGATTTGTTCACTCAGCTCCGCCGTAAAACCCGATGAGGTCGGGCTAAATGACGCGATGGTCGCAGCCAAAACACGTCGCGATTCCAGTGATTCAAGTGATAATCTTCGATCCTTTGATGTCGTTGAACGTCGAGTGTTGGGAAGCGATCGTTTTTTCTTGCTAGTAAATCGTGAAAGCAAACTCTGTACTGCTGGTTTCATATACCTTGGACCTTGTCCGATCTCTATCGGGGGGAAGTAACTAACGGGCTTTCCATGCAAATGAGTCTTTGTCACATGGTCCCTTGTGACATTCAAATGGCTCTTCGAGCCGCCCCCTGTGACTAAGACGGAGTCTTGGTCGATTTCGTCACAAGGCTTTCGATTTTTTTTCAGAAATATTTTTGAGACTAGCGAGCGGGAGTTATCGTTTAGTGTGACATCCCCACTCGGGTTTCCTTCCTTAGAAGATGAGCTATCCGTCACGAATTGATGAGCATAGTTTGCAAAGCCCCGATCTCAACTCCGGCCAACATTGATGACACGATTCCATTCTCGCCGCCTTTCAATCCAAACCTTTGAAGAACGACGACTACTCGCTGCCGTCGACATTCCGGACGATCTTTCCGCCGCTCCATCAGCAATCGTTTCCGCACCAGTGAACATCGACACAGCGGTCGGTGTGCGTGCCGCTGAGATCCGCCTCAGCTATGACACCTCCGTGCTCGATATTGATCCCGACGCGATCACGCTGGGAAGCGTTTGGGGCACCGGTTCCGACGCTCAAATCACCGCGAACGTCGACGATGCGGCAGGAACAATAGTCATCTTTGTTGCATCGTCAAGTGAACTGACTGGAATCTCGGGAAGCCTTGTCGAACTGCCCTTTGAAGTCGCTAGCAATGCCGTCATCGACAGCACTACCGTTCTCGACCTCACCTTGGTCACTTTGAACGAAGGACAAATTTCAGTAGACCCTTCGCCGATCGCGGGAACGGACTCGACCGACGGTTTATTGACCATCACCGGCGACGCAACCGGCAGCGATTCGATTTCAGGCTTCGTTTACGCCGACGCGAACGGCGACAACGTCGTTGGTACCGGCGAAGCGATCCCAGGCGTGACGATCACACTCGTCAATACCACCACCGGCGCCGAACAACAAACCACCACGGGCGAAGACGGCAGCTATCAATTCACCCAACTCGCGGCCGGCACCTACCGAATCGTCCAGACGCAACCCTCCGCCTACCTCGATGGAGGCGACAACGAACTCACCGTTTCACTGACCGACGGCAGCGCACTCGAAGACCAAGACTTCCGCGAACTCGGCTTGTTGCCTCAGTACATCTACAACCGATTGTTGACGACGCGAGTCCTCCCCGTTGGCTCCAGCGAGTGGAATGATACGATCACACAAATCAACGCCGACGCCGCCTCGGACGCGAGCACGTTGGCTTCGCAAGCAACCTCCACTTCCCAAACATCCGCGGCAACCACGACGTCCGCCGATGACAACTCGTCCGCAGCAGGCAACACCGCGACCGGCGAACCGATCGCCGCGGCCGAAATTGCGGCCGCATTCGCACCCCCTGCCGCCGGCGAGCCCCTCTCGCCTGCGGAGTTACTAGCGACGTCACCAAACGAAACAGACACCCCGCCAACGACTGCCGTCACACCTAGCCCGGTGACCACGGCAGACGACGACCGCGAAGACACCGACGCGGTGGACACCGTCTTTTCGAACAACCTTTTCTAAGCGTCTCGCACACCACGAAACACTCGCCCGGGAAACGGTGTCGCCGCTTTCGGCATCATCCATCCCGCCCTTGTTCCTCTTCACGCCACCTCGACTGACGTTGACATTGAGGAACCCGGTTGGGTAATCCAGATGGGCGCCATGAAGGGCGTCCATTGCGTCTGCAATGAGTCGAAAATCAGGGATAGATTTCCACACAGGTGCCCGGATGGCGAGAACGCGACGCAGGCTGAATCCAGAGCGTTTGGAGAATCGGCAATTATTGGCCAGTGTCTTACTCGGGCCCGTCGCGACATCGCCGACGCTGGATACCGTCGCGGCCGTTTATGCCGAAGAAGCCCCCAATTTGCGAGCCGCCGAAATTCGGTTTCAATACGATCCGGAAGTGCTGCAAATTCAAACTCAGGACATCCACGCCGGTGACATTTGGAACGACAAGGCATCCGTCCTTGCCAACGTCGACGAATCGGCGGGAATCGTAACCGCTTTTGTTTTTTCGGTCGAACCGATCAACAACAGCCAGGGCGATCTGATCAACATCAATCTGCACTCGGCGCAGACCAATGCGTGCTTGTTCGCGCCCACCATCGATTTGCAAGAAGTCCGATTGAACGAGGGCGAAATCACACTCAACAATCCACCCGTCGTCGGCCCTGACGCCACCGACGGTTTTGCAGCTCGTTCGTCATCGGAAACAAGTCCTCGACGCAGACGGTTCGACGAGAGTTTCATCGGTCCGATTCACCCCGAGCATGTCGACTCGATCATGCATGACCTCCGCCCCACCGTCTCACACCGGCACCCGTTCTAGTACCGGCAGCCGTTCTTCCAGCGGACACTAGGCTTAGCACCATGCTAAGCAGTGGGCCCCTAACAGCTGGCCATCATTGTGGTGGCGTGACAGGCCCATACTTCGTGCTGCCTCCCGCTTTGGCTGCCATGGACCAACGACACGATCGGCGTTGAACGTTCCAAGAACGAGTCCATTCAAAACCGATCAAAAACGCGAACCGGAAAACCACAAGCTGGTCGATCGCGAAATAAGTTTGGCTTACGACGTCAACGCCGGCACGGACGTTTCGCCCACTAACGGTGCGGCCTGCTTGCTATCCGGCACGACCGCAAAGCACTCTTGAACGGCCTGGCAAAGCTCAGCCCGCTTAATCACCATGTCAGTCGGTGCATCGATTGCAATGCGAACCCGGTTGAGTGAAATTTTGGTAACCACGATTTTAACATCGTCACCGATCAAAATCTTGTCCCCGATCTTTCGCGATAGTACCAACATGCTGATTCCTCCTTGAATGTACGTTCAATCAAACAGCGAAGTGCTGCGATTGTCTCTCACTCTCTAAGGAAGATAAAACAGTCCGAACGTCACGGAAAAATCTCACGCTTTCAAAAGATGTTGTCAATTCGCGGCGTTGTGTGACCGACCGCGTGAGCTCTCATCCCAACCGATTCCCATCGGCCTCAAACGAACAACGATTGGAACGTCACCCACCGAACCGTCAACAATGTCAGCACCAAACAACACCACCACGTCGCACGGCGGGCAAACGGCAAATCCCTTAACCAGAACAACAACCCCATCGACATTGAGGTGATTACGATCTTGAATGCGATCAATTGAACCGGGTCCGCGATCAATCGGCTTCCCAACGGATTCATCTCTCGCATTGTTCCACTCTGATGTGCGACCAACGTCCAGACCAAATCGATCGCAGACATCAACCCTACGATAATCAACGAAACCACGGTTGATTTCTTGATCGTTTCTCTCGTTGATGGGTCGTCGATTTGCAGGTTCGTTGCCTGGGCGTGGGTTAACAAATGCCCCACGGCGATTACCACCAACACCAACGCAAACATCGTCAGCGGGTAGCTCACTTTTTCGCCCAAACGCTGCGCTGCATGTTGGCGTTCGGCATCTATTTCAACCGCATTCATTTCGTCAACAAGTTTCGTTGCCTTGCTTAGAAACGCGGGCGTCGCCTGGAAATTGGCTACCAAGTCTCGCCACGTTTCGCGATCCTCGTCGGATGTCACCGCGTCGTGCACATTGTTTTCATTCACCGGTTGTTCTGTAGTCGCAATCAGCGTTTCCAATAGATCAAACCCATGCTGAGTGGGCCACAGAATCAACGGCGGATTCTCTTGTTTGAGAATAAAAATGGCACCATGACTCAGCCAGCTGAACTCGCGTGACAACCGCCACAACGGATTGTATTCGACCGTCGCTTGAGGTTCTCCTCGATGAAAACCACCCCCACCGCGATACCCCATGCCGCGAGCACTATCACCACGCATGCCACGACTCCGCGGGGAATACCGGCTCAAATCAAACGCGTCGGCGGCGTAGTCTTCACCGTTGATACGAATTGAATCGTCTTCGAATTCGATCTTGTACGGCGGCGCAACAAACGCTCCATCGACAAACAAAAAACCTTGCTCAGTTTTGATCGGCCTTCCCATCCCCACATCCTCACGGCCATACCGCCCTCTCTGGGCCTGCGACGCTGATGCACAGACGACGAACAATACAAGAGATGCAAGGACGCGTCCGTTAAACCAACGGGGTGTTTGTGTGATCTTCATGGCAATCAGGTCGGTATCGGAGAGACATGTTAATTGTCATCCTGAAACCCCAAGGACCGCATAAGGTACCGTTCGGCACCACTCAAAATTTTGCCCGTCAACTGTGACAATCCTGCCGAAACATCCTCCCTTGTTTTGGCGGCAACTGAGATCGTTGAGAAAATCGCTGTTAGCAATCCGCAAACAGCGATGCCAAAACCGCGACGTTACCAACAGTGGCGATGGTCACCAGCGAAAAACAGTTGCAACGAAAGACAGCTACAGAATTCGTGAATCCTCTGGACCGCGAAGGCGCCCGTAAAGTCGTATTGTCGGACCGGTGTCGTCAATCGGAATTGAGTTCAGTCAAACTACGTGGGAAGAGAATTTTCATGAAAATTCGCCGTCTACCAATACTACGAATTGCTTCCAGGTTGAGGCCCGATGGTTCCAAACGTAGCACAGCGTTGCTTGAACTTTTGAAGTCATTTCGTTGGACAAACAAATTCAAAACTTTGAGCCGTGTCCGGTGTTGTAAAGGTTCGGCACCGGTCTACGCCCACCCCTTTTTGCCCCCTCAAATGATCGAGCGGCACTGAACGTCCGGATACGCGGCACCAATCTCGCCTCAGTCAATGCAAGTTGGCAGCCGCCGCGATCCATCGCCCGATCCCCCACATTTCGATTCTTGAGTCTCCGTCGTAATCCAAGGTAATTCACGTGATCAGCATAGACTCCTCATCGTCATTGCAGTTGGCAGAAATGCGTCCGGTCGCACAAACAAAATCGATCGCGAGCCCCCGCCATGCCATGAGTTTGTTTCACCCCGATCCGATCGCCGAATTGCTTGAAAAACTCTATCTGCCTCAGTGGAACGCGGTTGAGTGGACGTTCCCAGCTCATTGGGGTTTGAGTGTGCCCGCCGACGTTGTCAGCATGTACGTCTTCACCCAAGGCAGTGGGTGGTTTGTTCCGGACGCTCCCGGTTCTGAACCGATTCGTTTGATGGCGGGTGATCATTTAATCACAACGCGTGGGACGGCCCATCGCATGCTTCATACGCTGGACTGCCCCGCCGAACCGATCGCCGAGCGCATCAGTGACCCGACTTGGCATATTCCCAACGGCCCAGATTCCACCGCGATTCTTTACGCACAGTTTTCACTTCGTGAACTCAAACAGAACCCGTTGTCGATCGGCTTACCCGAAGTCATTCACTTGAACCATCGGGCCGATTCTGTACTCCGCTCTTGCATCCCAATCTTGGACGTTCTGTCGACGGTAAAACGCGAAGCCGAACATGGCTGGCAACTGACCGTTCGAAAACTCGCCGAGATCATTTTCATCAAAACCTTGTCCGTTGAACTCACCCACGGATCCAACGGGGCATATGGAAGTGGGGACAAACACTTGATGCACGCGGTGACGGATGCCACCGT
The DNA here is from genome assembly GCF_014192335.1 of Aporhodopirellula rubra. Lineage (GTDB taxonomy): Bacteria > Planctomycetota > Planctomycetia > Pirellulales > Pirellulaceae > Rhodopirellula > Rhodopirellula rubra. The sequence goes on along the minus strand of NZ_JACHXU010000001.1, from coordinate 173,416 downwards.
GGGTCCGGTCTTGAAAGCACTCGTCCAATCTCTCGGAGATCCATGGACCGTGCCTAAAATGGCAAAGATGGCAAACGTTTCTAAATCCGCATTCTCGGAACGATTCCGCAACTTAGTCGGCACCCCACCGCTGCAGTATCTCACCGAAATTCGCATGCAAAACGCCTGTGAACTGCTGAGAGAAAGTCCGATCGAAATCGCAAACATCGCGACTCTCGTCGGCTACGAGTCACCGTCGTCGTTCAGCAACGCGTTCAAACGATGGAACGGGAAATCGCCGGCTGAGTATCGCCGAAACGCCAAACAAGCCATCGTTGGCTAACGCATTTTCCATGATGACGGACCTGTTCACCGTAACTGGATTCGCCCGAATTCAGTTTCCCAAAGCCTGGTGATATGGCCTACCGCTTCTTAGAAAGTACTCGTTTGATTCGTCGCTGCTTTCAACCGCAGCAAGATTTTTCAAGAGTATCAGCAGGGCGCGTCGATTGAAAAATGTCTTGATGACATTCAAGACGGCCTCGACGTGTTTCCTTAGCTTTGTCGCCGCCCTGGTCGTTCACCAACGCTGCGTCCACCAAGGGTCACGAGAGCCCCGTCTCTTCTGAATCGTCGATCAGGTCTGTTTTGCGACCTCGCAACTCAACCGTCAGCACGATCCCACCGACGAAGATCATCCCCGCGTAAGCAACCGACGAGATGTTTGGCGGGTACGCAGTCGATTCGGTCACGTTTTCTTGATCGAAACCGTTTTGCAATCGAGTCAACAGATCGGCCGGATCACTCGACTCCCGATCGTGTACAGGCACCGCTGCCAATTGAAAACTGCGGAAGTGCCCCATACTCGGATCCAATTGAATCTCAATCGGATGATAATTTGGCATGATCACGGATGTCGGTAGGTCAGCATGAGCGATCGCAATCAATCCACCGTTGCCCGACTCATCCACGGCTAGATCAGTCGGTGGTCCAGACGGCTCCGATTCCGATTCATCGTGTGCCGTCTCAGCGATTTGCTCGAGTGTCGACCGTTCGATCTGCCACGGTTCGGCATCGGATTCATCCGGTAAGTCAGATGGTGTGTCCGACGACTCCAACGAATCAATCTCGATCATTCCACCATGATTCGACAGGGGTGACACAAGAGGACGCGCGCTCACTGCATCCTGGACATGAGAAGAAAGGTTCATGGCGAAGGATTGCCCCGGCGTTGACGTCGTTGTCACGGCCGAAGCGGTACTTTGATTTTGGGTGCGGTCCTTCGCAATCGTGCTGATCACTCGGTCGAGCAGGTCATCGTCCGCGACCGCATCAACATCGGCGTTCTCGTTTGAATTCGACTCCGCGATGACGCCTTCCGGTCGATTGTCACCACGACCGACCGGGGCTCGACCATCGGATTCTCGCTGCGGAACATTCGCAATCGTGATCACAATATCGGGTGCCTGAATCGGTCGCACTGAGATGAGCTCGACCTTTGAGAAAACGAGCACGTGATCCGTCAACGGATTGACTTCTCGAACAATCCGATCGGCAGACAATCGATCCGGTGTGTTTCGACCCAACGAGATCCACTTGATTGTGTCTGGCCGGTCGATCCCGTCAAACTCCTTCACACGGATCGACGTGAAGTGGTCACGTGCCGGTGGGCCGACGACTGGACTTGAAATGTTATGCCTCGCGTCAGGCAACGGCCTGAACACCAACACGTTATGCCGATCGATCGAGGCGTGCTCAAGCGTCGTCGCAGCCTCTCGCTGCAATCCATCAGACACTCGCATCCGAAGCTCTTGCTTGGCCACCTCTGCGAAACGGTCGGCGTGCCCCCGTTCGACGAGCAATCGATCGCCGCTCTGCGAAGGCCCGAATTCAGCCGCACCGAAGAAATCCGCCGCCATGAGGGCACGAGACTCCAACGGTTCGAGACGCAAGGTGCGTTTAAGCTTGGGCGAATTCCCGATACGTTGATCTCGTTTATTCAAAATCAGCAACCGACGAGGGAACTAGAAAGTCTTCAAGAAAACGTTGCCATTGATACTAGTTTAATCCACCGAATTCAGTCCAGCCGAATCGGTATTTGCAAGGATCGGTATTCCGGACGATTGAGCAACCCATCTGGCGGATCAAACCCCGCCTCGATCGCCATTCGCATGGTTTCGACGGCACATTCGACACAGTCAGATTTTGACAATGAACGGTCATCGGAGAGATCACCCGCGGGATGTGCGTTTTCGGCGATCCTCAAAAACTCTTCGGCAACACCCGCGAGCCGCACACCGTCACCCTCCCACAGATCGCGACGTTTGCGAGCCGCCTCCACCGCGTCACTGATTCGCCCCGATTCCGTTAGCAACGTTGCGTGATTGAAATAATGTTTACTCAAAAACTCACGGTACTGAGGAACCTCGGGTGCCGCACGATGCGCGAGAGACTGATGTTTGACCGCCAATCGGTAGGCCTCAATCGCTTTTTCGGTCTCGCCGAGTCGCTCCTGAACGAACCCCAAATTGTTGTACACACCACCGAGCGTGCTCTGCAGATCCACGTCGCCGACAAACAATTCCGCTAGCGGGATCTGGAACGTCAACGCGTTCTCAAACGCGAGACTGGCTTCGTCGTACCGCTTCTGCCCTGCCAACGCCAAACCGTAATTGTTTTGTGTCACCGCAATATCGCGTTGATAGGTCAATTGTTCCGGCCAACGCTCGAGCAATTGTGTTTGAATGTCGATCGCTTGCCGGTACGAATCCAACGATGACTCAACGTCCCCCGCCTCCGACTGCGCGGCCCCGAGACTGTTCAATGTCAACGCAACGCGATTGGCCGTTTTGGGATTCCCTGGCTCGGCTTTCAACTCGTCCATCTGGTTTTGAAGCGCCGTGCGAGCGTACTGCACCGCTCGCGTGGGATCACTCTTCGTCAACAAACCGGAGAGGTTTTGATACGTCGACGCCAACTGCCTTTCTAACGACGGCATCCGACTCTCTTCCGCGATCGACTCCACCAACTCAATGCTGCGACGATATGAAGTTTCCGCTTGCTCGAACTGCTTGGTCTTGCTTAATAACAACCCCAAATTGCTGAGCGAGAGCGATAGACCGGCCTTGGCATCGACATCACTTGGTTCGTCATTCAACAACCGTTCTTGCCGTTCGATCGCCGACAGATATCGTTTCATTGCCGTTTCGTATCGCCCGGCCTGTTCGAGCGCCAACGCCAAATTGTTTTCACCAGTTGCGAGCTCTTGTTGTCGCTCACGATTGGATGGTTCCGCCTTCGAGCGCGCCGCGAACAATCCCAACGACTTTTCCAGCGAAGCGACCGCTTCGTCCGTCGCACCAACCTCACTTTGAATCGAACCGATCTTCCCATACGTGATCGCTAAGTCATGCATCAATCCGGGATCGTCGTCAGCCCTCGCTGCGAAGTCCTCATAGTAGGACAGCGTCTCTTGCAACAATTGGCGACGCACCGCATCCGCTCCCGGAACATCCGCCAACAGTTCGGCCATCTGTGCCCCCAATCGATCTACCGCCGCACGTGACAACCGATCGCTATCGGCGGCGCGAGCGGCATTCATGTCCGACTCCTGTTTCGCCGTCGAAATCAGCGCCGTACTCACCGAGAGTCCCACCAACGCGAGCACGACGAGGACGAGCGATACAGTGACGATTCCACGGTGTCGAACGGCCCAATGTGACAAACGGTCCACCAACGTGGGAGGACGCGCGATCGTTGGTTCGCCTGCCAACACATGCCGTAAATCGATCGCCAAATCGGCTGCCGTGTCATAGCGACCGTCTCGCGTTTTGGCCATCGCTTTGGCGATCACCGTTTCTAAATCCTGAGGCACGTCGGGGCGAATCGTGCGCAGCGGCGGCGGGTTGCGTTCATCGATATGACGCAGTACCGCAGGAGCATCCCCACCATCAAACGCCGGTTGCAAACACAGCATTTCATACAACGTCGCCCCGAGCGAATACACGTCCGTTCGTCCGTCAACAATCGCGGATTCTCCCCTTGCTTGCTCGGGGCTCATGTACCGCATCGTGCCGACAATGTCTCCTGTCTTCGTCAGCGTCGCGTCGGTTTGACAACGCGCCAAACCAAAGTCCGTCACCCACACTTTTCCACCACGATCCACCATCACGTTGGACGGCTTAATATCGCGATGGATCACACCAAATTCATGTGCCGCATGCAACGCATCGGCAATCTGAATCCCAATTCGGACAATGTCATTAATCGCGGGCAACATGCCGTTGTTGCTCTGGTCCGTGATGACCTCGTCAAACGACTGTCCGTCAATGAACTGCATGGCATAGTAGTGAACTCCTCGAACGGCCCCAACGGTATAAACGGGCACAATATTCGGATGATGCAATTGTGCAGCAGCTTGAGCCTCGTTGTTGAAACGAGCAATCTGCCGAGAATCGAGCACGGCCGCAAACGGTAACAACTTGATCGCGACGGTCCGATCAAGCGAGATCTGTTTGGCACGGTAAACAACCCCCATGCCTCCACGACCAATCTCTTCGAGCAATCGAAAATCGCCGAGCACTTTCTCCGGCGTTTCCTCTCGTTCGGTTTCATCCGAATCGCTTTGGGGAACAAAGCCCGCGGCAATGTGGTGCAGATCTTCCAACCCCGACACGTAAGATCGCAGTGGTTCGACGAGCTCCGGATCATCGTCAGCGAGATCTTCGATCGACGGCGGAGCACCTTCCTCCAACGCGATCAAATAGCGGTCCAGCAAGACAGTGAGGCGTTGCTTTTGCTGCAAACTCAGTCCTCGCGTCATCGCCGGCTCGAGACTCAAATCCGAGATCGAGGAGAAGTCCATGTCGCTCACGAATTCGCCTCGTAGGACTCTTTGAATTTGTCCATCGCGCGCAACCAAAGCATCCGCACGGTGCCCGGTTTGCGGTCGAGTCGTTGTGCGATCTCTTCAAAAGACAACCCTTGCAGATTTCGCAACACGATCACGTCACGGTACTGCGGACGCAACTTCGCGAGCTGGTCTGCTAACTCGACGGCCCGTTCACGACGCCGCATCGGTTCGCTCGGCGACGGACCTCGATCGGCCAGCACGTTGGCGAAATTGGCAGCGCTGTTGTCTAACGCGTCACTGACATGCTCGATCGAAATTTCACGACGCATGTCTCGCTTCTGTGCATTGAAATGCACGTCGATCGCGGTTCGCAAACAGTTCACCAAAATCTGGCGCAGCCACGCTAATAACTCTTGCTCGCTGCCTCCACGAAACGCTTCAAAATCGCGGTGGGCACCCAACATGGTTTCCTGAACCAAATCGGACGGGTTCATCCGCCGACGCAACCGTCCGTCCAACTGAGTCGTCGCCAAGACCGTCAAATAATTACGATACAACTGCAACAACTCGCCCAGCGATTGCGTTCCTTCATCCCGAGCCTTTTTCAGCAATTCTGGGACAGGCGATTGCGCGTCATCCGGCGTGTCTGCGTTGCTCATTACCGTCGTCTCGATCCATCGGGAACGTAAGCGTCAGCAAACTCTCAACCGCAATCGAGCCGAAAACTTCATGGCGACGAAACATTCGAGCATGCCAACTGGTGTTTCGCGATACTCTAGGCCGCGCCAAACTCGGCGGACATCACGATCACCGAACGTCAGTTTGCCCCAAAACAGGATCCCACGCCAGAGTCCAACATTTAGTAACGAACTCCAGAGTCCACGGACACCTTCCACCACGGATAAGTCACGCCTTCCTGACAAGAACCATGTCGGAGACAACACGTGTTACTCGCTGCCCGTTTCGCGACGGCGACCGGGACGTTCGATCCATTGATACGCCCGCTTCGCGTTCAACGATGCGAACTTCCTCGTCGCCTCCGCTCCATGTTCGACTGCGTACTCAAACGCGATTCGCTGCAACGTTTCATAGCTCGCTCCCCGTTCCGAGACGGGCCAATTGCTAGCATAAATCACCCGGTCGTCGCCAAACGCGTTCCACACGATATCTAAATAAGGGCGATAGAACTCCAGATCATCCGGTGCCGAAGTTCCACCCTCACGCGATGCCTTTTCAACCAAGGCTGAGATTTTACAAAACACATTCGGATGTTCCGCAGCAGCCTCGATGCCTGCCCGCCACGCCGACGGTGGCGGGTCCGAAGTCACCGCAACGTTGCCGACGTGGTTCACAACGATACGCAGATTCGGAATCTTCTCCGCAAGCCTCGCCACGATCGCGGGAGTCTCAGTGCCTCCATTGACATCGAGAGACAAATCACGCTCGGCAAGCAGAACCAAGTCGTCCAGTGACGCCGGGTTCTCGCTATTCTCCTCTAGAAGCTGATCGAGCAAACGCACTGAGATGCGAATACCGCGAAACAAAGGATTCGCCGCAAAGCGATTCAACTGCTCCGCGAATTCATCGTCACCTGGATGCAGCCGTCCCACGATGCCCACGATAAACGGGTCCGCTTCGGCCAACTTCAACAACCACGCATTGTCGTCCACCCATGAACTTGCTTCCACAACCACAGTTCCCGTTACCGGCCGAAACTGTTTTAGACGACGCAAATTTTCGGGCAGCACGGTTCGATACAACGATGAATTTTTCGCAGGCCAGGGAACGCCCTCCGGTCGACTCGGATCATAGAAATGCGTATGGCAATCAATGATATCGAGCCCATCAAGAAACTCACTCAATCGCGTTTCGCCATCTTCGATGGACGAACTTCCACCGGACGCATCGTGATCACGCGGTTCGTCCGCACGAACATCGAAGGGCAGGATCATCAGAGTCAGACTCGCGGCAACAGCCAATGCACTCGCGATCCATGCTCGACGATTTCGTTTTAACATTACTGCTATTTAACGGCGTGGGAATGAAGGATGCCTGCCGAGTCGCCTGTGATTGCGGTGGCACCATCGAAGGTCAACACCGATTGTAGCGGAAGAATTTGAATATTGGCGTTCGACTCATCGTTCTCGATCCGCACAACCTTAGTCTCTTTTGCATCGCTCGCCCAAACACGAACCTTTTGATCACGTCCGCAACTGACCAATTCCCCGGCAGGTCCAAACCGCAGATCCAACACGCCATTGGGAATCTCGCCATAAACACCAGCGGGTCGTTTGGGTGGGTGCGCTTTTGGTTTCGAGAAAAGTGGCCAGCCTTTCGCGACGTCCCACCAAACGATCAAGCCGTCTTCACCACTGGAGGCCAGCAATTTCGAGTCCGAACGCCACGCGAGCGCCGTCACCGACGCCTTGTGCTCAGCCAGCGGGCGAATGACACCGCCGTTCTCACCATCCCAAAGATGTATATTGCCGACACGATCCGCCGACGCTAACAAGCTTCCATCCGGGCTGAACGCAACCGCGGTCACCCAATCGGTGTGTTTGACCAACGTATGCAGCACCGCTCCTGTCTCGGTCGACAAAATTTTCACGACACGTCCCGACCCGCCGATCGCGATTCGACGTTCGTCCGGCGAGATGTCCGCGGCGATAACCACGTCCGTTTCATCTCCCATCTCGGCGAGTCGTTTACCCGTCTGGACGTCGAACAACACGCTAACGCCGTTTTGAACCGGACGTCCACCCGCCACCATCAACAATCGGCCTGATCGACTGAACTGCAACACATGCGGCTCACCTTCGGGGAACGCGAGCAAACCGATCGTTTCTTGAGTTTCGGTATGGATCAGTTCAACACGTTCGTACGAACCAATCGCTACCAGTGGTGCCCGAGGGCTCGACGCCAACGCGATGACAGGGAATGGTCGCAACGTTTCTCGTGGAGCCACCGGTGACAATCCTTCGGGCATCGGCAGTGGACCATCTTCAAGATCCGTCATCGCGGTCGGCCGAAATTCGATGCCCCGATTCTTTTCGACCTTGCTGCCTGAATTTTCTCGCAATCCCGAATCGATCCACGCCTTAATCAGTGCAATCTGTTCTTTCGGCAAAGGATCATTTTCGGGTGGCATTCGCTCGACGGGGTCTTCAGCCAGAATGATTTCTAGCAACCGACTCGCACTGGATCTCCCCGCAACCACGAGTTCATCGCTGCCGGCGACGTCCGCGTAGCTGGCCAGATTGATGCCCGCCTCTTGTTTCGATTCTCCGTGACACTGCCAGCAGTGACGTTTCAAGATCGCAGCGACGTGATCGTCATAGGTGACCGGCATGTCATGGTCACTCTCGCCGGTCATCTCGGCTGCATCCATATCCGATGGAGCCAGCCAAATAAGCACCGCGACGAGCACAGAAAGGATCAACAGCGACAAGCGTCTTTGTACGGAAAATGAGTTCATTGAATTATCTGAAGAAGGAACATCACGTCGAATCAAAAAGGCAGACAACCGAGGCCAATCGGTCTCAAAACAGACTCCGCGACATCAATGGTTAAACGAAAATTCTGTTGAATTGAACAATCCCCAGAAGATGTCTTCATAGACGCTCGGGTCGTTTTTCGATTCACCGACGGCTTCGACCAAAGCGGCGATTTCGTCCTGTGTCGGTTGCCGACTAAGTGCCCTTACAAAGAGTTCGTCAAGAATCTGCTCGGGCGTGTCTTTGGACGCAACCAATTTCTTGATTTCCCCACCCGCCCACAAACGTTTCTGAACGGTCTCGCCGACGGCTAGGTGCAATGTTTGAGACAACGTGGGCTGCGTGTTGGTTTCGCACGCACAAACGGTTGCACGACTGGAACGACCGAACGTCTTGAAAAACGGAGTGCCATAATTCGGCCCTCCCGTATCACCACCGACAATAGGGAAATAGTTGATCGCACGCGTCCCATTCGCGAAACCGGGAAACGACGCATTCATCCCTGTTGCCGTGGCAACGGAGTCCAACAGCACGTCGGCCCGCAGGCGACGTAAATGAGCATGCGAAAATTGTCGTGTGTCCCCATAGTTGGACGCATTGGGTTGAATGCTCAATTGGTAAACACGCGAATTGCAAATATCACGAACCAATGTCCTCAAATCAAAACCGGACTCCACGAGACGTTTCGAAAGAGCATCCAACAGTGGTCCGTTAACGGGTGGATTGCTGACTCGGATATCGTCGACCGGTTCAACAATTCCGGTACCGAGCAACTGGGCCCAAATCCGGTTGGCAATATTCCGGCTAAACATCTCGTTGTCCGGCGACGTCAACCAACGCGCGAGTTCTTTTCGTGGATCTCCATCGCTGGAGACCGGTTCAATACCACCGAGCACGCGGGCAGGCATCGGTCGTTGGTCCACGACGTGCTTCATCGGCGGTGTCGATGTGTCGTAGAAGATCCGTCGCTCCCGCGGCTCGACACCGGGTTTGCGTTTCATCCCGGCAAAGAAACTGACAAAACTGTAGTAGTCGTCTTGTGTCCAACGGTCGAACGGATGGTTGTGACATTCGGCACACTGAATTTGCACGCCAAGGAACACTTGAGAAAAATCGGCCGCAAACGCCTTCGGTTCAAAACGTGGCCCGTGAACCATCATCGTGTAGAGGTTCGCCGGACCGTTGGTGAGATTACTTCCCGAAGCCACAACCATTTCTTCGACGAACTCATTCAGCGGACGTCCCGAACGCATCTGCTTTCGAATCCACTCATAGAACGACATGGCCGCTTTGACGTGAGTGGCCGCAGGAGCATAGTTGCCGCCCACAATTCGCAATTGCTCGGCCCACAACGCGGTCCACAAATCGGCAAACTCGTCATCGGCCAATAGTTCATCAATCTTCGCGGTGCGATCCCGATCACCGTTAACAAACGCCTCGTATTCCTCCACCGTCGGCGTGCGTCCCGCCAAATCCAAGGTCACGCGTCGCAAAAACGTTTCATCATCGCAAAGTTCTGACGGTGTGATTCGCAGCTTTTGCAAACGATCAAACACCAATTCATCGATGTAGTTCGTCGCAGGCGGATCGGGCCACTGAAACCCCTCGGCAGGCGGCAACACAATGACCTCTGCACCAATCGTAAACCGGCTATAGCGAGCGAACACATACGTGTCTCCCGGTCCAACTGCAGTGACGTTGCCGTTGTCGTCAATCGTCGCCACGCTTTCGTTGTTACTGTGAAATCGAGCGAGCGAAGTGACCAATCGTTTGGAACCGTCATTCGCGACCGCGCCAACTCGCAGTCGGTCCTTGGCTCCTTTTTCTTCAAACAGGAAGCGTTGTTTGGAAAGGATGACCTCCACGGTTTCGGGAACCGAATCTGAATCATCCGGTGCCCCCGCCGCGATCCATCGATAGAGCGTTTGATAGTACTCGCTGTCTTCATCAAACAGTTTCCCACCGGTGTGGGTGACATCACCAGTAGACTTCAACAACAACAGACTCTGTTCCGGAATCGCCGTGTTCACTCGGCGTCCCACCATTTCGTTGACCGTGCGGTGATAGTCTCCTTTCGGATCGTACCCAAACAACGACAACATGAATCCGTCTTTCCCGCTGGCAGCACCGTGACACGAACCGGCGTTGCAACCGGCTCGAAAGAACACCGGCATCACGTCTCGACGAAAACTAGGCGTGTCGGCCTCGGCGACCTGGTCACTGGCGGTGACCGCCGCAGCAGCAATCAACCAACCGGTCATACCGATCAGCAGACTGCGCATCCAAAAACCTCGAAACTTCATTGATCGATTGGATGCAGTCGGCATAACGAAAGGCGAATGGTGTGAGAGATTCATGGTGTTATTCCTCGAGGCCGTGGCGGTACATGCCGGGCAAAGAACGATTCGATGGGAGTGCGGTGAGGCTTCGGTGGTCATGGCGTTAACCCTGTCCGGGGTCAATTCTCAGCACGCCATTGCCGGTCCGCTGGACGATTTCTTGCCCCTCCGCCTCCAGGATGACTTCGCACGCCAAACCCGTGGCTGATCCCAACAGAGCTTCGTCGGTCGCTTCGATTTGGAACCGCACCTCTTTGGACTGTTTGTTCAATGTCGGCATGGGATCGATGACGTTCACTCCCTTGGGCAATCCGAGCAACCGGACACGTGCCTCGCCATCAAACGTGTTCTTGTGCTTGACATTCCAGACAAAGGACTTCCGTTCGCCTCGGCGGACACTCTCTGGACTCGCGGCCAATTCGACGTAGCGATCAGCAACCGTCAATCCGATGAACTCAGACGAAACCCGTGTGTGCCCAACACCCAAATAGGGATCAATGTCATCACGAACTGTGCTCGCGATCGCGACCAGCGGCCATGTTGTCAACTGCGCCCCATTGGTTGCCGAAACTCGTAAGAAGCCTTCCGTTTCACCGGGTTGGATCGTTTGAGGTGGCTGAATCGCCAACCCAGGAGGTGACCAAACGGCCCCGAATTCGATCGCGCCCTCGAAGCCCGGTTGGCGATGAATTTTGACGGGCAATGCCAACTCGCCTCCGCGAACCAACGGCACCGACGGTTTGAATAACTCGATCGAAAACGGTGCCGGATCAACCACGGCCGTGATATAGGAGTCCACACGAACGGTGTTCCATGCGTCCCCGCCCGAATGGTTAATGAAAGGCACCTGTTGCACTGACCGGCTTTCGACAATCTCGTTCGGATCCGAAGGGATCGCGTCGAGCGTAATCACCGCTCCGGCCGGTTCGGCATCCGCATCGGCAACCAACTGCATCGGCCAAACGCCAGGGATTTTCCCTTTCGGCATCGGCGGAACAATCAGCTTCATCCCGTCAGGAAGCCCTCGAGCGATGACTTCAAAGTCGCCTTGGATTGTGTCGCATTGCCCCTGCGGCATGTTCACGTTCACGGTCCAGCGATTGCCCTGTGGAACAGCCAACCCGGTGACTCGCATCGATTCGGTCCAATCGAACGTCGTACTCTTTAGCACGGTCTGAAAGAGTGTACGAGGCGATTCGATTTCGATGCGATAAATGCCCGTTGGTCCACCACTGCCACTCGAATCGTGCAGCTCGATGAGATAATCGCCATCCTGTTTGGGTTCCCAAACAACAGACGGATCCAATGTGTCGGGCAAACCGCTGCGTGAACGATAGTTCGTTCCGTAAACGTCACGTTCCTCCAACGTCACATCATCAAGATCGACTTCCGGTTTCCCAGGCTCGCCATCCTCATCGATCGGACGAATTCGGAGTCGCGGATCAATCGGTGATCCCAACGTCGTCGAATACACCCGAACGTGCCAACGATCACCTTTGCGAACATGAACACGATAGCTGTCCGACTCTTCGCCAGTATCGATGATCCCGTTGATGGCGATCGGAAGTACCTCAACATCGGTGACGCGTGCCGTTGGGTTCTCCATCACATTGGGATAGGGGCTACTTCGCAACGGAATCGGCGTAGGCGAATCACTAAAGTAGTCAAACGTTCCATCGAGGTCGCGAATGTGAATCTGTTTTTCAACATCCCCCAACGCGTCGCCGATCAACCGAATCTTCTCGACCTGACCGGATTGACCGCCTGGCGGAAACGCTGCTAGAGGCCGTGGCGTATCACTAATGTGCACGCAATAGGGACGGTCCGAAGGCACAAAAATGGAACGTGCGACTTCCACAAAAACATACCCGTCCCGTGGCACCTTGAGTGACACGATCGGGTCCTGAATCAACAACGAATTGTCATCGTTCGCCGCCAACTCGCGTCCACTTTCGTCCAATACTCGAACGGCAGTATCGAATTCCGAATCCCCATAGTGAGTATCCGCGATGCGGGCACAGGCTACCTCGACGGCCAAACGCTGGCCCGACTTAACAGGCATCTTGTACATGTCCACATCCCCGCGAGCACCATTGTTCAATCGTCCGCGAACACTGACATTTGGCGTCACTTCGACTGCGGTATCCATCCCGTCGTTGCTGTTGCGTTCCTGCTCGTTCTCATCCACGACCGGGAACGGGGTGACATGGAAAGTAGCAATGCAGGTTAACTCGTCGGACGTTCGCAGACGAAACGCGTGTTCCCCGGCGGGGCAATCCGGCGAAATTTCGAACTGGCACACGATCGATTCAGCGATATAGCCACCATGCATGACATGACGTCTCCTCGGTGGCGTTTCAGACACCTTTAGTCCGGTTGCACGAATTCCCGGTCGATAGAAAATGATCTCTTTCGGATCATCCAACGACACTCCACTGATCGTCACCTCAACGGTCGATCCTCGTTGAGCGATTCGGGGATGGACGGACTCGATTGCCTTGGTCATCGCGCCAATGCAAACATTGGTCAAACAAAACAACGAGAACACGATGGCGGAAATTCGCACGTGCATAATGAGTTCAGGTGGGGCAAGCGGGGAGGGATAAGAGAGTGACTATTTTTGGACTAGACCCGGCATGGTGAGTCGCAGAATTTAGCTCAGCAATCCTTTGAGCAACTTTCCATCCTTGATGATCTCGATCGGGCGGGTCCCGAACGCCAACAACTCTTTGTTTGCATCGATTCCGAGTTGGTGATAGATCGTGTGCATCAAGTTTTCCAACGGCACCGCGTCACGTGCAGGTTCACCGCCGATCGAATCACTCGCTCCATAAATGAGCCCGGGCGAGAAACCGCCTCCCGCCACCAACATCGAATAGTTTCGCGCCCAATGGTCTCGTCCGCTGGTGTTATTGATTTTCGGTGTTCGACCAAATTCCGACGTCACCCAAAAGATTGTCGTGTCGAGTAGTCCACGGCGATCCAAGTCAGTGATCAGTCCCGAAATCGCGTGATCTAACGCCGGCATTTGGTCCAGGCAGTCTCTTTGGACATCGACGTGAGAATCCCAACTGCCATAGGTCACGGTGACGAAGCGAACACCGGATTCGACCAACCTTCGAGCCACAATCATCTTCTCGGCGAGTCCCTTGGGATGAAAGCGGTTGTCAGGCCCTTTAAGCCCAACGACATCGCGTCCGTACAATTCGAAGGTTTCTTCGGTCTCACCATCGAGAGCGAACGCCGCTTGCGACTCCTGCGACGTCAACAGCGTGTAGGCTTGTTGATAGAAGTCATCCATCGTATCCAAGGTCGTAGGATCCGCTTCGAGACTTCTGATCTTTTGCTCAACGATTTCACGCGCAGTTTTGCGACGATCAAATCGCTGCATCGAGACACGCTCAGGAATCGAAAAGTCTTTGACTTTGTAGTTTCGCTCGGCAGGGTCAGCGTTGAGTTCGAACGGACCGTGAGTGCTGCTGAGAAACCCAGTGCCTCCCGCAAAGCTGTGGTTGTTGGGAATCGCAACGTACGGCGGCAACTCGCCACGTTTGCCCAACTCGTGAGAAACAATTGCCCCCATCTGCGGGAAATCGATCACCGCTGTTGGCGTGTATCCCGTGAAAAGGTGATACGTGGCAGTCGCGTGGTCCGGAATTTTCCCCACCATGCTGCGGATCACGGTCAACTTGTCAGCGACCGCCGCGGTCGCAGGAAAGTTTTCGCTAAAGATTTCTCCGGTGTTTGTCTTGGTAACCCCGAATGCCCCGCGATATTCCACCGGTGATTCCGGCTTCGGATCAAACGATTCGTGCTGAGGAACACCACCGCCCAGGTGCAACTGAATCACGCTGAGTGCTTTGGGATCTTTCAGCGTTTTCCCCTGAGTCATGCTGAACGCATCACCGCCTTGCGATTGCAATCGAAACATGTCACCGAGCGAGAGCCCCAATCCACCACACACTCCGGCTTGGATCGCGGCACGGCGATTCATCATCGAGCGAAAACCCGTGCAACCGTGCCGATTAGGCGCATCGCTAGACCGATTTAAGTTCGACATATTCAATTTCCTTAGGCGGGAGGAGGAAGGCGGGATGTGCGGTGGGAGGAAAAGAAGGGCAGCGGCTATGGTTTGGGCAACGGATGTTCGAGCGGTGGATTGTCACGCGACCAGACCAGACTCGGTCGGCCTTCATCGACGAGCGTTGAAATCTCTTCATCAGTTAACGCACGCTTCCAGATCGCGACTTCATCCATTCGTCCGCGAAGGGAGCGTGGCGGCCGTTCCGAAAACTGCGCATACGAGACCCAATTTCCTAACCGACACACACCCGGACTGATCTTGAAATCGCTTTGAACGAGAGTGCTCTGCGTCACTATTTTTCCATTGACGTAGATATCGCTTCGACAATCAGGAATCGAGGTAACCGAAACGACGTGCACCCACTTACCAATAGGAACGGGATCACCAACCCATCGAAGTTCTTCGCGTGGCGCCCCCATGATGCCGCCGCGAGGCAACCCATAGCGGTTCATTTGAAAGTGCAAATCACCGTCGTCACCATGATTTGAATTACAGATCGCAATCATTTCTCGATCGAGTCGATCCACCTGCAGCCAAACAGCAACCGTGATTTCTTGATATTCCCCTGGAATTTCAAACTCAACAAAATCCGTGTCTCGATCAAACAACAACGCCTCTTTCCCCGCCCATCGCCCCGAAACCCAACGCGGTCCATGAATACGACCGGACGTGACGACAGAGTTCGATGCCGAGTTGAAGAGCGTCTCCGAATCTTCTTTCTTAATGAACGGGAACCAGCCAATCAAACTCGGGTCATCGGTGTGATGCTGGCCAATGGTTTTCCAACGCAAATAACCAATCTCGCCCGGCGACGGAAACTGCTGTCCGTCCGGCTCGCCACCTTGCTTGGCTTTCCCGTTGGCATACCGCACCCAATCACCTTCGTACACACTCTTCATCAAACCGTTGGTTGCGGACTCGCGCACGTTCACTTGACCATCAAACACCTGCATGGTGCTTTCACCAGTCTTCTTCGAAACATTCAAACCGAACTCGGTGCCCACGTCTTCGAAATTCACGTCCGTAGTCGCAATCGTGAATCCGACAGCCGACGGCGGAACAATCGCTCGCACCGCACCAAACGCCAAACGGGCGTGCAGCAAATCGTCGATCGCCAATTTCGCGGGTGCCTTCATCACCAGATCCACTCCACTGGCAAACCGCAAGTGAACGGTGCCTTCCAACAATTCGTAATCGCCCGGCGAAAAGATGACGTCATCGGTCGATCGATTGTCAGCAAACTTAGCCCCCGCCTCATCGACCAACATCGCCGTCACTTGAGCGTCGGTATGATCGACCTGGGCAACCGCCACCGGTGAAGGCAGAACAACCGACTCGCCTTCAAACCAAAAGTTTGGACGCTGACCGATGAGCACCGCAACACACCCACCAACCAACATGACCCAAGGAATGATCACTGCCGCGTGCTGACCGATCCACATACTCCATCGCGATTGACGTTGCGTGACACCCCTGTATGAACTAGCGGTTTCGATGGATCGTGAAAGGGCTTCGAGCGAACGGACTTCCGCCTCTGAATCTACCGGCTTCACGTCCGCCGCATATCCAATCTGGTCCACCATCCCACCAACCGCATCGACCGATACCTCACGGGCAATGCCTGCTTCCAAAAGCCGATGACGGATGTAGTGTTTCCTCGCTTCCGAATCCGTCTTCAGACGCTCTTGCAGGTTCGTAAAATCCTTCTCACTGGGCGTTCCATCAATCGCCAGGGACAGCAGTTCGATGTATTCACGGTCTCGACGCAACGCTTGCAAAGAAGAACGCGAAGGTTCGTTTTGTTCATCCATCATGACGCCTTCAATTTTTGTTGAACGCAACCCAGCAACGATTCTCGGATTCGAAAAAGTGCTTGACGAACCGACCCGACCGTTCGGTCCAACGACTCGGCGATCAACCTCAACGAAGAGTCGGGCTCGTAACGCATGCTCAAGAGCTGTCGTTGGGGCGTCGGCAGTTTTTCCATACAACCCTGCAACACCTCCATCCGGTCGTCGATTTCACTCCCCATTTCTCGCACGTCCAAGGCAATCAATTCCAGCAGTGAATCGTCAAAAACAAGCCGGTCACGCCCGAGCCGTTTGCAGTACGTTAAAACCTGAAATCTCGCGATGGTGGATGCCCAAGCCCAAAAATTGGTTCCCATTTCAAACTCATCGTGCTTACGCAATAAAACAACATTTACGTCCTGCAACACGTCATCGATATCCTTGGGGTCAAACAGCAAACATCGCACAAAACCGTACAGCCGATTTTGCGTTCGAGTGAGTTCCCGAACAAATTCATCAGGTGCTCGATTGTCAGTGGTGTTGTCTTCCATTAGTCGTCTCCAGCAATCTCGCAATAGGTGGGGAACTGCGGTTTCGCTCCAAAAGTACATGGCGCACAGAGGCGCGATGTCACGCCTAATCAGAAGATAATGGGACAACACAGTAATGGCACAGTGCTTTTAAACAGAAACCGATATTACTCGGCCCATCCCACTGGACGTTCGTACCCTTCCGATGCGAACGAGAAGCTCAAAAGGTTACTCGCTACCACGGATACCGCGCATACGAACCCGATGGTGAATTTCCGGTGTCACGCGGTCAGATTGCAATCAGATTCGCAGAGCCAACCAACGTCTAAAACACCCCATAATGTTCTGCCTGTCCCTCCACAATCAAAACGCGTTGATCGACTTTGATATCGCGATGCACCTGGCGTTTCCCACTCGGCCAACGAACCTCAATCTCGACGGGAGTCGACGCCGGACCGAGCCCGAATGAGATCACATGCTCGTTGCGACTCAGGTAACCGTCGCCTGCTGCGGACCACTCGACCGCCTCTCGCTTGCTCCAACGGGCGTGAACGCGTGCGCCGATCGCATCACGTTCACTTTCCGTTCCGATCAATTGAACTTGCATCCAATGATGGTTCGTCGAAGTCTCGTTCAACAGCAGTGCGGAAGGTTGGCCGATGTGGGTGATAACCACGTCATTTTTACCATCGCGGTTAAAGTCCAACCGAGCCATTCCGCGTCCCAAATAGTTGGACGCCCAATAGCCCGACGGATCCGAGACTTCGACCAATCGAAAGTCGCTTCCCGAATTCGATAACAATTGCGGTGGTTGACGGAAACTCGAATGGTTCTCCATCGAATCATCGAGATGACCGTTCGTAATCATCAGATCGAGATTGCTGTCGTTGTCAAAATCGATTGCTTGGCTGCCAAATCCGACCATACTGCGGGTCGGGCCGGCAAGGCGAAACGGAACACTGCGATCTTGATAGGCGTCCTTGTCAGCCAAAAAGAGAGTCGAATTCTGATTTTCATAGTTTGAAACGTGAATATCGAGTGTTCCACTTGAGTCGAAGTCGCCGATCGCGATTCCCATCGAACCCGTCGCCACACCGCTATCGTCAAACGCACATCCCTTCAGCGTGGCGACATCGTTCCAATCCTGTTCGACACGATCGCGAGTCCAGAGTTGATTCGGGAGCAGGTCGTTTCCGACAAACAACTCGTTACCTGGATTCCCATCAAGATCAGTCACGACGACGCCCAGTGCGTAACTGTGATCACGATCTCGAAAAGAAGTGGACCGAACATCTCCTTCACCG
Source organism: Aporhodopirellula rubra (assembly GCF_014192335.1). GTDB lineage: Bacteria > Planctomycetota > Planctomycetia > Pirellulales > Pirellulaceae > Rhodopirellula > Rhodopirellula rubra. The sequence goes on along the minus strand of NZ_JACHXU010000001.1, from coordinate 155,044 downwards.
TCATTGATCATTATCTCATCCGCACCCACCCGGTATTCTCCCGGCGAAACCGCTCGTACAACCCGTCCCAATGCATCCAAAGGTGGCTTTCGGTTGATATCAGGATCGTCGACATAGACGCACTGAAAAATGTCCGGCAGGTGATCTCCGTCCAGGTCTCCCATCGCGATCGAGGAGGGAACTCGCTCACGGTTATCCGAATTCGACAACGTGCGGCGTGAAAAAGTGCCATCACCGTTGTTGATCAACAACACCCCCGTCCCAATGTTGGAAACGACAAGATCAGGAAAGCCATCTTGATTCCAATCACCACTCGTTAGCCCCAAACTGTATTGCAATTCAGTCGTTCCACTGGCATTCGTTACGTCCACAAATACCGAGTCCGCATTGCGATAAAGCTGATTGGAAACGTCGCCTCGAAAAGAAGGCGGATCGGATCCACCTTGAGCGAACGCCAAATCAGCCGCACCGTCCAAATCAAAATCAATCACCGCAACACCACCGCCCAGGGTCTGATGAATCGAATACTGCTGCGAAGCGTCAGTGCTCGACACCCGATAGGTGTGATGCAACCCCGATTTGGATGCCACGTTTGTGAAACAGGCGTGGACGGTATTTTCATCGGTACGATTTGCCGCGTGAAATCCCAATCGCTCCGATGGAAGCACATCGAATTTCGGCACCGGATACCGATTCAAATCCAAACCACACAAACGTTCCTGTTCACTAGGAAACGCCTCTCCTGTCGCGACGATTCGGCGACGCTCAACACTGAGTCGTTTAATTTCGGATATCGCCAGACCTCGATACCCGCTCTCGAGTATTTTCCAAAGTACGGCTTCAAGACGTCGGTCCAATTTGAACAACGTCGCCGCCAACGCCGCAATCGCATCAACGTTCGGTTCGTTCGATTGGGCGATCTGATTGTTGAACTTCATCGTATCACGGAGCGCGGACCAGCGAACGTTCCAACGGTCCGCGAGCTCGACATGCCCCAACGCGATGAGCGGTTGCCGAATACGACCGATCGAAATGAAATCCGATGGATCGCGGGAAATGGCCTCTCCTAACGCGCGAACCGCCTGAGGAAATCGATGATGCCGCGACTCATAGGCGCCGATCGCTGCCCAATAGTCGGCAAAGTCTTTAGTTTCAGAGGTCGTTCGCGCCAGCCACCATCGAAAGCGATCATCATCTTGCGTCTCTGCAACGGCACGACCATATAACGCCATCTCGGCTGGCATCGCTTCACCAGCTTCAACTCTTTCATGCAACGTCGAGATCACGTCATCGTATTGTTGCACGGCAAACAGTCGACGTGCTTCGCCGCACTCGCCGATAGGCCAATAGGGCAGCGTCCCTTCCTCGAGCTCATCAGGCCGCGACGGATCGTCATACATTGCATCGGTCAAAATCACCAACGCATGCAGCTCGTCTTGATGAACATCGCCATGACGACAAAGTTCGCAAATCTGCATCGCCGCCTCGTGCCGACGCCCTTGGCGGTTGAGCAAGTAGGCGAGTTGTCGGCGAGGCGGAACTGCCGCAGGTACCTTCTCGATTACTTTTCGGTATCGACATTCGGCCTCATCATACCGCTGCAATTGAAAGCACCAATCTGCCGATTGCCCCAACGCAGGCAAACCGGCTTCGGGGTGTTCTTCGGGGATCTCGTCGAGCAGTTCGATCGCTTGGTCCAACCGACCGCTGGCCGCACGAACATTCGCCAAACGAAACAACACCTCAACATCATCAGGACTGACCAGCAACCATTTCTGAAGCAATTCAGATGCACCGGCGAAGTCATTTTGCGTGGCAAGTCGCTCCGCAGTTGCAATCGCGGTTTCGCGATCCTGGACGGACGACTCGCTAATGCTGTCCCACGTAGACTCTTCCGTCTCACTGACGATCGACCGCGGTACCACGGAGGAATCCTCCATCTTGCTGGGCACTTGCGATGGTTGCACCGCATCGGGAGCACGACTGCATCCCAACAACAAAGCGCCCACCAACAGATACCGCCAGACGCGTGAAAACGTCTGGCGGCATTTCTCGAGATACACGATTCTCAATGTCCCAAAGATGTCATTCGTCGAGCGGGAAATCGATCAACGAATCGGTGGTTCATCAAAATTCCCCGTCGATAACTTCGCTAGACGCACGCGTTCCGAGAGCCCCCCATAAACCATAAGGGCTCTTGGCACCCGGTGCCCGCGTACCAGTCTTCCCGTATTCGACCATCGCCGCCCGAGAGTCGCCCGCTTCGATTGAATCGGTAATAAACTTCACTGCACCATCGGCCATCAACACATGGGCACCGCCTTGGTGGCGACTCGACATGCCGAGAACTCCACTATGCCACGACGGCTGATCCTTATTCCAAGTGCAGCTTTCTCGGTTCGGGGGCAGAATCGTGAAGCAACCTGAATAAGTCGCCAGCGCGTCCGCCCAATGGAACCCTCGCATCGCAGCGACCGATCCCATCACGGTATCTGGATGCCAAAAACGCGGACGCGTTGGGTCGATCAACGGAGTCGTATCATCCTGACACGCCGAAGGATTCAGCAGGATCGTATTCTCTGCAGTCACCGACCCTGCGGCCTTCGGCAGACTCGTCCGCACATCGTTGTCACCCAAGTCTGTCGTGATTTCTCCGGCCGCGATAGTATTGGCAAGCCCATCGAGAAAATCACGAAACTTGGTTGACTGCAGCGTCACGAAAGCTCCACGCAATGACGCACGCGTCCGCACACCGTAATAATCTCCCGTTTGATACCTCGGGTGACGCTCTCCGCGAATGTCGATCGCACCACGAGCGGACCACGCAATCGAGTCACCTATGCAAGCCGCGTAATTGGTTCGTCCGAGGGCAGGCAATCCAGTGCCCGGATCACTTGGACAGCGGTACGCAGGCAGTTCCGTCGACCATGGAATGTACTGAATTTCTTCAGGAGTCGGACCAAAGGCAGGCCATGGGGTCGTCCCACCAGGGTCGCTAGCCGCGCCATCGACACGGCCGATCATCGGATTGCTAATCTGCTCCCAAAGAGCCTGCTGCTCAATAAATGGCGTGCATCCGACCAGGAAACTTAGGCGATGCAAGTTACCGTCATCTTTGTCGCCCCAGAACCAGTGATCTGTCGCTGACATCGTGCCAGTTCCTTGCGTCGGCAACTGGTCATACGCACTGTGATAGTTGTGCAGAGCAAGCCCAATTTGCTTGAAATTGTTACTGCAACTCATCCGCCGAGCCGCCTCGCGAGCCGCTTGAACTGCAGGCAAGAGCAGCCCAACAAGGACTCCAATAATCGCAATCACTACCAGAAGCTCAACGAGCGTAAAGCCTCGCGACTTCGAACCAAATTTTCTTAACATGTCACCAAACCAATACAGAGGGGTAAAAAACTCCGGAACAAGGCAAGCGGGCCTATTGTCTCCCATCGAGCTGGACTCACCGAAGGTGCCCCTGTGCCGCGTAACACAGCCATAAGGGTAAACCCGCGTGCTTATCCAGATGGCGCCCCCCCCGAACACGTCACGCGCAATGAATGAAATTTCCGAGAAAAATTCGTGCGGGCAACAATGCCAACGACTCAACGAAAAGCCGCAATTTTGTTCGGAACGACCCATCGCCTTGCGGCATTAGCTGTAATGGAAGCAGGTGCAGTATCTGTGTTCCTTTTTGTCTCCAACCTCATTTGAAGGATTCTTCGATGAAAATGCTCGCCCTCACATGTTTCTTCGCCAGCAGCCTTGCCCTGACCGGTTGTGGATCAGGCGAACCAGCCGTTATCGGCCAGGATGATCCCGACGGAATCGCCAACTACGAAGCCATCATTGCTGAACAACAAATGACTCAGCGTGACATGAAGGACGTTGAAAAAGAAGTGATGGCGGAATAGGCAAGCAAGATCGCAGGCACCACGCAATGAACACGCGTCCCCCTGCCAACCAATGGGTTCCGGCGTTTCGGCCGTGAATTAAATCATTACTCGTCATCACATCGTCCATGCAAGAAATTGATTCCGTTCCCTGTGACACGCTTGCTGTCACGGGGAACGGTCAGTGGCATCAGAAAAACGGCCCCTGCCCCTGAACCACTGTCCACTCGCGATCCACTTTGATTGTGTCGATCGCCTGCTCGCTTCCGTCAGGCCATGTGATTTTTGCGGTGACAGGCATCTTGTTTTTTCCGAGCCCGAAACGCACCAAACGTTCATTGCTGCATAGGTACCCGTCACCTGCCGATACCACGCCAATGCGTTGATGGCCATCTTGCTCGATCTCGACGATGGCCCCGATTGCATCGCGAGCTACGGAGCGACCGATCAAGCGGAAAGTAATTTGGTGGTGATCGGTCTGCGTTTGGTTGATCAATAGCGCGACCGGTTCGGTCTGGTGCGTGACAACGAGATCTGTCTTCCCATTTCGATCGGCATCGACCGTCCATAACGCTCGCCCAGAGTGTTTTCCCGACAAATACCCGCCTGCATCATGAGTCCGAAAGAGGGCAAACCGTTCGCCAGTCGTTTGGTAATAGACTTGCATCGGCTGCAGATATTCCGATTCACTTTCAGACACAGGGAAGTCAACGTGCCCGTTGGCCACCACCAACTCTAGCAATCCGTCATTATCAAAATCGACGGCTTCGGTTCCGAAACCCACCATCGGAAATGCCGCTTCGGAAAGGTTTTGCTGCAGCGTTCGGTCGAGCCAAAAACCGTTCCCGTTTTGCTGATGAAACGTGTTGTATTCGTCTTCGAAATTGGTGATGTAGATATCCAGATCGCCATCCCGATCCATGTCCGCGGTGGCAATTCCCATCGAGGCCTGTGGGTTAGAACGATCATCCGTAGCCAAACCACGCGAGATCGCTGACTCCATCAACCGCGGCAATCCCGCCGACGCGTGGCTGTAGTAATGATTATTGCTCATGTCATTGGCAACAAAGATATCTAGCCCCGGTTGGCGATCCAAAGACGAAACCACAACGCCCAGACCACGCCCCAACATTGTCGGCTCAAAGCCCCAATCCTGCGTCACATCGACAAACGTTCCATCGCCTCGGTTATGAAAAAGACTGTCCGCTTCGGCGGCGAAATAGATCGGCGCACAAGATTTGTGAATGCCCTTTTCTTCATCCACACACGAGTCCGTCACCGGATCGAGACCCGCGCAGTAGTTCAGGACGACCACGTCGGAGAGCCCATCGCCGTCGATGTCCGCGATCGCACCGCTGGATGACCATCGCGAAAGACGATCGGGAAAGACTTTCGCGGTGGCGTCGGAAAACGTGCCGTCACCGTTGTTGATGTAGACCGTGTTTTCGCCGTAATTCAACACCAACAAATCGGGAAAACCGTCTTCATTGAGATCGCCTACGGCCACCCCTTGCCCGAAACCGGTATCGTTCGTCCGAGTCTGAATGCCCACGTCTACAAATCGTCCGTCTTGGTTTCGCCACATCGCGTTGGGAGCCGAATCGCGATGCGGCGGTGTACCACCAGCGGCCGACAAATACAAGTCACACCAACCATCGAGATCAAAATCGATGGCGCCACCGCCACACCCGAGTTCGGCATAAATCGGGATGCCAGGTTGGTCCAAATCATCGCGTGTTCGTCCGAAAAACTGCAAACCTCGTTCGGCCGCCTCGTTGACCAGCGTTGGGGCGATCGATGCGACCGCGATTGGTGGCGCTGACGCGACTCGCGATTGCGAATCATCCGATCGTCGCTTCGGTTTGGGCAGGTGACCGAGGTCGCAAATCAACTCCGGGTGCTGCTTTGTTACCTGCCACGGCGTATCACGACGCAGCGACTTGACGATTTCCTGCCGCACCGCCTCCACGTCAACATCGGGTTCGTCAGGCGAGACTGGAAATCCCATCGCGATGGCCGCCCACGCCTCCGCTTCCCAGGGCCGTCCCAGCCGACTCAGTGTCGTCGCCACGTTGGCGGCTTCGACTCTTGAGTCCCTTCCCGCGCGATCAAAACGTTTCTTCGCCTGAGTTGCTTGGCTCAATTGATTCGCACGCTGCTGCGCCGCTTCGATGGCCTGCACTGCATCTTCAACCGGCAACTTCTTCAAGGCAAACTCCGGCAACTGCCGAAGCGTGGAGGCAAGTTTCGCCCACACCAAACCCACATCCGCGTTCCGCTGAGTCGCCTCCCAATACGCTCGAGCCGCCTCCAATAACTCACCTTCGTGACGTGCCCAATCGCCCAACACGGCCCAGTAAGTCCATTCTGTTTCGCAGCCGTTCATAACAGAAGTTGCCTCAAACCACGCCGGCAAGTCCTCATACCGCCCCAAATCCGCGAGCGTCCGTCCGAGCAGTAATTGAGCGGGCAGAAACTTCGGAGATGCCTCCAAAATCTCGAGCAGAACAGATTCCGTTTCCGTCATTTTGCCTTGATCAAACAAGTTTTTTGCCTTGCCGATCAACGGTCGCTTGTCGCTCGGATTTCGCTCGACCATTTGATCAAGGGAATCGTTCTCCAAGTCCCGCTTCTCGGTATTGCTCACCTCCATCAGTAACTCGACGTCGAATTTTCGGTTCCGCACGAGTGTCCGTCCGTGCGGAATCGCCTCGGTGTGACGTTCAAAGATAACCAGAAAATCAAACAACCAACGCCGTGTTTCGTCTTGATCGGGATGTTGCGTCACGGCTTCGGAAAGCAGATCAATGCCCTCGAAGATTCGCCCTATCGAGATCAACCCCATCACGGCTTGATAAACGGCACGTTCGTCCGCCAGCGATCCCGCATGCGCGGCATCCACCAACAGCCCCACAGCAGCCTCAGGTCGTTGGTTTTCATGTGCAACGCGAGCAACCTGCGCAATCACCTTGGGATCGTGCGAGTGAGCGATTAACACCGCATCGGAGTATTCATCGGCAGCACGCCAATTACCCGAATTGATCGCCGCTTGCATCGCGCTCAGAGGCGAAACATCCACACCTTCCGATTTGTCGCCAAAGTCGCTGAGCGACGTTTCCCCGGCACATCCGGAAAACGTTGCGATCATGAACAACACGATGGAAATCGAAACGTGAGATTTCGTTGCCGGACATCGTGTCATCTCTGCGAATAGTCGAATCATGGTTGCGAAATCAACGCGATGTGGAAAGAAATTTTGAACGACCGGGAATGATTTTGCATCGCCACATTCTGACGGTGGATACACAGCGGCGTGAACGGTAGTTGTAATGAGCGAGCGAGCCTACCGTAGTCACTCGCGAGTTTCAATTTTGTGAAACGAACACGATCTTCTTGAGAACATCGACTCACAATAGCTCAGTTCATTCACGTGTGCGTTGGATGAGTCAGTGTATCTGTTCACGTGTAACAAGGCAGACAGACTACCGATACATTCGACCTACTTACCCATCATCGTGATACCGATGTCTTCTATCACATTCCGATCAAAGATTTACCGCATGTCGATTCGTAAGATGATTTTCACCACCGGATTGTTTGTGGGCCTGTTAGCGAACTCCACCGTTTTGAACGAAGTGAGTTACGCCGACGCAGTGCATATTCCAGCAACCTCCGAAAAATCACCCGCGTTTTCTGTTCCGAGCGATAAACGGGTCCCTTTCGGTTGGCCTTCCATCGCCATTGCACCCGCCGACGAAGAAACAGCAACGTTCGTTCAGTGGTCCGGTCAAGAACTACCGCCCGGGGACAGTGTTCAGCTTCGGGTTGCCACCGCACTCGATTCCCATGAACCGTTATTGCTGGAAATTCGTGTTCCGAGTGATCCCGAACCACTCGGCAACATCAAACTCAATTTCTCGCCGGTCTTCCAAATCGGCGAGCTAACACTCACTCGAGTTCAGGCATCCCGCGTCCTTGCCGAAGGGATCCTCATCACCCGAACCGTGGGCAACGCACCGTTCCACCTCTTCGGGCCCTCCGCGAGTTCTTCAACATCAGACATCCCTGACATTCCCGCTATGCTCCAACCGCATCTCATGGTGGCGGGCGAAACCGATCGCTGGGCGGAATACATGAAACGACTCGAAGGCGTTGACACAGTTCAGCCGTTCGGTTGGATGGAGGGTGCGATCCTGGATGGCGTCTTTGAATTAGCCAAAGTCTCCGATAACGAACAACTCGATCACGCTCTCTCAGAACGCATCAATCTTTACTTGCATGGCGACCAGCTTATTTATGAAGACCCCAAGAGTGTTCCATGCGACAACCGAGTTTTCGGGATCGAAGATTCGCTCCCTTTCGCCGTGATCGCTCGCACACGTCCCGATCATCCCACCATCGAGCTCGCGATCGATTTTTGGAAAGACAAACGCCGCTCATCCGGCTATGCCGAGGGTTGCATCCAGGACGGTGGCTTGTGTAGCGCCGAAGGTTCCTACACGGTGGGTTATCCACTCATGCTCATCGGCCGACTTCGCAACGATCCTCAACTCGTCGAGATGGCCCTCGACCAATTTCGTATTCGCAAAACATTGCTCGTCGAAGAGGGAGACCTTTGGCTGAGGAACTCCAACGGCCGACGCCACATGAAGAACTGGGCCCGGGGCGTGACATGGTACTTTCTCGGCCTCGTTCGTGGTATCGCGGAAGCCCCTGAGGGTACCGACACGAACGACCTGCGGGCCGAAGCGATTCGCACCATGGACTGGGTACTGCAACATCAACAAGACAACGGTCTCTGGCGGAACCTTTTCGATCTCCCGTCGCAAACCGTCGACACCTCCGGCTCCGCAGGAATCGCCGCCGCACTCGCCATCGGCGCCAGCGAAGGCATCCTTCCCGAACGTGCACGCACTGCGGCGTTAAAAACCAAAAACGGTTTGACCAACTTCCTCACACCCGACGGCCTGCTCGCTCACGGGACCCCGAGCAATCGTTCTCCCGAAGCCCAAAGCAACCGCCGCGTGATCTTCCCAGTCGGAATGGGACTCACCGCACAGCTCATCGCGGCGTTGGAAAAGAAATAACAAAAGAAATTAACTAATAATCAAAGTGGGTGTGTATCTACCCGCGAATCACGCGGCCGCCGATGGACGCTGTCCCGATCGAGAATCAGCAGATGTCAGTGCCGACGTGGGCGTAGCCAAAACGAGGTACAAACCGAACGATGTCAAAACCGCGACTGCGTGAAGAAGCTATACAAAACGCCAAAACCCGCGGCCACGATCATCTCAGCCAACGTGCCCCGCATGCCCGTCGACCAACTAAAACGGACGATCGTCGCAAACGAATCAGAAACCCCGCTCACCCAAAGGGGCAGCAACGAGTTATGCAACTTCATGAGCCCCAGCCAACCCACGACTTCTCAACCGTCCGTTCCTCAACCATGCAGACCAACCCCATTAAATATGCATTTGAGCATCGTGACTGACTATACCAGGGCTCCAACGCAACAACCCGACATTTGCTTGGCACGCTTAAAAGACCCAGCCACTCTCACAGTCGAGCGATTGGTTTGGCAATCCAAAGAACTCCTTTACGGAGTTCAGGTTCCTTATACCGAACAAGTCATCGTCAACGGCGAAGTACAAACGACAACCAAGATTTGCGTCGAAGCGTATCGCAGCGATGGCCGTCTACTCAACGGGAATGAACTGGCACGCATTCTAAAAGAAGGAAGAACCTCCGTTTGGCTTGAAGATAATCAACAACTCGCCCCCCGCCATTTGCCGCTATTGAACAACACGACACTCGTTCTCCATGCCGTCCGACGCACGTCTTGGACGGGTAGAAGCGATTGCCGAACAGCAAAAAAACAACTTCCCTTCCACACCAATCGAGTTCTGCGGTGCCCTGCAATTCGACACCGGCGAGACAGTTCTCACGAACACAGCGACTGAACATGTCGAGGAAACTTACACCGTCATGGTGCCGATCAACAAACAAGTCGAATAGAACGGCGACTCAATCTCCGTGACCGAATTTGTAGAGGAAACGAGAACACATTTCGTTTCAGCCCCGAAAGTCAAGCAAACTCGAATTGCACCGGTACTTTCTCGCTTTTCGAGATGGGTGGCAAACGCCTTAACTCGCCCGAAATACGAACACGAGTCGCTAGCCCTCAAACAGTCGTCCATGTTGCAGCCGGACAAAAGGTATCGCCTTGGTACCGCAAATTGCTAGCTCCCGATGCTCTCGTATTGATGATGCGAAGGGTACAAGCAGAATAGAGCAACGGCCTACGCAGCCAAGTCGAGTGTAGATCTCGTTCACAACAGTGTTCGCCTGGCTTGCCCCCGCACTGATCATCGGACTTTCCATTGGCCCCAAAGTTTCGGGGTCAGCTCGGCTTCGCTGGGAACGTCGGCAGTGATCGCGGTGGCTTTGTTGCTCCAGTAGACACGTTGTGTCGTCTGGCCACCGGAACCACGAAGGACTCCGATGTCGGCGTGCACGATGTCATCGGATTCGGGAGTCCAATGCAACGTCGCCAGGGGAACGCTGATTTCATAGTTGCCGGCTTTGTCGGTGGCGAAGTTCACTTGCGAGGTAACGTCCTTAACGACGTCGATGTTGATCGTCCGCCAAGGGCTACTGAAGGCGACCGGATCTTTCGTACCGGGGACATTCGCACGATAAAGCATGGCTCGCGGTTGGCCGTTCACCAGCGTGACCAACAACCGTTGGTCGGTGTCGGTTTGCAACATCAGATCGAGACAGCCGCCGGTCTTGAAGAGTGCATTGGGCGTCTCGCCACTGTTGATGAGCAAGTCTTTTTCGGTTGTTCGCCAAGCCGCAAAGAGCCGGTCGTTGGCGATGCAGATCGAGGCGTTCACTTCATACGGGCGTGAGTTGCTGTTGAAGTTGGCCTTGGTGCCGCGTCGGTCAATCATCGCCCACTCGGCGGTAGCGGGCCAGTCGTTGAGTTTGCCATCGACAGTCGGCGGTTCCGTGCGAATCGGCACGGCGAGGACGCCAGTTCCGTGGGCCTTCTGCCGCGAGAGTTCGGAACGGGCGAACCAATCACGGGCCTTCTCAAGATCGCCGCTGGTGACGGTGAGCTTTTGATCGGGCAGGCGTTTTAGACTGTCGAGTCCATCGACTCGTACGAGGCTGGTCCGACCGCCGTCAACAACGAAGACCTTGCCGTCGGGTGTCTGGGTCATGCTGGGCCAAAAATTCTCGTCGTGCAGCGAGACGTCAGTGACGTCCATATTGCGCGTCGCGACAGGTGCCGCCCAGTTCGGTCGTAGTCGGATGTCGTGGAACAAAGTGCTCACGAACAATCCGTCCGCCGTGAAAAGATACATGTTCCCCATGTTTCCGTTGACACCGAACATCGGGCCGGCCGGGCCATCGATGAAATCGCCGAGCAAACGTGTGTGACCGACGACCATACCGGGGCGATCTGGTACGGCCGCTTCGTGGCTGGCATGGAGACCAGGCCACGGGCTCGGATAGCTCCAACGCGGCTCACCCCGATACATGCCGCCAAGGCCATGCGGCGAAAACGGCGTGGTGGCATTTGTGGAAACCGTCCACTCATCGCGGTGCAACGTCTGGTTTCCGCCACTCGACGGTGGCTTACCGCCCGCAGGTCCAAGACGAATGGACTCGAATTCGTAATGCGGCACGCCCTCGGCATCGATGCTCATGGGTCGGAACATCGCGGTGTCTTCTCCCAGTTGCGTGACAATGAATTCGAGATCACTCGTCACAGTGACGCCGCGTGCCATGCCTTTCTTCATCTGTAGTTCCGCGATTTGCGGTTTACCGTCGGCGTTCAAGTCCATCCACAGAAACGAGATACGTTTGTCTGGCCGTGGGTTGGATTCCTCAGGCTTCGAATCGACTGGCCACGCGGCGATAAACTCGGGTTGTTTGAGCAAATTCCACGAATGCGCATCGCCAAACGCGGCGACGAGTCGAGCTTCCTTGACGGTGTCGAGCCAAAGAAACGCGGCATTGTCACCGCCCGTCGGTGTATGCGTGTAACAACTCGTGAAGTAACGCCGGCCTTTCGCGTTCGACGGATACAACGGCCAATCGGGCGAGAAGTGACCGTAGTGCGCCTCGAGCAGCGGATCGGGGCGAGCAAAGACACGTTTCAACGAATCCGTACCGTTTTTCCAATCGAGCGCAAACTCAAGTCCCTTGTAGAAAAACACGTTCGCATCACGCGAATCAAGCACACCGCCACCGCCGTATTCGGTGGGTCCGTAGAACGTACTTACGAGCTCGCCGTCAACCGACCAAACGGAAACGCGACGCGGATAGTTGTCGTTTTCGGCAACCCAAACGCGACCTTGCGAATCGAGCGCGAGACCGTTGGGATTGTTCATGTGTTGCGGGTCATAAACACCGACTGTGGGTGCTCCCGCTTTGCCGATCGCTTTGATGAACTTCCCCGCTGACGTGAAAACTTTGATCTGATGCGAGGAACCGCGGTCGCTGATGAAATACTGGCCATTTTTATCGATCGCGATATGTCTCGGATCCTCGAGCCCCTCCGCAATGATCGTCTCGGCCTGCGTCGCCTCAATCGAAGGGTAAGCGATTAGTTGATTACCACTGAGCACCAACATGCGTCCTTGGGCATCAAAGGTGACACCGCGGGGGCTGTTAATAGGCAACTGGCCTGCGAGCTCACCGGACTTCCCATCAACGAAGAGCAATTCATTTTGCCGCAGCATCGCACAGACCAAGATGCCGTCATGCACCGCGAGTCCACTCAATACGAACTTGCGATCACCGCCTTCGAAGCCTTCGATGAGCGGTGGCCTTGGATCCGTGGGTTTCCTCGGCCGCGGATCGTCTCCGAGTTGAGTTTGAAAGACGGGCTGGTCGCCGAGCGTTTTGGTTTTCGCAGTGAGGCGTAGTTCGCCTTCCCAAACAGAGCCGACGTAGCACAGATGATCCGCGTCGGCGTTTGGCCCCGAATCGACAGCCAGTGTCGGGGCACCGGTCCAATGGCCGCCGACCCAGTGCTGACCACCAATTTTGGTGCCATCTTCACGCAACCATTGCAAACCATGTCCACCCTCGGCGACATAGCAGCCCATGAAGATGAGTGGTTTCCCATCCGCAGTACGACTGCCCGGCACAAACGCCATGCTGGTGGGAGGTGTGTGCGTCGTGAGCCAGCAACCGGTGTTGTCGGCGGTCTTCCAAGCCGGTTTGCCGGCGTTGTAGATACTGAACTCGTAATGCAAACTCAGCGGTTTTCGCCACAGACCGCGGACCGTGTATTCGCCTGGCGCGACGGGGCGAGAAGGGATGTGATAGACACCGTGAGCCGCCGCCTGCGGATCACGCAGCAAATCGTCACTGCCATCCCACCATGCGATGTTCTCGCCTGCGGGGAAAGGCGTTTCGCTCACGAGATTGCGCACGCGCCGCCCGTCTTTGTCGTCGATAACCAGCGTCACAAGTCCCGCTTCGGGCAGCGTGAACCTCACCGGAATCGGCGGCGGTTCCTCGCCTTGCTTGGGCACCACCAGACTCGCCAACGTTGTTTCTCGCACGGGCGATAGCGTCATCAGTTCGCCGAGCCAAACACGGCGGCCGTCTTTTTTCTTGCTGGTCACATGCGAATGCCGCTCGTTAGATGGCGCAGTCATACGGACGCGCAATGCCCGAGTGCTCACCTCGTGATCCAAGGCAATCCAGTTCGGCCCGAGTTGACTCGGATACCACGATCGCAGGTCACGTCCGCTGCCGACACGAACCCATGATGCTTCGGGAGCCTCTCGCACGTTCGTGTCGTCAGCACCCGTGAAGGCATCGATTTCGCACTCGGCAAAACCGGCCCACAACAGACAGAGGCCGCTGATCTTCACCGCCTTCGGCCACGTCAGCGTGACGATTTCGGGATGCTCGGCGGATACCGGAAACGCCGCGCCGTTTTCAGCGTTTTCCCAAGTCTGCCAAGTGCGGTTGTGCGACTCATCAACGATCTTCATCGAAACATCATCGCGTGCCCGCGACTGCACCAACGCCTGCGGGGCCACATTCGCTAAACGATTTGGTAACAGCCAAACCGCTGCGAGTTGCCCCGCCATCTCGGGATCTCCGGCCGCAGGCGTATGGCTGAAACGCAGTGCCCGTGTCGAGGTACCCGGAGGCAATACCCACAGACCGTAGTCACCGCCCTCCACCTCCGCATTCGCCTCATCTCCGTCTACCAACCTCTGCGCCGGAATCCAATGCGATTCATTCGAAAGATCGCCCGGATACGCCGCGCCCGCCTTCAACACACTTAGCGAACCGCCACCACCGACCAACACGCTGCCCACCTCAACGGACTGCGTAAAACCGATGCGCAAATGCCTCGTTCCCGCCTCTCGTCCCGCACCGTAGGTCATACCTTTCCAATGCGGAGTCGATTGCGTGCACCACACGACCGCCTTGGGCCCGAGTCGAGCCGCTTCATTGTCACCTTGAATCAACGACTCGGGTGCGTTGCCTACGCGTTCGGCAAACGTCGCACGATCGAGCAACGTCGCATCGAAAGCTGAAAATGCCTCAGCGACGCGAGCGTGTGCCAAAACGAATTGATCTCCACTGGCGAAGAAGATCGCCAGCAACACACCCGCGAGCGGCGAGTTGAAGAGATTGCGTTTGAGTCGCATGTTGGTGGGGTCCTGATGGATTACTCGAGTGTGAATGTTCCCCAGGCTGCGGGAACAAGGTCCGCTTCGCCGGGGATGTCGTTGACAAGACCGGTGGCTTTGTTGCTCCAATATTGGCGGGAAACCGTTTGAGTGCCACCATCACTGAACAAAACGCCAACGTCAGCTTTGAGCTTGAGACCGGACTCGGGAGTGATGCCAATTTCGTTCCACGGGATGGCCCCTTCCACGATGAAGCCGCCTTGCGTGCCCGCAGATGCGAGAGTCACGCCGCGAGTAACGACAACGCGCTCGAATGAGATCGTCCGCCACGGTGAACTGAAATCAAACTTTTCCGACGCCGCGGCACCGGGAGCCTTCTTCACGTTCAAAACCGCGATCGGTGTCTTGCGGTCTTTGAAAGTCATCAACAGACGCAAATTCCCTGCGTCGTCTTTCGCTCCATCGGGACCAATCATGAGGTCCACGGCGTCGCCGGTCTTGAACAACAAACGATCGTCCTGACCAACATTTTTCATCGCGGAACGCGGAGCGAAAACACGGTAGGCGAGGTAGAGATTCTGGTCGTCATAACGGGCCAGGACGCGAGCGTAACGTTGCCGGGTGTTTTCTTGAACGTTCATCGCAAGCTGCTCGTCATCCATGAGAGCCGGCCACTCGGTCGCCTCGCCATCCACGTTCGCGGTACCGCGTGGGACGGTGAAGGCTTTCGGTTCGGACGTCTCGGCCAGTTTCTGCGACAGCAACGTCTGTGCCTCGGCGAACTCCGCATGCGTGTATGTAAACATACCGCTGATGCGTCGAATCGATTCGAGGCCGGTGACTTCAATAACCCTCGCATCGGTGCCACCATTGGTGAGGTAAGTCTTGCCCTCAACGGTTCGGATAAAGTTTCCGCCAAAGCTTTCGCCACCCGCGGTAGTAGCGTCGAGCGACATGCCCCGTTCAGCACGTGCGGGTTTCTCTGAATAACCGCGTGTGTCCCTAAAGAGCGACTGAACGAAGAGCCCATCGTGGGTGAACAGGTAGTTCTCACCCAGGTTGCCGTTGAGGCAAAAAATCTCGCCTGCCTCGTCTTTGCTTTCATCGCCCACCTGGATCACTCCCAGGAACGAAGATGGACCGATCAGATAACCTGAACGCGCCGCTTTGGCGCGATGCGAGCCATGGACGGAAAGGTGCCGATTCGGATAACCACCCACAACATGTCCGCTCGGCTCGACCATGATCAGCGGATCTTGGTTGATGTAGATACGACCATTTGAACCGCCAATGATTTGCCCCTCACCATTACCACCGCCGATGATTTCGAGGTCAGGGCGAACGATATGTGGATTCGTGATGTCGTAGATCGGTGCACCGGCTTTGGTGTAGCCGGCAACAGGGAATTGAACCAATTCTTGACGGTTTTTGACCGCGTAGGTGATGGTGCCATCGGTATCAGGTAATTGGCCCCAGTAGAAACTACGCAGGTCGACCGGTTCGTCGTCGATCTCGATACTCGCGAATTGCAACTCCGAATCTTGCACCAGACCATCCCCGTTCTCGTCGGCCCACGAGTAGCGTTGCCTTTCACGTCCGGCAAATCGACGCTCGTATTTGGAGAACCGGCCCTGGTTGGCCTGACCTTGCCCCACAACACCCGTGTGGGCCACCGAACGCCAATGCGTACCATCAAAGACGGTACAGTGCACGTCGCTGGAACCTCGTCCAGCTCCAGTCGTATACACATAAAGCAGTCCGTTCTTCTGCACGACGCGGCTGGTCAATTTATGAACCGATGGTGGAAAGAGGTCATCGGGATTCTCGCTTTTCCCGACCGAGTAGATTGGCTCGGACGTTCCGGTCTCCCAATCCAAGCGATAGACGGTGTCGTCGGCAAATCCCATCGAGGGATCGTAGGGGTTCACCGTACCGGCACCCGCGTAACTGGTAGTGCCGCTGAGGTCTTTGAGCAACCCACCGCTGTCAACATTCCACACGCTGGTTCGTTTGGGGTTCTCGGTTTCTTCGGTCACCCAGAGATGATTGCGACTGTCGATGGCGATGCCCGCCGGCTGCCGCATGGCTCCGGCACTGAACTGACCATGGTGCGGGCGCCCACCGCGTTTGCCAATCTCTCTCAGCGGTTTCCCATCGGCTGAGAAGACTTTCACATTCTGATCAGTGCCACGCACCGAAAGATAAACGCGGCCATCCGCTCCCGCCGCCAATCCCCAGGCATCGGCGTGCGTTTGCGTGGTAAACGGACGGATCCCCGCCTTGTCATCTACGATGAGAATACGGCCTTTCGAGAGAACGAGCAACTCGCTCTGCGATGTGTACGCGACTGACTTCGGCTCATCGATCGGGATGCGAGAGAGCAACTCACCGGTCACGGCATGATACAGACGCACCTCATTTTCGCGTGCAAAAGCAGCAGCAAGAACATCGTGATGACAAGCGATGGACCGAAGGTTTGCCTCGGCTTTCGCGGCGGCCAATCCCGGCAACTCAGAAACGACAAGGTCGACAGGATTAAACTCACGCCCATCATTATCTTCCTGCACGATACCCCATGGCGCGTAACTTCCATCAGCGAGCGTGACTCGATAGATGAGCGATCGCTTGCCCTCGGTACCCACCCACAATGTCGTGCCGTCAGTGGCGAGTGAAATGTGTCCGCCATCAAAAGCGACCCGATTGCTGAGTCCCCACAAACGCTGGCCGTCCAGATCCGTGGCGATGAGATGTTTGCCTGCCTCGCCCATCGGTGTGGCGAGAGCAACGAACTCGCCAGCCGCCGCGGCCGCTTGCGGTGCCGTGTGGTCGCCGTAAAAAGCTCCCCGCCCATCGTCAGTCGCCCACGTCGGGTTTCCCGGATTGGCGAATGAGAGCGCGTACTTGAGATGAATACCGTCGTGGGTCAAGACATGGAACCGATAGTCGCCCGGCAGCACGGGCTTGCCCGCATCATCGAGACCATCCCACTTCTCGATGTTCTTCCCGGCCGTACGAGATTGTGCGGCAATGAGATTGCGCACCCGCCGGCCATCAGAATCATCGATCGCCAGCGTGACCTTGCCGTCTTTTAAAAGCTCATACTCAATCTCCACCGGCCCCGTCGGCTGTCCTTCGATTTGTCTCTTCATCCACGCGGGCTCAGGCAGGTTCAAGTTGCCTTCGGCTTCCAGAATAAGATCGCCCCAACCTTTGTGATTGGTGAAGAAGAACTCACGACCGTTCGCCCCTTCACTAAGGTTGTCCGCATAGCGATGAGACGGCCAGTCGCCTTGCCCCCAGAAAAGCTCGAAGCCCATTTGAAACTGATCACCAGCCTCATACTTCCTGTCCGTCACGAGCGACCACGGCAGTTTCATCTCCTGCACGTAACCCTGCTCGCCGGAGTCCTTCCGATACGCGGTCTCGACGCCACGTTCTAACTTCCAACCGTCCTGGTGAAACAACGTCTCAGCACCACCGCCGAAAGGCGTGTTCAAATCCTTGCCACGGTCGAGATAAAACCCCGGCTTCTTCTCGCCGGCAAAATACCATGCCGTGATGTGGCTAATCCGCTCAGTCTTAAAACGTACTTGCACACTGTCACCTGCCCAAGCCTTGTGAGCTTGATAACGCGGGTCATGCCGGTTGCCCATCGGCGTCGTGTCTGCGAAGTGAACGGAGATGTAGAGATTCGCCGCGTCGTACATCACCGCGACTTTGGCGGAATACACGTCTTGAAGCGATTCCAAGTCATAACACATCAATGTCTGACCCGAGAGATCCCAATCCGCGAGGTTACCATCAATGACGACGTCATCCGGAACCGGCACTGCATGCAGACCACGGTTGTCGGTCTGCGTCGCGGACGCGGAAGAAACGAAGCCTGACCAAACGACAGAGAGACAACACAAAAAAAGCTTGCAATTATTGTTCATCAAACAAAAGACTTTAGTGGGATACAAAGGGAAACACTTTGGCGTCGCCGCCCGCAACACAGAGGCTCTCGAGACGCAATTCTTGTTCGATTTCATCGGAAAAGACCGGCTCGATCTCAATCGTGTGATCGCAGTCAGCGGCGAGGTTTTCAGCAACAACGGCCACATGGTGCGTGTTGCCGTTCGCTCTGGCTGAAAGACTCGCGGCATCAAACTCACACAGCGGTTCCTGTGCGTTGGGCAGCACCCGCTCAACGAGCTTTCCGTCGATATAAACGCGGTATTTGGCGGACTTAATCGTTCCCTCGCCGAACAGCAAAACTATCGTGCCGCGAAACGTGATCATCAGCCGAGCGACTTGCTGTGAAGAATGCGTTTTGTCCACTACGCTCTTCCTTTCAATGTGGCTTGACGCAACCACTTCGTCATCGAGCCATCGCGACATCAGCATGTCGTAGTACGCAGAAGTGAGATGGGGCGAGCCTTTCCGCCATCCCATGGGTAGCTTGCCGAGCGTAGAGAGACGAACACGAACTTGGTTCATGTAGGTCTCGGCGTGGACCATCTGCTGCGGAGCTGCACAGACGACTTGCCGTTGCACACCGTCTTGAAACGCAGCCCATGCGGCGTCCGCAAAAAGCTGGTAACCGGCATCGCAGGGATGCACGAGATCGACGGGCCAGATTTGCTCGACAGTGATCACTCCCGCCTTCACTCGTTCCACCGCCAGCGAGATCGCGTCTCCGACAGTCGTTCTGTACGCGTCCGAGAGAGCTAGGTGCGCAGTGCGACGCTTCATCTTGTCGAAATCCGCCGCCTTCACGTCCCAACCAAACGGGAAGATCACCTGCACCACCGGCGAACGGGCTTCGACGATGATGCGCCGTATCAACGACTCATACGAGGCCAGCGTTTCAGGGGAGGCTTCGTTGATGCCGTCATTCGCAGAGAAATCCAAGAACACGAGATCGGGCTTGTGACGCAACACATCGCGATCCATCCGAAACACGCCGAGCTGCGAGTTGGTACCGCCGATGGCTGCATCGTGAAACGTGAAATGTGCCCGTGGATACGCCGCTTCCAACCGCTGAGCGATAAACGCACGATACGACGTCAATTGTGGATCCGTCGCATTCGCACCCCAGGTCAGTGAGGCACCAAAGAAAACAACGCTTAGCCGTTCGCCCGCCTTCGCCCGTTGATCGAACTCAACAAACGAGGGCGAGGTCATCCCCATCGCCCTGAGCGGAAACGCGAGGACGAGTAAAAGTACAGGAATGATTAAGTGAGTGTGCATGCAACCGAGTCTGCCGTGCCGGGTTGATTTGTCCAACGGGCATATGGCGCGACTCAGCGTGATTACACGCAAAATAGCGGCCGATTCGCAACCTTTTCCAGATCAGGGCGTGCATCTGAGCCTGATCGGCACGCCGGGGCTCCAAACGCCTCACATGGATTCGCTTGAAAATCAGGAATCTATTTCAGCAACGCTTTCGTCGCCTATCCTGTGTGTTCAGCGTCCAAAGCTGCGATCTACACGGGCCTACACAGCCACACGAACGGCATCCTGAACAACACGCACAACTTCCACATGCCGGCCGACCAAGTCAGCAAGGCACAGTGAGAATTGCGACTCGCCAAGACTAACCGCGTTCGAGACAAATATCGAACGTTAACAGAGATTCTGAAAACCAACGGCTACTACCAAGGTGTCACCCACAAACTGCATGTGTTACCGAACGAGAAGTTCCCGCATCACGAATTCCTGCACGGCGGTCGTACCGAGATTGCGAGTTTCATCAAAAACGCTACCGAACGCGAGCGGCCCTCCTTACTAATGGTGAGTATTCCCAACTCACATCGCCCCTATCCAAACAGTGACAAGACGACGATCCGCGTCAGTCCAAACGAAGTCCAGCTACCGCCATACCTTGCGGACTCACCTGAGGTTCACAAAGACTGGGCCGAGTACCTAGCCGAAATCGAACAGGCGGACGCATTAACCGGCGAAGCTCTCGATGTGCTCGAACAATCAGGCCAAAGTGACAACACCATCGTGATCTTCATGAGTGATCACGGGCCTACCTTTCAGCATGGCAAGATGACTCTGTACGACCTCGGTCTACGCATGCCACTCATCATTCGTGGTCCGGGAATCATAAGTGGCGAGAGGTGCCCCGAACTCGTGAGTGAAATGGATCTACTGCCGACGATTCTAAATCTGTGTCAGATCGATCAAACCTTTGACTATCCACTTCACGGCAAGTCGCTTGCGGTTCTGCTCGCAAGCGATGAATCCGCGAAGGGCCATGACTACCTCTTTGCCGAAATTTCAAACCGCGGACCGCTGCCTAACGACGGAATGCAAGAGCGAAGTGTCTTTCACGGTCGTTGGAAACTGGTCTACCGCGAGAAAGTCGATACAGCTTGGCGACAAGTGAATGCCGATAGTCGCGAATTCAGAATCTGGGGAAACCAAACTTACTCCGAAACGATTCGGCTCAAAGAGGAAGATCCAATGCAGTATCAAATCTTGGCCAAGATGGATCCACAAAACCTAGGCGGCAAAGTTCCAACAAGTGAGCGTTACGATCTCAAGTCTGACCCAGATGAGATGCAAAATCTGGCATCGTTTGCTCAGCATCGCGATCAACGAACCAGACTGCTCAGCGTGCTCAGAGAGTAAGCAAAATCAACCAACGATCCCGCGATAAGTCCCTAACTCAGGTCTCGAACCCGACTCAGGGTTCCAAGGAATATTGAAAGGTTGCATTGGCCATTGAATCCGTCGCCACCGCGGCAGGCGTTCCCAACATCATTCACGCTCGCAATTTACGACGTCGGCCTTACGGACCTTGGTGCTACGATAAAATGAGTAGTGCACCGCACCTGGACCAATGGAAACTTGAAAGCGTCTGCGTCATGGACTCCATGCCAATCCGATGTGGTTGATGCCTCAACTCTGCTTTCGCACTGACCTGTACGAGATCGTGAGGCATAACCGAGTTTGGATCTCTGATCTGACCTCTGCTCCTTTTCGAAGCAACTGCAGAAACTCCCAGTTCACGGTTATATTGGCGTCAATCGTTTCATGAACCAGAGCTTTGCTGAAGATTCGCACGACGGTTTACAAACATAATTTGATGCACCATCGACGATTGCCGCATGCCACAAACATCATCCAAATCGCCAACCGTTTTCGAAGCCGAATATTTCGGCAGATGCGGCTCCCAATTGGCACTGTCGTCTTTTACGAAAGCCAGATCCGCGCAGCAGGTGGCTATCGGCAGACTTCTCCACTCCTTAAGTTTTACCCCGGCACAACGATGATCCTGCGGCAAAGCCCTCCCTGATCGCGTTTGCTAAACAATACCAGAGAGTTTTTTCATGTCCAGCATTTAGAACATTGTGGTGCAGGCAACATCTGTATCTGTTTCTTCTCCACCGCTGCTAATTTCTTTGTTTCCCCTGGCAATTGCCAGCCTTTGCCAGCTCTTGTCAACATCCTGCCCGAGCCCAGGACTCAGAGAGTCTTTGCGAAGCCCCCAAGCATCCGTGTCATTCCAACTGCAGAGTAACTAAGAGGTAATTCAATGAAATTTCGACTCACCTGTCTGATCGGATACTCGCTCCTTGTTCTCACTTCCGTAGTCACCGCTCATGCACGAACGGTCACGGTGCTAAGTGACGGATGGACATTCAACTTGGGCGACCATCCAGAATCCATCTCACCGGAATTCGATGATTCGGGCTGGCAGCGTGTCACTGTTCCTCACGATTGGGCGATCAAAGGCCCGTTTGACAAGAAGCACGACATTCAGATTGCCCAGATTGTTCAGAACCAGGAAGCCCAGGCGACTGAGAAAACGGGCCGAACTGGTGCGTTACCGCATATTGGACAGGCATGGTATCGGAACAGCTTCCGGCTGCCACACTACCAACCTGGCCAGAGAGTGCTACTGCTCTTCGAAGGTGCGATGAGTGAACCTCATGTTTATCTCAACGGCGAAAAAGTCGGCCAATGGAACTACGGATACAACTACTTCTACTTTGATGTCACGGACCAATTTCTCCCCGACCACGAGAACGTGCTCGCCGTCCATCTGACCAACCGTGAACAATCATCTCGCTGGTATCCCGGCGCGGGGCTCTATCGAAAGGTCCGAGTGATCGTCAAAAACCCTCAATGCATCCGGCAGTGGGGAACGCAAATCACCACCCCCGAGGTCACCGCAACTGAGGCAAAAGTAAGGATTCGTACGACGATCAGCGGCAATAACCTGACCCTGGTGACCACCGTTGTCGACCCCAAAGGGAACATGGTTGCCTCAGCAACCGACGACAGTGTTGTTGCCACCGACACGGTTCTCTCTCAAGACCTCACCGTTTCCGCGCCGGCCCTTTGGAGTCCGGAAACCCCTTCGCTCTACACGGCGATTTCGAAGCTGTACGCCGGTGACGTCCTGCAGGATGAGTTGACCACCGTTTTTGGCATCCGAACCATCCAGTATGAGCCTGAGAAGGGATTCCTTCTCAATGGCAACGTGCGTAAGTTCAAAGGCGTCTGTCTGCACCACGATCTCGGGCCGATCGGCGCGGCGATCAATGTTGCCGCCTTGCGACGACAACTTCGGATCCTCAAGGATCTCGGCTGCGATGCAATTCGTAGTTCTCACAACATGCCGTCGATCGAGCAACTCGAACTCTGCGATGAAATGGGTTTCATGTTTCTTGCCGAGAGTTTTGATGAATGGGCCAAAGCAAAGGTCAGGAACGGATATCATCGTTTTTTCGAATCCGACGCAGAAAAGGATATCGTCAACCTCGTTCGCGCCACGCGTAATCATCCGTGCATTGTGATGTGGAGCTCCGGAAATGAAGTGCCCGACCAGCACGGCAAGCAAGGCGTTGAGAGGGCACAGCGGTTGCAGGATCTATTCCACCGCGAGGACCCTACTCGACCGGTTACCGTCGGCATGGACCAAGTGACAGCCGTCATGAAAAGTGGTTTCGGCGCGGTCATGGACATACCCGGCTTGAATTACCGAACCCATCTCTATGAACAAGCCTTCCGAGCCTTCCCTCAGGGACTCCTGCTCGGGTCGGAAACCGCGTCGACAGTTAGCTCACGTGGCATTTACAAATTCCCTGCGAACCTCGCTAAGATGAAAACATACGAGGATTTGCAATGCTCGTCTTACGATCTCGAAGCGTGTAGCTGGTCGAACATTCCCGAAGAAGACTTCGTCCTTCAAGATGACAAGCGTTGGGTCATCGGAGAGTTCGTCTGGACTGGATTCGATTATCTCGGTGAGCCCACACCCTACGATACAGCCTGGCCTTCACGCAGTTCGTACTTTGGCATCTGTGACCTAGCCGGCCTGCCGAAGGATCGCTACTACCTCTATCGAAGTCGATGGAATAAGCAGGATGACACGCTTCACATACTCCCACATTGGAACTGGGCAGGTCGCGAAGGAAAAAACACGCCGGTCTTCGTCTACACCAGCTACGATAGCGCGGAACTATTCGTAAACGGCAAGAGCATGGGCGTGAGGACAAAGAATTCCTCGACAATTCTCAATCGCTATCGGTTGAGATGGAATGACGTCAAGTACGAGCCCGGCACCCTCAAAGTCGTCGCCTTTGATTCCGATGGAAGACCCGCTGCCAACGCAGAAATCCGCACTTCAGGCGAGCCCGCTCGGTTGGTGTTAACTGCGGACCGCACCGTTCTCCAGGCCAATGGTGAAGACCTGGCTTTTGTCACCGTCTCGGTTGTAGACGACAATGGTATCCCTTGTCCGACAGCCACTAACCAACTGTCGTTTGACGTGCAGGGCCAGGGAACCTACCGAGCCGCCTGCAACGGCGATGCCACTTCGTTAGAGATGTTCCATCTCCCAACCATGAAACTCTTCAGTGGAAAACTCGTCGTTCTGGTCCAGTCCACTTCCGAGCCTGGCCCGATTCAATTGACGGTTTCCGCCGAGCAACTGGCTGACGGCGTGCTCGAACTCAGCTCAAAATAACAGCCGCCTAACCAACTGCAAAACGATGGCAATCGTGTTTCGGTTTTGTGGCGTTGCCCAGATACATGGACAAAGTGTTTTTTACAAGCACCGAATTGCCTTAGAGCCCATCGGCGTGTTACGCGAAAGGGATTCCACCGTCGGTGTGTTGACCGCCCAGTGATCCCCTTTTGGGAAATTGCAACTGCGTCCGAGAGCGTGGCGACCGCTAGTTTGCGTGGCGTCTATGCTTGCGCATTTTCAACAGTTGTTTGCGCAGAGTTTTGATGCTTCAAGCAAAATTCGCGGGTATCCTTGTTCTTTTGGGTAGAGCACTGCTCATGCAACCACACTTTAACGCCTGGCATGACTTCAGGCAGGGGAAATTCCGTGGATCATCGTATCCTTTCACTCGTTACATGTGCGTTGCTCACGTGCAATACGGCGGTGGGCGTTGAGGTTTCCGACTTCGACTCGATCAAGCTTTACACGTTGAAGAACCAAAACGAGATGGTGGTCGACATCACCAACTATGGTGCGACCATCACCTCAATTCGGGTACCCGATCGAGCTGGCAACATTGCGGACGTTGCCTTGGGCTACCGTAGCGTCGAAAGCTATATCAATGCGATCGACCGTCCTTACTTTGGCAGTGTGGTCGGTCGCTACGGGAACCGAATTGCCAAGGGCAGTTTCATACTTGACAACAACAAATACACGCTAGCGACCAATGACGGCCAAAATCATCTACATGGTGGCAAAATGGGCTTTGACAAAGTGGTATGGAAAGCCGAGGTATTGGAAGATAGCGTCAAGTTCAGCTATCTCGCCCGCGATGGCGAGGAAGGTTACCCCGGTAATCTTGCTTTAAGCGTGACGTATTCGTTGACCGACGACAACGAAATCGTCATGCACTATGAAGCCACCACTGACAAACCGACAGTAGTAAATGTCACCAACCACACCTACTTTAACCTTTCCGGCGAGGGGGCGACGACGATCAATGATCACGTTCTCCACATCAATGCATCCAAATTTACGCCGGTCGATGCGGGACTAATTCCCACAGGCGAACTCCGCGACGTTGCCGAAACACCGTTCGACTTTCGCACACCGAAAGAAATCGGTCGCGATTTGGACGCACACGATACTCAGCTCAAGTACGGACTAGGGTACGATCATAATTGGGTACTCGACCGAATAGATGATGCAGTCGAGTTAGCAGCAATGCTATACGAGCCCAACAGCGGTCGCGTGCTAGAAGTGTTAACGACCGAGCCAGCACTTCAGTTCTACGGCGGAAACTTCTTGGACGGACGATTGGTTGGCAAGTCCGGCAAAGCGTACCAACACCGCAGCGGACTGTGCCTGGAGACGCAGCATTCGCCTGATAGCCCAAATCGCCCGGAATGGCCCAGCACTGTGTTGCGTCCAGGTGAGAAGTACAACACCACCACCGTCTATCGGTTCGGCGTCAAATGACCAGTCAGCAGGATACGCCAATGTTTTTCTCAATAGAGTTTTCTGCTCTTCATCGTCTTGCTTGGGCAGTTCTGGCAGTTCTGATTGCCCAGCTTCCTGTTGTTGCAGATGATTCTTTTCCTGTAACGATACGAATCGATGCCAGCAAAAACTTGGGGCAATTGAAACCGATTTGGCGGTTCTTTGGAGCTGACGAACCGAATTACACCACGATGAAGGACGGCCAGAAGCTACTAAGTGATCTCGGGTCGCTACGACCAAACGAAGTCTTTTTTCGCACCCATAATCTGCTCACCTCTGGCGATGGTACGCCCGCATTAAAATGGGGATCCACGGACGTCTACAGCGAAGATAAGAATGGGAATCCGATTTACAACTGGAAGATCGTCGACGGCATCTTTGACTCACTCCTACAACGCGGTGTTCGCCCCTACGCTCAGATCGGATTTATGCCGCAATTGCTGTCGACGCACCCCGAACCGTATCGGCACAACTGGCGGCCCGGCATGCCCTATGAAGACGTCTTTACCGGTTGGACCTACCCGCCGAAGGACTATGACAAATGGAGCGAACTCGTCTATCAATGGGTAAAACATTGTGTCGATCGCTATGGCCAAGAAGAAGTCGAAACGTGGTACTGGCAGACATGGAACGAGGCTAATATCGGCGGGACAAACCGTCCTGGCTATTTTACGGGAAGCGAAGATGAGTTTCATCGATTGCACGACTACGCAATCGCAGGGGTTCGCCGCGCACTACCGACCGCTCGGGTTGGTGGCCCCGATTCGGCAGGCAGCGGTGGCAACTGGTCACGAAACTTCTTCGAGCATTGCCTGCATGGCACGAACTACGCAACAGGTGAAATCGGATCGCCACTTGATTTTGTTTCGTTTCACGCCAAGGGTTCACCCGAATATGTTGATGACCATGTTCGCATGGGAATCGCCAATCAGTTACGCACAATCGACGAAGGCTTTCGTATCGTCGCGTCTTTTCCAGAGCTGAAATCGACTCCGATTGTCATCGGCGAATCCGATCCGGAAGGCTGCGCGGCGTGTCAGGGGCCTCGATTTTCGTACCGCAACGGAACGATGTACTCCAGCTACACAGCGGCCAGCTTCGCACGAAAGCACGACCTGGCGGAACGCCACGACCTAAATTTGGCAGGCGCTCTATCGTGGTCATTCACATTCGAAGACCAACCGTACTTTGCCGGATTTCGCCAGCTCGCTAGCAACGGAATTGCTCTGCCGGTATTGAACGTCATCCGCATGTTTGGCCGCATGGGAATCGACCGAATTGCAGCAGAAAGCGATCATACCGTATCACTCGATGATATCCTGCGCAGCGGGGTCAGGCAGAGCGCCGATGTCGGTGCCTTAGCCAGCGTCGATCAATCCGAAAAACGTATCACCGTAATGGTCTGGCATTACCATGACGATGACCTCGTTGGCCCGAGTGCTGTCATCGATCTTGCTTTCACCAATCTTCCTAATGACATTTCGACTGCCGAGCTGACACATCATCGAGTCGACGATCAGCACAGCAACGCTTACGCGACGTGGATAAAGATGGGTTCGCCCGTTGCGCCGAGCAACCGCCAGTATCGACAACTGCAACAATCATCCGAACTGGCCATACTCACTGACTCAGCAGACTCTATCGCGGTTGACCATGGTTCAGCAAAGATCAAATTCACGCTGCCACGGCAAGGTGTTTCGCTAGCAACATTACAATGGAAATGACTTGGGCTCGTCATTGAAAATACAGCAGAATAGCTGAGAGTCACTCAGTGGTCTCAAACGGTACTTGATGCCGGTTGCACTATGCACCAATGGCCATTTCCCGCTCGATGGAATGGTTCGTTTGCCCTCACGCTCAGATGGATAACGAGCTCGAACGATTCGGAAAACGATTCGACGTACAGAATACGCCAGATAAATCATTGCTCCATGACTGCCGGAATCCTACAAATAGTTTTTCCACGCACTCATCTTTCCTCATCTTTCCTCATCACAAAATCGATTAACGATGCGTACGATTGCTTGTTCACTACTGGCCGTTGCCCTGCTAGCACCACTGATTTGTGCTGAAGAAAAAACGTCTCAATGGACCAACCCAATTCTTTGGCAACGTGCTGACCCGCACGTGACCTTGCATACCGATGGCTGGTATTACTTCACCGCCACTGTTCCGGAATACGATCGCATTGAACTTCGACGGTCCCAAACCATCGACGGGCTGTCGACTGCCGAGGCCGAAGTAATTTGGAGGAAGCATGCGAGCGGCCCGATGAGCCATCATATTTGGGCACCAGAAATCCATTTTATTGACGGGAAGTGGTACATCTATTTCGCCGCCGGTCGCGCCGAGGCAATTTGGGATATCCGACAATACGTGCTCCAATGTGATGCTGCCAATCCACTTGAGGGCGATTGGATCGAGAAGGGAAAAATCAAGATGAACTGGGAGTCCTTCACGCTAGACGCCACGACATTCAAACATCGTGGTACGCGGTTCTTGTCCTGGGCGCAAAGTGTTCCTGAAGAACGAGGAACGCGAATCTTTATCGCCGAAATGGACACACCCTGGTCCATTACTGGTGCACAGGTCGCCATCACAAAGCCGGATTTACCATGGGAACGAATTGGGCACAACGTCAACGAAGCACCCGCCTTCATTCATCGGAACGGTCGATTGTTCATGACATATTCGGCTAGCGCTACCGACGCGAACTATTGTCTCGGGATGCTCACTGCCGACGAGAACGCCAACTTGCTGGATCCCAAATCCTGGCAGAAGTCTCCTCAACCAGTAATGAAGTCTCATCGGGAAACCAGCCAGTTTGGCCCGGGACATAATTGCTTCACGACGTCGCCCGATGGCAAAACCGACATCCTTGTCTACCACACACGCAACTACGAGCATCTTGCTGGCGATCCCCTCAACAATCCCGACCGAGCCACACGGGCGCAGGTACTGCATTGGAACGATGACGGCACGCCGAACCTCGGAGCACCTGTTCCTGATGATCGCAACCGCATTCACAGGACCGGAGGCAATCCCATTATTACCAGTCATTTCACGGCAGACCCCGCGGCGTTAGTTCATAATGAACGTGTCTATCTTTACACTGGCCACGACGTTGCCCCAGACAACGACTCCAGCTACCGCATGCATGACTGGCTATGCTTCTCCTCGACCAACATGGTTGACTGGGAAGAGCACGGATCCCCCTTATCAGTAAAGGACTTCTCTTGGGCGAAGGCGGATGCGTGGGCCAGCCAAGTGATCCAGCGAGACGGAAAATTCTATTGGTATGTATCCGTCGAGCATTCCGAACGAGGCAAAGCGATTGGCGTCGCCGTGTCAGACAGCCCTATCGGTCCGTTCAAAGACGCACGCGGTTCAGCACTTGTTTCCAACGATATGACCAAGGCCACGGACATCGGATGGGACGACATTGATCCGACCGTGTGGATCGATGACGATGGCCAAGCGTACCTGTTCTGGGGAAACCAAAAGTGCTATTGGGCGAAACTGAAACGTAGCATGACCGAACTCGATGGTGAGATTCACGTGATTGCCGATGATCAGGTCCGGGAATTCACAGAAGCGCCATGGATTCATAAACGCGGTGCGACGTACTACCTCAGTTACGCAACCGGATTCCCAGAAAAACTGTCGTATTCAACGGCGGACAAAATCACCGGACCGTGGACACCGCGCGGGCGACTCGCTGAGGGCGCACAGAACAGTAATACGATCCACCAAGCGATTATCACGTTCCAGGGAAACGACTACCTCTTTTATCACAGCGGTATGAACCAGCACCCCAACGTCGGCGGAAGTTACCGCCGCACGGTTTGTCTGGATCTACTCCATTACAATGATGACGGCACGATGAAACGTGTCATTCAAACCACCGAAGGTGTTTCGGCGCAATAGATAACAAGCCCGTAAAACATCAGTCACAGACTCATACCGATGCAACTGGCATCCATTCATGCGTGACCGCTTCGCGAAGCTTTTCCGGCCGCTTCCGTCGGCCGCAACGCCACAATAGTCAGCTCTGATCAGCCAAGAGCAGGCAGTGCGTTTGCGCCGCAAGTCATGCTGCGAACACGACTTTTGCTAAGTAGTCATCGCCACGACCAGATTTGAGTTGCTCGTTCTTGACTTCACATTTGGCAGGCTTCTCCTGCTTGAAAAAGATCAGCACGGTCCGGCTGTGCATGCTGATTCGACCTTTCATCGGGTCGTATTGTTGATGGACATCCCGATCGCATTGAGACCACGCCAACGAGAGCGGGTACGTGACTTTGTCGAGATGCTCCGTGAACTGGCAGAACGTCCCATGCGATGACCCCAGTAAAAGACGTACGCTCTGTTGTTTCTCGAACAACGTCTTACAAAGAGCCTTACCAAGCCCCCAAGACTGCCCCGCGTGTCACAACCTCGCTGCCACAGCGGCAGACCTGCCCAATATGGTCATCACTCAAAAAACTTAATGCTCGAAGCTAGGTGTTCTGTTTCAATTACCGTATTTTCGTTCAAATCGTCATTCGATACACGCTCCTTACGATTGGAATCCTGAGCCAATAAATCGATCGTATGATCAATTCGCTCAGATGGAACGAAATCGGTTAGAGCGAACGGCGAGTGCTCGCCTTCAATATAGTAACGTTGCACATTGAGAGAGGAATTCAACAGTCCTGCGACTGGAGAATCCTCGACCGGAGATACATACGACGGCAATGCTTCGCCATCCACTTCGGTTGATGCTCGATTGAGTTCGTTAATGACTTGCAGTGCATCCAACGAAGTGATCAATCCGTCATCAGAGGAATCAAACAGGTCGATTCGCGTTTCTTCCGTGGCTCTTGGACGCGAGCGTTGACCAGGCCCATTTCGATTGAGTTCGTTGATGATTAGCAATGCATCGAGTGCCGTGACATTGCCGTCTTGATTGACATCAAAAGGGTTTTCCGTGTTGTGATAAGTAGTGGGCATGACGACCAATTCAATTCCACTCGGCGATTGGTACACGTCCAAATAGAGTCGGTCGTCTGCAAAAGTGTTTTCGCTTCCCAAGATCGTATCGAACTGCCCCTGAATGGAGTCCGCAGTGATGATGGTGCGGCGTTCGAAACGCTGCAGACTTCCGGTAGCGGTGTTGTTGCGAATATCTAAAGTCCCCGACGCGAAAAATTCCCCGCTGATTGTCAGACGGTCATTCGAAGGCACGCCTTCTTCTTCCACTTCCACTTCCACTTCCAAGCGGCTCGTCGGAAGGAACGTGAGATTTCCATCGATTGCGACTTCAGCCGGACTGTTGCCGGGACGGAAGACGCCTGTGACGACGACATTCCCAACGAATGATCCCGCTCCGGAGACCTCGCCATCGATCACGAGTTGCTGGCCGCTACCAACCGGCGGTCCAACGATCATGCCTTGATTGACGATCGTTCCCGAGAGGGTTCCGCGTCCTGAAACGGAGCTGCCAAAATCAATTTCGAGACCACCGCCAAAATCGACCGTCCCGTCGCCGGTCGCATCACCGATCGTCAACGTTTCAAAGGATCCGAGAATCATTGGCTGAGTCAGGCGAAGCGTATCCGTGCCGACCCGCAATTCGTTGTTCAACAAACGACGAGGTGGAAAGGAAGTGACGATGTTTTCGATTCCCGTGGTATCGATGCTGAGAATCGCATTGCCATCGCCCAGCGTGATCCGCCGAGTGTCCGAGGTTGAATCAGGCGTCTCGATTTCGATCGTCAAGCCCGCCGAGCCGGAAATCGAAAGTTGATCATTGGATGATGCCCCCGCGACGATCTGCATCCCACCAGACAAATCCAATCCGACACTGCTGTCGAAAATCAAATCAAAGGTTTGATCCAGGTCGTCACGACCAACGATCTCAATCCGTTGCAGCGCCAAAATGTTTCGTGTTTCGAGCAATTCGCCCGAATCCGCATCGCGAATTTCGACTAGCGAACCGGAAAGCCGCAATCGGTAGGCCGCGGTGTCACGCGACGAAGTATCCAATCTCAATAGGGCACTGTTCGTGGGAGTTACATTCACAACCACGCTGCCTTCCGCGGTTCCTCCATTGCCGTCACTGATGGTGTAGGTGAATCGATCGCTTCCCACGAAGTCCGGACGTGGTGTGTAGAGAACGCGACCAGTATCGACGTCGATCGACGTCGTGCCACCGTGAACACTCTGCGTCACCGAAGTGACGGTCAGTGTTTCCGCAGGATCGGGAGCGAACGAATCATTCGCCAAAACATCGATGGCAAAGTCAACCGTTCCGGAAAGAACGCTGAAGCGATCCGTCTTCGCCGAGGGGTTGTCATTGACCTCGGTCACCGACAACGACGCTGTCAAAGTGGACTCGCCACCGTCGTCATCGCGTGCGGTCAGCAGAATCGAGTAGGTTCCACCGCGACGATAGGTATGACTGGAAGTAAACGTGTAAGAACGGACGCCGTTATCGACGACGCTCGTCAGGGCAACCGTCTTCTTAGTCCCGTCACCAAAATCGATGTCCGCCGTCACAGGTTCGGCATCGGTTTCCGTTTGCCGGCCATCGAGATCGCGGAAACTGCCAGAGACGGTGACGAACTCATCTTCCAGCACCACTGACGGGACACTAAGCGTCAGTTCACGGGGAGCCGCATTGTTGATGACGACACTGCGAGTGATCTCGCCCGTGTCTCCGTCCTTGTCGGTCACTGTGACACGAACGTCATACTCGCCGCTATCGGGGAACCGGTGGCTGACGCTGGGCGATGTCGTCAGCAATGGCTCCGAACCGTCGCCAAACGTCCAAACGAAATCGAAGGATCGATCACCGCTATTCCGCTCGATTGCGTCGTCTCCCCCCGCGACGTTAGCGGGATCGTCGAATAGCGCCGTTAGAGAGACCACGTTTCCGCTGTCCGATTCGATCAGATTGTCGGCGACCGAGATGCCGGTTACGACGGGAGCCAAGTTACTCACTTGAACCGTTAGCGTTGCCAATTCGCTGGTCAGGAAATTTCCAAAGTTGTTTAGGAACACACTTCCATCGGAAACCAACAATCCAATTTCGTAAACACCGTTGTCCAACGCAACGAACTCATACGGCGCTTCGAAGCTTTGCTGGACGATGCCATCCGGGACAATCCAGTCCAGGAAAAACTCTTCATCCTGACCAGGGTCAAAGATGCTCGGGTCGATCGTGAAGGAGGTTCCCTCGGTCGTGACGATGTCGTCACCGAGATCGATGATCGGTGCCACGTTTTCGATGGTCAAAAACTGGGTGACGGACGCGCTTTTGTATTCAACACCCGCCACGGTATCGACCACTGACAAGCCGACCGTCAACAGACCCCGCGACCCGGCCGTGAATGAAGTGGAGGACGAGTCGCCCTCGGGAAGTAACGTGCCAGAGTCCGTATCAAACACTCGCCATTCATAGCGACGTGACGAATTACCAAACGGAGCCAGCGGTGACGATCCTCGACTGTCCAGAGTGACCTCGCCGCCTTCGGGAAAGACGAGACTGTCAATTGCACCGGAAAGGACACCAAGATTGGCTTGCGGAACAACCTCTAGGGTTTGCGTTGTCTGATCCGACAGCAATCCCGAGTCGGTAACGGTCAAGGTGACGTTGTAGATTCCAGCGAATTCGGGGGTGAACTCAATCGCTTGCGTATCGAACACGAGCGGTGAGAACAAACCGGGCGACGTGATCTCCCATCGATAGCTCAAATTGGCTTGGTCCAAGGGACCTGGATCGGTCGAACCGGACGCGTCAAAGAAGACGGGTTGGCCAGCGGAAGAGAAGTCAGCACTCGCATCAAACATGGCTGTGGGTGCTAAGTTCGAAACGACGATCGTCGAGCGAGCCTTGGTGACGCCTCCATCGCCGTCGTGAGCCGTCACTTCGAGCGTGTAGCGTCCTTCATTGATTGCATCAAAACGAGGTTCCGCAAGCGGGCTGTCCGGGGTCCAGCCAGGTTTCGCACCGTCGCCGGGCAGGAACGCTCCGGAACGTTTGGCTACCACTCCGTCTCGACCGAACAAACTGTGATCCTTGGCGACCGTGCCGCTGACGTCGCTGAGTGGGTAGTGTGCAGCCAGGTCAGCTGGCAACGACGCAACGCCTGTATTGAAGACTTCGCGAACCTGATCCGCGGTCAACGCTCGTCGCCAAATCCCCAACTCGCTCAGGTTCCCATCCAACGCTTGAGCGGGATTGAATCCATCCGCCAGATCATCTTGCTCTTGCCCCAAGAACAGTCCACCGTCGGCAACTTCAAAACCATCCAACGCAATGCTCTGTGTACCCTGTGACACCCCGTCCATGTAAAGTTCGACCGTGTCAGCAGCAGCATTGGCGACCAGCGCAACATGATGCCAAGTGCCATCGGCGATCGATGCAAGCCCGGTAAAACTGACCGACGGGCCATTGAAGAATTGCAACGTCTGGTCGTTGGAAAAGAACACCAGGTATTCGTTGTCCCGATCATCCGTCAAAGCACCGCTGATGATTGCCTGCTGTCCGGTCTTGGTCGTCTTCAACCAGAATGCGGTCGTCAAATCCGTTGCCCCATCAATGATGGATCCATCCAAAGCAACAATGTCATCACTGAATTCCAGCGAACCGCTGGTGAGATCCGTGACACGGCCGGCCGAATCCGTCACCGTCACTTGGCGAGTCACCACATCGACGGGATCAGTGAAAGTAACGCCCGTCAACAGCTCAGCGACGGATCGCGATTCACCTTCATTGAGTCGAATTTCAGACGGCAAGCCCGCGATGGATGGAGCAACATTACGAACGATGATCGGAGCAACCGGAGGATCAATAAAAGCCTGTTGATCGCTACGTTTTTGCTCCAAGTAAAACACGCCATCATTCGATGGTGAAAACACGAAGGATGTACACGATAGACACTCGTCGATAATCGTTCCTGACTGGTCGACAATCTGGAAACTGGCACCCGTCATCTCAAAAGTAAGCGTCGATCCTTCATCGATCACGAGGTTCGGAGGCAGCGTCGCAAGAAGAGACGACATGCGAAGCAAATCGAGATGTGATAGTTCTCGCCAATCGAAGGACAATCTTCCTGCTGGCCCAAACGTTTGTTCCAAATCAAGGTGCTTCAATCGCGGAATTGACGCGAGCGCATCGAAATTGCCGATCGCGGGATTGTCTGACAGGTCGAGACTGACCAGATTGGCCAGCTTGGCCAGGTCAGTGATATCACTAATCGATCGCCCACTCGCATCCAGACTTGAAATCGAAGACAGGCGGGACTCACGCAACACTTCTGCCAGACGAGGATTGCCGTCGAAACCGATGGTGATTGCTATTCCAAGCTGCTCGGCGATCGCACTGCGGATTCCAGCATCTGCGATCTCAACGACCGGATCGATTTCGCCGGGAATGTTCTGACCAATTTGCTGCTCGATTGGAACGCTCGCGAACACGTCGACCAAAGAATTGAAGTCGCGAACCTCGATGGACTCCGCCTCAACTTGATCGCTGCCGCTACCACCATAGATTCGGTCAATTTGTGTGTTGCCGGCAATGAAATCGCTGCCCTCTCCGCCACGGAGCACGTCACGGTCTTGCAACGTCGAGGCACTGGAAACTTGGCCCGCAATGGGAGCTTGCATCTCCAAACGGAAGGACGCGGGAATCGCCCCGTCAACACGCACAAAATAGGTTCCAACATCCACTCCACGAAGATCCACTGAACCAACCCGGGGACTGATCGGGGCCAGGACCGAATCGAACAATTGCAACCGTAAAGTTGAGTCATCGGCTATTAGACCAATGAAATCACCTTCGCTGCCGTCGCCCAACGTTGTGAATCGGAAGAACTGTTCCAGAGAGATTTCCGGAAGCACAAACGGCTCCGAGCCATCACCAAAGACCTCCGGTCGACCCGTGCCACGATCCACCACGAATGAACCACTTCCCGGGACACTTCGGTTCTCGAGCACAAGCTCGGAATCGACCACGCCACCACGATTGCTTCCTTGCAGTATCAGTGATTGCTGCCGGACCGTCCCATTGACCGAATCAACTGGCGTCGTCTGAACGATCAAGTCGTCACGGTGATCACCATCCAAACTGACACCAGAGGTGAGGATCAGCGATGCAGGAGGAAGATCGCCAATCCGATGTGTACGATCGGCTTGAGCGGGATCAAGCAAGGTGGACGATGAGCTGACGGAGTAATACAGCATCAACTGCGAAGTGGTCGAATCACCCAAAGCGAGATCCATTTGATCGTCACCATTGAAATCGCCTGAAGCGATCGAGTCCACCGTATCGCTCTGCGACTGCAAATCGGCATCCGCAAGAAAGTCTACGGCGGATTGGCTACCGAAGTGAACTTTAACACCAAAGTCCCCGATGATGCCCACGTCGTCTCGTCCATCACCGTTGACATCGCCTAAGGAAACGATGTCTTCAATGTTACCAGCGGAACTGCCTAAGTCGACAGTGACACGTCCGCCATCAAAGTGATTGCCGTAAAGGAGGCCACGCTGGACTTCGACATCGGTTCCACCGACAACTCGAAATTGCCTTGTGTTCCAGTCCGCTCCGAGGATCGCGGCATTGTGGTTACCCGCTGAATCGTCCGCGCCGTTACCGTTGCCATCGTCGAACTTCCAGTAGGCGACTAAGCCGGTATCGTCATGGGCGACACTTTTTAGATAGTTCTCCCGAATTTGTTCCGCTGATCGAGCAACAGCATTACCTGAATGCGCTGTCCCGCCACGTGACCAAACTCGAACTTCATCAATCCCACCCAACCAGGGTGCCGCGCCGGTGATGGATCCGCTGCCGATAGAGGTGACCACACCGCTCATCGAGTCGGCCGGGGCTTTGGGACGAAACGCACTTACGTTGAAGGGGTACGTAAAACTTTGCACTTCCTCGCCATCGATATACAATTTCACCGACGGGGCGGTGGGACCAGATCCCCAAAAAATGGTTACGGCGATGTGGGTCCAACGACCTGGGATCACATCGGGGCCTTGAACCACTTCAAAGTCGTTGCCGCTTTTGGCGATCTTAACCTGCCAATTACCGCCCGCTTGCAATTCGAAGCCACGGGC
Organism: Aporhodopirellula rubra; assembly: GCF_014192335.1. Lineage (GTDB taxonomy): Bacteria > Planctomycetota > Planctomycetia > Pirellulales > Pirellulaceae > Rhodopirellula > Rhodopirellula rubra. The sequence continues at coordinate 117,935 of NZ_JACHXU010000001.1, read as the reverse complement.
CAAGTCATCGCTGTTCGCTGACGAACCGGTCGCAAAAATCGTTCTCGGCGAGTCGTCGTCGAACTCCGCTCGCACCCAAGCTTCAACTGTCGTAAATATTTCTGAGCTTTCTACGTTGATCTCAGCAATCGGTTCTGCTTCGACCACGTCACTGCCATCAAAATGAAGCGAGTGTGGGTTGCTCAGGATCGGTGCGGTTGCGGTGTCGGCCTGTCGAACTTCAAACCGCCCGGCCGCATCGAGGCTGTCGCCTGCAAAACTATTAGCAAAGACAAGTTCGCCAGCCTGTTGCCGAAGCTCGATTTCGCCAGCGATGGGCGATAGTCCGATTGCGGTTTGAACTGCTACTTGCAGTTGGTCCAAATTCGATGCCTCAAGATTAAACGCTTCGGTTTGCCCCGAGGATTCAATCTCAACGAGAACACGTTCTTCGATCGGAAAGTCAATCGTACCGGAGAACGTTGCATTTTGAATGACTGCAGGCAAAGTTTGGGCGACCTGCACGGTCAAGTCAGTCAAACCATCACCATTTACGTCACCGACCGCCTTGATCAACGATTGATCGTCGGGGTTTGCCCACGGTTCGGTGAACGTAATACGAGTCAATTCAGTGTCATCGATAGTTCCGTCGGCACGCTGAAATGCATCAAGTTGGAAATCTGCAACTCGATCGCCCGGCAGAATGAAACCAGCGGTGTGGTTAAGGCTGATGCGACCAGCTTGACCTTCAGACAACCCCAAATCATCGCTGGCAAAGGAGTGGAAGATGAAGTCATCGACACCCACCAACGCTCCCGAGAATCCAATACTGCGACTTGAGGCGAGAACCACGCTTGAGCCGTCAAATCGCATCAGACGTTGACCAGTCTGCCCCGAATCGTCGACAGGGATGGCAGCGTTGAAGTAGAGATAGTCTCCGGCCACGGTGAAGTCCCTGGGACTGGCGGACTGGCCATCGACTGGATTCAAATCGGCAACCAGCTCTATTCCCAAACCAGGCGTGAACCGATAGAGCTCGGAACCCTCCACACCCAAGTCGCCCCGGAAATACAGCGAACCATCAAAGGCAATCTTTTGCTGTGGATTGACACCTTCGGGCCCCGGTCGGACGGGACCGGCGAGCTCTGTGGTCAGTCCGTCATAACGCCACAGCTCACGTCCTTGATTCGCCCCCGTTCTGTTTTCAGCCGTAAAATAGAGCTGGCCGTCGAGGATCGCAAAATCCCGAGGATTGATCGGGCCGGGGCCGCTTAGATCCTCCAATGGTGTCGGCTCTCCAATTCCGTCCCAGCGATAAAGAACCGTCCCGTTGGCATCCGTATCGAATGCGAGAATTGCTTCGTCACCGAATATGATGGACTCTTTGATCGCGCCTTCGGTTAACAACTGCACCGCAGTTTCACTACCGGTATCCCACCGATAAGGCCGACCGAAGTTTCCGTTGAAAAGGATGGCATCTCCCAGCGAGATCGGATTGGGAGTATCTGAAACATTCACCGAACCTTCGATTTGAATTTCTGTTTCTACATTGAATGCAGAGGAACTATCAAAGATCAGCCACGGCCCACTCGCTCCAACCAGCCCTTTTAATCTTGTTGTTGCATTATCAAGATAGACTTCGAAATCACCTTGCTGATTGGTTCGCAGGATCTTGCCGTCCGACTGAAGGTAAAGCGTTCCATCAATCACTGCATTAAATTCCGAGTTGAACGCTCTTTCTTCGGATAAACCTGCAGGAAGATCAGAGACGCTGGTGCCATCGGTGGTGGTTGAAGTGATCAAAAGATCCGCGTACGCGTCAGCGTCGCTTTGGATCACGCCGACGGCGACACCACTGCCATTGATTTGCGCGTCGTTGAGTTGAATCTGTAGCGTATCACCGCGCGTCACGAGGGTTCGTTCATTCCAAACCGAAGTCCCGCCTGGGAAGATACGGATCGTCGTGACGCCCTGAGCGTAGTGGACAAGGACCAGGTCATCGATGAAATCGCCCGTCACATCCCCAAACCCGGTCGCCGGTTTGCCCATTTCGGTGTGATCAATGATCACGTCGCCGAGATCGCGTGTCGTCGCCAGACCCTCGATGTCGACTGGACCGAACACGAGCAAGCTCTCGGTATCCGTCACAATCAGGAAGTCATCTTGGTTGTCGTCATTGACGTCACCCACCAATCGAACTTCGTTAACGACGTTATCCGGCTCGTGGCCTACCAGCAAAGCCGATTGCGCATTGAGGATGTCCGTTGAGTCGTCATCAAGTGATGTGATGTCGTCAAGCAAGACGCCAGGTCGAGTGTCAACCGAGTCGGACTGGAAAGGCGCCGCCAATTCAAATCGATACGTTTCGGAATCCGCATCGCCGGGCACCTGCGAATTGATTGTCGCGGTCGCGTCGGCGATCTCGGCCGGCAAGCTTGCACCAACCGTATTCGAGGAAACCACGCCTCCAAATAGGCGATCATCGCCAGCCCCCGCAACAACCGTGTCGTCACCAAGACCACCGACAATCAGGTCGTCTCCACCGTTGCCGTTGATGTTGTCATCGCCAACGCCACCAAACAACTCATCGTCCCCGAGTCCGCCATTGATCAATAGGTTTGATTCAGTGGCACCTTGTTGGAAATCACCTAGGTCGATGCCAAAGGTATCCGGTGATCCTGCAAACGAGAACTCGTCCGCATGAAAGACGTCGTTGCCAGATCGCAAGTCGATCTGCGTCGTTTCCGCGTCACGCGTTTGATAGAAAAGATATTGCCGAACTGGGTTGTCTGCGGAATCGGTAACAAATTCTTGCTTGCCGATGTCCCACTGTAGACTCGCGAACTCGTAGCGGTGCAGTAGCGTGTTGTAGCGAATTGTTGCAAAGTCGGGTACTTCAAAGCCTCGCCGATCCAGATCGCCACCTAAAAACAAGACGCGGTCTTCGCCATCGCCACCAATGAACTGATCGTTAAAAGTCGGTAAGTAAGTCTCTGTCGCGGGATCGAATTGCGTGTTGGGTTGATTACCGAGCAGCGGTAGAGCATCGGGAATAATCTGGAACGTATCGTCGCCCGGACCGGCGAACAGCAGGTCACTGGCGCCGCGATCCAAACCGCCGCTCAGGGCGTCGTTGCCGTCGCCACCAAAGATCCAATCTTCACCGCCACCGCCTTGCAGAATGTCGTCGCCTTCACCACCCAGAATCACATCACGGCGAACCGAGTCAATGCGAATCGCAAGCGACGTCGTCTGCATGTCGCCAAAACCGAAATCAAAACGTAAGTCGTAAGGAGTGGGCACTTGGTTTGGGTTGGTGACGACGAGCCAATACGTTGTCTGACCTTGCAGGCTGGCAAGTGAAACGGAACCCGTATCGCTGCTAGCTACCAACGTCCGTCCGGCAGGCGTTTCTGGGGCGGGCAGGTAGATCTCCAGACCAAGTTGGTCGATCGGTGACCCGCTGGCCAAGAATAGATCGCCCGTGGTGCCATCGGGGACACGGAAGGCAAGCCAGTCTTGATCCGTTGGGCTGTCCATCGAGAGTCCCGTGAACTGCAAGTCGCTCCTGACCATTGATTCATCGAACAGTTCAAACGCAAACTCGGGCGAATCGTTCCGCGCGACCAATCCGTTGACACCCACTGCTCGTTCCGCTCGGTCGACCAGGATCGTATTGCCGCTGCGGATCGTGATCGTGTCGTCACCGGTGCCTCCGTCGATCCAAACCGACTTCTGCACAGTCGGACCGACAGTCACCCGATCATTTCCGCCGAGCGCATCGACGATGATGGCCAGGAAATCGCCTTCGGGTGGCAGCAACGCATTGACGAGTTGCGTCTCGGTTTGTTCGACCTGGGACAGTAATTGAGCACGGGCTTGATCGTCCGCTGGTTCGCTTCCTTCATCGCTGAGTCGCTGATTGATTGCCGCCAAGGCGTTGGCGTTGGTGACAATATCTGATGCGTCCCAAATCCGATTGCCATCGCCATCGAGTGCCGCAAAGTCCAGCCGCACTTGGGCAGCGAAGCTGAAGTTGCCGTTATTGTCGGTCAACCGAGTGATCAGGTGATGGTCGGTCAGGAGGCCTGGTTCGGTCACAAAGTCAACGGCAATTTCGTCATTGGCGTTGGAGCCGCCGACATACCAAACTTGGCCGGTGTCGCGTGCGTACTCTTTCCACTCGTCGCCGGCCAATCCTTCATCCAGCGATTCAAACGTGCTGCCGTCACTACGGAACAGCGTGTCGTTGCCACCGTTGCCATACAGGAAATCGACTCCCGTTCCGCCAAAGAGTCGGTCATCGTCTGGGCCACCAAGGATTCGATTCAGTCCGGTCGATTCCTGGTTCAAGCTACCATCAGGATTTCCGCCAACCAAGTTTCCGTCAGCGTCAACAAAGACCCCGAAGTCACCTGCGTCGGAGGGATCAAACGACCAGGCGTAAAGATCATTCGTGCCCTGTCCACCGACCAAATCATCATTGTCTTGACCAGCGAACAAAACGTCGTGATCCTGCGAACTTCCATCGCCCAGGTCTCCCCACAGCCGGTCGTCGCCACCGAAGCCGAACAATTCGTCGCTTCCCAGACCACCGTCCAATCGATCACGGCCAGCTCCCCCAAACAACAAGTCGTTGTCACCGTTGCCGTCAAAGACTCCGACAAAATCGCGGGAACGTTCCGCAAGGGCCGATAGGTCAAGAGGTTCGCGGCCGTCATTTTGCTTGGATAGGTCGAACGCGTCGAACGTCGAATCGAAAGCAGCGGGCAACGAAGCCACCGCGAATCCGATGGCATCGTTGCCACCCAACCCTGCCACTTGAATTTGTTCGACCAATAATTCGCCCGATTCCGACAGCATACGGACTCTAAAATCGCCGATCGTGTGTGTGATGTGAAGCAGCGGATTCGCCTCACCCGCAACTGTCTCCTGACTAATCACGATCACATCAGCACCGGTGGTGCCCGTAACCGCCACGATATCCGTCGCATTGTCGTCCGTGACATCACCTTCGCTTTCGTTGCCGAAATGCCCGTCGATGGTATCTCGATCAGCCGGTGAGTAGGCCTGTTCGTCTCGCGGCAGGAAGAACAAGTCGATCCCTGAACCGCCGTACTGCGTGTCACTGCCGAGCTGACCGTCAAGTTGATCGCTATCGGCACCGCCAAACATCAGGTCATCACCACCGCCACCGAAGAGTTGATCTTCGCCGGTGCCGCCGAACAGTTCGTCCGCATCACCCGATGAATCGGCGGCAGAGTTGACTTGATAATCAGGTCCCGCCAAGTAATCGCCATGCAGGAAGTCATTGCCTGAACCCCCGATCAACAGTTCGCGTCGAAGGTTCCCGAACAATTGGTCGTTGCCCGCGTCACCGCGAAGTTCGTCTCCGATTGACTCGACCGGTGAACTCTCGGAGAACGCAAAGAGTTGATCATTGCCATCGCCACCGAACAGACGTTGGCCGACTTGCGAACCTGCCAATCCAGCGTCGCCGAACAGTCGATCGTCGCCTTGATCACCATAGACCAAGTCGATGCCAACTCCGCCGTGAATCATGTCACGTCCGAAACCGCCTCGAGCGATGTCGTTACCATCGCCTCCCTGGATCTCATCATCCCCCAATCCACCGTCGAGGTAATCCGCACCCGCGTCGCCCTGTAATTGATCCTGCTCACCGCCGCCGAACAACCAATCCGTGTCGTCACCGCCGGACAGAATATCACGTCCATCGAAGCCACCGGCCAGCGAGAGACCGTTGGTAGCCAACGGTGTGATGTTCGCTGCGAATGGATCGATGGCATCGAAACCGAGTTCATTGAAACGCGGGGGCAAAACGAAATTGGTTGGAAGGTTCAAGTCCAACTGATTAGGTTGCAATAGCGCTTCGCCGCCCCATAAAACATCCTCGCCTGCATCGCCGAACAACTCATCGTTCCCGATCCCGCCGACAATCCAATCACGACCGTCGCCACCACGGAGTACATCGTTTCCGGCACCGCCGACAAGTTCGTCGTTGCCTTCTTGGCCCATGATCTGGTCATTGCCCGCCCCGCCGTCCAACAGATCATCACCGTCGCTGCCCGACATCGTGTCGTTGCCTTCTTCGCCGAACAACTCATCGTCGCCCGCCAAACCAACCAACACGTCGTTGCCCAATCCAGCATGAATCACATCGCCAAACGGAGATCCCGTGAGCGTATCGTCGCCAACACCGCCAAAAATCTCGATCGCGAATTCGTTTCCGCCTGAGATGGTGTCATTGTCCGAAGTGCCGATCACACGCTGTAAATTGCGAACCGAACCGATCGCGGTTGCGCTGTTCGATGCCAAAGCAACCGTCACACCACGGCGGCGGCGAGAATAATCAAGCGTGTTGAAACCGCCTCCGCCGTCGATCTCGCCAACTAAGTTGCCCGCATTTTCAAAGATGAAGTCATCGCGATCCGCACCCGCGATCAAAGACTCGAACGACGCAAATGCCAATGCATTCGCTGCGTCGATCACGTTGCCAATTCCATCGCCGGTCACATTCCAAGTCGTCGCGATGGAGTTACCTTCAATCGTGTCGACACCCAGCCCACCAACAATCGATTCCAGCGTCACCCCACTGAAGTCAACTCGGTTGGACGTTGCTGTTTGAGTGACCTGCAAGCTCGGTAGCGACACGACCAGCGAATCCGTGACGCTGGCAAACGAGATCGTATCGGTTCCCGCATCATTGGCCTCGGAGACGATGTCCAAGCCGAACGCACCGGAGAACGTGTAGACATCATCGCCCACACCGCCATCGAGCATGTCATTGCCCAGTCCGCCATCAAGTAAATCATCCCCACCCAATCCAAACAGTTCGTCGTCACCCACGCCACCTTGCAACGTATCAACCGAACCTGAACCGGTCAGCACGTCGTTGCCCACGCCACCGATGATCAGATTGCCGCCCGCACCGCCAATGAGTTCATCGTCGCCCTCTTCCCCGTCGATGCGGTTCATGCCGCTGCCGCCAATCAGGATGTCGTTGCCCGCGCCACCGCGAATCACAGTTGGTACTGTCACTGAGGCATCGATTGTGATTCGGTCGTCGCCCTGGCCACCATCAGCCACAATCCGAGTCACGCCCGAATAGCGTTTGGTCGCGGACGTGCCATTGATCCCCGTGACTTCGACCACCCCCGGTGAAATTTGAATCACGGAAAAGTCTTCTGCGCCATCTTCCGAAAAACCGTTTTGAAAGTCTTCGGCATATGGGCCCATGTTCAAAAGCAGAATCCCTTCGGCACCCAGGGTTGCCGGCTCGGGCGGTGGCGGGCACGTGTTGCTGAATTCAAACAGGGTGATGTCGACGATGTCAATTTCGCCGCTAAAGATCAAGAATTCGTAATACGCACGCAGGAAGGCAGAGACTTCACCACGGATATCAAACACACACGAAACACCGATGCGGTCGACGATCTTGGCCAGTTCATCCAAGTAGATCTTGCCGTCTTCGTTAGGGTCAAACCAGTTCGCGTAAACGTCCGCGCGGATGCCGCCTTCGATTCCCGCCGATGCGATGCCGGGGATCTCGAGCGACGCACCCACCGAGGCTTCAATCCCAAAGCCCAACTCGTCGATGTCCACGCCATCGCGCAGATCAATGAAGTGCAAGCCATCCAGGAACGACGCCGGCGCCAACGTCTTGAACGCATCCAACGATGGAGCTTCACCGCCAAACAAACCCCGAGTGTCAAAACCAATTTGGAAATCGGCAAAGAAGTCGACGCCCGCACCGACGGTCACTCCCAATGGAATGCCGGGAATCGGATAGAACGTTTGGTCATACGAGAATCCGAGCTCCACCTTCGGAATATCCCACTGAATCAAGTCGACCGTCTCGCCGGTAATCAGCTTGAAGATATTCGACGGATCTTCGAACAACGGGAACTTCACGCCCATCCCGCCTTCGCCCTGGCTGTTTGGCGTGCGCGCAAACCGATTCAGAGTCGACTTGGCGCGTCGATCGCCACCACTGCGACTAATCGCGTCGGCAACGCTGCTGACGCCGCCAGTGATTTGTGATGGATCGATGCTGAAGCCTTGCGTCGGACTGGTCAAGTCAACACCATCCCCCGCCCCCAGCGTGACCGAGCCAAAGTTGATTTTTCCACCGGTTTGCGAAGCCTCGTCGACCAGGTCGATCACTTCGCCGATTTGCTTGACCACGCCTGCGGCCTGTCGCGCCAGCTTTGCCTCTTTGGGAAACTGGAACGAAGCCAGCGTTAGAAAATCAACAGGTCCATTGCCCGCGAGGATCGAAAGATCCGAGATGCCCGGAATCTCCTGCGTGATCAGATCCACCACATCCCGCACCGGTTCGATCTTGTCATTCACCTCACTGACGACCGGTCCAAGCACGGTTTCAAAAAAGCTACCGACATCCAGCGAAACATCCGCGAGTGTGACGACAGGCAGCTCACCCACAAAACCAGCATTCTTGGTGAACGAGATCGGCCAATCAACGATGAGATCGGCACTGATCGATGGCACCGACGGATTGATGTCCGCCATCAAGTTCATATCGACGCGAGCTTGAGTGCTGATGCCAGCGTCAAACAAGGACGAGAATCCGCCCGGCCCTGATAATTCAGCAAACGTCAACCGATTTTTGCCGTCGCGATTGTCCGGATCGATCAGGTCAAAGAACAGATCGCCTGACAGGCCCGTGGTGCCATTGTCGGCGGCCGTAAACTCCAGTGCGAACAAGCGAGTCGTCAACTCCGTGCCCGGTGTCAGCGAAACATCGACGCCAAAGTTCAGTTCAGGCTCGGAGCTGTTGTCGTTCAAACTGACAAAAAACCCATCGGTCGCATTGACACCAAATCCAAGCGTGAAGTCATAGTCCAGGCCCAAGATCACCCCGCCGTTGGCCTCGACCTCGAACGCCAACGCGTCCAGGCCCAAATCGAACGGGGCAACGATCTCATCACGACCAGACAAACTGACTTCGATCGCAAACTCCATATCGGCAAACGCCGTGGCTGCTGGATCCGACAGCGTCACGATCACATCACCGGGCTGCACGCCCAACGCATCCACCAGCGTTTGTTGCAGGTCAACGCGGAATTGTTCGCTGACCGTGGAGGTCGTCGTCAATGCGTCCTCAATCGGCGTGATCACCGAATCTTGAATTCGTCCGATGAACGATCCAGTCAAATCGAGCCCATCGCCGATGATGGGAAGCGAAGTCAGGACGTCGCTCTCCAAGCCATTCTTCAGTCCGTCCACAAAGCTCGACAAACCACCAACAATCTGATTCAAACTCAGTTGACTCAGGTCCAGTGGTCCATCAAACAGGCTGCTAGCCGCGTCGGCGTGAATGACAGGATCCAAGTTGCTCAGACCACTCGCGATGCTGATCGAACCGGATGTTGAAAACCCAGGGGCATCCAATTCCAACGTCGTGTAGATCATGCCTTGAACGTTGGCATCTACACCGCTGAAGCCCTGACGTAAGATCGTGCTGATTGGCACGCCGCCGATCGTATTGAACCCGCGTGCAGGCCGATCGGTTGGAATCAAGGTCTCATCAAAACCAAGGCTGACGGACGCGGGACCCTGGACCGACTCGCTTGGATATTCAATGACCACCTCACCGGAAACCGGATTGGCCAAAACCAGTGATCGCCCATTGACCGTGTAAGCATCGGTATCCAGCACATTGCCATCGACGCTGACGATCACCAGTTCGCTGGTGATGGGAACGCGATTGAGCGTGACCGCGCTAAACGGTCCGTTGCCTGGCAAGGTTTGACGAACCGACGCGCCGAGGACCGCTTCACCCGTCAGACTTGCACTCAAGCCACCAATGCCCACATCGACCTGAATCGGTGCATTGATTTCCGCGTTCAAGTTAATCGACGTGTGAGGCACTCCGGCAATCGCGCCAGGCTGAATCAGCAGCAGCGGTGACGACAGACCGCCAAAGGCATTGGATACATCGATACCCAGGGCGATCGCGATGGATCCACCCACGCCAAAGTCCACCTGACTGCCTGACTCGATCGACAACGGTCCGATGTTGGGGAGTTCAACCGACAGGTCAAGTGACTGTTGCACCTCTTTCTGAATCTCGATGCCCAACACCAGAATCGTTTGCGAACCTTCGAGCAAACTATTGCCATCAACGAAGTCGACCGTCAGGTTCAGCAGATTGGGATCGGTGATGCCAAGCTGTTGCACCAATGCGTCTTCGATCAGATCACCAATCGACGACACGCTGGCGATCAGCGAATCCACCGCGTCAACCGCACCCTGCACATCAGACAAACCGGGCGTTCCCGATGGAATCGACGCCACTTCGCTGCGTAGCGTTCCCACCACGCTGACCAAGGTGGAAACCAATTCAACAGGCCGCGTCGCCACGACGGATGCCAGTTTGCTACTCGCCGTTCGCAGCAGTTCCTTTTCTGCATCGATGACCAATAAGCGACCGATCGCCGAGTCCAAATCCTCCTGGAGTGTCGCCAAGAGATTGAGGTCTGGACCGGCCGCCAGGTCGCGTGCTACCGCGAGCAAGTCATCCGCCACCGCCAATGTGTCGCCCAAACTGACATCGATGAGCGGGATCTGTTCATTGAGAATTTCGAGATCGCTATTTTGCAGCACACCAACGAACGCTTGCAGTGCCAGAACGACGGACTCGATCGAAAACTCGCTGAATCCTGATAACAATTCATCGAACGCTTCGTTCCGAGTGAAAGTGATCTCAGGAACCGGGTTGGCCTCATCGGCAAACAAAGTCACGTCAATTTGGGGGCGGTCCAAGTTGCCGCCGATCGCATCCAACACGCTGCTACGAATCGGTAGCTCGGCCGATCCGTTCAGCGTCAACGCGTCACGCTGGATGATTTCCGAAAAGTCCTGAGTCCGCAGGTCATCGAGCGTCAAACGACCATCGGGGTCGACAAAACCGATCGACGTGCCCAGGTTGATCTCGGCCGAGCCATCAACGATGCCGATATCCAAGATGCCAAGTGCGGCCTGCAGGTCGATATCATCCGCTTCGATTCTCGCCGAGAGGACGATGTTGCTCCCCGAGTCACCTTGGAAGCTGGTGTCGATAAAGAAGTGATTGAGGATCGAATCGCCATGCAGTGCCCGGCCTTCGATCACCGATGTTACGTCGTTGTCTTCACCGACCGCCGCGATCCCCAACAACTGAGCCGCCGGTGAAACGATGGACTGGATATCCGAAACCGCCCGCACGCGGAATTCAGCTTGGCCACTGGATCGATCGGTCAGCACCAAGCGGTCCACTTCAAATGCCGCTTCGACATTGGCCGATGCCTCCGTGGCGGCGGCATTGATTCGATCGATCACGTCGCCCAATGTCACGGCACCATCCAGGTTCACTCCGAATTCTGTGGTGTCACGAAGCAGGATCGTTAAATCGTCAAAGCCCGCATCCGCTGCGCTCGATTGGCCCGCCGCGTCAAACCCAAGAGGATCGGCCGCTTCGATTTCAATCGAAATGATCGATCCATCAATGGCTCGCAACGTCAGTCGGTCACCGTTGGCTTCCGACAGCACACCCGTTTCGATCGCTGCCAAACCTTCCGCTGCGAACAAGGCATTCAAATCAGCAGCCAGATCGAACGCATCAAAGTTATCGTTGGTTTCAGTCAGCGGTAGCGTTAGCGCGTGCGACGCTTCGACACCGTCTTGGTCGGTCGTGATGATCGTGAAGGCCACGTCACTGCCCGGCATGCCCTCGATCGGAATAGCGGACTCAGCAACCAAGCCAACGTTGAACGTGGTCGCTTCAGTTCCGCCATCGAGCAATTCCGTGAGTCGTGTCTGGCGAGATAGACTGGCGTTGCTGCCGATCGAACTCAGATCAATTCCCACGCCAAGCTGAATACTGGCATCGGCAATGAATCGAGCGTCGGCTCCGGCGATCACTTCCAGGTTTCCAATCCCCAGATCCAATCCGCTACCAAAATCGAGCGAAATCGCTTTCTTAAAGTTGGCGTTCAAACCGAGGTTGAACGAAACGGTTCTCGCGTCTTTGTTGTAGGTCAGTCCGACATCGAAAGGAGTTCCGGAAACACTATCCAAAAGAGTGTCACTCAACACACCCGCGAACTCTTCCAGAGTGTTGAACTTTAAAGCTGCCGCAGTTCGACCACCACCGTCAAAACCGAGTGCATCGATCGCGGCATTGGCATCCTGTGTTTGGTCCTCGTCAAATCCGATCGCTTGCCCGCCTCGGACGAGCAATGATTCGACCGTGTCGGTCTTTGACCTGAGTACAAGGGAGCCAGCTTCGAAGACGAATTCAAGATTCCCGGCAAGCTTTGCATCGGCCAGTGCCAAATTGAGGTCATCGACTAGATCTTCAGCATCGCGATTGTCTGCTGTTAGGGAGGCAGGCAACGTGACAACCGAATCGTGCAGTTCGCCATTGAGCTCGAGTTCGAGCGTCAAGTCATCGCTCAGTTGGCCACCGGCTGGTAGCCCACCTTGGCTCGTTAACGTCACCGTTGAAACAATCAACGACAGTACCGAACCGTCCGTGGCACCACTTAGCTGCAATCGTCCACCGTCGCGAGACGCGACGACCAAGCCGCTCAATGGCGTGTTGGCGATCACGACGTTGATGTCCGAAGCCAAATCATCTAGCGAGCGATTGCTACGCGTCATGCTGCTCGGGACAAGCACGGATACGATGCCGCCGCCATCAACCTGAATCTGGAACTGGGCGTCTTCAGTTAAAACCCCATCAAGGCGTTCGGCCGGAAACGAAGCCGTGACGCGTGGAATCTTGTAGAGTTTTCTTGCCAAGTCAGTCACAGTCCCGCTTAGATCAACGACTTCTTCGATTGCCGTGTCTACAAAGGGGATGCCACTCTCAGGATTCAACTCTGACGCCACCTCTTGCAATTGATCGCCCAGTCGGACCAGCATCATGACGACGTCGGCAGGGCGCAGATTCGACAGATCCGCAAATCCGTCCAATCCGGTGACATTAACGTCCGGTGCAATATCGTCGAACAGATTTTGATCTGTCACCGAGATGCTCGGCGACACCGCCCCGAGATCCAAGCCGCCCAGCTTCGCCGACAACGGCAGGAAGATATCCAGCATGCTGCTTCCGTCGACTGGTCCCGAGACACCGACATCAATCAGGCTGCCGGAACGGTTGCGAAAGTCTTCAAGCGTGACGATTCCATCGTTGTCTGTATCCGCGTCAGAGTGAAAACCGACGTCAAACGCAGTCTCTAGTTTGACAGTGCTGGTGCCGCCTCCAACGGAGCCTTCTAGCATCCCAAGTCGAAACGATGCCGAGACCCCGCTAGCATCCAAAGATGCCGATGCGCTGAAACCGTCCAAGCGAACGAAAGCATCTTCGTCTCCGAAAGTGGTGCCAGAATCGCCGTCCACCAAATCCGAATAGTCGACACCGAATCCAAAGTCCGCATCGATCTTCGCGCGAGTCGCAGGTTCGACGTTGACCGCCAATTCGATGCCGCCGCTGGACGCCTCAAGATCAAGCGGCAGCTGCAAATCGGCAGCCGCATCGATGACAAAATCGAACTCAATCCGCTCATTCTGCGAATCCAATCCGCCTGTGATCGAGAACGGCCCACGCGACAATCCACCCTGCGTGGTGAAACCCAGACGACTCTGCAGCGCCTCATTCAAAACATCAACCAGTTCCAGCACGGTCGGCTGATCCGTGTTGTCGAAGTACCCTTGGCTAACCCCGTGAAAATCAAGAAAGTCACCGACCGAATCGATGTCATCGGCACCCGAAGACGAAGCAACAATTTGGTTCAGTGTTCGCTCAAGCACAGGAATGTTGGTTTCCAAAATGCGATTGCTGGAAACGTCCTCGCCAAATTCACGAAGCTGATCGAGTGCCCCCAATAAGCGATCACGCAACTCGTCTTCGATCAGAACATCAACCACGATGTCCGGCTGTTGACCGCTGAACAGCGATGTCGTCGAAAGCTGAACGATCGGGGTGCCGAAGCGGTTGACGTCAAAACTGCCAAGTCTTGCGGTTAACGGCAGGGATGCGGCGGCCGCCCCATTGGCCTGGAACGAGAATAGTTTACCCACGCCGTCGGCTTGCAGTTGTGCCAGCGTGATCGCTTCACCATCGCCGAACGAAATCTCAGCGCCGGCACTGGCGGTCAGATTGGCGCTCTCCACCCCCGCATTCACAAAGCCACCGATACTGGCCTCCGCCGTAAGATCGACCACGGCGACGCCCACGCCCGCATGGAAGTCACGGATTTGGATCGAAGCATGCTCGGTACCAATCGAAGGCAATGCACCGCCGGTGACCACGCCTTCGAGTGCACTGATGAAATCAGCCAGTTCGAGTTTCAACTCCAAATCCAGATCCAGTTCGGCCCCAACCAGCACCTCGCCACTACCGCTGGCTTGGAAAGGCAAATCCGCTGGCGTCTGGACATCAAACGCAATCGTTTGTTGGTTTTCCAGGTCGACTTGCAAACGGAATCCGAGTGATTGCTCTTCGGCATCGAAGCCACCATCGAACGTGAACGTCGGACCTTCATCCAAGTCCGGCCCCAGCACATCGGGAAGCGTCACTTCAATCAATTCACCGCGTGGAATCTGTGGTGGCAATACGCTGGACAGATCAATCGAGGCGCCGCTGAGATTCGGTAAAGAAAGATCAAACCGAGATCGTGTCAAATCCACACCACGCAGCACTGCACCGCTGAGATCAATCCCATCCAATAGGGTGCCATCGAGCCGCACGCCATCCAGATTGGCACCCGGCAATTGAAAACCACTCAAGTCGATCCCACTCAAGTTCGCACCGGCTAGGTTCACCTCAGGCCATGAAAGCGAACCGGTCCCAAAAGTAACTCCAGTTAGATCCACGAACCGAAGATCCAGTCCTGTCGAATCACCGCTCGATGGCCCGACACTGCCGAATTGGATCCCCGTCAAATCAGCACCGCGGAAGTTGACGCCAAATAGCGAGGCGGGATTGAAGTTCAGTCCCGACGACGGATCTTCGCTGCCATCGCCGCCACCAAACGTCACGCCACTCAGATTCAAACCAGCGAACGAAACGCCTCGAAGGTTGATGCCAGAGAAATCAACTCCGTCTAGCTCCAGACCCGCGAAGTCGTAACCGCTCAGGTCGCTGATTCCAAGCGACGGGAAGTCAATGTTCACTCCGTTCGAGTCCGGTCCCATTAGCCCATCAAAGCTCACGCTGAATCCACCTAGATCCAACGAGCCGCCACGCAACACAAACGATGCGATCGATCCATCCGACTCCGTCAATGATTGATCACCCGGTAACGTCGTCGTGCGACTAAAGAACATTCCCGTGAAATCGGGAAGCGAAGCATCAAAACGAATGCCCGAGAAATTGGTACCAATCGCCCATGCACCACTTAGCGCAACGCCACTCAAATCAGCCCCCGACAAGTCTGTGCCACGTAGCGAAACGCCGTTCAAATCCATCCCCGCGAAGCTCACATCCGGCAGTTGCAAACCGGAGAAATCAAAACCTGCAAACGCGGTGCTGCTGCCAATCTTGCTTGCCGATAGATCTTCGCCGGCATCAACTCGATGAGTTTGATCGTCCCCGGTCCACTGAAGTCTTGGCAAATCGAACGCGCCTCCCGAACTGCCATCCGGCCAGATCGTTCCAAAATGAAACAGAGCCCCTGTCAAATCAGTCAGTCCGACGGACGGCAACCTACCGACCTTTGCGCCACTCAAATCAACATCCAAAAGCGATGCACCCGCGAAGCTGACGCCACGCAAGTCCGCTCCACTGAATCGACTGCCTCGCAAATCAACTCCTGAAAAGTTCACTCCACGCAGATCCGCGCCCGTGAAATCGACACCACGCATCCGCAAACCTGACAGATCGATTCCACGTAGATCCGCATAGCTGAAATCAAAACCGCTCAGGTCACTCACGCCCAAGCCAAGTCGCGAGAACGATTTGCCAGATGAGTTCGGTTGGTCCGCATCGATCGCCCGACCAGTGATCTGTTTCAAACGGGCTTGAATCGTGTCGATGAATCCTCGGATGGATGGAAAGTCAATGCCTGTGAAACTGAAGCCTTTGAAGTAATGATCCACTGCGTCGTGCAACTTGAACACACCACCCACACCGGCGAGATTTTCACCCGGAATGGAATCGAGCACCAAATCGTTGATGCTTTGTTCGATCAGGGGAATCTTTGTATTCAGAGGCGAATCGGTGCCGATCAACTCACCGGCCTTGGTATCAAGACGCTTGATCAGTTCCAACAAAGTGACTTTGATCGATTCTGAAATCTGCATGTCCAGCGTCACATCCGGCGACGTCACCACCAGGACACCATCAGACACGGCAAACAATGGATCAGACTGAATCAGGATGACCGCAGTGCCGAAATCATCGGAATTAAAATCACCAATCGAAGCAGTCAGCGGGAAGGCCGCGTCGAGGAAACCGGTCGCTTTGAATTCGAGTGAATCACGGATCCCGCTGACGCCCAGGTCTCTCAGTTCGACAACAGAAAATCGACCAGCCCCATCAGGCCCCACCAACTCGACAGTGGCTCCCGCATCCAGGTAC
The DNA here is from genome assembly GCF_014192335.1 of Aporhodopirellula rubra. Lineage (GTDB taxonomy): Bacteria > Planctomycetota > Planctomycetia > Pirellulales > Pirellulaceae > Rhodopirellula > Rhodopirellula rubra. The sequence goes on along the minus strand of NZ_JACHXU010000001.1, from coordinate 101,350 downwards.
AAGGTCCCATCTGCCACGCCGATGGCCTGCGCACCAAAATCGACTCCAAAATCCAAGTCAACCGCTTCGATCGAGACTCCAGCCTGAATGCCTTCAAAATCCACAAACACATCATCGAGATCTAAGTTTGTCGATGCATCCGAATCCAACAAATCAGCCAGATTCACACCAAACGTCAACGACGAGTGAAGGTTCGAGATCACGTCGAACACCAATGGATCACCAAACGAGATCCCCGCATTCGCACCTGGAAGAGCATCATTCAGATCCAACGTCACCTGACGCGTCGGTTCGGCGTCGATCGTCAGATTGAATTGCAGCAAGTCTTCATCCGGGATGAACCCGCCGACAATTTGAACGCTCCCTAAATCGACTCGCTGCCTGATCTCGTCGATCAAAGCTTCCGCCAACCCGAACGCGCTCGGCGATGTCTCGCGATCGAAGTACGCTTGAGCCCGATCGCGGAGGTTCAAAACATCGCCAACTCGATTGACATCTACATGCGTGGCCGCATCCGCGAACAGATCGTTCAACGACTGGTCCAACACAGGAACCGACGTGTTCAGCACGGCATTCTCCGAAACCGAATCGCCGATCAACGCCAATTCTTCGAGCGCCGAAAGCACGCGTTGTTGCACTTCATCGTTGAGCAGCACATCGACCACCACATCAGGTAGGCTGCGGCGGAACAACGAATCGCTGATGACTTGAACGATGGGCTGCCCAAAATCGGTCACGTTCAAACCGAACGCATCACCAACAATTGGCAACGACGCTCCCGCTCGCCCTTCGACATTCAATTCAAACAGGTCTCGTGGCGATGCGTTTCGCAGCTCGCTCAGCGTGATCGCTTCACCACCTGCGAACTCAATCACCCCGCCCGCTTCGGCGACGATCCTTGCGTCCTCCACACCCAAATTTGCGAAGCCTTCGATGCCCGCCGTCGCGGTGAGATCAACCACTGCGGCACCAACGCCCGCTGCAAACTCATGCACCTGAACCGTGACCAGATCACCATTGATGTCCGGGAACGGCCCACCTGTGGGAATGTTTGGCAATGCGTCGATGAACTCCGAAAGGTCCAGTGACGCCTCCAGATCCAAGTCCAGCTCCGCACCGATCAACGCCTTGCCTCGCCCCGATGCCGAAACGGAGAAACCGGCCGGCGTGCTGGCATCAAATTCGATCGTCTGCTGATTCTCCAGATCGATGGTTAATCGGAAGCCAAGCTTGTTGTCCGCGAATCCACCGTCGAACGTGAACGTGGGCGCTTCGTCAACGTCTTCGCCGAGCACATCCGGCAACGTCACGTCAACCAATTCACCTCGCGGAATGCTTGACGGCAATCGCGTGAAGGAATCGATGAACGATCCATCCAAGCTCGGCAACGATAACTCGCTGAACAAACTTCGTCCCAAGTCGACGCCACGCAAGATCGCACCGGACAAATTCACGTTGTCCAAAATCGTGCCATCCAAATGAGCCCCGCTCAGATCAACACCCGGCAATGAAAATCCGCTCAAGTCGAGACCACTCAAGTTCGCACCTGACAAGTCGATGCCAGGCCAGCTTGGAAGACTTCCCGCAAAGTCGACGTCGCGAAAATCGGCCGATCGCAAGCTGAGATTTTGAGTCAGCCCGCCTGGCAGTGCGATGGGCAAAAACTCGACACCCGACAAGGTCGCACCGCGAAAGTTGACCCCCGAGAGCGATGGCAGCACAAACGACGAACCTCCCGATCCACCTGATCCGCTTCCACCACCAAACTTGACACCATCGAGCAGCGAACCAACGAACGAGACGTTTCGCAGACGAAAGCCAGTAAAATCGACACCCGTCAAATTCAAATCCGAAAAGTCAAAACCGCTTAAGTCAAAACGGATCGTTCCCGCAGTCGCCAAACTTGGGAAGTCAATCGGATTGCCCAGTGAATCGAGTCCGACAAACGTCGCAAAAGGAAGGCTGAGCGAACCAAAAGATCGGGAGCCATCTCGATCAACGCTCGACTCGGTCGATCCATCCGCAAAAACGGTCGACGCCGAAAACAGCAGTCCGCGAATTCCAATGAGCCCACTGAGGCTTGCCGCTTCAAAGTTTGTTCCGATCGCGAAAACGTCGTCCAAGTTGACGCCATCGAGATTCGATCCGAACAAGTTGGTATCGCGGAAGGAAACGCCCGTTAGATCCAAACCGGTGAAGTTGATCCCGGACAAGTCAAGCTCCGAAAGATCAAAACCCCGTAGTGCGGAAGCGTTGTCCGCGGCCACGTCCGACAAATCTTCATCCGCCGCGATCTTGCGTGCCGAATCGCTTCCCGACCATGACAAACTCGGTAAACCGAACCTGCCGCCAAGACTGCCGTCAGGCCAAATGGTTCCGATCCCGTAGAACGAACCCGCCAGGTTGGTCGCCAGTCCACCAGCGCTCGTCCCGATCCGTGCTCCATCGAAGTTGACATCAATCAGCGACGCGCCGACAAAACTGGCTCCCCGTAAATCGGCACCCGCAAAGCTCGATCCTCGCAAGTCGACGCCGCTGAAATTGACACCGCGCAGATCAGCCCCGGAAAAATCAACACCGCGCATCCGCACGAGCGGAAAGTCAACATCGAGTCCATCCAGCAACGCCGAGTGCGCCGAGAAGTCCAACCCACGCAGATCCGCGCCGCTGAAATCGAACCCGCTGAGATCATCGATCGACGGAAGCCGAAAAGCAAAGCTGCCGCCCGCCGAATCACGAGACTCCGCATCGATGCCTCGACTGGTCACCCGTTTGACACGTTCACTGATCGCATCGATGAACCCACGGACGGTAGGAAAACTGTCAGGCAAATCGGGATCGAATGCAAAGCGATTGAAGAATGTCGCGGCAACCGATTCCAATCTAAAAACGCTGCTCAGCCCCGCCGTGTCTTCACCTGGAATTTGATCGAGGATCAAATCGTTGAGGCTTTGATTCAAGATCGGAATCGTCGTGTCGAGAATCGAGTCTTGGCCGATCGCGTTGCTGGCCGCTTGATCGATCTTGCCAATCAACTCGATCAAGGCATCCTTTAGATTCTCGGTGATTCGCAGATCCAACGCGACGCTGGGCGTGCTAACCGTCAATTGCTCGCTGGAAACTTCGAACAGCGGATCGGCACTCAGCAGCACCACGCCCGTACCGAAGTCTTCGCTCCGAAAGTTCCCAAACGCCGCATCGAGCGGCAACTCAGCTTCCAGGCTCCCGCTCGCCTCAGCACGCAAATCGTCCACGATCCCGCCAGGCCCAATCGTTTGCAATTCGCTCAGCGTGTACGACGCATCGCCGTCGCCTCCTTCCAAAGAGACTTGACCACGGACTGCAAGATCAAACTGACCATCTTCGATGCCAACACTGACCGATTCGAAGGTGGCCGCAAGATCAAAGTTGTCGGCGAAAGCCTTCGCGGACAACTCGATAGGATCGATCCTCACCGAAACATGCGACGCATCGATATCGGCGTTTGTAAGCAGCGGCGAAAGGTCGATCGCGATTCCGAACCCTGTCTCGATTCCGGCATGTCGCTCGATCGCCAGCCCGTCCAATTCAAGCGGCAAGCCATCCGAGTTCAACGTAAGCGTCGACACATCGCCAACGTTCGCGTCAATCAACACGTCCAAACGCAATTCATCGGACTCCGGATAGTAACCACCGTTGACGGTGATGGGACCTCGGGAAAGCGATCCCTGCGTGGAAAGTCCCAGGCGTTGCTGGATCGTCGCGGCGATGTGATCACTCAGTCCTGAGAGTGATGCGGTCGTTGCGGTCTGGAAATAGTCGCGAACCGGTTGTTGAAGATCCAATAGATCCGAGGGCTGAGAAACCGAAGATGAGTTCAGTACCTCCACCATCAACTCAGCGACAGATCGTTCCAGCACAGGAACGGGTGTCTGCAACACTTCGTTCGTCTGCAAACTCTCTGCCAATCGGTGCACCTCGCCCAGCGCATTCTCGATCGACTGTTGCATCTCCGGCCCAACCGCGACATCGACGCTGACATTGGGAAAAGAACCCGCAAACACATTCTCGCTGACGATCGAAATCACGGGTGTCGCAAACGCCCCCGTGTCAAAGTCGCCAAGATGGCCTGCGAGCGGCAAACTCGCACGTAGCGAACCTGTGGGTTCCACAGAAATTCCGAAGTTGTCCAGTGAAGCCGCCTGGATCCGATCGGATCCAAAGTCCAACGTCACTTCACCCGCCAGTGCGAAGTCTCCATCAATGATCTGCGCACCCGCGTTACCGATGTCCAGATCAACATCCAAGTCATCCACGTTTGCCGAAGCGGTAACCACCACGGGATCGACTTCGATGAAGAACGGAGTCGGCTGTGATGGATCGATTCCGAACGTCATCGAAAGTTCATATTGACCACTGACATCCAAAGCAACATCGAATTCAATTCCAAGCTCATCATTGGTCGGATTGATTGAAAAAGCATTGTTGAAGTCTTGATCCAGACTCAGATTGACATCGAATCGCAACCCTTCTTCGGGACTGAGCTGGCCGCCAGTGATCGAAATGGTGTTTCCTGACCCACCACCAATGATGCTGGTGAAGTGATCGGAAATCACCGCCAATAGATCGTCCGTGGTCGCAGAGCCTGAATTCAACAACGGGGTCGCTGCATCGGCAAGTTGAAACGAGTTGGCGACCGGAAACAAATCTCCCAGAGTGATGTTCGTTCCGCTGATCGGCGTCCCAAGTTCAGCGATCCCCGCGATGCGATCCCCAACAAGATTCAAATCAGCCAACCCGTCAGCAAGTTGCTCGGCTTGAAGCGAACTCAAACTGACATTGGTGCTTGCTCCACTGTCACCGGCCAGCATTTGCCGAGCTTCCAAACGCTCTGCCAGTAGAGTCCGCGCAGAAGAACGAACGGAATGGCCGATACGCGGCTTACGACGCGTACGTCGGGGCTTGGTTTGATTCATCGTTGTGTCGTTCAATGTTGAAGCGAAAGTGCATTTACATCCTGCCGCCGGTACTCAAGTGAATGACGGGGCAAGACGGATGTCGTCATCGCCGACAAGTCGCTCCCCAGCACCCTCACTGCAGCTCTTTTGGGAACGCGCCAACGATCACCGGAAAGTGGGCTCGTCGACGACAAGCAAAGCATCCAAGAACTGGACCTGGGCCAATGCCGATCACGCCGGACGCATTCCGCGACCACTGTAAGTGGGGGGATGCCGGATGCAACGGTCTAATCAGACTGCTCGGCTGCCTCAGCCGAGCCAAATCGCCATCAATCCGGCTCGATTGTTGACGCCGAACTTGCGATAGATCCCCGTGACGTAGTTGTGCGTCGTCGAGGTGGCACGTCCGATTTCGATCGCAATCTCCTTCTCTGACTTGTCCGTCAGCAGCAAGAGAACGATGCGACGTTCCATTTCGCTAAAAATTTCGTCGCCCACCACCAGGCCGTGGCTTAAAAACAAACGACGTTGAAACCAGCGCACGCTACGCAGAGCGGTTCCTACAAAATCTGTCAGCTCTGAATCAAAACGCTTGCCGTCGTCGCCCGCCAATTCAAAACAAAAACAAGACTCCGTGTCTTCATTAACCGGCGTAACAATGTACACTCGATCAGTTAAACCGTAGGGCATTTGAAGCTTTTGGAAGTGCGCTGATTTTTCGTACTCCGAAAGATCCACGAGTTCTCGAAGCCGACGAACTCGGAAGTTGCCTGCCTCTCTCATGATTGCAATCGAGGCGGCTCCAACGGTATCCGCCAGATGCTGATTCTCCAGTATTTCCTCCCGATGGTCCTCGTAAATCTGGGGCAGTTTATAGGGCTCGCTGACTCGCACCCGCCATCCACCGAGCGGGTCCTCTTCGGCGGCATTCCCATCAACAACCCGCAAAAGTCCACACCAATAGGCGTAATCCGAGTCCAACCACGTGGCCAATGTCTTCATCAGGTGAACATTGGCTTCCGTTGCTTGCTCGACTGGAAATGCCTCCAGCTCGTCCCACAACTGCACGAGCTTGTTGACGACGACGGGCGAGAATTCCATAGAAACTTGATATTACGAAAAGGAACTTCGCCAAGGGCATCACAACGGTAGAGCAAAGTTGTATAGCCCATCGATTTTCACGCAAACTTAGGCGATTGAATTTGGAGGTGAGGAAGTGTACACGAAGACATGACGCGTGAAAAAGTTCCAGTTCGCCAAAAACTTTTGTACACCATTACCGAGTCTCGACAGTTTCGGTCGTTGCACGCCTGAGAACGACGGCGAATATCAATCCGTCGGTGAGAAATATCGCGATGATTTCTACGAAGCGTTAGAAACCGATTACCGCGAGGGTTCCAAACGGCTCGAGTTTGTCTTCGCATCCGAGCACAGCGGTCAGCTCAATATCGCCGATTGTGGAATTAACCGATGACGCGTCAGTATTTGTCCGCTCGTCGCATCAGAGATACTGAGTGACCTCCACGAGATGCACTCAACATGGGCCAATAGCGTCAATGCAATGCGACCATGCGTTAACGGATGGTTTAAATGAACAAATCGTGCTCGAGACGGGCGACAGACAATGCAGGGGCCGCAAGGTTCCAACAATAGAGCTTTGCGATCTCCAGTCTGCCCCAGATGAGATGCAAAATTTGGCAGCGGTTGCTCAGCATCGCGATCAACGAACGAGACTGCTCAGCGTGCTCAGAGAGTGGGAAAATCAACCAAACATCCCGCGATAAGTCCCTAACCGTGACGTGGAAGGAACTTGTCTCGCGACACGGCTTCTCAACGCTGCAATGGCACGTTGCCATGACGACCAATGCAATTGAGGCATGGTGGGGAAAAAAGTGGTTCCGCATCATCACGCCGCCAAACGTCCCGTCTGAACTGAACGGGCGTCACTCGGGAAGGCGTCGTCGAGGATCCCTGGCTTAGGTCGGCTGGGCAGGCTGACTCGCTGGCCAGGCCCCTATTGGCATCACTTCGTGATTGGATCGTCCGCCGAACTCCTAATAGGAGCTGGCTCGTAGTCGGGCGGAAGCTTACTTGCATACTCCTCCAACTCACTTTTTTCGATACCACCTTGGGATGTTGATCCCGAACCGCAGCCGATGCAGAAAGCGGCAGCAAGCCAAACGGGCATGATCATCAAAACTCGAAAATTCATCACTGGCACTTATTGAAATAGAAAAATTACTGCAAACAACAAAAGCAACGGAGTGCGCCGAGCGAGTTCGAACTTCATGCCGATGATCACCGCGATGTTGACCGATGCGCAAAAAAGGCATCAATCACTTTTTTCTCATCGCTTCAGCGGCCAGCACGTCATTCGATTTTGCTCCACGCGAGTGTGAGCTACCCCCTTACTTCTCTTTCATGGCTTGTTCAGCTTCTTTGGCCAACAACGCTTGCTCCGCGTTATATTCCTCCCAATCTTCGGGGGTCATGTCTGCGAATGTGTTCGTTCCCGACAGGTCACTTGGGCCGCTACAGCCCGCGATAATGAATCCAGAAAAGACACACAACAAGAACGGCGTATAGAAACGAAGCATCACTTCTCCAACAATGTCGAAGGCGGAATCAAATTACAAATACTGAGACAAAGAACACCAAAATCTTGCGCTGTTTTTGCTGCGGAGCGCGCAAAGCCCCCCGTCACCGATCGCATGTCGGTGACGATAACCAAGGTTGAGAGCCCCATCGCACAGACCGCCATCAAGGCAACCTCTTAGGTGGTATGCACTGACTATTCGGCGACAAGCCTTTTAAAACTCCGCGTTGATCACTTCCTGGTTTGCACGAGTTCCAAGAGCTCCCCAAAGACCATAAGGGCTCTTACTACCCGGTGCTTGAGTCCCCGTTCCACCCGACCAGACTTGAGGACTATTTGGATTGCCTGCCTCAATCGAGTCGGTAACGAATTTGACGGCACCATCTCCCATGAGTACATGAGCGCCACCTGGGTGACGGCTCGATACGGTTGCGATCGAGTCCAGGTCGTCCCCATTGCCGCGAGAGCAGAATCCTCTATTCGGCGGCAGGATGGTCATGCAGGCAGAGTGAATCGGTTTCGCGCATGCCCATCGGTACCCACGTCCTCTGTCCTGGCGCGAATCAGTCTGCCACTTCATAGGTTTCTCGGGATTGAGACCGTTCGGATGCTCTTCGCAAATGTTGGGGTTCTGGCGAATGTTGACATTGGTTGTGTCTAGATTTCCGCCGGTTAAATTGCCGCCGGGCAGCACAGTTCGTTTGTCTTTGTCTTGGACGTATGTGGCGATCTCGCCCATGGCGATTGTGTTTGAGAGACCATCCAAAACGTCTCGAAACGCCGAAGCCCTCAACGCGAACGGCTTGAAGAATCCACGGTGAGTCGACCGGGAGTCTTCAGATCGGACTGAAGGGTCGGTTCGCTTCTGATCCCACGTCCCGTACATGACGTTGTAGCTGGCATCACCCAAGCAAGCGGCATAGTTAGTGCGTGCCAAAGCAGGCCGACCTTTTCCTTGATCGCTTGGGCAGCGGAAAGTAGGGAACTCGGTTACCCAAGGAATGTACTGTGCATTCTGAGGCGTGGGTCCCATCGGAGGCCAAGGCGCAGCTGGAGTTCCGATCCCGGCTCCGGTATTGCCGTCGGTTCGTTCCGCACTGGGGTTACTGATCCGCTCCCAAGTGGCCTGTTGCTCCACAAAGGGAAGAACGCCGACCAACATGCTTAACCGGTAATTATTGAAGTTGTTCGAATCACTCCAAGCGTTTAGCCCTGCGCCACCATTGCCAGTGCCACTGCCTTGCTTGGGCAGTTTCTGATAGGCAGCATGATAGTTGTGAATCGCCAAACCAATCTGCTTGAAGTTATTACTGCAACTCATGCGTCTGGCCGCCTCACGGGCCGCCTGAACTGCGGGCAACAACAGCCCAACCAAAACACCGATGATGGCGATCACGACCAGCAATTCCACTAACGTGAAACCGCGTCGCCTTCCTGTTTTACACATTTCAAACCTCAACTATGGAAAAGAATTAATGCCAATTCAAACCGCCCGCGATCATTCATGGGCAGATATCGTCCGAACACGCACCCACGTGCTTTGCTCAGATCAAAAAAACTCAAAGTGATTGCCTCGATGGAGGCCGACGCGGGTTAGAAGTCCCCATCAATCACTTCACCAATACTGGCGGTGCCGAGGGCTCCCCACAGTCCAAATGGGCTGTCGTCTCCATGAGAAGCGCCCGCACGATTGAAGACGATGCAACGGGCCTGCTGCTGGTTACCAGCCTCAATTGAGTCGGTGATGAACTTCACCGCCCCATCTCCCATCAGCATGTGGCAACCGCCTTGGTGACGACTGCCAGGAGGAAGTACTCCATATTCCCCTGGATCATCGGCTCCCATGCAGACCACTTTGTTTGGCGGACTACAAATCATGATCGCAGTGAACAATGGCCTGCCGTATGCCCATTTGTATCCGCGACGATTTTCAGCATCGGTGAATGTCCCGAGTGCTGTCGCATCCCCCCAGAACTGAGGCCGCTCGGGATCCAGATACTGATCGCAAGCCTGGCTAAAACCGGCAATGTTGAGCAAGTTCTCACCGACCGCCTGCACTGGTCGTGTTCGCGCATCGTTATCGCCGAGATCGGTCACGATTTCGCCTGCGCAAAACGTGTTAGATAATCCATCTGTGATGTCAGAAAACGTTCGCACGGTTCGGGAGCGGAAGAAACCACGACAAGCCGCCCCCGCATTCCTTTCCCAGTTCGAGGATCCTTCCAATAGTCCATCATCGTCTCGGATGTGACCGTAGTGAGAGTGGTGCAAACTATCGCCTAATGAAGCGGCATAGTTGGTTCGGCCTTGCGCCGGCAGCCCCACCCCCGGATCACTGGGACACCTCAGCGTGGGAATGTTGGTCAGCCATGGCTGGTACGGGCTTGCAGCGTGGTCAGCTAACGTTCTAGCGGGCGAAGGGCCCATCGCTTGAAAGAAAGGTGCGACACCGTCTTCATCGGGATCAAGCGGATTGGAGATCTGCTCCCACAATGCCTGCTGCTCGATATAGGGCGTCAGCCCTACTAACCAGCTCAACCGGAAACGATTGTGGCCCCCAGCCACATCGGATTCAGGACTGGGAGTGTTCGCATTAGCGGCATTCGTCGTCCCACCAGATTGCATCGGGAGCCGATTAAAGGCAGAGTGATAATTATGCACTCCGAGCCCAAGCTGTTTGAAGTTGTTACTACAACTCATTCGTCTCGCGGCTTCCCGAGCAGCTTGCACGGCGGGCAACAAGAGCCCGACAAGAACGCCAATGATGGCAATCACCACCAATAGCTCAACAAGAGTGAACCCTATTCTTAAACGTAGCGGTTTCATTCGAAAATTCCTCATAAGAAACACGGAAAGAAGACTATGTCATGCACCCATCGCTGAACTGCTCTCTGCATGAATAAAATTGGACAGGCTATAGGTGACAGCGAGTTGATAGACCGCCGGAAAATCCAATGCTGCCGCCTCCGGGTAAGCAATGTTCCCTGAGGTACACTGTTCGAGTTCTGATAAAATGACACCACGTTATGAATGCGGCATCCATCCCGTCGAAAAGAACGAGTCCTTCTCGCAGGAAGACGACATATTCCCGCATGACCTGTGAGCACGCACGAGACTAGATGGGATGAACACGATGGCGAAAACGCATCTAACGCTGGAGATCTGCTCCGCCGTGTTGGATAGGCTCCACAAGTACTCAATAGTTGCCGAAAAAAATCTATGCATTATAGATTTATTAAATCTTAAATCCTTCAAGGCTGCGCTAAGAACATAGTGGCATGGAAAATCACGAAACTACAGTGCGGAGAATTTGTCGTGGGAGAACAGATGTGAGCAACTGTTTCCAAGAGCGCCATATCGTTCTTCCGAAAGAGTCATTGTGGCGGTACGGACGCTCTCGAACCCTTAAACGCGCGTCTGACGACTCGCGGTCTTACAAAACGCTTATTGACAATAAGCCGGGAATAGCAAGAACAAAAACGCTCAACCTCATCAGTGAACGTATAACTACACCGCAGCGGAGGCAAAGCCACTGCACATGTAAAAAAGAGTGAATTAGATAATGCGATCACCAATGCAATAAACAGCCCGTATGCAGATTTATGATGCTACGGCGAAAGCGTCGCGGCATTTCTAAGAAGGACAACCCAGTCTTGCGCGGTTGTGCCAGGAGGACTTCCGAGCAAGACATACTCAGATCCTCCCTGCACGGTCTCATACGTGCCATGAGTCATTTTTCCGCCTGTGCGTGGGTTGTACCATTGCACCGAAAATTCTTGGCCTTTGGCAGTGGATAGGTCCGCAGCGAATTCTCCCCCATTTTTGAAATAGAGCAGGTAAGTGCTTTTCTCGTTTCCCATCGCCCAGTTTTCGTCTCCGATAGCCAGAGCATCATTCGGTTCCATGTCCGCGATCTCGTTTGCCAGGTTTTCATTGCAAAACTTGGCGGCATACCCGATCGATCGCCAACAGTCTTCGTAGGTGCGATAGTCGATGTGTTTCACATCGTCACCGCCGGCATAAAACTCCATCTGCCCGCCGGCAAGGATTGCTCCCCAGACGACTTCTTTGCGCAAAGTGTCAGTCAGTCTATTCGTTCGACGTCCCCACCAGGGTTCATCGATTGAAACGACCCATGGATGCCCGCTCTTCTTGCTCTCTTCAACCCACCTCGCAACCTCATCGTGGTTACTCAGCGCGCTAACACCTTTTCTCGCTCGATTTGGCTTGGTCAGGTACGTCTGCAGACTTGGGCCCGTAATGTCTTTAAACCCAATCAGCTGAGGAAAGATATCGGCGAACTTTCCTGCAGGACCATTGTGAACGGAAATGTGGTCTCGATAGGGAGTCAACGTCCTAACTCGAGTTGCGAATGCTCGCCTTTGCACATCATTGTTAGGCGTTTGAATCCCAGAACCCGCAGCTTGATTTTCTTCACCGATGTTCCAGGTGATGGCCATATGATGCCCGAAACGAGCAACGAGTTCTCGGTAGAGGATTTTCCGGGCATCGGAGAACGTCCCTTGTCCGTCTCTAGCTTCGAGGTAATTGGTATTTTCAGATTCGGAAAGCTGAAAATGGACCATCAATCCCATTCGGTCGAAATGGGTAAAAGCACCTCCCATTGCCCCAGCTTCGACACATCATAAACATCGATGTCGTCGGCACCGGTCCAAGGCCAGGCCTCTTTGCCATCACCATAGGCATTCATGCACAGGAAGTAGTGCGAATTGATGCCAAACGAAGAGAGATAGTTCACCAGGCCTATGATTCCCTTCCCTTTGCCTTCTCCCCACGTCGGATCGCCCTGGTTCCAATTGCCGATGCTTGGGGCGTAGACGTCCTTGGCGTGTCCAGGGGTTCCGTCAAATTCACCATACTCCAATAGCACTTCCGGACTGTTGGCCCCCAGTTTGATGAAGTGGTCACCGTCGGCAAATCGGAGATATCGTTTGCCAACATATTCAAGTTTTCCTTTCGCCCGGAAGTCTTTCCCTGTTTTATCCTGAGGGCCAACTTGAAATTTCCCTGTCTCACCATCCGGAGCAGTCCCGGCTTCTCCCCTCGAAAGGCTCGCTGCCACGTTTTGGCCCGTCACAAAGCGTGTGCTGTAGGTCCACTCGCCCTCTTCTCCTGCAGCGAAACGTGCCTTCCATTTGTTTCCGCTGGTCGCCGAAGTGTGGGCCGGATTTCCATCGGCATCAAAGAAGCCGGGGACTCGGTATTGCCTGCCACTAGGTGAGGTGAACGTCACGTCCAGACGAAAGTTCCTGAACGTTGCCGATGATTCGTTGGCCTGAGGACCGTCGAACACGACTTCAATGCGATGCCATTTTTTCAAACTTCCGTCTGAGTTTCTCTCACCTTCAACAACCGCCGCTAATGAAGAGAGAGACAAGACGCAAAGCAGAACGGGGGTCAGTGCTACCGAAAGGAGATTCGCTGTTTGCGGTTTCATGATGGATGCGTTAGGTATTCGTTCGACGCATGATGTGCGGTCGGTTCAAGACAGATGCCCTCTAGCGAAACCTCAGTGAGGCTCGACTACGTGAGCTAATGGAGTGTTTCTAAATTAACTGCTCACTCATTCTGTTTTCGCGTTGCCGCGCAGGCATTTGTCGCAGCCTAAACGGAATGCCACGATATCCCTTGCGTGGACGAGTGCGTGCAATGGTGTTCGATCTTGTTCGTACTAATGACGGGCTCTTTGTCGGCTTTAGACTTCTGAGATCGTGCCGGTATTGTCCGCGAACGTTTCAGTCTCCACGCCTAGTCTTTGCAGCATCGTGACGAATAGATTCGACAAAGGAAGATCGTTGTGGGATGACTTCATCTTATAAGGCTCTGGCTGCCCTTTTATCCATCCGCCTCGGTAGGCACTCTCTCCGGCGTAGTCCAAGTATTGCCCATGTTGAAATCCCATTGCTTTACCACCCGCCAAAACCAGCGGATAGTTTCTCGAAAGGTGAAAGGCACTGGATGCAGAGCCAATCAGGAGCAGCGTGTTGTCGAGCATTGTGCCTTCACCGGCAGGCTCTGGAGTCGCTTTCAGCCTGGCCGCAAAACGCCCGAATTCCTCACTGATGAACCGGCAAAAGGTGCCGAAGTTCTTCCAGCCACCAGGCTTTTTGGTTTGATGCGAGAGTTGGTGGGTCAACGGAAGCCCGACTGCCCGAGCGAGATAATCGCTGATCCCTTTGCTGACCTCCTTTCCGAATTGGTAGGTCGCCACGCGTGTCGAATCTGTTTTAAATGCCAGATAAATCAGTTCGTACATCGTTTGCATGTACTCTCTCGGATCCTCCGCCGTGATTTCGAGATTCAGATGGTCGACGTCGACGGTAGGAAGCGGAAGATTGATCCATCGGGCGGACTTCGTGACATTGATTTCGGTATCTCGCACGGAACTAAGGAATTCTTCAAAGACTGCCTGATCTTGCTTGGAAAGTTGTCTTTGCAACGAACTCGCGTCTTCTATGAGATGATCCAACACGCTTTGGCTGAGTGCCAGTCGTCGTGCGGCATCTTCGTTCTTTTTAGCGAACAGCATGTCGAAGATCCGTTTCGGTTTATTCTCGGCCGGGATGGGTCGCCCCTGGCTGTTAAACGAAATGGTGTGTGCCTTTCGCTCCGGGCCGGTGCCTCCGTCGGTCGACATGACGAGCGATGAAAAACGGGTCTGCTCGGCAACATGTGCGGCATAAACTTGGTCGAGCGAAATCGAATTTCGATATTGTCCTCTGCCGCCGATCGGTGCCCCGGTGAGGAACTGGTCGGCATTGTGGTGACCATGGTTATCGCGTGACGCCGGGTGTGACAAACCTGAGAGTACCGTCACATCGTCTCGCAGGGGCTCCAACGGATCGAGACATTTGCTGAACCGATAATCCTTTCCCTCACCGTGAGGAAACCACGACCAATCTTGGTAAGCCGGATCCTCCGGAAGCGGCATGGGAACACCGTTGGGTAGATAAAAGCAGGCGAGTCGCCGAGGGGGCATGGCGTTCTCAGGGGCTCCCGCATTTGCGGAAAACGTTTCAAAAGCGGGAAGGGCGAGAGCGAACCCGCTCGCTCCACGAAGAAAACGGCGACGATCAAGAGCGCTGAAATTCATGTCTTTTTCCAACGGATGGGGGTGATTTGAGACAACAACGTCATCTCACTCTCCGGTTCACAGAAGAATCAGACTCTCAATCGCAACAGAGAGAACTCTCCCCGAGCGTGAGTGTGTCCAACCATTCCGCAAACAACACAAGAATGCATTTGATTCTGCTTCAAACACTTCTATTCAGGTGCACCGGTTCTCTGAAACACATTGCTCTCGACGATCAGTCGAACCAAGGTTTGGAGGCCATCGCCGTTTTGCCGAAGTTGTGCCGCAATACGCTCAACGTCCGCTCGATCACCGAAGGTCAGCGGACGCCCCAGTGCGAAGGTGGTCATTTTGTGAACGATGGCCCGTGCGAACTGATCTTGGCGATTCGCGAGCAGGAAACGCTTTACCCCGTCAACGCCCTCAAGCTCGTATTCGTTGTACAACAGGCTCGACGCGTCGATGTCTTTTCCCGAGCTCTGCGTTCTCCAAATCCCGAGGGCGTCCAAGTTCTCAAAAGCGATACCCCAGGGATCGATTTTCACATGACACGACATACATGCAGCCTGGTTGCGATGGTCTTCCATCTGCTGCTTGGGCGTCATCTTCATGATCTCCGGATCGGCTAGATCGATCTCAGGAACGGCAGGTGGCGGCGGTGGAGGTGGGTCGTTCAAAATGCTTTCGAGCAACCACATGCCGCGTTTGAGCGGATGTGAATCCTTGCCATCTGAATTCATTGCCATCAATCCAGCTTGGGTCAGTAACCCGCCACGACTGTCTTTCGGCTCCAGCGACACTTTCTGGAATTCATTACCGCGGACTCCCTCGATTTCGTAGTGTTGTGCGAGTCGCTCGTTGATCACCGCGTAGTCGGCGTGAATCAAATCCATCACGCTGCTATCGCTTTGCAACATCTCTTCAAACAACGCGATCGGCTCTTGCTGCATCGCATCCTTCAACACTTCGTCGAACTGGGGATATGCCCTCCTGTCGATCCTCACGAATTCCAGGGGCGCCATGTTCAACCATTGCTGCACGAAATGCTTGGTGAAGCGTTCATGTCGCGGATCGGCGAGCATGCGATACGTCTGACGGATTAGGTTGTCCGGACGACGCAGCGCCCCCTCAGCCGCGAGGTCGAGCAGTTCATCGTCTGGCGTGCTGCACCAAAGGAAGATGGATAGACGAGTCGCCAGTTCGAAATCATTTACCGTGCGTGATGCTTCCGCGGACGAACAATCAGACGGAACGAGATACAAAAAACGCGGAGAGGACAGCACCGCGGCAAGCGTCTCCACCACGGCTTGCTCAAAATCGCTGCAGATCGGGCGAACACGATCAAACAGTTTCATTTGCAGATTGATTTCCGATTCAGTAACTTCACGTCGCCAAGCCCGACGCATGAAACGCGACACAATTTCTCTCGCGTAGATTCCTTCGTCATCGCTGTTTTCGCTTTCAATAAAAATTGCCGAATGCGTCTCTGGTGGCCATTTGTCATAGACGGGAGCCGACACCTCGACATAGTCGAATTGAATGTCTGACGATGGGCCCGTGGAGGCATTGAACAATCGGATGAATTCAGACGGATTGGTTTCGCCAATCGCCCCCAACTCCACCGTTTTGCGAACCGGGTTGCGAGGGATCACTTCACTCAACGGGATGTCCCATTGATAGAACACCGGCTCATCGGGAGAAGCGTCGACAACGAGGTCACGCTTGCTGATCCTGAACAACGATCGTTGGTCTTTGTCGCCTTGCCAGCCGAACTCCAGTGCGAGTTTGGGAGCAGGCGTTTGGCCGGCAGATGTTCGCGAGGCACGGACACGAACCCGCATGGTCCCCTTGTCAGGCAAACGGTTTCCGAGCTCGACAACCAGCCGTTGCCTCGATGGCAGCACGGCGATGAAGTCGGAAGGATCAGGCACTTCAGGACTCGACGTCGTCGGTGCCCACGCATGCACGGCCCCGGCGTAAGACCAAGTCGCGGGAACCGTTTGGCCGGTTTGGGTGTTCTTGTAGTAAGCCGGTCCGCCACGCGCGGTGTTGTTCTCACTTCCACCGCGTCGTTGAACACGTTCCGGCCCCGCTCGCTGGTCGTTTCGCTGCCCCGTTCGTGATTGCGTTCCCTGCCTTTGACGCCCCGCTCGCTGGTTCGTCGTTTCGAGTTCAGTAAACTGGCTCGCTGACGCCTGCTCCGCCGAAACGCCCCAATACAACACCCCGGGACGCTCACCACTCACCGTAACGTGATTCAGCGCACTCCGATTGACTTCCAGATACTCTGCATATTGCTTGCCGGTCATTTGCAGCATATCGGAACTGTTCATGAACCCATCGGGCGAGATGGGATCCGGCGGCAGATCCTTTGTGATATCAAGTTTCAGCCCCAGCAGATCCTGCAATGCGTAGTTGTATTCGTATCGAGTCATTCGGCGAAACGACGACCGCCCGTGCTCCGACCGTCGCACCTGCGAAGCCTTTTGGAGTTCCGAAGAAAGCCATTCGATGATCATCTTTCGATCTTCGTCAGCTAGATCAGGGGCGTCTTCGGGAGGCATCTCGCAGTTGCTAACAGCCGAGGAAATCTCCAGCCACCAACTGACATCATCCCCGTGCAAAATATCTGGATCCAACGTGTCGATGCGAATGTCAGCTTCAGCGATTTCAGGTCCGTGACACCCGTAACAGGCATCGCGAAACGCGGGCTCGATCTCGGCACGAAATGCTTCCAGATCTGCTTGCGGCGTTTCAAACGTGACCTCATTTGGGATCGGTTTGCGGAGGCTCGACGCCAGCGTTCCTGCCAACTTCACTTCTTCGAGCGAAAGCCTGTCGGTTGTTACGAACTCCTCCGCTTTCGCACGGCTTGGCGAAAGTGAATTCACTACCGACACGACCAGCAAAAACGCAACGAGTGTTGAAGGTGACATCATCGTTCGAAAGATCGATAGACGGATTTTCATGGTCGTCCAACCTCGTGAATGCGCCGCACCTCTTTGCCATCGAGAGCTTCGCCGAAAACGATCAACTCATCCATGCATCCATTGAGATTGCGGATACCTGGTTGATGATGCGACTCCGGCTCACTCCAATTGCCGATCGTTGCGTTGCCGATCTCAAGGAGACCGCTGGCAATCGATTTCAACCGATGTTTCTTGACGAGTTCTCCATTGACGTAGTGCTTAACGAGCGACCGCTCAGAGTCGTAGACCGTAGCCAAGTGCGTCCACTGGCCAAGCCGAAAGGCATTAAAAATCGATCGGGCTTGGTAGTTAATAGCGTTGTTACCCGGATGCTTCACACCGAGAACAAGATTCCCGTCGCGGCGAATCTGCCAGTGAGGGGCGTTTTCCCGGAACCCGTCGGTCAGCAACAGCGAGCTATGCATTCGGTCGAGCCCGTCCACTCGCACCCACGTCGAATACGTCATCGATTCAAACTCGCCTGGCACGGTAAGTCGCACGCGGTCACCGGGCCTCTTAAACTGCAGCGACGACTTGCTCGACCATCGCCCATGTGTCCATTCACATCCGACGATAGCACCCTCAATGACAGTGCCATTGCTGCCATAGCCGGTCAGGACACGATCGTCCGAGGAATTTTTCTCAAACGAAAAATACGCGACAACGCGTGGATCGCCTCGTAACGAGTCACGAAAAGATTGCCAATCGCGATGCGTCTGCTGATGCTGAAAATTGGACATGCGATTGAGCCGACTCGGTGTGACGAAGTCGGCGCTACGGGAGGCGACCGGTTTCGACGTCCCGTCGCGATCGACAGAGACCGCATCACCCGCGTTGAGCTGACGCCGCGTGGTTAGATCCCGGTTCGATTCGACATCAAAGAGCTCGACCGCCCCATCAAACACATGCACTTCGACCGAACCGTTGTCCAGGATATCAAGCCCAAAGTCCGTCCCGAGATCGACCAGCTCAACGTTCGGAGCAAGGACAGCAAACCCTCTCGCAGGCTCCGGAACGCGTGCACGAAGCCGCCCCGCCCTACAGACGACGCGAGACTCGTCGAGGATTTCGATTTCCGCCGGACCTTCTGCAACCACGGTCGCCCCACCATAGAACTCCAACTGCAAAAGCCCCGAGTCCCACTTCATCAACCCCGGCGGCATGGTTCCCCCAATTCGCCAATTGGTCGATGCGGCGCCTTGAAGACCGGCCGTACGCGTCAAGACAGCAACGCCTCTGTCCCTGACCGCAGTCGGCTTGGCGACGATTCCCTGAGTCCTTTGAGATTGGACTTGGCTCTGATCTCGTTTGACCGACTGGAGCGTCAACGCAGACGAAAACAACAGCATGGCCGCAGCGGTTAACCAACCGGCCGGCCCGAAAAATCGCGGCCACCTCGACTCGCATGACTGCAATTGCGGCGCGGCGTCAACACGACGCTCAGCTGCCGATTCACGTTTGTTTGGCAAAGCGGCGAGCACCGAGTCAACATTCAGGTAACGCAAGTATTCCATGCGAACCCCGGAGTCAGCCTGGAGCAATTCTTCCAATTGAGCGATCTCCTCATTGGTGGCCTCGCCATCAAGGCATCGCCGTATCAATTCGAGTCGTTCGTTGCGATCATTCATGAATATTCCTCTGCCGCTAATTCGCGCTGCGCGCACTCCATCAACTGCAAGCGGATGCGGTGGAGTTTTTTGTAAAGTGTCATCGATGTCCATCCGAGCTTCTGAGCCAAGTCTTTCAAATTTGCCCCCGGTTGATAGGCCGACTGCAGCAACTCCCGTTGGTCGGGGCGAAGCTTCCGAACGCACGTTTCCAGCGCATTCCGTTCGCACTCCAGCCCAGCGGATTCGTCTTGAATGGTGTGACCGAGCAACTCCGCGACGTCATCTCCGAAAAGATGTCGATCCCGAGCACGATCTCGCCGGAACGCCAACGCCTCCATCCTTGCCACGCCGAAAGCCCACCGCCGGAATGACGTGCTGTCCAACGAGCCGTCAAACTTCCGCCATAACACGATGGCCACTTCCTGCATGACCTCTCGCGACTCTTCCATACTGAACAGAAGCGACCGAACGAACAGACGTAGCATCTCTTCATGCTCCATAAAGAGCCGTAGAAACTGGTCATGTTGTTCGCGATCCAATTTTTCCATCGATCAATATGCTCCGCCGACCTTACGCTCCACCAAGTTCGCGCATTTGCCGAAAGAAATCCAGTAAAAGCGGCTGTTTTTGATCAAAGCGTCGCCGCGATTCTCAAGCGTCAGTCTGACGAGCCTTCTGGGTCTATTTCGTTGCACCCAAACTAGCGTTCATCGCCCACCGCCGAGCTTATTGAGCGGGCATCTCGTACGGCACGCACGCCCATCCAACCTCATTCTCAGTGAACGCACGCTACCGCAATCGCGATACGATCGAACGGAGCTGCCACAAGAAATTCGACCGAGTAAACGAGCACCGCATGGTGCAAGTGCCACAGAGCGCCTCACCGGCGAACACGATGGACTCCATGATGAGGCAACAACACTTCGCCAGCAACCGCTGCGCATCACGCGATGCAACGACTGAACGCGTGCCTCCGAACATGACACCCACATCACCACAAGGCAACTCAAACGTTGCGGCGTCCCAACCATCCCCACCCCCATAGCCGCCCACCCTGTCCGGTGAGGATGCGACGCGTGAGCTTCGTGCCAACTCCCCGACGTCGATGCCCGATCTTGACTTGCAACCGACACACGAACGTTCCGTCTTACCACGGAACCAGAAGAGCTATTGAACTCTGATTTCAGCCAACCCCGAAACACGCGAACCAAACGAAAGAAAACCACCCACCACTTTCGAGTCTTTCGTTCATTTCGTGGTAAAAAAACACACCCACCATCACTTCCGCGAAGGCTATCCCAGGGAGGAAGGATAAGAACCAGCATCTTCTGTGACGACACGCTTTTACCCACGTGACACCGGACAGATCGCGTCCTTCCGCTAGCAAAGCAACAGCGATCAGCAACCACGAAACACGCGAACCAAACGAAAGAAACCCACCCACCACTTTCGAGTCTTTCGTTCATTTCGTGGTAGAAAAAACACCGACCATCACTTCCGCGACGGCTATCACACGGAGCAAGGACATCGGCAAGCACCTTCTATGACGACACGCTTTTACCCACGTGGCAACGGACAGCTCGCACCCAACCGCTAGCAAAGCAACAGCGATCAGCAACCACGAAACACGCGAACCAAACGAAAGAAAACCACCCACCACTTTCGAGTCTTTCGTTCATTTCGTGGTAAAAAAACACACCCACCATCACTCAAGCGTTGGAGATTGCTCATCGCGGGTTCCGCATCGGCAAACCACCGTCGCGGTCACAGGCACCATTGCCGATCCCGCGTTCGTTGAATTAGCTCAAGCGAGTCAATGAGCGACATGACGATCAGGAACTCGATCACATCCAATGATCGACTCGCCGAGGCAGCCCGCTCGGAAAATTAAGTTGGCTTGAACCGATCACACGTCGACGCGACATCGAATCCGCCCTCTGCCCCGCGAAACCGAGAAACATGCACCGAGGCAAAGAAAAGATTCTTGCCACCTTTCATTTACCTCGATCCTGTTCTCATTCGTTATTGCTCGTCTTCCATTTCATCCATCGCCCCGGTGAGAATTGCGATCTCTTCGGGAGTTCTTTGCGGGCGTTGGGACGTGTCGATCACCTCTGTTTTTGGCTCCGAGCAACCGGTGGTAAACAGAAACAAGGGTAGAGAAAAAAGGATGGCAGTAACGAGTTTCATCTTGGGACAACTTTCGCTATCGAAACGGTTTGAATAGTTGAAGACGCTTGTTTTCGCGTCAGGGGCTGAATCAGTTCTGGCGGACACCATGTTTGGCAAAGAGCGAAGCACAACCACGCCATCAAAAAATGGCCATGGGTGTGCCTCCGATTGCTCAGCATGCGCCCATCGGGCATGCGCCGGCCTGCTTATCTAGAGAAGCAGGCGCATTAGAACTCTTGATCAATCACTTCCTTGGCTGCCCGAGTCCCCAGTGCTCCCCAAAGACCGTACGGGCTCTGCGAACCAGGGGCCGACGCACCAGTGCCGCCGTTGCGAACATCGGCCGCTGAACTGTTCCCAGCTTCAATGGAATCAGTGATGAATTTGACAGCACCGTCCGCCATCAACACATGAGCCCCGCCTTGGTGACGGCTACTGACCGTCAACGTTCCGTTGGCGGAAACGAAGTCTTGGTTGGCGTCGTTACAGTATTCACGGTTTGGCGGAAGGACGGTATTGACGATGGTGAATCCAGGCGCTGTTGCTGCCCAGCATGCTCCACGCGATGCGAGTGGAGTAAAGGAGTGGCTGACCGTGGTCGACCAAAACTGTGGGCGATTGGGATCAATCTGGGGCTGGCATCGGTCTGGCCTGTTTTGAACATTCGTTCCGCCACCTCTCACTTCCGTTGTGATGTGACTGTCCCCAAGGTCAGTGTTCATCTCTCCCATCGCGATGGTGTTTGACAATCCGTCGAGAATATCTCGAAACCTGTTTATGTCGTACACATCAAAGACACCGCGATCGGAAGCTCGGAAATTTGCCACGCTGGTGCTATCGGTCCTGATGAGATTGCTGTCGTTGAACATCCCCGCGCCGAGATTTAGCGAGATTGAATCACCGATACAAACTCCGTAATTCGTCCGTCCTCCTGCGGGGAGGCCGACTCCAGGATCGCTGGGGCAGCGATACGTGTTGATTTCGGTGAACCACGGGTCGTAAGAAACTCCATCGCTTGTGAACTGGGTCGTCGTCCCTTGCATTTCCGTGTAGGGAACGGTTCCGAATTCTGTAAATTGGGTCGTCCCAACGACCAGTGGATTACTGACCCGCTCCCAAATGGCCTGTTGCTCCATGAACGGAAGCAACCCGACCAATGCACCGATTCGGCTATATTGATGTGCTGGGTCCTTGTTCCAGCGGGCAGCAGACCCACCAAGAGCCCTGTGTGCTTCGTTGATCGGCCCGGTACCGTGAATCGGGAGCTGATTGAATGCGCTGTGGTAGTTGTGCAGCCCCAGGCCCATTTGCTTGAAGTTGTTGCTGCAGCTCATCCGACGTGCTGCCTCGCGCGCGGCCTGAACCGCGGGGAGCAACAGCCCAACGAGCACGCCGATGATGGCGATCACAACGAGCAACTCGACGAGGGTGAACCCCCGCGAATTGTGTGGGGAACGATTGAAATGAGACATGTATTTAACTCCAATGATGAACAGAACCGATTCGGAACGGGTGGACGACATTTCTCCCCACACCCGTTAAGCGAAGCGAAGGGCACGAATCTTTACACAACAAAAAAGTTTTTTGCGTAATTCTCGCATTCAGTCACTGAAAGTTGCCTCGAGACTGGAAATCGAGAGCCCCGACGATCTTATTTTTGGGCAGAATCAGCCGCCAAGACTCGCGGCCCGCCCGTTCACGGCGTCCTTGGCCACCTATGAACATCGATCCACACGGGTCGCAACGCCCCTGAAGTAAACACGCGTCCATCTCCGGCAGTCTGTATCCCCACAGTCAATTCACCGGCATCGACCAACGCAACTGCACGCGTGCTCGATCATCCGCTAGGAAGGAAAAGGGACCAACGCCATCTACGGCGACACACTTTTTCCCGACGCGATACCGGACGGTTAGCGGTTAGCGGTTAGCGGTTAGCGGTTAGCGGTTAGCGATTAGCAATTAGCGATTAGCGATTAGCGATTAGCGATTAGCAACCACGAAACACGCGAACCAAACGAAAGGAAACCCACCCGCCACTTTCGTGTCTTTCGTTCATTTCGCGGTAAAAAAACACACCCACCATCACTTCCGCGAAGGCTATTCCACGGAGGAAGGACATCGGCAAGCACCTTCTTCGCCTACACGCACTTTCCCACGTGACACCGGACAGGTCGCACCCTGCCGCTAGCAAAGCAACAGCGATCAGCAACCGCGAAACACGCGAACAAAACGAAAGGAAACCCACCCACCGCTTTCGTGTCGTTCGTCCATTTCGTGGTAGAAAAAACACCGACCATCACTTCCGCGACGGCTATCACACGGAGCAAGGACATCGGCAAGCACCTTCTATGACGACACGCTTTTACCCACGTGGCAACGGACAGCTCGCACCCTGCCGCTAGCAAAGCAACAGCGATCAGCAACCACGAAACACGCGAACAAAACGAAAGGAAACCCACCCACCACTTTCGAGTCTTTCGTTCATTTCGTGGTAGAAAAAACACCGACCATCACTTCCGCGACGGCTATCACACGGAGCAAGGACATCGGCAAGCACCTTCTATGACGATACGCTTTTACCCACGTGGCAACGGACAGCTCGCACCCTGCCGCTAGCAAAGCAACAGCGATCAGCAACCGCGAAACACGCGAACAAAACGAAAGGAAACCCACCCACCGCTTTCGTGTCGTTCGTCCATTTCGTGGTAGAAAAAACACCGACCATCACTTCCGCGACGGCTATCACACGGAGCAAGGACATCGGCAAGCACCTTCTATGACGACACGCTTTTACCCACGTGGCAACGGACAGCTCGCACCCTGCCGCTAGCAAAGCAACAGCGATCAGAAACCACGAAACACGCGAACAAAACGAAAGGAAACCCACCCACCACTTTCGAGTCTTTCGTTCATTTCGTGGTAGAAAAAACACCGACCATCACTTCCGCGACGGCTATCACACGGAGCAAGGACATCGGCAAGCACCTTCTATGACGATACGCTTTTACCCACGTGGCAACGGACAGCTCGCACCCTGCCGCTAGCAAAGCAACAGCGATCAGAAACCACGAAACACGCAAACCATACGAAAGAAACCCACCCACCGCTTTCGTGTCGTTCGTCCATTTCGTGGTAAAAACCACAGCCACCATCATTGCTTTGTATCAGCACGTTACCGGACGCGGTGAGTTACTACTGGGTAATGCTTGGCATCCTCGCTGGCGTCCCGCTTACTGTCGTATGTGAAAGTGGACGCCAGCGGATGCTTTTCATCCTGCGGAGTTCGCGGCTAACAACTTACTAAAATCGGTCGTCTTGAAATTTTTCTGCTGCATTGGCACGAGCAGTTGCATCGACAACCTCGGGATTATCTTCCAGGAAGTTGGTGATTTCGTCTGGAGTCGGCGGCTTCGAATTCCCACCGCATCCTACTACGGTGAAGAGTGCGATGGCAAATAGAACAGAGGCCAAAGATTTCATGATTACCTACAGGGTGAGGATTGAGTGCAGAAGAAACGTTGTATCCAGCCAGCACGCCTCGTAGGTTTCCGGCGAACGAGGCATGTAGCTGTGACAGGGAAGGACGGCGGACCCAAGAGTAGCCTTAGAAATCCGCGTTGATGATTTCTCTTGAAGCCCTTGTCCCAAGTGCTCCCCAAAGACCGAAGGGGCTGGCACTACCGTCGGCCAGTCCGTCCCCGGCAACGACGGACAATGAATCACCGGCTTCGATGGAATCAGTAATAAACTTGACCGCTCCATCGCCCATCAAAACATGAGCACCACCTTGGTGACGGCTCGATGCAGACAGCACCCCCGCACCCAGCCTGCCCTGGGAGAGACAGACCTCTGTATTCGGTGGCAGGATAGTTGTGAACGCGGTGTAGCTTGGAAGCCCTGCTGCGTATTTCATGCCTCGGTTGATCTCGCCGCCGCCGAAACTGGTAACGGTCCCTCCACTAAAATTCCAAAAAAGTGGACGAGTAGCGTCAACCGCCTGCCGGCACCATGTCGACCTCAAACCGCCCGTTTGAGCAGTGTTAAGGTTAGCTCCGTTTCGCCTACTGGCAGGTCCGGCATTGTTCCCTGCGAAGTGCGACCGTTTATCCTGGTCACCCAGATCCGTGATTATTTCGCCCATGCAAATCGTATTCGACAAACCGTCGAGAATGTCTCGAAAACCGGTCTCGACACGTGCTACATAGAAACCTCGCTGCCATTTCCTCAAATTAGCAACACCGCTGCTTTCGACCCCGTCTCGCCCGATCGCGCTGCCGTCTCCCAGCATATAGGAGTCTCCAAGACAAGCCGCGTAGTTGGTGCGTCCTTGAGCTGGCAGCCCCACCCCCGGATCACTCGGGCACCGCAACGTGGGGACGTTAGTTAAGAAGGGGTCGTAGTTTCCGATGGATGTGTGATTGGTCAATGAAAGATCAACCATTGGCCCCATAGGCGGGATCGTGCCTCCCGTCGCTTGATAGGGGTTCGCGTACTGCTCCCAAACCGCTTGCTGCTCCATAAACGGCAAGAGTCCCGGCCAATGGCTCAGCCAATTGAGGTTATTCGCCGTCGGGCCAGCACTGCTGTTACCCGAATTCAGTTGGTACGTCCCACCCATATACTTGTTGTTTTTATTATAGGCACTGTGGTAGTTGTGGACCGCCAACCCGATTTGTTTGAAGTTGTTACTGCAGCTCATTCGGCGTGCAGCTTCTCGAGCCGCCTGAACAGCCGGCAGCAACAAGCCAACGAGGACCCCGATGATGGCAATGACCACTAATAACTCAACTAGGGTGAAGCCATCATTTTGACGTTTGTTCATTCGCGTATCCAAAGATTGTTTGACTAGGGAAAAGAAAGGAATGAAAAACTGGTCAGTGACCCTGCCACGCTCTCCATTCGGCGGATTAGATGCGGCAGACGGTGACTTTCTAAACAGGGAAAAATTCAAAAAATTCCCCAAGGCCTTTAGCCGCCTTAAGGAACACCTTTTGGCGACGAGAAACAGCCAATCGAAGTAACGCAACAACCCACAATTCAAGCAAACTTGGGGAAGGAAAGGCCTTGCGTCTCGCCACCGGACGCCTCACGCCGTTCCGGGCCGCCTAGCAATTCCGACTAGCAACCACACCCACCATCAGCAGGCCTGAGCGCAAGCAACGATCGCAATGCAACGACCTGCTCAAGTCCGATCAACTCACGCGACAACCTGTATTCGATGATTCGACCTGCCTGGATATTCGCGTTGTACTCAGCCGACAACGAGCTATCCCGGACCTCGCGTTCCGGTGACCGTGCCTGCCTCGATAGAAAGTCTGCCGTCCCACCCGGACCTCAGCCGGAATGCAGACGAGGTACTGGCAACCGGGCTGGGCACTTTGGGATCGCGACATCGCGAAACTCCAAACGGCGTTCGGAGTCGTCTGAGGTGGCCTGGTTTTTGGGAGCCACGTGAGCCCTTAAAGTGAAAGAAAATCAAGTAAACTCAGATGCCACAAACGACCAAGCCTTCAGTCAAACCTAAACACCGTACTTATAGGGACGAATCCAAACGCGATCCAGTTGCCATGCTGCTCGATGGACACTCAGTGAATTCGATTGTTTAGCGTCCGGGGATCTCCGGAACGAACCCGCTTTACCGCTGGGGATGAAGCCAAATGGGTCAGGCCTCTTTGATCTGCTACGGCTGCTCGGCTCGCACTTTTTGCCTACCTCTCGGTCACATGGTGGACTCCAGGTTGAGTCTTCGGGCGATGGTTTCCACCCATCCTTCCTCACCGAACGGACGTCCACGCTGGGCTGACAATTGCACAGCATTGAGTTCGCGATGGTCGAGAGGCTCGTTGACTCGCTGTACCCATCGTGGCTGTCTCGGTATCGGCCAAGGTGAAAGTAGTTTCGGGTTGGGGTCTGATCCCTGCAACCAACGCCACAACGATCCCCAACGCCAGTTCTCCGCCCGCTTGACCAAGCCCGCTCGCAACGCATTGCGTTCGACATAACGGCAGGCAACGATGAAGTGATCGTCATCTTGGATCGGAAAGCTTTTGTATCGTTGTTGGTAAACATGCCCAAGACCGCTCGTGTGGTAGTGAGCATGATATCGCATCGTATGGGTACCTCACTTCGCTACCGTGGCTGATGAACCAGCCATAGGGACCATGGCCGCGAACGACAACGCGGCGTCAGCGTAATTGCCTCGGCCCCCATGCGAGATTCCGGCATCGAGTGGTTGGGCGAAGTGCCGGAGCATTGAGATGTTCAAAAGCTCTTTTGGCTCTCAAACCGAATCGGTGATGGCCTCCATGGAACACCAACTTACGAAGACTCGACTGGCTTGTTCTTTACTCGAAACGTCCGCCGCAGTCGAACTCCTTCCAGAACTAACGATCCAACCTCCATCGGAAGCGTCTCAGATTCGCGTTGCCCCAACTGTTGCCCCGAACACAGTCCAAACAGGCCGTCTGAGTCACCTTCTGACCAGCCCGTCTCAACGGCCTCCAACAACGAAAAAACCCCAGAAAACATTTGGTTTCCTGGGGTTTCTAACGATGGGCGATACAGAACTCGAATCTGTGACCTCTGCCGTGTGAAAGCAGCGCTCTAACCAACTGAGCTAATCGCCCGGCTTTGGGGGTCGCTCGAAAGCGAGTGCCCGGTGGCGGGGCGTTAAAATAACTTTTCCCTGTTTTTTTCGCAAGCGTGCGAGAACGGGCCTCAGGATCAAGTCCGCTTGTCAAACGACATCGTCTTTTGCGTATCGATGTAAACGGCTCGGTGCCTCCCAGACCGGTTGGCTCGAGACGTTGAACGCTCACGACTTTTTTGACAGGCAGGCTTTTTCGACAAGCTGACCGAACAACGCCATCCGAGGAATGCTCTAGACTGTCGGTCACAGGAATGGGTTTGCCAACACGTTGGGTTCGCTAAGGCACAAAGAATTCGTCGCGACATGAATGATGACGCTCGCTTATTGCTGCAACTCCTGCGTGATCGAGACCCGCGTTTCGTGCCGGAATTGATCGCGGAGTCGCGGCCGGAAGTGCTGGCGGACGTCGTCGACGAGTGGGTGCTCAGTCGGCGGCAATGGGAGGCCGAAGAGGCACAGCGATACTTGCTCGGCATCCCCGCTTCACCGGGGCATGAGGTTGTCGTGAGGCGATTGATCGTCGCGGCGGATGAACAACGCCGGGGCGGCGTGCTCGCTGCGGCGATGGTGATGGCGGATCAATTGGTGGTCCACGATCTTCGTCACGTCCGGGTTTGGGACTACGTGCAGCGTGGTTGGGTTGACGGAGTCCGATTGGACCGTCCATACGACCGCGTCATGCCGGTGTTGCCGATCGGTCACGATCAACGCGAACGACGAATCTGGTTCGCTCGCGGAGCAACGCATCAGAAACGTTTATTCTCGCTGGCGACGCGTCAATACGTTCGCCGGTTCGTCTGGAGATCGATACGAGAGTTCGCAAAAGAGACTCCCAGCGATTTCGTCAAAACGATGGGCAAGGCGTTGCGTTGGTACCCGCAGTCGTTTCCCAAAGATGGTGCTCAATTACTGGACGCGTGGTGTTTGATGAAAGCGTGTTTCGGCAAACACCCCGGACTCGAATTCAGTTCCCGTAAAGTTCGCTTGGCCGGCAATGCTGATTTGCGGGACTTGATTGACGACGATGCGACGCCACCCTACGCATCGTTGTGGGCGTCCGAGTTGGGGCGACGTGAAATGGAACGCGTCGCATCGCAGGCGGCTTCACCGTTCGTACAAACATGGGCCGAGGCGGTCCGCGTCACGCAGTTCAGCGGGTACACCAACCGGCTCAACAAAATTTGATATCTTAGTGCGCACTCTCAAAAGATGTTGCCAGAACGTGGTCGACCGTCGGGCGACGGTGGCTACAACAAAGATGGAAATGCCTTAAGACAACCAAGACTTGGGAAAGGAAGCGGATTCGTTCCGACGACGCGAAGACCTGAATTGCTGCGGTGTTCCGCCGTGGTTGAAATTCGAGAAGCATTCGCTTCCTCGAATCGCCGGTATTGTCCCCTCTCCATCGGTGAGATGGGACAATATCACGTACGTGACCATCTCACCGATGGAGAGGGGACCCGACGAATCGGGCCTCAGACGCGAAGTTGGCTTCAGTCGGTTCACCGCTTCCTTTCCCTTTTATTTTCCTCCGTGACGAGGAAGGGCTAAACGAATGTCCGTGTGGGATTCGCTCCGACGCTTGATCGCGCCACCGAAATTGCCGAAAACTTCGGAGGCCGATCGGCACGCGATGGCCGAATCGTTCAACCTGCATCGGAAGCGACCGTTGCCTGCGGTTCGCTTGAAAGAGCAACTCGATTTGTCATGGTTGGCTCGCCGGCGAACGGCCCCTGCGGCGGAACCGTTTGGTTATCTCGGTGATGGTGTTTCTTACGAACTCGGGCAACGAGTGACGGACGTCGAACGATTGTCATCGGCCGGACTGCCCGTTCTCAAAACACCGGAACAACTCGCCGAAGCGATTGGATTTTCCGCTCGGAGGCTGCGATGGCTGGCTTATCATCGAGACGCTCAGGCGTCGTGCCATTACATCCATTTCATCGTAGAAAAGAAAAGCGGGGGAGTGCGTTCGATCGCCGCCCCACGTCCCCAGATTGCGGCATGCTGTCGATGGATCGACCGCGAGATTCTGCGATTGATTCCTCCGCATGACGCTGCTCACGGATTCGTGCTTGGACGTAGCACGACAACGGCGGCACAACCTCATGTTGGCCAAGACGTGATCGTGAACATGGATCTTTCGGACTTCTTTCCGACGATCACCTTCCCACGCGTGCGGGGATGGTTCGCGTCGCTCGGATACAGTCGCCAAACGGCGACCGTGCTGGCGCTTCTGTGTACCGAGTCGCCTCGAACGCCAATCGACATGGATACCAGCAACGTCAATGCGAGTAGCATCGACACGGTGAACCATTCGCGGTTATGGCTTGCGACGGGTCCCAGGCAGTTACCACAGGGTGCGTGCACCAGTCCCGCGATCAGCAATCTAGTCTGCCGATCGATGGACAGGCGACTGACGGGATTGTGCGAAAAATTGGGATGGACGTACACGCGTTACGCCGATGACCTTTCGTTCTCTACGAGCGGCAAGGATGATTCGCAAATCGGGTATTTGATGCATCGAGTCGGCGGCATCGTTCGAGACGAACGGTTTGCGATCAACGACTCCAAGACGAGAGTGCAGCGTCGCAGCGGACGACAAACCGTCACGGGGCTGGTGGTGAACGATCGCATCGGCGTCCCGCGAGAAACCGTTCGCCAACTGCGTTCGATTCTGCACCATGCCAAAACGGAAGGGCTCGAAGCACAGAACCGTGAGGGGCACGCTGATTTCCTGGGATGGGTGACCGGCATGATCGGATACGTTGGCTTCGTCGACCCCGCAAAAGGAGAACGATTGCGTTCCCAGCTCGACCAAGTATTAAAGCAGGAGACGACATGACGACTCCGATCAGCGATGTGTTTGACGCGATCAACCAAGGCGGCGTGGTCGTGGTGGGTTCATTTGACACGCACGCGATCTCGCCTGCGGATGAAGATCGACTGCGCACCTTCATTCGAGAGACCGACCGATTGGCTCGCTCCGATGCGCCCGGCGACGCACCACCGCTGTGCCTTCGTAGTGCGTGCTGGGCGGCACAGACGATGCACTTTCTCTGCCGTACTTTGCTCGACCGAATTGACGTCGCGACGGAATTGCCGGCGGACCTCGCGGCGAACCGGCCGTCGGGAACGTCCGCTAGCGAACACTGGTCCGTCGACCTCGTGTTGCGTGTGCTCGCTGATATTGACCGTCGGTGTGCGGGCGCCAATCAACTCGATCCACTACGAACGACGATCCGCGAACTGGCCGCCCGTTGGCCACTCTCGGCGATCGGCATTCAAACGGACCTCTCTCCGAAATCAATGTCGGTCGTGTTGTCGCACCCCACACTGCGCCGCATCCTGGTCGATCGCATCGTGGCACGCGGCGACGCCGATCGAGCGAACCTACCGTGCGTTGCCGATGAGATTGCCGCCGCAACGCCAACCAAAATTCCCCAACTCTGATTCCCCAATGCTCCTTCCCAGGAAACGTACTGATGTCGATTGCCGCATTGCATCAAGTGTTCGATGAGACCCGTCGGTTAGCGATCGCGGGCAGCAACCTCGCTGCCGATGATTTCCGACTGAAAAAACTCATCCCTGTTCTCAATAAAAGTGGCCAGAAGGCTCCGGTGTTTGCAAAGGTTGCTCAAAGCGTCGAGCGACTGGTCAAAGCGGCGCCAAAGGAGTCCGCGGCGGCGCTACTCGATCTCAGTTCTCTCGTGATGGCGATCCTGTACACGCAAGGCGAACTCGGCGGCAAGGGACGAATCAAACCGATCAAGAGTATTGGCATACCTCTAACGCAAACTCAAACCCCCGCTCGTTTGCTCAAACCGGTCATCGAAGCTCTCTCGAGTGGCGGGTCGGGACGTTTGGAAACGGTTCGAAAAGCGTATCAGCAAGGCGTGTTTCAGGATCCCCGCCTCGTCAATCACGCGGTCGCGGGACTGGATGACCGGTACTCCGAAATGGCGGAACTCATGGAAAAGATCGTCGGCGATTATGGGCCTTCGATCGTGCCGTTGATCGAAGATGCGATCACGATTAAAGGCAAGAGCGGTGATGGACGGCGATTGCGAATCCTTCATCGGTTGGTTCCCCCAAAAGCCAGACCGATGGTTCTGGATGCATTCGAGAATGGATCAAAAGAAATGAAGCTCGCCGCGGTCGCGTGCCTCGGCGACGACCCCAGCGACCTGGAACTGCTAATGCAGCAGGCGGTTTCGAAACAGCGTGAAGTGCGCGAAGCGACCTATTCGCGACTCGCTTTATTCGACAAACCAGAAGTCAACGAACTCCTCGTCTCACGATTGAAAGGCGAGGAATCATGGAGGGTCGCGTCGGCAATCCGCGAGCAATACAGCAAGTCGCGTTTGAAACTCGTTTTGGAGTTACTCAGGGGCACGCTCGTCGAATTGCAACCTTTGCTTGACAAGCCCAAACTCAGCAGCGCTGAAAAGACACAAGCCGATGAATTGATCAACCGTTTTCAAGCGGGATGGGCGTGCTTCACGCTCCGCAACGACGCGGCATTGCAAAAGTTTGCCAAAGAAATACTCGATCGCTGGGACGATCTTCTGAGCGTGCGTGGAAAGTACTCAACCGGCAGCGACATCTTGCAGGCGATCGTGAACTGGAGCCTTGATCACGGGAAACCCGCACAGATCGGATTGATTGCCAGTCATCACGTCGATGCTCCTGAAGAATTGATCGGGTCGTGCCTGCGTGCGGCGCTGCAGAGCTATCCAGCGGCAACCTTTTACGACACGTTCTCTCCACTCTACCGCGTGTATTCAGGCGACCCCAAGCCCAAGAAGCGGGGCAAACAAACCGCGCAAGCCAAACAGGAAGCTCACAAATACGTTGAGTTCCGATCAGCGATCGAGAACCTCGGCCGTGACAGTTTGTTCGGCGAATGGAGTTGGGACGCGGGCGAAGGCGAAATGCAGGCGAGCCAAAAGAAGAACGGCGTTCGCCTCGATTCACGCTGGCTCGACGATTTCGTGGAAGCTCGCGACCTGGAACTGTTGGTGCATAGTGTTTCGGCGAAAGATCGGGCCGCGCTGGAATTCTTAGCCGAACACTTATCGCATCAGGTCAACAAAAAGGCGATCACGTTCGACGATCAATTGATCGCCTACAAGTTGTCGGCATGCAATTATCGCAAACGGTGCGACACGATTCTCGCACTTCTCGGCGGACTCAGCGAAGAACGGGTTCGAATCAAGAAACGCAAGGGTTATCACTATTTCCCTAACGTGCACTGGCTCGCGAAAGCGATCGAGCTGTTCACGGCGGACGAACGCAAGAAAGTCATGACAAGCCTCGAGAATCTTGACGAGACTCTCGTCGACGAACTGCTACCGCACCTGCAATAACAGGGAACACACCTCACGCCGTGACACCCTCCACGTTGGACGCCACGCCGGACACCACATCGAGCCGTGGGCACTCGTTAGACGCCGCGGTTACCTCGACTATCGCCGGGAACGGTCGCCCCCGAAACCGAGAGAACTTCGCCGAGCCGTCCCCACATCTGGACCATTTTTCGATAGGCGATGAACGACCCCAGTAGCCCGATCATTCCGGCGATAATCGCGATCAACATGAAATGCCGCGATTGGCTTTCGCTGAAAATCAACAGTGCCGCACCGACGAGTGGGATCAACGCGGCGATCAACAAGTAGGATTCACTTTGCCCGATCACTCGTCCCGCGTTCCGCTCGAACTCCGGATCCTGCATGGTGGGGCGGATCATTTTGGGGTAGTACGCACCGGCGCAAATCAAACCGAGCGAGAAGAACGGATAGATCATCGCCACGCCACCACAAACCAGCGATGAGACGAAAAGATGAATCGATTGGCTGGTCGTGAATTCAGGAAACCGTCTCGCCAACAAATACGGCATCAAGACGCCGGCGAAAATCCAACAACCGCCACCGATCAACGCGGCGAGATGCCC
The DNA here is from genome assembly GCF_014192335.1 of Aporhodopirellula rubra. Classification (GTDB taxonomy): domain Bacteria; phylum Planctomycetota; class Planctomycetia; order Pirellulales; family Pirellulaceae; genus Rhodopirellula; species Rhodopirellula rubra. Next base: position 67,371 of record NZ_JACHXU010000001.1, on the reverse strand, counting down.
GAGTTGCAAGGTCGCCTTCACGTCAGAGTGATTCACTGCGTGACCTGCGGACGCGGCCTGCAACGCCCGCATCGGTGCTCGCGTGAAAGCGATCACCAACAGTGCACAAATGGGAAAAAACGTCAGGTTAATTTGATACGAGAGTGCATCGAGACCGTTCTGCGTGGTCTCGGTCATGATCTCGTTGAAGTTGTACAGATAGTGAAATCGACCGGCCGCCATGTTGGGCAGGAGGATGACCACGATCGTGACCCACCAAGGGGAGCGGCGCATCAACCAAGCCGTCCATGAGTTCGGGTTGGGTTCAAACAGTTCGGCGGCCTCGGGATGCACGGCTAAACGCAGACTTCCTGCAAATTCAGACCCGCTCCATGGTCGCGAATCGGGGTCGGCTGAGAGGGCTTTGCGGAGCACCGATTCGAGCACACGCTGAGACGCCGTATCGTCTCGATCAGGCGGTCGCAATTCTTTCAACCTGCCATCGAGTTGGTTCGACACCGCTTGCGTCCACGAGTCGGCGTTGGCGGCACAATCGAACGGTCGCGTGCCCTGCCATAACTCCCAGAGCAAGACCGCCAACGAATACAAATCAGCCCGCTCCCGCACGTCTTCTTTCGGTGCCATCACATTGGCCGTGATCGCGCGGAGGTGTTCGGGTGACATGTAACCGACGGACCCGCCGAGCGAACAGGCGGCGCCGGCTCGTCCGGCCGCTCCCGCGAGGCTGACGTTGAAATCAGCGAGTTGCGGAATGCCCTCCGCAGTGAGCAGAACGTTGGCGGGTTTCACATCGCGATGCAACACACCGGTGTCATGAGCGGTCTGCAACGCGTGAGCGATTTGGATACCGATCCAAGCCACGAGTTTGGGCCACTCGACATCGCGGATCCACTCGCGAACAGCCGAACGTTCGGGAACGACTTGCGCGGCAGCCAACAGATTCTCATCGACCGACTGCAGCAACAGACTTCCGCGACGTCGCATGCGGTGGGTTGTTTTGGCTTTCGCGATCACGTCCGCCAAAGTGCCACCAGGATGAAACTGCATGTACAGCAAATGCAGTGGCGGGTCATCCAGGAACCGCTGATCGAAGACGCGGATGATGTTGGGATGATCGAACTGCGCGAGCGCCCGTGATTCCCCGTCCTCGTTAACAAGACATTTTTTCGCTCGCGAAACTTTGACCGCAACAAGACGTGACATCGAGATTTGGCGAGCGAGATAGACGTGCGCGAAGGCACCTTTACCGAGTAGTTGGAGGATCTCGAAATCATCGACAGTGGCCCCCGGATCGATCGGGTCGGGTGGCTGAGTTTGCTCGCGAGGCATGGCAGTTTCGCAAACGCCGAGCAAGGGGGCGAGCGAGTCAGCGTATTGAGGATAGCGAGCGGCAAACTCGGCATATCCGGGTTCCAGCCCGCATTCACGCTGCAACTGGATGTCTTCCATGACGAGGTCAAGCGGCGTCGACTCGGGAGTGATCAGGTCGGGCAACGCCGTGTAATAGTGCTCGAGCGGACGTGGGCATCCCGATTCCACCGCCATTGCCATCTGCAGTTTGATTAACTCGACAAGAACGAAATGCCGGGTGTCGTCGTCAGCGTCAGGCAGATACGCGACCAGACATTCGGGCGCATCGGTATTCTCGGCATCGGAGAACGCCTGCAGGCATTCGAGCATGATTTCATCGAGCGACGCGTTGTCGTCACCGGCTGCGCAGGCGTCCGCGGAAGCACTTCTGGTGGCAGAGTCTCGGTCATCGGCGGCGGGCTCGGGTGTCACGTCCATGATTGTCGTTATAACCCATCCCCCGTCCGGATCGACCAGTGACTTGAGCAAAAACACTTCCCTTTGCAAGGTTTCACTACGTCGAGCAACGCCACACATTTTGCGATTCGCGACGTGAAAACTTCATGGTCCGATCGAGGGATGCCGACGCAGGCTCCGATACAACCGGAGCGATAGATGGTGCCGAGGCTGGCTTTGCACCCAAACCAATATTCACCGTGGAACTCTCCGGCCATGCGTTGCAATAGATCACTTTGGAGCCTCAGCGGTGTCGTCGTCATGACGCTCACCGGGTGGCTCACCCTCGGTGCCAACTCGGCATCTGCCATTGAAGGCACCGAACTGAATTCGTCCGTTGGCCTTTGGGCTCCGCTGTTGCCGGACCTCGCCAACGACTCGGGTGATTCGGTTGGCACGGTTCTTGGGCTTTCGGGACACCATCGTTTTGATGGTTACCGGACGAGCATCGAATCGGGAGTTACGTACGGCATCTCCGACTCGGCCGAAATGGTCGGCGTGGACGTGTTGCTTCGTGACACGTGGGACTTTGGCAAACATCACCTGTCGGCCGGCTTCGGCTACAGCATGATGGATTGGGACCAAGACACCGTGGGACACGACATCGAGTCGAACTACCAAGGTGCCAAAGTCGTCACCGGATGGGAAACCTGTTTCGGCCGCACGCCCGTATGGCTCGACCTGACGTTGGGTCTGTACGACCTCGACGGGGCCTACGTCGGCGATGACGGAGCCGGTGGATTCAACACGGGAACGACCGGTGGATTCACGACCACGTACGGGTTCGACATCAAAACCGAATTCGACTGCTGTGGCATCCCAGCCCGTGCGATCTTCGGACTGAACTACTTCGACGACTTCGCCGTGTGGCGAGCTGGACAGGTCGACACCGAAGACGCGGTCGTGCTGAACGGATCGATCGAGTTCCGCTTGTACTAAGCCGACCCCGGTTACGAGATTTAGAAAGAGCATACCGATCGCCAGCGTGATCGAAGTCTGCTCAAGTTGGAGTTACCGGTCGACGGAGCGATCGGTAGGTCAACGAGTCGGGCTCAGCATGTAACGTGAGCCGACGCAATTTTCTCGAAACCCCGCTTTGGGCAAATCAGAGTGGGCGTCGGGGCCAAAGTAACGAAGCCTCACGAGCGGTTCGCTGCCGAGGTTTTCGATCTCAACATCCTTGGTTGCCGCGACGTGTGAGATGAAGACCTCGTCAGTCGTGTTTTCGCCGAAACGAATCATGGCTGGCGTTTGCAGATCGAGTGATCCCATTCGTCCGCGTCCCTGCACCGTGATCCAACTGCTCGTTGCACCGTCTTGCAAGGTGCACTTCGCACCCGGTTGCGATGTCAACTCTTTGGCACTGAAGAACTGCTGTCCATCGACGGTTCTGTAGACGATCCAAAGGTCATCGTATCCGTCGCCACTGCGTTTTTTGTCGCGGACGGGTTCGAGATAGTTGCTGTTCTTGAAGTGGGTGTCCACGTTCTTGTCCCATTCCAACTGGCCGACGATGAAGTCCAGGTCCTGGTGTTTCTCTTCAGGCATGTCTTTGACCAACAGTGACCAAGGCACGTAGCGGCCGTCGACGACCGATTGATACATGCCGAACACGCCGCTGCCCCATTGGGGTTCTTACGTGCAGAGTAAACCTGGTGCGTGCAGGACTCTCGGTGGGATCAACCAACCGGTCCCCCGCTTGAGGCGGTACGCGCGGCTGAGGTCGAGGATGCCATTGTCGCCCGCGTTCCAGTTTTCCAAACATCGCCGAACATCGGCGGGTTCCGTGCCGGGCTTGAGCCTGAGCTCGAGCCCCATGAACGTGTGGGCAAAGTTGTTATCGATATTGTTGATCTGTGGCGGGAAATAATAACTCTCCGGCTTGCCCTCTTGCCCGACCAGTTTCGTGTCCTCGAACGACTGGTGCATGTGATGCGGAATCGGCCCCATGTTGTCGAAGAATTTCGAATACACTGGCCATCGATCATACTTTTTGAAGACCGATTTTCCGACGAGATCAACACCTCGTTCGGCGACGGCATCTTTGAGCAAGAATTTTTTTCCTTCGAAAAGGCAAAACTGAGGCCATCGTGCCAAACACGCCCATCGTTAGCAGCCTCAGTCGTGCTGCCGAACCATCGTTTGCCGATTCCGCCCCGATCGGCTCCAAAGCGGTAATAATCACCAGGATGCAATTTGATCCGGCGTCCGGGGTGCAAGAACGAGCGAGGCACCCAGGTAGGCGTCAGACGCAAAAGTCCGTCACCCGCATCCATTGCCTAATCGAGTAACTTGGTGACACTGTCGCCTTTTAGGAGGCCTTCATCTAATTTCACGTTGCTCATCAGGGCGGCCCCGCTTACAGATTTGCATAAAAGCGGGAAAATCGGGGGGGGGCGGCATTCACAGCCTCAGTCTATAGGATACCCCGTTTGGCACCGATCGCACCTGACCCCAACGCCTTACGCGAAACGAATTCACCTAGAGCTGCCTAACTCGACCTCGACGCTATCTGACTTATCTCACGACGAATCAATTCGACCTCCGCGACATCGCATGGACGTCGATTCCGACCACCAAAATTCCCGCCGGATTTCCGAGCGGTTTTCCAATCATACGCCATCTCCCTTAACCCCTTTTTCCGTCATGCCGACTGAATCTATTGTCCTGCGAACGACCGATGACCGCGAACAGCGAATTGAGTGGGACGAATCCAGCCCGCTGCATCTCACAATCGAAACCCGCGTCGGAGAACTGACGATCCGCAGCGGAGTTTTCCGCGGTGGTGTCAGCGAAGGCGTCGAAATTATCCGCATGGCCAACTCTCGCATGCACGTCGACATCCTGCCGACACGCGGCATGTCGATTTGGCGAATGCAGGCCGGAGGCATTCGCTACCAGTGGCAATCACCTGTCGTTGGACCGGTTCACCCGAACTACGTCGACGTCAGTGAGCCGAGCGGTTTGGGTTGGCTGTCGGGCTTCGACGAACTCGTGGCCCGGTGCGGACTCGAGAGCAACGGTGCGCCCGAACACGACGCGTCGGGGCGGTTGGTTTATCCGCTCCACGGTCATATCGCCAACACTCCCGCCGACGCGATATCGGTCGAATTCGACGAGGCATCGGGGCGAGCCGAATTGGTCGCCGAAACGATCGAAGCCAAACTGTTCTTCAAACGCTTGCGAATGCGCACCCGCGTTCGGATCCACGCCGACCGCGATGACGTTGAACTGCTCGACGACGTAACCAACGAACTGTCGACGCCGGCCTCGATGCAAATGCTGTATCACATCAACCTCGGCAGCCCCGTGCTCGGCAAAGACGCTCGATTGAACGTTGCCGTTGAAGAAGTCGCGCCACGTGACGACCATGCGGCCGAAGAGATCGACCGCTGGGAACGCTTTGACGGTCCGACATCGGGATACCAAGAACGAGTTTATTTCGCCAAACCGTGTGCTGACGAATCGGGGATGGCGCATGCAATGATCGCCGATGCAAAAGGAGCACGCGGGTTGTCGGTTCGATTCAAGACATCCACGCTGCCTTGGTTCGTGTTGTGGAAAAATTGCGCCGAGATCGACGACGGGTACGTCGCCGGTATGGAACCGAGCACCAACTTCCCAAACCCACGAAGTTTCGAACACGAACGTGGCCGAACCGTGAATCTCGGTCCCGGTGAAACCGAATCGTTCCGCGTCACACTCTCTCCGCTGACCACGGCCGAGGCGGTCCAACAGGCTGACGAGTCGATTCGAAAAATTCGCGAAGATCAGTCGATCGAAGTTTCCACGTCGCAAACTCCACGGCCTGAATGGAGCGTGGGTGTCCAGTGATATGAAACGCAATGCGATGGCAACGGATCTCTGAATCAACGGCGGAACAACAGCATGAGTGAGTTCGAATATCTCGGCCCCTACGAAATCGGAAAGATCATCGGTCGCGGTGGAATGGGATCAGTCTACGAAGCGACGCACGCCAAATCAGGCGAACGGGTCGCGGTCAAGCTGATCGCCCAACACGTTGCCGATGACATGCGATTTCGTCGACGCTTTGATGCCGAGATCGAAACGCTCCGACGACTTCGTCATCCCGGAATTGTGCGTCTGATCGGATACGGTGAAGAGAAAGGGCGACTGTTCTATGCGATGGAACTCGTTCATGGCGAATCACTGCAACAACGCATCCGCGATGTCAAACGGATGGGATGGTTGCCGGCCGTGGACATCGCAATTCAGATCACCTCCGCGCTCAAACACGCTCATGATATCGGTGTGATCCATCGCGATTTGAAACCCGCGAACTTACTGCTGACCGAAGACAACCAAGTCAAATTGGTCGATTTTGGAATCGCAAAACTTTTTGGATACGGCGAACAAACGCTCGCCGGTTCGGTACTCGGCACGGCCGACTACATGGCCCCCGAACAAGCCGGTGATGGCCCGATCACACCGCGGACGGACCTCTACGCACTCGGCAGCGTGATGTACGCGATGATGGCGGGACGTTCGCCGTTTGCCGGCAAGAAACTCACGCAGGTGATCGAGTCGCTCAAACGAGACCGCGCCGTACCACTCGAACTCATCAATCCCGAGATTCCTCTCGAGGTGGTTGAGATCGTGCATCATTTGCTCGAGAAAGACCCAAAACAACGCCCGCCGACCGCGTTGGCTGTTTCCAAACGTCTTAAGGCCACCCGGGCCGGACTGCAACGAGGGCAAACCGTTGCACTGGAGAATGACCTCACGCGGAGCGGAACGGATGTTCGTGACGATGCCCGTAATCCGTCGGATACGCAACACTCACACGAAACCGATGCCTCGCATGTTCGCAACCCCGGCACGCATCAGGAACCGTCAGGCGACGATGCCCTGACGACGTCCAAGCCCATCTCGTCACACGCGCTCGCCAGCGATGCCGGCACAAACGCAAACAGCGGAATCGCGACCGCGGCCACCGTGACGCCCGACGATTCACCATCGAACAGCGGAGAAACCGAAAACCGATCGACAGAGTTCGTCACTTCATCACCCGTTGTATCGACAACCACCTTCAAGACGATCGCAAGCGAGGAATCGGAGGCGGGTTACTTTGGCCCCGAACCGGCTGTTTCACCTACCCATCACTGGATTCAATTCGCGTCGATCGCGGCGATGATCGCGATCCTGGCGGGAGGTGTGTATCTGTTTGTGATGGCCGTTCAAACGCCCTCGGCTGATTCCATCTTCTCAACCTTGCAAACCGCTGAACAAGACGGCGACCTGACACTCAATACGACGCTCATGGAACGCTTCCTCAAGTCGTACCCCGACGATGAAAATGCCGACCAAGTGAGGCAGTGGCAACGGCAGGCCGAACTCGAGCAAACAATCAAGAGGCTCACCGCCCGTGCCCGACGTTTCGGTGGTGCCTCTCAACTCGATCCCGCCGCTCAAGCCTTCCTCGACGCCATGCAACTCCGCGAGACGTCTTCCGAAGAAGCGCAGACTCACCTGCACGCGTGGCTTGATGTGTTTGCCTCTGACGACGCGCAACCAAGCTCATTCGAACTCGTCCGAATGACACGTTTGGTACGCGACGAACTCGATCGTCTCGAATCCACCGAGCCGCAGGATTTGAAAGGGGATGCCCGAGTAGCTGTTTTGATGCAGCGGCTGACCGCGAGTAAAAAGATGACTTCTGCGGAACGCACCAATCTGCTTCGTGGGATCATTCGACTTTACCAAAACGACGCCTGGGCACGTCCAGTTGTTGACCAAGCGACCGAGATGCTCGCAGCAGAGAATGGGTCACCTACGTCTTAATTAAGGCGCACGAGCATCGGTCGCGTTGAAACGGTGGAAACCGTCACCGAGCGAGTGATAACGTCCACATGCGCCAAATGGTGCATGATTACCGAGCGTCACGATTTTTCGGCGCGACGTGGTCCCAATATCACAGGTCCACGGCACTTCTGCGGCCCTCTCCGCTAAGAACATGCACGCAATTAACGCAACTTCCGCAAGCAGCAAACTCAACGCGGACCTCGCAACCCTCCCCAATCTCTCGACTAGAACCGTGAGTAGCGGATCCCCCCCCGGCAACAAGCAATCCTGTCACGAAAGTGTGACAATCTAGACGATTTATCAATTTGAGTACTTCCCTACTGGGTGCTGCAAATGGACGCACATCCCGTATCCCCCCACGCACTAATTACAAGGATGTTTGAATGAATCTACGGCGGAACTCAAACGCACCATCACGACGGCGTCAGCTGTTGTTGCAACTCGTAGCAGTTGCATCGATTTCAGGAGGCAGTGTGATGGCTGCCGACGAATCTGGCACTCGGCTCGTCACGGCAATGGTCCACGACTGCTGCCCACCCGCCGTTTCATCGCCTTGCTATCCTGGTGAATACGGTCAACCGACGATCATCGACGGTTCGGTCGAAGCGACACCGAACTCCGATGCAGTCACGGCCCCGACACCGGATCCGACATTTCAATCGGATGTGTCCTCATCCTTCGACGCTCCTTTGACGGCCAACACCGCGGCAAACAACTTCGCCGCCACGGCTGGAGCGACCTCGTTGGCGAGCACAACGGGCAGCGGCGGCGGACTCGACGCGCCTAACATGCTGGGTGACTCGCCTGGTTATGGAACTATCTACACCCCGCTGGCCGGATCGCCATATACGATCCCCAATACGGCGTCGCGTCGATACAAAATCAGCGAGAACGTGAGCCCGATTCCTCAGGACAGAGTGTTCTTCTCCTACAGCCATTTCGATGGTGCACTGAGCGTTGACGGCGATGTCTCTACGTATCTCGACCGTTACATACTGGGTGGCGAAAAGACTTTTCTCGATGGTCTGTTCTCGTTTGAAATGCGCATCACCATCGCCGATGGTTTTGATGCGACCCAAACAGCAGCAACATTGCAACGAGCTGGTGAGTTCGGAAACCTTCAAATGTCACTCAAGAGTCTGCTGTACTCCAGCGATTCTTGCATGATCGGTGGTGGTTTGACGCTTGCGGTTCCAACTGCAGACGACGTCCAAATTGGAACTACCATCATTGAGAACGAAACGGTCTATCTCGCGCCGTTCATTGGTTTTGTTAATACGCCTACCGACGACTGCTTCTTCCAAGGCTTCATGCAAACCGATTTCGCACTCGGTGGTGATTCCGTGACCGATGGGGCCGAGACGGGTGTCTTCCAAGACCAACATCTGCTTTACACCAGTCTTTCGGCAGGTTGCTGGCTGCTTCGTGATGACAGCAGCAACGCACTCGTCAATGGCTTAGCTGCGATGACCGAGTTGCACTACACAACTGCGTTTAATGACGGCGACAACGTCACAACCGCGTCCGGTACGCTGGCAGCGCCCGGCAGCATTGACGTGGTCAACACGACTGCCGGTTTCGTGATCAACAAAGGCCTTACCAACATCCGCGTCGCCGGCAGCGTGCCGCTGGATTGGGAAGACCGTTTCTACGACAGCGAATTCCAAGTTCAGATCAACCGCCGGTTCTAGAACTTTGTGAATCGCGGCCGATCAGGGCCGCACGCTTCGGGTCGTTACTGATGGCATCGGGCTGGACGCTCTCCAAGAGCGTCCAGCCTTTTTTTGTTGCGTTCGGCCGCAGCGCCGCCCCCCGCCAAAGAGGTAAACTCGGTACAATCGAGACTGTGCACGATTGGTTGACTTCGCACCCAGTCTCAATGCGACCATGCGAAGGGCTCTCTTCGCCCCGACTCAACGGCCATCGATCAAAATAGGAGCAACGATGACTCACCAGGACCCATTCGGCCAACCGAACGATTCCAATCCAAACGCCAACGCCGGCCCCTACTCGGCATCACCGTATGGCGCATCGATGCAGCCGATGACACCGCCGCCCAAGAAGAACAGAACCCTACTGATTGTCGCATTGATCGCGGTCGCGACGTTGCCGGTAATGTGTGTTTGCGCGGGGCTGTTGTTGCCCGCCGTCCAAGCCGCTCGGGAAGCCGCACGACGGATGTCCTGTAGCAACAACATCAAACAGATCGGTCTGGCCATGCACAACTATCATATGGCCTACGATTCGTTGCCCCCGGCGTACACCGTCGACGCCAACGGCAAACCGCTTCACAGTTGGCGAACGCTGCTGCTTCCGTACTTGGAACAACAGGCCCTCTACAATGAAATCGATCTGACTCGGCCGTGGGATGATCCGGTTAATCGTGAAATCAGCGAGACTGTCGTCCCAACCTACAACTGTCCTTCCACCGGAGAGGCTTCCAATCTGACCACGTATGTCGCAGTAGTCGATCCGACCGGTATCTTCACTGGCTCGAACCCGATCAGCTTCCAAGACATCACCGATGGACTGAGCAACACGTTGATGGTGATGGAAACCTCGCCCGACTCCGCCGTCCCCTGGATGAGTCCGCAGGACGCGGATGCCAATGAGTTTGTGAATGCCGCAAACGCCTCCCACGCTCATCCAGGCGGTGCCCACGTCCTGATGGGTGATGGCGCGGTGCAGTTCTTTACCGACAGCACCGACATCACGGTGCGAAAGGAGCTGATCAACCGCTCCGATGGCGCGGGCACGAAGATGAATAGTCTGGCGTCGCGAGATGGTGCGTTCGGCGAACAACCGGGATATCGACACGCCGCTACCGGAGCGGTTTTCTCAGCACCGACAGATGAATGGATGCTTGCCACCGGTGCGGCTGCAGCCAACTACAACGAACTAGCTAGCGCCGCCGTCGTTCATAGCGGCAATCAAAAACATGGTGAGCGGATGGGTATTCTCATCATCGAATCACTCGCCGACGTCGGAATCGACTCGATCGATCTGAATCAGACGGCCAACAACCTCGTCAACCAAATGGCGTTGTCCAATAAGAAACTCGAGAACCTCGACGAGATCACCGACTACGGCGTTCCCGTCGCTCGCTACACCGTGGTGGGTGATGTCGAGGGCGCGGGCCGATTACGGTACGACTGCTCCGTGTTTTTGAAAAACGAATACCTGTTCCAAGTCGTTGCATTCGGTTTGGCAGAGAACACCCCTGTGAACGATCCCCAACTCCAATCGATCCACGCGTCCCTTCGATTCCCATAACTGGTCGAGGAAACGTGGCGGCAGAGTTGTTTGCACGCGAACCGGGCGGCGACCGGATCTATTGATTTAATCGAGAGCAACCCGCCGCGAGAAATGTGAAGCCGCGTGTGACGCGAGAACGCTTTTCGAGTCATTGAACCGGGCGTCAGTGTCCCGGCTGCTCGCTGCGTGAATCGATCGAGATCCCGAGGGAACCCCGTCGGCGTTCCGCGTTTCCCCTCATCAACACCCGCGAAAAACTTCTTGACTTGCCAATTTTGGGAGTTGAGCCCGCCGTGAGCGGAGGGTTAGGGGGCATCCCACACACTGACACAGCCCTAGCGGTGCTCTCACCCGCACTGATGCGATTTGCCTTCCCCTGTCGGCTTTTGCAACCGATAGTTCACTTTGTCAATCGACGTTGACCCTTGCTGCGAGACGATTAACATCCGCACGCTTGGGCTCGATGTGTTTTCAAGGTACCTCTTTTTATCGTTATGCTGAACTTTTTTCGTCATCAATCCAACTCTGTCAAAAACGATGTTCTCTCTGGGCTTACCGTCGCATTGGCGCTGGTTCCCGAAGCAATTGCATTCGCATTTGTTGCAGGCGTATCGCCGCTAATCGGCCTCTATTCGGCTTTCTTCCTCGGTCTGATTACCGCCGTCGTGGGCGGACGCCCTGGAATGATTTCGGGTGCGACGGGAGCCATGGCGGTCGTCGTCGTTGCACTCGTGGCCCAATACGGCGTCGAGTACTTGTTCCCCACCGTCATCCTGTGTGGACTACTGCAGATCGCAGTGGGTGTCGGCAAACTCGGGAAATTGATCCGAATGGTTCCGCACAGCGTGATGCTGGGATTCGTCAACGGCCTCGCGATTGTGATCGGCCTCGCCCAACTCGGCAGTTTCAAAACCCTCTCGGAAACCGGCGATCTGGTATTCCTCGGCGGTTTCCCGCTGGTCATCATGCTGGCGCTGGTCGGATTGACGATGGCGATCATCTATTTCCTGCCAAAACTGACCACCGCCGTCCCGGCGTCGCTTGCCGCGATTCTGACCGTCACGCTGATTTCGGTAGCGATTAACCAATCGATGCCCACCGATGATGGCAAAAATCTATTGGCGACCGTCGGCGACATGCTGAAAACCAATACCCAAGCGGCGTTGATCGCGGACGCGCGACAAGAGTCTGCCGTCGAACCTGTCATTTTGAACGAGGAAAGCGTCGATGTACCGTCGATGACATTGATTCGCTCCCAAGTTGCAACGGTCGATGACGTTCTCCGCACCAACGTTGACAAGCTCACACCGCCCGATTCCGCGACCCCGGATGTCATCATTCCCGAAGTTGAATCGGGGATCAGCGGCGGTTTGCCGATGCCGTTCTTCATGCAGTACGACACCCTCGCGCCTTTCAATTTTGAAACGCTACGAATTATCTTCCCGTTCGCGATCGTGCTCTGCGGCGTTGGACTAATTGAATCGCTGATGACCCTGACACTGATCGACGAAATCACCGAAACACGTGGCCAAGGCAACCGCGAATGCGTCGGACAAGGCGTTGCCAACCTCGTCTGTGGCTTTTTCGGTGGTATGGGTGGTTGCGCGATGATCGGACAATCCCTCATCAACGTTAACTCGGGCGGTCGCGGACGTTTGTCAGGAGTGACCGCCGCAGTCTGCTTGCTCGCATTCGTCCTCTTCTTTGCCCGCTGGATTGAACAAATCCCGATGGCCGCACTCGTGGGCGTGATGTTCATGGTGGTGATCGGCACGTTCGAATGGGCGTCGCTAAAAATGTTCAAACGCATGCCTTCGAGCGACATGTTCGTCATGGTGCTGGTCGCCGGATACACCGTCTTCATGCACGACCTGGCATCGGCAGTGATCCTCGGCGTGATCGTCTCCGCACTCGTGTTCGCATGGCAGCACGCAACGCACATTGCCGCCGACGTGAAGTTCAACGAATTCGGCAGCAAGATTTACCAACTCCACGGACCACTGTTCTTCGCGTCTGTGTCGTCCTTTAAAGATATGTTCGATGTCGCCAACGACCCTGAAGACGTCGTGATCGATTTCTACTACACCCGTGTTTACGACCAGTCAGCAATCGAAGCGATCAACACGATCTCCGAGAAGTACGTCGCTGCAGGCAAACGTTTGCACCTGACGCACCTGAGCCAAGAGTGCCGCGACCTCCTCGATAAGGCAGGTGACCTCGTCGAAATCAACGTCAGCGAAGACCCTCACTACCACATCGCAACCGACCGGCTCGGCTAGGTCATTTTAAATCGTGACGTGCTCATTCACGGTAGCTGGATTCGTCAGAACTCAGCCCTCCCGAAGTCCGTTGACATCGGTGACATCCGTTTTGAAAATTCGCTAGCGATCGTCCTCGCTTGCGATCGGTGTGGGCGGCAACGTCCATTGCCAAGCGAGGACAAACAATCCCGTCAACGCATACCCGCCGACGAACTGCAAAACCGCGGGAAGCGATTCCGCCGGCAGAGCGAGAGGACTATCACTCGCCACGCCGAACGGCACGAACAAACGATTGCCTTGCAGCGGCGAGTGCATCACGCCAAAGAACGTCAAACCGGCGCACAGAAACAACACACCCGCTGCGAGTTTCATCTTATGGTCGATCATCGAGGCGAGCATCCACGCCCACAGCAATCCGGTAACGATGAACCCGTTGCTAAGCATGCGAAGAGTCTGCAGGTCATGCTTGAGCGGGCCACCTTCGAGATCGCCCATCGAAACGCCCGCTGAAAACATCGCCGCGTCACCGAAAATCCGGTCGGGCAAACTGATTGCGAGATACGCAAGCGCCGGCAAACACGCGATCGCAACCGCCGCATAATGCCGCTTGGGAGTAGCGACGAAGGTTTGCGATGTAATCTCCAAACCGACAAACACCAAAATCGGATAAACCGCGGGCGCCGGAATCCACGCATTGAGCCATGCGAAGTAACCAACGGTGCCCGCCGTCCCGATCAACAGGGCCGTCGCCAAAGTGTAGGCCGCTCGCCCACCCATCGCCTTGTAGGCGGGGTGCCCGATGTACGGCGTCGTCTGAATAACACCGCCCGACAACCCGGCGATCAACGTGGCGATCGCCTCAACACCGATCACCGTTCGTGCATCGTATTCATCACCAGCCGACGCCGCACTCTCGGTGCAATCGATCCCGCCGACGACCGTCACCAACGCAAAGGGCAACACAAACGGCAGATAGGGAATCGCATCGGGTAACGCCTCGATCCAACCACCCTGCCAACTCGACAACCACTGCACCGGAAACCACTGAATCGTCACCGATTCGGGAAACTCATACCCGAATGCCCCCAATGCACACATCAGGTAATAAACGCCACCGGCGACAATCAACGCACCGAGCGTTCCCGGCGTACGTCCCGGCAATGGCACATGCCCGATCAAAGTCGCCAGCACAATCACCATGGCCAGGATGCCGGGAATCGGCGAACCGAGAATATGCGTCAGCGGGAAAAAACTGATCAGAATCAACGCGATCGCTGCGAGCGACCCGAGCAATCCCGCGCGAGGTACGATCGAACGCACCCACTGCGAAAACGGCGCGCACACCAATTTGACGATTCCGCAAAACACGATGCACCAAATCCCGATGTGCCAGGTATGCAGCGACGCCTCCGTGACGTCCATCCCGGCTGACTTGGCCGCCGTGAATGCGGGACCGAGCACCAACAAAATCATGCCGAACGTCGATGGCGTGTCCAACCCCAGCGGCATCGCCGTGACGTCCGTTCGGTTCTCACGTCGAGCCAGCGACAACGCGATAAAGAAGAACGCGAGGTCACCCAGGAACACCCCCAATGCCGTCCCGGGAACCATATGGGACACCGCAAACTCGGGCGGCAACCCAAACCCGGCCAGCAAGGCAACCATCAACAGCAACCCTGCCAGGTTATCCAGCATCAAACCAAAAAATGCGTTGATGTCGCCCGTGGTCGCCCACCAGAACCGACCCGTTGTTTCGTCACTGTGTGTCATGAATCATTCCAATGAGGCGAGATTCAGTTATCGCGCCAATGCACCGATTTTTGCCAATTGTTCGGAATCGAGCACCCGGATCGTGCGATCCGAATCCACATCGAGAACGCCCTGCTCGTTGAGCCGACGCAGCACTCGCGAGAACGTCTCGCTCGTGAGGTTGAGGTGATTGGCAAGGTCCTTCTTCGGCCCCGGTAATTTCAACCGGCCCGAATGGTCACAAGGCACATCGCACAACAATCTCGCTACCCGCTCCATCGCATCACGCAACACGATGTCATCGAGCAATTGAACAAAATGCCTCACCCAAAGTGACATGCTCGAAAGCATCTGACGACACAACTCGTGATTATTCGCGAGTTCTCGCTGCAGCGCGTCGATGGGAATTAACACACAGTGGGTCCGCTGCACCGCTGTCGCATTCGCCGGTATTGGGAAATTACCAAACGCGGCCACCTCTGCAAAGGATTGCCCCGGACCACACAGATGCAACACATGCTGTTGCCCCCGCGGCCCGATCCGAAAAATCCGAACCAGCCCCGAATCGACGAGGTAAACGCCAGGACAGGCCTGCCCCTGACTCATCACGCGATGGCCTTGCTCAAATTGCTGCTTCACCGAAATCGCCGCCAACGCGGCTTGCTGACAATCTTCGAGACCACCGAGCAACTCGCTGGAACGGATCACTTCTTCACAGGTTCGGATGGGCGTTGCATGAGACATGAAACGAAGCTTACTTGATTTAGATCAAGGCGGCAGGCACCCCATGCGTCTATCCTTTGCACCAGAATCAACAAGAGCTTAAAAAAATGTCTCATCGCCTCACCCGATGTGCTCTAATGAGGTTCTCATCTTAAATTCGTTCGCCGTGCAGGACGCATGAATGACGTCGCCATCCCCCGAAACGAACGCCTCAGCGGAATCCGCTCCGACTCCTCCTGAGAACGTAGCCTCAGGGCGAAAGTCGAGTTTCGGCAAAGGCTCGATCGTCTTCGCCATTTTTCTCGGCCTGCTCGCCGGCGTTGGCACCTTCACATTCGGCTACGGCAAAGGCGCCAGCTACCTAAGCAACAACCCTCAGACGTGCGTGAACTGCCACGTGATGCAGGACCACATGGATTCCTGGCAAAAAAGCAGTCATCACCACGTCGCCGTCTGCAACGACTGCCACCTGCCCCACGACCCGATCGGCAAATGGGTGACCAAAGCCGACAACGGATTCTTCCACTCGCTCGCCTTCACACTGGGCGATTTCAAGAATCCCATCCAAATCAAACCACGCAACAAACGTGTCACGCAGAGCACGTGCGTCTCGTGCCACGAGAATTTCGTGCACACGATGCTGCCGGAAACACGAGGCGGCGATATGCAATCCTGCGTCCACTGCCACGCATCGGTCGGGCACGCTGGTCGCTGAGTCTCGCAATTCATTATTTCGATCACGACCACCTCACCACGAACACTTTTCCCTAGTTTCAAGAACGGTTTCACGACGATGGCATCTGAAAATCAACGCAGCTTCGGTTGGCTCGCTCTCTTGACCGGTTTGGTCGCGTTCGCGACGGTCGGTGTCGTGGCGTTGCTGGTGAACATCTTCGAACGCAAACAAGAAGCCCGCAAACCGTTCGTACGACTGGTCGAAGTCAACGAAGTCAGCACCGACCCTAAACCCTGGGGCGTGAACTTCCCGCTGCAATACGAGGCCTACCTGCGTACGGCGGACACCGAACGAACCGAGTACGGCGGAAACCACTCGCTGCCGCCTAGTAAATTGGAAAAAGACCCGTGGCTCAAACGGCTTTTCGCAGGATATGCGTTCAGCATCGACTACCGCGAAGCCCGCGGACACGCCTACATGCTCGGTGACCAACAAGTCACCAAACGCGTCACCGACGTTCAGCAAGCCGGGGCATGCCTGCACTGCCACGCATCGATCATCCCGACCTACCGCCGCATCGGCATGGAAAAAATGGGAATTGAGCCGACCGAGGAAAAACTCGGCGAGGCCTTCGCTCAAGAAGCCGTCATGGAGGGCTTCCGCGCCGTCAGCCAAATGAAATACGAGGAAGTCGCCGCGGAACTCACCAAAACTCCCGACGGCACGACCAAGCCCGCTGAGGGAGACCCGCACCTCGGTGCCGCCCACCCCGTGTCCTGCGTGGATTGCCACGACCCCGAAACTATGTCGATCCGAGTCACTCGCCCTGGATTCATCGAAGGGATCGCCAAACTCGCCCGCAGCAATGACCCCGTACCGCATTTGCCTAGCATCAAACGCTGGCGTGACTCAGGGGCCAAAGAGCCCTACGATCCGAACGTCGATGCCACTCGCCAAGAAATGCGTTCATTTGTCTGCGGCCAATGCCACGTCGAGTACTACTGTGCTAACAAAATGACGCTGACGTTCCCATGGAGCAACGGGCTCAAGGTCGAAGACCTCGAACAAGAATGGGCAGAAACCGAGTTCCCAGGCGAAGACGGCACGGCCGGCGGCGGGGGCGAATTCTACGACTACGTCCACAAAGAAACCGGCACGAAAGTCTTCAAAGCCCAGCACCCTGAGTTCGAACTATGGAGCCAAGGCATCCACGCTCGCGCCGGTGTCAGCTGCAGCGACTGCCACATGCCCTACGAAAAAGAAGGGGCCACCAAAGTCAGCAGCCACTGGGTCCGCAGCCCGATGCTGAACATCAACAAAGCCTGCCAGACTTGCCACCACGTTTCCGAATCGGAACTGCAAGCACGCGTCGACACGATCCAAGACCGCACCCGAGCCCTGATGGACCGCGCCGCCGTCGCCATGACCGACATGCTCGACGCAATCATCGCCGCCCAAGAAGCCGGTGCATCCGAAGAGGACCTCAAACCGATCCGAGACCTCCAACGCAAAGCGATGTGGCGCCTAGATTACATCAGCAGCGAAAACTCCAAAGGCTTCCACGCCGACCAAGAAGCCGCCCGAATCCTAGGCGAATCGATCGACTACAGCCGCCAAGCCCAAGCCGCCGCCTACAAACTCCCAGCAGGCACCAAAGCCCAACCTGAAGAGGTAGCCGCGACGGAGTAGAAAGTTGCGATTTCGAGTGGACAACAGGAACAGCAATTCGGCCCCTAAAGGCCTGCGAGCCAAAACCTTCGTTTACCTGTGCCTATTACCATCGAAAGCAAATGACTGTTGACTTTCCGTCAAGGGTTTCGCGATTCGAGTATGGCTTGCGTGAGCTTCGCGAGACCGTGTGCGTCTAGCCGGGATAATTGGTTGAGACAGCCCTTTGCCGCTCAGCTCAAAAACACCTGCGAACTGAACTGAACTGAACTGAACTGAACTGAACTGAACTGAACTGAACTGAACTGACAGACCACCCCTGCCACCTTTGATCCTCAGCAAGCAGCCTCAGATTGCCTACCGAGCCTTGGCGACAAAGTAACGATTCTGTGCCCACATTGGCTGCACATCCAACCGCCAGCAAGCGGCCTTCATCGGAGGAACACGATCGTTACCAAGCTCAGGCAGCTCGCCGAGTGGCTGGATCACACTTGCTGCCTCAGGCAGGGCAGCAAATCGAACCAACAATGACTCCAAAGTCACATTTCGGATCACACCGCCAACCGATTCAAACTCCTGCATTTCAGCTGCTGAGATCGCCCCTGCTGCATCTAGGCTCAGCGGTGCATACGCGTCGCTGACCGAAATCGCGGTCCGCAGGTCAGCAACCTGCTCACCAATTTCCAATGGCAAAGCGATCAGGCTGTAATGCCCATCCGAATACGGCACGACGCCCAATCGTCCGTTCGAACTTAGCCGTCGAACGGAGCTATCGGAAACCTGCTTTCCAAGCAGGCGAGGAACCGCATCGTCCACTAAAAGATTGGCCCAACGATCCATTACCTGTGGTGCAATCACCGATTTTCGCCCCGAAGCTCCTGGAGACTCATTTTCGCTAGCCAACAGCCTCGAGGAAGCAACACATTGCTTACTCATACTGTCGGCCTGATCGGCGGCGAATTTCTCTCGCCAGCGAAGTGGCTGGCTCGCTACCCGATCGTACGATGCAACATTGATTGCAAACACGGGATCACGCTGCGCGAGATTCCTTAGCGATTCCCGGCATGCGTTCACAAGCAAATCCGACCGCCCGCCCATCCTCCGCTGAGCCACGCTAATAGAAGGCAGCAAATCGACATACAACTGCGCAACATTTTCAGACGAAACTTGAGCCGTTGCTGCATCGATCAACAAGACAATTGATCGAATCGCTGTTTCGGTCAACACGGTCATCCGAGGTTCTAGACTACTCTCTACAATGACACCAGCAACATCACCTCTGCCGCCGAAATCTACTCGGCGAGCATCAAAAGCGATGCTGATCGCGTGCGCACGCATTAGTGCAGCAGATGCTATCCCCCATCGGTCGACGATGTGACGCATCGCCGCTGGCACGTTCCCAGACTCACCATCTGCCGACGAATACCGTCCTGTCTGCCTGACTTGCTCAATGACCGCAGCGGAGTCTCCCTCGAACTGATCCACGCGCTTGAGATTCGCATCCAAAACCTCACGCGACTGCGCCGCATATTCAGCAAATCGCGACTTGGCGACCTCTGCCTCACCGCTCGAAATGAAGTTCAAAAACTCCTGAGCAGCGGGTTTCTCGGCTGGTGCAAACAACGAGAGCTCAGCTGCCAATCGCTGCCCCTCACTCTCGACAAGATTGACGAAGGGTTCGACCTGCCCATCGCTCAACATCCCGCTTGCCCGCTCAGCAATTTTCCGTAGCTTTGGAATCGCCTTGTCGAGCAATTGCTTTGCCTTCGCCTTGGCCTTCAACCCATCCGGAGATTGGCCCCAATACATCGCGTATGCATTAACGTTCCCAGCGGCCCCCCGTAATTTCGATTCGATATCGTATCCAGCGGGCTCTCCCATTAACTGCAATTTCCGAGCATCGCGAATCGCCTTCCAAAGCTCCCCTGCAGCCTTAACTAACCTCTTTCCGGGCAATCGAGAATGATCCCCCTTCTGCTCAATCGCCTCTAATTCGATCTCCCGGATCCGATCATAGGTCGAATACAGCTTTGCCGCCAAAGCCTTCGCTTCGGGAATGGTTCCGTGAACTGCGAGGGGAGCAGTGGGATTACGGTCTGACGGATTTGCGGATGCAGGCAAGGCCAAACACAGCGACAGCGTTCCTCCGACCAGAAGGAGGAAGCAGAAAGGGGAAAATCGCATGAAGAAGGCCTCTGACTCGATCCAGGTAAAACTGACGCCGTTTATTCGGCAATAAAAATGTACCCCGGATCCATCGTCAAGTACCATTCTTTCCAAAGTCGCTGAGCCCGCCTTAGCTCACCGTAATCCTGCTTTTCACCGGGCTGAATTTCCATCCCGAACCCCTCAAATTTGCGACTGATAAACCGCAAACCGTCACGAGCAAACGTGCGAACCTTGGTGTCACCATCATCCAACGCGAAAATGAGTGCCGGTACCACTCGAATTTCATCGCTTTGGCCAAGTAAACGAGCGGCAACGCGGCGAGCCTGCCAGGAAGAGGAACCTCTCACGAGACGAATTAGCCGGTCAATTTGAGCTTTCCTGGCCTTTGGCTCCGCTGCGAGTTTCATGTCCTCGGGCAACGACTTTCCTTCGAGCGACTTGGGATCATCCCCTTCCAGCATATCGAGCAAATCCGTGACCGCCTCAGCGACAGGCTCACCCTTGATCTGAGTCCCATCTACACGAATCTTGGTCGTATCGTCTGGCAAACCCTGCCCACCCGCCAGAGTTCCTTCCGCAGATTGCTCAATCGCTTTTTTGGTCCCCCGGATGAGAAACAACATTGCAAACGCTGTGGACACAGAATTCGTTGTGTATGCCTGGCCTGGCCAACCTCGGCCATTTTGCTCGGCCTTTTTGAGGTAATTTACGCCAACGTCGTACCATCCTTTTGTTTCCCGGTACTCGTCGCCCAACACTACCTCACGAAAACTTTCGTACCGCTCAAGTGTGTAAAGCTGATAATACGGCCACGATGATTTAACGACCCCCGGGTCAGGAGAGTTTGCTTTGGCGGAGATATAGGCCTGACAGTCTTGAATCGCCTTGCGAATGAGCCCAGCGTCAACTGTTGGTTTATTGGAATCCGTTTCATCTTCAACCATGTCCTCTAGGAATAGCTTGACAGACTCCGGAAGCCCAACGATACCAGTATTTGCTTCATCCATTACCTCGCCCCAGGTACCAAGAATGTCCGCGGCGATCATCAACGCGCTACCACCAGCGATAGCCATAGAAGGCGTCAAACCACCTTGCTTGATCCGCGTCATGCTCTCTGGATCGCTCCCGCGATAGGGCCATCCTCCGCTCGGATCCTGAACTCGCAACAACCAGTTGACGGTCGCCTGCACTCCGTTGTAATCAATGTTGATTCCCGCCCGATCCAGCGTCCACAACGCCAAAACGGCGTACTGGGTCTGAGAAACGTCTCCTTGACGATCACCAGGATAAGCATATCCCCCGTGAGATGACCGGACTTGTCGTATGTACGACTCATACTGTTTAAGCTGAGGGCGATACTGCTTTCGATTAACCTCAGCAAGGACGAGAACGGCGGTAGCTGCAGTGTAGAGAGTCTTGTTTTCAGAGCTTGCGAAATTCCTTTCCTTGGCGTTGTTCAGCATTTTTAAGAAGCTGAGAGCCGCATCGACTCCTCGACGAACAACGGGATTGCTCGCGTCGTGCTTGACCTTCATGACTGCGTAGCCGGCCAAACAAAGCTCACCATGCCCACCCGAATATGTCTTATCGAGCGTATAATGCGGCTTAGCCTGGGCATTCGCGACCATCGCAGCCATGCCTCCATCGACCATTTTGACCACAACGGGGTCATCCACCGAATAGGCGAATGCACTGCTCCCGACAAAAGCCGAGAGCAAATTCAGAGCCAAAAAAAATGGGTTTCGAAAAAGCATCATTCGATCTGCAGATATGAAGGCATGAAGAGGATCCCCACGGAAAACGCAGCATATTGACAACGGATTTCACCTCTGAAGGGTACTTTAACTCCCGAGACGCAGCAACTAAAGCCAGCCAAAGCCTTCGCCACCCTGGAGTCAAACACTGGCCCATCACGGCACACCGCAGGCACCGGCTAAGGGCACAGGCAACTCAGTCCCCGCACACACCCCAAAACATATTCGGAAGAGAACCCTCCGAAACAAGCCGAGGTCGAATATTCTCTTCGATTACACGCTGCACTCCTGCGGCCCAACCGCTGTCATGCATGACGACGGTCGCCCCGCTAGCTAAATGCTTTGACCAGGCGATCCAGTCATTGAGCACACCCTCGTAGCTATGGTCTCCATCGATAAAAAGAAGATCAATTGGTTTGGTAAATCGCGATGCTGCTTCGGCACTTGTACTTCGTATCTTCTGCACCGTTGAACCATAGGAATCTAGATTCGAGCAGAACTCGTCGTAGGTGTCTCGCTCTCCTTCCGGCATCGCGTCGTTCCGCCAAGTGTCAACCGCATACAACACCGGCACAGACTTCAAACGCTTCAGAGCATTTGCCATAAAACATGTCGACGCGCCTAAGTAGGACCCGATCTCAACAACCACATGAGGGCCGCCTTCGAGAACCAACTCAAAAAGCTGGCGTTTTTCGGGTCCCGTCATGTCGGTAGCGATTTTGTCTGCATTTCGAAGCCCTTTACGCACGACAAAACTGTCGTACTGAAAGGCCTCCCAAACTCCAATCAAGCTATTCTTTAACAATGACCGTTCTCCCTAATTAACGAACTCGTTGACTTCAAAAACACGCCGCGGCCTCTCACATCGCCCGTCTGCGAAAGACGCTTCGCCAATGCGCCCAACTAACTAGAAGTGATCGGGCGTGACGCACTGATGGGTGGAATCCGCAGGCCTCATCGCCGGGCGAATATCAGCGACCGCTCCACATCCGAAGACTCATGCGACTTTTCACTTGGAACAATATCGATCTCGCGAAACTCCTGCTTCAACTCAGACAGCCAACATTCAATCCGATACTCGTCGGCCCGGTGAGGAACCCCCCATTGTTGTACCCAGTAATCATTAAAAGGAATGTACTCGAGGATGAGAGTTTTCTTCGTCACCTCTGAAGCCTTCCGAACAATCGACTGCACATCATACCCTTGCTTGAAAAACAGATGATGTATTAACGCTAACATCATCGTGTGATCAGAAGAAAACCGTTTTTCAAGAGAATCCCAAAAACGAGGTCCGTGCGAAATCACCGGCGCAAAAAAGGAACCAACCACTGGAGTAATTGGCAATCGACGCTCTTTCGAGTACGTGTAAAGCGCGTCGATACACGAGCGATCCGTATCAAGGCTCGCTAGAGAATGCCCCATTCTTGCCGCCAGGACGCTATACCAACCGGTGTTGCAACCGATGTCGAGCACTGTCCCCGTATCAACACGCTGAAGAAGCTCAAAAACGGAGGCTTGCTTTTGATTCCAGCCACTCCTGTCGGAGAAATCCGAATCGGGAAATGAAGCAGCGTAATCTGACCAACGCGTCGAAACATGAGGAAATGAAGAACATGACACCTCGTTCAACAACAACTTCGAAAGTCGAATTGCTGATTGCGGCCCTCCGGCATTTTGAATCTCTGTCCAACGCCGATATTTCTTTTTTTGCCGTCTCTCGGCAAAGCGAAACTGCATACTGTTGAACCGCGGTATCGTCTTATCAAGCGACACCCAATTGTCGCGTCCCAGCAAAAAAAACGCGTAATCAGCTGCATGATTTTCAATCATGCGTATGGGGTGAAGAAAGCAATTCACAAATTCATGAAGCGGCTTCCATGGCTCACCTTGCCCGAGCGGAATGATTGATGCGAAATCGATATAAACAGGATTAGCCTGGTCAAACATGACATTCCAACCATGGCTGTCCTGTAGTTGAAACCCATGTTCAGCAAGATGGACGCTTAATTCACAAAACAAAACGGCCGCATCACGCAACATTTCCGGTGACCATTCACTCACCAGCGGACTTGGCGGAATCACCTGATGACTCACGACAATATCATACTCAGGAATTTCGAAATCAGCCCGAACTGATCCAACGACACCCCAGCCCTTTAATCGATCCAGCAAGCCTCGCGATTCAATTTCCAAAAAAGCCTCCGCAGACTTTCCTCGCAATGCGCGATAAACCTGCCCATCCTTCCAAAACAAACGGCCCCCAGGGTCCTCGAATGAATGCGGCGACCAATCTATTTCAAGTCCGCTGCCGGTAAACTGTTCCATAAATATTGCCGAACTACTAAAAGGCTCTTTACCTATCAAGAAAGGGTGTTGTCAATTTCCCAACGCGCCCGAGGAAGCACGTGTCCCTGGAATGATGGATCTGGCAGCAAACCTGTGCCGTACACGTCACGCATCTCCAACGAAAACTGACCACAGCCAAGCAAGGTTTCCAACTCTCGGTCAAACCCCCAAAGCGAAGCATCCACGCGGTACTCGCCTACGTTCAATGGGACGTCGCGCCAAACAGCACGAACCCGAGTACGGCCTTCGACTTGCCATCGTTCATTGTACTGGATGTCCGTGTGCAAAGTTGCGATTCGACCAACACCTGATTTTGAAATAACAAAACCAAATCGAGGCTCCTGGACCGATGGGTGAGCCGACAACTCCGCTTCGAATACGATGGTGTCCCCGACGAAAAAGCTACTGCGTTCGTCCCCCTCGCTGTCACACAGGCGAAAAGACTTTATGTGCGATGTTTTGCCACTGAGAAGTCGCGATACAGTCTCTTCTGAGTGAGAATTCAAATATCGTTCGATAACAGCTTGCGGCTTCCCTGAATCGATCAATTGCCCAGCGTGAATTGCAATCGCATCGGTGCATAGCGTCTCGACAGACCCCATATTGTGGCTAACAAAAAGAACCGTCCGCCCTGAGTGGGCAACGTCTTGCATTCGCCCGATGCACTTTCGCTGAAACTCCGCGTCACCCACAGCCAACACTTCATCTACCACGAGAATCTCACACTCCAGATATGCTGCCACCGCAAACCCCAGACGAACTGTCATCCCGCTGCTATAACGCTTAACTGGCGTATCGAGATACTTAGCACAACCTGAAAACTCAACAATTTCGTCTAGCTTCCGCGTGATCTCCTGTCGCGTCATCCCCAATATTGCGCCGTTAAGATAAACGTTTTCTCTTCCAGTCAATTCTGGATGAAACCCCGTTCCGACCTCCAACAGACTTGCGATTCGCCCCTTCATCCGAATCGTTCCGGTTGACGGCGCCGTTATTCGCGAGAGCAATTTCAGCAAAGTTGATTTGCCTGCACCATTCCGCCCGACAATGCCCAAAATCGTACCTCGCGGCACCGTCAGCGAGATGTCTTTCAAAGCCCAGACGCTTTCTCCCCCAACTCGCTCACGCTCATTCACAACCCCAACTTGAGCAAGGGGATCAGGCTTCTTTCTTAGGCGAGCCCAGACACGCGAAAGGTCACCCGAGATCGTGCTCGATCCAATTTCGCCTAAGCGGTACACTTTCCCTACGTTTTCAAGCTGGATCGCGTTGAGCATTTACAAAAACGTTAGTTCAAACAGGTGAAATTCAGAGGCAAAAGGGGACTCCGCCAGGATAGTGCCCCTAACCTGATTGCTCAAGAAGAAACCAACCGAACGAGGCCAGTTGCCTGAGATACAGCGACGCCGCCATGTTCACCAGCGGATCAAAACAATCCCGAATTGCGAAAGCGAAATCCACCCCCTCTCCCTATCAACCCCTTTCCCCCATCGAAGCAGCAACCCCATGAAGAGCTTTCCGTCTCCCGATTAGCAAGTTAACATAGAGACAGGGCTCATGCGGTGCACCCTCTTGGGTGGGACGTGAGAATAAGTTGCCCAACCTCGCCGGTGTTCATTCCACCAAAGCGGGATTTTGAAATCGGCTGGCCACTTCCGCCCTAACTACCTACTAACCGAACTCGAGTAAACACCTGGTGCAATCTACCGAAGAAAACAACGAATGGGACCTAACCATTTCTGCAGATCGCACAAACCTAAGATTTAATTTTGAGTACTTCTGGCGTTACCGTGACCTGCTGCTATTGCTGGTTCACCGCGACGTCGTTGCCTTTTACAAACAAACCATCCTCGGCCCGCTTTGGTTTGTCATCCAACCGATCTGCACAACGATCATCTTCACGATTGTTTTCGGGCAGATTGCAAACCTTTCCACCGATGGGTTGCCACAGATCGCATTTTACCTGTGCGGCATTACGCTCTGGAACTACTTTTCAGAATGCTTCAATAAAACGGCCACAACATTTCGCGACAACGCCCCGTTATTCGGAAAAGTATTTTTTCCTCGGCTTATTGTCCCCCTCTCGGTAGTGATCTCAAATCTTTTCCGTTTTGCCATTCAATTCGTCCTATTTGCCAGCGTATGGATTTATTACTTGCTTCGTAATGAAGTCCAACCTCACGCATCTATCCTGTATTTTCCTATCGTGGTCTTAACGATGGCCAATCTTGGCCTGGCGGGCGGATTGCTTTTTTCTGCAATGACTATCCGATATCGAGATCTAGTTTTATTTTTGCAATTCGGTGTGCAACTACTACTTTACGCAACTCCAGTTATATACCCGGCATCGCAAATCCCATCGAGATGGAAGCTACTGCTTTGCTGGAATCCCCTCACTCCGCTGTTTGAAGTAACACGCCATGGCTTCTTGGGCGTGGGTGAGTACTCCGTTTTGTCCATCGGCTATGCGGTGGCGTTCAGCCTAGTAGCACTTGGCTGCTCAGCTATCATATTCAATCGAGTGGAGCGAACCTTCATGGATTCAATTTAGCAATGAGTGGTTGTCAATCCGTAATAATCCCGACTGCAAACTCACTTGATCACGCCTCTAATACGTTGGATTCACTCGAAAAACTCGAAGCCCCGCCCCACGAGACAATTCTTGTTCAAAACGCCCTGCCCGATGACTCGCGTTACCGAGACTTCAATCGGTACACGGACTTTGCGAACCACTACAAAGACATCGGCCTGAAGATTTTCTTTGAATCCACTCCTGGTTTGCTCTCGGGACGACACAGGGGAGCAGCAGAGGCGACTGGCGATCTTCTCATTTTCGTCGACGATGATGTTACCTTCGCGTCGGATTGGCTGTCCGAACTTTCGGGCGTTTTCGACAACCCCAAAATAGCTCTCGCGGGTGGCCCTAGCGTTCCGGTATTCGCCTACGAACCTCCCCAATGGCTAAAAAATTGCTGGCAATCCACACCGTGTGGTGGCAGGCAGATGGCACAACTTAGCCTCTTGCAACTAGACACGAATGATACGATTGATGTGGATCCGGATTTAGTCTGGGGCCTTAACTACGCGATCCGTCGCGACGCGTTGAACACCCTCGGAGGCTTTCATCCTGATTGCGTTCCTGCCTCACTCCAGCACTTCCAGGGCGACGGCGAAACCGGACTCAGTCAAAAAATTACTGAAGCAGGGAGAAGGGCCGTCTACAACCCTAACGCCATTGTGCACCACCACATTGGTCCCGAACGGATGACGAAATCGTATTTTGACCAGCGATCATTTTACCAGGGTGTCTGCAACTCATACACCGAAATCCGCAGTGGAACCGACCCGACTCCTTTGCCCGACACCGAGGGCAGCGATCGCTCTTTTCCACCGCTCCAATGGGCTCGACGACTGAAAAGGAGTCTGCGCCCGTCCGTCGCACAAGACGATTTGCCCGCAAGGTTCTTTCGCGCCTACGTCCGTGGCTTCAACTTCCATCGCGCCTGCGTGAGATCTTCACCTCGGTTGCTTCAGTGGGTGCGTCAAGAAACCTATTTCGATTATCATTACCCAACGCTCGAACCAAACTTTTCTCCAGCACCTCGAGAGGTGCACGACCCTGCCGATCGCTAACGGCAATGGATAGCAGGCTATATCAATGAGCATCGAACACGTCAAACATCTTGATCAGACGATTGGGATCATCATCCGTTCCGACTTCCATTCTGATGGCATCGAGTTTTTCACACCCAGCATGTTCTCGCAACAACTCGGTTACATGAATCGACCGACCGGATACAAGATCGAACCGCACGTCCATAATCCGGTGCAGAGAGAGGTTCTCTGGACGCAAGAGGTCCTGCTAGTTAAATCCGGCAAAGTCCGAATCGACTTTTATACCGATGGACGGCACTACCTCGAGAGCCGCGTCGCGAGCACCGGAGATGTCGTCCTACTAGCTGCAGGTGGACACGGCTTCGAAATGCTCGAACCGACTGAGATGATCGAAGTCAAGCAAGGGCCGTACTCAGGCGACCAAGACAAAACGCGGTTTGATGCGGTGCCTGACGAAAAGGTCAAAATCAATGATTAAGCCCTTTGATCTTTCTTCGCAGTATTACGATTTACTCTATCACGACAAAGACTACGAGGGCGAAGCCACTTACATCGCCAGCTTGCTTGAGCGGCATGGCTGCCGTGCTGAAGCGGGGGAAACACCACCCTCGCTACTCGAACTTGGTTGCGGGACAGGCGCCCATGCCGAGATTCTATGCCGGCAAGGCTACGATATCGTCGGTGTCGACCAAAGCCAAGAAATGCTCGATCAGGCTAATCGCCGATTTACACAACTTGCTGATCTTCAGTTTGAATGCCATCAAGGCGACGCTCGCTCGTTTCGCGTGGACCGTCAATTCGACGCCGTCATTTCACTCTTTCACGTCGCCAGTTACCAAACAACCGACAAAGACGTCGCAGGCTTCTTCCAAACTGCTTCGGCCCACCTGAAACCAGGCGGGATTTTTGCGTTTGATTTGTGGTACGGCCCCGCAGTCCTGACGCAATTGCCGACCACACGAATTAAACGAGTCAATGACGACAACATTGAGGTCGTGCGGATTGCCGAACCAACACTTTTGGAACGGCAGAACCTGGTCGAAGTCGCATACACTATCTTCGTCACCAACCGGGCGACGGGCGTCATCGGACGGATTCAAGAAAAACATCGCATGCGATATTACTTCGAACCCGAAATAAAAATGCTCGCAAATGCGGCTGGCCTTCATATTGCGAACGAAGAAGAATGGCTTTCTAAAAAAGAGCCATCCGTGGATAGCTGGGGCGTAGCCTTTGTTTGCAGAAAAAGTTAACCCGCCTACGCTCAACCAACCCAAGTGATCACGATGACTCCACACGAAACTTACTTACAGGATCGACTCGATCAGTACAATTTCTATCACTTCATCCGCTTAACAGAAAATGTGCAGACGAAGGGAATCGCCGAATACGTTCCGACGCAACAAGGCGTACTGGCTGCAATTAAACGGCTCGACCTAAAGGGGCATCGAGTACTGGACATCGGATGCCGTGATGGCCTCTATTCATTTGAGGCAGAAAAGGCGGGAGCCTCTGAGATCATCGGCATTGACAACTGCATTTCAAACGCTGCAGTCGAGGTGCTGATCCCCGAACTGAATTCGAAAGTTCAGATGCACGAGCAAAATCTGTTTGACCTCACAGAAAGAACCTACGGCAAATTTGACACAATTATTTTTGCGGGCGTGCTGTATCATCTCCGATACCCGTTTTGGGCCTTGAAATTACTACGAGACCTTTTGAGCGACCGCGGCCAGATGATTCTAGAAACCGGCGTGATGCTCAACGACAATCAGTATCCGCTACTGTTCTGTCCCACCGAAGACGAAAGCCCTTACGAGGCAACGTCGGTAACATTCTTTAACCCCAAAGCACTGCGTGATACACTGGCAACGCTGGGACTTCAAGTTACCCACATCGAACTCCTGAATCATCCAGACTTGCTCGAACGAGAACCAACACTAGGGCTAAAGGATCGTGTGAAGCGTTTTTTGGGAAGGACCCCGGACCGAATCATCGACCGCTTGACACTAACATGTCGCGTTGGTGAACCAACATCCTCCTCAGAGACACGGCAATACTGGGACGGCACGCACGAACTCGAATAAATGCGTCCGAAACAACTCATGCCCGAGAGATCCGCAGAGCGACTGGCAACTTGTCACGCATCACGCGAATGCGGCAATGATTTCCTGCACCTACATCCGGGTACTGGTGCCTTGGGTGAGGGCCATGAAGGCGGATTCTAGGTCGAGCTCTTCTTCGGCGAAGCGGCGGAGGCCGATTCCGTTTTCGATGAGGAGTTTGGGGAGCTCGCTGTAGTCGTCGGTGTCGCTGTTGAGGATCACGCGGACGGCGTCGTCTCCGGGTTGGGTGGACTGGACGAGAGGATGCCCGGTAAAGAGGTCCGCTACTTTTTGCATCTGATCGCGTTGGCTCGGTTGAATAATCAAAACGGTGTGCTCGCGGACCATCCGGATGACTTCGGTGACCTTGGCGTTTTGCTTCAGTTCGCCGCGGTCGATAATACCGACCTTATTACAAACGTCGGCGAGCTCGGGCAAAATGTGACTGCTGACGATAACCGTCTTTCCCATCTCGCCGAGGCGACGCAGCAGGTTGCGCATTTCGATCCGGGCACGCGGGTCGAGCCCCGACAACGGTTCATCGAGCAGCAACACTTGGGGATCGTGCAGCAAAGTCCTGGCCAATCCGAGTCGCTGCGTTTGCCCCCGAGACAGCGTGTTCGCGAAGGCATCTCGCTTAAAGTCGAGGTCGACAATGTCGAGCATTTCATTGACCCGTTTGCGTCGATCTTCTCCGCCGATTCGATACGCCGCGGCAAAGAACTCGAGATACTCAACGACGGTCATGTCGTCATACACGCCGAAGAAGTCGGGCATGTAACCGACCAATCGGCGAATCTCTTTCGGTTGGGTGTGAACGCTGTGATTACAAACGTAAGCCTCGCCCCAGCTCGGCTCGAGCAACGTCGCGATGATTCGCATGGTGGTCGTCTTCCCCGCACCGTTGGGGCCGATGAACCCGAACAGATCGCCAGCTTCGAGATCCAAGTCGATCGATTTGATGGCGAACGCGTCGCCATATTTCTTGGTCAAGTCAACGGTTTTAATCACGACGATTACAGATAAAAAGAAGACGAGAAAATAAAGGGGACACCGATACCAAACACTTAAATCACGAAGCCAATCCAACCTAATACAGATGTGGACTCACTCAACGACGAACCTCTTTCACGGGCAATATCACACGCACCCAAGATTGCGTTTCGCCAACTGGGGTGGCAAAGGCATTGGCCGAATCATTACCGGAATCCGCCCCGTCGCTCGTCGTTTTGACACCGAGCGTTAACCAGGGATCGGCACACCGCCCCACCAAAATGCATTGCTCTTTAGTGAGCAGATCAGTCATATCAAGCTGCCCGAGGATCTCGTTCTGAAGCCCCGTGTAATCGGCGCCCCCCACGACATCGTGAAACATCAACATCTCAGCGAGCCGTTCCGGTCGATCGCTTCGGGTAACGTCCCAGGCTTCGGTTTGCGATGAACTTTCGAGCGCTCGCTGCCGCGACAATTGCCAGCGAAAGTTCTTTTGCCGCATCCTGTCGATTTCTTTGACGGTTGCCCCTGCGGGAAAGCGGGTCGGCAACAAATAAACCATCTGCTGGTAAATCAACATGGAATCGAGAAGGTCAACGTCGAGCGGATTGACGAGACTCCCCTGCAGCGAATCGGAGGTACGACGCCGCTTCATTGGAGCGACCTCGAAGGTGGTTCGGAATTGCATCTGCGCGGCGATCGATTTGCTGCTGCGAGGTGCCAACTCGAGTGAATCGATGCGACTCGCCAAACGCACCCCACCGCCGTGGGACGCATCGTCCGAACCCGACATTAACGGCGACACCGGAACGTGCAGCGGTTCGCTCCACGAATCAATTTGGATACCACCCATCGATCGGCCGGGAGCGCCGAACGGGCCCAGCATTTGGAACTCAATGTCCCGCGAGATGTTGTCCAGTGATGAACTGCGATTCGCCGTCACGCTAACCGTTTGGGCTGGATGCGAATACAGATAAGACCAACGAAACAACCTGCCCACCTGCGAGCTTCCATCGATATCGAGGAACTCAACCGCATTGGCCCGCAACAGGCTATCTTCACCTTGTTCAGATGCCGGCGCGGCATCATTTGACTCATCTGTGGCAAGCGAAGTGCGACGAGGGTTCGCAGCAATGACCAAGGCAATCGAAAGCAAGATTGCCACCACCGGAAACGTCGCCCAACCGAGCAGCGGATTACCGAGAACACGTCGAACGAATAGATAATCCAGCGGCGCGACCAGGGCGATCAAAGCAGCAATCACCAGCGCGATGATCGAAAAACTCACGTTTCGCTTCGTCGAGAAACGATCCAGACTTCGCCGAACCTGTCCCGAGAGATCCGAGTATCCACCCAAGCGAAAGCTACTGCTGACTTCGCCTCGGTCTTCGGTCAACAGATCGCCTGTCAATTTGGTAACCAAGTCCAGGCGTTCGGGCCAATCGACAAACGGCGAAGCGTCCAAATCGGCCGACACGATCGTGACCCGCCCCATAGCAATCGTGTACCGCACCGCGAGCGGCAATCCGATTCGGCGAGAAGTACGGCCCGCGATCAACGCCTCCCCTACGCTCGACAATGTGATGCCGCCTGCGCCGATTGTCTTGGGCAACTGCCAGCCATCGAAAGGACTCAGACGCGACTGACTGTTCGCAAACGTTTCCAACCCCGAGGGATCCATGCGAACGACCGAAGACGAGGCAACGCTCTTGGGCAACAACTCCACCAACCAGGGCGAAGCCTCGAGAGTTTTTGGGGCAGACCCTCCGAGGGTGACAAACAACTGCCCTCCGCCGCGAACCCAGTCGCCGATCGCCGAGCCTTGTGACTCCGACAACTGCTCCAGCACACCGACGCCCGAACCGGTGACGACCATCATGTCGACACCCGAAAAGCCCAACACGTGGTCGGGGATCGACGCGGGCTCCGTCACTCGGGTGACCGCGATGGAGGCATCTCGGTCGAGCAACTCATTGGCACCGATTGTTTCGATCCCTAACGGATCTCCAAAGACAACGACCCAAGGCATGTCATCTGGGATCATGGCGGGCCCCTCCGCCGGCGTACCGACTTCGGGAAAACGAGTCTTCAGCGCGACCTGTCCGTTGCCGCTACCTTCACTGCGATCTGCCAGCCCGTCGGTATCAACCTGGTCGCCTGACGAAGCCTTCGTCGCAGTCGCTTTGCCCGCGGATCGAATCGTCAACGGTGCCGCTTCGGTCCCCGGGACGCAGTACCCAAACACAGCCGCGTCGGCATCATTTGATGAGCCGAGGAAATCTTGTTCATAGAAAACAGTACTCCCATCGCCGTCCGTGGTTTCCAGAACCGCATCGGCGATCGGTGCGAATCGAACCGCCGTCCATCGCCCGGCTCGATAGTGGCCATTGATCCCGACAAAATCGACCGCAGGCGTCTCCGCGGGTGGATCTTGCGCAGAGACGGTGCCGACCAGCGAGAAGACGGCCGCGATCATGAGGAGAACAAATCTCATGGTTTCTCATCCAAGCTGCATTCGCATTCGAAACGGTGGCATCCCGGGCATCCTTGTCCGTATTTTGCCGAGAGGGCTTCGGCCAGGTTCACGTCCGCCACATTTGCGATTGTAAATAGCCACGCGATCACGTCCGCAAATTCTTCCTGAAGGTTCTCGCGATCGTTGCCTCGCAGGGCAGAGGCCAATTCGCCAACTTCCTCCATCAGCCACATGAACGTTCCGTCGATCCCACGGGCGACGTCTTTGTCGTAATACATCCGACGAATGTGCTGTTGCAAATCTTCAATCGAAAGATCGCTGGCGGGACTGGGCATGTTAAAATCAACGTAAAAGACGAGGTGTCGGAGCGGCAGATGCCCCACCCGGTTTGGAAAAACGCATAAAATCCCCGCCATTCTACAGGCAACTAATGGGCCTGGACGGGATCACGCTTTATCCTTCACGGGCGAACGCGTGCCCAAACAGTCTAACGTTGTATTTCGTTGGAGGGAGACGGCACCTGGCGAACGGCCAGTCGCCAGACGTTCACACGAGCCATTTTGTTCGCCCGAATCGGCCTTTTTTGCGAAGGACTTTCCTCTTTCATGCCCGAGTCTTCACTGAATCGCTACCCGTTCTATTGCCCTCGATTTTGGCATGGGATGCGACCGTCGGCTTGGTGGCGTCTGTTGCGCAGTGGAGGGTTTGCGATTAGCCCGTCGAGAGTGCCGCTGGCGTGCTCCGTTTCGATCGCGACACCGTTCAATACGCTCTTGATGGGCCTGCAAAACCTGCTGTACCGGCGTCGGATTCGCGAGGCCGAACTGCACGGCCCGCCGGTTTTCATCATCGGACATTGGCGAAGCGGCACGACGCTGCTGCATGAATTAATGGTCCGCGACGAGAGATTCAGCAGCCCGTCGACGTTTCAGTGTTTCGCGCCGTCGCACTTTCTGTTGACCGAGTGGTTTTTCCGGCGTTTCGCAAAATGGATGCTGCCGGGCAAACGGCCGATGGACAACATGGACACCGGCTGGGACCGCCCTCAGGAAGACGAGTTCGCCCTCGTCAACCTCGGCTTGCCTTCACCGTATCGGCGGATCGCTTTCCCACGCGGCGGGGCCGTTGATATGGGATACCTCGACTTCGAAGGCGTGGACGAGACCGCTCGCGAGCACTGGATCACGACCATGCGGTCCTTCCTACACCGCGTCAGCGCCTCGACCACGCGGCCGCTCGTCATCAAGAGCCCCACGCACACCGGACGGATCGGCCATCTCGCCGCCGCATTTCCTCAAGCACGATTCATCCACATCACTCGGGACCCTCGGGCGTTGTTCCCCAGCACCTGCCGATTGTGGCGGAGTCTCGACGACGTCCAAGGTTTGCAAGCACCGAAAGCCGACACGTCGGACGACGGGATTGAAGAATACGTGCTCGAATGCCTCGAAAAAATGTATCGCGCGTTCCATCAACAGCGTCAAGAAATTGACCAGCATCACCTGATCGACATTCGTTACGAAGACTTGATTGCTGACCCCGTCGGAACGTTGCAAACGATTTATGATTCGTTACGCCTCGCTGATTTCGAAACGGTCCGCGAAGACATCCAAACGTGGACGGAAACCGAACACAAATCCTACCAAACCAACGCCCACCAACTATCCTCAGCTCAAGAGCAACAGTTACGTGAGCGTTGGGGCGAGTACTTTGACGAGTACGGCTATTAGGCCGTATTGGCGGGCCGCTGCATCGGCCTTCATCGCCCCTCACTCCATCCACTCTCCAATCCCTGAGTGCGTTATGCCTTGCCTTGATCACAGTGCATCCAGAATGATCTCTGCTTCCAGAATGGTCTCTCGTTTCTTAGTCGGTCTTTCGTTGGTGGTCGCCATGGTTGGTTGCTCGGCCAAGCCGAAATCGACCGACTCCGAAGACTCCGCCTCAGCCGCAAAATCGCCTGCCGCAGACACCTCGGTCGCCGAAAACACCGAACCGGAGGAAGAAGCTCCTTTCATTTTTGAAGCAAAAGCTTACGAAGCCAGTGCCGAACAATTGCTCGAACAGCGACTCCCGATCGAACAAACGACCGAAGGTTGGATCCGCCTCTTCGATGGTTACACGATGCTCGGATGGGTTATCGCGGGCGAAGCGAACTGGCGAGTGGAAGACAACGCACTCGTTGCCGACCGTGGTCGCGCCTGTCTACTGACCACGACGACACAGTGGGCAGACTATGAACTCGAACTCGAATTTCAGTGCGACGCAGAAACGAACTCCGGCGTCTTCCTTCGCACCGGCATCGAACCACGAGACGTCAAAACCAGTTGCTACGAAGTCAACATCGCCCCCGAAGATAACCCGTTTCCGACCGGTGGCATTGTCCAGCGAGAGAGGGGCAATCCCGTCACAACGCATCCTGATCAATGGCACACCATGAACATGGTTTGCAACCAAGACGACGTGACAGTCAAGATTGACGGTGCACTGACTTGCGAAATCAACGACGCGCCGTCTGAACGAACCGGTTACATCGGCCTGCAATTCCGCTCGGGAATGATCCGCTTTCGAAACATTCGTTTGCGTCCGATCGGTTTGGAAAACCTAATTGACGCGGAACTGACTCATTGGAAACAGTACGCCGACATGCCCGGCGACTTCACCGTCGACGACAATCAACACCTCATCGTCGATGGCGGAAAACAACAACTCGAGTCCACCCAGACGTACGGCGATTTCACGCTGCTCGCGGATTACAAGATGGATGCCCCCAAGTCCAACTCGGGAATCTTCTTTCGCTCAATCCCGGGCGATGTGATGATGGGGTACGAGTGCCAAGTCAACAACGAAACCATGAACAACAATCCTCTGCAGCCCGCCGATTGTGGAGCGGGCGGGATCTTCAAACGCCAAGATGCACGAATCGTTGCAGGCGAACCGGGTCGTTGGAATTCGATTCTGTTGGCCGCAGAAGGATCGCACTTCGCAGCGTGGGTGAACGGCCTTCAAGTGACGGACGTTTACGATGACCGCGAACCTCATGAAAATCCACGCAAAGGGCTGCGGGTCGAACCGGGAACTTTGATCATCCAAGGTCACGACGAGACAACCAAAGCGGCCTATCGCAAGATCGCCGTCAAACCTTCACCCGAGCCGGTCGTGTCGGAAGACGCCGCACCTCAAGAAGAAAACGAGTAACGCCATGGCATCCCATCCATCTCGCCGTCGTTTCCTCCAAACCGGAGCCAGCGGTTTGCTAACGACTGGCCTAGCGAGCACTGGCGCACTCGGCGGTATTGCGGCATCGTTCGCGACGCCGTGTCGAGCCGATTCTGCGGCGCCGCACGCGACCAAATCGTCACTCACACAACCGGCTGTGGGTAACGTGCCAATGCCCAAGATTTCTCTCAATACTAGCACCATTCGCGGTCACGAATTGCCGGTCCCCGAACAGATCCGGGTCACCGCGAAGGCGGGCTTTGACGCGATCGAACCGTGGATCCGCGATTTACGATCCTACGTTGACGGCGGTGGCAAACTATCCGATTTGCGTCAACAACTCGATGATTCCGGTATCGAAATGGCCGGTGCGATCGGGTTTGCGAAATGGATTATCAACGACCCGGCAGAGCGAACCGCGGGGCTCGATGAAGCACGGCGTGACATGGAAATGGTCCGTCAGCTAGGCGGAACCGTGATGGCGGCGCCACCGATCGGGGCGCACACCGAGAGTGCCCTTCGTGATTCCGGACCGATCGATTTGGAAGTGATTGCTGAACGCTATCGAACCTTGCTGGATATCGGTGACAAAATTGGTGTGACACCTCTGCTCGAACTTTGGGGTTTTTCGCCAACACTGAGCCGTCTCGGCGAGTTGGCCTATGTTGCAACCGCAGCAGCACACCCCAGCGCCGCAGTACTGCCTGATTTCTATCACATCTACAAAGGCGGAAACTCAATGACCTCGCTCGCCATGATCGAGGCGTCCCGGATGCCACTGTTCCACATCAACGATTATCCAGACCAACCACCGCCGGCGACCATCGCGGACAAAGACCGAGTCTTTCCGGGCGACGGCGTGTGCCCTCTCGTCGAGACGATTGCGATGTTGCTCAAACACGGCTTTGCCGGAACGTTCTCGTTAGAACTGTTTAACCCCGGCTACTGGAAACGCCCTGTCGCTGACGTGACGCGAGAAGGATTCCAAAAATCAAAAGCCGTGATCGAGCAGGCCGTTGTCAAGGCAACCGCAGACTCGCGATCGTGAACGGAATCCGTTGCTGCTCGACTCGGTAGTGCTCCCTCACGATATCCATGTTGATCCCGGCCCGCCGACGGGCCTCCTCGATCGTCAATGAGCGCAGTTCCTTCAGAGGCTGTTTGTACAATTCCTCTGCACCGGTTTTCTTGCCACACTGGACGCCGAGATCAAACGCGGGCTGCAGGAACCCAGGAATTCGATAGGGCTCGGGATAAACTCGCGCCATCAAGAATTTGAAAACGTGATACTGAATCGTGCTGATTTTCTTGGCCGTCCCCATTGCGAACCCGAGCACAAACGCCTCGTCTTGATCTTGCAATCCACGTCCCAAAAGAACGTGCAGCACATCGTGATCGTGCAAGTCGATTGCACCACGAAATCGAATCGGGCTAGTCGGATTCTCAAACAACCTGACAATCCACGGGATTGCGGTGGCGGGTGCTGCGGGCATCGACTCGATCACTTCCTCAACACTGCGATGGTCATCGTCCACACCGGGATACCACGCCAACCAAAGGTCAGTATCGGTGTAATACCGGCGTGGTCGCCCTTCCTCGTCGTACAACCAAACGCTGGTGTCAAACAGGCTCAGAATTGTTTCAGGTCGTGGCTGATTAGAAGCCGTGATCACGGCAGCGGAGGACCCGATATTCAGATAGTCCAAAACAATGCTTTCGACTTCCAGCATTACCGCGGGGTCTTCTCCTGGGCGAACATCCGATCGCGAAAGACAATCGGATATTTCTAGCACAGCCTCCCGTGACCATTGTCGCAACGTTTTTTGGTTGTTCGCTCGAAACTCACGCTTGAGCAAACCGGCGTGATTGGCAGCACGGATGATCGCGAGCGTCCAGGCGATTTCCGGCCGACCCGCTGTCGCTCGCCCCGATCCTCGCGACGACACATTGAGATCGCCGCCGCCCTCTTGATCGGACACCGCGACCACACACCGGTAGTGGCCACCGGATCCATCTTCGTGATGCGAAACGATAAACAACGGTTTGCGGCACAACTGAGAAACGGCGGCCAAAGTCGCGGCAAAGGGGCTTTCACCATTGGCCACCAACAGGTTGCCGCCTTCCGAATCCGATCGTCCGGCCGACTCGTTCTCGACCGGTACGCGGGAGAGTCGCTTGATCCGCAGGGTGCACTGAACCGGCCCCGGCGGCGAGTCTGCGATCGCAACATCACGCACCTCCACCATCGCGACACGAAGCGGCAAGGCCTGTGAATGTGACTGGATTTCGGACATGGGAATTCCTTGGGGATGAGATCACCACGCAGAATCGATTTACCGACTGCGGTGCGACGCATCCCCGATTATACGCTTTCGGTGAAACGCACATTTCGCCGAAGATCGCTGGACACCGCACCGCGAAAATGTCCGTCTCCTGCGTTTAAGCGATCTTTGATACGATCCTCGGGCCCGAGGTTTCAATATTTTCCCGCACCGACGTTTTAGCTTCCCATGACCAATCAACAGACTTTCGAAATGATTCGCCGGATCGTTCTGTGTTACCCGGTCGAACCACATCATGTGGCTCAGATCAAACAAACACTCGCGGACTGCAAGAACGACGCGACGATCCCGTTGGACCACGAAATCGAAGTCGTTGACGCGGGCCAGGAACGCGTTGACGAACTGCTGCCGACGGCGGACATCTTCATCGGCCATGCCAAGGTGCCTGTCGACTGGGACCGTGTTCTCGCGGCAAAACGGTTGCAATGGATCCAATCATCAGCGGCCGGATTGGATCACTGTTTGGTCGCGGGTGTGATCGCGGAACCCGGCATCATTGTCAGCAGTGCGTCTGGATTGTTTGCACCACAGGTTGCCGAGCAAACGTTTGCGTTGTTGTTCGGATTACTGCGACGGATCGGATTGTTTGAACGGGCTCGGCAGATTCCTGAATTCATTCGTCGCCCCACCGACGACATCCGTGGCAAGACCGTTGGGATCGTGGGCCTCGGTGGCAACGGACGAGAAATTGCAAAAATGCTGCGGCCCTGGGAAGTCAAAATTCTCGCGACGGATTACTATCCCGAAAACCAACCGGACGAAGTCGACGCGTTATGGCCGACGAGCCGAACAGACGAATTGTTCGCTACGTCGGATATCGTGATTTTGACGCTGCCTCTAAACGCGTCGACTCGGCACTGCGTCTCTGAAAAACAATTCGCGGCGATGAAACCCGGCAGCTACTTCGTCAACGTGGCGCGAGGCGCGGTCGTGGATGAATCGGCGTTGGTCGCCTCACTCGCGAGCGGTCATTTAGCCGGTGCCGGCGTGGATGTGACGGAGACCGAACCGTTGCCTCCGACGAGCCCGCTGTGGACGGATCCAAACGTATTAATCACGCCGCACGTTGGGGCTCAATCGATTCGCCGTGTGGACGACACGACGGATCTCGTTTGCATCAATCTTCGTCGATACTTTTCCGGTTTGCCGCTATACAATCGGGTCGACAAGACGCTCGGCTTCCCACACCCGAGCGTTTCATACCGGGTCGCCGGTGCTCAACCGACGAACGATTCGCAGTGATACCGAGACGATATCCCCTGTTTTCGAGACAACCTTTCCTCCTAGACGACGAGTTTGAACGTGAGCAGTAACCGCCCGCCGATGCCGTCCCATGCCATCGTGACCCACAGCGGACGCCCCGTCGGTCCCATGACGATGCCCGATCAAAATGGGGAATCATTTGTCGAGGAATTCAACCGGACTTACCGTTCGATCGGGCTTTCGGTGACCTTGAACGAACAGGGACGCCCTTTAGTCTCGCAGGTGAAAGGTTTACACTCTCCGATCGAGTGCTGCTCTCCCGGACACGCCGATGCGTTCGTATCGGGAACCGTTTGAACGGGCACCGAGCACGGTGGCAACGAGCCGGCGTGGGTACGATTTTGACCGGGCGATATTGATCGAGAATACAATGAGTGATGCAAAAGTACGTGGTGTAGTCCACCTGATCGAGGAAACGAAGACCTACGGCCAAAAGGGCTTTCGCAAACGGATGGTCGTCCTGGAACAGGACAAAGGCAGTTTCACCAACTACGTCCCCGTGGAATTCACCCGCGACGCCTGCGATAGCGTTGACGAGATGAAGAAAGGCGACGAAGTCGAGGTCACTTACCGTCTCAACGGACGCCGATGGCAAAAAGACGCCAACAGCGAGGTCAAATTCTTCGTCAACGTCGAAGCGATGTCCTTCGAAGTGGTCGGTGGCAGCCCGTCGTCGAGCGGTTCGGCTAACGACGCATTCGCCGAAGCCGGCGGAGAAGAAGACGACGCCCCGTTCTAGCCTCACGGAACGGGAAACGACGTCCCCACGGTGACAATTTGAGGTTTTCTCTGAAATACCTCACAAACGTTAGACAAATGTCGCCCTAAGGTGCATCTTGTGGGGTGATGAGCCACTCTACCGCACCGCCGTCTGCTGCCGCCTTCTCCCAACGGGTCCGGACCAGCGCCCGCCAACTCGCCGAACTCGGCGAGGACGCGATCAGCGGATTGATCGACCTGACCTCCCTGAGGTTGGTTCGTTTTGCCACCACGCTCACGCGGAACCAGCACGACGCCGAGGACGCGGTTCAGGCAACCCTGGTTAAGATTGCGGCCCAACCAGGGCGGCTGCATCAATGCACGGATCCGTGGGCGTATCTTCTGCGAATGGTCCGCAACGAGTCTTTGATGATTCTACGGCGACGACCACGCTGGAACCTGATCGGCGATCTTTGCGATCTACTCACGCGGTGCCGCGTCGACGAACTCGAACGCGAGGAGAGTTACCGTGCGATCTGGAAGGCGTTGCGAACGCTGCCGACTGAACAAAGCGAGGTCGTTGTCCTAAAAATCTGGGAAGAGATGACGTTCGCCGGTATCGCGGGCGTTCTGGAAATTTCTCCCTCGACCGCCGCGAGCCGATATCGGTACGCGATCGCAAAACTCAACGGTCAACTCCGCGAACAGATCGCACCGTCGTCGAGCGAGGATCTGCAGCATCATGTTTGATCCCTCCCCACCGAATCGCAACCGGCACAATTCGTTCTACAACGAGATGAACGATCTGTTCGGCGAAGACTTGCGAGAACCCCACTTTACCGACGAAGCGTCGCATGACGGGCAAGACTTAGAGGACTTGATTCGCGGCGCCGGCCACTACGTTCACCCCGGCGATCAACTCCGCGCCCGCATACTTGAGTCCGTAAATTGCCGACGCGAACGACGCCACATGTGGCAACGGTTCTTCGGCGGCTTTGCGTTGGCAACCACCGTGGTGTTGGCATTGATCATCATCGGTCAAATCGGCCTCGCCGTCACACCACGAGGCCGGACGGCCAGCGACCTTCAACATCAAGCCACTCGGCGCGCCAACGCTGACGGCGTCGCGTGGGAGTGGGCACTTACCGAGGTGGTTTATGACTGGCGTCGCTCAGCGGCAGCGAGCCTCCATTGCGAACCTGCCCATCCTCCGAAAGTTCGAACGGGCGAATCTCCGACCGATGGAGCCGAGAGATGAACGAGCAAGCATCGGACGCGGACGAATTGACAATGTGCTTGCGTTCGTTTCATCGCTCTCTGCGTGCGACCGTTGTCGCAGGCGCAAAGCTCGATCTCGGTTCCCCGCGTTCTCACGCCGACAATTCTCTCGCTGAAGCAGCCACATCGACTGATAACAAACAACTGCTCTCGGGCGCCAAAAACCACGGCGGTATCGCGACCATTTCAAAGCTCGACCGGCTCGAACCTTTGCTCGATGATCTCGTTCGCCGGGAACGCACAACCACCGATTCGCCCGGGAAGCAAAACGAGGAGTCGGCGCACACGCTGCCCGCATCTTATGTTTCAGCGTTTCGTGTCTTTCAGCAAACCGGCAGGATCGATTTGGTTCTCGATTCGTTGTCACTGCCGTCAACGATTGCCGGTGAACTCGCCAGCACCGTTCGTCCAGTTTGGTTCTACCTTGCGTTGATGCTGGTCGTCGCGACGGCAGGCATCACGGTTTTTGCAACCATCTCGGCTCCGCGGGTTGCAGCCATTCGCGAGGACTTGGCATTAATGCCCGCCGCGACAACGAGCGACTCTTGGTTCGCCGCCCCCGACATCAATCCGCTGCTCATCCTTTTGCCATTGTTGACCATTGGCATGATCACGCTCGGACTCACGACGAAGGGTTCCGCGACCATCGTCAGTGGCCTGGGCGGCCGACGCTATCGCACCGACCGCTCACGTGCCGTTCTCGCAAACATTGAAAGGGCACGCGAAGACGCCGACGACAAAGATTACACGGGACGGCGCAGTCGATTGTCGTTAATGTCCGCCCACGCGTTCTCGCTGGCGCAGCATCGACTGACTCGACTACGAATCGGATTGCCGACTCTCTTGGTTGCCGTCCTCGGTGGCGGCGGTGCGTTGTTTTACTGCCTGATCCTTTTTGGTCCGCTTATCTGGCTCATTCATGACTTGGCAACGATTGCGGCCGAACAGGGAATGTGGCCATGACCGACAACGACATGACACTCTCCCCCGAAACGCAGTGGATCGACACCTGGCTTCCTCATCGGGACAAAATTGTTTCGGCGTTGACTCTCACGTCCGACGTGATTTCGGGATCCCCTCGACGAAAACTACGCCAATTGGCCGATGAGGTCGCTTTCGTCGACAACGAGATGGATGTCCTCAAAAACCCGTTGGCGTTGGAGATTTTCCTACACCTTGAATCCATCCCCAACGCCACCGGTGACTTCGATCCACTCGATTCGTCTCACTCG
Source organism: Aporhodopirellula rubra (assembly GCF_014192335.1). GTDB lineage: Bacteria > Planctomycetota > Planctomycetia > Pirellulales > Pirellulaceae > Rhodopirellula > Rhodopirellula rubra. Next base: position 23,919 of record NZ_JACHXU010000001.1, on the reverse strand, counting down.
CTTGCTTCATCGACGAAGCCGGAACCTGCCGCTCCAACTGAAAACATCGAATCGCGAATCGAAGCCGCGGTCAACGCCGTCGTGTTGTCTCACCTGAAAGTTCAATCGCGAGGCCAACGAGTTCTCACCATGATCGCCTATCCGTTGATCGTGCTTACCGTATGCACCGGCGTGTTGGTCTTAACCAGCTTGCTAGTCGTCCCGACGTTTGAACAAATGTTTGATGAGTTCGGTCTACAGCTTCCTTTTTTTACTCAAACTCTCTTTGCGATTGCGGCGGTGATCCAATCACCAATGACTTACCTCGGACTAGCCTCGGTAGGGGCGTGCGTCGGATTACTGGCATGGCTGCGATGGGGATCAACATCTCCTCTCCATCGCCGCTCAGGCGCCTCCGGCACGTCGGTCAATTTGCATGGATCCGGACCGCGGACAACACGGGGTGCGTGGGCTGATTGGGCGTGGCACGTCTCGCTGCTGATGCGGGCGGGACTCGGAAAAACTGAAGCGATCGAGATGGCGGGGGCGGCCTCTCAACAATCATGGCTCGCTCGTGGCAGTCGATTCTGGGCCGATGCGATTCGAAACGGGGACGATCCCTTTCATGGCGTTACTCACTTTCGCAAAGTGCCGTGCCATTTACTCGCCGATGCACTCGGGCTCGACGTCGCCCTCACCCAACACGTTCGCCCACCCAACACGTCATCTCGCACTGCAGCAATCGACACGACTTCGCTAAAGCAATATCAGGCGGGTGTATTGCGTGATATCGCCGAACTGTACTGGGACCGTGATCAACGCGGCACAGTATGGCGTTTGGGATGGGTTTCCCCGCTGATCGTTTTCGGTGTCGGTTTCATCATCTGGTTTGTCGTCATCGCTCTGTTCGCGCCGCTGGTCAGCTTGATTACGGGGTTATCATGAGCAACAACGAACCTCTCTTTTTTCAAGTCACGGTGCCACACGAACGCGCACTCGTTCGGGTTTTGTCGATGTCGGTACGTCGACGACTCAACACGGCGATCACGGTTGAGCGATTGGCGGGCGAGTTTTCTCGCGGCCCCGGGCGAGCGTTGCGTCAGGTAGCCCGTCTGCTAGCCGAACGAACGCCCATCGTCGACGCACTCGAACAAACTCCAAGAGCACTCGACCCGACGGCGGTATTGCTGCTGCGACTCGCGTCTGAAAGCGGGACGTTTCCCGAAACGCTGGACTCACTGATCGCCAACGATGGGCAGACCGATCTGGCCGATGAACTTCGCACGACATCGGTTGAAAACCAGCTTTATCAAGTCGCGGTCGGCTTCATGATGGCGTGGTTACTGATCACGTTTTTACTGACGTTCATCATTCCGACGTTCCAAAAGATGTTTGAGGAATTTGGCATCGATCTACCTGACTCGATGCTGCTGCTGATCGCGATCGGCCAGTACTGGCCGTTGATGATGATCCTGTCTCTCGGTTTTTTCGTGTTCCTGTTAGCGATGGGGCCACTGATTTTTGGACGCCCCGCGTGGGCCTTCGGGCTCGGGCGACGATTACCGCGTGCGGGGTCCGACCTGCTGTCGCTGCTCGCGATCATCATTCAATCGGGGCGTCCGCTGAAATCAGGAATCGAGACGCTGTCTCGGATCCATCCGGTCAGTCGAATCCGCACTCACCTCGTCCGCGCGTCGAAATCCATCGACCAGGGCGAAGACACATGGCGGGCACTCGCCGCGGAAAAAATCATCGGGCCTACCGAAATGGACGCTCTGCAGATTGCCGATGACAAATCGGCCCAAGCGTGGCTGCTGCGTCGTGCGGCAAGATTGAGCAACACGTGGAAAGATTTACGTGGAGCCTTCGTCGTTCGTTGCATTTCGCTGACATCGCTCTTTGTGTTGGCCGCGATTGTCTTATTAGCAGCCGTGGCTGTTTTCACGTCCGTCTACGGCCTCGTCAATGCTCTCGCCTGCGTGGTGTACGTCTGATGAAAACGTTCAATCGCAATCGAAACCACCGCACGGGCGTCACCATGATCGAATGCGTGGTCGCCACGTCGATCTTGCTGGTAGCGATGACCACCGTAACAACGATGGCGTTTCGAGTGAATCGTTTGTGGATCGATGTTGCTGACCAACGAATCGCAATGAACGAACTCGCCAACACGCTCGAGTCAATCACCGAACTTCCCGCTGAACAAATTGACGAAGCGATTGCCGCCATCCAACCTTCGGCAATGGCATCCTCAAACCTCGATCAACCGCAACTCTCGGCCACTCGCGCGACGGACGAATTCGGTGATCGCATTGTCCTGACGCTCTCGTGGCGGTCAACAAACCCGATTCACCCGGTGTCTCTGACGGGCTGGATCACCCCGCGGGAGACGACACCATGAACACTCACTTCCATTGGCACAGGCGGGCACATTCCCGCTGGCAAACCGAACCTCGACGTGGATCATCCCTCATCGAAATCATGGTGGTACTCTCGGTATCCTCGACACTACTCGTGCTCGCCGTCGGTTGGATTCACCAGTCGTTCCGTCTTGCCACGGCCATGCGAAATCACGAGCGAAACCACCAAAGTTTGCTTCGACTGTCACGGCAATTCCGTGAGGACGCGCACCTGGCCACTTCGGTAAGCCCCGTCGACGCGGGCGTAGATTTCTTGTTCGACGATTTGACGATCCGATATCGAGTCGGTGGCAACGCGGTTATTCGCAGCCTTCGAAAGACAACAGCTGAGGATGTCGTCGGACGAGAAAGCTACCAACTCGCCACAAACTCTCGTCTTCGGTTTGACGTGGACTCCACGGCCGGCTGGGCGACCCTCGTCGTTCGACGCGCAGGCCCACCAACCAAACGCAACACGGACGAATCGAACGTCCCCTCCGATAATACTCAAAACATCAACCCTCAAATCATCGAGGGCTTCGACGAGCAATCAACCACGCTGACGGACCTCACCGTCCGAGCCGCCGTCGGACGGTGGCGCAATGCACAAACACAACGGGCTGGACCAGAAACCGAAGAGACTCAGCCGTGACATCACTGCAACGCCACACGCATCAACACGCAGCATTCCAGCAGCCAGCGTACCAGCAGCCAGCGTACCGACACGCAGCACAGAAACCTCGTGGAACCATTCTCATTGCCGTCTTGGTTTGCCTTGCGATCGCATCCACGATCACCGGGGCGGCGATACAGTCGAGCCTGCGTGCGAGACATCAAATGAAAGTCCACTGGCAACTCGAACAAACACGAACGTTACTCGACGCAGGTATCCGACGCACGCTCAGCCTCGCTGCAGAAGACTCCAACTACGAAGGTGAATCGTGGGTCGTCGATGACGCCCTTGAGTCGTTCTCCGAAGCAAGAGTTGAGATCAAACTACTTCCAACCGACAGTCCCGACGAGACGGACTTAACGCAGTTTGAAGTTATCGCAACGATCCGAAACCGTGACCTCCAACCCGTGCAAACCAAACGGTCCCAGATCGTCGTGACGCAACGCACATCGTCACCCGCCCCCTCTCGCCCATCTGACGACAACTCGTCCCCCAACGAACCATCCGACAACTCGTAGGAGTCTCTCATGACACAAAAATCTCATCGCATTTCGAATGCCTTTACCCTCGTCGAGTTGTTGGTCGTGATCGCGATCATCGGCGTGTTGGTCGGTCTCTTGTTACCAGCCGTGCAAGCCGCTCGCGAAGCAGCCCGACGCTGTTCGTGTTCAAACAATTTGGCCCAACTCGGCCTCGCCGTGCACAACTTCGAATTTTCGATGGAACACCTGCCTTCCGGTTCGATCAACCCCACCGGCCCGGTGCTCAACGAACCCGTAGGTCAACATGTCGGGTACCTCGTGCAACTCTGCCCTTACGTGGAACAGCGGGGGATCGCAGATCAATTCGACATTGCCCTCGGCACGTACGCTCCCGACAACGCGCCCGCTCGTGCTCAAACGATCCCAACGTTTCTTTGCCCCTCATTCCCATTCGGCCAGAACCAAGACAATTCATCGGGCCTCACTAACTACGCCGGATGCCACCATCACACCGAAGCTACGATCGACGCGAACAACAGTGGTTTGCTATTCCTCAACAGCCGTGTGCGATACGGCGACATCACCGACGGCAGCTCGCACACGATCCTGATTGGCGAGATGACTCCTGAGCAATCGAGTCTTGGCTGGGCATCGGGCACTCGCGCGTCGCTGCGAAACACGGGCACCTTCGGCGGAACTGTTATGACTCCGGACAACACCCAGCAAAACGACGTCAACGCGATCGATCCCGGCAATGCAGGCGAGGTCGACAACGGCGAAATGGCCAGCGACTACGTCGGAGGCTTCGCGAGCAAACACCAAGGCGGTGCCCAATTCTGCTTTGCCGATGGTTCAGTCCGCTTTTTGACGCATTCAATCGACGCCACTTTGTTCCAAAATCTCGGCCACCGAGAAGACGGAGCGATGATGGGGACCGAATACTAACCAATCGATCTCGACCAGCGAAAAGACGAACCGCGAAAGCCGTCGTCGATCAATACTGCCTCGCTGCTTCCTGCATCGCCTCGAGTCGGTTCATCCATTGCTCGTCGCGTGTACCGTCCCAACGGTCCGAGGCCGAACGTTGCACTCCGCGAATCTCGTGCGTCCAACCTTGCTGCTCGGCGATGGCATTCGCGAGCTTCAATTGGTAGCGTGCCTGAGGCAAAATCGGAACGCCTCGGGTTTGCAACGAGAGTTGTCCCAAATCCAATTCACACCACGCATCCTCGTTACTGTCTTCGAGGACAACCTCACGAAGGGCTGGCGATAGATCGTCCAACGTGCTGCGATGAACTTCGATCTGCACACGACTGTTGTGCGGCGAGTACAACGCCCACGACAACCAATGATCCCAGTGCCAATTGCCGCGATTAGACCGCCCCCGACGCTCCGTCAATGGCAGCAACACCGCAGCCAAAACGATCACCGAAGCCACCCCAACACGAACAGACCGACAGCATACCGTCGTCTCGTCTCTCGGCATTGAATCCTGCGATTCACTGGAACGCTCGCGCTGCGGATAAATAAACAACCAATACGCTTGCCCTGCCAACACCGCGTTCCAGCAGATCACACCGAGACTGTGATGCATGCCCCATGGCGACAAAATCACGATCAAACCGACATGCATGATGATCGCGAGCAAACCGCCGATCCAACGCGTTCGTGGAATCATCAGCAACAAAGCCAGCGTCAGCTCCACCGAGGGAAAACCACCTGCCGCGATCAAACGACTGCGTTGATCCCACTGGCTGATATCCATCGATAACCAACGCGCCACCGTGCCTAAAAACTCCTGCCCCACGGTGTGCAAAAACTGAAAGTCGAACTTCCCCATCGAGCTGTAGAAATAGATGCTGATCGTCAGCACTCGAAACGCCGTCGTGGTCAATCTCGCGGGCAACAACCAAAACAGCCACGCGTAGAGGAACGACTGATACGCCCACGGTTGCAACCGATGCTGATCGGTGAGAAACGCAATTGCCAACACGACCGCAATCGTCAACCACCCCGTGCGCCGGAGCAAATCGCGACGATCGGCAAAGAAGACCACCGCACACGATCCGACCAACAACGGTACCGTCGCGTACGCAGCGAAACGAACGAACCACACGGGCACAGCGAACAACGGAACCCCCGGATAGAACGCAGTCTGCGTCCATTCTGCCGGGACCCACAGCCGAAACGACGCGGCGACCAACAACGCCAGCGACACTGCCCAGTATCGTGACATCGGATCGCGACGATCAGATTGATTCGAGGGTGAATTCATCAGCCGCGGCTAAGGGTTATCGGTTTCGGTTGAACAAATACAGCGTCCAAATCATTTTGGTTGCCGCGGAACGATACGGTCGCCAAATTTCGGCTCGCTCGCAAATGGCTTCGAGAGTGGATCCGACCGACGGGTCGAGTTCTTGGATCCCTTTGACGAGTGCAAGATCACCAACCGGCAGGATGTCGTCGCGTCTCAGTGCCATCAATAAAAAGATGTCTGCCGTCCAATTACCCAGCCCCATTCTCGCGGTGATCGATTGACGGACCCCATCATCCGCCATCGTAGCGAGCCCCGTGACCGAAAACTCTCGCCGGCGAACGTCGTCGGCCAACAACGTGACATAGCGAGCCTTCTGCCGACTCAACCCGCAACGACGCAGGTCCGCGTCGCTGAGCCCGGCGATGCGTTTGGCGTTAATCACACCTCCGCACGCAGCCTTCAAACGGTCAAACGTCACCTTCGCCGACGCCAACGAGACCTGCTGCTCGAGGATAATTCGAACTAACGTCGCGAAGGTCGGCGGACGCGTCCACGCGAGCGGATCGCCGACGCGTTCGCGAACGGCTTTCAACTGCGGATCCCGCCGACATAGGATGTCCAGCGGGGATGGGGTGGGGCGGTTGTTTCCCAATGAGGCGGTGACTACGCGAGCGCGTCGATGATCCCGTTGAGGGTCGCACTCGGACGCATCTCTTTGGAGGCCGCAGCCGGATCGGGGAAGTAGTAACCGCCGATATCAACTGCGACTCCTTGAGCCCCGTTCAGCTCCTCGACAATCTTGGCTTCGTTCGCCGCCATTTCTTTGGCAACGGGTGTGAAGCGTTCTTTCAACGCCGCATCTTTGGTCTGAGCCGCGAGTGCTTCCGCCCAGTACAACGCGAGATAGAAATGGCTGCCTCGGTTATCCAGTTCGTTGACTTTGCGAGACGGCGATTTGTCCTCGTCGAGGAAACGACCGGTCGCCTCATCGAGCGTCGCGGCCAACACGGCGAGCGACTCGTCACCGGACTTTTCAGCCAAATCTTCCAACGAAACCGCGATCGCGAGGAACTCGCCCAACGAATCCCAGCGAAGGTGATTTTCGGCTTGGAACTGCAGAACGTGCTTAGGCGCCGATCCGCCCGCACCAGTTTCGAACATGCCACCGCCGGCGAGCAGCGGAACGATCGACAGCATCTTGGCACTGGTGCCCAATTCCAAAATTGGGAACAAGTCCGTGAGATAATCCCGCAGCACGTTGCCGGTGACGGAAATCGAATCGAGCCCTTGCCGGCATCGACCGCACGCGTGAAGAGTCGCTTCGACGGGTGCCAAAATCTGCAGATCGAGGCCCTCGGTGTCGTGGTCCTTCAGATAGGTTTCGACTTTCGCGATCAGGTTGCGATCATGAGCACGCTGGGAATCGAGCCAAAACACGGTCGCCGCACCGGTCGCACGAGCACGGGCCACGGCCAATCGCACCCAGTCGACGACTGCGACATCTTTGGTTTGGCAGGCACGCCACAGGTCACCCGTCGCGACGGTGTGCTTCAACAGCTCTTCACCAGCGGCGTTGACCACCCGGACTTCACCCGCCGCGGTCACTTCAAACGTCTTGTCGTGCGAACCGTACTCCTCGGCTTTCTTGGCCATCAAACCGACGTTCGCAACACTGCCCATCGTTGAGACGTCGTACTTGCCGTTGGCTTTGCAATCATCAATGACGGCTTGGTAGACACCCGCATAACAACGGTCGGGGATCATTGCGATCATGTCATGCGCTTTGCCGTCCTTGCCCCACATTTTGCCACCGGCACGAATGGCCGCGGGCATCGAAGCGTCGATGATCACGTCGCTCGGTACGTGAAGGTTGGTGATCCCACGGTCCGAATCCACCATCGCCAATTGCGGCAACTCGAGTTCGATCTTCGCCATCGTCGACTCGACCAAAGCGCGCTCATCGGGCTCGAGCGATTCAATCTTGTTGAAGACTTGGCCGAGACCTTGGTTGGGGTCGACACCGACGCGGGCGAAAATACCGGCGTATTTTTCGAACGCTTCGGAATACAGAACGCTGACCGCGTGGCCGAAGAGGATTGGGTCGGACACCTTCATCATCGTCGCCTTCAGGTGCAACGACAGCAGCACGTCGTCCGCTTTGGCAGCCGCAGCGGTTTCGGCATAGAACGCCCGCAAATGCTCACGACTGAGCACGGCGGCGTCGAACACCTCACTTTCCTCGACCGGGATTGAATCCCGCAGGACGGTCACTTCGCCTGTTTCACTGACGTGTTCAATCCTCAGCGTATCGGCTGCTGGCAAAACGACCGATTGCTCGCTGCCGTAGAAGTCGCCTTCGCTCATGTGAGCGACCCGTGTTTTCGACTCGGCGATCCATTCACCCATCGAGTGCGGGTTTTTCTGAGCGTATTTTTTCACCGGAGCTGCCACGCGGCGGTCCGAGTTCCCTTCGCGGAGAACCGGATTGACGGCACTACCGAGCACTTTGGCATAAGCCGCACGAACCGATTTTTCCTCATCGGTTTGCGGGTCGGCCGGGAAATCAGGAACGTTGTATCCCTTGGCCTGCAATTCCTTAATCGCGGCAGTGAGCTGGGGGATCGACGCGCTGATGTTGGGCAATTTGATGATATTGGCACCGGGCTCTTTCACGAGGCGGCCCAATTCGGCGAGCGCGTCCGGGACGCGGAGATCGTCCTTCAAACGTTCAGGAAAACTCGCCAGAACGCGAGCGGCGAGCGAAATATCCTTTGCTTCAAACTCCAGCCCCGATGCGGCGGTAAAGGCACGTAAAATCGGCAGCAGCGAGTGAGTCGCCAGCGCGGGAGCTTCGTCGGTAATCGTGTATACAATCGTTGCCATGGAAATTCCCGACAGTAAATGTGTGGAGGGCGTCTTGAAAGGGAGGTTTCACACTCGTCAGAGCGTGAATCACGGAACTGAACCGGCACCAGACCCAGGCGAGGGGCAAGGCGTCGTTCCGCTACCAATGGTTGCAAAAGCCTGCAGAGGCGGACTTCATCTGTCAATGCCGAGTCACCCCAGTTTGGGCTTGCGGTTAAGAGCAAAATCGCCATACTGCCGTGCTTCAAAAAAAATCCACCCTTCCACCTTCTATTTTTGCCGGACCGGTTCCCGCCATGACGGATGTCATTCAAGCCACCAAACGAGACTCCACCGGAACCGCAGCGACCATCCGCCTGCGTCGAAATGGACTAGTTCCCGCTGTGCTGTACGGCCACGGTGAATCCAACGAACACCTGGCGATCCCTGCCACCCAGGTCAAGGGTTTGCTGCGTCACCACTCGAAAATGATCAAGCTCACCGGTGACGTCAACGAAAACGCACTGGTCAGTGAAATGCAGTGGGACGCACTCGGAATCGAAGTGCTCCACCTCGACCTGATCCGCGTGAACCTGAAGGAAAAAGTCGACGTCACCGTCCCGATCGAAACTCACGGCGAAGCCGTCGGAACCCGCGAAGGCGGCATTTTGCTCGAGAACATGCGTGAAGTCGACATCCGCTGCTCAGCCGGAGCCATCCCTGAGAGCCTTGTACTGGACGTCAACGGACTGCACCTCGGCGAACACGCCACGGCGAGCGACCTGCAATTACCCGAAGGTGTCGAACTCGTCACCGACGGCGATGCGGTTGTCGCTCACGTCGAAGCACCTCGTGCTGAACAAGCCGACGAAGAAGCAACCGACAGCATCGGTGCCGAACCGGAAGTCATCAGCAAAGGCGGTGGCGGAGACGACGAAGAGGCGTGAAGCTGATCGTCGGGCTGGGTAATCCCGGTCGGAAGTACGAACAAACACGCCATAACGTCGGTTTCATGGTCGCGGCCCAGTTGTGCCGCGAATACTCGGGATCGACCCCGAGTAAAAAATTTGATGGCGAAATTAGCGAAATCCGTATCGGTACCGAAAAGGGACTGGTACTTTGTCCCCACACTTACATGAACGCGAGCGGAAAAAGCGTCCGCAAAGCGTTTGATTTTTACAAACTTAACCTCGAAGACTTAATCCTGATTTGCGACGATCTGAATCTGACCAGCGGTCGAATTCGGATCCGACGCGGCGGTTCAGCAGGAGGCCAAAAAGGCCTCGCCGATACGATCGCTCACCTCGGTACCGACCAGTACCCAAGGCTGCGAATCGGAATCGATCGCCCGCCGGCGAAATGGCAAGTTACCGATTACGTCCTTGGGAACTTTAACGAAGAGGAACGGCCTGATATCGATTTGGCCATCATGCGATCCTGCGACGCGATCGGCTGCTGGGCGACCGAAGGAATTACCGAAGCGATGAGTCGTTTCAACTCCAACGCAACCTAAACAACCGAAACCCGTCCCAACGATCGACGACCAAACCCGATTTCAATCTGGCCCCCTCACCAAGACTACCGTTACGTTTTTTCACTTTCAAACATCTTCCGATTTCCCCGCGATCTGACCCGTGGCTAACGTCAAAACCTACGAAACACTGTTCATCCTCGACAGCAATCACTACGCCCGCGATCCGGGTGGAGTGAGCAAACAACTCGAGGAACTCATTGCCGAAGCCGGCGGCGAAGTGCTCGTCAGCCGGATGTGGATGGAGCAAAAGCTCGCCTATCCGATCGACAAACACCAAAAAGGCACCTACTACCTCATCTATTTCAGCATGGATGGGCCGAACCTGCCTAAGCTCGCTCGCTCTTTGCAACTGTGCGAACCAGTCATTCGTGAACTGACAATTCGACTGGACCCACGATTGGTCGAGCCGATCCTCGCCAACGCACGGGGAGAACACTTCAGCGGACCCGCAGGCGGTGAAGCAGAAGACGAAACCGCAGAAACTTCGGATGAACCCGCTGCAGCGGACGCGTAAGTCGACTCGACGTAGACTCCCCCACGCCGACGACCGAGAGGAACAACCCAAATCATGGCAAGCTACAACCGCGTAATGTTGATGGGCAACCTGACCCGAGACATCGAACTGCGCTATTTGCCGAGCGGGATGGCGGTGTCGGAATTCGGCCTGGCAGTCAACGACAAACGCAAAAATAACGAAGGACAGTGGGTCGACGATGTCAACTTTTTTGACATCACCCTGTTCGGAAGGACTGCGGAAGTCGCTAGCGAGTATTTGTCCAAAGGCTCTCCGATCTTCATCGAAGGACGCCTCAAACAAGACACGTGGGAAAAAGACGGCCAAAAACGCTCGAAGGTCAAAGTGATCGGCGAGCGAATGCAAATGATCGGCGGACGCAGCGAAGGCGGCGGCAACTCCGGTGGCGGTTCTGTCCGTGAATCGGCACCCGCTCAACAGCGATACGTCAATTCCAGCAACACACCGCCACCACCCCAACCCTCCCGCGATGCTCAGCCTACAGGCGGCGGACCAGGATACGACGAACCCGAAATCCCGTTTTAGTCAACATCGGCTTTGCAGGACCTCAAACTCCCCAAAGCCACCTGCAGCCGATCGCGGCCGATTTCCGTTACCCGCGAACGCCGCACCTCCCAAACTCCAAACAACCCATTCGCAGTCACCCCGTTTTATAGTTAATCCGCTATGTCCAACGCTGCCACTCGCCGAGCCAACAGCCACTTCAAACGCCTTCCTAAAGGAAGCAACGGCGGGATCCAATTGCTGTTGATCCACAACGTCGAACACCTCGGAAAACAGGGTGATTTGGTCGAAGTCAAACCAGGTTTCGCACTGAACTACCTGTTGCCACAAGGGCTCGCTACCATCGCGACCGACCACCACAAACGGATGGTCGAGAAGCACCGCGAAAAACTCCGCGAAATCGAAATCCAAAAGCTCAAGAGCTACCAGGACCAAGCCGACGAACTCGCGAAGCAATCGATCACGATCGAAGCCAATGCGAACGACGAAGGCCACCTCTACGGCAGCGTCGGTCCTCACGAAATCGTCGAATCGCTCAAGAGCGTCGACATTCACTTGGCCCAAGACCAAATCCGACTCGATGGCCCGCTCAAAGAACTCGGCCTCTACACCGTCAAAGTGCACCTGCACAGCGAAGTGGAAGCGAGCCTCAAGGTTTGGGTCGTTCCAACTGTCGCATCGGAAACCGGCGAACCCGGTGCCTAGTCAAATCGGTGCTTAGTCAACCAAGCACCAGAACAACTGCAGAGCCGTTCGCAAACCCCGAATGGCTTTTCTAGAATCAAATACGACGGCAACAACCGTCGCAAAAAAAACTCAAGCTGCATGCCACACACAGGCAGCTTGCCACGGGGCCGTGGCGGAACTGGCAGACGCGCTGGATTTAGGATCCAGTTCCTTTACTGGAGTGCAGGTTCGATTCCTGTCGGCCCTATCTAATTACAGCAAAACGACTTACGGTGATTCAATGTGAGTCGTTTTTCTGTTTACTCACTAACGAAAACATGATCAGAACATGATTTTGTTTCAAAAGGCTAGATGAGGCTGTTAACGATGGCTGCTTTGCGGTCAAAAGTTTGGTGCTGATACCTTTGTGCCATTGAGTCGCTACACCAGCCAATTAGCTCCATTACATCCGTTTTTGAGTATCCGTTGGCTAGAAGGCGAGAGGCAAACGTGTGTCGGTACAAGTGCCAACCCGCCGTGTTCTCCCACTTCGATCCCTTCAAGGCAGCAATCAAGTGCTTAGAGAGATAGTTCGCCTTGGAACGCTCTACCCGTTCTGAGAACCCGCCTCCAGCCAAATGCTTGTCATCCGAAGTAAAAAGAGATTCCTGGGCATCAGGTAACAGTTTCAAGAGACGCTGGAGGACAGGCACTAGCTTTGTGGGCAGAACCGCCTTCTGCATTAGCAAGTCCTTGTCTTTTCGTCCTTTACGCTTCAACAGCGTCACAAGTGGTAGGTCACTGTCCAATAGTAGATCACGCCGCCGCACCCTTGTCAGTTCCGACCTTCGAGCACCAGTAACGCAGCAAAAGTAGATCGTAGCGTAGAGCCGGGTGCTCGCTAACGTTCCATCCTGGAATAGCTTGGATTCGAGATAGCCAAGCTGTTCTTTCAATTGGCTCTCGGTGAGGATCATTCGCTTGAAGGCCCCTTCGGTTGCAGGGTCAATTCCCAGGCGTTCAAGTTCGCCTAGTCGCCTTTCAAAATCGGTCCACGGTGTCAGGTGGCTTAGTTCATCGGGAGCTGCTACGCCGTAGGTAATGGCATCGAACACTCGGTCATTCATTCCAGGCTCGCCCAGGCTTTGGAAGTGCCGCATTACCCGTTTGAGTGCATCTACTTTGACTTTTTGGGACTTCACGCTTAGCTTTTTACCGCGATTCGCTCCTTTCGTTATCGTACTCTTCGCAAGTTCAATCACCCAATCTTGCAGCAGCGTTGCGGTAATATCCCGAAGCGGAATCTCACCAAACCGACGCTTGGCAGGTCGAAGATGAAAGTCGTAACCTCTCGTTGTGTTTAATGCCCGATTCTGGCTTTCCTTGAATTCAACGTATTTCTTGATTGCCATCGCTACCGTGATCGGAGCATCCTCAACACGCTTAGGTTCTTTCCCCGTTTTGATCCAAGCTAGCTGATCAGCTTTTGGCCATACGTAGAAAGGGTGTGTTCCGTCCAATTTCACGCGGTCAACTCTTCCCTCGATATTTCGTCTCAGGCGGTTTGCATCGACCTTGCTTGGTGTCTTGGTGCAGAACGTGGTATTGAAACCAAGTGATTGAATTGAAATCACCCACTGACCGTGTTTATTCTTTCTCAGGCTTGCCATTCGTTGCTCTTTCGGGACCAGGGCGAAACGCTCAACCCGCATTCGCCAGTCATGCGGTTGCCAATACTACGCAGGCCGGTTTCGCGAGGAAACAAAGGGCTGGATAAGAGAAAAAGAGGACAAGGGGCGATATTGACGGCGGGAAGCACATCAGCCGCTGGGTTGGTAAACTGCTGGGCAATTGAAATAGGCACTGGATCGCCTACGGAGAATGGCAGACCACACTTTGCAGGGAGATCAATCCAGTTGTTTGAGCAGACATTCAAAAATATCGACGACGTACTTCACAAAGACGCTGGGTGCGGCAGTGAGCTTGACTACGTGGAGCAGTCTTCGTGGGTGCTGTTTCTGAAATACCTGGACGACTTGGAGAGAGAACGAGAATCCGCCGCGAGTCTGTCGGGAACTGATTACAAACCAATCCTCAGCAAGAAGTACTGCTGGGGAATCTGGGCGATGCCACGTAAGGCAGATGGGGAAGTTGACCATCATGCCGCATTGACTGGCGACGACCTGATCGACTTCGTGAATGGCAAGCTGTTTCCGTATCTGGCGAAGTTCAAGACGTCAGCCGAGACCACTGACACTATCGAATACAAAATCGGTGAGATTTTTAGCGAGATAAAGAACAAAGTTCAAAGTGGCTACTCTCTCCGTGAAGTGGTCAATCTTGTCGATGAGCTTCGTTTTCAGACAAGCACCCAAAAGCATGAAATGTCCCATCTGTATGAGGACAAGATCAAGAACATGGGCAACGCGGGCCGGAATGGTGGAGAGTACTACACACCTAGGCCCTTGATTCGTGCCATCGTTGAAGTCGTCAATCCGCAAATTGGCGAGACAGTTTATGACGCTGCCGTAGGCTCCGCTGGTTTCTTGGTCGAAGCCTTTGACCACATCAAAGACCCGAAGAACAACAGGGGCAAGAAGCTAACGGTCAAGCAGATGCGAGCTTTGCAGAAGCAAACGCTCTACGGCAAAGAGAAGAAGTCGATGGCGTTCATCATCGGCACGATGAATATGATCCTTCATGGGATTTCGGCCCCCAACATCGTTCACGCCAACACGCTGACCGAAAGCATCAATGACCTGCAAGAGAAAGACCGCTTCGATGTTTGCCTTGCCAACCCGCCCTTTGGAGGCAAGGAAAGAAAAGAGGTTCAACAGAACTTCCCGATCAAAACTGGCGAGACTGCTTTTCTCTTTCTTCAGCACTTTATCAAACGGTTGAAGGCAGGTGGCAGAGCGGGCATCGTCATCAAGAACACGTTCCTAAGCAACAGCGACAACGCCAGCGTGAGCTTGCGAAAGCTATTGCTTGAAAGCTGTGACCTTCACACGGTTCTTGATCTACCCGGTGGCACCTTCACAGGGGCAGGAGTGAAGACAGTGGTGCTGTTCTTTGAGAAAGGGAAGCCGACGAAGAAGACTTGGTTTTATCAACTCAACCTAGATCGCAACTTGGGCAAGACGAATCCACTCAACGAGAATGACCTCGCCGAGTTTGTTGAGCTACAGAAAAAGAAAAAAGACAGTGCGAATTCATGGACGGTGAAGGTCAAAGACTTGGATCAAACATCGTTTGATTTGTCTGCCAAAAATCCAAATTGCGATGAAGACGTTCCGTTGAGAGAACCTGAGGCGATTCTAGATGAGATTCAAGCGTTGGACGAAGAGGCTGCTGGCATCCTTGAGACGATCCGAGCACTGATATGAAAAATGCAAGGACCGCGAACACCAAAACTGGCGGAAGATCAGCGACAGACCGAGTCATCATGGGCGAGTATGCCTTAGCGGTTGGACTGCCCGAAGCCGAAGCACCCACCGGTTGGAAGTGGACCAAGCTTACCGACGTCTCCAGGTTGGAATCTGGGCATACGCCGAGTCGAAGGTTCCCTGAGTATTGGGGAGGAACCGTGCCGTGGCTCGGTATCAAGGACGCTAGGGAATATCACGGAGAGACAATCCATCAAACTCGCGAGTACACCAACCCGCTTGGCCTTAAAAATTCGTCTGCAAGATTGCTTCCTGCAAAAACGGTGTGCCTTTCGCGTACAGCTTCCGTCGGCTACGTCGTTGTCATGGGCGAAGAGATGGCGACCAGCCAGGATTTCGTCAATTGGGTTTGTTCAGACGACCTTTACCCGCAATTTCTCAAATATCTCTTAGTCGCCGAGAAGAAAGCGTACAGCAAGTTTTCAAGTGGTGCCGTGCATCAAACCATCTATTTCCCAGAGGCGAAAGCGTTCCACATTTGTCATCCGTCTGTTGCAGAGCAAAAGCGAATCGTTTCGATTCTCGACGAAGCGTTTGGGGCGATTGAAAGGGCGAAGGAGAATGCAGAGAGAAACTTGGCTAACGCCAAGGAATTGTTCGCCAGCTACCTGGATCGGGTGTTTGCACAGAAAGGCGACGGATGGGAAGAAAAGACAGTCGGTGAGATCGCTATTCACTCACTCGGAAAAATGCTTGACAAACGAAAGAACAGAGGGACTCCAAGTCCCTATTTGCGAAATAAGAATGTTAGATGGTTCGACTTCGACCTTGACGATTTGCTCGAAATGAAGTTCGAGTCCCAAGAAAAACATAAATACACTGCTGAAAGTGGTGATGTGTTGGTGTGCGAAGGTGGTTATCCGGGACGTGCTGCGATTTGGAATTCGACGGACCCCATATTCTTTCAGAAAGCCATCCATCGAATCCGATTCAACGATGCGGCACACAACAGGTGGTTCGTTTACTTCATCTTCCACTCCGATGTTCGTGGTACGCTACGACAGTATTTCACGGGTGCTGGCATACAACATTTCACTGGCAAAGCACTTGGGCGTTTTAAGATTCCAGTTCCGCCAGACTCCGCACTCGTTGAAACCTTCTGCGATAGGTTTGATTCTCTACGTGAGAAGACAGAGAAAATGGAAACGCTCTACACGCAAAAGCTCACCGCCCTCGACGAACTCAAGCAATCCATTCTGCAAAAAGCCTTCACCGGGCAACTCACCGCCAAATCCGCTGAATTAGAGTTGGTGGGATGAACGAATCAGAAACCAGAGCCGAATTGATCGACCCAGCGTTAGCCGTTGCCGGTTGGGGTAGCGTTGAAGATTCATTGGTGCGTCGTGAGTTCAAAATCACCGATGGGCGAATTCAAATTGGTGGACGGCGATCTAAGCGGATGATAGCAGACTATGTTCTTGTTTATCGTGGGATCAAGTTGGGCGTCATTGAAGCCAAGAGTGACGAAAAGGAAGCTGCCGACGGCGTTGGGCAGGCAAAGGAGTACGCAGGAAAGTTGGACATTGACACGACCTTTGCAACCAACGGAAAGACAATCTACCGAATCTGCATGAAGACTGGGGCAGAGGGCACGATAGATCGGTATCCCACGCCGCAAGAACTTTGGGATAAGACGTTTGCGGAGTCAAATGAGTGGCGAGACAAGTTCAATCGCGAGCCGATGAATCTGAGTGGTGGGCTTTGGCAACCAAGGTACTACCAGGACATTGCAATCAACCGCGTGACGGGTGCAATCGCTGACGGTGAGCAGCGTGTACTCCTGACGATGGCTACAGGTTGTGGGAAAACCGCATGTGCATTTGAGATTGCGTGGAAGCTGTTTCAGACTCGATGGAACCTCAAGCGAGATGGGTCGAGACGCCCACGTATCCTCTTCTTGGCTGACCGAAACATTCTTGCCGACCAAGCCTTCAATGCTTTCTCTGCTTTCCCAGAGGATGCACTGGTGCGGATTCGCCCCGATGAGATAAGCAAGCGGGGACGAGTGCCAACCAATGGCAGCATCTTCTTCACGATCTTCCAGAGCTTCATGAGTGGGCCAAATGACACTCCCTACTTCGGAGACTACCCGAGAGACTACTTCGATCTAGTCATCATTGACGAGTGCCATCGGGGTGGAGCATCTGACGAATCTAGCTGGCGGGATATTTTGGAATACTTCTCCCCTGCGGTGCAAATTGGGCTAACTGCAACACCCAAACGAAAAGACAACGTCGACACCTACGATTATTTCGGCAAACCCGTTTACACCTACTCACTGAAAGATGGGATCAACGATGGGTTTCTAACCCCGTTCCGAGTTAAGCGTATCAAGACCACGCTTGACGAGTACGTTTACTCACCTGATGACAAGGTCATTCAGGGCCAAGTGGAGAACAAAAAGCAATATAAAGAAGAAGATTTCAATAGGGTAATTGAGATCGTTGAGCGTGAAGCCTACCGGGTGAAGATATATCTGGAGCAAGCAGACCAGAAACAAAAGGCAATTGTCTTTTGCAAAACCCAGCTTCATGCCGGGATTGTGCGTGACCTAATTAACCAAATGAAAGACAGCGACGATCCAAACTATTGTTGCCGAGTTACAGCAGACGATGGGGGGATTGGAGAGCAGCATCTTCGAGATTTTCAGGATAATGAAAAGACCATTCCCACCATCCTGACCACATCACAGAAGCTATCCACTGGCGTTGATGCACGAAATGTCCGCAACATTGTTTTGATGCGGCCCGTTAACGACATGATCGAGTTCAAACAGATCGTGGGGCGTGGGACACGAATGTTTGAGGGCAAGGATTACTTTACGATCTACGACTTCGTGAACATTTTCGATCACTTCGCTGACCCCGAGTGGGACGGTGACCCTGTTGAACCAGAACAGTGCGATAACTGCGGGCAGTATCCTTGTATCTGTATCAAAGATCCGCCACCGGAATGCCCAAAGTGCGGTCAAGCATACTGCGTTTGCGAGAAGGAACCCTGTGAGGAATGCGGGCAACGCCCATGCGTCTGCATTAAGAAAGTGAAGATAGAGCTGGGTAAAGGAAAAAGTCTTCAAATCAACCACATGACAGAGACTTCATTCTGGGGACCAGATGGGCAACCAGTGACCGCAGAGATATTCATACAGCAACTCTTCGGTAAGCTGCCCGAGTTCTACCGCACAGAACAAGAACTAAGAGATATCTGGTCTGATCCATCGACCCGAAAGGTTTTGCTGGACCGATTGGATGAAGCAGGATTCGGCATTGACGCCCTACATACCCTCCGCGAGTTGGTAGCGAATCCAGACAGTGACCTGTTCGACGTGTTGGAATACGTTTCGTTTGAAGTCTCACCGATCACAAGGGCACAAAGAGTAGCGGCAGCCGAGCCAATGATCTACGCAGGGCTTTCAGACGAACAGAAAGAGTTTGTCGAGTTTGTGCTTTCACGGTATATCGAATCGGGAACCGAAGTTTTGGATCGCGAGATTTTGCCCGAGCTGTTAAAGCTGAAATACGACGCGATTGAAGACGCACTTGCCGTGCTAGGTAGTGCCGATGACATCACCAGCACCTTCGTAGGCTTCCAGAGGTCTCTCTACGCGGTCCTTGCTGGTTAATCCAGCTCGATTGCAGTGCCTCACCCGTCACTCTGGATGGGCTGATTTGGCGTTAAACGAGAGTTCGCCCAAAAGATGTGTATAGATAAGTAGAGCACCTTTGCTCATTAATACACTCAGCATTTATGGGAGAAACCAAATGCGACACCAAACACATAGAAGACTAATGCAGGCATGGAACAACATGCCAGAAGACCATGACTTTGAAGACCAAGACGAGTTCTTTGAGATAGCCGCCCTGTTAGGCGAAGTTGACGGCGACGGAAGTTGTTTTCACTATTGCCCGCAAAGAGGCGACGAGCCGCTAGGGCCAGAGAACATCAAACTGGTCGAGATCGTTAATGATTCTTGCTGGGACAACGTTCTTCACCCCGCTATTTAGCCACGGAGGCAACAAATGAGTTTCAAAAACAAAGCCGACGCCATACGAGAGGTCTCAAGAAAGAACCTTCATTGGTCGAACCTGCAAATCAAACAGGAGGTCAAACGAAAGCATGGGCTAATCGTTTCGAGTTCGGCCATTATCAACGTGATCGGTAGCCATAAGAAGCGTTTGGGGATGGCGTCCTACTCCGTCAATCTGGTTGACCAAGCAAAGAGGTTTCTAAATCTGGTGGGCGACTACGACCAAGCCAGAAACCTTCTCGCACTTGCTGAGACCGCCAGGGTGTAGGCCAACCGAAAGTGAACGCTCAATGAGCAGGTAAAAGAAAAAGGATTGGGTGCTGTCTAAACAGGGCCCGTAAATGCAAAAGCTAACTCCCTTGGGTGTGGTCGCTCAGGGGATATTTGCTTTGTGCTCGTAAATAGGGCGATAACCCCAACGTTTCAGGCCGCCTATTCTGTTCATGCCCGCCAATGTGGAGTGGCACAAAAACAACGCGGTTCAACCAAGCCGCCTTTTTCTTTTCGATTCAGCGAAAACAGGCAAATAAATAGAGAAAAACCAGTCTAGCGGCCCTCTTTTTCTTATCTTCGCAGCCTCTGCACGTAGCTCATGCCATCGGACACAATGTGCGTAGTATTTGGACTGCATTCGCATTGATGAGGTTAGCTAGTGAAGAATGGAAGAGGACTGACGGAGGAAAATCTAGACACCGAAATCGGGGCCATGCTGGATGGTAAGTCGCTATTGGTAGATCCTGCACTCGTCGAGTGGTGTAAGCAGCACTACGAGGAGCTGAAGGCACATGGCGACAAACGTAAACTCTCAAAGGTGGGCAACACCTACGACAACATCTACTTGATGTGGAGCTTCATCAACGGCAGAGGAGATCCGAAGGACGACAACTGGGCCAAGGTACGCCAATACGAACTTAAGAAGATCGTAGACAGCAATGGTGGATTGTCCGATCTCAAAATTCTTTTCGATGCAGAGGGTTGGGCTGACTGGAAAGAAGGGACGCCGCACAGAATGAAGATCATCCCAACTGACGACCCTGTTCTCGTTGACCTAAGTTTCAAAACAACAGACCGAATCTTGGGGAGCTTTACAGACGACGACCCGGCTTGTAAGTACTCACGTCACGCACTTGATCGAACCGAAGTTATCGAGGATGAAGCAAAGCAGATCATCCGAAACATTTACCTGAGTCACATTGATCGAAGAGACTGGATAAAGGAAACAGGATTGTTTTTTATTCCCAATACAAGAGATGAGGAAAACAAGTGGAACGAACTTCGAGATATCGGGGAATACAACAGATGGATGATGGCCAAGGCGGGGCGAGTCAACGCCAGTATCATTCAACCCGCACTACAGATTAGGGCTGGTGGGGGAGCCGTCTTCAGGGTTTCGAAGAGTCACGGACACAGGCTGTTCTCTCCCTTTACGTTCTTGAAGCGAGAGCTACGGAAGTCTCTGAGACTTGATGGCGAAAGACTAACGGCTTTGGATATTTGTTCATGCCAGATAACACTGCTAGCCAACAAGACGGCAGATCCCGACCTCTTGGGAGACTGCTTGGGCAACGAGTTCTATTCGAAGGTAAGCGAGTACCTGGAGCCACGTTCCGCCCATCCGCTTTTGCCGGACCCTGAGATGGATATGGTGGGCGAAGAAGAATTGAAATGGATTGAGGAAAAGTGGCCAGCCCTTAGGACGCCGACACGAGAGCGGGCAAAGTTTGCCGTAATGGAATATTTATTCGGCCCCAACAGAACCAAGGAGAAGCATGAAAAAAAAGATCAGTTCTTGATTCAGGAGTTTATGTTCGAGAACTACAAGAGGACGGCCCAGTACGTCTATGATCTCAAAGAAGAGAAGCCTTTCCGTCAGGTCGCCAGAGAATTGCAAGCTGCCGAAAGTAGGCTCTTCATTGACCAGTACTACAACACTGACCTAAGGCAAGCTGGCATTCTTGGGCACCCAGTGCATGACGCCGTTTACGTCAAAGAGTCTGACGCAGACAGGGCCGAAGAAGTGTTCAGGGAACGTATTCGCAAGTCGGGTTTGAAGGCAAAGCTATCGAGAGAGTGAGGACCATTTTTTTACTCTCTTTCTTACTCTGATATTTCTTTCTACTCCTGATCTACTCTCCCTCTTTAATGTGGGGAGGATACTTTTCCGGTGAGATATTGAAGCTGCCCTGAGTACTGAATTTGGAATGAATCCCAAGTTTCAAAAGCTCCATTGCTTCTCAACCTACCCGACCAAAACAGGACGAGGCGGGGTACTTCATTTTTGAAGATAAAAGGCACGCCCCCTTAGTTCATTTAATTCAACTAAATCGCTAGACCGTCTATTGACGATAGCTGCTGGCTGGTCACCCGCTACTGACCAATTGAGAAAAAAGCATGGTGAAAGACAATGTCTCACCCAATCTTCGCCCAAATTCAACCAAAGAAAATTTCATAGCAACGACCCTGTTTGCTATTTTCCAGACCGAGTATCAGTCTGTTAGCGAAAGCGTTTTGGGTACCTGACATGTGTGATATTGATCCATCCACTTAGTTGCTTGCCCGAGTCGTACCAGTGAATTTCAATTGACTTACCATTGCGTTTAGTAACCTTCACAAGCGTGCCTGCCGAAACCTTTGCTTGATGTAGAATTCCGTTAACATTCTTTACAGCGACACATGGAGTTCGAGTGACACCACTTACATTGCTGATAGAGAACGAAGGGGCTGTCTCAGTGAGCGTCTCCAGAGCTTCTACCCCTTGCCGATATTCTATCCGGTGCAAACGGTAGTCTCGAATATAGCTTGCCCACCATGTGTCAATCACAGAGCAAAAGTAGGTACTGACAATACCAAACAGGATCAGCAAAACTGTCTTTCTTGCAGGCTGGGTAAGGTCGGAGAGCTTTTCGTTTATCGAGTTCAGAACCTCGAACAACTGGTCTGCTGTCCTAGAACAGCCAATCTCCAAGGCAGTTTGCCGGATAAGTTCGGTTTGACTGGTTTCGAGAGCCTCCGCGTCCATCGGCTCTACTTCCAGCTCTTCCAAATCATTTATCAACTCATCTATGGCAATCGAGATATCCATGCTTGCGAAGACTGAGCTGAAAGCTTCGCTTCCAATTTGCCCAATCATCGCTCTGTAATCTGTCATGGACTGTTCAACAGCCCTGGCGATCCCAAGGTTTATTGGGATCTTCTGTTGCCGCAAAATGTCTTGGTAAATCGAAATGGAACTGCCAAGCTCAGCGAACATATTGCGTTGGAACAGTTTCATCTCTTCTTGAGCTTGTGACATTGCCCGACCAACGGTCTGGATGTAGTCCCCTCGAATTGATGTAGTGAGTTGCAGCTCTCTTATCGCGTTATCTATTCCAAAGGCGGAGCTATTTAAAGATCCAAGCACCGAGCCAAACATGTTCGATATGTCACGTCTGGACTGTTCGTGTATTTTTGCAATCTCAGATGCAAGCTGAATGGGGAGAAAAGGGGATTGCGACATAGTGACCTTAGCGTAAATCTGATGGATCGATTGGTCCGCTTTGTCGACAGATCTTGACTCTCGAGGATCTGCGAGTTCTAGCGTCCATTTGGTGAACGGCAAACGCCTCCTCCGCTCTGCGACATTGTAACCGTCGTTGACGACAATTTGCATCCGGTCATGGTGCACACAAATCGCCGTGACATCCAACGGCAGCCTAACAAGAAAAGGAGAGTGTATTCGGACTCAACGCAAGGGATCGCTAGATTAAGGCAAGTGAAGCGTTCTCGTTGGATAGGGCCCTTACTGGATGTCTCACCCAAGCCAAGCCCATAGTGGCAGAAGGACAATTTGGGAAACAGAACCGCCCCACCCTCTTTTTCTTTTACAAAGCCTTGCTGCCAACGAATCCAGGATTCAAGATTAGTCCTGATTGGAACACTAGGCCGCGAATAGCAACAGAAGCTCTAGACCTAGTCGGTTGCCGGTCTCTGGAACGGGAAGCGTCCCAATAATTGTTGAAAGTTGAAAGATGGTCTCCCGGAGGGCAGAATCTGCCCTCCGCAACTTTCCAATTTTCGTCGGCGGCAACCGACGGGGAGACCATCATGAATGAAGTTAGTCTTTTGCAATCTCTTGGGCAAGTTTCAGCGTCAGAAACCGGGGAAGTCTTTCGTGACTTCATCCGTGGCCACGTCCGCGAGATGATCAGTGAAGTGATGGCTGCTGAAGTCACGCAGCTTTGTGGTCCCAAGCACGCGCCGCATGAAGGCGATCACTATCGAGCTGGAACCAGTCCCGGACGCGTTCTTTACGAGGGTGAACGGGAAGAAGTTGTTCGGCCTCGTGTGCGTCGCCGAGGCGACGACGGGGACAGTCACGAAGTCGAATTGGCCACTTATCGAGCGGCGAAGGATCCCAGTCAGTTGCAGACGCAGATCATCCAGGCGATCGTGTCTGGCGTCAGCAGTCGAGCGATCGAGGACATTAAACCGAATTCCCCGGGAGTCAGCCGGTCGAATGTATCGCGATTGTGGAAAGAGGTGGGGCACAAGTTTGTCGACGAATTGCGAGGCAAGGACTTGGGGGCTCAGAGCT